>JBOHKH010000005.1:0-158651 GCA_050728995.1 Rhizomicrobium sp. | reverse complement strand
ATGATGGCCGCCGCCACCGCGCCCATTCCCACCAGCAGGAACGCGAGGTACTGCACTGCAAAATGTGGTTCGAGCCACGCTATGCACTTGGCGAATACGGCACCGTAGAGACAGCCGAGAAACAGCGACGAGCTGAACAGGCCACCTCGAAACCCCGAACCGACCGAAACGGCGGAAGCGAGCAGCTTTGCGAGCAGCAGGAGTACCAGCGGCAGCAATGGCAGTGTTGCATGCAAATAATATTGGATTGCGCCGTGGCCACTGCCGAGAACCTGTGGGTAAAACCAGGCTATTGCCGAAAGAGCCACACCTCCCGTGCAGGGACGCAGCCAATCCGGAATGGGTGAATTCCGCAGCCCGCGCTCGGTCCAAGTGACCCCCATCATGGCGACAATTGCGATACCGGCCGCGAGCACGCCCATAATGCCGAACAGCACGTAGCTGTGCACATCGAGAGATACGCCGCCGGACACCGCAAATAGAGGCTGCGCTCCCGCAATGAACCGCTGCGAAAGCGCACCGCAGACTGCAGCGACGGCAACCGGCGCAAGCGCATTCGGCATATAGCTTCCAAGGATCAACTCGTAGCCGTAGAACGCACCGGCGAGAGGCGCATTGAAGGCCGCGGCAATCGCGGCGGCCGATCCCGCCGTGACGAATACGCGATAATCGGCACGACGGAGCCGGAAATACCCAGCGATGCTGGAAAACACGCCGGACCCGAACTGCGTATAACCCGCCTCCATTCCGAGCGATGCGCCGGCCGCATTGGAAATGAGCGTGAATGTGGTCAGGCGTAAGCTGGCGGGTAGCGACATGCGGCCGCCATACAGCGCGTTCGCTTCGATCGGATCGACGATCTCGCGGCTCCCAAGGCGGCGGACGCCGAGTGCGAGGAGCCCCAGAACCAGCCCTCCCAAGGCCGGCACGATCACGATTCGCGCGCGATCCAGACTGAGGCCGGTGGACAGCAAGCCCCCGCCCTGCATGGCGAAGTCGATCCTGTGCAACCACTGAACCAGCGCTCGGAGCGCTGCCACGCAGATCCCCACCGCCGAGCCGACAAAGGCGCAGGCAAATATCTGGGTCAGTTCGTTCGAGCGTAGTTCGCGCTGAAATCCGGCATAAAGAAGCCGGATCCGACGCGCGAAAGAATTCAGCGCGTCCGACAGCGCCGAGCCGCCGGGTCGATCTCTGCTCGATTCCATCTGCGGTCCTGCTGGACACTCGGGAGGACCGGGCTCAAGCGCGGGGAGGCTGAGCCAGGCCGGAAATCCGGCCCCTCTCCGCGCGCTGGGAGCCCGGGTCTTATGCCCAGATGATCAGTAAAGGCCACCGGTGCCCTGATCGACCACAGAACCGGTCTTTTTGTCCATGCGTTCGGCCGGCTGACTGGCGTCCTCTGCGCTCGCCAGGCCGGGTTCGGTGCCCGATTTGAAAGCTTCCTCGATCGCGCCCGGTGTTCCGGGCGCCACCAGCGCCCCTGTGTGCGCATCGACGGGCACAAGGTCGATCCCTGGCGGGACACGGAACGGCGTTGCCGGCTGATCGGACAAAGCTTCTTTCATGAAGTCACGAAATATCGGCGCGGCCACGGTCGCACCCTGTTCTAGACGCCCGAGCGTCCGCGGGTTGTCAAAGCCAACATACACGCCACAGACCAGATCCGGCGAAAACCCAACAAACCAGGTGTCTTTGGAATCGTTGGTTGTTCCGGTTTTGCCCGCCAACGGCTTTCCGACCGATTTCACGACAATTCCCGTTCCCCGCTGGACGACGCCTTCGAGCAACGACACGATCTGGTAAGCCGTCCGGGGGTCCAGAATCTGAGGCCGGGTGTCCGGTAAGAGTGGCTCGGCCTGATTCTGCCACGGTGCGTTGCAGCCGACGCAGAGCCGCGGATCGTGGCGGTAGATGTCACGGCCGTTCCGGTCCTGAATGCGGTCGATGAGCGTCGGAACGACTTTCTTGCCCCCGTTAACGAACTCCGCATAACCGGTTGTCATCCGCATCAGTGTCGTGTCGGCCGCGCCGATCGCGTTTGACAGCCACGGCGTCAATGTATCGTACACGCCCGCCCGTATCGCATATGGCACAACTTTCTTCATGCCGACATCATATGCGAGCCGGATTGTCATCAGGTTGCGCGACAGCTCGATGCCCCGCCTCAGCGTCTGAAGGCCCAGAAATTTGTTGCCAAAATTCTTGGGCGTCCACAACGGCAGTCCGGGGCCTTGCGGGAGCGAAATGGGTGCATCTTCGATCTTGCTTACGGGTGTGAACCCATTGTCGAGAGCCGCCGCATAGACAAAAGGTTTGAAGGCCGAGCCCGGCTGCCGCTCGGCTTGCATGGCGCGATCGAACTGACTCGAGGCGAAGCTGAATCCGCCCGACAGCGCCAACACCCTTCCGGTGTGGGGATCCATGGCCACGATGGCTCCGTTCACTTCCGGAACCTGCCGCAAACCGTAATCGCGTCCGTCTACGGATTCGACGTAGATTACGTCGCCGAGACGCAGGATCTGTTGCGGACGCTCGGGTTCGGCGCCCGTGAGGGCATCGTGCAACTCCTTACGCGCCCACAGGAGCTGGTTGAAAGGAATGCGGGCGCGCGTCCCGTTAGCAAGACCGATCTCGACGGACTTATCCGGCCGGAATCCAAGAACGATCGCGAGCCGCCAGGAGGCAATCCCAGACCGGTTCCCATGCGACGCGAGAAATTGTTTCCAGTCTCCGCTAACGGAAATGTTTCTCAATGCCCCGCGCCAGCCATGACGCCGGTCATAGCGGACCAATCCGGAACGGAGCGCGTTAACTGCGAAATTCTGCAGACGCGTATCGAGTGTCGATCGCACCTGAAGACCTGCATCGTAGAGCGCGTGTGCTCCATATCGCGCCTCGAGCAGGCGGCGCACTTCCTCGACGAAATAATCCGCATCCTCCGCCTGAATTCCGAGCGGCCTTGTCTGAGTCACCAGAGGTTCGGCGATCGCCCTACGCGCATCGTCCGTCGTAATGTATCCGTTTTCGGCCATCTGCCGAATAACCCAGTTGCGTCGAGCCAGCGCGGCCTGCCGGTTGAAGCGCGGATCGTAATTGCTGGGAGCCTTCGGCAACGCCGCCAGGAACGCGGCCTCGGCGATATCGAGTTGATCCAGCGACTTCCCGAAATAATTCAGCGCCGCGGCGGCAACCCCGTAGGAATTTTCGCCAAGAAATATTTCGTTCAGATAAAGCTCCAGAATCTTGCTCTTCGGATAAGCCGAGTCGATCCGAACTGCCAGGATTGCTTCCTTGATCTTACGCGAGAACTTGACCTGCCCGTTGAGAAGAAAGTTTTTTGCGACCTGCTGTGTAATGGTGGAGGCGCCTTCGAGCCGCCTGTGTTCCAGAACATTGAAGACGTCCTTGATGGCCGCACGCGCGATGCCACTCGGATCGATCCCGGGATGGTTGAAGAAATTCTTGTCCTCGGCAGACGTAAACGCATCGATTACCAGTTTCGGTACGAAAGCGATGGGAATGAATATGCGACGTTGACGGGCATATTCTCCCAAAAGGGTCCCGTTTCCGGAATAGACGCGGGTCGTGACGGGAGGCTGGTAGTTCTGGAGCGCCTCTACGCTCGGCAGATCGCGTGTCAGCGAATAGACATAGATGGAAAGTGCAACCAAACCGACGAGAACGAGCCCGGCGAGCGCAAATCCGATCGAAAGTAGTAGGCGTTTCAGCATTTCGTCCTGCTGCTATCCTGTGCTGCAAATCGATTGTGGCACCCGCAAGGCGGCCCTCAGTCCGCAGCCGCCTGTATTTGCTCGGCCTGCGTGTCGCCGGGACGAAACTGCCGGTCGATCGCGTCCGCAATCGCTTCGGCCACCCGTTCCCGCCACTGCTCGGTCCTCATCCGGGCACAATCGTCCCGGTTGGAAAGATACCCGAGTTCGATCAGCGCCGCCGGAACTCCCCGGGTTTGCAGCACGACGAATCCTGCCGATCGGTGTGGACTTCGTGCCAGAACATCTGTTGCCCCTTCGAGTTGAGTAATCAGACCGTGGGCGAACCGCACCGAGCGGTTCATCGCATCGCGCTGCGCCAGATCGATCAGTATTGAAGCAACTCCGCTGTTTTCCGCCGATGATCCAATGCCCGCCACAGCGTCCGACGCGTTCTCCTTCCGCGCAAGCGCTGCAGTCTCGCGATCGGAGGAGGCTTGAGAAAGTGTGTAAACGGAGGCTCCCGCTACATGCGGATCGGGATTGGAATCCGCGTGCAGCGAGACGAAAAAATCCGCATGCCACGCACGGGCAGCGTCTGCCCTTTCACGCAGCGGGATGTAGACGTCGCGGTCGCGCGTGAAGTGAACAATGTAGCCGCGTCGCTCCAGCAACTGTCCAAGGCGGAGCCCTTCGTCGAGAGCTATTTCCTTCTCCATCTCTCCATCAAAGCCGCGCGTTCCGGAATCAATGCCGCCGTGCCCGGGATCAACCACAATCACGCGCTTAGCGGCCAGCCGCCTGTGCAAAAGAATATCCGGTTTCTGCGTCCCGGGTGTCTCCGCGGCCCGCGAGGCGATCGGCACATCTGCAGGCCATCCGGCCTTTCGCTCGAACTGTTCCTGAGTGGCGGGGCGCAGGTCCAGCACCGTGCGATAGCCGTAGCCCGATTCCGGGCGAAGAAGCAATGGCTTGTCCAACGTTACGGGCCTGTTCAGGTCGATCACAAATCGCGATATGCCCGGCCTGAACAGGCCGTAGCGATAGCTTTTGATTGCGCCTCTCCGGTTCGGATGGTCAGCGGCGCCGAGGTGCCATTGAACATCCGGCAGGACGATCACGATTCGATCGGGGCGGGCCAGGGTGAACACGCTGATTCGCAGCGGATCCGAGGACTCGAGGACGAGTCGTGTTCTATCCGGATGCTCCCCAATTCGCGCCCCCATGATGATCGGCACGGTTTTGGGCGACGCGATGTTGGGTTCGGTCGCAATATTTTGGGCGCCGAGGGCGCAAATATCGTTGGAGCCGCAGACCAGCAGAAATCCGGCCATTAAGAGAAGGCGCGTGCCCAACACCACACCCATCCGTGCTTTGAAGCTGCATTTTGCCAGCCATTAGCACCTTCTGAGGACATAGTGAATTGTTGATTAACCACTTGTCGGCAGGATTGCGGTCGCCTAGAAAGGATGTGGGCCTACGCTCCGAACGCGTTCGGTGACCATGCTTGGCCGTAAACAGAACCGATCCGAGATTCGCGCCTTGCGCTGCCGGGTCGATCGGGCCGTTCCCGAAGCTTCGAATTCGCGCGCAGCCCGCGCGAGCACCAGTGAATTCGTGATGATTTGCACCGCCCCAGTAAAATCAATCCGTCCGGCGCCCTGGATAAATCCACCTGCGCGGACGTTCAGGGGCATCCCTCACACACCGCGACTCGTGACCCTCCCGAGCCCCTGCGACGCCTCACCGCGCCGCAATTGCCCGCGTGGTCCGTCGTATGGAGATTTGAATGTCCAAACGCATGATCATCGACGCCAGTCACCCGGAGGAGACCCGGGTGGTCGTTCTGGACACCCAGAAAGTCGAAGAGTTTGATTTCGAGGCTGCAAGCAAGCGACCTCTCAAGGGTAACATCTATCTTGCCAAGGTGACGCGAGTCGAACCCTCGCTGCAGGCAGCGTTCGTCGAATACGGAGGCAACCGGCAGGGTTTTCTCGCTTTCGCCGAAATCCACCCCGACTACTACCAGATTCCCGTCGCGGACCGGATGGCGCTCATTGCCGAGCAGGAGGTGGAGGCAAGACAACAAACTGACGACGATGTGGAATCGGTCGATACCGCGAGCGCTGCCGGGCCCGCAGCCCCGGTCGCTGAAAGTCGTCCCGAGGACGACGCCGACCGGAGCACTACTGCGGATGACGAACTGGACGGCGTAAGACACTGGGACGAAATTCAGCCGGAATCGGTTTCACCATTTTCATCCGAATCGGAAGCGGAAAACGGGGAGCGAAGGACCGAGGCGGTTGAGCAAGAAACGAGGCAGGCAGCACAGACCGATACGGTCGAAACCGATGCCGCGCCGTCGCACGAAGGGCCGCCGGGTTCAAGCCGATTGCGCTCCGCGCGCGCGCCCCAGCGTTGGGCGCGCCGGCGTCATTACAAGATCCAGGAAGTGATCAAACGGCGGCAGATCATTCTGGTTCAAGTGGTAAAGGAAGAGCGCGGCAACAAGGGCGCGGCCATGACGACCTACCTCTCGCTCGCCGGTCGCTACTGCGTGCTGATGCCAAATACTCCGCGTGGCGGCGGCATTTCCCGGAAAATCACGAGCGCAGCCGATCGTGACCGCCTGAAGTCTGCCGCCCAATCACTCGAATTGCCCGAGGGAATGGGGCTTATCATCCGGACCGCTGGCGAGAACAGATCAAAGGCCGAGATCAAACGGGACTATGAGTACCTTCTCAGGATGTGGGATACCATTCGGGAATTGACACTGAGATCCAACGCGCCGGCTTGCGTTTACGAAGAAGGCGATCTGGTCAAACGGGCAATTCGCGATCTGTACAACAAGGACGTCTCGGAGATTCTTGTCGAAGGCGAAGACGGCTACCGTAATGCCAAGGATTTCATGCGGATGCTGATGCCGAGCCACGCTAAAAACGTAAGGCTTTACAAGGAGCCCGTTCCCCTCTTCCAGCGCTATCAGGTCGAGTCGCAGCTGGACGCGATGTTCATGCCAACGGTAACGCTCAGGTCCGGCGGTTATATCGTGATCAACCAGACGGAAGCTCTCGTTGCCATCGACGTGAATTCGGGCAAGGCTACCCGCGAGCACTCAATCGAAGATACGGCTTACAAGACCAATCTCGAAGCGGCAGAAGAGATCGCGAGACAGTTGCGGCTGCGTGATCTCGCCGGACTGATTGTCATTGATTTCATAGACATGGAAGACGCGCGAAACGACAGGAACGTGGAAAAGCGGCTGCGCGATTGTATCAAGTCGGATCGGGCGCGGGTGCAGATCGGCAAGATCAGCCAGTTTGGGCTGCTGGAAATGTCGCGCCAGCGCCTGCGGGCCGGCGTTGTGGCCGGTTCGACCATTGCCTGTTCTCATTGCGGCGGTCAGGGGATTGTCCGCTCGGTCGAATCCACCGCACTGCGCCTGTTGCGCGGCCTTGAGGAAGAAGCGCAGCGGCAAAGAGCTTCCAGCGTGTGCGTCCGCGCGCCGCTGGACGTAGCGGTGTACGCGCTCAACCAGAAGCGTCGCGAAATATCTCGGATCGAGACTGACTACAGGATTGCGATCCAGTTCGAACCAAAAGAGTCGATGATGGCCGGGACTTTCGAGATCGATCGTATCGGCGTGCGGTCTTCGGAAGAAAGGGCGCCGACCGCCCTTGCCCAAGAGCACGTGGCAGTGCCCGAGGAAGACCAGGTGGCGGCCGTCAACGAAGCCGCATCGGACCATGATGTACAGTCCGCGCTGCCGCACGCACCGGAACCCCAAGCACCTTCGCCTGGCAGCAGTCGACGGCGCCGGCGGCGCGGAAGAGGCCGTGATCGGGAAAATCTGCCGGGGGCCTCCCCAGGGTCTGCTTCGTCGTCGTCCAGGCTCGGAAGCGATGGGGCGGCAACGGCAAAGCACGAGATCGTTCCGTCAGACGACGCCGATCGAGGCGCTGGAGGCGAGGCGACCGATAGTCACACGTCCGGTCAGTCTACGTCCGGACGAAAACGCCGGAGACGCCGGCGAGGAAGAAGGGGGGCGGGCGATAACACCAACACGACATCGTCAGACCCAACCTTGTCGGCGGAGGAAACCTCGCCGACGGGTATCGTGGCTTCGAATGTCTTATCGGAGCCGATCCCGGATACGACCGGTTCGCATCTGCTCTCGCCCGAGATCCAGCCCAATGCGTCATCCGAACCCGTATGGTCGCTCACTCCTGAGATTCGAGTGACCGCCGCCGAACCCGCCGCGGAACCTCCCCAGCCTAGGTCGCCGACTGTGGACGAACCGATCGAGCAAGCTGCTCCAGCCGATTCAGTGAGCGGAGCCGGGCCTTCTCCACAGACGAGCAGCGAACCTGCGCGCAAGGGTTGGTGGCAGCGGCCTTTCCGAAGAAACGGTTAGCGGTCAGTTTGCGGCGGCTCCAAGGCCGTAGCTGCGCGGGTCGGCAACGGCGACGCAGATGTCGCTTCGACATCCGATAATGTTCACCGTCTCCAGCGGCTCGTGACCGGTTCCCCGCAGAATTCCTGGCTCGATGATGTTTTCGCCGCCCGCCGCTTGCAGCATTGTGAGAAGGATTCCTGCAGATCCCTCTGGACCGCCCGTGCCTGTACCGGCAAGCAAAAGTTGTCCATCGGACATCGCGACCAATGGCGTGAGAAACGTGTTGGAGAGACCAAGGCGACCGATGTTTGGTGCGTTTGCGAGGGTAACGCCGGTGGGAGCCACAGTGTGCCCCGAACCGAACGGCCCATTCATTGTAACCCCACATGCTACCGCCATGCCCTGGCCATCGACGGCAGCAAATCCCGTTGAGCCAAGATCCGGCGGCGGCGAAGCAGTATCGTTCGCGAGGAGCCCTCCTTTGGCTGCCGAGAAAACCAGCGGCGCCAATTTGCTGCCGCTTACCTCAACGCGGCCTTGGGCGCCGACCAGATGCGACAGGATGGCACTCGCATATCGGCCGGCACCGGTCGACGCTGCAGGGAGGTAAACGTCCAGGCCCGCAACTCGCACTATCAGCGGAGCGGAACGATCGGCCGCGTACGATTCGAGATCTGCAGCCGTTATGCCTCCTCCTTGCGCGCCCGAGTAGGAGACGATCTGGTTTGCCGGCCGCCCGCGATAGAACACCTCCGGTCCCTGCGTTCGGATTCGCGCAAGTGTCTGCGCAAGCGCCGGCGCGGTCACCTGCGAACCCACGGGTCTAATTTCGCCCGACTCGTTCAGGAACTCGGAAGAAAGCGTTGCATCGAGGCGGACAATGCTAGAGCTGTCGGCGAGACGCACCTCCAGCCCGTGTGAAATTCCAAACCCCGCCGCCGCGAAACTTTCTGCCGGCGCAACAACGCGCTGCCACGGCAGGCGTCCGTAAATTGCTTGGAGCATGGAGAAGCCGCTCACATTGCCCGGAACCGCATACGGTCCGCCCGCTTCCCGTGCCTGAAAATCAAATGATGCGCTTTTTTGACCGGCCCGGACAACACACACCCCGCCGCCGCCCAGTCCGGCGGCGACCGGATACGTGACGGACAGGGCTAGGTAGGTCGCGGTAATGGCATCGGCGGCATTGCCTCCATGCGCAAGAATATCGGCTCCTACCTGTGCCGCTTGAGGTTCGTCCGCGACCACGTATCCTCTGCCCGGCACGACCTGATCGGTAGTTCCGAATATCGAACACGCCGAAACCAGGGACACTGCGCTGACGGCGATCAGGCGACGCGGGTCCATCATGACTTGCCCTTAATCAAACCTCCCGGACGCACCAGGCGTGTGGCGCAAGGCGCGTTGACGACGGGAAGTCCGGCACCTACCGTTCTACGCGATCGACGGGCGGCAGGAGAATTCAAGAGTTGAAGATTTGCAACCCTTTGGCGCGAAGTCGGCCCACTTCCCACGCAACCCGAATCGCATGCCTCGCCTTCTCGGTACTCTGCACGCTGTGCCTCGGATTCGAGCCTGCCGTGGCGCAGGAGCTGCAATTGGTCCGTGACACCGAAACCGAGAGGCTGCTCAAGTCCTATGAAGATCCCCTTCTCGTGGCCGCAGGCCTCGATCCGGCCGCCGTCAAGATGTACATCGTCCAGGATCCAACCATCAACGCGTTTGTGGCCGAAGGCCAAAATATCTTCGTGAACACTGGGTTGCTGCAGCAGCTGCACACCCCAAACGAGGTCATTGGCGTACTCGCCCACGAAACAGGCCACATCGCGGGCGGACACCTGGTGCGGGACACTGCGGCGATACACAAGGCCATGATCCCGATGCTCGTCGGTGTTGCCGCAGGCGTCGCAGCGATGGTGGCTGGCGCAGGCAGTGGAGCGGGCATGGCAATCATGGGGCTAGGCATGACAACCGCGCAGGCACAGTTCATGCAGTTCAGCCGTGTCCAGGAAGCGACGGCGGACCAGATGGGACAGAAATTCTTGCGCGACACCCATCAGTCCGGCCAGGGGATGCTCGATGTTTTCGAACGCCTGGCCGACGAAGAGGCAATGTCGGCCTACAAGATCGATCCCATGGCGATGGACCATCCGGCGACGCGCGAACGCATCGATCTGCTACAACGACTCGTGGACGCTTCGCCATACAAGGATGTGAAAGACAGCCCCGAGGCCGTCCATGCATTCCGCATGGTTCAGGCGAAGCTTGCCGGATTCATCGATCCGGTCCAGATGGTCCTCAACCATTATCCGCCATCGGACACAAGTGAAGATGCGCATTACGCGCGGGCCGTCGCCTATTATCGTCAGCCGGATTTGAAGCGTGCGTTGGCGGAGTGCGACACGCTGACAACACTTGAGCCGAAGAACCCATATTTCTGGGAACTCGAAGGCCAGATTTATGTGGAAATGAGCCATCCGGAACAGGGTGTGCCGGATTACCAAAAATCAGTGGACCTTCTTCCCGATGCGCCTTTACTACGCGTCAGTCTCGCGGCTGCCCAACTCGCGACAGAAAAGACAGCTATGGCCACGCCCGCACTCGATAACCTGAAGATCGCCTTGCGCCAGGAGAACGACAACAGTTTCGCGTGGTTCGAAGCCGCGCAGGCATACAGCGAACTCGGCAACGAGCCCATGGCCGATCTTTCGACTGCGGAGCGCTACTACAACTCCGGCGCGATGAGTCCGGCGGCGCACTTCGCCATGCTTGCGCAACGGAAGCTGCCCGAGGGCTCTCCGGACTGGCAACGCGCGAGCGATATCATGGCCGTCGCCGGGCCGGACACATCGAAGGGCCATTGAAGCCGGAGATTGCATGAGCCAACCCTGGAAGATTGCAGCCGTCGGCGGAGTCGCCGGTGCAGCCGTTTCCCTCCTGCTCTTTTTTGGAGCTGGTGCGCTGGGTCTGTTGCCTTTTCCTGCCAACGGAAACGCGCTCCACACCTATCTCCTGACCCACCCCGACGTGCTGGTCGAAATGACCGGCAAGCTCCAGGCACAGCAGGACGCCAGCGACGACAATGCGCGGCAGACCGCGGTCGACAAGTTAGGCCTCAAGGAGTTTTTCGATCCACGGGTCGCGTTCGTGACGGGTCCCGCAACTGCAAAAACGACCGTTGTGGAGTTCTTCGATTACAATTGCCCCTATTGCCGCGCCTCGGTTCCGGCGGTGAAGAAATTCTACGAGAGCCACAGAAACGTGCGGTTTGCCTTTATCGAATTTCCCATCAAAGGGCCATCATCGACTGTTGCCGCCCGGGCGGCAATGGCCGCCAGAAAGCAGCCGCAGAAATACCTGGCGTTTCATTTTGCGCTGATGAGCCAGGAAGGCGCAGTCGACGCCAATACCGTCTTTGTCGTCGCTCGGAAAACGGGCCTCGATTTGAACAAACTCAAGGCAGACATGTCATCTCCGGGCGTGGATCTTGCTCTGGCCCGCGCGCATACGCTTGCCCAAGCCGCAGGCATCGACGGCACGCCCGCATTTATCGTGAATGGCAAAATTCGCGAGGGTGCGATCGACGATGCCATTCTCGCCCGAATGGCGAAGGGCTGACCGTCAGATCAGCCCCGCGAGCGGACTCGAAGGATCGGCAAATCGTTTTTTGGGCATACGGCCCGCAACGTAGGCAAGCCGACCCGCCTGCACCGCATGCCGCATGGCGCGTGCCATTATGACCGGTTCCCTCGCCTCGGCTATGGCGGTGTTCATCAGAACGGCGTCGCAACCGAGCTCCATCGCCACTGCGGCGTCCGATGCGGTTCCCACGCCCGCATCGACGATGATGGGGATTTTGGCTTCCTCCACGATCATGCGAATATTGACCGCGTTCTGAACGCCAAGACCGGAGCCAATGGGCGCGGCCAAAGGCATCACGGCAGCCGCACCGGCATTTTCGAGCCGCTTCGCCATCAGGGGATCGTCGTTGCAATAGACCATCACCAGAAAACCCTCGTGGACCAGCAGGTCCGTTGCGCGCAGCGTCTCCAGCATATCCGGATAGAGCATCTTGCGATCGCCGAGCACTTCGAGCTTCACGAGAGTCCAGCCACCGAGGTCGCGCGCCAGCCGGAGCGTTCGGACGGCCTCTTCGCCAGTGTGGCATCCTGCGGTATTCGGCAGATAGGTTATCCGTGCCGGGTCGATGAAATCCGTCAGGCGGGGGGCATCGGCATTGCTCAGATTCACCCGCCGCAGCGCGACCGTCACGATCTCTGCTCCGGCTGCTTCCACAGCCGCAGCATTTTCGGCGTAGGTCTTGTATTTCCCGGTGCCGACAATAAGGCGTGAGGCATAGGTGCGACCGGCCAGCAAAAATGGCCGATCCTCGGAAAATGCACTCTCCGGGGCATTGCCGCCGCCGATGAAATGGACGATCTCGAGCTTGTCTCCCTCACCAACGATCAAGTTGGCGTAATGTGAGCGCGGAACGATCGCCAAATTGTGTTCGACCGCGATTTTCGCTGGTTCGAGCCGAAGGCTGGCTAGCAACTCGCCTAGGCTGACCGGGCCCTCGAGCCGGTGGGGTTCGCCGTTGATGCTTATCTGAAATGCCATGCCTGCTCACATCAAGGTTTCGGGGCTCGCAACGAGCCGGTATAAGGCCGCTCAGGCAGCAACCCTTCAGGAGCCCTTGTGGTCAGGTCCCGAGTGCGCAGCGGCTCATATCCGATATATGTCCTTAATGGGCCCAATCTCAATCTTCTCGGCCGCCGCGAGCCGGAAATTTACGGCCGGCAAACGCTCGGCGAGATCGAGACGGCGGCGACCACGAAAGCACGTGCGCTTGGCTGGAAGCTCAAATTCCGGCAAACCAACTGCGAAGGCACACTGGTCGACTGGATCCATGAAGCAAGCTCCCACGCACTGGCAGTGGTCCTCAATGCGGGAGCTTACAGTCACACCTCGGTGGCACTCCTCGATGCGTGCCGCGCGCTTGAACGCCCGCTCGTGGAGGTCCACCTGTCCAATCCGTTCGCGCGCGAGGAATTCCGTCGGCATTCCTATGTCAGTGCAGCCTCGGACGGGCTTATCTGCGGGTTTGGGGCCACGGGCTATCTCTTGGCGCTGGAAGCGATTGCACACCTACTCAAGACGCAGCGGACATGAACATGAAGGATATCAAGCAGCTTGGCGCGCGGCTGTCCAATCCCGGCACCGCGAAGGCGGCCATCCAGGTCGATGCCGCTGTGATTCGCGAACTTGCTGAGCTTTTGGAACAGACCGGCCTCGGCGAAATCGAGGTCGAGCAGGCCGGACAGCGCATTCGCGTTGCCCGCGCGGGGATTGTCGCCCCGCATTTGCCGACGAATCTGCCGGCGGTTCCGGTCGCTTCGGAATCTGCGGTCGCGCTACAGAAACCGGAGGCTCGAAGTGCCGCCCGCGAGGGCGCAGTCACATCGCCGATGGTCGGAACGGTGTATGTGTCGCCAGAGCCCGGAAAGCCCCCTTTCGTCAAAATCGGCGATGCAGTGCGCGATGGAGACACGCTTTTGATCGTGGAAGCCATGAAGACAATGAATCCGATCATGGCGCCGCGCGCGGGGATCGTAAGGGAAATTTGCGTCCAGGACGCGCAGCCCGTGGAGTTCGGGCAAGCGCTCATCGTCCTTTCGGAACGGTCGGGTTGAACGAAGCGCAGTTTATCGGCGGCACGGATGTTCGAGAAGATACTCATAGCGAATCGAGGCGAAATCGCTCTGCGGATCAACCGTGCCTGCAAGGAAATGGGGATTGCTACGGTTGCGATCCATTCAACCGCCGATGCCGATGCCATGCACGTGCGTCTGGCCGACGAAAGCGTATGCATCGGTCCCCCGCCCGCCTCCCAAAGTTATCTCAACATTCCCCAGATTGTCGCCGCCTGCGAAATTACCGGCGCTGAAGCAATACACCCAGGCTACGGATTCCTCTCGGAAAACGCCCGCTTTGCTGAAATCGTTGCGGAACACGGTGTGACGTTCATCGGTCCGAAGCCCGAACACATGAAACTGATGGGCGACAAGATTGCGGCCAAGCAGGCCGTGGCGCAGGTCGGCATTCCGACCGTTCCCGGCTCCGATGGCGCAGTCGAAACCGAGCGCGAAGCCGCAGCGATTGCCGCCGGTCTCGGCTATCCCGTGCTCATCAAGGCGGCGGCCGGCGGCGGCGGCAGGGGAATGAAGGTTGCCCGAAAGGACGAGGATCTTTCGTTTGCTCTCTCGGCCGCACGGGCCGAAGCCAAGGCGGCCTTCGGCGACGATGCCGTCTATATCGAAAAATATCTCGAACGGCCCCGTCACATAGAAGTACAGGTTCTCGCTGACTGCCATGGCAAGGTCCTCCATCTGGGCGAACGCGACTGCTCGCTCCAGCGACGGCACCAGAAGCTTTGGGAAGAAGCCCCCTCGCCTGCCCTGAACGCCGCACAGCGGGACGAGATCGGCGGCGTCGTAGTCTCCGCGCTTGGCGAACTGGGATATCTCGGTGCGGGAACCGTCGAGTTCCTTTTCGAAGATGGCCGCTTCTATTTTATAGAAATGAATACGAGATTGCAGGTCGAACATCCGGTGACAGAAGCGGTAACCGGCCTCGATATTGTTCGCGAGCAAATCCGGATCGCTGCCGGCAGCCCTCTGGAACTGGCGCAGAGCGACGTAACAATATCGGGCAATGCCATCGAATGTCGCGTCAACGCGGAGAATCCTTTCACGTTTCAGCCGTCACCCGGCACGATCACGCAATTTCATGCCCCCGGCGGTCTCGGCGTGCGCTTCGATTCGGCCATGTACGCGGGCTACCCCATCCCGCCCTACTACGACAGCCTGGCAGGCAAACTCATCGTGCACGGAAAAAACCGTAACGAATGTCTGATGCGGCTGCGCCGAGCCCTCGACGAGATCGTCGTCGACGGTATCGAGACGACGATTCCGCTTTTCCAGCAACTGGTACGCCAGAACGATATCCTGAACGGAGATTATCACATTCATTGGCTTGAACATTATCTCGCGGCACGCGGCGCATAGCCACCCGATGCACGATTCGCGACGGCTGACCGCGGATGTGCTCCTGCGTGCATACACGCGGGGTGTCTTTCCGATGGCCGCGGGCCGCAATGAACGGGAAATCCGCTTCTATTCTCCGAACGAACGCGGGGTCCTTCCGCTCGACCGGTTTCGTATCTCGCGACGGCTGGCACGGACTGTCCGCAGTGACCGTTTTCAGATACGTATCAACAGCGCTTTCACGGCAGTGGTTCAGGCATGCGCGGCGCCTGGACCACAACGCACAGAGACCTGGATCAACGACGAAATCATCAATATCTACACTACTCTTCATTGGAACGGTTACGCCCACAGCGTCGAATGCTGGCGCGAAGGAAGACTCGAAGGGGGTCTTTATGGAGTGGCGATCGGTGCCGCATTTTTCGGTGAAAGCATGTTCTCCCGCGAGCGCGACGCGAGCAAAGTCGCGCTCGTCCATCTCGTGGCGAGGTTGAGGCGTGGGGGCTTCGTCCTGCTCGATACTCAGTTTATCACGCCGCACCTGGCACATTTCGGCGCCGCCGCCATTCCGCGGGCGCGCTATATGGACCTTCTTGCGCAGGCGGTCGCCAGACCGGCGGACTTCGATCCTGCGATCTACTGCCCTGAACCCTCCGGCAACTGCGGCAGGGGTTCCTTGGACGCCGCATCCGGCGAAGTCGGCTTCACGGCGGATGTTGAGGCCACGACGGGCGCGAACTGGCCCGGCTGGTTCGTTTTGCAGCTGATCACCCAGACGTCATAAAGCGGGTGCTGCAGTCCATTCAGTGACGGGCTCGATGCGTGCATCCAACCGGAAAAGACCTGCCGCGGCGGCTGATCTGGACGATGGTCCTCGATCTGAATGAATGCTGTAGTCTCCGGGGGTTCGCTCGGCGGCGTCGAATAACAGTAGCGCGCGGTGATTGTCAGAGAAGCGAAGTGCACCGGGATGCCGACCGGCGCATAGATATTCGTCGGACGTCCCGTGATTTTGTCGAGGCCGCGCAGCACGACCGCCCGCTTTATCCCGTCCTTCCCGGGGACCGCATCGCTCAGGGTCAGTTCAGTTCGTTGCGATGTGGGCGGCGGTGTCTCCGCGGCGCCGGCCGGGGCTGCGAGCGCAAGCGCAAACGCCGCAACCGGCGCCATTGCCAAATATCTCGGCATCATTTGCCTCCGGAATTTCCGTAGATAGCACGGCCTATCAGGCTCATGAAGTCGATGGACCCTTGCGTATTTGTAATTTCGCCGCCTGGGGGGAGCATCTTGTCGCTACCCCCCGGCTGGATGGCAAGGTAGGAATTTCCCATGATTCCGGCGGATGTAATCTTGACCGATGAATCGTCGGGCAGCTTGATGTCGCTTCGGATCGAAAGACGCACGATAGGAGCGTAGGATTTTGGATCCAGCTGCAGGGACGAGACACGTCCGATCTTGATGCCGTGCAAACGGACGTCCGTCCCCGACGAAATTCCGTCGGCATTGGCGAATCGTGCTGTCAGTTCGTACCCGCCCAACGAACCCGCGCTCGTCGATGTGTAGGCGAAATAGAGAAAGCCGGCCGCAACACAGATGACGAACGCGCCCATCAAAGTCTCAAAAGTATTATTCTGCATTGTGTCGGATCCGTTTAAGAATCAGTCGGGTACCCAGGGCTGGTAGTCCCCGGTCGCTGGCGCATGCCTGCCGGTGGCGGCAAGACTGCCCGGTGGATGATATGCCTCGTCGGTTCCGGTCATGTTCGGAAGATGTTCCTTTTCCCACGCCCTGACCCGCGGCTGTGCGACTGTGGGCGGCTCCGCGAATGTGTGGTGCAGCCAGCCATGCCATTCCGGGGGAACGCGTGAAGCCTCCACTGTGCCGTTATAGATTACCCATCGACGGGTGCCGGCGCGGTTCTGGTAATAGCGGTTTCCGAAAGTGTCTTCGCCAATCGGGCGCCCCGCCCACCATGTGGAAAACAGGGTTCCGGGAGTCGCGCCGGACCACCAGACGAACAACAGCTTCAGCCGGGACATTGGCTCGCCGAATAGGGATTCGCCTGCACTATAATGAGGGCCAGGGCCTGCGCCAACGGCAGTCGGACCGCTGCATCCGTCTCCAGGGAATCCGCAAATATTTTTCCGAGAAAACCCGCCCCGATAGCTTGACAGGAAATTCTGCTGAAATTTTAGCCACTTCGCGACGCATTCCCTGGGAACCCTTGAGGCGGCACAACTCAAAAGGCTCTTGCGCCGGCCTGACATTCATGCCCATACTTTGGGTCTGCCGCTCACCGCGGCACAAAATCTGGATAGCAACGCAACACTCGGCGTTCGTTGCCGGCGAGAGCTGGCCACGGGTCAAGGGGTTGTGTTCGCCGAACAACACGCCCGCCAAACGGGAAGAAAGCCGGGGAAACATGCGCATCGATCGCCATTTCACAGTCGAAGGACAATCGCCGTACCACGGCATCGAGTTTCGGTCGGCAACAAGCGAAATCCGCAATCCCGACGGTTCTCTGGTTTTCCGGCAGACCGATATCGAAGTCCCCGCCGACTGGAGCGAGATTGCCTGCGACGTACTGGCTCAGAAGTACTTCCGCAAAGCGGGAGTTCCGGGTCACCTCAAGCCAATTGCCGAGCCGGATGTTCCCGAATTTCTGTGGCGTCACATTCCCGACGGGGACGAACGCGTCGGCGAAACCACAGCACGGCAAGTGTTTCACCGCATGGCCGGTACCTGGACCTACTGGGGCTGGAAGGGCGGTTACTTCGATACCGAAAAAGACGCTCAGGCGTTCTACGATGAACTCTGTTACATGCTGGCGAAGCAGAAGGCCGCCCCCAACAGCCCGCAATGGTTCAACACCGGTTTGCACTGGGCTTACGGAATCGATGGCCCCGGGCAAGGCCATTACTATGTCGATTATGCTACTCGGCAGCTCGTAAGATCAACCTCGGCCTACGAGCATCCTCAGCCGCACGCGTGCTTTATCCAGAGCGTGTCAGACGATCTGGTGAACGAAGGCGGGATTATGGACCTCTGGACCCGCGAAGCACGGCTATTCAAATACGGCTCGGGCACTGGTTCGAATTTCTCGGGCCTGCGCGGCGAGAATGAGAAGCTCTCGGGCGGTGGCAGATCGTCCGGGTTGATGAGCTTCCTCAAGATCGGTGACCGTGCGGCCGGCGCGATCAAGTCCGGTGGGACGACACGGCGGGCCGCCAAGATGGTGATCGTGGACGTCGATCACCCCGACGTCGAGCAGTTCATCGACTGGAAAGTCGTCGAAGAGCAGAAAGTGGCCGCGCTGGTGGCCGGATCCAATCTTGCGGAGCAGCACCTGAAAGCCGTGATGCGCGCCTGCATCAACTGCGAAGGATCGGGTGACGACTGCTTCGACCCCAAGAAAAACCCCGCACTGCGCCGGGAAGTCAGGGCTGCCCGCAAGGCCATGATTCCCGACAGTTACATCGAGAAGGTCGTTGCATTTGCGCGGCAGGGCTACGTGGAAGCCGACTTCAGGGTTTCCGCTTACGACACCGATTGGGATTCGGAAGCGTATCTTTCGGTTTCCGGCCAGAATTCCAACAACACTGTCCGGGTGACGGACGAATTCCTGCACGCGGTTGAGAAAGACGCCGATTGGCGGCTGACCTACCGCTGCGGTGGCGTCGCAAAGGAAATGCCCGCGCGCGCGCTCTGGGACAGGATCGCTTATGCGGCATGGGCCTGCGCCGATCCTGGAATCCAATTTCATACTACGATAAATGATTGGCACACCTGTCCGGCGGGTGGCGCCATCCGCGCGTCCAACCCATGTTCCGAATATATGTTCCTCGACGACACCGCCTGCAATCTCGCCTCGCTTAACCTGATGGCGTTTCGGCGGGATGACGGAGATCGCAAATCATTCGACGTGCGCGCCTTCGAACATGCCGTGAGACTCTGGACCATCGTGCTCGAGATTTCCGTGATGATGGCGCAGTTTCCCTCGAAAAGGATTGCACAACTCTCCTACGACTATCGGACGCTCGGACTGGGCTATGCCAACATCGGCGGTTATCTCATGGCCGCAGGCGTCCCCTATGACAGCAATGAGGGTCGTGCCATTGCAGCTGCCATGGCGGCATTGATGGCCGGCGTTTCGTACGCAACCTCGGCCGAAATGGCGGGCGAGCTGGGCTCATTTCCGGAATATGACCGGAATTCGGGAGCGATGCTGCGCGTGATCCGCAATCACCGCCGGGCCGCGCATGGCGCGACCGAAGGCTACGAGGAGCTCTCCACACGACCGGTGCCGCTCGATTTTCAATCACTCACGGATTCGTCCCTGGGTGAGGCGGCGAAACGGGCATGGGACAATGCCGTCTCGCGGGGCGAGGAATTCGGCTTCCGTAACGCACAGGCGACGGTGATCGCCCCCACGGGAACGATCGGACTCGTCATGGACTGCGACACGACGGGGGTCGAACCCGACTTCGCACTGGTCAAATTCAAGAAGCTCGCTGGTGGCGGATATTTCAAGATCATCAACCGCTGCGTTCCGGAGGCGCTCGCGACGCTTGGTTATGGCGAGCGCGAGATAGATGATATCGTGGCCTACGCCGTTGGCCGGGGGACGCTCGAGAACCTTGGCGCGGGCGTTACACACGAGGCGCTGCGGGCCAAAGGATTCACAGACGAGGCCATTGCCGCGGTGGAATCCCGACTCGAAACGGCGTTCGACGTTCGCTTCGTCTTCAATAGATGGACCCTCGGAGAGACATTCTGTACCGACGTGCTCGGGCTTTCTCAGGCGACTCTCGATGCGCCTGACTTCGACATACTAAGGGCGCTGGGCTTTTCGAAGGCGGACATCGAGGCCACGAACCTCCATGTCTGCGGTGCGATGACTCTCGAAGGCGCACCCCACCTCAAGACGGAGCATCTCGCGATATTCGATTGCGCCAACCCCTGCGGTCGCGTTGGAACGCGCGCGCTCGCTGCGGAGAGCCACATCCGTATGCTGGCGGCCGTTCAGCCGTTCATCTCCGGTGCCATCTCCAAGACCATCAATATGCCGAACGGCGCCAGCATTCACGATTGCTCTGATGCCTACTTGCTGTCCTGGAAGCTGGGGCTGAAGGCAAACGCGCTTTATCGCGACGGCTCGAAGTTGTCGCAGCCGCTGGCGGCGCAAACGTTCGCTTACGTCGACGACGAGGGGGGCGAGGAGGAATTCCCGTCCGCTCCGCAAGCAGTACGAACGGCTATTGTAACCGAGCGGATCGTCGAAAAGCTCGTCGAACGTGTGATCAGTCGCGAACGCGAGCGGCTGCCCCAACGCCGCAAAGGCTACACACAGAAGGCAGTCGTTGGCGGTCACAAAGTTTATCTGCGCACCGGAGAGTACGAAGATGGCCGGCCCGGCGAAATCTTCATTGATATGCACAAGGAAGGCGCCGCGTTTCGCAGTCTCATGAATAATTTTGCGATCGCCATATCCATCGGACTTCAGTACGGAGTTCCGCTTGAGGAATTCGTGGAAGCGTTTACATTCACGCGCTTCGAGCCGGCAGGTCTCGTCATCGGCAATGACTCCATCAAGAACGCGACCAGCGTGCTCGACTACATTTTCCGAGAGCTCGCCGTTTCCTACCTTGGGCGCAACGATCTGGCCCACATTCCTCCGGCAACGGACGAAGACCTCGGAAACGGATCTCACTCGTCCGACGCGCGGTCACAGAATTTTGGCGGTGACCTTGCCCAAACATTCTCGCGAGTGTCGCGCGGCTTTGTACGCGGTCAGCTGAAGCCGCTTGCCGTAGTGCAGGGAAATACTCTGGCAACGGCGATGGCCCTGAAGGATCCTGAACTCGATACGCTCGCCGGAGGCATTGCGGTCGATCGTCATCGGTCCGATCTGACAGACGCTATGAGCGACGTGCGAAGCGCTGTCATGGAGGCGGCTGGCGAAAATCCGGTCGCCGCCGCAGTGTCACGGCTCGAGGCTCATTTGGGAGACGACCGGCTTCGACGAACCGAGCGGACAAACCGGGCGGCCGAAGCCCGTATGAAGGGGTACGAGGGTGATGCCTGTGGCTCCTGCGGAAACTTCACGCTCGTGCGCAACGGCACGTGCATGAAATGCGACAGCTGCGGCAGCACGAGCGGGTGTTCCTAGATAGGTCCCGTGAGCGCCGCACGTAGGCACAACCCTTGCGCCGGGTCTCGCAAACTGTACCGAAGCGGAACGCTACCCATGCTTCTGGCCCTACTCCTTTTGGCGAGCCTCGCCTCGACCGCGCCTGCGAACTCGCAGGGACCCGATCCGACGGCAGTCGCGCGCATCAAGGCAGGCCACCACGACTGCCCACATTGTCGCCTGGCCCATGCCGATCTGACGAATCAGTGCGTTAAGCATGGCAACCTTGAGGGCGCGGACTTCGATGGCGCCCGTATGGTGCTGATGTGTATGTCCTGGGGGGACTACCGGGGCGCGTCCTTTCGCGGCGCGGATCTCTCGGGAGCCAATCTCGCGCATGCCAATCTCGATGATGCCGATCTGACCGGTGCACGCTTGACCATTGCCAGCATTCGGGCGGCCAATCTCAGGTGGGCAAAAGGCCTGACCCAGCCACAACTCGACGAAGCCTGCGGTGACGCGCAGACACGCCTCCCTCCCAATTTGCACGTGAAAACCTGCTCATAGCGTTCTGCCGCAGTGGTCCGCGGCAAGCTTGATCGAACAATTAGGTGCATACACACATTATCAGATGAATCCCGATCCCGACCTCGTCGAAATGGCACAATGTCTCTGCCTTGCCTCCAGTCGGGCCGCGCATGCGATCTCGGGCTAATTCGATCGCGCGTTGCGCACCCACCGGATCAGAGTGACTCAGTTTACGCTTCTGGCGGCTCTGGCACTTAGAGGACCCAAGAGGATCGGCGAGCTTGCCTCGTTCATCGGTATCGATCGGACAACGCTGACACGGAACGTTGCGGTGGCAGCAAAGCAGTCGCTGGTGCGTGTCCGCGCGGGCCGCGATGCCCGGTCGCGGATCGTGTCCATTACCGCAACCGGACAGCGGACGTTGAAACGCGCGTTGCCGGTCTGGAGCGCTGTTCAGAGTGAGGTCACAGGAGCTCTTGGAGAAGACGCTGCGCACAACCTGCGGCGCATCGCCGGAAGTCCCCACCCGCCTCTTAAAGCATTGTCACAGGAACGCACAAAATGATCACGATTTCCGCATTCAAATCCGTTTTGGACGTTGCGCGGGGACAGTTGCGAGATCTTCGTGTGCGTTGGGCGATCGAGGTCGCAGGCCTGCCGTACCGCACCCGTTTGCTTGCGCAGGGCGATCACGACAAGCCCGAGTACCCCGCTTTGCAGCCCTTCGGCCAAGTGCCAATCCTCGAGGAGGACGGGCTCGTTCTTTTCGAATCGGGCGCGAGCCGTGCAATGGCTGGTCTCGGCGCTTAATACGGTTGAGCCCTGCGTCATAAACCTGAGCTTGATCAATCTTTTCCATACCGACCATCAATGGGCGAAATTACGCCGGTCGGGCGCGCCGGACTTAATGCACCGACGCCTTTCAGCACTTTCAAACGCGATAGGCGACAAACCATTTCTCGATGGCGAACGATTCACAGCTGGCGATCTGGTGATGAGCGCGGTACTGAGGATTCTCGATCACACTGATCTCGTCTCGAACGACCGATGCCTTGCGACTTACGCCGAGCGCTGCACGGGCAGTGTCCCGTTCAAGCGCGCGCTGGATGTGCAATTGAAAGATCTCCGACAAGCCGCTTAGCTATTCGGCTGGCGATTCCTGTTCATCGCGCGTCCAGCGCAGGATGGGCTTGCGGGCAGCTCGCGTTTCGTCCAGGCGGCGCCGCGGAGCCAAGTAGGGTGCGCCGGAAAACCGCTCGATGCGCCCCTCCTTCGCGTCTTGAGCCAAGCCCCTCATCACCCGCACAAACCGATCGAGACTTTCCCTCGATTCTGATTCCGTGGGCTCGACGAGCATTGCTCCGTGCACGACAAGCGGAAAATACATGGTCATCGGGTGATATCCTTCGTCGATCATCGCTTTCGCAAAATCGAGTGTCGTCACGCCAGTTCCCTCGAGGAATGCGTCGTCGAACAGCGCCTCGTGCATACAAGGCCCTTCGAACGGCGACGATAACGTGTCGCGCAGCGACGCCAGAACGTAGTTCGCGGCCAGCACGGCATCCTCGGACGCCTGGCGAATGCCGTCTGCTCCGTGGCTCAACATATAGCAAAGCGCCCGCACAAACATTCCCATCTGACCATGAAAGGCGCACATTCGGCCAAAAGGCCGTGCTCCTGCGGGTGCCTGCCCTGGGCATTCGACCAGACGGAATCCGTTTGCGTCATGCACAAGAAGCGGCAAAGGAGCGAAGGGTGCTAGCGCGGCCGAGAGGACAACCGGCCCTGCGCCCGGCCCTCCTCCTCCATGCGGCGTGGAAAAAGTCTTGTGAAGATTGATATGCATGGCATCGATGCCGAGATCTCCCGGACGCACGCGTCCGGCGATGGCATTGAAATTGGCGCCGTCGCAATAGAAGAACGCACCGACCTTGTGCGCTTCGTCGGCGATTTCCCGGACTCTCCGCTCGAACAATCCGCAGGTGTTGGGGTTCGTGAGCATGACGGCTGCGACGTCATTCGCCAACATGCGCTCGAGCGCGTCAGCGTCCACGTGTCCGTCACC
Source organism: Rhizomicrobium sp. (assembly GCA_050728995.1). Lineage (GTDB taxonomy): Bacteria > Pseudomonadota > Alphaproteobacteria > Micropepsales > Micropepsaceae > Rhizomicrobium. The sequence goes on along the minus strand of JBOHKH010000005.1, from coordinate 134,773 downwards.
TTTCGCGGGCACCTCGTCCACGACGTAACCAGCCAGTGCGGCCGTTGCGGGATTTGTACCATGCGCCGAGGAAGGAACAAGCACGCGTCGGCGATCTTCGCCGCGCGCCGAAAGCGCTGCGCGGATTGTGAGAAGACCGCAGAGCTCGCCATGCGCACCCGCCTTCGGACTCATTGCCACGGCCGGCATTCCGGTCAGGGTCGTAAGCCATCGCATCAGCTCGGCGATAAGTTTCAGTCCGCCCTGAATACTCGACTGGGGCTGCAGTGGATGAATATCTGCGAATCCAGGAAGGCGCGCCATTTTCTCGTTCAGCCGCGGATTGTGCTTCATCGTGCACGACCCGAGCGGATAGAGTCCGGAATCGATCGCGTAATTCATGCGCGAGAGACGAACGTAATGGCGGACGATTTCGGGCTCCGAGAGGCCGGGCAATCCAATCGCTGCCTTGCGGCGCAAACCTCCGAGCCGGTCTTCGTTCAGATCGGTTTGCGCTATATCGACTCCCGACAGACCCGGCCGACCGAGTTCGAAGAGTAGAGGTTCCTCATGATCGAGACCGCGATCTCCGGATATGGTTTGTCGGGAGAGAGCCCCCGCATCGCCGGAGCCGGTGGGCCGCCCGACTATGTTCATCGTCACGACAGACACTCCGCCAGTGCGGCGCTCAAGGCGTCGCAATCCACATCGGTGTTCATCTCGGTGGCAGCGACAATCAGCAGGTTTGTTAGCTCGGGTCGATCGGGGAGAAGCCGGGAAGCGGGTACGCCACCAAGAATGCCGCGTTGGGCAAGCTCCTCAACGACATGCGCGGCAGGTCTCGGCAATCTAACCGTGAACTCGTTGAAAAATTCTGGCGTGATGAGCTCGACGCCCGGCACAGCCCTGAGGCGTTCGGCGAGGGCCGACGCGCGTGCATGATTGGCCTGGGCCAGCCTCGAGAATCCCTCTTCCCCAAGGAGCGCCAGATGGATGGTGAAAGCCAAGCAGCACAGCCCCGAATTCGTGCAGATGTTGCTGGTCGCCTTTTCACGCCGTATATGCTGCTCGCGTGTCGAGAGCGTGAGTACGAATCCGCGCCTTCCTTCGGCGTCGATCGTTTGGCCGGCAAGCCGTCCCGGCATCTGGCGGATGAATTTTTCGCGCGTGGCGAACAGACCGACGTAGGGACCGCCGAAATTGAGTCCATTCCCGATCGATTGGCCCTCGCCTGCGACAATATCGGCATCCATCGCCCCAGGCGACTCGATCAGCCCGAGCGAGACTATTTCCGTCACGACGGCAATGAGCAGCGCACCGCGCCGCTGAGTTGCATCGGCAATCTGGCGGAGATCGCGTAACAACCCAAACACGTCTGGCGATTGGACAACTACACAGGCGGTCTCGGAGTCGATCAGGGCAGCCAGGTCTTCGTTGCGCCCCGGCAGCACCGGAGCACGAACAATTGTGCCGGACAATCCCGCCAGCGTCTCGACTGTTTCGACGTAATGAGGGTGCAGCCCGCCCGACAGAATTGCCTTGCGCCTGCGGGTGAGGCGCTGGGCCATAAGCACCGCTTCTGCGGTGGCCGTCGAACCGTCGTAGAGGGACGCGTTCGCCACTTCCATCCCGGTCAGGAGCGCCACCTGGGTCTGAAACTCGAAGAGATACTGCAATGTCCCCTGCGCCACTTCCGGCTGATAGGGCGTGTAGGACGTCAGAAACTCGGACCGCTGGATCAGATGATCCACTGTAGCAGGAATATGGTGGCGGTAGGCGCCCGCACCGCAGAAAAAGGGCGCATGTGCTGCGGCGATGTTTCGTGCAGAAAGTTTGCTCAGTTGGCGTTCAACCTCGAGCTCGCCCTCGTGATCGGGCAAATCGAAGGCCTCACGGCCGACGACGGCCTCTTTGGGGACATCCCGGAATAACGAATCGATCGCCGGAACTCCGATCGCACCCAGCATGGCGCGGCGATCGCCGGGCGTGAGAGGCAGATATCGCATGCTCTACAGCACCTACAGGGTCTTCAGGAATTCCGAATACTGGGATTCGGTCATGAGTTTCGAAAACTCGGACGCGTCGGTCACCCGCATGCGGAAGAACCAGCCCTCGCCTTCCGGATCCATGTTGATCTTGGCCGGGTCTTGCGAGAGCACCGCATTGGACTCGCTCACTTCCCCTCCAATCGGCGCATACACTTCGCTGGCGGCTTTCACGCTTTCAACCACGGCGATTTCGCCGCCCTGCCCGACCTTGCGTCCCGACTCGGGCAAATCGACGTAAACAATGTCGCCGAGTTGCCCCGCCGCGAATTTGGTTATGCCGACGGTTGCGGTTTCTCCGTCCACGCGAACCCATTCGTGCTGATCGGTAAATCTCGTTTCGCTCATGCTTTCACCCCCGCTTTTGCAAGAGAATCTGTTCGTTTGTATCGATGCGGCACAAACGGCAGCGGCGCCACTCGCGCCGGAACGGGCCTGCCACGGATCAGCAATTGGATTTCTGTGCCCGCGCCGGAGAACGCTTTTTCGACATAGCCCATTGCAACGGGCGCATTGACGGTCGGACCAAATCCACCGCTCGTGACACGGCCGACGATTCGTCCCGTTTTGTCGGCGATCTCCGTACCTTCTCGCGCAGGCGCACGTCCTTCGGGCTGAATTCCTACGCGAATTTCGCGAGGTCCGTTCTCGATGAGAGCGAGTATTCGCCGGGCTGCCGGAAAATCCGCATCTGCCCGGCGCCTCTTGCCGATCGACCAGACAAGATCCGCGCTGACGGGATCGATATTTTCATTGAGATCGTGTCCGTAAAGGCAAAGCCCCGCTTCCAGCCTGAGCGAATCGCGCGCGCCAAGTCCAATCGGCAACACCTCCGGCTCGCCCAGGATGGCGCGAGCGACGCGCTCCGCATCGTCCGCGGCAATCGAAATCTCGAATCCATCTTCGCCCGTGTAGCCAGAGCGGCTGATGATCGCAGGTGCGCCAGCAACGGTCATTCGCGCGGCCTTCATGAAGGACAGTTCCCGCGCGAGGGCGGCATGACGAGCGAGAGCCTGCTCCGCGGCGGGTCCTTGCAGCGCCAGGAGCGCGCGGTCGTTTTGCGGCGAAAGGTCCGCGCGAGCCCCGAGCGATCGGACGATATATGCGAAATCCCCCTCTTTCGTCGCGCCGTTCACAACAAGATGCAGCGAAACTTCGCCCATAAGCCGGGCTACCATAAAATCGTCCTTGATCCCGCCCTGCGGGTTCAACAGCAGGGCATAGCGCTGCTGTCCCTCCTTGAGGCTACTCACGTCGGCCGGTGCCAGTGATTCGAGGGCTCGGGCCGGATCGCTTCCCGAGAGCACTGCCTGCCCCATGTGGGACACATCGAACAATCCCGCCTTCGCGCGCGTGTGAAGGTGTTCCTTGAGAATGCCTGGTTCGTAGTGAACCGGCAGCTCGTAGCCCGCGAACGATACCATTTTGCCGCCCAATTCGCGATGAAGCGCGTAAAGCGGCGTCCTTTTGAGTTTCGTCTCAGCGGAGTCGTTCATGGCGGTCCGATCCAACATCCGGTCGAGCGCATCCGGAAACCCGAACGCGCGCCCCTCTGTCATCGGACCTGAGAGATTTCACCGGATCGCCGGTTTACCCCTTCGGTGAGGACCGCGCTCGACTGCGGGCCTGCTTTCCAGAGATTCATCTCCCGCGCGGTCCTTCTGCCTGAGAGTTTCCGGGGCGGTTGCTCCTTCGGCGTTCGTCCTCGAGGGACGAATCTCTCCCGCGGGGGGTCTTCTGATCGCCGTCCTCGACGCGCCTCCCGGCGGGCCGCGACGTTGCACACATCATGGGCAGGGTTCCCGACAGTGTCAATCTGGCATCCCTCGCCCGCTGATCATTCAGTGCATCAGTTCGAACAACACGTGCGCGAGCATTCCTAGCCCGAAAATGCTGACAATGGCACCCGAAGCATGCGTGATCACGCGCATCACCCGCGCGTTTATTCGCGCGTGGAACGCACCCACAATCGTCGTTAGCGTAAACCACCAAAGGCCCGCTCCGCACAGGATTCCTGCCACCACGAATGCCGCTTGGGCGAGAGTTGGAACCGCGATTCCGACAAAGCCGCCAAAACCGGTGAACAACGCCGCAAATGCGAAGAGAGTTGCGGGGTTGCTCAGCGCAAGTGCAAACGTGGAAACGAAAGACCGAACCACCGATGGTCTCGCCCGCGGACGATCACTGGCGCAGACGATCTCTCGGCCATGCAGCGGATCGGCAAGATAGGTATGGATGCCGAATCCGAGAAGAAGGGCTCCGGCGGCGATTTGCATCAGCTGCGAATAGCCTTCGATCCACTGCCTTATCGCGGTGAGTCCGAATCCAATAATGGCCGCAAAAATTCCGTCCCCGGTGGCGGCACCCAGCCCGGAAATCAATCCGATGAAGCTGCCGAAGGCCAGGGTTCGGCGAATGCAGATAAGGTTTATGGGCCCGATCGGCGCTGCAACGAAAAATCCGATGACGAGCCCCGGAAGAATCAGAAGCACCGTGGTCATCGCCGGTCACGAAGCTGGAGAGATGCATTCATTCCGCCATGTCGACCACCAGCCGCCCCCGAACCCTGCCGGCCAGAATGTCCTCGGCCGCTTCGAGGGCACCGTCGAACGCGATTATCCGGGTCATCGCCGCGAGCTTCTTTCGATCGTGAATTCTGGCCCGGCGGTCCCAAGCCTGCCGCCTGCGCGGCATTCTGCAGTGCACGGATTCGATCCCGAGCAAGGGAACGTCGCATAGGATGAAAGGGGCGACGCACGTGGGCAACTCCGCGCCACCGGGAGGACCGCAGGCCGCGACTGCTCCCCTGTCGGATGTCGCGGTAACAAGGTGGGCGAGCATTCACGATCCAACACAGTCGATGGCCCCCGCCCATCGTTCGCGAACGAGCGCTCTCGGCTCCCCCTCGAATTCCCTGCGCGGCAGGACTTCGCGCGCACCAGGCGCGACGAGATAATCACTTTCCGATTCGCAGCCGGTTGCGGCAATCACATGAAAGCCCAGCTGCGACAGGCGCGCGACGGCGATTGATCCAAAAACACCCGCAGCGCCGGTGACGAGCACATGCCCGCGCTGCGGCGTGACGCCGGCGTTCTCAAGCGCAAGCACAGCGAGCATCGCCGTATACCGCCGTGCCAATCGCCATCGCTTCTGTACACGAAACTTTCGCGGGTACTGGCGCGATCCATTCGCTCTTGACCCAGGCGAATTCTGCAAATCCGCCGTGATGCGTCTCCCCCAGACCAAATCCGATGACCGGAACCTTGTCGCAGGGCGCGAAGGCGGTATCGGCGGAGATCGACACGGCTCCGGCAAGATCAATTCCGGGAATCATGGGAAATTTCCGGATGACAGGCGCCCGGTCTGTCGGCGCCAGTCCATCCTTGTAGTTCACGGTGGAATGGGAGCCGGCAACTGTAACGTTTCCCTCCATCAGAGAATCTACGGAAACCCCCGTTTTCATCGCCCTCTGACCGTTCGCGTCCTTCGTGATCAGGAGAGCCCTGAAGTTGTCGATCATTAGCACTTCCAGCGCGGGATTGCTGCTTCGGCGGCCATTTTGTGTCGCAGGTGAAACACAAAGGGGCAAAATCCGTGGCATCCGTCAAGACGGGAGCCTTAGGTGCCATTTGCGCTCGAGTGTTTACTCGACAGGTCGGGAACCTGAGCCCAAACTTTTTGCTTACGATTCTGTGGCCATCATGGAGGGTGGGCCCAGGGAAGGACAACCTCGCAGGGATGAAACGATGCAGAGCTTCGACTCCACTTTGAGGGGATACCGCCTTACGACAGCGGAGATACTTTATCACATGCCCGACCATCCCACTGTGCTTCAAACCTTTATCTGGCAGGAGTTCGATCTGGCCCCGGAATTTCCCATACTCAACCGGTTTCTGCGGTTCTGGCAAAGCAACATAGAGGGCCGATTGCACTCGGTGCGGGTGGCCGCGCGAGGCCTGATCTCGCCCACGGAATTGAAACTCGCTGGGGAGGAATTCACGCTGCACTGAGCGCGCCGGTTTCCACGAAGCGAACCGGCGCTCCTGCCGAGGGCAAACTCAACGCCCCGTCGCGGACGACCGTCCGCCCGCGGATAATCGTCGCGACAGGCCAACCTGTGGTCGTCATGCCGTCGAAGGGCGTCCACGCGCACTTCGAAGCAATCCAGCTGTCCTCGATGCGGCGCTTTGCACCGAGATCGACAATCGTAAAATCTGCGTCATACCCTTTAGCGATCCGTCCCTTGCCCGCGATCCCGAAAACGCGCGCCGGTCCGTGGCTCGTGAGATCGACGAAGCGGCCAAGCGACAGCCGCCCCGCACAAACGTGATCGAGAAGCACGGTCACGAGCGTCTGAACGCCGGGCATTCCGGCGGGCGTTGCCGGATACTCGCCAGCTTTTTCGGCGCGGGTGTGGGGCGCGTGATCCGACCCGATCACGTCGACAAGCCCTTCTCCAACCGCGCGCCACAGAGCGTCGCGATGGGCCGTTTCACGAATTGGGGGATTCATCTGGGCGAGCGTTCCCAGTCTCTCATAGCACTCCGGCGCAGCAAGGGTGAGATGCTGGGGTGTCGTTTCCATCGTCGCCAGATCGCGGGCGGCTGCAAGGAGTGGCAATTCTTCTGCCGTCGTGACGTGCAGCACATGCACACGTCGGCCTGCCGCTCGCGCAAGGTTCAATACGCGCTCGGTCGAACGGCGGCCCGTTTCCGCGTCGCGCCAGATGGGGTGCGTGGCAGGCTCTCCGGCCAACGCCAGAGCTTTTCGTGCGCGAAGCCGCGATTCGTCCTCGGAATGCACGGCCATTCGTCGGTGTCCGGCCCGCATCGCCGCCGCGATATCCTCCTCTCTGTCGAGAAGCAGCGATCCAGTCGACGATCCGAGGAAGGCCTTGACCCCCGCAACGCCGGGCAATCGTTCCAGTTCAGAAAGTGCACCGATATTATCGGGCGTAGCGCCGACATAGAACGCGTAATCGCAATGCATCCGACCGTGCGCCCGTGCAAGCTTGTCTTGCAGGGCGAGACGGCTCGTGGTCGGCGGATACGTGTTGGGCATCTCGAATACTGCCGTCACGCCACCCAGCACGGCGCCCCGGCTGCCACTTTCGAGATCCTCCTTGTGTTCATTCCCTGGCTCGCGAAAATGCACTTGGGTATCAATGACGCCGGGCAAAACGTGCAGAGCCTTCGCTTCGAAAATTTCGGCCGCCGTCTCGCCCCTCAAAACGCCAATCGCGGCGATGCGGCCCTCGCGAACGCCGATATCGGCTGCTTCGATGCCCATTGGACCTGCAACGGTGCCCCCACGGATAACAAGATCGTACATTTTGTCTTCGCTCGGATTGATGCTATCGGCCCGCCTTCGCGGCCACCACCATAGCCCACTCCGCTCCATGATTCTCAACTGCATGCTCGGATCTGGTTTTGGGGGGCTCGAAAAGCTGTTCCTCGATGAAATCGAGATGCTCGTGCAGGCGGGCATGCCGGCACGGGGATTGATACGCCGCAATTCGCCCCTCGCCTCCCATGCCCGAAGTCGCAATCTCCCGTCCGACGACATTCCGGTCTTGAGCGACTGGGACCCGCTGAGTATCGTACTCGCGAAGCGGACTATCCGTCGCTACTCGCCGGCGCTTTTGATGTGCGTAGGGCGTTCGGCCCACCGGCTGCTCGCGCGCGCTGCGGGAACCCGAATACCTATCGTTGTCATAGTGCAGAAACGGCGCTTCGATCGCCATCTTCCCTACGCTGCCGTACTCGCAGCAGCCGAGCATCGTCGCCGGACGTTGATCGAGGACGGAGTGCCGCCGGAAAAAATCGCCGTTATTCCCAATGCGGTTCGCCTGCCTGCCGTTCCCAAGGCCCATTACCAGCTGAATCCACAATCGGCCTTGAAAATCGTCGCACTCGGACGACTCCACCCCAAGAAAGGTTTCGGTGTTCTGATCGAAGCGATCTCGCTTCTTCGGAGGAGTGGTGTGGGTTGCCGATGCGTGATCGCGGGCGAAGGACCAGAGCGCCCCGCGATCCTGGCGCAGATCGAGCGCCACGGACTCGCCGACCAAATCCGCCTTCCGGGCTGGACGGACGAGGTCGCGAAATTTGTTGCTGACGGCGACATATTTGTGTTGCCGTCGTTTCAGGAAGATTTTCCGTTGGCCATCCTAGATGCCATGGCAAGCGGAATGCCGATTGTGGCAAGCGCGATCGACGGCCCAAAGGACTTCCTTAAGGACGGCGAAACGGCTCTTCTGGTCCCACCGAATGAGCCGCAGGCGCTGGCTCGAGCCCTCGAGCACCTGTGCCGGGATGCGGAGTTGCGCGAACGCCTGGGCCGTGCGGCGCGAGTCGCCGCGGCAAACAGCTACGGATTCGACACGATCGGCGCACGTCTCTCGACAACCCTTCGCAATGTTCTCGCCGGACGTTCTATTGCAAGCCCGGCGACAATCAATCCCGTCGAATGAGCACGACGCAATTGCACCTCCTGCTTGCGCCCAAGGAACGGTTCGCACCCGAAGGCGCAGGAGCGTTCGCACTGAATGCGCTGGAGACATCCCTGGCGAGCCGATGGCGCGATTGCATTACCGTCTTCGGATCTCCTATCGCTCGTCCCTTTCCTTCGGTTCGGTTCCGGCCTCTGAAGACTTCAAGATGGTCGCTGCGGGGGCGCAATATCGCGATGGCCCAGGCTTACGCGGACACCGTGCAGAGGTCTCCGCCCGTCCTCGTCGAGATATTCAACCGCCCCGTCATGGTGGCCCATCTCAAACGGAGGCTTGGACCAGTTCCGCTGCTGCTTCATCTCGGTAACGATCCCCGTGGCATGGACGGATCCCGATCCGTGACGGAACGCCACAAGCTTCTTGCGGCGACCGCTGCCGTCGTCTGCGTGAGTGAATTCATCCGGCGCTGCTTTCTCGATGGATTGGATGGACCGCGGCAAAGTGTGCACGTCATCCATACCGGCGTTGCAACGCCTGCGGAGGACAAGTCCGGCAAAACAAGCAGAATCGTGTTCGTGGGCCGGATCGTTCCCGAAAAGGGCGTGCTCGAACTGGTACAGGCCCTTGCGAGAGTCCTGCCGCACTACCCCGACTGGAGCGCGCTAATCATCGGGGCACGCTGGTTCGGAGCAGGCGAAAAGCCCACTTCTTTCGAGCGAAAGGTCGCGCTCGTCGCTTCAGCCTGCAATAGAATCGTGCTCGGGGGGTTCAGGCCGCACGCGGAGGTCCTCGCCGCATTGGCCACCGCGAGCATCGCTGTCGTGCCATCGAAATGGGACGACCCGTTCCCCCGAACCGCGCTCGAAGCTCTGGCAGCTGGCTGTGCCCTCGTCTGCAGCAGGCGTGGGGGTCTTCCGGAGATCGGCGAGGAGCGGGCTGTTTTTTTGGACGAGGTTACCGCACCGGCCCTTGCCACCACTCTCGAACATCTCATTTCAGTCGACTCCACTCGAAAAGCCGTTCAGCACAGCGGACGCGACGATTTTCCGTTCGACATCGTCCGGACGACCAGCCATCTTGATGACCTTCGAGATGGGCTGCTCGGAAAATCCCATGCTGGCTTGGTATTTGAGCCCAAGGCGATTACCTCTCCGTCATGACTTCGGAAGTATTGACCGATCGAGCACTTCTGGAAATCCGCGGAGAGGACGCTCGAGCTTTTCTCCAGGGGCTTATCACCAACGATATCGGCAAATTGGCGCCGGACACGGCGCTCTACGCGGCGATGTTGACACCCCAAGGGAAGATCGTTTGCGATTTTCTCGTGTATGATTCCGGACCCTCCGTCCTTCTTGACTGTATCCGCGACGGCGCTGCCGACCTACAAAAAAGACTTTTGCGCTACAGACTGCGGACCAAAGTCGAATTTCGCATGCTGGACGAGTGTACGGTGGCAGTAGCGCGAGCCGTTCCGTCCGCCGGAGCGCCCGTGTGGCGAGACCCGCGACATCCCGAGCTTGGTTGGCGCACGGTCCAGCCTTTGGGATCAGCGATACCCCCCTTGGACGGCTGCGCCAACTTTCTGGATCGCAGGCTCAATCTCGGCATTCCCGAAGGCCGGGATTTCGGATGCGAGCGAATGTTTGCGCTCGACGCGGACCTCGATGAGCTGCATGCAATCTCGTTCGAAAAGGGATGCTATGTCGGGCAGGAGTTGACCGCGCGGATGAAACATCGTGGAACGGCGCGCAAAAAACTTGTCCCCATTGTGGCTTTGGAGTCTCGCCTCCCCGAACCGGAAAGCCCTGTCGTGGTGGCGGAACGGGAGATTGGCACGGTGGCCGCAAACTATGGGACTCGCGGATTTGCCCTGCTCAGACTGGACCGGCTTGCGGAAGTCGAAGGTCTCCCATTCAGCGCCGGAGGCGTTCCGGTGAACGTGATCAGACCGGAATGGCTTTTTTCTTGACGGAAGAATCAAAAACGCAGGACTTTGCGATACCAGGGAGGGAGGACGGATGCTGCATCACGTTTCGGTCGGCGTAAGCGACGTTTCAAGGGCAACAGCATTTTATGACGCGACCCTAGGAGCGCTGGGCTACAAACGAACCGCGCAATATTTGCCCTACGCGATAGGCTATGGCGAAGGCATGTCGGAATTCTGGATACAGTTGCCGCACGACAGGCGAGGCGCCACGTCCGGTAACGGCGTGCATGTGGCTTTCGCGGCCCGCAAGCGCCAAGCCGTCCATAGTTTCCATGAAGCCGCCCTCGCGAACGGTCGAAAGGACGAAGGCTCTCCCGGGCCTCGCGCCGACTACGGGCCAGACTACTACGGTGCATTTGTCCGCGATCCTTTCGGCAACAAGATCGAAGCGATTTTGCGGCCGGCATCCCCCAAGATGCCGGCTCGACGGAAAACGCACATGTCGACCGGCGCCAAATCGGTGCGCAGAAGCGCCACGCGCAAACATAAGCCTCTGTCGCACCGCGCCGCCGCGAAAACGCGAAAGCGCAAAGTCAAACGCCGGTGAACTCCGAGATTCGGCGCTGCCCCTGGCCCGGGACGGACCCGCTCTACGTCTCCTACCATGACGAGGAATGGGGCGTGCCCGAATTCGATAGTCGCGCGCTATATGAAAAGCTCATCCTCGACGGTTTTCAAGCGGGGCTGTCCTGGATCACCATTCTTCGGAAGCGCGAGAACCTTCGACGTGCGTTTGAAGGCTTCGACCCCCATCAGGTCGCCCGATACAGCGAGCGCCAGATAACCCGATTACTTCGCGACGAAAGCATCATCCGGAGCCGCGGCAAGATTGAATCCGCAATCACTGGCGCGCGCAAATGGCTCGACATCATGGAAAAGGACGATGGCGGGTTTAGCCAATTCATCTGGAAACACGTCGAAGGTCGACCTCGGATCAACCGCTATCGATCCCGAGACGAAATTCCCGCGAAAACGCAGATGAGCGAGGCGTTGGCGAAGGACCTGAAACAGCAGGGCTTCAGCTATTGCGGACCGGTGATCGTCTATGCCTTTGCCCAGGCGACCGGAATGGTCAACGACCATATTGTCTCCTGTCATAGGCATGGGGCCCTGGCCGTGCTGGCCGCAGAATTGAGGTGACGCTCAACTTCGGCCGCGGTACGGCGAAACACCAGGGTCGGTGAGCCAAACTCCATCGGGAACGACCCCGGTCTGCCAGAAGATGTCGATGGGAATTCCGCCCCGTGGAAACCAGAAGCCGGCGATTCGCAGATATTTGGGGCGAACGGCCGCTGCAATTCTTTTACCGATCGCCAGCGTGCAATCTTCGTGAAGAATTCCCTCGTTGCGATAGCTTCCAAGGAACAGCTTGAGAGATTTGGATTCGACGAGCGATTTTGCCGGACAGTAGTCAATCACGAAATGTGCAAAATCCGGCTGCCCCGTAATGGGGCAGAGCGTCGTGAATTCTGGAGCCGTGAATCGCACCACGTAATCGGTATCGGCGTGACGGTTCGGCACGCTTTCAAGGCGCGCGGCTTGCGGCGAAGCAGGGAGCGCCACGTTGCGACCGAGTTGTTTCAAGCCCGCGCGTCCGGCCACGCTCAACTCTCTTCGTAGACGCAGGATTGTCCGCAGGAGGGTCTTCTTACGCACACCCTCACGACCGCAGGAAGGCACTGTTTCGCCTGCCGGAAAATGAACTGCGCCAGATTTTCCAGAGTTGGCTCGCCGAGATCCGGAATGTCGTTGAGCATGCGATGGTCGAGGATCCCGGATAATCCTCTTAGCGCCGATTTCACCTCGCCGAGATCCTGCACCATGCCCGTCTTCGGATCAGGCTCGCCTCGCAGCGTCACCTCGGCGTGAAACGAATGGCCGTGGACGCGCCGGTTTGTTTCAGCTCCGGCAAGAAGCGAATGCGCGGCGTCGAAACGAAACTCCTGCGTAATCTCGATCATGGCGCGCCAATGGCAGGCCGCGCCGCGCCGGTCAAGCGGCCGTCTCAGCTGTGTCCGTGTGCGTCGCGCCATTTCCTCACCGCAGCGAGCGTAAGCTCGACATGGCGGTCGGGATTGAGATTCGTATAGGCCAAAAGAATCGTGTGGTCTGGCGCGATCACATAGGACGTGCGGTTCGCGTATTGCGGCTTGACCGGCAGAACCGCGTCAAATGCCTTGATAACCTTTTCATCGGGATCGGCGGCGACGGGAAACTTGCTGCGGCATTCGCTGACGGAGAACCGGTCCAGCGTATCGATCGTGTCGTGCGACACACCGATCACGGTCGCTCCCAATGCCGCATATTGGGGCATTGCCTCCGCAAAATCGTGCGCCTCGATGGTGCAGCCTTTCGTGAAGGCTGCCGGATAGAAGTAGAGCACGACCGGTCCCTTTTTCAGCGCATCGGCGAGAGAGAACCTGTATTCCTTGCCGCCCAGGGACGCCTGTGCCGAGAAATCAGGCGCCGTGGCGCCGACCGCGAGTGCGGCCAGCGCGGGTACCGCAGCGATCGCGACAAAAAAGGTTGCACAACTTGCCAATCGTTTCATTTCGGCTCTCCCTGCGGCCCAATCCTCATCAATAGAGCAATCCGACCCCGGGAGCATCACCTGTTTCCGCACCTTGCCGCACGACGCGACAGATTGTTGCGCTGCCAGGAACCCCATGCTAACTGCACCGCGCGCGGGTATGGGGAGTTCTCCCGCGTGGGCGTTTCCCTTGTGGATTCAACGGTTCAACTGGCGGCCACGCCTGCCGAAGGCAGTCCCGGGAGACGAACTTGGCTCGCGAAGAGTCGCATAATGCGGGTGTGGGAGGCCGGTATGCCACCGCCCTCTTCGAACTCGCCCTGCAAACGCGCTCGGTAGAGCCCCTGTCGCAAGACATGGCGGCTCTCAAGGCACTGCTCTCGACCAGTCCCGACCTGGCCCGGCTGGTCAGGGCTCCCATCCACTCGGCCGAAGATCAGCGCGCCGGCATGGACGCCATACTCAGGAGGATGCAAGCCGCCCCGCTGACGGTGCGCTTCGTCCTCACCCTGGCCAACAAGCGCCGACTCTTCGTGCTCTCGGATATCATCCGGGCCTTCGAAGAGTTACTGGGCCGGCACAAAGGTGAGGTCGACGCGGAGGTGGTTGCGGCGCGGCCACTCAGCGAATCGGAGACCAAGGAACTTCGACGGGCATTGAAGGCAAAACTGGGACGCGACGCGCGCCTTACGGCAAAAGTCGACCCCGGATTGCTCGGCGGGCTCGTGGTTAAGGTCGGTTCCCGCATGATCGATTCGTCGCTGCACACCAAGCTCGAAGGTTTGCGCAACGCCATGAGAGGATACTGAAATGGATATCCATCCTTCCGAGATTTCCGCCATTCTCAAGCGTGAAATCGAAAGCTTCGGCGCGGAAGCGCAGGTCAGCGAAGTCGGCGAGGTCCTGAGTGTCGGTGACGGGATCGCGCGCGTGTACGGGCTCGACAACGTGCAGGCGGGCGAACTTGTCGAGTTTCCCGGCGGCATCAAGGGGATGGCCCTCAACCTCGAAAGCGACAATGTCGGCACAGTGATCTTCGGCAGCGATTCGGGCATCCGCGAGGGCGATACGGTTAAGCGTACCGGCGCTATCGTCGACGTCCCGGTTGGCAGAGGACTGTTGGGTCGCGTCGTCGATCCGCTGGGCAATCCGATCGACGGCAAGGGCGACCTCTCAAACATTGCGGAGCGGCGGCGGGTGGACGTGAAGGCGCCGGGCATAATTCCGCGCCGATCGGTGAACGAGCCCATGCAAACCGGCATCAAGGCCATCGACAGTTTGATCCCGATCGGCCGGGGCCAGCGCGAATTGATCATCGGAGATCGGCAGACGGGAAAGACCGCAATCGCGATCGACACTATCATCAACCAGCGCTCCGTGAACCAGGGCAGCGACGAGAAGGCCAAGCTCTACTGCATGTATGTTGCGATCGGGCAGAAGCGTTCGACTGTTGCGCAAATCGTCAAGACGCTCAGCGACGCCGGTGCGATGGACTACACCATCGTCGTTGCGGCGACAGCGAGCGAACCTGCGCCGCTGCAATACCTTGCCCCGTTCTCAGGCTGCGCGATGGGCGAATGGTTCCGCGATAATGGCATGCACGCCCTCATCATCTACGACGACCTTTCGAAGCAGGCAGTGGCGTACCGGCAGATGTCGCTGTTGCTTCGTCGTCCGCCGGGGCGCGAAGCCTATCCGGGCGACGTCTTCTATCTGCATTCCCGCCTGCTCGAGCGTGCGGCAAAGATGAACGACGAGCATGGCGGCGGCTCGCTGACCGCGCTGCCCGTTATCGAAACGCAGGCAAATGACGTCTCCGCATATATTCCGACCAATGTTATCTCGATTACCGACGGACAGATTTTCCTCGAGAGCGATCTCTTCTTCCAGGGAATCCGCCCCGCCGTGAACGTCGGCATCTCGGTGTCCCGTGTCGGCTCCTCGGCACAGATCAAAGCGATGAAACAGGTCGCGGGCTCGATCAAGCTGGAGCTCGCGCAGTACCGGGAAATGGCGGCGTTTGCGCAATTCGGATCCGATCTCGACGCGGCCACACAGCGCCTGCTCAACCGCGGCGCCCGGCTCACCGAGCTTCTCAAGCAACCGCAATTCAGTCCCATTCCCGTCGAGGAACAGGTGGTCTCGATCTATGCCGGCGTGAAGGGCTATCTCGATCGGCTGCCCGTTGCGGATGTGCAACGCTTCGAAGGTGAAATGCTTCGCCTGTTGCGGGGCCGTAACAAGAATGTGCTGGACGATATCAAGTCCAAAAAACAGATCACGCCAGATACCGAATCCACGCTCAAAGCCATTCTCGACGAGTTTGTGAAAAGCTTTGCCTGATGCCGAGCCTCAAGTCCTTCCGCAACCGGATCGCCAGCGTCCGGTCAATCCGCAAGATCACCAAGGCCATGCAGATGGTGGCGGCCTCAAACCTGCGTCGCGCCCAGGAAGCCGCAGAAGCCGCCCGGCCCTACGCAACGAAAATGAGTGCAGTGATCGGTAGCCTTGCGGCAAGCGTCAAAGGAAATCCGGGAGCCCCTGCGCTCCTTGCAGGGACGGGAAAGGACGAGGTCCATCTCGTGATCGTGGCGACTGCCGACCGTGGCCTTTGCGGCGGGTTCAATACGAATATCGTCAGGCGCGCCCGCCAGCACATCCAGGCGCTCGAGCGCGAGGGCAAAGCAATCAGGATCCTTTGCATCGGTCGGAAGGGTCGCGATCAGCTGAAGCGGCAATACGCAAACCACATCATCGATGCCATCGATTTCGTCGGCACAAAGCGAATCGGCTTCGGTAACGCAGCCGCCATTGGCCGGCGCGTGCTCGACATGTTCGCCGCCGGCGAGTTCGATGTGGCAACCATTGCCTATTCGGAATTTCGTTCCGTGATGAGTCAGGTGCCGACGCTGCATCAACTCATCCCGGCAGTCATCGAGGAGACTGGACCGCTGACGGGACCGGAAGGGAATATCTACGAGTACGAGCCCGACGAAGGTGCCATCCTCGCGGATCTGCTACCGCGCAACGTGAATGTACAGATTTTCCGCGCGCTCCTCGAGAACGTCGCCGGCGAGTTCGGCGCCAAGATGGCCGCGATGGATTCGGCGACGCGGAACGCCGGCGAAGTCATCGACAATCTGACGCTGCAATACAACCGCACGCGCCAGGCGATGATTACCAAGGAGTTGATCGAAATCATTTCGGGCGCCGAAGCGCTCTGAGGAGACAGCGATGAACGCAATGACGGAAAGCAAGGGGATCGGCCGTGTGACCCAAGTCATGGGCGCGGTGGTAGATGTCAAGTTCGACGGGCGCCTGCCCGGAATCCTCAATGCGCTGGAAACGGAAAACCGCGGCCAGCGCCTCGTGCTCGAGGTAGCGCAGCATCTGGGGGAGTCGACGGTGCGCACCGTCGCGATGGATGCGACCGAAGGCCTGGTGCGCGGTCAGAATGTCAACGACACCGGATCGCCCATCAGCGTGCCCGTGGGCGAAGGCACCTTGGGGCGCATCATCAATGTCATCGGTGAACCGGTGGACGACGCTGGACCGATCAGGGCCTCTTCGCGGCGTGCCATTCACCAGGATGCCCCTGCTTTCGTTGACCAGTCCACCGAAGCCCAGGTGCTCGTCACGGGGATCAAGGTGATCGACCTTCTCGCCCCGTACGCGCGCGGCGGCAAGATTGGCCTGTTCGGCGGCGCCGGCGTCGGCAAGACCGTGCTGATCCAGGAGCTGATCAACGCTGTCGCGAAGAATCACGGCGGCTATTCCGTGTTCGCGGGCGTTGGCGAGCGCACGCGCGAAGGCAACGATCTCTATCACGAGATGATCGAATCGGGCGTCAACAAGGATCCGAAATCGGGATCGACCGAAGGCTCGAAATGCGCGCTTGTCTATGGCCAGATGAACGAGCCGCCCGGCGCGCGTGCCCGTGTGGGGCTTTCCGGTCTGACCGTCGCCGAATATTTCCGCGACCAGGGCCAGGACGTGCTCTTCTTCGTCGACAACATCTTCCGCTTCACACAGGCCGGTTCGGAAGTTTCTGCTCTTCTCGGCCGCATTCCCTCGGCCGTTGGATACCAGCCGACGCTCGCAACCGATATGGGTGCGCTTCAAGAGCGCATCACAACAACCACCAAGGGCTCTATTACGTCGGTGCAGGCGATCTACGTGCCGGCCGACGACCTGACCGATCCCGCGCCCGCGACCTCCTTCGCCCATCTCGACGCAACGACCGTGCTGTCTCGCGCCATTTTCGAGAAGGCGATCTTCCCCGCGGTTGATCCGCTCGATTCGACGTCGCGGCTCCTCGACCCCAGGGTGGTTGGCGACGAGCATTACAACGTCGCCCGCCAGGTACAGCAAATCCTTCAGCGCTACAAAGCGCTGCAGGACATCATCGCGATTCTCGGCATGGACGAGCTTTCCGAAGAGGACAAGCTGACGGTCGCGCGTGCGCGCAAGATCGAGCGCTTCCTGTCACAACCGTTCTTTGCCGCAACCGTGTTCACCGGCATGGCCGGGATCAGCGTCAGGCTTGAAGACACGATCCGCAGCTTCAAGGCTGTCGTGAACGGCGAATTCGATCATCTCCCGGAATCCGCGTTTTACATGGTCGGCACGATCGAAGACGCCGTTGCAAAGGCGCAGAAGCTCGCAGCGGAAGCCGCCTGAAATGGCAGACAAGATCGCATTTGACCTCGTATCGCCGGAGCGGCTTCTCCTCACCGATGAGGCGGAAATGGTGACGGTGCCCGGGAGCGAGGGCGATTTTGGCGTGCTGGCCGGACACATGCCGCTCATATCCGCTCTAAGACCGGGACTAATCGAGATCCGCGGCGGCAACAGGAGCGGAGACAGCAAATTTTTCGTGCTGGGCGGCTTCGCGGAGGCCAGTCCCGTCAAGCTTACAATCCTCGCCGAAGAAGCCATCCCGATGACCCGCATCGATGCCCAGGTGCTCGATCAGCGAATCAGGAATACCGAGGAGGATCTCGGCCTGGCGAAGAGCGAGGCCGACCGAGCCCGGGTGGCCGAGCAACTCGATCATCTGCGCCAACTCCGCGCCGCACTTTGATCGTTCGGCATGTTTTCCTGTCGGCGCAGCTTTGCTATGGTGGGAATTGAGCGCTGCAGGCATTCGAGGCTGGCATGACGGCCGGAACGGTCTATAAGACAGGGTGGTCTCTCGATGACGTTCGCTGGGAGCGCTTCGACGAGGAGCAGGTCGAACCGGCACTGCTCGCCGCGGTGAAAAGCGCGTCCCTTGTCGAGTACAATGCCCGGACCTACGTGGAATATCTGACGCGGGTTTTTCGCGGCTCGTGTGAACGAACGCTCGCAGATATCGAGCGCTGGGGGCGCGAAGAATGCCAGCACGGTCTGGCGCTCGGCCGCTGGGCCGAGCTTGCCGATCCTGCCTTCGATTTCCGGAGCGCCTTTGGCCGTTTCGCGGCGGGCTACAAACCAACACATTTTGCTCCAGGGCGTGAAAACTCCGTTCGTGGCAGCCGCCGCGGCGAGATGATCGCCCGCTGCGTGGTCGAATCCGGCACCTCGTCCTTTTACAGCGCCATTCGCGACGCGACCGACGAACCCGTGCTCAAGGAGATTGCCGGCCGGATCGCGGCCGACGAATTCCGTCATTACAAGCTCTTCCTCGAGACGCTTCATGCACAGGATGAGCCGGAATTGCCATGGTGGCGCAAGCTTATGGTCGCGGCCGGTCGTGTGAACGAAGCCGGCGACGACGAGCTCGCTTACGCGTATTACTGCGCGAATGTGGCGGCCGCCGATGAAGCGCGATTTCCCTACAGCCGCCGCAGGTACGCGCGCGCCTACAACGCCAGAGCCATGCGACTTTACCGCCGCCATCATATCCGCAAGCTCGTGCAGATGGTGGCCAAAGCGATCGATGCCGACCCGCAAGGACGCTTTGCGCGCCTCGCATCTTCGTTCCTCTGGAATGCGCTCCGGGTTCGGGCGGAGTTCTCAGCCCGAGCCGAACTCGTCTGATTTGCGGCTCAAAGGCTCCGTTTGACCAGAAGTTGCTTGATCTTTCCGATCGCGCGTGCCGGGTTCAGGCCCTTAGGGCAGGTCTGGGCGCAGTTCATGATCGTGTGGCATCGGTATAGCCGGAACGGATCTTCGAGCCCGTCCAGCCGCTCGCCTTTCATTTCGTCCCGGCTATCGGCCAACCAGCGATACGACTGCAGCAGCGCAGCGGGACCGAGATAGCGCTCGGAATTCCACCAGTAGCTCGGGCATGCTGTCGAGCAACATGCGCAGAGGATGCACTCGTACAGGCCGTCGAGTTCGGACCGCTGCTCCTGCGATTGCCGTCGCTCCTTCTCCGGCTCTGCCGTTTTTGTCTGCAGGAAGGGCCTTATCGAGGCATATTGCGCATAGAACGTCGTGAGATCCGGCACGAGATCCTTCACCACCGGCACGTGCGGCAGCGGATAGATCGAGACGGAGCCGGAAATGTCGGAAATTGCCTTGGTGCAGGCCAGCGTGTTGCCGCCATCGATGTTCATCGCGCAGGAGCCGCACACGCCTTCGCGGCACGAACGTCGAAACGTGAGCGTCGAGTCGATCTGATTCTTGATCTTAATCAGCGCGTCGAGGACCATAGGCCCGCAGGTCTCGAGATCGACGCGATAGGTATCGATGCGCGGGTTAGCACCTTCGTCCGGATCGTAACGATAGATGCGGAAATCCTTAGACCGCTTCGGTCTCTTGCCGTTCGCCGTTACCGGTGCGGGCCACGTCTTTCCTTTTTTCGGCTGGCTGTTTTTCGGCAGCGTAAACTGAACCATTGCGGCCTCGTGTTTGGATTTGACTGCATAGCAAGCGGCCCCGCAGGTGACAATCGTGCGGACTCGTCGTTCTGCATCGCCGTTATCTTGCACCAATCTGCTCGAAAACCCAGGCAAGCTCTGCCGCCCTGTCGTCCACCGCACCCGTCAATACGAGCTGCTCGGCACGGCGGGGAGAGCCTTGCCCCACATATGTGCTTTCCTCGACCACGATGGGTCCACCATGGCGGAAGCGCCACCCTTCGCCGCCGGGCAATTTGAGAAGGATGTTTCCGCCCTGCGCCGGTGAGATCCGGACATCGGGATGAATGTGGAACCGCACCGCGAACGGTATTCCCACGCAGCTGCGGCCGCTCTGCGGAAGCAGGCGATCCCAGCCGGTCAGCTTCGTGCCGCGCCGCGAGAGGCACAGCGCTCGTTGATGGACGATTCCGAAGTCCGGGACATAAAAGCCGTGGCTCGCCTCCACATTCCAGCCGCTTTCGGTTTCCATTCGCCCGCTTTGGGGTGGGATTCCGACCGCCGAAAGCTGCGGGCCGACGAGAGCCCGCACCCATCCACGATCGAGAATGGACGCCATCGACGTATCTGCGAGTGTTACCGTGGAATGCGCGGCCGTTGCACGAAGCGCGCCTCGCCAGCGCAATGCATTGTCCCTTTCGGCGCCGCAGTTCACAACGATCCGATGGGTGCCGGAACCGAATTCGAACGCGAGGCATGCGGCATGCGCGCGGGTAGAAAATCGGGCCGGGGGCGGTCCTCCACAATCTAGAACCGCATGGGCGCGGCCGGCGGCGAGGCGGTGATAACCCGAATAGGGCGCATGCAAGAACGGCTGGCCGTGGACCTCGTCACGCGCGAGCAGCGCCGCGACCATGCGAGCGTCGCCCTCAGTGCCACCGTTGAACAAGGCTAGTCCGCCGTCGCCGTGCCGGAAAAAGCGCAGCATTGGTGCCATGCGGTCATGGGCATTGCGCAGCCATTCCGGAAGGGGTTGGCCCAGAACCGCGACAGCGTCGGCGGCCATGACGATCTGACGAAAAGCCAGGAGCAATTCCTCGGGGCTGCGGCTGACATGGCCGCCGTCCGGCATAATCTGTTCTTCGATTTCCTCCTCGAGGATTCCGAGCGCCGTCTGTCGCCGACTGGCCTCGTCACCGAGGCAGCAACAGCACAAAAGGGTCGCCACAGCGGCTTCAATACGGGGCACCCCGGGCGACGCTTCCCCGGCAACACGAGCCAGCACTGCGGCTTGACGTCTCAGCGATACGAAAAGCTTCGAGCGCCACAACAGATCGGAATTCGCTATTACGAACTTGCCGTGTGCGAAGATTTGCACCAGGCGCCGTGCTGAAATCTCGGCCGACCAGGCCGGTTCGCCGTAACGGCCATGGCGCTCGAGCCATTCCGAGATCAGCTGAGTCGCGAGGTCGCGCGCCGCTTCGCCGCCGGCTGCAGAAAGCGGCGACAGCCATTCGAAACCGTTCAGAGCTGCCGCCCAGGCCGCACCGGGCGTTGGCCGGTCAAAGATCGATCCAGCAGAAATTTGAACGGCCTCTCCGGCTAATCGGAACTGACCCTTGAGCAATGCGTCGGCCTCCTCGAGGCGGCGCGGCAGGGCATCGAACGGGTAATACCGGATACGATCGGGCAGCCGTCCTTTCAGGAGTTGGCGGTAAATCGCGCTGCGGCGCCACCGCACCCGGAGTGGCGCGAGGGCTCGCCTCAAAATCGCGACCCAGAGTTCGGGCACCAGCGCGAGCGTCGGCCGCCCGCGACGCCGATTCGGGACTGCCGGCACAACTACCCGCGCAAAGCGGCGATGTTGGAAGCGTAACGATCCGGTCCGCCGCCGAAGACCGCCGTTCCGGCCACAAGTACGTTTGCCCCCGCCGAAATGGCGAGTTTCGCCGTCTCAGGCGTAATCCCGCCGTCGACCTCGAGCGCAATCGTTCGACCGCTCCGGGCGATGCGCTCCGCTGCGGCCTCGATCTTTCGGAGTTGACCCGCAATGAACTGCTGACCCCCAAATCCAGGATTGACGGTCATGATGAGGACCAGGTCCACGAAGTCGAGCAGATTGTCGACGGCATCGATAGGCGTGCCCGGATTAAGAACAACGCCTGCGCGTTTGCCAAGCGAGCGGATCAATTGAAGCGTGCGATGCACGTGCGGGCCCGATTCCGGATGCACTGTCAGACCGTCGGCGCCCGCCTCGGCAAACGCTTCGACATACGGGTCAACCGGAGCGATCATCAGATGCACGTCGAGCGGTTTCTTCGCGTACGGTCGCAGAGCCTTCACAACGGCTGGACCAATGGTGATGTTCGGGACGAAATGGCCGTCCATGACATCTACGTGAATGATGTCGGCGCCAGCCCGTTCGACGGCTTCGATTTCCACACCGAGCCGCGAAAAATCCGCGGACAGGATGGAAGGGGCGATGCGGATTGCGGCAGCCATCAGGCGCCAGTAAGTGCCGGATTCGCCTTCCACCCGCAAGTCGAGCGAACGGCCGGATTGCCAATCAGGAGCGCAAAAGGGACGAGCCAGACCAGTCGCGACTGATAGCGGTCATGCGGACCGGAGAGAACGCCGCAAATCATAGCATTGGTGATCAGGGCGGCGAGCACGAAGCCATACAAGGCCGCGGCATCGACCTGCCCGGCAAAGAGCAACCAAGCCAGCAGCATGACGAGGCCCGCCATCGAACAGGACGCGACAATCACATGCCAAATACTCATAGCACCAAAATGTATCTCTCCGCGCTGCTGACGCGCCGACAGGTAGGGTCTCTCCTGCGAGGGCAGGAACCGTCGGAATATGGGCGCGAGCACCCACTCCTGCGGCTCGATCTGATCGCCCGTGCCGAAGCGCGCGAATTGTGCAAGCGAATCGGCGACGGCAGATTTCAACTGCAGCAGCGGGTAGCGGAGAATTGCATCCCGAACGATCCGCAAGGATTCCTTTTCCGTGCCCCTGAAATGGCCGAGCCGGAAAAACGGGCTATGCGGCGTCCAGAGCCAGCCGTCGGCGGTAGCGGGTAGGGACTCGCGATAAGCGCACAGTCTGTATCCGGATTTAGGGCAGGTGTCCTCAAGCAACTTCATCACAATCCCATCCTGCAGCATCCGCGCAAACACGAAGGACGCTCCTGCTCGGCTGACAAAAAGCTGCCCGGTAAGCGCGAAGTTGCTGCCCAAAACCAGGCTTAAGCCCACGGCGCAGGCCGCCGCCGGCGCAAGAAGGTGCGGCCGCGGTGTCGATGACAGGCGGGCCATGCGCCGGACAGTTCGAAATAATGCGATTACAAGCCAGAGACCGCCGGCAAGCAGGAGGTGGGACGGGTGGACGCCTATCGCAAATCCTCCCAGAGCCATTATCAGCACCATTCGCCAGCGGTCGAGCCGCTCCGCATGGAACGCCAGCAAATAAAGCGCCAGAACGACGAGCGCGGTGAAGCAGTCGGGTTCGATCTGACCGACATACCAGGGCAACCCCGTGCCGATTGCGAGGATTGCGCCGACAGGCACGAGCACGGCAACCGGCAGACGCGGCGCTACGGCCCGCGCCGTCTCCACCACCAGGAATGCGACGAGTACAGCCTGGATGACGGCGATGAGCCAAAGACTGATCGCCGCGCCGCCAAACCGCAGAAACAGTGAATACACGGGCGAACGTTCGGGCAAAAAATGCAGTCCCAGGCCTTCGAGAAGGTAAGCGCCGGTGTCGTAATAGATGATCGGGAACCCGTTCCAAAACACGGCCGCTAGCAGCAGCGGAACGAGAAGCGCCGTGGCCAGACACTCCCCCAATGCGTCCGCGACGGCGAGCTTGGCGATGCGAGGCAGCCCCGAGCTGACAGGTCCGCCGCCGGCGGCAAGTCCGGACATCAGCGGCATGCACGTTCCGCGGTTGACTTGACCGGCTTCACACCTACACTCCGTGCCGGTCGACATTCGGTGATCCCTGCATGCCGGAACAGACTAGTGGAGCGCACGCCGCGCGCCCTCTTTCGCCGCACCTTCAAATCTACCGCTGGCCCGTGACAATGGCTACGTCCATTGCGCATCGCGCCACGGGTATTGCTCTTTCGGCCGGCATTTTCGTCGTTGCATGGTGGTTGTGCGCGATTGTTGCCGGACCGCGGGCTTTTGCGATTTTTTCCGCGGCTGCCCGCCATCCCGTCGGGCAGATTGTCCTCTTTGCGTTCGTCTGGTCCCTCGCCTTTCATCTCGTCAACGGGATCCGTCACCTCGCCTGGGACATCGGTTTCGGGTTCGGCGTGCGGACTGCGAACAGGTCCAGCATCATGGCGATTGTCCTGTCGTTGCTCCTGGCGGTCGCGGCCTTCGCCTACGCCTATGGCGCAAAGGGCCTCCACCTGTGAGCGTGCAGACCCCGCTCGCCCGCGTGGAAGGTCTGGGCGCTGCCCATTCCGGAACCGGTCACTTCTGGCGCCTGCGGCTCAGCTCAGTGGCGCTCGTGCCGCTTTCGATCTGGTTTGTCTGCATCGTTCTCTCGCTCATCGGTGCAGACAGTGCCGCATCCGCTTCTTTTCTTGCGCGGCCGGTGAATGCCATTCTGATGGCACTGTTCGTTTTCGTCTCGCTCCACCACATGGTCCTCGGACTGCAGGTCGTGATTGAAGATTATGTGCATTCCGAAGCTTTCAAAATCGCGCTGTTGATGCTCGGCCACTTCGTCGCCTGGATCGTCGGCGCGATCTGTCTGTTCGCGCTGGCAAGGATTGCGCTCTGATGCCCGCCTATTCTTTCGTTGACCATACATTTGATGTCGTCGTTGTGGGCGCGGGTGGGGCTGGCTTGCGCGCAACCCTCGAAACTGCCGCAAAGGGGCTCAGGACTGCCTGTATCACCAAAGTCTTTCCCACGCGCAGCCACACCGTCTCCGCGCAAGGGGGCATTTCGGCGGCCCTCGGCAACATGGGCGAGGACGACTGGCGCTGGCACATGTACGACACCGTCAAGGGTTCAGACTGGCTCGGGGACCAGGATGCCATCGAATTCATGTGCAAGAGCGCACCAGCGGCGGTTTACGAGCTCGAACATATGGGCGTTCCATTCAGCCGCACCGAAGATGGAACGATCTATCAGCGCGCGTTCGGCGGCATGACGTCGCATTTCGGCAAGGGCATCGCACAGCGCACGGCGGCCGCGGCGGACCGCACCGGACACGCGATTCTGCATACTCTGTACGGCCAGTGCGTAAAGCGCGAAGTGAATTTCTTCATCGAATATTTTGCCCTCGATCTCATCGTGGAGGACGGGGCGGTGCGAGGCGTGATCGCGTGGAACCTTGAAGACGGTTCCATGCACCGTTTCCGCGCCCACAGGATCATCCTCGCAACTGGCGGATATGGCCGGGCGTATTTTTCCTGCACGGGCGCGCACACCCAGACGGGCGACGGCAACGGTATGGTGTTGCGCGCCGGATTGCCGCTTCAGGACATGGAGTTCGTGCAATTCCATCCCACCGGCATCTATGGCGTAGGCGTGCTGATCACAGAAGGCGTGCGCGGTGAAGGAGGCTATCTGACCAATTCCAAAGGCGAACGGTTCATGGAGCGCTATGCGCCGAACGCCAAGGACCTCGCTTCACGGGACGTGGTTAGCCGGGCGATGACGATCGAGATTCGCGACGGCCGCGGCGTCGGACCGAAAAAGGATCATATTTACCTGCACCTTTCGCATCTCGACCCGCGGATCATCCACCAAAGGTTGCCGGGCATAAGCGAGTCCGCGCGGATTTTCGCAGGCACTGATGTCACCCGAGAGCCGATTCCGGTGCTTCCGACGGTGCACTACAACATGGGCGGAATTCCCACCAATTACCGAGGCGAAGCGGTGACCGTCGCCAATGGCAATCCCGACGCGCTTGTGCCGGGACTGATGGCCATCGGCGAAGCGGCCTGCGTTTCCGTTCACGGCGCCAACCGCCTCGGTTCAAACTCGCTCATCGACCTCGTCGTTTTCGGCAAGACCGCCGGGGTTCATGCCGCCGAGGCGATCAAGCCGGGCGAACGTCATCCGGATCTTGCCAAAGATGCGGGCGAGTTCTCACTCGTCCGGCTCGATCGCTATCGGAACGCCAGAGGCGGGATGCCCACAGCGCGAATCAGGCTTGCCATGCAAATCGCGATGCAGGAAGACGCAGCCGTATTTCGCACTGGCGAAACGCTCCGCAAGGGGCAGGAGCGGATCGCGAACATTTGGACCCAGCTGTCCGACGTGTCCGTAGAGGATCGCTCGCTCGTCTGGAATACCGACCTCGTCGAGACACTGGAGCTTGAAAATCTCCTGCAGCAGTCCGTCGTCACGATAGAGGGCGCAGTTGCGCGTACGGAAAGCCGTGGCGCCCACGCACGCGAAGATTACCCCGAACGCGACGACGCAAACTGGATGAAACACACGCTGGCTTGGCTCGATCCGGAATCCGGCCGCGCGCGCTTGTCTTACCGTCCGGTACACAATTACACGCTCTCGAATGACGTGGAATACGTCCCGCCGAAACAAAGGACTTACTGAAGACGAGCTCCCGCATTATCCGTCCACAGCTTCCGGCAAGGTTTGGGTAACCATTCGCCATTAACCTTCTCTAGTTGCACCGTGGCGGCGAGTCGCCGATGACCGGTTCGTGGATCATCAGCTTTGCCGGGCGAACGTTTGGGCCGTACAGCACCCGCCAAATGAAGGAATTTGCGGCTGAGGGGCGGGTCGCCGAGCAGTCCCTCGTTGCCCGCGCGGGTGAAAAGACGTTTCACAAAGCTCTTGAAGAGCCGGAACTCGCTGCCATTTTCTCGAGCTCGCAGGACTCACCTACCACGTCGGCGTCCCAGAACATGCGGCGGGAACCCCAGCCGGCTTTTGGACGCGGTGACGAGGCTTCGTCGGCTGGCGAGCGAGCGCGCTTCATGATTGTCGCCGATTTGAAATCGGGGTCGATTGCAAAGCTTGAAGAGGCGATTGCAAGACTCGGTCAGAGCTGCACAATCATGCCTCAGGCTTGGCTTCTCTCAAGCGATCAGCCAATCAGCATTATCAGGAATTTGCTTGTACAGCAGATCGGCAAGCTCGACCTGCTGTTCGTGATCGACGCGACCAACGACAGGGCGGCCTGGTTCAATTTTGGCCCCGAAGCCGATGCGCGTATCCGGAAGTTTTGGCGCACCGACACGAAGCGCAGCGTCGGCGCCTGACCTATAGTCTTCCCGCTCAGGCGAGCGGCGCAAGACTCGACTCGAACCGTCGCCAGTTCGCGACATACATCAAGGCGGACGCACGAATCAGGGCGAGCTGAGAATCGGTGACCTGTCGCACCACGCGCGCCGGTTGGCCCAGCACGAGCGAGTTGGCCGGAATTTCCTTTTTCTCCTGAACGAGCGTGTTGGCCCCCAGCAGGCTGTTCGGGCCGATGCGTGCTCCGCTTAGAACGGTGGAGCCCATCCCCACCAGGCAGTGATCGCCAATGGTGGCGGCGTGAAGAATGACGCTATGCCCGATAGTCACGCCCGTGCCTACCGTGACAGGCTGCCCGGCATCGGTGTGAATCACACAATTGTCCTGAATGTTCGAGTTTTCGCCGATGACAATCCAGTCATTATCCCCGCGCAATACCGCGCCAAACCAGATGCTGGCATTTGGAAGAAGCCGCACACGTCCGATCAGGGTAGCAGTGGGTGCAATCCAGAATTTATCTTTGGATGGAAATTCCGGCCTTTCGCCATCGAGTGCAAAAACTGGCATCCTGTCACCCTCTGTCCGGCTTTTCCGCAAGCCCCGGCGCGTCAAGAAGATGAATCGGGCTTGCTCCCTTCGCAAGGCCCGTCGCCCACCCGCGACGACCGGGCGAAAACGCGCTAGGGTCGTTTGCACCGAGTGAGTCGCGAGGGGGATGTCTTTGCGGGACTTCCTGCTGCCGTGCAGCCGACAGATGGCCCTGCCTTCCTTCGCGTCACGCGACCGTAATGATTATTCCCTACGATCCACGCGAATTTCCTCATCGGCAAGGGAGACCCCATGGCCAGGCGTTCTGCGCGCCGGAAGGAGCGCGATTATTCGCATTCCGATTCCGCCACCGTCTATGCCCTTTTTCCTTCGCGAGCCCGTCACCAACCCACTGACGACCGGACGCGCGATCGCAAATATGTGAAAAACATCCGGGCGATGAGCCCGATGCAGCTGCAGCTGATGGAAGCGATCGATGCGCATAGCGTTGTGGCGGCGTTGGGGCCGGCGGGCACCGGCAAGACTTATCTTGCGATCGCAAAGGCTGTCGAAGCCCTCGAGCAGAGTCGCGTCGGCAGGATCGTGCTGACGCGGCCCGCCGTGGAAGCCGGTGAAAATCTGGGTTTTCTGCCGGGCGATCTACAGGAAAAGCTCGCCCCATATCTGCGTCCACTCTACGACGCGCTTACGGAGCGGCTCGGCACCAAACGTCTTAAGGTGATGCTCGCAGAGGGAGCTATCGAAATCGCCCCGGTCGCCTACATGCGCGGGCGGACGCTGAACGATTGTTTTGTTGTGATCGACGAGGCGCAAAACTGCACTTACGGCCAGCTGAAAATGCTTCTGACCAGGCTCGGCTGGCATTCCACGATGGTCCTGACGGGCGATCCTGATCAGACGGACCTTTTGAGTGGTCTCTCCGGATTCGGCAAGATTGCGAGCCGCCTTGAGCAGGTCTCCGAAATCGCCGTCGTTCGCCTCGGGGAAGCCGATATAGTCCGGCATCCCCTGGTCGCGAGTATGCTCACGGCGCTTTGAGCGCCAGTCCTAGCTGGATCACGAGGAGTCCCAGTGCGAGACTCCAATAGCCCGCGAGCGCGGTCGCGAGCCAGAACGTGACTCCCGAGCACGATTTCTCGCGCCAGGCCCTCGCAGCGCTCTCGAAGAGCACCGTCGGTCCGGCAAAGATCATCACCGCGACATAAAGTATGCGGCCGGACGAATAACTGGCCTGCTTGGCCAACAACCGATGGATGCTGGCAATGATCCCGGATACCGTGAATCCGGCGGTCAAGGCAAAAAGTGCCACGATGGCGTCGTGCAAGGGGACCTCGCCCAAACATCCCGTCCTGCGCGATGCACTGGCCGTGCCTGCAATTCCGGGCCCGAACTCGGGGGGGGGCGTCCCATTTCGGGATACTGCCTGTCGCGATCCACCGAAGGACCTGGTTTTCCATGCGGCCCGAGCGTCCGGAAGATTCCGAAATTGTGTGGCACTCCGGGTGGGTCCTGATGATGGCTGTCG
This sequence comes from Rhizomicrobium sp., assembly GCA_050728995.1. GTDB lineage: Bacteria > Pseudomonadota > Alphaproteobacteria > Micropepsales > Micropepsaceae > Rhizomicrobium. The sequence goes on along the minus strand of JBOHKH010000005.1, from coordinate 105,684 downwards.
GTGCGGCCATGGCCGTGCTGTGCGTGATCTTTCTTCTGTACTACCTCGCTCCCCCACCTACGGTGCTGATGGAAGAGCACGTATCGCCGAGCGCGCGGATTTATCCGGTGTATTTGCGACTCGCCGGCCTGCGTCTCGATATCCCTGCCAATTACCTACCTTATGCCAGCGAAAGGTCGGGCGGCGGCCGCGAGCAGATTGTGCTTTATGCGGAATTGCCGGACTTCCGCGGCTATTCGGGTCGAGAGGCCGCGACATTCCGAGACAATGACGCACGCTCGGCAATTCTCCACATACTGATCAAGAAGGAGGAGTATGAGATCGCCGAGTCTTCCCGCCTTGACCGCATCTATCTAGATGCCGTCAGGAACAGGCACGGACGGAAAGGCCCGTTCGGACTAGTCGAATATACGTTCCGCAACGATTCGGGATATCGGGGCGAAGACCTTTTTGTCGGAGGAACTTCTAAAGGTATCGTGGTGATGCGCTGCACGCGGCCGGGCGCGGAACTACCGTCGGCCCACTGTCTGCGCGAGTTTCAGTTCGCGCCCGATGTTTCCTTGAGCTACCGCTTCGCGCTTTCGCAGCTTTCGGCTTGGCGCCGGATTGCCGATGGTGTCAATCGCCTTGCCGAATCGTTTCGCTGACCGCTGGACTGACCGGCCGCCGGCATCAGGCTTATCCCGCCCGGGATGCGGGCGCCTCAGGTAGATCCATTTCCAGAATCGCCATCTGGAAAGCATAGGAGACCTCCCCCTCCTCATCGTCGCGGAAGATGACGCCGATGAATTCGCCGCCGATGTGAACTTCCACCGAATCCTGTTGTTTTGGCCGTTCCAGCAACGTGATGGTGTCGAGACGGAAAAGATTCCGCAGATATTTTTCAACACGCCAGATTTCCGAGCGGGTCACGCAGAATTCTCCCAAGGGGGGCGTCTGGACTTGCACGCGGACAGGTGCGCGGTCAAGCGGGAACGGCGCGAGCGAGCCGCTTGACCCGTCGGCACGCTTGCGATGGCAATGGCATATGGCCGGTACACCCCAACAAGGCTATTACGCCGCCAGTGTCGGCCCTTCGCTCTCACGACCCGCGCTTGCGGGACACCGCACCACGGATATCTGCGTCATCGGTGCGGGCTACACGGGTCTTTCCGCGGCGCTCCACATCGCCGAAGCGGGCGCACGCGTCCTAGTGCTCGAGGCGGAATCCGTGGGCTTTGGCGCCTCGGGACGAAACGGAGGCCAGATTCACTCCGGATGGCGCAAGGATCAGCGCGAACTTGAACAATGGCTGGGGCCGCTGCATGCGCGCGACCTGTGGGGACTTGCTCAGGAGGCCAAGGCACTCGTGAGAAAGCTTATCGAGCGCCATGCGATCGATTGCGAGTTGAAGCTCGGACTCGTAAGTGCGGCTCACAGCGCGCGTGCCGCGCGCGCGCTGGCGCGGGATACCGAGCACATGTCGACCGTTTACGGCTATTCCGGATTCCGCATATTGTCGGCGGAGGAATGCTGCGAGGAAATCGGTAGCAGAATTTATCGCGCGGGGCGCTTTGATGCCGGAGGGGGCCATCTGCACCCCCTTCTCTATGCGAGGGGCCTTGCTCTGGCGGCCGAACGCGCGGGAGCCGAAATCTGCGAACAATCCGCGGTGCTCGGCATCGAAATCGGTCGCAGTAGTATAGATCTAACCTGCGCTGGAGGGCGCGCAAGGGCCGGGCGCGTGATTCTGGCGACCGATGCATTCGTCGGAGAACTGGTACCGAGTCTGGATCGTTACGTCGGTCGTATCGAAAGCTTCGTTACGGCGACAGCGCCGCTGCCGTCGCCGCTCTATCATGCCATCCTGCCGCGCGATTTCGCGGTCGCGGATACCCGGCATGTGCTCGACTACTACCGAAAAAGTGCCGACCGCCGGCTGTTGTTCGCAGGCCGCGAGGCCTGTTTCCGACGACCTTCGGATATCGCCGCGCTTGTGCGACCGCGCCTCTTGCGGGTTTTTCCGCAACTGCGGGAAATTCCTATCGAATATGCGTGGAGCGGCACAGTCGGAATCACTGTTACGAGGATGCCTCATTTCGGCAAAATCGCGGATGGTCTCTCATTCGGCCACGGCTATTCCGGGCAGGGGGTTGCGCTTGCCACGCTCGGTGGCAGTCTTCTCGCCGAAGCCGCGTCGGGACGCGAGGAACGGTTCGACGTTCTGGCCCGCATTCCCCCGCGGGAGTTCCCGGGTGGGCAGGCGTTAAGGCGCCCGCTTCTTGCCGCCGGGCTTCTTGCCTACAAGCTTGTCGACGCGTTCTGAGACGACCGCCTTCTGACACGACAAGGCCGAAGCGCGGTCAGATGTGAAGCGCGCGGCTGTCCGCATCGAGGACGGCTTCGTGCATGGCTTCCGACAACGTCGGATGCGGGAACATAGTGGCGGCGAGCTCGAGGTCCGTCGCTTCCAGAGTTCGAGCGATTGTGTAACCCTGGATCAACTCGGTGACTTCGGGGCCAATCATGTGGGCGCCCAGAAGTTCTCCCGTGGCGGAATCGAAGATGGTTTTGACGAGCCCCTCGGGTTCGCCAAGCGCGATGGCTTTTCCGTTTCCGATAAACGGAAAACGGCCGACCTTGATTCTGCGGCCGCCTTCGCGGGCCGCGGCCTCCGTCATGCCGACGCTTGCAACCTGTGGCCAACAATAGGTGCAGCCAGGAACCTTGCTTGTGTCGAGAGGATGAACGCCTTTGATGCCTGCGATTCGTTCCGCGACGATCACGCCTTCATGCATGCCCTTGTGCGCAAGCCACGGCGGCCCGACCAAATCTCCGATCGCATAAATTCCCGCCACGCCGGTTTCACCCCACTCGTTGATCACGACGTGTGTTCTCTCGACCCTTATACCTGCCTTCTCCAGTCCGATCTTCTCAACATTCCCCACAATACCGATTGCCAGAACGGCACGATCAGCCGATATCTCCTCAGACGATCCGTCTTTCGCCCTCAGCAGGGCTCGCAGACCATCGCCGCTCAGTTCCAGCTTTTCGACCGTGGTGGAAGTCCGGATTTTCATGCCCTGCTTCTGGAATGCTTTTGCGGCCATTTGCGAGATTTCGGCGTCTTCGACCGGAAGGATCCGATCAAGTACTTCCACGACCGTCACTTCGCTGCCGAGCGTCCTGAAGAAACTTGCGAATTCGATTCCGATCGCACCAGACCCGATCACCAGGAGCGATTTCGGGAATTCCTTCGGCACCATCGCTTCGCGGTAGGTCCACACGAACGTTCCGTCAGGCTCGAGGCCCGGCAGGGTGCGTGCACGCGCACCCGTAGCAAGCACAATGCTGCGGGCCGCGAAATCGGTGCTCTCACCGTTGCGCGATACTGCGACCCTGCCCGGCTCCTTAAGTCGCGCTTCGCCGGAAATCACGGTGATCTTGTTCTTCTTCATCAGGAAAGCGACGCCGTTGGACAGCTGTGCAGAGACCTTTCGCGAGCGCTCCACGATTTTGGTCAAATCGAATCTGAGATTATCGGCTGCAAAGCCGAATTCCGGGAGCCGGTGCATCAGGTGCCAGATTTCGGATGAACGAAGCAGCGCCTTTGTCGGAATGCAGCCCCAGTTCAGGCAGATGCCGCCGAGCTGGTCGCGTTCCACGATCGCGGTCCTGAGGCCGAGCTGGGCCGCCCTGATGGCGCATACATAGCCCGCCGGACCGCTTCCTATTACCAGGACATCGAATTGCTCCGCCACGCGGATCTCCTGCTCAGCCTTCAATGAATCCGGTGACCAGCACGACAGCCAGCACCGGAATAAGGACGAAACTAAGGTATACGAACGAAAGTGTCAGGAACTTGAAAGCCGTGATCACCCATCCTTGCGCGTAGAACCGCTTCATTGCAAGAAACAAATATATTGCCATTGCGGCGAATATCAGTTCCGCCACGGTGCCTCCCGGGAGGAACTGGGCGGCGCCGATGGCGATGATCAGGACAGCGAAGACAAAGGTGTGAATCGACAACGAGAACACCATGTGGTCGACGAAATAATAGTTACGGCGTTGCCTAACGTAAAAGATTGCAAGCAATATCGCGAAAATGGGCAGCAAAAGAAAGAAGACGCGCGGTATCCATGCGGTCAAATGCGCGTTGAGTGCCGCGGGATCGCGCGCGAGTTTCTCGACCATGGCCAAGGCATTCCGCGCCATCCAGCCATGCGGGTTATTTCCGACCGCGTGCTGAATCTCCGCCCGTATCCGGGCGAGGCTCGCCCAACCTTCCGGCGAAATGTGCTGGTGGAACTCGCCAATCCGGCCGAAGAAATGCACGCGTGTCGTCATCCCAGAATGCGGGCCCGGCGAGAAATCCTTGCGCTTCAACTCCTGCCCAATAAAAAGGGGCGCGCCCTCATGCCCGTTTGCGATGACGGAGACGCCGCCGTTTGGGAGCGTCTTGACGAAGTAGGCGTGAGGAATTTCCCGCAGTTCGATCTGAACGAGCGCAATAGCGGCAACCGACAGTACAAGGAAAAAGAGCAGCGATACGAACAGATAGAGCCGTACCGGCGGCATGTAGCGACGCGTCCGCCCCTCCCGGAAAGCCATGGGCAGTTCCCCCGGCCGTATCAGGAGCGCAATCATCGTACGCAGTACACGGCTGTCGAAGCTCACGATTTCCGCGCCGAATTCGCGCAGCAGCGACCACACCGAGTGCCGGTGGGTATCGCGCTCCTGACCGCACGCTCCGCAATACGCCCCGATCAACGGCGTCTCGCAGTTGTGGCATCGCGCCGTCTTGACGCCGCGCGAAGCAAGGGCGGAGGTAGCCAGTTCGATCACCGCAGCCCCCTCCAGTTCGGCAACGGCCCCGAAGTCATCGGGCATGAATGGCCCCCCGATCGTGGCTACAGGAGCATAGCCGCAGGTTCTTCCACGAACTGTCTGAAGACCTGCAAGAATCGTGCGCCCGTCGCACCATCGATGACTCGATGATCGCAAGATAGGGTGACCGTCATTATCGTAGCCGTCTCGATCTTGCCGTCGCGAACTACCGCACGTTCTTCGCCCGCCCCCACCGCGAGAATCGCGGCGTGAGGCGGATTGATGATTGCAGTGAAATTCCTGATGCCGTACATCCCGAGGTTGGAAATTGCGAAACTGCCGCCTTCGTACTCCTGCGGCTTCAGTTTCTTCGCGCGCGCGCGCTCCGCCAGCGACCGCACCTCGGCCGATATTTCGGCCAGACCTTTTTCTTCTGCGCGGAAGACGATAGGCGTGACCAGTCCGAAGTCCAGTGCGACCGCGACGCCGATATCCGCATGGCGATGCCTGAGCACGGCGCTCTCCGTCCAACTCGCATTCACTCCGGGCACACGTCTCAGGGCGATGGCTGCCGCTTTCACAAGGAAGTCGTTCACCGAAATTCTGTAACCACCCTCCTTCGGAGAAGACGCGTTGAGACGTTCGCGTGCAGCCAACAGTGCGTCTGTCCGGCAGTCGATCGTCAGGTAATAGTGCGGGATGAGCGTTTTTGCCGACAACAGGCGCTTCGCGATCGACTTCCGCATCGCATCGTGAGGCAGTTCCTCGTAGTCTCCATCCTTGTAGTAGAGGCGCGCATCGGGAAGAGGTGCGATCCCTGCCGCAGCGACTTGTGGAACCGACCCCGACGCCGCCCCAGACCGTGGAGCCGCTTGAATATCACGCGGGCTTTCTCCCTTCGTCTGGCGGGCTTCAATATCCGCCTTCACAATTCGGCCCCCCGGCCCTGACCCGGCGACACTCGCGAGATCGACGCCAGACTGCGCGGCCAATCGCCGCGCCAACGGCGTTGCAAATGCGCGGTTGTTTCCCCGCTCCGCCGCTTTGCCGTTGGTGTGCTTCTCGAGCGCCGTTCGGATGGAGTCCATAGCCGACGTAATCTCGCCGCCCGAAACCTTGCCTTCCTGGGGCGCCGGTGTTTCGCGACGAGGCGACACGCTTGTCTTTTTTTCGACTGCCGGTGCGGGCTTCTCTTCGCCCTCCACGAGGAGCTCGGCGATTGGCTGGTTGACTTTCACCCCCTCGGTGCCCTCGGGCACGATGATTTTTCCGATACGGCCCTCGTCGACCGCTTCGAATTCCATCGTTGCCTTGTCGGTTTCGATTTCCGCCAACACGTCACCGGAACGAACGTCGTCGCCTTCCTTGACGAGCCAGCGGGCAAGCTTGCCTTCCTCCATCGTCGGCGAGAGAGCCGGCATCAGAATCTGCGTAGACATCTCAGTTCCCCGGTTGCAGAGGCGAAAGCTCGTTGATGTGCCGCTCCCAATTGCGACCGTCAAATTCCGTTGTCAGGACCGAATGGAACTGCGCGGCATCGAGACAACGGAAATTCACGCTGTATCCGTCCGGGTGGGAGCGCGGTACATAGAACGATTTGATACCGCAAACGGAACAGAAAGTGTGCCGTGCCGTCTCGGTATTGAAGACATAGCTGGTCAGTACATCGCCGCCCCGGTGCAGCCGGAAACGGGAGCGTGGTACGATAAGATGAAGATAGCCGCTCATGCGGCAGATCGAGCAGTTGCAGGACTGCACTTCGACTTCGTCGGGCGCAAACACCTCGAAACGGACCGCGTCGCAGTGGCAGCCGCCGCTTTTCCAGCTCATGGTGCCGGCTCCGCCACCCATCGGCTAATCGCGATATAGAACGGCCCTGACGGCCCCGATTACGTCGCCGACACTCGGAAGCGCGAGCTTCTCCAGGTTTGCGGCGTAGGGCATCGGCACGTCCCTGCCCGTGATCTTTACAGGCGGCGCGTCGAGGTAGTCGAAAGCGTGCTCGACGATTTCGGAGGCGATTTGCGCTCCGATTGAGCAGACCGGCCAACCCTGCTCAACGCTGACAAGGCGATTTGTCTTTTTCACAGACTCAATCACCGTCTCGATGTCGAGCGGACGCAGCGATCGCAGATCGACGATTTCCGCTTCGATGCCCTCTTCGGCGAGCTTCTCGGCCGCCTCGATGACAAGTCCGACGCTGATGGAATGGGCGACAAGCGTGACGTGTCTGCCCTCCTTCACCACCCGCGCCTTGCCGAGCGGCACGAGGTAGTCGTCGAGTTTCGGAACCGGGAACGTGCGGCCGTAGACGATCTCGTTCTCGAGGAAAATCACCGGGTTGGGATCGCGGATGGCGGATTTGAGGAGCCCCTTCGCATCGGCCGCGAAATACGGTGAAACAACCTTGAAACCCGGCACGTGTGCGTACCACGCGCTGTAGTCCTGGCTGTGCTGTGCCGCCACTCGTGCCGCAGCGCCGTTGGGACCGCGAAATACGATCGGACAGCTCATTTGTCCCCCCGACATGTACCGGGTCTTGGCAGCGGAATTCACGAGTTGATCCATTGCCTGCATTGCAAAATTCATGGTCATGAATTCGACGATGGGACGGAGCCCGCCAAACGCCGCGCCTACTCCGAGACCGGCAAATCCGTGCTCGGTGATCGGCGTATCGACGACGCGCTTCGGCCCGAACTCTTCCAGCAGGCCCTGGCTGACCTTGTAAGCACCCTGGTACTGCGCAACCTCTTCTCCCATCAGGAAGACCGTCGGATCGCGACGCATTTCCTCGGCCATTGCATCGCGCAACGCTTCGCGGACCGTCATGGCAACGAGTTCGGTTCCTTGGGGAACGTGAGGCTCGGCAAGTTCGGCGGACCGCGGCGCTGGGGTGGAAGGTCCGCCGTTTCGGCGACCCGGCGCCGAAGCCTTTGCCTCGGCAGTTCCCTCGACTTGCGAATCGCGCTTTTCCGGGGGTCGGCTCGAGACCGCTTTGGCGTTCGGTCCCGAGGTCTTTCCCAGAGCCGCTTCCGTGTCTTCCTGCACAAGTTCGGCGATCGGCTGATTGACCTTCACCCCCTCAGTGCCTTCAGGAACCAGGATCTTACCGACCTTGCCCTCGTCCACCGCTTCGAATTCCATCGTTGCCTTATCGGTTTCGATTTCCGCCAGCACGTCGCCCGAATGCACTTCGTCGCCCTCTTTGACAAGCCATCGGGCGAGCTTGCCCTCCTCCATTGTGGGCGACAGGGCGGGCATAAGGATCTGGACGGGCATGCGTTCAGGCGGTCACGTCGCTGTACAGCTCGCTGGGCGCCGGTTCGGGGCATTCCGTCGCGAATTCGGCGGCCATATTCACAACTTGCCGAATCTGTTTGTCGATGGCCTTCAGTTCCTCCTCGCTGGCATATCCTCGCGCGACGAGCCGCTGGCCATAGTGGTCGATCGGATCGCGCCTCTCGCGCATCGACTTGACCTCTTCACGAGACCGGTATTTTGCAGGATCGGACATGGAGTGACCGCGATAGCGATACGTTTTCATTTCCAGAATGGTTGGCCCCCGGCCCGCGCGCGACCATTCGACGGCTTTGCGGCCAGCGGCGAGCACAGCCTCCACATCCATGCCGTCTGCTTCCTCGCCCGGAATATTGAAAGAAGCGCCGCGCCGCGAGAGCTGGGCCTGCGCACTCGACCGTTCGACGCTGGTTCCCATCGCGTATTGATTATTCTCAATGACATAGACGACCGGCAGCTTCCAGAGTTCGGCCATGTTGAATGCCTCGTAAACCTGTCCCTGGTTTGCCGCACCGTCGCCAAAATAGGTAAGGGTTACCGCCCCATTCTCACGATACTTGTTGGAGAAGGCGAGACCGGTCCCGATGGGCACCTGCGCACCTACGATGCCGTGCCCACCAAAAAATTCCTTTTCGCGGCTGAACATATGCATCGAGCCGCCCTTGCCCTTGGAATACCCCGCTGCACGACCGGTTAGTTCCGCCATGACGCCTTTGGGGTCCATACCGGTTGCGAGCATATGGCCGTGATCGCGATAGGCCGTGATCACCTGGTCGCCCGGCCTGAGCGCGGCCTGCATGCCAACGACGACAGCTTCCTGGCCGATGTAGAGATGGCAGAAACCGCCAATGAGGCCCATTCCGTAAAGCTGGCCGGCCTTCTCCTCAAAGCGGCGGATGAGCAGCATGTCTGCGTAGAGCTTTTTTGCGAGAGCGGGGTCCGGCGCGTCCGCTCCGGACTCGGTTCTCTCGGCGACGTTTGTTGCTGCCATTGCCACGCGGCACCCTCCCACGCCGATCGGTTGTCGCAAGCGCGTCAGGCTTTGGCAAGCCAGCGAATTCAGAGCGAAAAGTGGTTGGCTATCGACCCGCTGTTAATGGTGCGGGCGCGGGACCGCGATCTGCCCGGGGGTGCTGCCAAGCATTTGGCTGCGTGCCACTTCTTCGATCAGGTCCGGGTCCTCCGCACCACTCCGGAGGAGACCAATGCGCTTTTCGAGCCCGGAGCGCTGGGCCGAAATGGCTGCGAGCCTGCCCTCCTGCACCGCAAGTTTCGCCTTGACGTCGGACAGTGCGAGCAGGCCGCGCGTGCCCCATACCGCGTAGTACCCAAAATACAGAATCGCGGCTGCAGAAACCGCGGGGACTATGAGCAGACCGAAAAACCGCGTCGCGCTACGCCCGATTCGCATGGTGGCAGAGAATCACGAAGGCGCCCCGGGGGTCAAGCAGGGTAGCGCGCTTTCAGACACGCAGAATGCTGCGTCCGGCATAGAGCGCCTGATCGTCGAGCCATTCCTCGATGCGCAGCAGCTGATTGTACTTCGCGAGGCGGTCGGAACGGGACAGCGAGCCAGTCTTAATCTGCCCGCACCCGATCGCAACGGCAAGATCGGCGATCGTCGTGTCTTCCGTCTCGCCCGACCGGTGGGAGACGACCACGCGATACCCGGCGCGGTGCGCGATTTCGACGGTTTCGAGCGTCTCGGTCAGAGTCCCGATCTGGTTCGGCTTGACCAGTACCGCGTTGGCCACATCGTCCGCGATGCCCCGTTTGAGACGCGTGGAATCCGTCACAAAGAGATCGTCGCCAATCAGCTGAATTCGGCTTCCGAGCGCGCGCGTGAGGGCGGACCATCCGTCCCAATCGTCCTCGGCCATTCCGTCCTCGATCGAGACGATCGGGTAACGGTCACAAAGCTCCCGGTAGAGGTGTACCATCCCGTCGCGATCGAGGGTCCGGGATCCACCTTCAAGTCGATAGCGTCCGTCGCGAAAAAACTCCGTCGATGCAGGATCGAGGGCAAGCGCAATGTCTTCGCCGGGACGGAAACCCGCAGCCTGGATTGCGCGGACCACAAAGCTCAGGGCTTCGTCGCTACTTTTCAGCCGAGGCGCAAACCCGCCCTCATCTCCCACATTGGTGTTGTGACCCGCGTCAGCAAGCGCGCGTTTCAGCGTGTGAAATACCTCGGCGCCCATGCGCAGCGCTTCACGAAAAGTCGGCGCGCCCAACGGGACAATCATGAATTCCTGGAAATCCAGCGGATTGTCGGCGTGGATGCCGCCGTTGAGGATATTCAACAGCGGTACGGGCAGAACACGGGCACCCGGACCTCCCAGATATCGGAAAAGAGGAAGCCCGCTTGCCTCCGCTGCGGCCTTTGCCACGGCAAGTGAGACCCCGAGAACGGCGTTCGCGCCGAGGCGCCCCTTGTTCGGCGTTCCATCCAGGGCGCACATGATCCCGTCGATCCGGGATTGCTCTTCCGCATCAAGCCCGCCCAGAGCATCGAATATCTCGCGATTGACCGTCTCCACGGCCTTTCCGACGCCTTTCCCGGCGAAGCGCGGACCGCCATCGCGCAGCTCCAAAGCCTCGTGGGCGCCCGTAGAAGCACCTGACGGGACGGCCGCGCGGCCAAACGAGCCATCCTCCAGTCGGACGTCTACCTCCACGGTCGGATTGCCGCGGCTGTCCAGTATTTCGCGGGCAGTGATATCGATGATGCAAGTCATGTCCGCTCCGGCGCGAGATCGCCCCACGGGCTTGTAGGTGATGGAACCTGGACCGGCAATGCTTGAACGCCAGCCGTTGGGGGGCGGCCCCAGGGGCCCGCGGAGGTAGCCGCCACAATATTGCAAGTGTTGTCAGGCGCCATCGCTTATCGTAATTGTGCGCGCGCTGGTGGCCGGAATTTTTGCCGACCCAATCTTTGAACGAAGAGGTACGAAATGTCGGAAGTGCAATCTGGGGGCCGCGGAAACCGCGTTCTCAGTCGCAACCTGCAGCTACTTTGGCGCCGGGAACAAAAGGCCCAGAACCAGGGCTTGTCTGCCGAAGAGAAAAAAAAGCCACGGAAGAAGCTGCGCGAACAACTTCAGTCGATGAGCGAATCCGAAAAGTCCGCGTTGCGCGACAGGCTGCAAGCTCAATGGGATGCTCTCCCGGACGCAAAGAAGCAGAAGCTTTCAGAAAAGCTGAAAAAAAACAGGGGCGGCCAGGGCAAGGAGAAGGGCAAGGGCCAAGGCGCCGATAATGCCGCGCGAAAGGCCAAGCGCAAGGCCAGAAAAGCAGCTGCCGGCAAAGAATAGAACCAGACGTGCATGGACCGGCGATCCGGTCCGCCTACCTGAGCAAAAGGATAGCACGGAATTCGTGGGCGATTCGCCCGCGCGTGGGGAGCCATGGTTGCAACGCCCACAATGCTGTTTACGGCCACGGTCACGATCCTGGCGGTGATCCTCTACGTCGTCACGGCAGCTCGTGTCGGACGTTTGCGAGAAAAGCACAACATCGTGGCACCGGCGATCACGGGTCATCGGGATTTTGAACGCGCGTATCGGGTGCAGATGAACACACTCGAGTCCCTTCCGGTATTTTTTCCGGTGCTTTGGCTTGCCGCGATCTACTTCCGCATGATCGGATATCTCGTTCCCGCGATCGGGCTTGTCTGGATCGTGGGGCGGATCGTTTACATGCAAGCCTATATGACCGATCCGGCAAGCCGGAGCCTCGGCTTCGGGATCGCTGCTTTCAGCCAAGTTGTGCTGCTCGCGCTTGCCGTCGCCGGAATCATCATGACGTGGACGGTGGTCGGCTGAGACGTGCCGTTCCCTTCGCGATCCGGTCGATGGCGACCAGCTCTGCCAGGAGCTGCGGCAGGTCGGAAAGCCGTATCATGTTGGGGCCGTCGGACGGCGCGTGGTCCGGATCCTGGTGTGTCTCGAGGAATATGGCCGCGCATCCGACTGCGGCCGCGGCGCGTGCAAGATAGGGTACCATCTCGCGCTCACCGCCCGTGCTGCCGCCCTGTCCTCCTGGCTGTTGCACGGAGTGCGTCGCGTCGAAGACAACGGGGGGACCAAGTCTCGCCATGATCGGAAGCGAGCGGAAATCGGAAACCAATGTGTTGTAGCCGAAGCTCGCACCGCGCTCCGTCAGCAGGATGTTGGAATTGCCGGCACCCGCGATCTTGGCAATCACGTTCTTCATGTCCCACGGTGCCAGGAACTGTCCCTTTTTGACGTTGATCGCACGACCCGTCCCGGCGGCGGCTAGCAGGAGATCAGTCTGGCGGCAAAGAAAAGCCGGAATCTGCAGCACATCGACTGCGTCGGCGACCGACGCGCATTGATCCCTTTCATGCACATCGGTCAACACCGGTATACCAAGGTTCTGACGGAGGTCGGCGAGGATCGGCAGCGACTTTGCGAGTCCCATTCCCCGCGCGCTCGCGGCACTCGTGCGATTCGCCTTGTCGAAGCTCGTTTTGTAAACCAGGCCCATCCCCGCTTTCTGCGCAATCTCCTTTAATGCGGTGGCCATCTCGAAAGCATGGGCACGACTTTCGAGCTGACAAGGACCCGCAATCAGGGCGAGCGGTCGTTCGTTCCCGAATTCGACCGATCCAATTTTGACGGTGGCGTTGGCTTTTGAGCTCATGCCGATGTCTTAGCGCGCGGGCTCGCCCAGCGGTAGCCCGCCTGGACGATTCGTGTCTTCGTTCGCGAATTCTACACCAGACGATTCTGGTGAACCGCGGCCGCAATAAACGAAGCGAAGAGTGGATGGGGCGCGAGCGGACGTGACTTGAGTTCTGGGTGAAACTGCACCCCTATGAACCAGGGATGATCGGGGATCTCCATGATTTCCGGGAGTCGCCCGTCGGGAGACCAGCCGGATACGACAAACCCGTGTTCGCCCAACTGCCGGGTATAGCCGACATTCACTTCGTAGCGATGGCGATGGCGCTCGCTGATTTCCGTCGCTCCGTAGATTTCTGCGACGCGACTCCCTGAGACGAGCATGGCGGGATAGGCGCCGAGCCGCATCGTACCGCCGAGCTCCCCACCTTCTGCCCGCGTCTCCAGAGCATTGCCCTTCGTCCATTCCGTCATGAGCGCGATCACCGGATGCCGCGGGTGTGAAATCTCCGTCGAGCCGGCGTCCTCCAGGCCGGCAAGGTCGCGCGCCACTTCGATCACCGCCATATGCAGGCCGTAACAGATGCCGAAGAACGGCACCTTTCGTTCGCGCGCAAACCTCACGGCGCGAATTTTCCCCTCGGTCCCACGTTCACCGAAACCTCCGGGAACAAGAATTCCGTTCACCCCTCCGAGATAGACGGCCGCGTCGTCACGCTCGAAAATCTCGCTGTCAATCCATTCGAGATCGACACGGACGTTGTTCGCCAAGCCGCCATGAGTGAGCGCTTCCGACAGCGACTTGTAAGAGTCTTTCACCTGCATGTACTTGCCGACCACCGCGATTCGGACTTCCCCTTCCGGGTTCCTCACGCAGTCCACCACCGATTGCCAACGTGTAAGATCCGGTTCGAGCGCGTCATGGATTCCGAACACCCGCAGGATTTGCGCATCCAGACCGTGCCGATGCAGGCTGAGGGGCGCTTCGTATATTGTGGCGAGATCGGGAGCCGGAATGACGCGCTCCGGCGTCACATTGCAGAACAGCCCGATTTTCCGCCGTTCGTCGTCCGGAATGGGCTGCCGGGCGCGGCAAAGAAGCACGTCCGGTTGTATTCCGATCGACCGCAATTCCTTCACCGAATGCTGGGTCGGCTTGGTTTTCAGCTCGCCGGCCGTTTCGATGAAAGGGACGAGCGTGAGGTGCACGAAAGCGGTGCGCTCGCGGCCAAGCTCGTTGCCGAGTTGGCGAATGGCTTCGAAGAATGGCAGGCCCTCAATATCGCCCACCGTCCCGCCGATCTCCACCAGGAGGAAATCTATCTGCTCCTGGTCCGCGGTGATAAATTCCTTGATGGCGTCTGTCACATGGGGAATGACCTGGACGGTGCGTCCGAGATATTCGCCGCGGCGCTCCCTGGAAATCACCGCCTGATAGATTCGACCTGCCGTGACATTGTCGGACTTGCCGGAGGAAACGGCGGTGAACCGTTCGTAGTGGCCAAGGTCGAGATCGGTTTCCGCGCCGTCGTCCGTGACATAAACTTCCCCATGCTGGAAGGGACTCATCGTGCCCGGATCGACATTGAGATAGGGGTCGAGCTTTCGAAGGCGCACCTTGTAGCCGCGGGCCTGCAAGAGAGCCCCAAGAGCGGCTGATGCCAACCCCTTTCCGAGGGAAGATACCACGCCGCCGGTGATGAAGATCATCCGCGCCATGGAATCGCACAATAAGCAACAGCGGGGGGAGCGCTCAAGCGGAAATCGCGGCCATCAATGGGTGAGCACTTGCGAGACGGCGAATTTAGCCGTGCGGCGAAGGAACGGCGGGCGCCCGCTGCGGCGGCTTGTGCCCCGGCAGGGTTTGCGCGGGCACCCCTGGGTTTGTCTCAAGGATCGAATGCGGACGGGAGTTGAGGGAGAATAGCGTCAGGGCAAGACTCGTTACGAAAAAGAGGATTGCAAGGATGGCGGTCGTTTGCGTCAGCGTGTCGGCTGCGCCCCTTGGCGAGAACAGTCCACCCAGCCCTGAACCGCCGCCACCCATGCCGAGCGCACCGCCTTCGGAGCGTTGGAGGAGCACGACGATAATCATCGCGACCGACACGAAGAGCTGAATGACGATAAGAATCGACTGCATGAAACGCTGATCCGCCTTTACCGAGCGCTCTTAAGGGAAAGGGCTCGGGAAAGGAAGGGGGCGTATCAGCCCGCGGGAAGGGACCGGACGATCTCTAGAAACTCGCACGCATCCAGGCTCGCCCCGCCGACCAGGGCGCCATTCACATTTGGCAGGCCAAGGACTTCGCCGGCATTCGCGACTTTCACCGATCCGCCGTAGAGGATTCGCATTTGCGATCCATTGCCGCCCGGTCGCCTGCTGAGAGCGGCGCGAATGCAGCCATGCATGCGCGCTATGTCGGCAGCAGACGGGGTGCAGCCGGTGCCGATCGCCCAGACAGGCTCATACGCGATGACAGCACTTGCTCCGTGCGCTTCGGCAGGAACACTTCCTGCGATCTGGGCACGCACCACCTGTTCTGCGCGCCCAGCCTCTCGCTCCTCCCAGGTTTCGCCGACGCAGATCACTGAGACGAGTCCGGCTCGGATGGCGGCGTCAGCCTTGGCGACCACGAGGGCATCGGTCTCCCCGTGATAACGCCGCCGCTCGGAATGGCCCACAATGACCGCCGCTGCCCCGGCATCGCGCAGCATTTCCGCGCTGACTTCGCCGGTAAATGCACCGGCCGACTGCGTGTGGCAGTCCTGCCCGCCGATCGCAAGACGCCCCGCCGCGATCTCGCAGGCACGCGAAACAAGCGTAAACGGCGGACAGATGAGCACATCGGCGGCTGGGAAATTGCCGTCGAGCCACTGTGCGACGGCGGCTATTTCCGAAAGCGACGCGCCCGTGCCGTGCATCTTCCAGTTTCCCGCGATCAGCGGCCGCATGCCCTTGCCCATCTGCGCTTGCCGTTATTCCCGCACATCCCTATCATCCGCCGCTTTTTGCCGCCAATGGAACGATTTTCATGCTTCAACAAATGCGCAGCTTCTCCAAGTCCTGGATATCGTCGATATTCTTGGCTGGCCTGGCGCTCAGTTTCGGTGTGTGGGGCATCGCAGACATTTTCCATGGCAATACGGATACGAGCGTCGCCTCGGTCGGAGGCGAAAAAATTCCCGCCGACCTGTTCCAGCGCGACTATCGCAATTTCCTTAAAGGCGCCAGCAATCAACTCGGCCACGATGTGACTTCGGAAGAAGCCCACGCACGGGGCCTCGACAAGGAAGCGCTGCAGTCGGAACTGAGCCGGACGGCACTTGACCTGGTCGTCGCGCAGGAGGGATTGAGGGCGACGGATGCCGAGGTGTCGAACGCAATCCGTGCGCAGCCCGCCTTTCGGGGGCCGCTAGGCGGCTTTGACCGTGAGACCTTTCTCTACCGGATCCAGAATGCGGGCTTTACCGAAGACGGTTTTGTCGATCTTGAACGCCACGATATCGCGCGCAACCAGATGCTCGTCGCTGTACATGACGGGTTCGCGCTACCGCCGGGTTACGCGCAATTGCTGTTCGATTATGTCAACCAGCAGCGGGTCGCAAATTTCGTCCGCGTACCAAGGGAAGCGGCCGGCAAGCCGCCAACACCGACCGATGCGGAGCTTGCGGCGTATATTCGGCTGCACGGCTCGCAGTTCAGCACACCGCAATACCGCGATATTACGTATGCGGTCGCCGGTCCGCAGGATGTGATGAACCAGGTGCATGTGACGGACCAGGAATTGCAGCAGCAGTACGAATTGCGCAAGGATCAGTACCAAATTCCCGAAAAGCGCGACGTCGAGCAGATCACGTTCCCTGACCAAGCGAGTGCCAAGGCCGCGCAGGCCAAATTGGACGCCGGGATGACATTCGATCAGCTGGCCTTTCAGCGGCATCTCAAGGCGTCCGACATTTCACTTGGTTCGGTCGTCGAGGCGGATCTCGGGAAAGACCGTGGGCCCCCGACCTTCGCTCTGACGTCCGGCGGAACGACGCAGCCGATCAAATCGACCTTCGGATGGGTGCTTCTGCACACCACCAAGATTACTCCAGGCGTCAACAAGACTTTCGCCGACGTGAAGGATCAGCTCCGCAAGGATGTGCTCAACCAGCTGGCTACTGCGAAACTCACCGATGTCACGAACGCCTTCGACGATGCGAGCGCCGGCGGGGCATCGCTCACGGACGCTGCCAAGCGCGCCGGCATGCGAGTGATCCACACCCCCGCCGTCGACGCAAGCGACCAGACACCCGATGGGACGAAGGCCGACCTGCCGGCCACGCCTGATTTCACCGCGCAGTTGCAAAAGTCCGAGGTCGGCGAAGAAGGCGACCCATTCCCCTCCTCGGACGGAAATGTCTATGTCATTATGGTCAATGGCGTGACGCCGCCGAAGCTTAAGCCTCTGGAACAGGTCCGTCCGCAGGCAGTAGCCGCATGGACCGCCGACTGGGACCGGCAGCGTCTGTCGGCAATCGCGCAGCAACTGGTGCAGCAGGCCCGAAGCCAGAAAGGTCTGTCCGGAATCGCCTCCAGGCTCAACCAATCGGTCCAGTCGAGCGGCGCCCTGTTCCGCAGTGCCAAATCCGCCGCGCTGCCGCCGGAACTCGTGCAAAGCCTTTTCAATTCGCAACCCGGACAGATCGTCTCCGCGCCGGAAGCGAATGGCAACAGTGTTGTCATCGCGCAAGTGACAGGAGTATCGCAGCCGCCCAACCCGCAGCAAACCCCGGTATTCCTGCAATTCGCACGGAATGTCAGCAACGAGGCGGCCGACGATCTCGACACAACGCTCTCCATGGCGGCCCGCGCGCGGCTCGGCGTGAGCATCAACCAGTCGCAGGCCAACCGGATCACCGGCGGCTCGTAGCGATCCGTGCAGGTCGAGCCGGATTTTGCGGCCTTCGCGTCCATCCACGATTCGGGGCGCGGACAGGCCGTGTTTGCCCGCCGCATTGCCGATCTCGAAACGCCGGTTTCGGCGTGGCTCAAGCTGGCGGGCGGGTGCGACAATTCGTTCTTGCTCGAAAGTGTCCAAGGCGGCGAGTTTCGCGGCCGCTACTCGGTGATCGGAATTGAACCCGATCTCGTCTGGCGCTGTTGCGACGGACGAGCGGAAATCGCGCAGGGCAGGCCGGAATTCGCGCCGGCGGAAATGACCGACCGTCCGCTCGAATCGCTCCGCGCGATCGTACGGGCAACACGCATGGAATTGCCGAGCAGCCTACCCCCTATGGCCGTCGGCCTGTTCGGCTATCTCGGCTACGACATCGTGCGATTCATAGAGAAGCTGGGAGCACCGCCGCCCGATCCGCTCGATTTGCCGGACGCGATCCTGCTGCGCCCGAGTGTCACCGCCGTTTTCGATAACGTGCGCGACGAAATTCTCCTCGTTACGCCCGTGTGGCCGCGCACCGGCCGCGATTCGCGCACTGCGTATGACGAGGCTGCACGCCGACTCGCCGCGGCCGGCGCGAGCCTCGATGCGCCGTTGCCGCGGGACCTCCAGGTACCGCAATCGTCGCAGGCTCACCAAATCCGGTCGAACGTACCGCGCGACGCCTACCTCGCGCTCGTCGCGAGCGCGAGAGACTACATCCTTGCGGGCGACGTCTTTCAGGTCGTACCGAGCCAGCGGTTCCACCGGCCGTTCGAACTGCCCCCGTTTGCACTCTATCGTGCGCTGCGCCGGCTCAATCCTTCGCCCTTTCTCTACCACCTCGCGTTTCCCGGATTTGCGATCGTCGGCTCAAGTCCCGAGATCCTGGTGCGCGTGCGCGACGGCATCGTCACCATCCGTCCCATTGCCGGCACACGGCCCAGAGGAGCGACACCGGAAGAAGATGCACGACTTGCCCGCGAACTCGCTGCTGATCCCAAGGAGCACGCAGAGCATCTTATGCTGCTTGATCTCGGCCGCAACGATGTGGGCCGCGTGGCAGCAACGGGCACAGTGAAGGTCACCGACAGCTTCTTCATCGAGCGTTACTCGCACGTCATGCACCTCGTCTCGAATGTTGAAGGACGCCTGCGCGTGGGACTCGATGCCGTCGACGCGCTGATCGCAGGTCTTCCGGCCGGCACGTTGACGGGCGCGCCCAAGATCCGCGCCATGGAAATCATCGATGAATTCGAGACTGAGAAACGCGGCGCAGCCTATGCCGGCGCCGTCGGCTATTTCGCGGCGAACGGCGCTTTGGATACCTGCATTGTCCTTCGCACCGCCATTCTGAAAGACGGCATGATGTATGTGCAGGCTGGTGGGGGCGTGGTCGCCGACAGCGCACCGGAATCCGAGTACCAGGAGAGCGTCAACAAGGCCAGAGCGCTCTTTGCTGCCGCGGACGAAGCATTCCGGTTTGCTTCAACCGGTGCGCCGGTCCCGGAAAGTCAGTCGAAATAGAGCGGGCCGCGAAACTGGCGCAGCACCATCGTCACCCAGCCGCTTTCGTAAGCTGCGCCTGTGCGCGCGAAGGCCGGGCGAAGCTCATGCCATTTGAGGCCAGAGGCGCCGTGATGGATGCCATGAAAATTATGTCCCATGACGAGCCACTCTGCGAAACGCGGCAGGCGAGTGTTGCGCGCGTAAACGCCGGAATCGAGCGCCGTGCCGTAATGCGGCGCGTTATCGAGAAGCGAGAGAACGGCGAATCTCGCGCCGATCGCTGCCACGAGTACCGGCCAATGCACACGCCAGCAAACACAGGCGCAGGCCAGGAGAAGAACGGTTGCGCAGAAATCGCCGCGAATTCGGTTCTGCCGGTCGGGCTTCGCAAACGCGCGCCGCGCCGTGGTTCCCACCGGCTCTCCGTCCGGAATCAAGCGCAGCGCAACAGGGGATGGCAGCGCCAGGGCAATGGAAGACACCACAGATGTCAGCGCGTGGCCACCGAGCAGCTTGAAAAAGTAAGGCCCCGCCGCGCGCCAGCGTGACGCGCCTGCCGACACGGCCTCTGGCCGGTCGAATTCGTGCCGGTTATGGCTGTGGTGCAGGAGATGGCCGAATCGCATCACATCCCAAGAGAGACACAGGAACCAGCCGAGTACCCTGCCAGCCCACCGGTTTGCGACAGGGTCGTCAAACAGATTCCCATGTATGGATTCGTGGATCAGCCCCCAATGCAGCGGAGTTGCGAGGGAGCAGAGGCAGATGATCGCGAGAGCGCTCGCCGCAGTCGCCGGCAGGAGCAGCGGCGCAACGAAGTATTGCAACAACGCGACGAGCAGCGCGACCACAAGCAGAAGCACGTTTATGCGTCGATGCGCTTTCTCTGCACGAGCGCGCGCAGCCATGTTCTGATTATGCAATGGACTCGTCCCAGCCGGATAGTGGAGTATCCACGCATAATCTTTAATGGCAAGAACCCCCGCGTCAGACAACGCCTGACAGACGAAGCTTTCGGCTCTCCTCATCCCTCCCTGAAGCGAAGCGTCTTGCCGGTAAAACCGAACATACCCTAACCAGCGCCCAGGCTGAGCATCTAGCCGGCGGCAACGCGTCGGCGAAAACAAGGCCTTCACCCCTTTTCGGACGGTGCCGTCCAGGCTTTCATCAGTTCGAGCGGGAACGGAAAGACCACCGTCTGCGTCTTTTCGCCCGCGATGTCGAAGAGAGTCGCCAGATAGCGCAGCTGCATCGCCTGCGGCACGGGAGCGAGGATGCGCGCGGCTTCGAGCAGCTTCTGCGCGGCCTGCTGCTCGCCCTCCGCATTGATGATCTTGGCGCGCCGTTCGCGCTCGGCCTCTGCCTGCCGGGCGATCGCGCGCACCATGCTCTCGTCGAGGTCGATGCGCTTGAGCTCGACGTTGGACACTTTGATTCCCCAGCCTTCCGTCTGCTTGTCGAGCACATCCTGGATGTCGGCGTTGAGCTTGTCGCGTTCCGCCAGCATCTCGTCGAGATCGTGCTTGCCCAGAACCCAGCGCAGGGTCGTCTGTGCGAGTTGGCTCGTCGCAACGAGGTAGTTGCTGACCTGGATTACAGCACGCTCGGGATCGATGACGCGAAAATAGATCACGGCGTTGACCTTCACTGAAACATTGTCGCGCGAGATCACATCCTGTGGCGGCACCTCATCGACGATAACGCGCAGATCGACGCGTACCATTTGTTGCACCATTGGCACGAGAAGGAACAGCCCCGGACCCTTTGTGCCTGTGTACCGCCCGAGTGTGAAAACGACGCCGCGTTCGTATTCGCGCAGCACGCGAACCATCGAGAACCAGACGATCGCGACAATGACGACGATGAACACTACGGCCACGGGATACATGAATCCTCCTTCCCGGCGCGAAATTGGTTTCAGTCTGGCTCGACGAGCAAAACGAGGCCCTCATGGGCGACGACCCGGACGCGTGTTCCTGGCGCAAGCGGCGTCTTTGCGCGTGCGCGCCAGATCTCTCCTTGCACACGAACCCTGCCGTCGCCGTCCCGCCACGCCACGGTTTCGCCCTTAGCGCCGCCCAGCGCCTCCAAGCCGGTGACGACGCGCCGGCGCCGCGAACGCACGAGCAGCACGACGGCAAGGAAGAAAAAGGCGGCGGTCGCAAACGTCGTCGCGGCGACGACTGGCACCGAAAGATGAAATCCCGGCGCGCCGGCGGGAAACATGATGACCGCACCGATCGCAAACGCGAATACTCCGCCAACGCCCAGAACGCCAAATGAGCCGATATGCACTTCCGCAATCATAAGCCCGATGCCGAGCGCCACGAGCGCCGCGCCCGCATAATCGATCGGCAGGAGGCTGAGCGCAAACAGCGCCACCAGCAGGGTGATGCCGCCGATCAGACCCGGCGCCACCATCCCCGGATTGAGAAATTCGAAGATCAGCCCGTAGAAGCCGACCATCAGCAGCAGAAATGCGATGTTCGGATCGGTAATGACGCCAAGAAAATGCGTTCGCCAGCCGGGTGTTAACTTCACGATGGCGAGTCCCGCCGTGTTCAGCCGCTCAGGCTTCCCATCGACGGTGACAGTCCGCCCGTTGATCTGGCGAAGGAGGTCGGGAATGCCGGTCGCGATCGCATCGACCACGTGCAGCTTCAGCGCCTGCGAAGCAGGCAGGCTGACCGCCTCCCGCACCGCCTGTTCGGCCCAATCCGCATTGCGGTGATTGAGTTCCGCGAGGCTGCGAATGTACGCGGCGGCATCGTTGGTCATCTTGCGCGTTTCGGTGTCGGCGGGCTCGGCCGCAGGTTTGCCCTTTGCCACCTCGCCGCCGTTTTGCGAATTGCCCCGGCCCGATTGCGGTGTTGCGCCGGGCAGCCCACCCAATTGAACCGGCGTGGCGGCGCCCAGATTGGTGGCAGGCGCCATGGCAGCAATAGCGCTTGCGTAAGCAATGTAGGTGCCCGCGCTTGCTGCGCGCGCGCCGGCCGGCGCGACATAGGTGACGACGGGAACGGGCGAGGACAGGATCGCGCGGATGATCTCGCGCATCGAACTGTCCAGACCACCCGGTGTGTTCATCTCCAGAATCACGAGCCGCGTCTCTGTAGGATCAAGCGCCGAGAACTCCTGCGTCACATACTCCGCCGTCGCCGGGCCAATGGCTCCATCGATATCGAGCACCACCGCGCGGCCGCCTGCCGCAGCGGACGGCGCTATTGCCAACAGGCCTAACAAGAATGCAACGGGCCCGACAAGGACGCTCGAACGGGTTCTCAAAGCCGAAGCACAGCGCATCGGCGCCTCCCTGCCCTCGACCGGCATACTATCCCAATTTCCGCTTGCTGTCCGGGTGCCCGATTGCTCGCCAAGTCGCGTTACGGGCCAAATAGAAACCGGGCCCTTCCTCTCAATACCGAGCGTTCCCCGGCGTGCGGGGGAAGGGGATAACGTCGCGGACGTTTGATAGCCCCGTTACGTAGGCGAGCGTGCGTTCGAAGCCAAGGCCGAAGCCCGCGTGGGGCACGGTGCCGTAGCGGCGCAGGTCACGATACCACTCGTAGTGCTCTCGCGCGATGCCGCGCTCCGCCATGCGCGCATCGAGCGCGTCGAGCCGCTCTTCGCGCTGACTGCCGCCGATAATCTCGCCGATGCCGGGCGCCAGCACATCCATCGCGGCGACGGTGCGACCGTCGTCGTTGACGCGCATGTAGAACGCTTTGATGTCTTTCGGGTAGTTCATCACGATCACCGGTTTCTTCACGTGCTTCTCGGTCAGATAGCGCTCGTGCTCGGACTGAAGATCGACGCCCCATTTCACCGGAAACTCGAATTTCTCCCTGGCGCGCTCGAGCACGGAAATCGCTTCACCATAATCCATGCGTACGAACTCGGAGGCGACGATTCCCTCAAGCTTCGCCACGAGTCCCTTCTCGATGCGTTCGTCAAAAAACGCGAGATCGTCGGCGCGCTCTTTCAGTACGGTTTCCAGCGCGGATTTCAGCAGGCGCTCCGCCAGCGTCGCATCGTCCGAAATATCCGCGAATGCGATCTCCGGCTCGATCATCCAGAATTCGGCGAGGTGCCGGCTGGTGTTGGAGTTCTCGGCGCGAAATGTCGGCCCGAACGTGTAAACCTTCGTCAGCGCGAGACAGTAGGCCTCGACGTTCAGCTGCCCCGAAACGGTCAGAAAGGTTTCGCGCGCGAAGAAATCCTTCGCGAAATCGACCGCGCCTCTCTCGTCCCGCGGCAAATTGGCAAGCTCGAGCGTGGAAACGCGGAACATCGCCCCTGCCCCTTCGGCATCGGACGAGGTGATGATGGGCGTGTTCACCCAGCAGAAGCCGTCACGATCGAAAAAACTGTGAATGGCGTGGGCAAGCGAGTGGCGCACGCGGGTCGCTGCCGCGATAACGTTGGTACGCGGCCGCAAGTGTGCCACTTCGCGCAGGAATTCCATCGTGTGGGGCTTCGGCTGGATGGGATAGGTGTCGGGGTCTTCCACCCAGCCGACAACACTGATGACCCCCGCCTGCATTTCGAACGGCTGGCCCTTCGCGGGCGAGGGAACGATCAGGCCCGTCGCTTCAATCGCGCATCCCGTGGTCAGCTTCAGCACCTCATCCGTGTAGTTCGCCAGCGTGTTCGCCGACACTACCTGCAAGGGAAGGAACGACGAACCGTCCGTGACATGCACGAAGGAAATCCCCGCCTTTGAGTCTCTGCGCGTGCGCACCCAGCCCTTAACGGTGACCGGAGCGTCGTTGGGGGCCAGACCAGCGAGAACTTCGCGAACTGTGAAATTGCTCTTGCTCATACGCGAGAGGTACTCAGGTGATTGGAATTTGTCCAGCGTAGGCGAACGAAGGCCATACGGATGCATCGTCCCATCGGCAGGGCTTGCGGAATCTCACGGGGAGGAGATCCGCTATCCAACATCCGAACGCGTGCGTCTGGTATTGATGCCCGGCGCAGAGGAACCGATGGAGATTCGGTTGCTTCCCGGAGAATCCGTGCCGGTGTCGCGTGACGCTGGCACAATCTCGCGGTGGGCGCGCCGTCGCGATTTTTCTTCTGGCGGGCAGCCACACGCAAATCCGCTTGCGCGAACCCGGCCGATTGCGCGAACCTCGGCGGCGCCAAAAAGCTGGAGATTGCAATGTCCTCGCCTGCCATACCGGGCCTATGCGCCACAAGCTTCGCCCTGGCGCTCGGGCTTGCAGCGCCTGCCGCCGCGACGACGTTTACAGACCTGCATTCCTTCTGCTCCGAGGCGGGTTGCGCGGATGGCGACTATCCGACGGCGCCGCTCGTCGCGGATTCGTCGGGTGATCTCTTCGGCACCACGGCACTCGGTGGCACCGGCGGCTGGGGCACCATATTCGAACTCGTGCCGAGGAAAGCCGGTTACAAATTCAAGCTGCTGCACAGCTTCTGCGAACAGGCGAACTGCACGGACGGACAAGACCCGCTATCCGGACTCGTTATCGACACTGCCGGCAATCTTTACGGCACAACGAAATTCGGCGGCGCACAGAACGGCGGAACCGTCTTCGAACTGGTGCGCGACCGCAATGACAAGCTGAAGATCCTTCACAGCTTCTGCGCACAAGGCGCAGCCTGCGCCGATGGCAGCCTGCCGATGTATGACGGGCTAACCTACCGTGGCGCTCAAAACCGGACGCCGTACGACGGCAAATCGCCGCTCTACGGCACCACGCTCTATGGCGGCGAAAACAATGACGGCTATTCCGGAACCGTCTATCAAATCGCTCCCCGCAGGAGCGGTAAGAAATGGAAGGAGTCTGTTGTCTGGCAATTCTGCTCGCAGGCGAATTGCGCGGACGGCAGCGAGCCACACAACGGTCTTGTGACGAATACGACGGGCAATCTCTATGGTGTCACCTTCGCCGGCGGCAACGGCAATGACGACGGCGTCGCATTCCAGCTCTCGCGGTCGGGCAAGGGCTGGAACGAAACCGTGCTCTACGATTTCTGCAGCGCCGCCAATTGCGCGGATGGTACCAACCCGGAATCGCCGCTCTTGCCGACGGCCTCCGGTTTCGTCGGAGCGGCGAGCGGCGGCGGTACCCAAGACGCCGGCACACTCTTCTCGCTCGTTCCGAACGGCGCGAATTCGCAGGTTTCGGTACTGTACGATTTCTGCACGCAAGCGAATTGTGCCGACGGTTATGGTCCGATGGGGCAGCTCGCCAGGGATGCATCCGGCAACCTGTTCGGGACGACCGTCGATGGCGGCGACCCAAACTATAGCCGAGGCGTGGTCTTTGAACTGCCTGCGCAGGGCATGTTCAGTGTGCTCCATACATTTTGCGCTGGCGGCAATTGCAGCGATGGAGCGTGGCCCGTTGGCGGCGTTACTCGCGATTCCTCAGGCTATCTTTTCGGGACAGCGTCCGAGGGTGGCGCCGGGAGCGATGGCACGATTTTCGAACTTGCACCATGAACGCGGTGCGCGAGACCTGCAATCCGGCTTGACCCACGCTGGCCTTCGTCTTGCATGATAGCTTCCCACCAGAGGTTCCGTGCATGCGAGGTTGCTTTCCGATACTTGCGGTAGTGATGCTCGCCGGTTGTGCGGGGCCGCAGCACCTGGCGTACGTGACGGTTTCGCTTCCTGCGGGGGGCGTCGCGGCAGCCGCCGTTGCTGCAGGGGTGCAGGACTGCAGGGAACGGCCCCAGCATAGAAAATTCGAGTATGCGAGCTTCAGGGAAGACGCGGTCATTCTTGACCCCCCGATTTTCGCGCAAAGTCGCTTTGCCGGAAGCTGTGCGGCCAGCGGCAAACGGGCCACCGTCTACGCTGGCTTCTCTCGGGACGCTTCCCCCAACGTTCAGCACTCTCCCTCCCCGCTTGCACCGGGATGGCGAACATAACTGGCAGGCGAACCAAGCCTCTTTGAGGCCCGCGCAAGCAGACCCGGCGAACCTCGCCGCTTACCCGAACAGCGGGTGGATCCCGAGAAAGGCGACGAAGCTCCAGAAAATCACCCCGGCTATAAGGCCGGCGGGAAGTCGCAAAGCGTGTGGTCTGGGCTGCATAAATATCCCCCTGAGCGCTGACGCGTGTAAAGACACAACGCGACGGAACGCCTTTGGATCGAACTGTCCTGCAGCGATCGGAAAATTTCATCGGCACGCCGGAATCTGTTTTGAATCCGGCAGTTGTCCAAACGAAAAAGGCCGCCCTCCTCGGAACGGCCCTTTTCGGCCTCGTATTGAAACCGACTACCGGCGGCGGCGCCAGCGCCCCGGGCCAGCGCGCCAGCCCGGGCGCCAGAAGGCTCGGTGGTTCCAGTACCAGAATCGGTAGGGATGATAGACCCAGCGGCCGCCGGCCCACACCCAGGGATGATACCAAGCCGGCGCCGAAGCGTAATACGGCGAGGAATAGTAGAATGCGGGAGCTCCTGCCGCGGCGACATAGCCCGGGGGACAGGCGCCTCCGCCGTAGCTTGCGCCCGCCGCGGCGCCCGTACCGGCCCCGATAGCGCCGCCGATCGCGGCCCCCGTCGCGGGATTGTGAGTGACGGCCGCACCTATTCCGGCGCCAAGAATCCCGCCGATCAGGGCCCCGGCGACCGTGTTGTTGGCCTGGTTGACGCAGTAGCGCGCCGCCCACCGAGCGTAATCTTGCGCATAAGCCTCATCGGCCTGCTGCTGCTGCTCGTCATAGGTTCCGCCCTCTTCCGTGCCTTGTGGCGCAGGCGCGTATTGGCCCTGCGGGGGCGCCATTTCGCCGCCCTGCCCGCCTGCTCCGGCTGGATAATTCCCGTTCGGCGGCGGCGGGTTGCCGTAACCGTATTGATCCTGCGCTGTCGCAGGCAGCACTGAAACTGAGGCCATCAGCGCGACGACGCAGACGCCAGCCAGTCCTTTTGCAATGGTCATGCTTCGCTCCTTCCGAATCCTTATCATTTGTTCGGCCCTACGTGCATAAGTCGCATCCCTGCCCGGTTCAAGGACGGACCGTCTGTAGTGAAAACGCCGGGCGGAGCGCTTCAGGTTCCGTGGAGGTTTCCTCATTCACGCCCTGCCGGATTGGACGGTGCGGAGCCGGGCGTACTCTCTCGCCAGCAGTTCCCACATTTCTGCGGCACGCAACCATTGTTCCTGAACCTCACCGTCCGCCACCGCTGCACGCTCGCGCGCGATGCCGGCCTGGCGCAGAAATTCCACAAGACGACTGGCGTTCTCCATACCTTGGTTTGCGATTACCCTCGGAAGAGAAAACGCCCGAATCGGTTGAAAAGGAGCTTGTTATTTCTGTGGCGAATTCGTGGAAGCAACGTGATCTGCCGGCGTGCTCCGAAGTCGCACGGCGCGAGGAGCAGTTATGTCCCCCTATGGCCGCGTTGCCGGGCGTGTTACAGCCGCATCGCGGAAGGCGACTGCCGAGGCGTGCAGGGCAATCATGATACTGCTGATCGACAATTACGACAGCTTCACCTGGAATCTCGTGCATTACCTCGCGGAGCTTGGTGCAGATGTGTGCGTGAAGCGCAATGACCAACTCGTAGCGGCAGACGCGCTCGCCCTCCGGCCCGAAGCTATCGTGCTCTCGCCAGGGCCCTGCGATCCCGGTCGCGCAGGAATCTGTCTCGACCTGATTCGCGCGGCAGGCGGCGGCGTACCTATCTTCGGGGTTTGCCTGGGCCACCAGGCGATCGGTGAGGCATACGGCGGACGCATCGTGCGCGCGCCGACACCGATGCACGGCAAGCTCAGCCGTATTCGTCATGGTGGACGCGGCGTTTTCCAAGGCGTCCCTGCCGATTTTCTGGCGACCCGGTATCACTCGCTCACGATCGATCCTGCACACGTTCCGGAGTGTCTCGAAGTCACCGCCACCACCGACGACGGAGTTGTCATGGGCATCATGCACCGAACGCATCCGGTTCATGGCGTCCAGTTTCACCCCGAGAGCATCGCGTCGGAGCATGGCCGCATGCTTCTCAGCACGTTCCTCGCGCTGGCGCGCGTACAAGACGCCGCATGAGCGTCGACGAAGATTTTCCTTCGCTGCTGCGCCGGCTGGTGGAAGGCGGCACGCTGAGCGCCGAAGCCTCCCTCGACGCTTTCGGAGCGATCATCTCGGGCCTGGTATCGGAGGCGCGAATGAGCGCGTTTCTCACCGCACTCGCGCTTCGGGAACCTACGATCGCCGAGATCGCCGGCGCCGCGCGCGCCATGCGCCGCGCGATGCGTTCGATTGAGGCGCCACCGGGCGCGCTCGATCTCTGCGGGACCGGCGGGGATGGACACGGCACGCTCAACGTGTCGACCGCCGCGGCGTTTGTAGTTGCGGCCTGCGGAGTGCCGGTCGCCAAGCACGGCAACCGCAACATGTCGTCCAAATGTGGTGCCGCCGACGTGCTCGAAGCCCTCGATGTGAGGATCGATTTGTCGCCGCAGGCGGCGCAGCAATGTCTCGCGGAAACCGGTCTCTGCTTTCTGTTCGCGCCAGCTTATCATCCGGCGATGAAACATGTGGCGCCGGTGCGTAAGGAATTGGGTTTTCGCACCGTGTTCAACCTGCTCGGTCCGATCTGCAATCCCGCGGGCGTGCGCCGCCAGCTGCTCGGCGTGTTCGCCGAACGATGGGTCACGCCAATCGCCGGTGTGCTCGCCGAACTCGGAACCGAGTACGCGTGGGTCGTGCACGGCTGCGACGGCATGGACGAACTCACGCTGACGGGCCCCAGTGTCGTCGTGGAGGTTGCTAATGGCGCGAGCCGCAGGTTCGAGATTGCACCCGGGGACGTGGGTCTCGAACGCGCAGAACTCGAATGCCTCAAGGGCGGCGATGCGTCGCACAACGCGAAGGCGCTCAAACATCTGCTCGACTGCGGAGGCGATCGCGCATATCGCGACATCGTGGTGCTGAACGCGGCCGCCGCTCTCGTCGTCGCTGGCACGAGCGGTAATCTGAGAAATGCCGCGCAGCTCGCGCAAACCGCGCTCGATGACGGTCGCGCGCGCGCGAAGTTCGAAGAGCTACGCTCTGCAACGCACAGGCTCGCCGCATGAGCGTCCTCGCGAAGATTGCCGCCTACAAGCGCGAAGACGTTGCATGTGCGAAACGCGAACGGCCGCAGCCTCTGCTGGAAGCGCGTGCACGCAAGACGAGCACGCCAAGGGGCTTTCGTTCCGCACTTCAGGCGTGCCGCGATGCCGGCCGCTACGGCCTTATTGCGGAGATCAAGAAGGCCAGCCCGTCGAAAGGATTGATTCGCGGCGATTTCGATCCGGCCGCACTCGCGCACGCCTACGAGCAAGGTGGCGCCTCCTGTCTATCGGTCCTCACCGACACGCCATCGTTCCAGGGCGCGCCGGAACATCTTTCTGCCGCCCGCGCGGCGGCGGCGATTCCCGTCCTGCGCAAAGACTTTCTGCTCGACACCTATCAGGTCGCCGAAGCGCGCGCCTGGGGGGCGGACTGCATTCTGGTCATCCTCGCGATTGTGGGGGACGACGAAGCCCGCGCCCTTCTCGATGCCGCGAAGCACTGGCGCATGGATGCGCTCGTAGAAGTGCATGACGAGTGGGAGAGCGAGCGCGCCCTATCGCTCGGCGCCGAGCTCGTCGGGATCAACAATCGCGATCTCTCGACCTTCGCAACGGATCCGGCAGTGACGCTGAGGCTCGCGCCGAAGATTCCTGCGAACATTCTCGTCGTAGCTGAAAGCGGACTTTCCACATCCGACGACCTCAGGCGCCTCGCCGATGCAGGCGTGACCACGTTCCTGATCGGCGAAAGCCTGATGCGCGCGTCCGATGTCGCCGTCGCCACCCGCACGCTACTGGCGTAATTGGCAATACGGAGCGCTGAGGTGACGCAATGACCGATCTTACCCATCTCGACGAACGCGGCGCAGCGCGGATGGTGGATGTTTCCGCAAAGGACGCGACCGTGCGCCAAGCCGAAGCCGAAGCCATCATCGTGCTGTCGCAAGCCGCTTTCGATGCAGTGACCGGCGCGCGCGCTCCCAAAGGCGACGTCCTCGCTACGGCGCGTGTTGCCGGCATTCTCGCCGCCAAAAAAACGGCCGAGCTGATCCCGCTCTGCCATCAGATTCCGCTTGCGGCTGTCACCATCGACATTGGACCTCTCGATGGACACACCACATTTCGCATCCTCGCCTGTGCGAGGACCAAGGCGGAAACCGGCGTGGAAATGGAAGCGCTCACCGCGGCGGCAATCGCCGCTCTCACCATTTACGACATGACCAAGGCAATCGACCGCGGCGCCCGAATCGAAAGGTTACGCCTGCTTTCAAAATCGGGCGGCAAGACCGGCACCTACAGCGCATCTTCGAAATGATTTCCGTCGAAGACGCCGTCCGGCGAATTTGTTCTGGAATCACCCCGCTTGGCAGCGAACGCATTCCGCTCGAGTGGGCCCACGGCCGCGTTCTCGCACGGGACGCCTCCGCCAGGCTGACGCAACCGCCCGCTGCAGTTTCTTCCATGGACGGCTATGCGGTGCGCATGGCCGACGCCGGCCGCGCGCCGGTCACGCTGCATGTGATCGGCGCATCGCCGGCCGGTCATCCGTTCGGGGGCAGTGTCGGCGCGGGCGAGGCGGTGCGCATCTTTACAGGTGGCGTGGTTCCGGAAGGTGCGGATGCCATTGCCCTTCAGGAAAACGCCAGGGCCGACGGCGACTGGGTGACACTTAGCGAACCAGCAACGCCTCGCCACATCCGCACGGCGGGACTGGATTTCCACGCCGGCGACCGTCTGGTGGCGAAAGGCCGACGGCTCGGCGCCCGCGATCTGGCGCTCCTCGCGGCCGGCGACATTTGCGAAATCGACGCGCAGCGAAGGCCCATCGTGGCGTTTGCGGCAACGGGCGACGAGCTGGCACGTCCGGGCGAAGCGCACCGCAAGGGCGGAATCGTCGCGTCCTCGGGCTATGCGCTCACAGCGCTGATCGAAGGAGCAGGCGGCATAGCCTGTGACCTGGGAATTCTTCCAGACGCGATCGAGCAGATCGCGCACCTTCCCGAACGGGCAGCCGGCGCCGACGCGGTCGTCACGGTGGGCGGCGCTTCCGTGGGCGACCATGATCTCGTGCAGCGCGCGCTCGCGCCGAAAGGTTTCGTCCTGGATTTCTGGAAAGTCGCAATGCGCCCTGGCAAGCCGCTGATTTCCGGGCAACTTAACGGCAAACCATTCCTCGGCCTGCCAGGCAATCCGGTGTCCGGGTACGTCTGCGCGTTGCTGTTCCTGCGGCCGCTGATAGCTGCGTTACTGGGCGCGAACTTCGAACCAGCAAGGCAAGTCGTGCGACTCGCCGGCTCGTTCCCCGCCAATGATGGCCGCCAGGAATTCCCGCGCGCGCGTCTCATCCTGCGCGATGGCGAACGCTGGGCGGAACCTTTCGCGGCACAGGATTCCTCAATGCAAAGTGCACTTGCAGCGGCCGACGCACTCATCGTACGCGCGCCCCATGCACCCCAAGCGAGGGAGGGCGACAGGATCGAATGCATCCTGCTTGACGACTAGAGATCAGTTGGCCTCGTCAAGATCCGGTGGCAGGGCCGCGATATCGACGCCCTCCTCCACGAGCTCTTTCGCGTCCTTGAGCGACGCTTCGCCGTAAATGTGACGATGCTCGGTTTCGCCGTAATGGATTTTGCGCGCTTCGTCGGGAAAGCGCGGCCCTACGTACTCGGCGTTCTGCTCGACAAATTTGCGCAAGCCCGTCATGAAACGGCGCACCTTGCGCATCTCCTCTCCGGGAGAGGCGGATTCGCCAACGGGCGCAGCAGTGGCCCCTTTCACCGAGGGCGCCATAGGCGCCTTGGCGACCTCGCGCGATTCGCAGACGGGACAGACAAGCTTGTTTTGCGCGCTCTGTTCGTCGAAGGCGCCGCTGTCGCGAAACCAGCCCTCGAAACCGTGCCCGGCCGCACATTTGAGGACATAGACGATCAACGATGTATCTCCCGACCGTGCATCGCTCTCACGGCGCCGCGAAATCGCGGTCGTGATTCAGGCTCGGAATCCGCGCCCGCGCCTCGGCCGACAACTCTGGATTTATGTCGGCAATGATGATGCTCGGATCGGTGCCACCTTCGGCGAGGATGTCGCCCCAGGGGGACACGATCAGACTATGGCCGTAGGTGCGCCGGCCATTCGCATGCATGCCACCCTGCGCCGGCGCGATCACGAAGGCGCCGTTCTCGATGGCACGGGCACGCAGAAGCACGTGCCAGTGCGCGCGCCCGGTCGTTTCGGTGAAGGCCGACGGCACGGTCAGTACAAAAGCGCCGCGATGGGCGAGCGTGCGATAGAGTTGGGGAAAACGCAGATCGTAGCAAACCGTGAGGCCGAAGCGGCCCCAGGGCAGATCAGCAACAACTGCGGCGGAACCGCCAGCCACGGTGTTCGACTCGCGGTATTGCTCGCCCGAAGGAAGATCGACGTCGAACAGATGAATCTTGTCGTAATGGAGCACGACGCTCCCCAAAGGCGAAATCAGAAACGACCGATTGGCCGTCTTGTGCGCGCCGGTCCGGATGGCGAGCGACCCGATCAGGAGCCACAGACGGAGTTCTTCGGCGAGCGCGCAAAAGCGCGGCAATGCCGGGTCCTGATCTTCGGGAAAGGTTTCTTTGAGCTTGGCCCCGCCATCGGCCGCCATCAGCGTCGTGTTTTCCGGCGTGGCCACAAATTGTGCACCGGCCGCGGCTGCTTCACGGATGAGAGTGGAGGCCATGCGCACGTTTTTGTCCACGTTATCGGACGAGCAGAGCTGCACGCATGCGGCTCGGAAGTTCGGCACGCCGTCAGCCTTCGAGCAGCGGGCCGAGCTCGCCGCTCCGCTCGAGCTCCGCAAGATCGTCGCAGCCGCCGATATGAGTGTCGTCGATGAAGATTTGCGGTACGGTCCTGCAGCCGGATTTCTGCTCCATCAGTACACGGGCCTCGCGGTTCATGAACACATCGACTTCTTCGAACTCTGCGCCCTTCTGCCGGAGCAACGCTTTCGCACGCACGCAGTAGGGGCACATCGGCGTGGTGTATATGGTGATGCGTCGCATTCCCGAAAAGTTACGCAAGACTCGTTTCCTGCTGCCGTTATAGAGGGTTCGGTCGGGGCCGGACAACGCGGGCGAGCGCGAGAACGAGTACCCGCCTGGCGCCGGCCCGCCTGAGCGTCCGCGCGCAGGCCTCCAGCGTGGCCCCCGTGGTGAACACATCGTCGACCAGAAGAATCGCTTTACCAGTGATTCGGGACGAAGTCGGGTCGCGGACGGCGAAGGCACCCTGCATGTTGCGCCGACGCGCACTCGCGGAAGGCATGGTGGCCTGACTCGGAGTTGCCCGTATGCGCGCGAGCAGGAGACAATCGACAGGCTTGCCCACGCGTTTTCCGAGTGCGACCGCGAGCGCGGCGGACTGGTTGAACCGACGGCGCCACAGGCGCCCCCGGTGGAGCGGAACCGGGACGACGATATCGCTTTCGGCGATAAGCTCCTGCCCGACGCGCTCGAGCCAGCGCGCGAAAGCGGGCACCAGATGAAGCCGGTCCGCGCGCTTGAGTGCCAGAATGGGCTCGCGGCTGGACTCGTCGTAGCGCATGAGCGCGCGCGCCTTATGGAAGGCGGGCGGTCGCTTCAGGCAACCCGCGCAGACGATATCTGGGCCGGCGTCGAAGTCGAAGGGGAGGCCGCACACCGCACAAAGCGGATCGGACAGAAACGAAATGCGACTCCAGCAGCGGGGGCACAGATTGTGCGCTTCTGCAACGGGCGACCGGCACGCGATGCACAGCGGCGGGAACAGCAAGTCGAGCGCGCGCGTCTGCGCCGTCCATAAGCCTTTGCGCGCACGCGACGTTCGCGATATCTCCATCCGCCAATCCCGGATTCGGAACACCCCCCCCGATACGCCCGAATTGTCGCGGCAGATTGGCGCCTCTGTCGTATTCTTTGGTGAATCGGGAGAACCGGCGAAATCCCCATGGCAGTGCCGATCATCTTTGACCGGCGACTCTACGCGGCCCGCCGGGCGCGCGCCAAACCCATTGCCGCCGATGATTTCCTTGTCCGAGAAGCCGCGGAAAACCTCGCTGAGCGGCTTTCCGGGATGAACCGGCGCTTCGAACGGGCGCTCGATCTGGGCACGCGCGCGGGAAGTCATTCGCTCCTCGCAGATTTCGCAGCACAGTGGCTGTGCACTGGCGGTACAGCGGACATCGCAGGCATCTCTGCCGCCGTCGACGAGGAGGCGCTGCCCTTCGCCGATGCCAGTTTCGACCTGGTCGCGAGCGTTCTGAACCTGCATGCGGTCAACGATCTGCCCGGCTCTCTCATCCAGATTCGACGCGCGCTTGCGCCCGGAGGGCTCTTTGTCGCTGCGCTTTTCGGCGGCGCCACGCTCGGCGAACTCAGGCGGGCATTTGCCGCGGGCGAAGCCGAGACTCTGGGCGGGGCCAGTCCGCGAGTTGCGCCCTTCGCCGACGTGCGCGACATGGGGGGGCTGCTCCAGCGTACAGGCTTCGCGATGCCTGTGGCCGATGTGGAGCGCATGACGGTGCGCTACCGCTCGTTCGCGACGCTGGGACGCGATTTGCGCGCACTCGGCGAAACCAACGCCCTTGCCGGCCGCAGCCGGCGCCCGCTGCCGCGGAGCGTGCTGGCCTCCGCGATCGCCCATTACACAGCGTGCGATGCCGATTCCGAAGGTCGGCTTATTGCGACGTTCGATCTTCTTTATCTGACTGGACAGGCGCCCGCCGCGGCGGCGTAAGCGCGACTGATCAGAGCGAGTTTGCAACCTTTTCGAACAGTTGCGTCAGCGCGGTATTGCCCATGTAATAGACGGCGCTAGTGATGACGACGGTCATCAACGCGACGAGTATTCCGTATTCGACCGCGGTCACACCTTCGCGCGATCCAACAAAGCGCGTCAGAGCAGATCGCACAGCATGGGAATGAGCGGCCGGTCCGCCGGGGGCATCGGGAACGTGCTGAGATTCGCGGGATATACCCATTTCAGTGCCTCGTGCTCGTTGGGGCGCGCCGTGCCTTCCCATCGACGGCAGAGATAGAGCGGCATCAGCAGATGGAAATTCGCGTATGCGTGGGACGCGAAAGAAAAGGGCGCGAGGCAGTCTTCCTTCACCGCAATCCCCAACTCTTCGCGCAATTCGCGAATCAGCGCCTGTTCTGGCCGCTCCCCGTCCTCCACCTTGCCGCCGGGAAATTCCCACAGGCCACCCATTTCTCTTGATGCTGCCCGCTGGGCGATCAGCACCCGACCATCGGAATCGATCAGGGCGCAGGCCGCCACGAGCAGCAAACGCGTTTGCGCCATGTGGCGCACCTCCCAGCCTGCCAATGCCGCCTTAAAGGCGCGTTAAACAATGTTCATGAATCGCGACCCAATCAACTTCGATAGGCGCCATTGATGCGTATGTAACCTTCGGTTAGATCGCACGTCCAAACGCGCGCACGGCCCGATCCGAGACCAAGGTCAATCCGGATTTCGACTTCGCGACCCACGACCGAGCGCGCCGCAGCAGCCTCATCGTAGCACTGGGCGCGCTGACCGTTCTCCGCCACGAGCTGGCTGCCGAAAGCGATTCGGAGGCGGTCGCGATCGGCACGTTCGCCGGACTTGCCGACCGCCATGACTATCCGTCCCCAATTCGCATCTCCGCCGGCGATGGCCGTCTTGACGAGCGGCGAGTTGGCAACGGCGAAACCGATGCGTCGGGCCGATTCGTCGCTCTCCGCTCCCTTCACATCCACCTGGATGAGCTTTTGGGCGCCTTCGCCATCGCGCACCACCTGGAGTGCGAGGTCCAGCATAACCTGCTCCAGCTTCTCGCGAAAATCGGCGAGCCGGCGATCTTTTGGACCGGAAATCGCCGGATGGGGCGCACCTTTCCCGGTGGCGAATAGGAGAAGCGTGTCGCTGGTCGAAGTATCGCTATCGACGGTGATCGCGTTGAACGAGTTTTTGACGCCAGCGTTCAGCATATCCTGCAGAACAGGCGCGGGCAGGCAGGCATCCGTGAAGACGAACGCGAGCAGAGTTCCCATATCGGGGGCAATCATTCCCGAACCTTTGGCAATGCCGTTGATCGTGACGCGGTGTCCGTCGATGTCCGCGCGCGCGGTGGCCAGCTTGGGAAACGTATCGGTCGTCATGATGGCTTCCGCAGCATCGCGCCAGGCTGCTGCGGCACCCTGCTCCGCCAGCGAACCGAGAATGCGCGTGATGCGTTCGGCCGGGAGCGGTTCGCCAATCACACCGGTCGAGGCGACGAAGATTTCCTGCGCCCGACAATCGAGAATGGCCGCAGCCGACCCCGCGACAGCTCGCACGGCCTCCTGGCCGGCCGCGCCCGTGAATGCATTCGCATTACCGCTATTGACGACGAGAGCTCGCGCGCCGCGCTGCGCGAGCTGTGCCCGGCACCATTCTACCGGCGACGAGGCGGTCCTGGACCGTGTCAGCACACCGGCGACTTGGGTCTCGGGCGCAAATACGGCCAACATCACGTCGTTTCGACCGCGATAGCGGATTCCCGCGGCGCCGGCCGCAAGCCGAACGCCGGCAATGGGTGGAAGTTGCGCAAAAGCCTTGGGAGCAAGCGGCGATTGCGCAGGCATGACCTTGAACGAGGCCTTCTCCGTGCGGAGCCTGGCGGCTCTTGGAGCCCGAACGCGCTTTGCGTGAAGCCGGGCCGCCCTTGAGGGCCGAACGCGCTTTGCGCGCCGCCCGGCGGTCGTGCCGCTCTTGCTGGCCATCTGCTGCCTCCCGCCCGCGGCCCGAACCAGCCGTCGCCCGTCCTCGGCGGGCGCGGATTAGGCCGCTTTTGCTCGAATTGACAAGGGGGAGGGCTGTTCTTATGTGTCCCCGCACGCGGCCGACGCAGATTCCGAAGGTCCGGCATAGTTCGTCCGTTCGCGAGCCGTGCGGGTTCGCGGGAGCGCGACCAGCCGCGGCGCCACAAGGACTTCCATGCTCGCCCTGAACGACATTGCCCAACGCTTCTTCGGTTCGTCCAACGAGCGCAAGTTGCGCCCGATGGTAAAGCGCGTGGAATCGATCAATGCGCTCGAGCCGACGTTTGCCGCGAAATCCGACGCCGATCTGCGCGCCCTCACGCCCGCATTCAAGGAGCGGCTGAACGCCGGCGAAACGCTCGACGATCTTCTGCCCGAAGCCTTCGCGGCCGTCCGCGAAGCCGCCAAGCGCACGCTTGGCCAGCGACACTTTGACGTCCAGCTGGTCGGCGGAATGGTCCTGCACGGCGGCAACATCGCCGAGATGAAGACTGGCGAAGGCAAGACGCTGGTGGCGACGCTGCCCGTCTATCTCAACGCACTCGCGGGCCGGGGCGTGCACGTGGTGACCGTTAACGACTATCTCGCCCAACGCGACGCGGAATGGATGGGCCAAATCTACGGCTTCCTGGGCCTCAGCGTCGGCTGCATCGTGCATGGCCTGACCGACGAGCAGCGTCACGAATCCTATGCCTGCGACGTAACATACGGAACGAACAACGAGTTCGGCTTCGATTATCTGCGCGACAACATGAAATACAGCATCGCGACGATGGTGCAGCGCGGTCATTCCTTCGCGATCGTGGACGAAGTCGATTCGATCCTGGTGGACGAGGCGCGAACGCCCCTCATCATTTCCGGCCCCACCGAAGATCAGACGGAAGCCTATCGCGCCGTAGATGTCCTGATACCACGGCTCCAGGAAAAGACCGATTACGAATTGGACGAAAAGCAGCGGACCGTGACGCTCACCGAGGCCGGCAACGAGCACATGGTCCATTATCTGCGCGAGGCGGGCCTCCTCGAGTCCGGTGATCTCTATGACATCGAAAACATCAATATGGTTCACCACGTGAACCAGGCTCTGAAAGCCCACGCGCTGTTCCAGAAGGACCGCGACTACATCGTCAAGGACGGCAAGGTCGTCATTATCGACGAATTCACCGGCCGGATGATGGAAGGCCGGCGCTACTCCGAAGGTCTGCACCAGGCCCTGGAGGCGAAGGAAAACACTGCGATCCAGCCCGAGAACGTGACGCTCGCCTCCATTACGTTCCAGAACTATTTCCGGCTGTACGACAAGCTCGCCGGCATGACCGGCACGGCTATGACGGAAGCGGCCGAATTCATGGACATCTACGAACTCGACGTCTTCGAGGTTCCGACGAATCTGCCGGTCAACCGTGCCGATTACGACGACGAGGTCTATCGCACCTCCGATGAAAAGAACGAGGCGATCATCGCGCTCGTCAAGGACTGCCACGAACGCGGGCAGCCGATGCTCGTTGGAACGACGTCGATCGAAAAATCCGAGCACCTCTCGAGCCTCCTCAAGAAGCGCAAGGTGCGGCACAACGTGCTCAATGCGCGCTACCACGAGCAGGAAGCCGCCATCGTGGCGCAAGCTGGCGTTTCGGGCACTGTCACAATCGCTACCAACATGGCCGGCCGCGGAACGGACATCCAGCTGGGCGGCAATCCCGACATGCGGATTCGCAATGAACTGGGCGGCGTGCTCGATGAGGCGGAGCGGGAGCGCCGCTCCGCCGAGATCCGTGCCGAAGTTGCGGCGGACAAGGAACGCGCGATTGCCGCGGGCGGCCTTTACGTCGTGGGTACAGAACGCCACGAGAGCAGGCGCATCGACAACCAGCTTCGCGGCCGTTCTGGGCGCCAAGGCGACCCCGGGGCGTCGAAATTCTTCCTCGGCCTTCAGGACGACCTGATGCGGATCTTCGGGTCGGAACGTCTCGATTCGATGCTGCAGCGTCTCGGGCTGAAGGACGGCGAAGCGATCGCCCATCCCTGGGTGAACAAGGCTCTCGAAAAGGCCCAGCAGAAGGTGGAAGCGCGCAATTTCGAGATGCGCAAGAACATCCTGAAATTCGACAACGTGCTCAACGACCAGCGGCGGGTAATTTTCGAACAGCGACGAGAGATAATGTCGGCGGACGACGTGAGCGACCAGATCGCCGACATGCGCGAGCAGATCGTGGCTGATCTCGTCGCGCGCCACATTCCCGAAAAGGCCTATGCCGAGCAGTGGGATGCCCCTGGGCTTCAGACCGAGGTCGAAAAGGTCTTTGCCATCGGCCTGGCCATTCCGGACTGGACCAAGGAAGAGGGCATTGCCGAAGAGGAAGTTCGCGAACGTATTCTCAAGGCGGTCGAAACAAGGGCTGCGGAGCGCACTGCCAACGTCGGCAGCGACATCATGCGGTACGTCGAGAAATCGGTTCTGCTTCAGACGCTCGACCACGACTGGCGCGAGCACATCGTCAACCTCGACTACCTGCGCCAGTACATCGGACTGCGCGGGTACGGCCAGCGCGATCCGCTGAATGAGTACAAGAGCGAGGCTTTTGCGCTCTTCGAAGGTCTGCTGAGCAAGCTCCGCACCGACGTGGTGCGAACACTCATGCATCTGCAGATCAACGTGGAGCAGCCGCCGCCGCCCGTCGAACGGCCACTGCCGCAGATGCAGGCTCGCCACATCGACCCGCTGACCGGCGAGGATAACGCGGCGCCCACATACGGTTCAGCCGATCCGGCGCGCACCACCCGCAACTACGATGGTCCGGTCGATCCCAACGACCCGGCCACCTGGGGCAAGGTGCAGCGCAATGCTCCCTGCCCCTGCGGCTCCGGCCGCAAGTTCAAGCACTGCCACGGCGCGCTGGTCTGACGGCGCGAGCCGCTAGCGAGCGCGGCGAGGATGCGCGGCAATTTCCTCGCGACGAATTTCGCGCTCTGTGAATTGTGACGCACGGCCAGGAAGGACCAGGGAATGTCTCGACGGCCCCAGTCCCACCGGCGGAAGGGCTGACCCCACGGCGTGAACAGTTCGCATCCCACTGCGCCGGGGCATAGGGACGCGAACGTCACCCACCCAAACTTCTTCCGATCGCGAGATATTTGTCCCGCCGCTGACGGCGAATTTGCTCCGGAGACTGGCCCTCGAATTCGGCAAGCGCACGGGCGATCGTCTCCCCGACCGCGGCGATCGTCTGCGCCGGATCACGATGGGCGCCGCCGACCGGCTCGCGAACAATGCCGTCGATCACCTTGAGGTCCAGAAGATCCAGGGCGGTGATCCGCATCGCCGCGGCCGCTTCCTGGGCCTTGTCGGCGCTACGCCATAGGATCGAGGCGCAGCCTTCGGGTGAAATGACCGCATAAATCGCATGCTCGAGCATGAAGACGCGATTGGCGACCGCAATTCCGAGCGCGCCGCCCGACATCCCTTCGCCGATGACCATCGTGACAAACGGAATACCGAGCGCGAGACAGGCCTCTGTGGTGCGCGCAATCGCTTCCGCCTGGCCGCGCTCTTCCGCGCCGATGCCAGGGTAGGCACCCGGCGTGTCGGCAAACGAGATCACCGGCAATCCGAACCGTTCGGCCAGCGCAAACAGGCGCTGGGCCTTGCGATAACCCTCCGGCCGCGCCATGCCGAAATTGCGCGCGACCCTGCTCTTCGTGTCGTTGCCCTTTTCCTGACCAACGATGGCCACTGCGCGGCCGGCGAAGCGTCCGATACCGGAGATCACCGCCGGATCCTCGGCGTACAGCCGGTCACCGGCAAGCAGCGTGAAATCTTCGAACAGGGAAGCGGCGTAATCGGAAAAATGCGGTCGCGCCGGATGGCGCGCAACCAGCGCCTTCTGCCACGGTGTCAGTTTCACGTAGGTGTCGGCTAGGAGGGCTTGTGCCCGGGCCTGGAGGCGCGCCACCTCGTCGTCGATCTGCATTGCGGCATCCTGCGCTGCGAGCTGGCGCAATTCCTCGACCTTGCCCTCAAGTTCGGCGATCGGGCGTTCGAAATCGAGATAGGTGTGCATCGTGCTTCTCTACCCGCGCTCGCGCACCAGATGCATCCGACGCACGATCACTTCCGCCTGGCGGATCGATGCCGCGTCGATGAGGACGCCATCGAGCGCGACGGCGCCGAACCCTTTGCCATGAGCGTCATTCAGCGCCTTCAGGATTGCCTCCGCACGCGCCACTTCTGACGCAGGCGGCGTATAGATTTCGTTAGCCAGCGCGACCTGGCTCGGGTGAATGGCCCATTTGCCCTCGAAACCGAGGATGGCGCTGCGTTCTGCCTGTGCCCGGAATCCGTCGGCGTCGGAATAGTCTCCAAAAGGTCCGTCGATGGGCACAATCCCGTGCGCGCGCGCAGCCTGGGCGAGGCGGAAGAGCGGGTAATGCCACAAATCGTTCCAGTGGCGCTCGCGCGAGGGAGGGTCGGTCAACATCGCATAATCGGGATGGCCGCCGCCAATGTTGGTTGTGCGCATCCCCTGCGACGCTGCGTAATCGGCAGCACCAAAGTGCAGGCTTTCGAGTCGCTCCGAAGCTGCCGCTATCGATTCGACGTTCGCAAGGCCCTCCACACTTTCGATTATCGCCTCGAGACCGATGGATTTGGTGCGTCCAGCCGCGTCGGAAGCCTGGGTCACGAGCATGTCTATGGCATAGACATCCGCCGCATTTCCCACCTTTGGAATCAGGATCGCATCCAGTCGCTCGCCCGCGCGCTCGACGAGTGCCAGCACGTCTCTGTAACACCAGTGCGTGGCGAGTCCGTTGATGCGCGCGGTGACGAACTTGTATTTCCAATCGACGTCGTTGAGAGCGGCCACGACGTCCTCGCGCGCCTTCTCCTTGTCGGCAGGCGTG
The DNA here is from genome assembly GCA_050728995.1 of Rhizomicrobium sp. Classification (GTDB taxonomy): domain Bacteria; phylum Pseudomonadota; class Alphaproteobacteria; order Micropepsales; family Micropepsaceae; genus Rhizomicrobium. The sequence goes on along the minus strand of JBOHKH010000005.1, from coordinate 63,765 downwards.
ACGGAATCTTCCAGGTCGAGGCAAATCACATCGGCTGCGCCGGCGGCCGCCTTCGCGAACAGCGTCGGCCGGGATCCCGGCACGAACAGCTTCGAACGATAAAGCCTTGGCGACACCGGGCGCGCCACCTGTCTGAAACTCACGGCGTGTCCTCACATTGCCGGATCAACCTGTTCCACCATGGGCGCCGGGTCAACTGTCTGGCAAAATTCAAAATTCAGCTCATTTTTTTGTGCGCGTGCGGGCCAGCGGATGGGCGGCGGCAACGGTCGCCTTCAGCCGCTCACTCACGACATGCGTGTAGATCTGCGTCGTCGCGATATCGGCATGTCCCAGTAGCGTCTGCACGCTGCGGAGATCCGCCCCGCCTTCGACGAGGTGGGTTGCAAACGCATGCCGCAGAACGTGCGGCGACAGTTTGTCGGGGTCGATGCCCGCCTTTATCGCCAGCTCCTTCAGCAACTGATGACAGCGCCGCCGCGTCAGATAAGACGAGGCCGAAGTCGACGGAAACAAATAGCGCCCTGCGTCCCGCGCGGCACGCGGAACGAAACGGTCCCGGATATCGAGATAGCGGTCGAGCGCGTCACGCGCGGACGCATTGACGGGAGCGAGCCGCTCCTTGCCGCCCTTTCCTCTCACTCGCACAAATCCGTCGCGGTTTCGTGCAGCCCCGAGCGGCAGGCTCACCAGCTCCGACACGCGCAGTCCCGCAGAATAAAGAAGCTCGAGCAGGCATAGCAGACGAACGCCTTCCGCCGATCTTTCCGCTTCGCAGCGAGCGCTTTCAATCAGCTTTTCGACATCCGGCTGCGAAAGGATTCTTGGCAATGCGCGGGCGCGACGGGGGGAATCGAGACCGCTGGTGGGGTCGTCGCTGCGCCACCCTTCGGCGTAAAGGAAGCCGTAGAACTGCCGGAGCGCGGACAACCGTCGTGCCTGCGTGCTTGCAGCAACGCCAAGACCGGCCAGATGATCGAGATACTGCCGTACGTGCTCGCGTCGCGCGTTCTGCGCCGAGGCGGCATGGGCGCACAGCCACACATCGAAGTGCGAAAGATCGCGCCGGTACGCGTCGAGCGTGTTGCGGCTAGCGCCGCGTTCGGCTGCCATCATTTCGAGAAATGCTTCTATACCTCCCACGATGCGATTACCGGGAGATTTGCGCGGGCGGAAGCTCTGCCTCACCCCGGGAACTGCGCATTCGGCAGAACCTCCACATAGGTCTTGTGGGGAGGGGAGATTGTCCCGGCGTAAACGGTGAGCGCGGCCGCGCCCAGGATCAAAAGCGCCACGACGGCAACTGCAATGCGTATGCTCCAGCCCATTTCACACCTCAGAAGAAGCAGCTCAGAACCAGTCTTTTGTGCGCGATGGACGGCAAAAGTAAAGACGATTGCTGGCGGTCGACACGCCTTTCCGTGTATGGCGGAAGAATGACGGGCCTGAAACGCACGGTCGCCCTCGTCGGCATGATGGGGGCGGGCAAGAGTTCGGTCGGCCGCCGCCTCGCCGACCGCCTCTGCGTACCTTTTCGTGACGCAGACACGGAAATCGAAATGGCCGCGGGCTGTCCTATCAACGACATTTTCGAGCAGTACGGCGAACCGGCATTTCGCGCGGGCGAGCGCAAGGTCATACTGCGTCTGCTGCGCGAGCCTCCCCATGTGCTGGCAACGGGAGGCGGAGCCATGCTCGATGCAGCGACACGCGCGCAGCTTGGGGAGCACGCCGTCTCGGTATGGCTTCGCGCGCCCCTGGACGTGCTGCTCTCCCGAGTCGGGCGACGCGACAGCCGGCCACTCCTCCGCAACGGATCGCCTCGCGAAACGCTCGCGCGGCTTCTCACCGAACGCGAACCTATTTACGCGGCATGCGAAATCGTCATCGATGTCGGAAACGAGCCGCACGCGACCGCCGTGGCGCGGATCATCGCCGCGCTCAGCGACCGGGAAATCGTCATCGCCCAATGAGCGAACGGATCGACATTGCCCTCGCCCAACGCAGCTACGCCGTTCATGTGGGAAGCGGTCTGCTCGCGGGGACAGGCGCGCTTATCGCCCCCTTTGCGCGCAGACCTGTCGCGGTGGTCACAGACCGCCATGTCGCGGCCCTTCATCTCGATCGCTTTCTCGCCCGTCTCCGCGCTGCGGGAATTGCCGCGCAGGCGGTGGTGATCGAACCGGGGGAAGAGATCAAGAGCTTTCGCGGATTGGAAAGCCTGAGCGACGCGTTGCTCGCCACGGGACTTGATCGGGGCGGCCTCGTCGTGGCGTTCGGCGGCGGCGTAGTCGGCGACTTGGCGGGATTCGCTGCCGGCGTGCTCAAGCGCGGCGTCGACTGGATCCAGGTCCCGACCACCCTGCTCGCACAGGTCGATTCGTCCGTAGGCGGGAAAACGGGGATCAACACGCGACAAGGCAAGAATCTCGTCGGCCTGTTTCACCAGCCTGTGCTGGTTATTGCCGACACCGATCTTCTTGCGACCCTCCCCGAGCGCGAACGCAGGGCGGGTTACGCGGAAGTGGTAAAATATGGCGTGCTGGGCGATCCCGAATTCTTCGCTTGGCTCGAAGCTCATGGTGCGCGGGCGCTTCATGGAGATCCCGCGGCGCTCGGGCCCATGATCGCGCGCTCCTGCCGCATCAAGGCAGAGTTTGTCAGCCGTGACGAACGCGAAACGGGCGATCGCGCACTGCTCAATCTCGGCCACACCTTCGGCCACGCGCTCGAGGCAGCGACGGGATATTCCGAGCGTCTGCTCCACGGCGAGGCGGTTGCCATCGGAATGGTTATGGCGCTTCGGCTTTCGGTGCGGCTCGGCCATGCGCCGCCAGAGGACGCCCGGAGGCTCGAACGCCATCTGGCAAGCGTGATGCTTCCGACTCGCGTCAGGGATATTCCGGGGCAGCCACCCGATGTGGATCAGCTTCTCGCCCTTATGGGGCACGACAAGAAGGCAAAGGGCGGCCGGCTCGCGTTCGTGCTGGTGCACGGTATGGGTCACGCGTTCCTCACGCAGGATGTGCCCGATGACGAGGTGCGCGCGCTCCTCCAATCCTGACCCCGGACGCAGCAGGCTCTAGTCGCGCCATTTGCGTTATGCTCGGCGGCACGGCCAAAGGAAGAAGCCATGGTCAGTTTTCTTGTCGGCGGCATTGCCGCGATCGTTGTGCTCCTCGCGATTTCGGCATTTCTCTCGGGATCCGAAACCGCCCTGACGGCCGTTTCGCCGGCGACCATGCATCGGCTGGAACAGCGCAACATGCGCGCGGCTGCCTGCGTGAACACCCTGCTTTCCGATCGCACGCGGATGCTCGGTGCGATCCTGCTCGGCAACACTTTCATCAACATCCTTGTATCTTCACTGGCCACCTCGCTCCTCGCGGCCCGCTACGGAGCCACGGCGGTCGCCATTACCACCGGCGTCATGACCCTCGTGGTCCTCGTTTTTGCCGAAGTCCTGCCCAAGACACTCGCCATTGCGCGAACTGACCGCTTCGCGCTTGGCGTCGGCCGCATTCTGCTGCCGGTCGTGCACGTGCTCGCACCTGTGGTCGACGCGGTCCAGTTCATCGTGTGGCGTATTCTCGGAGTGTTCGGCATGCGCGAAGAGAGCCGCGAAATTCCGGTGCTGCCGCCGCACGAGGAAATCCGCGGCGCAGTGGAACTCGCCCATCGCGAAGGCGGCGTCAAACGCGAGCACCGCGACATGCTCGGCGGCATTCTCGATTTGCGCGAATTATCGATCGCGGATGTGGCCATCCATCGCAAGAACATGGTCGCGCTCGATGCCGATCAGCCCGCGGAATCGCTGTTCGAAGGGCTGCGCGCCGCCGACCACACCCGGGTGCCGGTCTGGCGGGACACACCGGACAATATCATCGGGGTCCTGCGGACCAAAGACGTGATGCGCGAATTCGCACGGCGGCAGGGTCAGCTCGCGGGTTGGGACATTCTTTCTCTGCTGGAAGAGCCCTGGTTTGTGCCGGACACCACCACCCTCGAGGAGCAGATTCGCGCTTTCCGTAGGCGCCGCCGCCACTTTGCGTTAGTCGTCGACGAATACGGCGCGCTGCAAGGCCTGCTCACGCTGACCGATATCGTAGAAGAAATCCTGGGCGGGATTCCCGACGAGCGGGCGAACAGCGAGCCCGCCGACGTCCGCTCGCAGCCCGACGGCTCCTATCTCGTGCGGGGGACGACTCCGATCCGCGATCTTCACCGCATGCTCGATTGGCGCCTGCCCGACGACGAAGCTACCACGATCGCCGGTCTCGTCATCCACGAAGCGCGGACAATTCCCGAGATCGGACAGCGTTTCGCCTTTTACGGATTCAAATTTGAAATTCTTCGTCGTCAGCGAAACCAGATTACCCTGTTGCGCGTCACCCCTCCGTCTGCTTCGGAAGGCGCCACAGCGTCCTAGCGCCGCGGCTCCGCGACCCCCCGTGCGCCAAAATCGCCGGGTGCATGCACCTCTATGGATAGCGCGTGCACGCGATCGCGGAGTTCGTCGCGAAGCACACCATAGATTCGCCGCTGGCGTTCGATGCGGCTCATTCCGGCAAAGGCGCTCGAGACAATACGGAGACGGAAATGCGTCTCTCCTTCCGGCCGGGCGCCCGCATGGCCCGCATGGCGCGCGCTCTCGTCTTCGATCGCGATCTCGCCGGGTGCAAACGCCGCCACGAGTTTGCGCCGCATGGTATCGGCCACGCCCATGCGCACTTTCAGCGCGCATCTCTCCCTGGATGTCAAGCGCGGAGGTGTTCTTGTTTTTTAAGAGACCCGACCCATAATCCGCTTCATGGCTGCAGCAGACTACCGGCCCCGCTTCGGCAAGGACATCCGGATCAAACCGGAGGCGCCCGCGCGCGCCCGCGCGTTTCGTGCCTGCGACAACCCAGGCTGCCGGGGAGAAGGTGCGTTCCGGGTCCCGAAATCGCGCGACCGGTTGGACGAACACCTCTGGTTCTGCCTTGAACATGCCCGACATCACAATGAGCACTGGGATTATTTTCACGGGATGAGCACCGACCAGATCGAGGCGTTTTGTGTCGATGCGGTGACCGGTCATCGTCCCACCTGGCCGCTCGGCAAGCGCGCCGCGAACGGCGCTACCCACGACCATCGCAGGTTCCGCGATTATCATTCCGTATTCGGCAACACGGCGAGCGGTCGGACCGCACCAGAGGCCGCGGTGCGTGCAACGCGTACGCTGACAGGGCCGCAGGCGCGCGCACTCGATGTCCTGAACCTTGAATCAGATGCCAGCTTGCACGAGATAAAGGCGCGGTATAAGGAACTCGTAAAGCGGTTCCATCCCGATACAAATGGGGGTAACCGCGGCGCTGAAGAGCGGCTGAAGAGGGTGATCCAGGCGTACGGAGTGCTTCGCGCATCCGGGCTGGCCTGAGTGACGCCAATGTTCCTGCCGGATCGCATTGCATCATGACGCCAGAGACGCAGGGCCTCGATCCCGCTGCCGTGCCCGACACGACGGTGGACGTGCGCGCCGTATTCGGAATCGATGCGGCCATGAAAGCTCCCGCCTTTTCGCGCGGCAACGAATACGTGCCTGACCGGGATCCCGCCTATCGTTTCGACCGGGAAACGACGCTCGCCATTCTCGCGGGCTTCGCCTTCAACCGTCGGGTAATGATCCAGGGCTATCACGGCACGGGCAAATCCACCCACATCGAGCAGGTCGCCTCACGCCTCAACTGGCCGTGCATCCGCATCAATCTCGACAGCCATATCAGCCGTATCGACCTGATCGGCAAGGACGCAATTGTGCTGCGCGAAGGTCAGCAGGTCACCGAATTCCGCGAGGGACTCCTGCCGTGGTGTCTGCAGCACCCGACGGCGCTCGTTTTTGACGAATACGACGCCGGCCGGCCGGACGTGATGTTCGTCATTCAGCGCGTGCTCGAAGTACAGGGCCGGCTGACGCTCCTGGACCAGAACCGCGTGATCCGCCCGCATCCCGCGTTTCGCCTGTTCTCCACCACGAACACCATCGGACTGGGCGATACCACCGGTCTCTATCACGGTACCCAGCAGATCAATCAGGGACAGATGGACCGCTGGAACATCGTGACCACACTCAATTATCTCACGCACGATTCCGAGGTAGATATCGTCCTCGCAAAGGTGCCTTCCTACAACACGCCCGATCACCGTAAGCTGGTCTCCGCAATGGTGCGCGTCGCCGACATGACGCGTAACGCATTCGTCAATGGCGATCTGTCCACCGTGATGAGCCCGCGCACCGTCATCACCTGGGCCGAGAACGCCGAGATCTTTGGCGATGTCGGATTCGCATTCCGTCTCACGTTCCTCAATAAATGCGACGAGCTCGAGCGGGCCTCCGTCGCCGAATTCTACCAGCGCGCGTTCGGCGACGAGCTGCCGGAATCCGCGGCCAAAGTTCTCGTGGCATGAAGCCGGAAGGGGCGGAACCGTTCAAGCGAGCGGTTGCCAGTGCGGTGCGCTCGCTTGCCGGAGAACCCGGCCTCGAAGTCAATTTTAGCGCCGAGCCCGCAACGCTCAAGGGCATGAAGGCGCGCCTGTCGCTGCCCTCACGCAATCTTCCGCCCTCTGAAGTGGCAGTGGTGCGCGGTCAGGGCGACGCCTTTGCGCTTCGTCTTGCCTACCACGATCAAGCCCTGCACGCGCGGTTCAGGCCGCGATCGGCCGACGCGGCAGCCGTGTTTGAAGCCGCCGAACAGGCACGCGTGGAAGCGATTGGCGCACGAAATATGGCGGGCGTCGCCTCCAATCTTTCGGCGCAACTCGAAGCCCGGCTGCGCGCGAGCGGCATTGACAAGATGCGCGAGCGCAACGAAGCGCCGCTCGCCGAAGTCGTGGCACTTCTCGTTCGCGAGCGGGTCGCGGGATTGCCGCCTCCGCAATGCGCCGGCCCCGCTGTCGAAGCGTGGCGCAGCTGGATCGAGGAACGAGCAGGCCATGATCTCGCCCGGCTCGAGGGACTCCATCGGGACCAGAAGGCGTTTGCGAAGCTCAGCCGTTCGCTGGTTGCCCATCTCGGTCTGGGCGAAGAGACGGGCGAGGAGCAAGCCGAAAACGACAATGCGGACGAAAGCGCGCAACAGCACCAGGAAAAGACCGAATCGGAAGCGCGTAGCAAGCCGGAAACCGCCGAGGCGGAAGAGAGCGACGCGCGCACCAGGGAGGAAGACGAATCCTTTGATCTCGGCCCCGAGCAGACGATCGAGCCCGCAGATGTTGGTGACGAGAATTCGCACGCCAAGCCCTGGCGTCCCGACCTGCCCTTCGCGCGTGCCGACGAATGGGGCTATCGCACTTACACGTCGCAGTTCGACGAAACGATTTCCGCAATCGATCTCTGCGACGGAGAGGAGCTGACGCGGCTCCGCAATTTTCTCGACCAGCAGCTGCAGGCGTTCCAGGGTGTCGTCGGGCGCCTTGCGAACCGGCTACAGCGACTTCTGCTCGCGCAGCAGAATCGCAGCTGGGAATTCGACCTCGAAGAGGGGCTGCTCGACAGCGCGCGCCTGCCGCGCGTCGTCATCGATCCCATGCATCCACTGTCCTACAAGCGCGAAAAGGACATGAACTTCCGCGATACTGTGGTGACGCTTTTACTTGACAATTCCGGCTCGATGCGAGGCCGGCCCATCATGGTGGCAGCGATGTGCGCCGACATTCTTGCGCGCACGCTCGAGCGCTGCGCGGTGAAAGTCGAAATTCTCGGGTTTACCACGCGCGCCTGGAAAGGCGGTCAGGCGCGTGAGAAATGGATCGCCGACGGCAAGCCGCCCCAGCCGGGTCGGCTCAACGACATCCGTCACATCGTATACAAATCGGCGGACCAGCCGTGGCGACGCGCGCGCCGCAATCTCGGCCTGATGATGCGCGAGGGACTATTAAAGGAAAACATCGACGGCGAAGCGCTGATCTGGGCACACCAGCGGCTCGCCGTGCGGACCGAACAGCGGCAAGTCCTGATGGTCATTTCCGATGGCGCGCCCGTCGACGATTCGACGCTGTCCGTGAACACAGGCACGTATCTCGAGCGCCACCTGCGCCACGTGATCGAAGATATCCAGGAAAAGTCCCGGGTCGAACTCGTTGCGATCGGCATCGGCCACGACGTCACGCGTTACTACCGTCGTGCAGTCACTATCGTTGACGTGGAGCAGCTCGGCGGCGCCATGACCAGCCAGCTCATTTCGCTGTTCGAAGAGGAATCCTTGCGCGCCCGTGCACGCCGGCCCATCCGCGCGAGCGCAGCATAACCTCTCCTCCCCCGCTGCCCCGGCGGAGGAAATTTGCTGGAAGAAAAACGCTTACGCCGCCTGCTGCTTCTTCTGGATCATGCGCTTGAAGCGCAGCGCCCGGTCCGAAAGAACCCCGTCCTTCGCCTTCACGAGGAACGCGTCGATGCCGCCGGAGCGATCGACCGACCGCAGCGCGTTCATGCTGACGCGCAACCGGAGTTTCTGGCCGAGCGCTTCGCTCGCGAGCGAGACGGTTTGCAGGTTGGGACGGAACACCCGCTTGGTCTTGTTGTTGGCGTGGCTCACGTGATGACCCGTCATCACGCCCTTGCCCGTAAGTTCGCAGCGGCGTGCCATGGCCCACCTTTTTCAGCTTCGGAAAGCGGACCTCTTAAGGGCGCGGATTCGCCCCGTCAAGCCGGCGAAACGTTCGGATCAGGGCTCGAGCGGCCGCTCCAGGCAGCGAGTGCCCCTCCGCCACCGCCCGCTCCAACCTCTCTGATTCGCCCGCCATGGCCGGATCGGAGGCCATTGCCTCGGCGAGCTCCGCCCGCACTTCGTTCCAGAACCAGCCGCGGCGCTGCGCTTCGCGCAACCGCGCGAGATGTCCCTCCGCGCGCAGCTTCTCCGCCGTCTTCTCCATTGCCGTCCAGCTTTGAACAATCCCCGCCCCCTCGAGCGCGGAAACCTCGAGGATGTGCGCCGGCAGCTCCGGATATTTCGGCCGCAGAAGAGAGAGCGCCGCGCGGTAATCGGCGACCGTCCGGGTAGCCGCCGGCGCGAGATCGCCGTCGGCCTTGGTGACAATGACAAGGTCGGCAAGCTCCATGGCGCCGCGCTTGATCCCCTGGAGATCGTCGCCGCTTCCGGGCGCGACCAGCAGCACGAAGAGATCGACCATCCCCGACACGGCGGTCTCCGACTGCCCGACGCCAACCGTTTCGACGATGACGAGATCGAAGCCCGCGGCTTCCGCGAGCAGTACCGCTTCGCGCGTGCGCCGTCCCACGCCCCCCGCGACCTCTCCCGCCGGCGTCGGACGGATAAAGGAACGCGGATTGCGCGCGAGCGCCACCATGCGTGTCTTGTCGCCGAGAATCGAGCCGCCGGAGCGCAATGAGGAGGGATCGACGGCAAGTACCGCCAGCATTTTCCCGGCGCCCGTCACATGCGCACCCAACGCCTCGATATAGGTTGACTTGCCCGCGCCCGGCGCACCCGATATGCCGATCCGAAGTGCTGCGCCGGCGTACGGAAGCAGCCGGGTCAGAAGCCGTTCGGCGAACTCCCGATCGGCGTCGCGGGTTGACTCGACGAGCGTGATCGCCCGCGCCAGCGCTTTGCGATTGCCTGCGCGGAGGCGAGCGGCCAGGGTTTCGACGTCTTTGATTTCCGGCTGTTGGGTCACGGTGGAAGTGTTTCGATCCGGAATCGCGGATGTGCGGGAGAATAGCATGTGGAAGGCCGTTTTCCCGCTCGTAGCACTGTTCGTCGCGGCAACCGTGCTCGCAGAGGCCGCCGAAACCCTCACGCAGGGCCAACGCGCTCCGGCCAGCATCGGCGTCGCCTACCGTATCGCCTTTTGGGGCATTCCCTTCGGCGCGACGAGCTACGAAGGCCGGTTCGCCGACGGCGCCTACGCCGCGTCATCGCATTTCGAGACCAGCGGAATCGTCAGCCTGTTCTGGCAGGCCACCATCGACGCAACCGCCTCCGGCCGCATCGGCGCGGGCATGCTCGCGCCGGTGCGCTACGATTCCTTTTATCGCCGCGGCAGTTCGAAGAACGAGCGCGTGCTCGTGACCTATGATGCGGGGCGCGTCGCCACTTTTGCCGATCCGCCTTACGACACGAACAAATACCCGGTGTCGGAGGCCCAAAAGCGCGAAGCGGTCGATCCGATGAGCGCGATCACGCTTGTACTTGCCGGCGTGAAAGCCGATCGCGCCAACCCTTGCGGCACCGTTGCGCCCGTGTTCGACGGGCGGAGGCGTTACGATATCACGTTCAGCTTCGTTCGCGACGAACCGGCAAAGGTCGGAAATCTGTTCAGCGGCACCGCACATCTCTGCCGCGTGCATTACACGCAGATCGCGGGCTTCAAGCCGAAGATCCTGAAGGAAGGCGCGGCCTTTCCCCCCATCTACGGCACCTTCGCCGATATACAAGCCGCCGGCGCGCCGAACGGCCGCTACGTGGTGGCGCTGAAGCTCTGGGCCGATCTCGGCTGGGGAACGGTGACCGCCACGCTCACGCGCCTGCAGATTCCCGGGGTGGCTGCGATAATACCCGTTCCACAATCCGGCCACTGATCCGAAGCGGCTCGCATACTTCGCGACATTCTGAGCGCGATGGCGCCGCGCTCATGGCGTGATCTCGAACACCGTGCCGTAGCCGTAAGCGCCGCCCACGCTCGCGGTGCCATAGAGATTTCCCGCGCCATCGGCGACGAGACCGGCAGTCGGGTTGGCGCCGTCCGTCGACTCCTTGAACTTGTGGAGGACTGTCTCTGTCCCGTCCGGCGCGATCTCGAACACAGTGCCGCAGCCATTGGCGCCGTTGCAGTTGTTGCGGCCGCCGCCGTATTCTGTGGTGCCGTACAGATTGCCCGCTCCATCGGCGAGCAAGCCAGCTTCTGGATTGCCGCCATCGTTCTTTCCACCCTTGAAAGAATGAAGCACCGTTTCGGTACCATCCGATGCGATCGTGAACACGATACCGCAACCCTCGTCTCCCACGCATCCGGCGCGACCACCGTACCAGGTCGTACCGTAGAACTTTCCAGATGTATCCATGATCACATTGTTCGCGGGAAGATAGCCATCTCCGGGTGGCCCCTTGAATTTGTAGAGCTCGGTCTTCATCCCGTTGGAGGTAAGCTTGAAGACCGTCCCGCAGCCCCCGAAACCGTTGCTGCAGGCGCCCGTTCTGCCGCCGTAATCCGTCGTGCCGTACAGATTTCCCTGAGCATCGATGATCGGACCGGCGGTGGGGTATAAACCATTCCGTCCTCCCTTGAACGAATAAACTAGCGATTCACGTCCGTCCGGAGCGAGTTTGAACGCGGTACCAAAGTCATGCTTCCCGCAACCGAAGGTCGTACCAAAGAAGTTGCCGTTACCATCGGCAACCATTGCCCCCCATGCACTGCAGCCGTCACGCGGCGATCCCTCGAACGTATGAATCAGTTTTTCCTTCGCCTTTGAAGTGATCTCGAAGATAACACCTCCGCCAATTCCTCCGCAACATGTGGTTCCCCACAAATTGCCTTTCTTGTCCAAAACCAGCGCATCGGGCTGAAAGCCACTGCTGTCTTCGCTGAAGGTATAAAGAACCGTTTCGGTCCCATCCCGAGCAAGCCTGAACACGGTGCCCGCGTGTTGGGGGTCGACGATCAAGTCTGTCGTGCCGTAGAGGTTGCCCTCTTCGTCAATGACAAGACTGCCGGGGCCCGGTTCACCGCCGTCGTTGTTGCCGCCGGTAAAGGAATGAAGGACTTTGAAACTGCTGGCCTGGGCAGCGGTTACAGAGCCCAGCAAGCCCATCGCCAACAAGCCAAAAACAATGCGCAAGGCAATTTCAACAAGTCGAATCATGGTCACGTCCGACTCAGAAGCGATCAAGGAGCCAGCGGTTTTTTGATCGTCCCGTTCCACGCCCAGAGCGTTCCGCTACTATCCGTGTAGAACGACCACCCAACCCAACCGGAGGGGAAAGTTGGGGCCGGGTTCTGTTGCAGAAAGTGCATCTGATTGAAAGTCGAGGGCCACGCGACCGCCGCGCTGCCCAGCGTCGCTTCACCGTTGGGCGCGACGACGCCACCGGGATAGCCCACCTGCGTCACCGCGACGCCGGTCGGGTCATCGACGACAGGGCCTGTGAACGTGCCGTAGAAGAAGTTGGACGCGCCTATCTTGATGTTGCCGGCCGTTGAGGTGATCTGGATGGCGCTGATCGCAAAGGTAGCGTTCCCGTCGCCGAATATGCAGGTGTCGATCAGGAAGGTGTCGCCGCCGGTTCCGGGGTCGAGGGTACCTATACTGATGTTGATGCGGGTGCCGGCCGGCCCCGCGTCGTCGTTGAACGTGCCGAAGCCCGCGCCGGTAATCGTCACCTTGCTCGACCCGATAAAGCTCATGTCGTAGGCCTTGTTACCACTACGGTCAGCATCAGTCCCCTGTAGAAAGAACAGATTGTTGGGGAATCTCCACGCGGAAATGTTGCCGATATCGAGACCGATGTCGCGGAACGCGATCTCGCCGCTGCCGATGATGCCGCTCGGGCAGCTCTTGTTGGCATGGCGCACGTAAACTCCGGTGCGCACACCCTCCATATTGCAGCCGGAGACGTCGAATCCCTGCGGATCCGTGGTCATATCCTCGCTATCGTACGACACGCCGGTCGCGGCGTTCCACACTCGGCTATCGCGGATCATCGGCGAATAGCACTCGCCGACATCGATGCCGGTCTGCATCTTATACCGTGGCGAAGTGTCGGAGAAGTCGTCGTTGCTGATGACCGAGTTACCTTCGCAGCCGCTGACAGTGGTTTGGGATACCAGGGGGCGCGCGGTGTATTGGAGATCGAGGCCGGTCGTGAAATACCCATATCCGTTGCCGCCCGAATCGAGGTCCGCTCCGATATGGAGCCGTTCCACGATCCCGCCATATTGATGCCCACCCTTACCACCCTGACCATGCATCAGGATGGCCGTGCCGCCGGAAAAATCCGGCGAGCTGCCTGGGTTGCCCGCAACGACCGAGAAGTCGCGCAGCAGGTATTGGGAGTACGAATCGGCGAAGGTGATGGCAATGGCGCCGCTGGTGTTGATTGCATAAGGAACCACGAGTCGGGAAACGGTTTGCCCCTTCCCGATAATCGAGAATCCAGAATTGGCCGGCGCCGGATTCAAAGTGGAAATGCTGTTAAGAAGGTAATCTCGCGCGCCCAGTTTCAGCGCCACGCGGGGGTTGTCGCCGAGCGAAGAAAAATATTGCAGGACATTCGCCATCGCCGGAGCGCAGTCGCCGCCGGGAGGCGGAGCGCCCGCGGCTTCGAGCGTCAGATAGTCGGGGTCGATAACCCAGTAGGTGGTCCCGCTCTTGAAATAAAGAACATGTGGGGGAGCGGCAATCAGGCCCGACGGCACATAGAGCGCGTGGGAAACGGCGCTGTTTGTATCGAACTGTTCGATAACCACTGGCGTCCCCGAGGGTATTGGCGGGATGGATGAAGTTGCAGCCGCACGCGTGGCGAAACAGATGCAGTCGCTCATCGTATTCTCCTGACCGGTTGACGTTTGGCGTGTTTACGCATGACGCAGCCCGGGAGCGGTACGCCCCGCCCTCTTTGGCAAAACAGGCGGGGGCGTCGCCGCGGCCGAACCTTATGCCGTCGCGCGCCGTGCCGGAAGGCACGCTGGCCACAAAGACGCAGTCGCGGACGAGCGGACCGGTGGCACCGGCGAGATCGATGGCGGTCTCGAATGCGCCGCCTTCGTCACGCACGTCCAGGCTGGAAAGAACGGCGCTGCGGTGCCCCGACCCCGCTTCGCCCGTCCGCGCGAAACGAGCGAGAATGGCCGTTCCGCAGCGGGAATTCGCCTGTAGTTTTCCCGTCGCAATCAGCGAAAAGCCGCTGGCGATGAATTCGGAGCGGTCGCTCGCGAAAGAGACGGAAAAGGCCCCGCTTTCGGCGGACGCATCGCTTCGGCGAACAAGCAGCCGCGAGACGCCCCGGCCGTGTCCCTCGATCGCGAAGCTCAGAACGGGGTCGCCCGCGCGCTGCACCAGCCGCACCGGGCTTGCGAGAACGTAATCGCGCGCCCCAAGCCGAAGCCGCGCGCGCTGCGTCGCCGCGAGATAGTCGAGCACGTTGTTCATCGCTTGCGTGCAGTCGGCAGCCACGTCCTCGGAGGCGCCGGCGGCTTCGAGCGACAGATGATCGGGGCGGATCGTCCACCACCTGTCGCCGTTTTGCGCCTTGAGCGGATGCGCCGGCTCGTCGTTGCCGCAGCAAACATACACGGCCGCCGATCGCGCGCTCGCCGCAGCGAAGCGCTCGATCGCGACATCAGCGGTATGTGGAGCAAGTTCGGCGCCGGAAAACGCAGCGCGTGTGGCGAAAGAAGGCGTGTCGCCCATGACGTTTCCCCACTGATTCGGCGGATATCCTGCCCCCCCCCCCGCGGGAAAAATGCAAGTGAACTCCGTCGGATTCCTGTGGATAGGTGTTCGAACAGATATCGGCATTCTTCTCCGAGTTTCCGTCAAGGAAGCCCAAGGCACGGGAACAGATTGCCGGAACATATTGTCATTCCCGCGCAAGTGGGAAACCGGAGCACAGGCATACGCGGCGAAATCGGCAACCCGGCCCCACTTCGGCGGAAGTGACAGTCGGTTGTTTCAATTACGACCAGTCAAGATCGCTTTGCGTCGCGAGAAACGTGCCGTTGGCGGATCAGTTCGAGAACGCGAGTTGCGGCGGCGGGGATGTTGGTACCGGGACCGAAAATAGCGGCGACACCTTCGCGTTCCAGTTCCGCGTGATCCTGCACCGGCACCACGCCGCCGACCACCACCAGAATCTCGCCAGCACCGTCGCCACGAAGCGCCGCGATCAACTGCGGGACGAGCGTGCGATGTCCGCCGGCCTGCGTCGACACTCCCACGACGTGCACATCGGCTTCGACCGCGTTCTGCGCCACTTCCTCCGGCGTCTGGAACAGGGGCCCGATATCGACGTCGAACCCGAGATCGGCAAAGGCAGTGGCTATAACTTTGGCGCCGCGGTCGTGACCGTCCTGGCCCATCTTGGCGACGAGAATGCGCGGCCGCCGGCCTTCCTCGCGCGCAAACGTTTCGACATCCCCGCGAATGGCGGCGAACACATTGTCGCCCGCCCAGGCGCCGCCGTAGATGCCCGACACCGAACGAATCTCCGCGCGATAGCGGCCGAACACCATTTCCAGCGCATCCGAGATTTCGCCGACCGTCGCGCGCGCGCGCGCCGCGTCGATGGCGAGCGCGAGAAGGTTTCCGTTGCCCGAGGCGCCGCTGCGGAGTGCCGCGAGCGACCGCTCCAGCGTCGCCGAATCGCGATCGCGTTTGACGCGCCCGAGCCGCCCGATCTGCTGTGCGCGCACCGCGGCATTGTCGATGTCGCGCACCTCGACCCTGGTCTCGTGTTCCGGCTCGAAACGGTTCACGCCCACAATGACGTCCTCGCGCCGGTCGATCCGCGCCTGCCGCCGCGCCGCGGCTTCCTCGATGCGCAGCTTGGGAACACCGGCGACGGTTGCGCGTGTCATGCCGCCCATTGACTCCACTTCCGCGATCAGGGCTTTGGCGTGTGTGACGAGCGAATGCGTCAGCGCCTCGACGTAATAGGAGCCGCCGAGCGGATCGACGGTGCGCGTCACCTGGGTTTCGTGCTGGAGGATGAGCTGCGTGTTGCGCGCCACCCGCGCCGACATTTCGGTGGGCAGGGCAATCGCCTCGTCGAAGGCATTGGTGTGCAGCGACTGGGTGCCGCCGAGCACCGCCGAGAGCGCTTCGTAGGCGGTGCGGACGATATTGTTGTAGGGGTCCTGCGCGGTGAGCGAGACCCCGGAGGTTTGGCAGTGGGTACGCAGCATCTGCGACTCCGGTTTCCTTGCACCGAAATCCCGCATGATGCGCGACCACAGAACACGCGACGCCCGAAGCTTCGCAATCTCCATGAAGAAGTTCATGCCGATGCCGAAGAAGAACGACAGGCGTGGCGCAAAGCTGTCGACCGGGAGGCCGCGCGAGAGCGCCGCGCGCACATATTCCATCCCGTCTGCGAGCGTAAAGGCCAGCTCCTGGACGGCTGTCGCACCAGCCTCGTGCATGTGATAGCCGGAGATCGAGATCGAGTTGAACTTCGGCATCCGCTCGGCCGCGAAGGCGACGATGTCGGCCACGATTCGCATCGAAGGCTCGGGCGGATAGATGTAAGTGTTGCGGACCATGAATTCCTTGAGAACGTCGTTCTGGATCGTGCCGGAGAGTTTTTCCGGCGGCACGCCCTGCTCTTCCGCCGCCACGATGAAATTTGCGAGCACCGGGATCACCGCGCCGTTCATCGTCATCGAGACGGACATGCGATCGAGGGGAATGCCGGCAAAGAGGATTTTCATGTCCTCCACGCTGTCGATGGCGACACCCGCCTTGCCGACGTCGCCCGCGACGCGCGGGTGATCGCTGTCGTAGCCTCTGTGTGTCGCCAGATCGAAAGCGACGGAGAGGCCCATCTGACCGGCCGCGAGATTGCGGCGATAAAACGCGTTGGACTCTTCGGCCGTCGAAAAGCCGGCATACTGGCGGATCGTCCACGGCCGGCCCCCATACATGGTCGCGCGGACCCCGCGCAGGAACGGGGCAATGCCCGGAAGGCTGTCATGGCCTTCGAGACCTTCCAGATCCGCATCCGTATAGAGAGGCTTGACGTCGAAACCCTCAGCCGTGTGCCAGACAAGTTCGTCCGCCTGGCGGTCCTTGAGTTCCCGCGCAGCGAGATCAGTCCATGCTTTGGGTTCGCCCCGCATGACCAAAGGTCTCCTTGGGATCCGGCAAGTATCGCAGGCCAAACCGAGCGGACAAGTTCTCCTTGCGACGGCGCGCCGCCAAGCCCTAGCGGGCGAAGTGGGCACGATCGGCTGGAACTATTCTCCGAACACGGACGATCTGGGAAAGAGGCTACGCGCCCGGCCCATTATTTGAGTGTCTCACTTGATTTAGCGGCAGGCAGATATTGACAAGCTATATTTTGCGAGAGAACAAATCACGATTTTTTGTCTGTTAGCGATTCGGGCATCGTTTGTTCTATCATTGTTCATGAGGTTGCTTATTCGTCCACAGCCGACTATCGGGATAAATCCACAGGTCTTTTGGATCCCGGCGGATGGTCCCGCACGGGTCCGATTTCCCCAAGCCTTTCCGGCGGAACGGGAATGCCGGTCTTGCGCGGGTCCGGCAAAGACCCGATCTTTATTTCGATGATCGTCAGGCCTTTGGCCAGCGGCGCGGACCGGTCCCTGCGGGAAGGACGGATCGGCGCGGTGCTTGGTCCCACCAATACGGGCAAGACCCACTTCGCCATCGAGCGCATGCTCGCGCACCGCTCGGGCATGATCGGGCTGCCGCTCCGCCTGCTCGCCCGCGAAGTTTATGAGCGCGTCGTTGCGCTGAAGGGGGCGTCTGCGGCGGCACTGATCACCGGGGAGGAAAAGGTCGTTCCGCCGCGTGCGCGCTATTTCGTCTGCACGGTGGAAGCGATGCCGGTCGACCTTACCACGGCGTTCCTTGCCGTGGACGAAATCCAGCTTTGCGCCGATGCCGAGCGCGGCCATGTCTTCACCGAACGTCTGCTGAATGCGCGCGGCGACGAAGAAACGTTGTTCCTTGGCGCGCTAACCATGCGCGCGGCGATCCAGCGCTTCGTTCCTGAGGCGGATTTCATCACGCGCCCGCGCTTTTCCGATCTTGCCTGGACGGGTCACAAGAAACTGACCCGGCTACCGCGCCGGACAGCGATCATCGCCTTCTCCGCGGAGGACGTATACGGCGTCGCCGATCTCGTGCGCCGGCAGCGCGGCGGCGCCGCCGTCGTGCTTGGCGCGCTCAGCCCGCGCACGCGCAACGCGCAGGTCGCGCTCTACCAGTCCGGCGACGTGGATTTCCTGGTCGCTACAGATGCGATCGGAATGGGCCTCAACATGGATATCGACCACGTGGTGTTCACTTCGCTCGAAAAGTTCGATGGGTTCGTCATGCGCGGCTTGCGCGCGGACGAACTGGGACAGATCGCCGGTCGCGCCGGAAGGCACATGAACGACGGCACCTTCGGTGCCACGGCGAACTGCGAGCCGCCGGACGAAGAAGCAATTTTGCGAATCGAAGCCCATCGCTACCATCCAATCCGGCAGCTCCAATGGCGCAACGCGGCGCTCAGCTTTCGTTCGCTTGCCGCTCTACTCGACAGCCTCGATGCGCCGCCGCCCGAACGCGGGTTCTCCCGCGCCCGTCCGGCGTCGGACGTTGCGGTGCTGCGGCTCCTCGCCGCCTCGGACGCAGTGGCCAACACGACAAAAAGTCCCGCAGCCGTGAAGACCTTGTGGAATGCCTGTCAGCTGCCCGATTTCCGCAAACTTTCGCTTGAGGAGCACGCACGGCTCGTCGGGCGCATTTACGCGCATCTGATGGGGCCCGACGAGACTCTGCCACAGGATTGGTTTGCGCGTCGGGTGGCGCGGCTCGACGACATGGAAGGCGACGTCGCGACACTCTCCGGACGACTGGCGCAGATCCGCACCTGGACTTATGCCGCGAACCGCCCCGGCTGGATCGGCGATGCGGCGCATTGGCAGCAGGAGACGCGTGCCGTCGAGGATCGTTTATCCGATGCGCTGCACGAGAAGCTGACCCAACGCTTCATCGACCGGCGCACCTCGCTTGTGGTGCGCGGCCTGCGCGAAGACAAAACGGGCGGTCTCAGGCTCGACGAATCCGGGGCGGTGATGATTGGCGGCGAGGTTGTCGGCAAGCTCGAAGGCCTCCAATTCGTACCGGAGAAGTGTCTGGAAAGCGCAACGGGAGGGGTGCTAAAGACCATCACGCTCAGGTTGCTTGAAGACGAATACGGCAGGCGCGCGCGCAGTCTCGCCAGCGCACCGGATGAGGCTATCACTTTGAGCGGGCATGGGAGGCTGTGGTGGGAACGCGCCATCGTGGGGCGACCCGCCCGTGGCTCCTCTGCGCTCCAGCCGAACGTCGCATTGATCTGCGACGAAGAACTCAAACCCGAGAATCGTGCGCGTATTCTGGAGCGGTTGCGGAGCTGGCTCGCCAATCGCATCGGGGGACGGCTCGCTCCGCTCATCGCCCTGCGTCGCGCTGCCGACGCAAGAACGGGTGCGCCCGGTTCGCTGCACTCGCATGCGCGCGGCGTAGCCCATCAACTCTGCGAAAGTCTGGGTTCGCTCGACCGACGGTTCGCGGTCTTACCGGATGATCTGCGCGGCGCTCGGCGCGCACTCACACCGTTCGGCGTACGATTCGGCCGCCATTCCGTGTTCCTGCCACGGCTGTTGCGGCCCGATGCGGCTGAACTGCTGGCCCTGCTTTCGGCAGTCTGGAGCGGAGCGGAGAAGATTCCGGCTCCGCCCAAAGCCGGTATCACAAGCCTGGGGGCTGACCCTATGTTACCGGCAGGATTTCTCGCCGCCGCAGGCTTCCGGCAGCTGGCAGGCCGTGCAATTCGGCTCGACATTCTTGAACGGCTGGACGAAACTCTCGATTCGGCCGCTCGCAATGGATCAGCCGCCGAAGCCCTCCTGCCGCGCTTGCTGTCACTGACCGGGACCTCTGCGGCGCGGCTCGAGCCCGTGCTACACGAAATGGGATGGCAAACCGTCGCCGTGGGGGGCGCCGATTCGGACGTCCGCGTGTGGCGTCGCATGTCCATAGCGGAAGCCGGATGGGAGACGCGCCGCCGGAATCACCGCCGTCCGGGCCCGATTTCTCAATCGCCATTCTCCGGGCTCGCGGCCCTTCTCGCGACCGATTGAGCACCGGTGGCTGAACAGGCCCGCATCGACAAGTGGCTGTGGCACGCCCGTTTTTGCCGCTCGCGCCAGCGCGCGCAGGCGGTGGCCGGGTCGGGTCTGATCCGGCTCAATGGCACACGGGTCGAAAAACCCGGCACGTGCGTACGGCCGGGAGACATCCTGACGCTGCCGCACGGGCGCGACGTGGTCGCGGTGCGCATCGAAGCCTTGGCGGAGCGGCGCCGAGGGGCAGCCGAAGCCAGGAAACTCTACAGAATCGTTGGCGAAGGATTGCTTGATCCGGCGCCGGCGCCGTCCTAAGTGACCGCATCGGTCTGGCCGCCTGGAGTCCGTTATGACCTATGTCGTCGTCGATGTCTGCATCAAGTGCAAGTACATGGATTGTGTGGAGGTGTGTCCGGTCGACTGCTTCTACGAAGGCGAGAATATGCTGGTGATCGACCCGGACGTGTGCATCGATTGCGGGGTCTGCGAACCCGAATGTCCGGTCGAGGCGATTAAGGCGGACACCGAAAGCGGTCTGGAGCGATGGCTGTCCCTGAACGCCGAATATGCGAAAAAGTGGCCTAACATCACGCAAAAGGGCCCTCCTCCGCCAGACGCCAAGGAATTCGACCACGTTCGGAACAAGTTTGAACGGTGGTTCAGCGAAAACCCGGGGACGGGTTCGTAGAATATTGTAAGCGGCCGGGCACGGTTGGACATCTTTTCGTGCATCAGGTGCCCACCCGCAGTAATTCGCCTTTTGCGTGAAAAGACTGCAAGAAAAGGCGCAAAATCAAGCATTTGGCGTGATCGCGCTTCACAAAACCCAAAATCTGTGGTACGCAGTCGGCATCGCAATCTGTTTTCCGTATGAACTCACGCGTTCCCAAGGCGCGGCCGGAATTTTCCGGTCTTCGGTGGAACCGAACGGCGGAGATATAATCGCAACGCGGCGGCGTGCGTGTGCAGTGACGATGGAATACCGCGTGAGCAGGATGGACAAGGCTATGACCCCCCCGAAGAAGAAGGTTCCCGCGAACTCGAACCGGAAGCTCGACTTCAAGGCGAACGACCACGTGGTTTATCCCACGCATGGCGTCGGCCGGATCGCGCGCGTCGAAGAGCAGGAAGTTGCGGGCATGAAGCTCGAACTGTTTGTCATCACCTTCGAGAAGGACAAGATGACGCTTCGTGTTCCGACCGCGAAGGCCAAGGCTGTGGGAATGCGCAAACTGTCTTCGCCCGATGTGGTGGCGACCGCGCTCAATACGCTAAAGGGTCGCGCACGCGTCAAACGCACGATGTGGAGCCGCAGGGCGCAGGAGTACGAGGCAAAGATCAATTCGGGCGATCTCGTTTCGATCGCCGAAGTAGTGCGCGATTTGCATCGCGCGGGTGGCCAGCCGGAGCAGTCGTACTCGGAGCGTCAGCTTTACGAAGCAGCGCTCGCGCGCATGGCGCGCGAAGTGGCGGCTGTGGAGCGCATCGACGAACAGGCGGCGGTGAAGCGGGTTGAAACCGTTCTGCTCAAAAAGGCGGCGTGAGTCTTCCCGAACCAGGTTTGCTCGTTAATCCGGTCCGTTGATCGAACCGCGCAAAATCGGGGAGCTGACGATCTCGATAGCGGACGGTGTGGCAATGTCCATCTCGGGGCGGCGGACGCGCTCGATCCAGCCGCGCACCCGCACCGTTTCGCCTTCATAACTGTAGGGATCGACACCGATCGCACGGAATATCCTCTGATCGTCCGGCGAAATAGCAACGGCGAAACCCTTTGCCGCATTCGGAGCAAATTCGAGGAAAACGCGCCCGGCGCGAGCCGTCGCGCGTAGCACCGTCCCCTCCACGATTTGAAACGTGCCGGCGGCGGTTCCGGCGCGAGAAGGCGTTTGAACCGCATAGGCCGGGTCGGCCCAAAGGCCTGTCCGCGCAGCCCGCGCGTGTGCTTCCGTCGCGTACATGTCGGCTGCGCATTCGTTGCGATCGGGCGCGATGTCGACACGCGCCAGCCCCTCAGCCAGAAGGGCGTGCTGCAGCCAGTTTGTGCTCTTGTCACCCGAAACCAGAATTTCGGCACGCAGGCGCCCGTAACGATCTTCTTTGGGGGGCGCCGCGGCCAGCATTGCCGTCCGTCCGGTAGCGAGTTCGCGGAGACGTGCGATTGCGCGGACAGCGTAGGTACCGGGAGCCCGGTCCGCGGCTCCCGCGGGCAGGAGAATCCCCTCTAGCTTCGCTGCGCGCCCATCTTCGAGCACCAGCACACCGTCTCTCTCGACGCGTACGATCTTCGCGTGGGCGACCTCGACTGGCGGAAAACAGGAGGGCCCGCCGGCAGCGCAACACTGGCTGCTTGCGCAAAGTGACAGGCCAAACGCCAGGGCAGCAATGAGGGGCCGCAACGCTAACCATTCGCGTGATGGGATCGGCGTTTTCGCTTGCCGGTTGTCTTTGGGCGCCCGCTGGGCAATCTGCCCCGGCTCTCGCGCACGGCGCGTTTGGCAACTCTGCGGATCCTTCATGCACCCTCCCGAAACGCTCCACGCCTCCGAACTGTGGCTTCCGAACAGCGCCACAAATTTGGTCGCGGCGATCCTGATCCTGATTGCCGGCTGGATGGATGCGCCGCGGCCTCAATCGCCTGCGCCAATTCGACGAACCGCTCAAGCCGCTCCTTTCCTCCGTCGTCCGCTGTGCCATCCTGATCGCAAGGGGCGGCGGCGTTCCAAACCGGAGCTCTGGGCAGTAGCGCGGCCGCCAGGACGCACTCACTGCGATCCCCGGGCCCTGCCGCCGCCAGCGCGGCTGTTGTTTTTGCAGCAGAACGGGGATTCAATCGGTCGCGCGGGTGACGGGGCGTGCCTGCTGTCACGGGAGTTGCCATGCGCCGAATCGCGATTGCCACGCTTGCCCTCGGACTCGCCGCCTGCCTGCCCGTTCTCGCACAGAACGTCAGCCTCGATCCGGCACAGTCGCCCAGCGGCACTTATGGGGTCAATGCCGGTCACACGCAGGTCTTGTTTTCGATTCTGCATCTCGGCCTCACCGATTATTACGGCCGGTTCGACAAAATCTCCGGCACGCTCGAATATGACGGGAAACGGCCGGAACACAGTTCCGTTTTCATTGCTGTCGATACGTCGAGCCTCGATGTCCCGAGCGCACGCTTGACGGACCAACTCAAATCCGCGGCCGTATTCGATGCACAACATTTTCCCGCCGCTACGTTCAAATCGACGAGCATCGTGCGCACGGGTCCGACGACCGGCCGGATTTCAGGATTGCTGACCATCCGTAACGTGACCCGGCCGGTCATTCTCGATGCGACATTCAACGGCGGCGAACAAGGCCCGATAGGCGGCTATTCGCTTGGCTTTCGCGCGGCAGGCACGATCCGGCGTAGCGATTTCGGACTGAACCGGACGATTTGGACTTCATTCGTGGGGGATGACGTACATCTGATCATTACGGCAATGTTTGACCGTCAGAAAGGCTAGCCATGGCGATCACCAATTCCCGCCTTCGTTACGGTAACGTCGCAATGACCCTGCATTGGCTGATTGCGGCCGCAATCGTGCTCAACATCTGCCTTGGCATTTACATGGCCAACATCCTGAACGACAATGATCCGAGTCGATTTGCGGTTATTCAGATTCACAAATCGATCGGTCTGACGGTGCTTTGGCTGAGTGTGCTGAGGCTTCTCTGGCGCCTCGTCAATCCGATTCCGCCCCTCCCCGATTCGCTCGGGCCCGGGCTCAAAGTGCTCGCGCGCGGCAGTCACTATCTTCTCTATTTTCTCATTATCTTCATTCCGCTGACCGGCTGGGCGCTCGTTTCGTCGTCACCGCTCGGGCTGCCGACTTCGTATTTCGGACTTTTTCACTGGCCGAGCGTTCCGTTCCTCGCGGACTTGACGCGTGCGCAGAAGGCGCCGCTGCGTCATGATTTCTTCCGGGTGCACATGTACCTTGCATTTTCTGCCATCGCGCTACTGCTCCTCCATGTTGCGGGCGCGCTCTATCACCAGTTCCGCGGCGAGGATGTGCTGCGCCGCATGGTACCGGGCGCGCGCGTCACGGGCGAGGCATGAAATCGTTCGCGTCAGCCGCCCTCTGCCTGTTGCTGGCCACACAGACGGGCCTCGCCGCACCCTGGAAGGTCGATTACCCGAAGAGTCGCCTCGGCTTTACGGTGCAATGGAGCAACGAGCCGTTCTCTGGCAGTTTCCGGCGCTGGAACGCGCAGATCGATTTCGATCCGAACGATCTCGCGCATTCGCGGGCCACGGTCATGGTCGATCGCGGCAGCGAATTTTCCGACGAGCCGGACTTCGACAGCGGGTTGAAAGGCGCGCAGGGATTCCAGACCTCCCAGTTTCCAGCTGCGCGATTTGCGACATCCCGCATCGTGCGCACCGCGGCCGATAGCTACATAGCGGACGGTACGCTCACAATTCACGGAATCTCTCGTGCCGTAACCCTGCCGTTCAAACTCTCGATCGCGGGCGGCGTCGCTCACATGATCGGGACTGCCCACATGTTGCGTACGGATTTCGGGATCGGTCAGGGCGAGTGGGCCGCGTCTTCGCCTGTGGCACACGTCGTGGCGGTCAATGTCGATCTCACGGCGACACGGTAGCGTTGGTGTTTTGTTGTGACCGGCGCGAGTTCCTCAAGGGTCGCAGCCGCGGACGCGGAATCGATTAGGCGCGCAGCGGAGATTCTGCGCGCTGGCGGACTCGTCGCCTTCCCGACCGAAACCGTCTATGGCCTGGGCGCCGATGCCTCGCGCGAGAGAGCCGTCGCGCGGATTTTCGAGGCCAAGCTGCGCCCCCGATTTAATCCGCTCATCGTGCATGTGCGCGATCTCGGGCACGCTCAATCACTTGGTTCCTTTGATGCGGCCGCGCGGTGTCTCGCGGAGGCATTCTGGCCAGGGCCGCTCACTCTCGTCGTTCCGCGCCGGCCGGATTGCCCCATCGCGCTTCTCGCGAGCGCCGGCCTCGACACGATTGCAATTCGCGTTCCTTCACATCCCGTCGCCCGGGAATTGTTGACAGAATCGGGCCTCGCCATTGCCGCACCGAGCGCCAATGCGTCGGGAGCAGTGACCGCCACCCGCGCCGGGCATGTGATAGAGTCCCTTGGCGCCGCCATGGATCTTGTACTCGACGGCGGACCTGCCCCGCTGGGGCTTGAATCCACCATCATCGGATTCGACCAGGAGCGGCCACTTCTGCTGCGGCCCGGTGCGCTGCCACGGGCCGCAATTGAAGGTGTCGTGGGGGCGCTCGGCACGACGCCGGGCGATGTCATCGTCTCTCCGGGCCGCCTGCGCAGCCATTACGCGACACGCGCACCACTCCGGCTCGGCGCATGCGAGCCACGGAAGAGCGAAGCGCTCCTCGCCTTTGGCCCAAATGTGCCCGCCCATGCCGGCCCGCTTCTGAACTTGAGTCCCGCGAGTGACCTGCGCGAAGCTGCGGCCAATCTTTTTGCCATGCTGCGGGAACTCGATGCCGCCGGTTGCGCGAGCATTGCCGTAATGCCTGTTCCGGAGCACGGGCTCGGTGAGGCAATCAACGACCGGCTGCGCCGCGCCGCCGCGCCGAAAGGCGAATGACGATGATGGTTGCTTCGCAAACTTTGGAGCGCCTTAAGGATATCGTAGGCCCAAAGGGCTTTAGCGATGACGCCCGGGAAATCGCGCCGCATCTCATCGAGTGGCGCGGACGATACCACGGCCGCACGCCGCTGCTTCTGAAGCCGCTGACGACGCAGGAGGTGTCCCGCATTCTCTGCGTCTGCAGCGAAACGCGCGTACCGGTCGTGGCGCAGGGCGGGAACACCGGTCTTGTCGGCGGACAGATTCCGCTCGACGGCGAAATCCTGCTCTCGCTCGCGCGAATGAAACGAATCCGGTGCCTTGATGCGGACGGCTTGAGCGCAATCGTGGAAGCCGGTTTGGTGCTTTCCGATCTGCGCCGCGCCGCGCACGAAGCCGGTGTGTCGTTCCCGCTCAGCCTCGCCGCGGAAGGTTCGGCAACGATAGGCGGAAATCTCTCGACCAACGCGGGGGGGACTAATGTCCTTCGCTACGGTTCGGCGCGCCAACTCACGCTCGGACTCGAAGTGGTGCTCGCCGATGGGCGCGTACTGGACCTGCTGCGCACATTACACAAGGACAATACCGGCTACGACCTGAAGCAGTTGTTTATCGGCGCGGAGGGAACGCTTGGTATCATCACTGCGGCCGCGCTGCGTCTGTTTCCCGAGCCGCAAAATCGCACGACTGCCTGGATCGCGGTTCCCCATCCCGCCGCGGCCGTCGCGCTCCTGCGCGAATTGCAGGCTGCGTGCGGTGGGCTCCTCTCCGCGTTCGAACTGATCCCGCTGGCGGCCATCGAACTCGTGCTCGCGCACATTTCCGGCACCGCCGACCCGCTCCGCGCCCCTTCGCCCTGGTACGTCCTCGCGGAAGCCTCAGGCGGCGCCGCAATCCCGCTTGCCGGGATTCTCGAAAACACGTTGGCGGACGCGATCAATTCCGGCCTTGCGACCGATGCCGCCATCGCCACAAACGAAGCGCAACGCGCAGCGCTCTGGCACCTGCGCGAGAGCCTCTCGGATGCGCAGAAGCGAGAAGGTCCCTCGCTTAAACATGACGTCTCCGTGCCGACCGGCGCGATGCCGGAATTTCTCGCCCAGGGCGTCTCGGCAGTTGCGGCGCTTATTCCTGGCGTGCGGCCGGTCGCGTTTGGACATCTCGGCGACGGCAACATCCATTTGAATTTCAGCGCGCCGAAAGGCGGCGGGGCTACGGCATTTCTTGGCTGTCGCGAAAATGTGGCGCGCGCGGTCCACGATCTCGTGCACAAATTCGGCGGCTCGATCAGCGCCGAACACGGCCTCGGCATCGCCAGACGCGACGAAAGTGCCCGTTACAAGTCCGCCGCCGAACTCAATCTCATGCGTGCGCTCAAGCGTACGCTCGACCCGAACAACATCCTCAATCCAGGGAAAGTGCTGCCCATGTAGTCCGGCGTCTACGCGGCCTTTGGCAGCCCCGGCTCGGCGGGCGCGGCGGCCACGATGTCGACCGCCACAGGTGTTCCGGCACGGGCGCGCCGATATGAGGTTGCAGAGATGCAAGCCGTCAGCACGGTTGCGAAATAGGGCAGACTCTGGATCGAAAGCATCACCATCCACAAAGTCGCGGCCTGATCGTCAAACCCGCGGATGAACACCATGGCGATAATGGCCAACGTGCAGAGCGCCAGCAGGCACATCTCCTGCCAGACGAGATGCAGCGCCTCGCGCAATTCGGCGGGATTCTGGCATTTCGGCGTCCGGAGAAACGGTTTGCGCGAAGTCATCAGTCCGGCGAGAACCGCTTTGCCGACGGTATGCGTCAACGCGAGCCCTGCGGTCGAGGCGAGCACCGCGCCGAGAATGCCGGATCCGACCTTCTGCGGGTACAGCAACAGCGTCTTCACCGTCTTGGCGCCGAAGAGCGCCAGCGCGGCAGCCGACAAGGCCTCCATCGGCACATCGAAATAACTTGGTGCGATCGCCATCAATGCCGTCCAGACAAGGGCGAAGAGCGTCACGATCAACCCGAGACCATCCGAGATCCAGGGTAGCCACCCGCACAGAAACTGGTAACGCTGCGCCCAGGTCAGCCGCGTGAAACCGAGAAACACCGCGCCCGCATGGCGCTTCATGATCTGCATCGCGCCGTATACCCAGCGATAGCGCTGCGTCATGAAGGCGCCGAGCGTATCGGGCGTCAGCCCCGTGCCCATGCTTTGCGGCAGGTAAGCCGCACCGTAGCCGGCCTCGAACAGCTTGAGACCGAGTTCAGTATCCTCCGTGATGCACCAGGCGCTCCAGCCGCCCACTTCCTCGAGCGCCTTGCGGCGCACGATCGTCATGGTTCCGTGCTGGATGATGGCATCGTGCTCGTTGCGTTCGATCATGCCGATCTGGAAAAAACCGCGGTATTCCTCGAAACACATGCGTTTGAAAATGCTCGCGCGGCCATCTCGGTAATCCTGCGGGCCCTGCACGAGCGCAACCTTTGCGGGAGCGAAATAGGGAAGAGCTCGCCTGAGCCAGAACGGCTCGACCTGGTAATCGCTGTCGATGACCGCAACGAACTCCGTTTCGGGATCGCAGAGACGCAGCGCCGCATTGAGCGCGCCAGCCTTGAAACCCTTCAGCCGGTCCAAGTGGTCGAATTTGAACGCCGGCCCGAGGCTCGCGCAATGCTGCTCGACCGGCCGCCACATGGCGGGATCGCTCGTGTTGTTGTCGAGCACGACAACTTCAAAGTTTTCGTAGTCGAGACGCGACAGCGCATCAAGGGTGGCAATCACCATCGCCGGCGGCTCGTTGTAACATGGAACATGGATGGAGACGCGTGGCGAGCGCTCGGGGATGGCGGTGGCTAGGGAACGCCTCTCCACACGCCACAGACTCGACGCAAGCTCTACGCCTTCGGTGAGAATGACAGCGGCGGCCAGAAAGACGAGCGGAATCATTGCGAGCGTCATCGCGAGATCGCTGGGTTGAATATATTCGAGCGTGCTCGAATCGAGCAGCACCAGCAAACCTGTCGATATCAGGCCGACCAGCGCCCCCATCACCAGATAACCGGGCTGGCGCACGCGTGGCATGCGCCCCAGAATCAGAAGGCCCAGCAAAAGTGACAGAAGTGCAGCGCAGAGGGCATAGCTGCGCCATGCCGGAAAAGAGCGCAGCATTCCGGTAAAGGCGAACTTCGGATTTCCGTTGGCGTCGAACAGCCCCCAATATGCGCCGACCGCACCTTCGTTGCGGCCCTTCCATGGCTGATCGTAGGCCTCCTCGAGGTAATAGTCGTAGCCCTTGTCGAGTGCGAGTTGCACGAAATTGCGGACGAACCAGGCCTCGTTCGCGAGCGAGGCCACCGCGCCCTTATGCGTGCGGCCAGCCGACGGCCAGCCGGTCTCACCGATCACTATGGGTTTGTCGGGAAACTCTTCCTGCACGTCCGCATAGAAGCGCTGCAGCGAATCGAGCGAGCCGTGCACCGGAACACCTTCCCAGTAGGGAAGCAGATGAATGGTAACGAAATCAACGTACTGGCCGAGCTCGGGATTGAGCAGCCATTGCGACCACGGTTCGGCCGTCGAGACCTTGATACGATTGGGCAACGCCGCCCGCACACGCCGGATATATTCGTTCAACTGGTCGGCATCGACATAGCCGAACAGGATGGCTTCGTTGCCGACAAAGACGCGGTCGATAGTGCGTCGGTTAGCCAGCGCCACACGAATGCCGGTCTCGATTTCCTTTTCGTTTTTTTCCAGATCGGGGCCTATCCACAGTCCAAGCGAGACAGTCAACCCATGCCGCCGCGCGATCTCGGGCACCCGGTCGAGCCCGTCGGCGACCGTGTAGGTGCGCACGCGGCCGGTGATTTGCGCAAGCTGCGCGAGGTCATGATCGATGCGCTCGGGCGCGATCCATTCATGGCTCTTGTTCGTGAAAAGATGGCTCGGTTCGTACGCGATACCGCGCACCTGCCCGTCCCAGTCGGGCGCGATCACCGCGTAATCCTGACTGGCCCAGAAAAGGACGCTGGCCCCCACCACCAGAAGCAGCGCGAGCGCAATGCGGACGCTTCCGCCATCCAGCCGGCATCGCCAGATTCCTTTCATACGAAATTCATCTCCCGCTCGCGCGCGCCCGGCACTGTGAGGTAGAGGACCGGGCCGGCCGGAAGCCATACCATATCGGCGGCCCGGCGGCTGCCAAAACCGCAGCGGTCAGATTCTATTGGGAGGACTGGTCCTGGTCGGATTGCTCGCCTTTTGGAGCGGGGGTGACGTTCACTAGTTCGAGATCGAACACCAGCGTCTGGTTGGGCGGAATCACGCCGCCCATGCCGCGCGGCCCATAGGCCAGATTGGCGGGGATCACGAGTTGCCAGTGATCGCCTTCGCGCATGATTTCGAGAGCTTCGGCCCACCCGGGAATGAGCTTGTCCACGACGAAGCTGGCAGGCAGGCCCTGCTCCGTCTTGTCGAAAACTTTTCCGTTGATCAGCGTGCCGGTGTAGTAGACATCCACAGAATCGAAAGGTCCTGGCTGTTTGCCGTAACCGTTCTGGATGATTTTGTATTGGAGACCGCTTGGGCGCTGGATCACACCGGGCTTTTTGAGGTTGGCGGCAAGAAACGCCTGATTGGCCTGAAGGCTCAGAGAACTGTCGGCTGCCTGTGCCGACACGGCAACAAAGAATGCGAGCAAAGCAACCGCAACAGTTCCGAAGCGGGACATCGTCAAATTCTCCTTCCTTGCCGGAACTCGGGCGCCCGGCGAGACACGGCCTGCACGGGCGGGCAAGCAATAACTGCTCGACGGTCGAATTCAAGTCGTTTTGGAGTCGCGTTCCCTTCAGGGAAGCATCCTCATGAGTGCAAGGTCATCTCGGGAAAGCATCGTCATCGGGGTGGGCGGCGTCGTCTGGAACAACCGCGGCGAAGTCCTCCTCGTTCGCCGTGCCAATCCGCCGCGGCAGCACGAATGGAGCCTGCCTGGCGGCAAGGTTGAGTTCGGCGAAACGCTGCATTCGGCCCTGGCTCGGGAGGTGCAGGAAGAAACGGGGCTCGCCATTCAAATAGTCGGGCTTGTTGAAGTTGCCGAGTTGATCGAGGAAGCCCATTACGTCCTCATTGATTTCACCGCGCGGTCGTTTTCTGGAGATCCCCACGCCGGTTCGGACGCAAGTGAAGCGCGCTGGTTCGCTATTCGGGAAATTCCACGACTCGCCCTCTGGAGCGAAACCGTCCGCGTAATCGAACTGAGCGCAAACATGCTAAATGCGCCGCAGCCGTCCCACATTTCCCAATCCGGATGAAACACACTTGGGCCGATTACATCCTCGCCGGCACGTCTATCCCGAGAATGGCGAGAACTTCCACGAGCACGCGCAAGGTAAGATCGCATAGGCCCAGGCGAGCTGCGCGTAACCCGGAGTTCGCTTCCGAAAGGATGTGGTGCGCGGTATAAAAGCGGCTGAACTCCTGCGCGAGGGAAAATGCGTACTCGCAAAGCATATTGGGCGCGCGGCGCGTTTCGGCGCCTGACATCGCCTCGGGCAGCGCCAGGAGCATCAGGATCAGACGGCGATCCTCCTCCGAACGAATCGCCGGCGCACCGCGCGCGAATCCTTCCGCATCCGCTTTTCGCAGGATCGAGCGGATGCGCACGACCGCGTATTGCAGATACGGTCCCGTCCGCCCTTCAAACCGCGTGAAACGCGCCAGGTCGAAGACGTAATCCGACGTGCGGACATTCGCGAGATCGGCGAACTTGATCGCGGCGAGGCCGACGGACCTTGCAACGGTGGCCCGCTCTTCAGCAGAATATTCGGCGGCAAGCCCCTGCTCTTTCAGACGCTCGCTCGCCTCGTCGGTGGCCATCGAGATCAGGTCGCAAAGCTTCATCACGCCGCCGGCGCGCGTCTTGAACGGCTTGCCGTCCGGGCCGTTCACCGTGCCGAAGCCGGCATGTTCCAGCGCCGACTTTCCGTTCAGGCCGGCCTTGCGCGCCGCACGGAACACCTGCTCGAAGTGCAGGTGCTGACGCTGATCGACGACGTAAAGGATGAGGTCGGAATTGTAGCTGCGCACACGATCGACGATGGTGGCAAGATCGGTCGTGCCGTAGAGTACCGCGCCGTCGGATTTCAGCAGAATGAGCGGCGGAATTTCCTTCCGGTCCCCGGGTTCGCCGACCGCAACGATCAGCGCGCCTTCGCTGGGCTCTGCCAGACGGCGCATCTTAAGGTCGTCGATCATGGCCGCGATCAGTGCGTCCACGTCTGATTCGCCTTTCCACAAATCGAAATGCACCCCGAGACTCGCGAATTCGCGCTTCAGCCCGCGTTCCGAGACTTGGAAGAAGTGCCGCCACAGCGCGCGATAGCCAGGACGGCCCGCCTGCAGCTCGGCAGTGGCATGGCGCGCCTCCTCGAGGCGGGACGGGTCGGCTTTGCAGGCCGCCGAGGCCGCGGGATACAGCTCTTCTAGCTGCTCCATCGTGACCGGCGATTCCTCTGGATACGGCCCGAAATAATTGGCGTCGAAATAGATCGGCGACATGCCACGACGCCGGACTTCCGCGATCAGCTGGCCCATGGGCAGGCCCCAATCGCCCAGATGTACGTCGCTCAAAACGCGCCAACCGTTGGCGCGGAACAGCCTCTGCAAGCTGTCGCCGATGATGGAGGCGCGCAGATGACCGACGTGCATGGGTTTGGCGACGTTGGGGCCGCCGAAATCGATCACCAGCGTCCGGCCCACGCCCGTCGCGGGCGCGCCGAGACGTTCGTCACCTGCGAGTTCGCCCGCCTTCGCCACGAGAACGGTATCGCAGACGTCGAGATTGATAAAGCCGGGCCCGGCAACTTCGACTCGCGAGAATATCTTTTCGTCGCGCAGGCGAGCGGCAATGCGTTCCGCGACCGCGCGTGGGGGTGCCTGCGCGGCTTTCGCGACGGCAAGCGCTCCGTTGCACTGATATTGGGCGAGATCGGGACGATCGGAAATCTGGACCGTGCCATGGGCGGGATCGAACCCTTCGGCGGCGAAGGCCCTGCCGACCGCGGCCGAAGTCTCCGCCAGGAGCGGCATCATGGGCCGTAATGCCCGGTCCGCCTGCTGTAATCGAGCTGTGCGCGGCTCAACTGAAGCCCCGCAAGCACCTGATAATCGTAGGGATGTTTGTCTTTGGCCACATCGAGATGGGCGGACCCCACCGAATCGCTCGCGGTCGCGACGGTCTGGCCCGGCGCAAAATCGATCTGCACCGTATAATTGCGCTTCGCCAGAATCCGCCGGCCTTCCGTCACGGCCACGAAATAGGGAATGGTGTAATGGGCCCCCGCCCCACTCGGCGGACGCGTAACGCGGAAGCTCAACTGCAGACTCGCATCGGACGTGCGTTCCTTCTTGTCGAGATCGCACTCGCCTTTCACGCTCGTCAATTCGGCCGTGTAGAGGACGTTCGATGGATCGGGCGTCGTCCCCGCGCGGAACGTCGTCGCGACCGAGGCATCGGTCACGCCGGTGATCGTGGGACAGTCTCCGGTCTTGTCGCTCGAACAGGCAGCAAGACCCAGGACGGCAACCGCCGCCATCATTCCCGACAATACTCGTAGATTCATGGAGATTCGTTCAATTAACGGCAGCGACAGCCGCACGAGCCCGGCTTTCGTCCCTGGCTTGACAATCGCCGCCGCGAAGCCCTGTCCTCCACAAACGGCACCTAAACTCTAACCAAGCCGGCCAGAGATGAAAAGCCGAAAGAACCGTCGCGTGATCGCCGACTGCGCCTGGTCTGCCCTTGCATCTCCGGTACGCCGGCCCTGATGGCAGTCTATACGGATATCGCCTCCGACGATCTGGGCGCCCTGCTTGCCAATTACGAGATCGGCTCGCCGAGAAGTTTCAAAGGCATCGCAGAAGGCGTGGAGAACTCGAACTTCCTGCTCGCGACCGAGTACGGCAGATTCATTCTCACGCTGTACGAGAAGCGCGTCAGGGAGGACGATCTACCGTTTTTCCTTGGATTGCTCGATCACCTGGCCGCCCGCGGCATCGCCTGTCCACAGCCGGTGCGTGCGCGATCCGGCGCTACGTGGACCACACTCAACGATCGCCCGGCGGCACTTCTGACCTTTCTCGACGGCGTCTCGTTCAGCCGTCCGCGCGCGGGCCATTGCGCCGCAGCCGGCACGGCGCTCGCTGCGCTTCACTATGCAGGAGCCGATTTCGCACTGCGGCGGGCCAATACTCTTGCGCTTGCGAGCTGGACGCGGCTTGCGAGAGCGCTGTTGCCCCGCGCCGACGAAGTCGAAGCGGGACTCGCGGAGCTTATCTCGACCAACCTCGAGATTCTAAAGGACCGCTGGCCGGTCAATCTGCCCGCGGGAGTCATCCATGCCGATCTGTTTCCGGACAATGTACTTTTCGTCGGCGGCGCCATATCGGGTCTCATAGACTTTTATTTTGCCTGCGACGATTTCTATGCGTATGACCTTGCCGTGATGTTGAATGCTTGGTGTTTTGATGCGGGCGGGAAATTCAGCCGCGCGAATGCACAGAGCCTGATCGCAGGCTATGCGCGCCACAGGGCACTTTCTCCCAAAGAGGTCGTTACCCTCCCCGTTCTCGCCCGCGGTGCTGCACTGCGCTTCCTCTTGACACGCCTGCAGGACTGGCTCGACCACGATCCGGCCGCTCTTGCTCGCCCCAAGGATCCGCGCGAATTCGCAAGCCGTCTGCGCTTTCATGCGGGCGTCACGTCACTCGCGGAGTACGGCGTTTGAACGCGATGCCAAGCGTGGCCATTTTCACGGACGGCGCCTGCTCCGGAAATCCCGGGCCAGGCGGATGGGCGGCGATCCTGCGTTCCGGACGCCGCGAAAAGGAAATATCGGGCGGAGAGCCGGCGACCACCAACAATCGCATGGAGCTGACAGCCGTCATCCGCGCGCTCGAAGCGCTTAAAGGACCAACCATAGCCACGATTCATACAGATTCGAAATATGTGATGGAAGGCGCGACGCGCTGGTTGCCGCGATGGAAGCTGAACGGCTGGCGCACCGTCGACAAAAAACCGGTCCGGAACGACGATCTCTGGCGCGCCCTCGAAAAGGCATCCCAGAGACACCGGCTGGCCTGGACATGGGTGGCCGGCCATTCCGGGCACTCCGAAAACGAACGTGTCGACGCGCTCGCCCGAGCCGCCATTCCGGCAGCACGGACGCTGCCGGAATAACGGGACGCGCGAACAGGTCAGATCTGCTGAAGCAAGTGCTCGGCGCTCGATACAGAGAAGGCGCCGGGCTCTTCGACGTTCAACTGCTTCACGACCCCGTTGTCCACGAGCATCGAAAAGCGCTGGCTGCGCTTTCCCATGCCGTATTTGCTGGCGTCCATTTCGAGTCCGAGCGCGCGCGTGAAATCGCCGTTGCCGTCGGCCAGCATCATCACCTTGTCGCCGGTTCCCTGATGCTCGCCCCATGCACCCATGACGAACGCATCGTTCACCGAAACGCAGGCGACCGCATCTACTCCCTTCGACTTCAGCTCTTGGGAATTCTGGACAAACCCGGGCAGGTGCTTTGCCGAACATGTCGGCGTGAACGCGCCGGGCAGCGCGAACAAGGCGATCTTCCGGCCTCGGAAGAGTTCGTCCGTGCTCACCGGCTGCGGCTTGCCGTCTTTCATCTGCATAAGCGTCGCAGAAGGAACTTTGTCGCCAATCTTGATCGTCATTCCCGTCTCCCGGTTTTCTGGAACTGCACCGCTTCTAACCCAGCCGCCGACCTGCGCAAAATCTTCCCGCCCGAGGCGGAAACGCGGGCCTGCCGCTGGAGTTGCCGCGCGGCCTGCGTCGCGCTACTCCGCCTGTGCAACCGCTGCGGAAGGCAAAATGTCCCGCCTGATTGTGGCGCCGGTTGCCTGCTGTGCTATGCTACAGGCATGATCCGTTTTCGAGGTGCGCGCGCGGCCGGAGGCGACAGTTTTCTCGAAGGCAAGCTCCTGATCGCCATGCCGGGCATGGGCGACCCGCATTTCGAGAAAAGCGTGATCTTCATGTGCGCCCATTCCGCGGAGGGTGCAATGGGCATCATGATCAACAAACCGGTGTCCGGACTCTCTTTTCACGAATTGATGGAAAAGCTGGAGCTGCGGGTTACGCCGAACACGCCCAATTTCCCGGTGCTCTATGGCGGCCCGGTCGAAACGGGTCGCGGTTTCGTGCTGCACAGTGGCGATTATGAGAGCTCGGACGCGACGCTGCCCGTATCCGAGGACGTCTCGCTTACGGCGACCCTGGATATCCTGCGCGCAATGGCGATCGGGAAAGGCCCAGAGCACGCGATTTTCGCGCTCGGCTATGCCGGATGGACCGCCGGTCAGATCGAAAACGAAATTCGGCACAATGGGTGGATCCACTGTGACAGCGATCCGGAACTCCTCTTCGACGAATATCTCGATAGCAAGTGGTCGACGGCACTGCGCAAGCTCGGGATCGATGCGTCAGGCCTCTCCGCCCACGTCGGTAACGCCTGAGACCGCGGACACGGAAGTTTTGCCCCCCAGATTGGCCGCAAGAAAGGCCGGCACTTCGCTCGGGGCGAGCGGACCAGCAAAATAATAGCCTTGCACGAAATCGCAGCCTGCGCGCGCGACAATGGCAAGGTCGGTTTCGTTCTCCACACCTTCGAGGACAACGACACGCCGGAGTTCGTGGGCCAGCGCGACAATCGAACGCAGGACCACTTCGCCGTCCGCTGCTCCGTCGCGTGTGCGTACAAGAAAGCTTCGGTCGACCTTGACCGTATCGAAGGGCG
Source organism: Rhizomicrobium sp. (assembly GCA_050728995.1). Taxonomy (GTDB): domain Bacteria; phylum Pseudomonadota; class Alphaproteobacteria; order Micropepsales; family Micropepsaceae; genus Rhizomicrobium. The sequence continues at coordinate 27,510 of JBOHKH010000005.1, read as the reverse complement.
CTTCATGCAGCATTGCGAGCGTCGAAAGACCGGTTCCGAAATCGTCGAGCGCGAGACTTGCACCATACCCGCGCAGCCGACGCAGAGTCTCGAGGAGGTCGTCGGGTGAGCCAGCGGCGCTTTCGGTCAGCTCGAGCTTGAGCGTGCCGGGATCAACTCCTGCTCCCGCAATGATGCGCGCCAAGTTCGTCTCGAATTGACGACCCTTGAGCTGTCGGCGAGAGACATTCACACTCGCGAACAGTGGCGGATCGCGCGGAAACAGTTTCTGCCACGCCGCGAGATCGGCTGCCGCACAACTAAGCGCGAATCGTCCGAGCTCTACGATGAAGCCCGTCCGCTCGGCATGCGAAATGAAATCGCGGGGTCGCACCGTTCCGCGTTCTGGCGAATTCCAGCGCAACAGTGTCTCGAAGCCGGCGACCGAACGATCGGCCACTCGCAGCACCGGCTGATACACGACCGTCATGTGGCCCTTGGCAATCGCCTGGCGCAACGCCGAATCGAGCGCCACCGTGTCTGCGGGCGCAGACTTTTCCAGCGCGCGCGAGTAGAGCCGCGCGCACGCGCCCCCGTCGCGCTTGGCCTTCCTGAGAGCGAGTTCCGCCTTGCGGATGAGATCGAGCGGATCGCCTGCGTCCCGGCCCAAGGCTACCCCCACACTCGCGGGCGCGTAGACGCTGCGATCCCTCCAACGATGGGGTTCGGCGAGCACCGTCACCACACGTTCGCCAATCGCCAGCGCATTCGAGTCCGTATGCGGAAAGAGAATCGCAAAGGAATCGCCGACGAAGCGAAATGCGGCGGCATTGCGCGCAAAGGCGCGAAGCCTGCCAGCGGCGCCGGCGAGGATCGAGTCGCCGCCGTGATCTCCGAGACTTTCATGTATCGACTTGAAGCGATCGAGGTCCAGCAGGACGAGTGTGGCCGAGGCGATGCGTTCGCCCAGACGCTCGAGTTCCTCGACCAACCCGATACGGTTGCGCAAACCCGTGAGTGAATCGCACTCTCTCGCGCGTGCCTGCGCCTCCGCCTCCTTACGCATTGTCACGTCTGCGATGAGGCCCAGACAACGATCCGCCATCTCGCCTCGCCCGAGTGTGCTGGCTCTGAGTTCCAGCCAGCAGTAATCGCCGCGCGCGGTACGGGCACGGAATTCGACCCGGAAGGCAAGCCCCTTCTGTGCGCAAAATCGATCGATAGCGTCGCGGTAAACCGCGCGGTCTTCGGGATGCAGAAGGTCGAGCCAGGCCGTATCGGACAATGTTTCGGATCCGTCTTCCCGGCCGAGAAGCGCAGCGGCCTCGCGCGACAACTTCACCGTCCGCTTCGCGATATCGATCTCGAAGACGCCCTGATACGATGCGCCAATCGCCGCGATGACCGTCCGGCTCGCTTCGGACGATCGCTTGCGAGAGGATGGCAGAGGTGCAGCCGTCGCGCGGCTCGCGGGCAGAATTGCGATCCCCTCGCCCGCCGCGACGGCGAGCGCAAGCAGCACCGCTCCGACTCCCGCGAAACCGCCGATGATGCCGGGTGCGGCCGGATCGGATTGAAATCCGCCGAGCGCCGAGACGGCCGCTGCGGTCGTCACCAGCGCAAAAACAGTCGCGCTCGGGGCCGCCACGCGCGCCGCCTGCGCACCCGCGTGGCCGTGCCGGACAAGATGCGAAGCAACGAGTGCCGTCCCGATCACCACTGCTATGTCCGTGACGAGCATCATACCGGGGACGCCGACGAGCGACGCCGCGGAAAGCACGATCAGCCCGATCGTGAGATGGCGCAGCGTGAGCGGAGGGGGCAAGGTATCGACCGGCGCAATCGTATCCAGGAGCCTCAATCCGGCAGCGAGGGTGAGACCCGCAAACATCGCCGTGACGCCATACGGGCCACCCACCCCCGCCACGCCGACCGCATCGAACAGTCCTGCTGCAGCGAGCCGCACCAGCAGCACCCCGCAAAGAACGGCCGCGGCCCAACGCGGGGCCGCATGACCAGTCATTGCGGAAAGGCCGATCATGATCGCGAGCGCCGCTGCGATGAGTCCGGCGACGGCCGCGAAAAGGATTGCGAGCTGCCGATTGTGTGCGGCGAGCGCCGGCTCCAGCCAGGCACTCACACGCGGCCGGGCGGCGGCATTCGACACTCTCACTGCAAGTTCGGCAGTGGTAGCCGGAGGGATGGTCACACTGAAGGCGTAGCGACCATAGGCGTGGGCGTTCTCAATGCTCACGTCCGCATCGGAGGTCGCCACCTGCCGGATCGCCGCCCGACCGCGGCGCGGAAACACGCGCAAAGCCGAATCATACGGCTGATCTGCGAGCAGAATGCGCGTGACCGGACGCACCGACTCGTTGACGGCGGTCATCATATACCAACGCGAGCCATCGGTTTCGACGCCGTTGGCCGCGTGATAAGGCGACAGCGCCGAACCGAGATCAAGGACCGGGTCGGTGCTCGCAAAGTCGGGACCGTGCGGAATATCGCCACTTGCGAGGGCGGCCGCAGCACCCGCGAACAGCGCGAAAATCAGCCCGAGCACGGGCAAGGCCCGCAGGGGACGGAAAGTCATGTCGCGAGCACGGGCTGCGGGTCGTCGGCCAGAAGCGCAAACAGGAGGTGATCCTGCCAGTCGCCGTTGATCTGAAGATATTTGCGCGCCAGGCCCTCCTCGCGAAATCCCGCCTTGGCGAGAAGGGAGCGCGAGGCCTCATTGCTCGGAAGGCAGGCGGCTTCGATCCGATGCAGGCCGAGAGTATGGAAAACGAACGGGACCAGCGCTCGCACCGCGCCGGACATGTAACCCTGGCGTGCAAAGCGTTCGCCCACCCAGTATCCAAGCGCGCAGCACTGCGTGACGCCACGGCGGACGTTCGACAGCGTGCAGCCACCAAGCAGCGCATGGTCATTCGCCCGAAGGACGAAGAAGGCATACGCAGAGTCCTCACGCGCTTCGCGCTGGTAGCGTTTCAGTCGCCTTCGGAACGCACCCTTGCTCAATTCGTCGATCGCCCAGGCGGGTTCCCACGGCGCAAGAAATGTCCGGCTCTCGCCCCGGAGTCGCGTCCACGCCGCAAAATCCGACACGCGAGGATAGCGCAAATACACGTCCTCTCCCGCGATGACCGGCTGCTGGCCGCCGGGAAACATCAGTCCGCGCATGAACCCCATGCGACTGGCGTTCATTCGGCTGCTTGCACGGATTGAGCGGTCGATCCAGGGACGAAGTCCGTGCGAACGGAGGAACCGAAACGCCGCGCGTATGTCTCGTAGGATTCGAGGGCGGCCACTGGGCCGATCGCGGCCATCGCCGGCTTCGCATTCATCAGAGCGTCGCCGAATCTCCGGAGATCTTCGGCAGTGACGGCCTCGAGCTTTCGGCGGATCTCGCTCAACGGCACGACGCTTCCGTAGGCGAGCAGATGCGCGGCAATCTGTTCGGCGCGCGCGGAGGGCCGTTCGAGGCCCATCAGCAGCGCGGCCCTGAGCTGGGATTTTGCGCGTGCTGTCTCTTCCGCCCCGGCTGTGCGCGCGAGCTTTCTCATCTCATCCGCCACCAGCGCCGAAATCTCCCCGGCTTCCTTTTCGCCGGTTCCCGTATAGATGCCGATTACACCGCCATCGAGAAAAGAATTTGCGAAGGCGTAGATGGAATAACACAAACCGCGCCGCTCGCGAATTTCCTGGAACAGGCGTGAGGACATTCCCCCACCCAGCGCCGTCGCGTAGACCTGCGCCGCAAAGAGCGCATCCTCCCCGCTCGCCACACCGGGAAACGCCCAGGTGACGTGCACCTGTTCGAGCTCTTCTTCGAACCTCAGGTCCGTGCCGACATAGCGTGCCGGCTCGCCGGACGGCCCGCTCCCGGAGCGAAGCGCCGAAAAATGTTCGAGCGCGAGGTCGACCATGCGGGCGTGCTCGACGGCGCCGGAGGCGATGAGAGCCATGCCGCCGGCGCGATAGTTCGCCCGCATATACCTTTCGAGATCGTCTCGCGTGAAACCCCCGACTGTCTCTTCGTTGCCGAGAATGGGCCAGCCCATCGGTTGTTCGGGATATACGGCCGATTGCAGATGATCGAACACGATGTCATCGGGCGTGTCGCGCGCCTGGCCGATCTCCTGCAGCACCACCTGGCGTTCGCGCTCAAGTTCGCCGGCATCGAATACCGGACGCGTGAGAATGTCGCCCAGAATGTCCACCGCGAGCGGCACGTCATCTCCAAGAACCCGCGCATGAAATGCCGTCTGCTCGCGACTTGTATAGGCGTTGAGCGCACCGCCGACTGCCTCGATTTCTTCTGCGATGGCACGGGCACTGCGCCGTTCCGTTCCCTTGAATGCCATGTGCTCCAGCATATGGGACACCCCCATTACGGACGGAGTTTCATGGCGGGCGCCGCAATTCACCCAAACGCCGAGGCTCGCGCTCTCGAGCTGGGGCATCGGATCTGTCGCGACCGTCAGGCCATTCGGCAAGGTGGCGATTTCAACGTTCATGAGGGAGGGTTCTGGCTTTGATAAAGGTACGCAGCGCACGCGCGTCCGGGGGCAGAACGGTCATCCGTTCCGGCTCCACATAAGAATGCCGGAGCCGGGGCGGCAAGGGGGGGACCGCACCGGTGGCACGGGCGACCGTATCGGGGAATTTTGCCGGGTGTGCCGTCGCAAGGACGACAGTGGCCGTGGTCCTGTCCAGGGAAAGCCTACGCGCGGCGGCAACACCGACAGCCGTATGGGGATCGAGAACCCGCCCCCATCGGGCATCTCCATCCCGGATCGTCTCCAGCGTCTCGGCATCAGACACAACCTCGGCGCGAAAACGGGCCTTGAGGGCATCCAGCACGGCCGGCGGAATCGTAAGTGTCTGCCCCTTCGCGAAGGTCTCCATCGCCGCGGCCACCCAGGCGCCGTTCCGGCCGGACGCTTCGTAGAGCGCGCGCTCGAAGTTGCTCGCCACCTGGATGTCCATCGACGGGCTGAGCGTCGCCTGCGCCTGGCGCGCTTCGTAGGCCCCGTCGCGTAGCGCGCGCATCAGAATGTCATTCGCGTTTGTGGCCGCGACCAGTCCCGCGACTGGCGCGCCCATCCGCGCTGCCGCGTCACCAGCAAAAATGTCCCCAAAATTGCCGGTGGGCACCACGAAGCGCGCCGCACCACCCAGCTTCGCCGTCGCCGTAAAGTAATAGACACTCTGCGCGATGATGCGGACGAAATTTATGGAATTGACCGCTGTGAGCGACATCGCGCTCGCAAATTCGCGATCCGAAAAGAGAGTCTTCGCCAATGCCTGCGCGTCGTCGAAGGACCCTTCGAGCGCAACGTTGTGAACGTTGGCGTGCAGCGTGGTCGTCATCTGCCTGCGCTGCACCTCGCTGACGCGGCCCTTGGGATGCAGCACGACGACTTCAATTCGAGGCAGCCCGCCGAACGCCGCAATCGCGGCCGAGCCGGTATCGCCGGAGGTGGCGACCAGAATGGTGGCGCGCGCGTTCCTGCGCTCGAGTTCGCGCGCGATGAGCCGTGCAAGCAGCTGCATCGCGATGTCCTTGAACGCGAGAGTCGGACCGTGAAACAGCTCAAGCAGATAAAGACCCGGCTCGAGTTCGACCAGCGGTGCTATTTGCGGATCATCGAAAGGGGCGTAGGCGGCGCTCACGTCCGAGCGCGCAGCCTCGTCGACGAAGCCATTTCCGACGAAAGCGGCCAGTGTCGAAAGTGCGACTTCGGCGTAGGAGGCATGCCGCAGATCCTCGTCACGGCGTGCCAGGCGCTGCGGCCAACCCACCGGCATCCAGAGTCCGCCGTCGTCGGCCAGATTGCCGAGCAGAACGTCGGAAAAGGACACAGGCGGCGCACGGCCGCGCGTGCTGACGTATTCCATGAATTCAGGCCCGCGTCCCGCCGACATTGCGATGCGGGCCGATTTCGAGCCGGCCGCGCGCGCGATGATACGAAAAATAGATGACGAGGAGCGCGCCCGCGAGAAGGAACCACGTCAGCGCATATTGCAGATGGTCGTTCGGAATATCGACGCGGGTCTGACCACCCCGCGGCCAGCTGCGATCCAGGGGCGAAGCAGTGGCCTCGAGGAGCGCGGGTGCGGCGAGGCTCAGATGCTCTGCCTTTGCAATCCCGGCGAGATCGCGCGCGAACCACACCCGGTCCTTGAGGTCGGCGGGAGGTGTGAACGGCCCAGGCTTGTCGGGTCTGCGCCAGATACCGACAACACGCACCCGACCTTGCGGCTCGCTGCCGGGACGCGAGTTTGGATCGCGCAGCGCTATCGGGATGTATCCGCGATCGATCATCATCGCGCGGCCGTCTGAAAGAAAGAGCGGAGTCAGAACGTGATAGACGGGCGCGCCGCCCGGTCCCGTCATGAACGCATAAATCTCTTTCGCATTGTCGAAATGCCCGGACAGAGCGACCGGCCTGTATTGTGCACGATCGCCCAGCGCGAGCGCAGCATCGAGCGGAATCGGTTGAGCTGCCATGTTGCGCCGGATCTGCGCAATCAGTGCGACCTTCCAATGCAACCGCTCGAGCTGCCACACCCCCAATCCCATCAGCAGGGCAAACACCGGCAGGAAAAAAGCGGTGAACCCGACCAGCGGTCGAAAGCGCAATGTCACTCGTTCGCCAGGCGCCCTTCGCGCGCTTGATGCTTGTATTGCAGTACCATGAGCGTGGATTTGACGAGGCGAAGCCCGCCCAGCCCGAGGATGCCGATCGCCGGTATCCAAAGGACCGCGTGGACCCAGTAAGGTGGCGACCAGGCAATTTCGACGACCAGGGCCGCGCCGACGACAAGAAACCCCACGACGAGAATGACAAAGACCGACGCGCCGTCGCCCACATCGAACATTGCGTAATCGAGGCCGCAGCCATCGCAGCGGGCCGCGATACGCAGATAACCCGAAAACAGCGGACCTCTTCCGCAACGCGGGCAACGGCCCGATAGCGCAGCAACGGGCGTGGAAGGTCGAAGTTCGGTCATCCCACGGTGACGGAGCCCGCACCCCAGACATAGATGCACGAAAACAGGAAAAGCCAAACCACGTCCACGAAATGCCAGTACCAGGCCGCGGCCTCGAAACCAAAATGGCGCTGCGGTGTGAACTGACCGGCTATGGCGCGACCGAGGCAAACGGTGAGAAAGATCGTTCCGATGATGACGTGACAGCCGTGAAATCCTGTCGCCATGAAAAATGTGGAGCCGTAGATCGCCTGGAAATTTCCTACGCCTGCCGCAAGCGAGACATGGCCAGGATCGGTGAAGGGAACGAGCGCCAGGTGGTTGAACCCGAACGTGAAAGGCGCGTGCGAATATTCGAACGCCTGGACCGCGGTGAAACACATGCCGAGCACAACCGTCAGCAACAAGCCTTCGATCGCGCCCTTGCGGTCGCCGGTCTGCACCGCGTGATGCGCCCAGGTCACGGTCGACCCTGACGTCAAGAGGAGCAGCGTGTTGAGCAGCGGGAATTGCCACGGATTGAGCGTGACAATCCCGTTGGGGGGCCAGCCTGAAAGCCCGACATCATGTGGAAACAGCGCGCTATTGAAATAGGCCCAGAACCAGGCGAGGAAGAACATGACTTCGGAAGTGATGAACAGCACCATACCGAAGCGCAGCCCGAGCTTCACCACCGGCGTATGGTCGCCGAGCACGACGGATTCGCGGATCACGTCGCGCCACCAGCCGGCCATGGTGAAGAGAACGAGCACAAATCCCGCTACGAAGATCCAAGGCTGGCCGTTCAGCGGCACGCCGAAGTTCTTGTAGCTGCTGTTCATCCACAGTACGGCGCCCACCATCATCGTAAAGGCGCCGATTGAACCAACGATCGGCCATGGGCTCGGATCGACCAAGTGATAATCGTGATGCTTTATGTGCGCGTCAGCCATATCCGCCCCTGTTACTGAAAGAAGTTCACCACATGCCCCTTGAGGCGTACTATCGTCATGACAAAGAACAATACCGCGAGTGCGGCAAGCACAAGCGCGATGGCAATGCTGCGCCGCCGCCGCTCCCGAGCTTCGCGCGCGTCCTCGTCATCCATCGGTTCACGCCCATCCCCCGAACGAGAGCGCAGTCAGAGGTGGAAGCCCCATCAGGTGCTCGGCGATCAGCCCTGCGAACAGCACGAAGAGATAGAGGATGGAGACGCCGAAGAGGCGGCGCGCAGCCGGCTCGCGAATTTCGTCGCGCTCGCGCAATACCGCAACCGCGTCGCAGATAAACCAGCCGCCAAAGCCCAGCGCCATCGCTGTGTAGAGCGGCCCGCCGAGCCCGATAAAGGCCGGTACAACACCGAGCGGCACCAGAAGGAGCGTATAGAACAGAATCTGCCGGCGCGTCGTCCGCTTGCCGCGCAGCACGGGCAGCATCGGCACGCCGGCCCGCGCATAATCCTCCGAGCGGTAGAGCGCCAGCGCCCAGAAATGCGGCGGCGTCCACAGGAAGATGATCAGCACGAGAAGAAGCGGTACGAGGCCGAGCGAGTTCGTCGCCGCGGCCCAGGCGACTGCGGGCGGCAACGCGCCGGCTAACCCGCCGATCACGATGTTCTGCGTGGTACGGCGCTTCAGCCAAAGCGTATAAACGACAACGTAAAAGCCGATCGAAAAGGCGAGAAGACCGGCGGCAAGCGGGTTGACGAACAGCGCCATCAGAGAGACCGAGCCCACCGCGAGCGTCCAGCCGAAGGCGAGTGCGTCGCCCCGCGCAATGCGACCGAGCGGAATCGGCCGCGTGGCGGTGCGCGCCATCTTGCCGTCGATATCGGATTCGTAGGCCATGTTGAGCGCGCCCGAGGCGCCGGCGCCAACCGCAATGCAGAGGAGCGCGGTAAAGGCGGTGAACGGATCGGGATGGACGGGCGCAAGAAGCATTCCGGCGACGGCAGTAAAAATCACCAGCGACATCACGCGCGGCTTCAGCAGCGCGAAATAGTCCCGCACGCTGGCCGCGCGGGGGCCGGAGGAGAGCGTCGCAGCGAGCGCGGTCATTTGATCCGCGGCAACTCGGTATAGGTATGGAAGGGCGGTGGCGACGGCAGGAGCCATTCGAGAGTCGTCGCTCCCACGCCCCACGGATTGTCGCCCGCGCGTCGGCGAGCGAGGAACGCCTCGGCCATGCAGATGAAAAACACGATCAGGCCGAAGCCGGCGATGAATGCGCCGATGGAGGAAACGAAGTTCCAGCCGGCAAAGGCATCGGGATAATCGGCGATCCGCCGCGGCATACCGGCGAGACCCAGGAAATGCATCGGGAAGAACGCAATGTTGACGCCGATGAAGGTCAGCCAGAAATGAATCTGGCCGAGCGTCTCGTTGTAAGTGTAGCCGGTGATTTTCGGAAACCAGAAATACCAGCCGGCGAAGATCGCAAACACAGCGCCGAGCGAAAGTACGTAGTGGAAGTGTGCCACCACGTAATAGGTGTCCTGCAGCACCACGTCGACGCCGGCATTGGCGAGGACGACGCCGGTGACGCCGCCGATGGTGAACAGCAGCACAAAGCCCATCGCCCACAGCATCGGTGTCTTAAACTCGATCGAACCACCCCACATCGTGGCGATCCAGGAGAAAACCTTGATTCCGGTCGGGACCGCGATGACCATGGTGGCGAAGACGAAGTAAGCCTTGGTATCAACCGAAAGGCCCACCGTGTACATATGGTGCGCCCACACCATGAAACCGATGAATCCGATCGCCACCATCGCGTAGGCCATCCCGAGATAACCGAACACCGGCCGCTTCGAGAAGGTCGAGATCACATGGCTGATCATGCCGAAGCCGGGCAGGATCAGGATATAGACTTCCGGATGGCCGAAGAACCAGAACAGGTGCTGGTAGAGCACCGGATCGCCGCCGCCGGCCGCATTGAAGAAGGAGGTGCCGAAATGGCGGTCCGCGAGCAGCATGGTGATCGCGCCGGCGAGCACCGGCAGCGCGAGCAGCAGCAGGAACGCCGTCACGAGGATCGACCAGACGAAGAGGGGCATCTTGTGCAGGGTCATGCCCGGCGCGCGCATGTTGAAAATTGTCGTGATGAAGTTGATGGCACCGAGAATCGAGGAGGCGCCGGCGATGTGGATCGCGAAGATCACGAAATCCATCGCCGGACCGGGCGAGCCGGTGGTCGAAAGCGGCGCATACATGGTCCAGCCGCCGCCCATGCCGATGCCGCCCGAATCGCCTTCGACAAACATCGAAAGAATGAGAAGAGTGAAGGAGAATGGCAGCAGCCAGAACGAAACGTTGTTCATGCGCGGGAAGGCCATGTCTGGCGCGCCGATCATGAGCGGAACGAGCCAGTTGCCAAAACCACCGATCATCGCCGGCATGATCATGAAGAAGATCATGATCAGGGCGTGCGCGGTGACGAAGACGTTGTAGGTATGCGGCGTGCTGAAGACCTGCAGGCCCGGATACATCAGCTCCGCACGCATGAACATCGAGAAGACGGCGCTGACTGTCCCCGCCACGATGGCGAAGACGAGATACATCGTGCCGATGTCCTTGTGGTTGGTCGAATAGACGTAGCGCCGCCAGCCCGTCGGATGGTCCGCATGCGCGTGCGCGACTTCAGCCATGGACGTGATCCCCTTACCTGCCCGCCTGAGCGAGCCGGGCGCCATCCGGGCCCGTGATGGATGCAAACTTCTTCTTGGCGCCCGCGAGCCACGCCTTATAGGCGCCCTCCGACACCACCTTCACTTCGATCGGCATGTAGGCGTGGCGGGCGCCGCAAAGTTCGGAACACTGCCCGTAATAGGTGCCGAGCGCCGTCGCCTCGAACCAGGTCTCGTTGAGCCGGCCGGGAATGGCGTCCATTTTCACGCCGAAGGCCGGTACGGCCCAGGAATGGATGACGTCCGCGCCCGTGGTCAGGATACGGACCACCTTGTTCACCGGCACCACCACCGGATTGTCCACCCCAAGCAGCCTCGGTTCGCCTCTCTTCAACGCGTCCGCGTCGGAAAGAATCAGCGAATCGAATTGAAAATTGTTTGCCGGGTACTTGTAGCTCCAGAACCACTGATGGCCGATCGGCTCGATGGTCACATCGGCCGGGGGCACGTCCGCTTCGTAATAGAGCAGCTTGAAGGAGGGAACCGCGATCACCACGAGGATGATCACGGGAACGATCGTCCACGCCACCTCGAGCAACGTATTGTGCGTAACCTTGCCCGGGACTGGGTTCCGGCGGTGGTTGTAGCGGACGATGATCCACAGGAGCAGCCCGAAGACAAGCGCGCAGATCGCGATGATGATGTAGAGGACGAAGGTGTGGAAATCCTCGATGTCCTTCATCACCGGCGAGGCCGCAGGCTGGAACCCAATCTCCCAGGGCTGCGGGGCGGCCATGGCAGCAGTCGAGAACGCGGACACCGCGGAGCAGAGGGTGGCCGCAAGTCCGAATTTTTTCAGAAACATCCGGCGACCTCTAAATTGGCGGGCGCGAACCCGCAAGAAGGGCGGTCAGAAAAGAGTCATCGGGCGATGGTGTAGGGGAGCCAAGGCTCGGAAGTCATTGCGACCTTATGCCACGCAATTTGTGCACTGCCGGGGAAGGGGTTCCACCGCCTGGGCGCCAGGGCGCAAGAGGTCTTGCGAACCGCTGTTCTGGCGCCAAATTGGGTATATGGCTCACCGGTCGCGGCGCGCGTGTTGGCGATGCGGCCGTTCAAAATCTGCAACCCGCCATCAGGAGAAGTGAATGGACGGCAATCTGTTTTTTGACAAGGCGGGGCTCGACCGGCGTGCCGTCGAGGGGATCGTCGAGGACGCGCTTGCGGGTTCCGACGACGGCGAACTGTTCCTCGAACATTGCCGCAGCGAATCCTTCACCTTCGACGATGGCCGCCTCAAGGCCGCGACGTTCGACACAACGCAAGGTTTTGGTCTGCGCGCCGTGGCGGGCGAAGCCACCGGTTACGCGCACGCGAACGAGCTGTCGGAAGGCGCGATCCGGCGCGCCGCCGAAACCGTCAAGGCCGTGGCCAAGGGGTATTCGGGCTCGCTCGCGCTCTCTCCCCGCCGCACCAATGCAAAGCTCTATCCCGACACCGATCCGCTGGGCAGCGCCGAATTCGCGGCGAAGATCAAGCTCCTCGAAGAAATGAATGCCTATGCGCGCGAAAAGGACTCGCGCGTGTGTCAGGTTTCCTGCGCTCTGGCGGGCGAGCACCAGACCATTGAAATCCTGCGGGCCGGCGGCGAAACCTGGCACGATGTGCGTCCGCTCGTGCGCATCGGCGTCTCCGTTGTCGTCGAGGAAAACGGGAGGCAGGAATCGGGCAGTTACGGCGGCGGCGGCCGCTCGGGCTACGAGACCTATCTCGATCCGCTCTATTGGAAAGAGGCCGTGGACGAGGCGCTCCGCCAGGCTCTCGTCAATTTGCAGTCGGTTCCCGCGCCCGCGGGCGAAATGACCGTCGTGCTGGGGCCGGGCTGGCCCGGCATCCTGTTGCACGAAGCGATCGGCCACGGTCTCGAAGGCGATTTCACACGCAAGAAAACGTCGGCCTTCGCGGGGCTGCTGGGCCAGCGCGTCGCCGCCCCTGGCGTGACGGTGGTCGACGATGGCACGATGGGCGGCCATAGAGGATCGCTGACCATCGACGACGAAGGCACGCCGTCGGCGCGGACGGTCCTGATCGAAGACGGCATTCTCAAGGGCTACATGCAGGACCGGCAGAACGCGCGGTTGATGGGCATGAAACCGACCGGCAACGGACGGCGGCAGAGCCACGCCCACAGCATCATGCCGCGCATGACAAACACTTACATGTTGGGTGGCGACAAAATCCCCGAGGAAATTCTCGCGAGCGTGGACAGGGGCATCTATGCCGTCAATTTTGGCGGCGGCCAGGTCGACATCACCTCGGGCAAGTTTGTGTTCTCCTGCACCGAGGCCTATCGGATCGAGAAGGGAAAGAAAGGCGCGCCGATCAAGGGCGCGACGCTCATCGGCAGCGGACCAGAAGCGCTCACCCGCGTCGCCATGATCGGCAATGACATGAAGCTCGATTCCGGCATCGGCACCTGCGGCAAGAACGGCCAGTCGGTACCCGTGGGTGTCGGCCAGCCGACGCTGCGGCTCGACGGTCTCACCGTCGGCGGCACCGCGGCGTAACGACAATTTCCAACTCCGTGCGCCGCCAAAGAGACGTCGCGCGGCGGTGTTCGCGCAGGTCCGCGCAGCGGCAGGCAGGTGGAGCGGGATTTCAATATTCGCGCAGGTTCCCTGGCGGTCTTCGCTCTCGATGATCAGCGTGCCTGCGCGACGCGTGGAAACCGACAGCAGAGTCGACGCCGACGATGCCGACGATCCTGCCAGACGCCGACCCCAAACAGCCCGCCGGCCGGAGACAGGTTCGGAAAGATCCGCCGGCACACGCTTTCCGGCGCGCCGGCGCCCGCCAATCCTGGTTGGGGGAAACCGAGGAGGCGAGTTCAAAACCGACGGCTTGTCTAAATCCTGAGCCAGCCCGTCAACGGCTTTCTAATATCCGCCGGCTACCATCCTGGTCCCGTAATGGAGGGGCACATGGTGATTGCCCGGCGCGAGTGTCTGCACCAGTACTTTTTGGCCGAATGCGGCCGCTGCGGCTTTGCCGTGGAAGGGGAAATGAAGAACGGTTATGGCGGCTGGAAGGAATGCGACTGGGGCGCCTATGGCCGCAGTTGCACCCACCGCAGAGCCGACGGCAAGTCGACTATGGTCTGCCCCCACCTGCGCGCGGCCAAGCTCGCCGCCCAGCCGCTCAATGGCGAGGACTTTCAGACCCGGCTCCGCGCCTGCCACGAGCGCGCAGCCAACTGCCAGCCGGAAGCGCCGATCCTGGTGGCAATCGCCGGGTAGGCGCTCCTCCATTTTACAATCTTCGTTCCCGCGAAAACGGGAAATCGACGTGCTGCAGGAAAGCCCGCGTCTTCTCGCGGCAAAAATCGCCCTTCTGCTGCCACATCTGACGGCGCGCTCCGGTCGCCACATAGCGCTGCACATGCGCGCGCCGTTTGTCTTCACTCCCCTCGTGCTCCTGTTCTGGCGCTGGCAGGCCGACCGCGGCGCCGAACCGCGCGACTTCATAAAGATGGCAATCGGGCATTTCCTGTTCGCGGCCGCGGCCTTCTGGCTCGGCTGCGCGGAGTTCGTCTATGGCACCGGCCGCGCGCCGCTCCTGTGGGCGGTCGCGTTTCACATCGTCTCCAACATCGGTTGGATCTATTTCCAGCCGACCGCACTTGCCTTGTACTCGCGACTGGCGCCGCCGAGAGTGAACGCGACAATGATGGGCATTTACACGCTGTCGGTATCGCGGCAGCGTTGTCAGCGGACGGCTTGGCGCACTCTACGAAAGACTCTCGGCCTTCCAGTTCTGGTCGCGGCACGCCGCGCTGTGCGCCTCGGGGGGTGTGATGCTTCTCGTGATCGGAGCCGTCATTTCACCGGACTTCCGGCCGGCAGCCGCACCGGCCGACGCGCCGACGTGATCCGTCAGGCGTGCACGAGCCGGCGCAGCGACATGCAGGAGGGACCGGCATCGAGCTTCCCGATTTCGCCGACCGGCAATGCCGCGACGCGGAAGCCTTCCTTCACCACCCGTTCGAGCATTCGCGGATGACAGGCACCCACAAACAGCTGTCATTGATCCTGAACGTGTTGGGCGCGGACCTCTCGCCATCAATGAGCGAGGCGCAACGGTCGTTAAGGATTTTCCACTATCTCGAACTTGCGGCCATCGCTGTTGCAGGACGCCGGGACCCGCTATAACTCCTTCCGGCAACGAAGACGGGCTGATGAGGAACGAAGCGGAAAGACCCACGTGGGTGGATCGCGGCGGCGCCGGCTGGCGCGCCGTGACGCTCGTCGTGGTGCTCGCTTTTACCCTGCAGTCATACATCACCCAAACCCACCTGCACGCGCAGTCTCACGCCGGCGCCGCGCAGGTGACGCTCGATGCGCCGCATCACGGCAAAACGCCGCTCGACGAAGGCGTGGGCGCATGTCCGTTCTGCCAGGCGACCGTTCACGCGGGCGCGTTCTTTGTACCCTCCTCGCCCGTTCTGGTTCTTCCCGCATCGCCCATCGGCTTTGTTTCCTTTGCTCCGACTCCTGCCGCACCCGTGCCTGGGGTCGCGCACACCTGGTACAGCCGCGCCCCTCCCCCTTCCGCGATGTGATCCGTAAGCGCACGTAATCGCCGCGACCGCGGCGCTGCGTGCGCCGCTTGCGCCCGTCCCCTGTCGCGGGCGCCGAATCCATTTGCGAGAATTCCGATGACGTTATTTCATCCCCCGCACGCGGGGCCAAAGCACTGCAGGCGCATTGCCACAGCGGGAACCACACTCACACTGTTGCTCGTTTCCGGCTGCGCGGTCGGTCCGGACTTCCAGAAACCCGCGGCACCGACGGTGCGCGGCTATACGGCGCAGCCACAAGGCAGAACCGCCGGCGCAAACGTCCCGGGCGGCGAAGCCCAGCATTTCGACAAAGGCGCGGAGATTTCCGCCGACTGGTGGACGCTCTTCCATTCAAAGCCGCTCGATGATCTGATTGCGAAGGCGCTGGCGGAGAACTCCGACCTTCAGGCCGCGCAGGCGGCACTTGCGGGTGCCCGCGAGAATGTGCTCGCACAGCGTGGCGCGTTCCTTCCCACCGTTTCTGCGTCCTTCTCGGCGAGCCGCCAGCGCCAATCGACGGCGCTCGCGCCCGTACCCAACGCGAACGTGTTCACCTACAACCTGTTCACGCCGGAGGTCGCGATTTCCTATGTGCCGGATGTTTTCGGCCTGAACCGCCGCACGGTGGAATCGCTCGAGGCACAGCAGCAGGCGGCGCGCTATCAGATGGCGGCGACCTACACGACTCTCACCGCGAATGTCGTTGTCACGGCGATTCAGGAAGCCTCCGTTGCCACGCAGATCGACGCCGTCGGCGATATTGTCGATGAAGAAACGAAAGCAGTCTCTCTCCTGCACGAACAGCTCGCAAAAGGATATGCGAGCGGTGTCGATGTTGCCGCGCAGGAGGCCCAGCTCGCGCAGGCAAAAACCCTGTTGCCGCCGCTGCTGAAGCAGCAGAATCAGCTGCACGATCTCATGTCGGTGCTGACCGGACGTTTTCCGGCCGAAACCCCCGCGGACACATTCGATCTCGCGAGCCTGACCCTGCCGCGCGATCTTCCGCTCAGCCTTCCTTCGCAACTCGTCGAACAGCGACCGGATGTGTTGCAGGCGCAAGCCAATCTGCACGCAGCCAGCGCCGAAATCGGGATTGCCGTGGCAAACCGTCTGCCCAATATCGAGCTGACGGCAAATGCGGGAAGTACCGCTCTCGCGTTGAACCAGCTTTTTGCCCCGGGGACGGGTTTCTGGGGCGTGGGCGCGGACCTCGCCGCGCCGATCTTCGAAGGCGGCACGCTTTTTCACCGCGAGCGTGCCGCACGCGCGAACTACCGCCAGGCGGCGGCGCAATATCGCAGCACAGTGCTCGTGGCCTTCCAGAACGTCGCCGATACATTGAGCGCACTGAAGACCGACGCTGACGCGCTGCAAGCGGCGGTCGCCGCCGACGACAGCGCGAAGGCGGCTCGCGATCTCGCCCAGCGCCAGGCGAAAGACGGCTATGCGAACGATCTCGCGCTGCTCGCCGCGGAACAGACATTCGAGCAGGCGCGCATGGCGCTCGTGCAGGCCGAAGCCGCGCGCTTCTCGGACACCGCAGCCCTCTTCCAGGCGCTCGGCGGAGGCTGGTGGCAGCGCCGTGACCTGACGGAGACCGCCGATGCGCAATAAGCGGACGTTTCCGCCCGTTGCAATGATGGGCATCCTCCTGTTTGCGGGCTGGCTCGCCGCGTGTTCGCCCGCCAGCGACAACCAGTCGAAGTCGTCCGCCGTCGCGACCAATGTCACGCTGACCGACGCCCAGCGAATGAACATCCGCCTCTACACGGTGACCGAGACGGCGTATCGCAAAACCGTAGATGCCGTCGGCGCGGTGGATTTCGACAACGACCAGGCAACGAGCGTACTCGCGCCGTTCTCGGGGCCGGTGGCGCGGCTCCTCGTGTCTCCCGGCGAGCTGGTGAAAAAAGGACAACCGCTTGCGACCGTCGCCTCGCCCGATTTCGCGGCGGCGGTGAGCGCCTACCGCAAGACGGTCGCTGCCGCCGAAACGGCCATCAAGCTCGCCGATATGGACAAGGATCTGCTCGCGCATAAGGGCGTGTCGGAACGCGAAGCCGATCAGGCGGAAAGCGATGCGGTGGGCGCCGAAGCCGATCGCGCCGCAGCCCTTCAGGCGCTCGTCGCCCTCAACATCGACCCCGAAACCGTCGAGGACATCCGGCGCGGGCAACAGCCCTCGCACATCGAAGGGGTAATCCGCGCACCGATATCCGGAACCGTTGTCGAGAAACTCATCACGCCCGGAGAACTGCTGCAGGCGGGGACGACCGCGTGCTTCACCATTGCCGACCTCTCCCGCGTCTGGGTGATGGCCCAGGTCTTCGGCCGCGATCTCGCATCGGTCCGGGTTGGAGATCCGGCAACCGTATCGACCGGTTTCGCCAACCTGTCAGGACGGGTGGACAACATCGCGGCGGAAGTCGATCCCAACACCCGTTCCGTGGCCGTGCGCGTGGTCGTGAACAATCCGGCAGGCGTCCTGAAGAAACAGATGTATGTGCGTGCGACTATCGAGGCGCGCGCGCCGACCCGGGCGCTCGCCGTCCCCGTTTCGGCCGTCCTGCGCGACGACGACAATCTTCCGTTCGTCTACGTCATGCAGAGGGACGGCAGCTTCGCACGCCAGCATGTCGATCTGGGAGACCGCGCGGGCGCGCTCTACGCGATTGCGTCCGGCCTTCGCGCCGGCGAACGCATCGTGGCCGACGGCGCGCTCTTCCTCCAGTTCATGCAGGAACAATGAGCGATCATCTGCGGGACGGTGTGCCGCCTTCGCGCGCGGCTTCGATCATGAATCGCATAGTCGGCGCCTCGCTCGGCCAGCGCCTGATCGTGCTGCTGCTGACGTTGATCCTGATCGCTGCGGGCGTGCGCGCACTACTGCGCCTGCCGGTCGACGCCTATCCCGATCTGTCGCCGCCCATGGTGGAAATCATCACGCAATGGCCGGGGCACGCGGCGGAGGAAGTCGAACGACTGATCACGGTTCCCGTCGAGCGCGGCATGAACGGCATCCCCCACCTCTCTGTTTCGCGTTCGATTTCGCTCTACGGTCTCTCCGACGTGATCCTCACCTTCGAGGACGGAACCGACAACTACTTCGCGCGCCAGCAAGTCTTCAACCGTCTGCAGGGGTTGGGGCTTCCCGACAATGTAGGGCCGTCGGTCTCGCCGATGAGTTCGCCCTCGGGGCTCATCTACCGATATGTGCTGCAAAGCTCCGACCGCTCGCCGATGGAGCTCAAGACCTTCGAGGACTGGATCGTCGAGCCGGCCTACCGGTCCGTTCCCGGCGTCGCCGACGATTCCGGGTTCGGCGGCGGGACCATGCAGTACCAGGTGCTGCTCGACCCCGCGAAGCTCGCAGGCGCCGGCCTCTCCGTCGCCCAGGTCGAGAGCGCGCTCGGCTCCAACAACGCGGATGCAGGCGGCGGTTTCTATTCGCAGGGCGGTCAGTTCTATTACGTCCGCGGGCTCGGCCGCATCGCGACACTCGACGATATCCGCAACGTCGTGCTCGCGGTCCACAACGGCACGCCGGTACTCGTCAAGGACGTCGGCCGCGTGATCGTCGGAATTGCGCCGCGGCTCGGCGAATTCGGCTACGAAAAACAGAACGACGCGGTGGAAGGAGTCATTCTGCTGCGCACCGGCGAAAAGGCGCAGGACGTTCTTAAACGCGTCGAGGCAAAAACACACGAACTGAACACGCGCGTCCTGCCCCGCGACGTCAAGATCCATCCGTTCTACGACCGCAGCGATCTCGTCGCCCAGACCACGGATGCGGTCGCGAGGAATCTGCTCTCCGGCATGGTTCTCGTCGTCATGGTGCTTGTGTTCTTCCTCTACGATCTGCGCGCCGGGCTGATCGCTGCCGCGTGTATTCCGCTCTCGCTTCTTTTCGCGTTCGTCTGCCTGGACCTGCAGAACGCCTCGGCGAACCTCCTGTCGATCGGCGCGGTGGATTTCGGGATTCTCGTCGACGGCGCGGTATTCATGGTGGAAAACATCTACCGCCGCATCGCGCTCGGCGGAGAAAGACCGCGCAACATCGCAGGTCTCGTTCTCGATGCGGCGGCGGAAGTGGATCGCCCGCTCTTTTATGCCGTCGTGGTGATCGTGGTCGGCTTTTTGCCAATCTACGTGCTTTCGGGGCCTTCTGGCACGCTGTTTCGGCCGATGGCGGACACCATGGTGTTCGCGCTGGTCGGCAGCCTGATCGTCACGTTGACGCTTTTGCCGGTGCTGTGCGCGTGGTTCATGAGGAACGGCGTGCGCGAGCGGCGCAACGCCCTCTGGGAAGCTGCGAAAATCTGGTACGCGGGATGGCTCGACTGGTGCCTCGCCAGGCCGTGGCTGACGGCGTTTGCCTCGGCGATCCTCCTCTGTGCGTCGCTTGTCCTCATTCCCTTCATCGGCGGTGAGTTCATGCCGCATCTCGACGAAGGTGCGCTGTGGGTGCGCGCGACGATGCCCTACACGATTTCGTTCGACGAATCGGCGAAGATCGCGCCGGAAATCCGCGCCGTATTGCGTTCGTTTCCGCAAGTCACCACGGTCGCCTCCGAACTCGGGCGGCCCGACGACGGCACCGATCCCACGGGCTTCTTCAATGTCGAATTCTATGTCGGTCTGAAACCCTACGCGCAGTGGAACGGACCCTACCGCACCAAGCCCGAACTGATCGCCGCGATCAACCGGAAGCTCCGGTCGTTTCCCGGCATCGTGTTCAACTACACGCAGCCTGCCGAGGACGCCGTGGACGAAGCGGAAACGGGTCTCAAGAGTGCGCTTGCGGTCAAGGTGTTCGGTCCCGATCTGCAAACGCTTCAGCAGAAGGGAAAGGCAATCAAGCAGACTCTGGAGCAGGTGCGCGGAATTCGCGATGTGACCCTCGTGCGCGAGCTGGGGCAGCCGAGCCTGACGATCCGCATCGATCGCGCCCGCATAGCGCGCTACGGATTGAACGTTTCCGACGTCAACAGCCTCGTCCAGACCGCCATCGGCGGCGATGTGGCCACTCAGGTTGTCCAGGGCGAGAAGCAGTTCGATCTCGTCGTTCGCTTCGAGCCGCAATATCGCGACAGTGCCGAGGCGATCGGGAACATTCCCGTGACCACGCCGGGCGGACAGCAGATTCCGCTCAAGGAGCTCGCCGATATCAGGATCACGAACGGCGCCTCTTTCATCTATCGCGAGAACAATTCGCGGTACATCGGCGTACAGTTCTCGGTCGAGGGTCGCGACCTCGCCGACGCCGTAGGAGACGCCATCGACGCGGTCGGCAGAAATATCTCGCTGCCGGAAGGGTATCGTCTGGACTGGGGCGGCGAGTACAGCCAGTACACGGCCTCCGCGCACCAGCTCGCCATGGTTCTGCCGCTCACGCTGTTTCTGATCTTCCTTCTCCTGTTCATGCTCTACGGGAATTTCAAGTTCCCGTTCATCACTGTTCTCGGCGTTGTGCTCTCCGCGCCAGTGGGCGGCCTTGCGGCGCTGTGGATCACCGGCACGCCATTCTCCGCTTCCTCGGGAGTCGGATTTCTTGCGCTCTTCGGGGTCTCGGTGCTGACCGCCGTCGTCTATATTTCCTACGTCAACGAGCTTCGCCGGGGAGGAACCTCCCTCGCGGCGGCCGTTCGGGAGGGCGCAATCCTGAGACTGCGGCCGATCGTGATCACGGCGCTCGTGGCAGCTTTGGGACTCTTGCCCGCAGCGCTGGCGACGGGCGTCGGCACGGACACACAGAGGCCGTTCGCATTGGTGATCGTTGCGGGCCTGCTCACGCGCCTTGCCATCAGCATCTTCCTGATGCCTGCGCTCTATCTGCTCGTTGCGCGCGCGAACGACAGACTGGAAGTGTGAGCGGCGTCTTGTGCTTCAAAATATCAGCCGTCCACCCACCAGTGCGAGAGAGGACGCAAGGATCGGGCGCAGCAATTTGTCGGGAACGCGGGTGGCCACAAGGCTTCCCATCACGATGCCCGGAATCGATCCGCACAGCAGCGAGGCCAGAATATCCAGATTGGCCGAGCCGATCAGCCAGGGTCCGAAGCCCGCGATGAGCGTGAGTGGGACGGCATGGGCAATGTCCGACCCTCATCGACCCAGAACGACTATACTATACTTTATATATAGTGTATATGGTATTGCACAGGTTATTATCCGAAAAAACCATGGGCCGCGCCCTGGCCGCGCAACAGCCGTGGCAAGGACGCGACCGGATGGGCCGGACCCACGCCGTCCCAAGCCGTGGCCGCCCTGCCGGCGGCGTTGCGGGCCAGAGCGGAAATCGCTTGTGCGGTCGGCGTCGAAAGGCCCGGGACCGCCGGATTGACGGGAGCCGCGCCCGGCGGTGCGGTCCGCGGGTCATCGGCCCCAGGAAAGAGCGACGCGCATCCCTGTAATCGGCAAGTTCCCCGCAAGAACAGGCCCCGAAATCCAGAGTTTACCGTAGCAGCTGCATTTGCCGGTTTCTCGATTTGCGCCTATGAGCTCTGGTTTTTTCTTGATTGAGTGGTTGCCAAGACAGTACGAGAGGAGTTGCCACAACCCGCAAAAGGCAAGACGTCAAATATGACCAGCGCAAACGATGGCCACGGCACGAAATCCGACGAACTGATCAAATTCACGAGCGAAATCGTGGCGGCTTATGTGAGCAACAATCCGACGCCGATCTCCGAAATCCCCGGAATGATCAAGAGCATTCACGCCACGCTCGGCTCGCTTGCTGGCGGCAGCGGCTCGGAGATCGCGACGACGCAAAAGCCTGCCATCGCAGTCAAGAAATCGGTGACGCCCGAGTACATCGTCTGCCTTGAGGACGGCAAGAAGCTGAAGATGCTCAAGCGCTACTTGCGTTCGCGCTATGGCCTCTCGCCCGAGGAATACCGTTCGAAATGGGGACTGCCGGCCGATTATCCGATTGTCGCACCCAATTATGCGGCGCAGCGCTCGGAGTTCGCGAAGAGAATCGGCCTTGGCCGAAGCGCGCCTGCCACCAAGAGCCGCCGCCGCGGCTGATCCGCCAATTCAGGCGGCGCGGTCGAGCCGGTGTGCTGTCCAGACCGCGTCAAGCGCGCGCACCAGATCGTCCATCATCGCGTCGGTGTGATTGGGAGAAGGCGTAAAACGCAACCGTTCGGCTCCGCGCGGCACCGTCGGGAAATTGATCGGCTGGGCGAAAATCGCGTGTTCGCGAAGCAGCGAATCGGACACCGATTTGCAGAGCGCCGCATCGCCCACCAGCACGGGCACGATATGGCTCGGTGACGGCATCACGGGAAGACCCGCCTCGGCGAACAGACGTTTCAGCCGCGCCGCACGCTCGTGCAGCGACGCGCGTTCGATATCGCTTTCCTTGAGGTGGCGCACGCTGGCCAGAACGGCAGCCGCAACCGCGGGCGGCAGCGACGTGGTGAAGATGAATCCCGGTGCGTACGAACGGATGCAATCGACGATCTCCGAATCGCCCGCGATGTAGCCGCCCATGACGCCATAGGCCTTGGCGAGCGTGCCTTCGATGATGTCGATTCGCTCCATTTGGCCGTCGCGCGCGGCGACGCCCGCGCCGCGCGGCCCGTAGAGTCCCACGCCATGCACTTCGTCAAGATAGGTGAGCGCGCCGTAGCGCTCGGCAAGATCGCAAATTTCCGCGATCGGGCCGAAATCGCCATCCATGGAATAGACGGACTCGAACGCGATCAGTTTGGGCCGCCCGACGTCGACCGACGCAAGCTGCGCTTCTAGATCGGAAAGATCGTTGTGCTGGAACACGCGCTTTTCCGCGCCGCCTCTGCAGATGCCATGGATCATCGAGGCGTGATTGAGTTCGTCCGAGAAGACGACAAGGCCAGGCAGAAGTTTCGGAAGCGTGGAAAGCGTGGCGTCATTGGAGATGAACCCCGAGGTGAACAGCAGCGCCGCCGCCTTGTCGTGCAGATCGGCCAGCTCGCGCTCGAGTTCCACGTGATAGTGTGTGGTACCCGAAATGTTGCGGGTACCGCCGGAACCCGCACCCGTCCGCGCCGCAGCGTCGCAAAGCGCGGCGACGACCTTGGGATGCTGGCTCATTCCGAGATAATCGTTGCTGCACCATACGGTGACCGGACGCGGTCTCTGCCCGTCATGCCAGTCGGCATGCGGATAGGCGCCGCCCCTTCGCAGGATATCGGCAAAGATGCGATAGCGATTCTCGCGCCTGAGCGCTGCGAGCGTTTCGCGAAATCTCGCCTTGTACGGATAACTCAATTGCGCCTCTCGGGCCGGCCTTCGCGCGATACCGGCGGAAGGCAGGATAGCCCGGCGGCGCGGCCGGCTCCATGCGAAAATTGCGCGCGGGGGGTGGAACCGGTCCGGAATTACAGCCGGAAGCGGACCTGGTCGATCCAGAATCGCTCGAGGCGCCTGAGGCTTGCGCCCACCGCTTCCAGTTCGTTCAGGCCGACATTGCCGACCGCCTCGAGCGAGGCGAGGTGCCGCTCGAAGAGTCCTTCCAGCATGTGACGTACCGCTTCGCCCTTCTCCGTCAGGCGCACCAGCACGGAACGGCGATCGATCGCCGAGCGCTCGTGGTGCACGAAACCCAGCTCCACGAGCTTCTTGAGATTGTACGAGACGTTGGAGCCCAGATAATGCCCCCGCGTCCGCAATTCGCCGGCGCTCAACTCCTGGTCGCCGACATTGAACAGGAGCAGCGCCTGCACGCTGTTGATCTCGCGTTCGTCGCGCCGGTCGAGTTCGTCTTTGATCACATCGAGGAGCTGGCGGTGCAGCCGCTCGACCAATGCGAGCGCTTCCAGATACCGCTTGCGAAGCGATTCTGTGCCTTCGCTTTCAACGGCCTTGAATTGCGCTTTCGCCATGGCGCTCATGGTCAGTCCCCGACACCACGCAGAGTTGTTGGCCTCAACCTACGCGGAGGACTCTTAAGGTGCGGTAAATCAGACCTCGCCGCGCAGCATCCGGATGATGCCGGAAAAATCGAGGCCTGCGCCGCCTTTTGCGGTGAACAACGCGTAAAGCTGCGCAGCTTCGGCGCCGAGCGGCGTGACCGCACCCGCCGATTGTGCCGCGGCCTGCGAAAGTTTCAGGTCCTTGAGCATCAGCGCGGCTGCGAATCCGCCCTGATAGCCGCGGTTCGATGGCGCCGCAGCCACCGGTCCCGGTACGGGACAGTAGCTCGTCAGCGACCAGCACTGGCCGGATGACGCGGACATAATCTCGAACAGCTTCTGCGCTTCGAGGCCGAGCTTCCCGCCAAGCGCGAAGGCTTCGCAGGTTCCGATCATCGAAATAGCGAGCAGCATGTTGTTGCAGATTTTGGCGGCCTGGCCTGCCGTCGCTTCGCCTGCCAGCACGATCCGCTTGCCCATCTGTTGCAGAACGGGCAGCGCGCGCTCGAAGGCCTCCTGCGTGCCGCCGCACATGAAGGTGAGCGTGCCGGCTTGCGCCCCGCCGACGCCGCCGGAAACCGGCGCGTCGAGAAATGCGAAACCCGCGCGCGCTGCGGCCTCGTGCACCGCGCGGGCGGAATCGATGTCGATGGTCGAGCTGTCGATCAAGAGAGCGCCGGCGCGCGCGTGCGACAGCACGCCGGCATCGAGATAGACACTCTTCACATGCTGGCCCTCCGGCAGCATGGTGATGACGATCTCCGCCGTCTTCACCGCCTCCGAGACCGAGGCCGCCTTTCGCGCACCCGCCTGCACCACCGGCGCGAGCACGCTTGCGCTTATGTCGAAGGCGCAGACGTCATGGCCCGCAGCGATCAGGTTGCGCGCCATGGGCGCACCCATGTTCCCGACGCCGATGAACGCGATGCCGCTCATGTCCGTCTCGGATTGGTCACAACGCCAATTCCCTCTCGCCCAGCGGCGCGAAATATTCGTCTACCTCTGCATCGGTGACCTCAGGAAGCGTCGCGGGCCGCCACGCCGGCGCCTTGTCCTTGTCGATGATCGTGGCACGCACGCCTTCGAAGAGATCGTGACCATCCATGACGCGGCTCACCATCCGGAATTCCATCTGCATGCAGTCGTCGAACGATAGCCGGCTCCCCTCGCGCAATTCGCGAAAGCTGATCTTGAGGCTGGTGGGCGACTTGGTACGGATCGTTGCAGCGGCGGACGCTGCCCAGGCGTCGTTCTCGCGATCGAGCGCCGCCAGCACCGCCTCGGCCGAATTCTCCGCAAAACACCTGTCGATGATGGCGCGACGTTCGGCCAGTGGTGGTACATCCGGCTCTCGCTCGAGATCTGTCAGTGCAGCCCCAACAGGCGTTCCTTTCGCGAGTCTTTCGGTCAGCGCCTCCCAATCGGATCGGGCAACGCAGTGGGTTGCGATTCCCGTGTACGCCATGTCGGCCAGCTTCAGCCGCGCGCCGGTGAGCGCGAGATACATTCCGATTTGGCCGGGCAACCGCGGCAGGAACCAGCTTCCGCCCACATCCGGGAAAAGCCCGATTGCGGTTTCCGGCATCGCAAACAATGCCGTCGCATCGGCGATGCGATGACTGCCGTGCACCGACACACCAACTCCCCCGCCCATGACGATGCCGTGCAACAGCGCCACGTAAGCCTTCGGAAAATGCTTGATGCGGGCGTTGAGCCGGTACTCGCGGCGATAAAAGTCGGTCGCGGCAGTGCCGCCGGCACGCCCTGCGTCATAAAGCGCGCGGATGTCGCCGCCGGCGCAAAAGGCGCGCTCGCCCGCCCCGCGCACCACGACTGCGTGCACGGCCGGATCGTCCTGCCATCGCGCAAGCTCGCCGTCCATCGCCACGCACATGCGCTCCGTGAGCGCGTTCAGCGCAGCGGGACGATTCAGCGTGACGAGCCCGATCGCACCGCGGCGCTCGAACAGAACCTCCGAAATCCCGTCGGTGCTCACTGCCGGAACACCTCGCCGGCGACGAGGCGCACGTACATGTCGCGCACATGAGGGTCGGCCGGGAAGTGCTCGAGGTACCCGTATCCGCCATGCCGGTGCAACGCGTCGGTCGGCATCCAGAATCCGGTGTCGGTGACGAAGCGCTTGGCCATTGCGCTCGACATGGTGGCGCGCCGAACTCGGCGGTCAAGCGTCGATGCCGCATTGCGGACCATCGCTCGCGCCAATTCGCGCTATCGTGGTCGCAATTGCCGTCACGATCCCCTGTCGCCCAAGCTACCCACCTAGAGTGGAGGACACGCGTAGCCGACACCAGATGATGAGCGCGGCCGCGCTTTTGGCTGGCGCCGAACGACCTATGTCAACGCGCGACCAATGATCACCCCGCCGGTAAATTTGCCAGGCTTGAAGTCGACCGGGACGGGACCCCGAAAAGGGTGCGCGCCCAGGTCGGCTGACAAGCTCTGCCGTCCGGCCGTGACCCGACGGGCCATGTCCTTCGAAGCCGCCATGCCCGACGAATCGTTGCGGGGGATTGACTTCCGATTTAATCCGCCGTTACCGTTCGCTCAGGCCGATAGCTCGGCTCAGTTCAACTTTAAGGGGGTTCCCAAATGAACAAATACCTACTGATGAGTGCGGCGGCTGTTCTTGCGAGCACTGGCGCGGCGACTGCGGGCACGCATTCGTGGACGTTCGGCACGGCCGGCGGCGGTTCCTATTGCGACGGCGGCACGGCTACGACCGGTCTGTCCAGCGGCGTGGCCGATGCGTGGATTCACACCAACGACGAATGCGCCAGCCTAACGAGCCAGGGCGCGGGCCTGCTCGGAAAAGTGAAGGGTCTTGGCAAGGTCTACGGCAATTCCGACAACTACCTGGCCAAATTCGACAGCATCTACACGGAACAACTGGAATACACGCTGCCCCATAAGATCAAGCAGGGCGGACAATGGACGCTGTGGATCGGGCTTTCCGGGTACACCAGTTTCGAAGGCAACAGCGGCGTGCTGAATAACGTCACGCCCGGCGCCCATGGCATCAAGAGCCATGGCACGACGAGCACGGCCGCGAAGGTGAAACAGCTCATCGCGAATCGCTAAGGCGAGCTGACAGTCCATTCGATTGCGAGGCAGCGGCGCGTTCTGCGCGCCGCTGTTTTCGTTTGGGGGGATCTGGGCCCGCGCATTCCCCACATTCGTCATGGCCGGGCCGTTGTCGCGGCCACGCGGCGTCAGGAAAGGAGCGCCATGAACAGGTCGCTTCAATGGGGGTTTTCACGTTCGGTGAGGTTGACCTTCCAGTTGCGCCTGTATTTCTTCAGCGATTTCTCGCGCCGGATGGCGGCGATCATGCTGTCATGATGCTCGTACCGGACGAGCCGCTTCAGGCCGTGCTTCCTGTTGCTTGCGCG
>JBOHKH010000004.1:162340-164213 GCA_050728995.1 Rhizomicrobium sp. | reverse complement strand
GACTATGACGAAAGCCGAGCTTCAAGAGCAGAACGATGACCTTATCGGTCTTTTGGTTACGTTGCGTGACGCCATTGACGACAAGCTGGACGAATTGACCGGCGATGACGACGACGAGGATTGCATCGTGGCGGACGCGGATTAGGGACCTGCCATGTCCACGTGCCGGTTCTGCGGCCAGAAATTCGCGAACGGGCAAGCTGTAAGAGCGCATCTTAGAGGGTGCGCAGAATATGCAGCCCGTCCCCGACACAAGCAGCCTCAGGCATTGTCGCTAGGCAGCATCGCCTTAGGCAGCGATCGCCTAGAGGCACCATTGCCTGAGGCTGCCGCCCACGCGGACGCGCCGTTCGATCCCGTGCGCCAGCTTGGGCAGAGATTGGCAGCGGAGCGCATCCGGTTGCAGTTGCGCGAGGTCGAGGACGCGCATTCGGAACTCGACCACCGCACCGAGTCGAAAAAACAGGAACGGGACCGCCTCGCGCGCGAGCAGATAGAGGCGGCGCAGGCATCCGAGAGGGAGCGCATTGCGGATCAGCGCCGCGCCGAAGCCTCCCGCCGCGAGCGTGCGGAACGGGAGGCGCAGGAACAGGCCGCAAGACAGCGCCGCCGCGAGGCGATCCAGAACGTCAAGCGGCAGGTTGTCGATTTCTGGTGGCCGGACGTGGTCGCGCGGTCTGACCTCAAGAGCCGGGTTCTCAAGGAAATCGAGATTGGCCTCGAACCGCTGCCGGTCGAAGATCTGCCGCAGAGCGAGCTTGTTCTCATAGCCGAGGGAATCCGCGAGCGCCTCTATGCTGCTGCGAAATCCGCCGAACAGAACGCACAACGCTCCGCCGCGCGCCGTAACGGTCTGATCGCCTACGGCACGGACTACGCCGCGCGCGAGCTTCGGGCCGTGGATGGCCTGCCGCTTTCCGATATCTGGCGCATCGAACAGCAAGTCCGTTCGGACCTTGCAACCATCGATGGAAGCGAAACGCGCATCGATATCGAGGATCGTGTGGAAGCGATCTTCGAGGAAGAAGGCATCGGGTTGGACGAAGATGATGACGATTAGACCGAAGCGGCATCCGTCCACGTTAGAATCATCGGGCTTGTAAGGGACGCGATGCAATGCGCGACCGCATTCCCGCCGATGCTTGCGAGCCGGTCGCGGTCGGCATCGACAGCCTGTATTTGAGTGTTTTTATCGACGGCTTGGGCATCGATTGGGAACAGTTGGCTCATCAAAAGGAACGGCTGCGCCATTCTCCCGGCAGTGACTTTGCGGAAATTGAATTCGGAGGCGAGCGGTTCGCGTTGCATCGGGGCGGGCGCAAACCCTACAGCTTCGTTCTCAGCAACCGTGCTTTCACGCTGAGCTTAGGCGAGCGGATACAGCCTCGCTGCTATGTGCAGTTCCACTCCGGACTCTTGTGGCGCAAGCGGCTGGACGGTGCGCTAAACCGCTTCCATTCCATACTTGCAAATATCGGCGGGCACGAAACCCGTCCCGCGATTGTCTCGCGCGTGGACGCGGCCTTCGACTTCGCGATTGGCGAACCGGGGTATCGCGTCGAGCACTTTGTCAGCGAGGCAAGGAAAGACGCGACGTGGCGCGAGCATCAAACGCCGCAGAGTTTCCAGTTCGGCAAGGACGAAGTTGTCTGCCGGGTGTATGATAAGGTTGCGGAAATCGAACAGCAAAGCGGGAAGGATTGGCTGTTCGACCTGTGGGGCACGCGAGAGGGCATCTGGCGCTGCGAGTTCCAGATACGCGGCGAACGGCTCAAGGACGCTGGCATCTCCACGGTTGCGCAGCTTCGCGCCTATCTGCCGGGCTTGGTGCGGCATCTCGCGAAGCACCACACCTCGCTGCGCGTGCCGAGGC
>JBOHKH010000004.1:0-162240 GCA_050728995.1 Rhizomicrobium sp. | reverse complement strand
ATAGGGCATGAGCAAGCGGGTTGCGATCTATGCGCGAGTTTCGACCACGCGCCAAGCTGAGAACGATATCTCGATCCCGGACCAGCTCGCGCAGGCGCGACGATACTGCGACGCCCGCCAGTGGTTTGTGGCCCGCGAATTTGTCGATCCGGGCGCCAGCGCGCGCGATGACAAGCGGCCTCAGTTCCAAGCCATGATGGACGCGGCTTGCGTCGATCCCTCGCCTTTCGACGTGATCCTTGTTCACAGCCAGTCACGATTTTTCCGCGATACGGTCGGATACATAGGAAACAAACGGAAGCTGAAAAAATACGGAATTGCACTCGTTTCCTTGACGCAGGACTTTGGCGGAAACTCCAATGCGGAGGTCATCGAAAATCTCTTTGCCGTCATGGACGAATACCAGAGCGCCGAAACCGCAAAACATGTCACCCGATCCATGCTGGAGAATGCGCGGCAGGGCTTCTGGAACGGGTCAAAACCACCCTTCGGATATCGCACCGTTGCCGTGGAACAGCGCGGCCAGCGTACCAAGAAACGCCTCGAAATCGAGCCGCAAGAGGCCGAAACCGTGCGCCTGATATTCAAGCTGTTCCTGCAAGGCGACGGCAGGCGCGGGCCGATGGGCGTGAAGGACATTACCTCATGGCTGAACGCCCACGGCATGAAGCATCGTGCCTCGCCGTTCTATACGAGCGCCGTTCACGCCATCCTCACGCGCGACGCCTATGGCGGAACGCATTACTTCAACCGCTCCGACAGCCGCTCCGGTCGCGAGCGGGCAAGAGAGGAATGGATCGCGGTTCCCGTTCCCGCGCTTGTCCCTGAACAGGAATTCCAGCGCGTGCAGGATGGGCTGCACGCGCGACGGCCCGCGGTGACACCGCCGCGGACCACGAACAGCCCAGTTCTGTTGACCGGCCTTGTCCGCTGCGAAAGCTGTGGCGCGGCGATGATGCTGCGCACGGGCAAGAGTGGACGCTATCGCTACTATGCCTGTTCGGGGAACAGGCTGAGGGGCGCGAGTGCCTGCGCGGCTCCAATCGCGATTCGTGAAGGGGAACTTGACCAGCTTGTTATCTCCGCTCTTGCGGACAAGCTTCTGACGCCCGAACGCCTGCCTCAGCTTTTGCGCGAGGCTCAGAAGCATCAGAACGCGATGGCGAGCGGCAACCTTCAGCGCCGTTCCGAACTGCGCAAGCGTCTCAGGGACGTTGAAACACAAGCGAACCGGCTTCTCACTGCGCTGGCGGAAGGCACGGTCGCGGATACCGCCCTGTTCCGCACGAAGCTCGCCAGCGTCGAAAGCGAGCGGGAGCAATGCATTCAGCTATTGAGCAGGCTCGAAACCGAAACCCCACGCTTCCGGCAGGTCCTATCTAACGGGCAGGCAGTGGACCTCGCCCAACGCTTCAAGCGGGCGCTTCTGGAGGCTCCAAAGCCAGTTCAGCGCCGCTATGTGCATGGCCTCGTGTCGGAAATCCGGATCGATGCCGAAAATGCCGTCATCTGTGGAGCGCGGGCAGCCCTTGCCGCCGCCGTCACCGCTGGCGAATTGGCGGACAGAGTTCCCACTTTTGTACGGGACTGGCGCACCGGGCAGGATTCGAACCCGCGACCCCCAGATTCGAAGTCTGGTGCTCTATCCAACTGAGCTACCGGTGCCTTGGCCGAGCTTAGGGCCACGGCGCCAAAAAGCAACGAATGCCCTTATGACCCGACGGTAGCCCCCCATATTCTCTGTTGGCTCAAGAAAAATTCATGCGCGGCAATGTTGCGGCAACCAGGCTTCGAACCCAAATTCCTTTTGGTAATCGGGACCGAAGACGCGGCCCCGGCGCCTTGGTTTTGCAGGGAAGAGACGGATGACGATAAAACTCGATTGGAAATGCCGCCGCCCGATGCTGGCGGCGCTGCTCGGTACAACGCTTCTTGGCGCGGGCGCCGCACTCGGCTTTTCTGCCGCCGGCGCGGTCAACCCGCCACCGATTTCGGTCCCCGGGGCGCCCAAACTCCCCGGCTTCGCGAGCCTCGTCGCGGCGGTAAAGCCGGCGGTCGTAAACATCTCAACCACGCAGGTGGTCAAATCCTCAAGGCTTCAACTGCCGGAGAACAGCCCGCTCGGCGATATGCTCAAACAGTTTCTGGGACCCGATTGGCAAAAAGAATTGCAGCAGCAAAACCAGCCGACGCATGCGTTGGGCTCGGGCTTCATTATCGATCCCGCCGGCTACGTGGTCACCAACAATCATGTGATCGACGACGCCTCGGACATCCAGGTGACCCTGTCGGACGGATCGACCGTGGCAGCGCATGTGGTCGGGCGCGACACCAAGACCGACATCGCCCTGCTCAAGATCCCCGCTCCCCACCCCCTGCCCTATCTCGCCTTCGGCGATTCGCGAAGGGCGCATGTGGGTGACTGGGTGGTCGCGGTGGGCAATCCCTTCGGGTTGGGCGGCACCGTGACGGCGGGCATCATTTCGGGGGACAATCGGGAGATCAACGCGGGTCCCTATGACGACTTCCTGCAGATCGACGCGCCGATCAACCCGGGAAATTCGGGCGGGCCGCTCTTCGACGAATCGGGACAGGTGATCGGTATCGATACGGCGATCTTTTCGCCCTCGGGCGGCAGCGTGGGCATCGGCTTCGCCATTCCGTCCGACGTGGTTCGCAACGTGGTCGCCCAGTTGCGCGAACACGGGCGGGTCGCGCGAGGCTGGCTGGGCGTCCAGATGCAGGAAATCACGCCGGCACTCGCCAAGGCCATCGGCGTCGGCGTCGACAAGGGCGTGCTCGTCGACCTCGTTACAAAGGACTCGCCCGCGGCCCATGGCGGCGTGAAGCAGGGCGACGTGATCACCGCGTTCAATGGCGTTCCAATAAAGGACACGCGCGACCTCGCATTTGCTGTCGCCGACACGGCAGCAGGGCACACGGTCCCGGTGCAGGTGCTGCGGGAGGGTCATCCGACCACGGTGAATGTCAAAATCGGTTCGGAACGCGCTCAGGAGCGTGTCGCCACGACCGGAAGCGCGCAGCATGGGGGACATCTCGGGCTTGAACTCGCTCCCCTCACTTCGGAGCGACGCCAGGAACTGGGGCTCAACGCTCCGGGAGGTGTTCTGGTGACAGGCGTCACGCCCGGCAGTCCGGCCGACCAAAGCGGGCTGCAAGCCGGAGATGTGATTCTCGGCATCGGCGGCCAGCCCGTAACATCTCCGGACGAGGCGGCATCGCGCATACATGTGGCGGAGAACGGCAACCGGCCGGCGCTGCCGCTGCTCGTCATGCGCAACGGCACCACTGCTTATGTCGCGCTGAATCTCAAGCCGGGCGCAGGCACCGGGTAATGGGAATCAGACAGGGCCCTTCAGGATGATTCCGAACAGGCCTTTGCCGTTGAAGCGCCGGTGATCGGGCCGGACCGGCTCCGCTTCGCAGACGAACGTGCGCTGGCCGGGCCTTGTCGCGGCAAAGGTGCGAAATCCGGTGTTCGTGTCGATGTCGTCGACGACCAGCGCGCCGCCGGACCCGAGATGTCGCCACGCCCAATCCAGTTCGAACAAGAGATTCTCGGCAGTGTGGAGGCTGTCGTGAACGAAGAGCCCGATGTTGCCCAGACGCGCGAGCAACGCTGGCAGGCGGCGCCGGCTGGTGCCGGAAATCAGTGTCCAGCGGCTCCGATCCTCCACGGCCACGCCGATCCGGCTCCGCATGGTCGGATCGAGCGGCGGCCGGTCGATACTGGAGAGATCGCCTGAGCCGTTGCGCGCAAATGCCTCCAGGATGAATCGGGATGTGAAGCCGTGGGCGACACCTGTCTCGACCGCGTGCAAAGGCCGCAAATGGCGCGCGAGACACCAGATTGCACGGACCAGCGCTGCATCGGCATCGTTGAAGCCATTGAAGCTTTCCGGTCCAACGCGAATGCCCGCGCCTGCCACGTCGGAGACGACCCGCCGCCAGAGGACTCCACATTCCAAGCGGTCAGGGCAAGGCCACTGCAGTCCCAGCGTGCGATGAAGCTCAGCCTCCCAGTCGGGCTCAGCTTCGTAGCGACAGGGGCCATCGCGGTACTCGCGCGCCTGGACCGACCGGCCCTCAATCGTGTCCCAAATGCCCACGGGATCGCTCATGAGTTCCCGGGCGGTACGCCCCGGATGCCGCAACGCGTACCGAAGCACGGAAGCAATCACGAACAAGCGTCCCGAAATGCGTCAGGCTCACTGCCCGCCGCAAGAATTGCGCCGCACCGATGGCGCGACCGACCTAAACCTCCGCGCCGAATCCCTCGGCGAGAAACCGTTCGGCGATGGCGCAATGCATCGCCGCGCCGCGCACCATGACATTTTCGTCGAGCATCATGCGGTTGGAATGCAGACCGCAGCACGTCGCGGGATCGCCACCCTCGGGCACGGCGCCCAAGAACAACATTGCGCCGGGAATTTTCTGTAGGACATAGGAGAAATCCTCTGCTCCCATCACCGGATTCGCAATGGTCTCCCAAGCCTGCTCTCCAAAATTCCGCAAGGCGGTTGCGCGGGCAAACGCGACAGCGCGCCCGTCGCAAACTGTCACGGGGAATCCCGGAATGATCTTTACGTCGGCCGATGCGGTGTGCGCGGCCGCGACATTTTCCGCGACGCGCCGCAGGCCTTCGTGTGCGAGCCGGCGGGAATTTTCGGAGAAGCTGCGGATCGTGCCTTCGAGTTCCGCGACCTCGGGAATGACGTTGTTCGTCGTTCCCGCTTCGATTCTGGCG
The DNA here is from genome assembly GCA_050728995.1 of Rhizomicrobium sp. Classification (GTDB taxonomy): domain Bacteria; phylum Pseudomonadota; class Alphaproteobacteria; order Micropepsales; family Micropepsaceae; genus Rhizomicrobium. The sequence continues at coordinate 157,472 of JBOHKH010000004.1, read as the reverse complement.
ATGGTGATGACGATCGGATCGAAGGCCGGGATACGCCGCGTGACAAGCGCCTGGATCGCACCAACGATCTCGCAGGCGACGGGAACGGGATCTACCGTCAGATGGGGCTGCGAAGCATGGCCGCCCTTGCCTGTGATCGTAATCACGATCCGGTCGGCGGCGGCAAGCAGCGGACCGGCCCTGCCGGCGAGAACGCCGCGGGGGAAATTCGGCCACACATGAAGCGCGTACGCGGCATCGGGCAACGGGTCGAGCAGACCGTCTTCGAGCATGAAGCGCGCGCCGTGATGGCCCTCCTCGCCCGGTTGAAACATGAACAGAACCGAACCCGCGAGCCGCTCACGGCTTGCGCACAGCGCTTTCGCCGCGCCTGCAAGCATCGCTACATGCGCGTCGTGGCCGCACGCGTGCATCGCACCTTCCGTGCGCGAGGAAAATGAAAGGCCGGTGTCTTCGCGCATCGGAAGCGCATCCATGTCGGCACGCAACAGAACCGTGCGACCGTTCGACGGGCCGGACAGGCGGGCCACCAAACCGCTCGTGGACGCGCCTTCGCGAAACTCGAGCGGTAATCCCGCAAGCGCCGCCTTGATTTTTGCCGCGGTGGCGGGCGTTCTGAGACCGAGTTCCGGTTCTTCGTGAATGGAACGGCGGAGCGCGATCATCTCGGGCAGCAGAGAGCGTCCGGCCCCGGTCCATGGGTCCCTGACAGATTCGTTCATGGAGTCCTCATTTCGGCAGCGTGTGAACGGGAGTAGCTGGATCTCATTCGGCCGGGGCAGCCACCAGGCCGGTTCGGATGGGCGCCGTTTCGGCCATCAATCCTGTTGACACGACGCCGCAGATACCGCTCGCAATCAGGTACCAGGCGGGAGCGAGCGGATTCCCCGTCAGGTGTATGAGCCATGTCACGATGGCCTGGGTGCTCCCCCCGAATACGGCTATGGAGAGCGCGTAAGTGGTTCCGAACGTGCTGCCGCGGATTGTTTTGGGCAAACTTTCGGTGAGCGCGGCCGCAAAAGGTCCGAAGCTGATGCCACCGAGCAGCACCAGCACGGCGGTAGTACAAAGGAGCGCCAACGCATTGTGCTGGTCCGCCATCCAGGAATAAAGCGGCCATACAAGCATGACGTAGAGCAGGCGCGGCCACACCATCACCGGCCAGCGACCGAAACGATCCGACAGCCATGCACCGAACAGGCCGCCCGCGATGCCGCTCACACCCCCGACGACGGTTGCGGAAAACGCGATCGTGGTGCCCAGATGGAGCACGGTCTCGGCGTATGTGGTCATGTAATTTGTCGTGTAGGTAAAGATCGTGGCGCTCGCGAGCGTGACAAGTCCAAGAACAATGACGCGGCGATGTTCGAGACAAAGCTCCCAGTCGCTTTTCGCCCGGCTGCCGCGCGCCACCCGATCCGCCGCATGCAGCGTTTCCGGGACGGTGCGGATGAGGAAAAGGCCGAATGGCAGCGCAAGTGCTCCGATCGCGAAGGCAATCCGCCACCCATAGGACTCGAGTTGTCCCGCCGTCATCAACAACGAGAGCAAAAAGCCGATCGCGCCTCCGGCAAGGCTTGCGCAATATTGGCTCGCAACCTGCCAGGCTGTGTAAAGGCCGCGCTGCCGAACCGGAGCGGCTTCCATCAGAAAGGCCGTCGTCGATCCGACCTGTCCTCCCAAGGCGAAGCCCTGTGCCATGCGCGCAATAAGAAAGAGGGCCGGCGCCGCCAGCCCGATCGCCGCGTAGGACGGCGTGGCCGCGGCCACGAGAATCGCGCCGCCCATCAGCACCAGACAAATCAGCATCGCCGGCCTGCGACCAACGCGGTCGGCATAACGTCCGATGATGATTCCGCCGATAGGGCGCATCGCGAACCCCGCACCGAATGTGCCGAGCGACAGCATCAGGCTCGCGTAGGCGCTCTGTGCGGGAAAGAACACGCGTCCGATCTGCACCGCAAAAAACGCGTAGGTAATGAAATCGTAGAATTCGAGCGCGTTGCCCACGACTGCGGCTGCGACATTTCGCGCCGAAAGCCGTTGCGTTGCGCTCATCCGTTGTACCGTCCAACCGTCCGCCGGACAAAGCGTATCAGCGCACGCCGCCGGGGGCCATGGCGTCACCCTCATTTGTTCACAAGGACCGGTAAACCGCCGTGGCGCCCTTCGGCTTTGTCCGGCGCCTCAGGGCACTCCCGCGCGTAGAACCCACGATCGAACAGCCAGCGGTATTTGGAATAGATCGCCGTCTCGGTTTCGGCCGTCAGGTACCGGTTGTACGGGGCATGGTCGCTCGTGTTGAGCCTTGGCAACGGCGAAGCGACCGGACAGTAAGGTTCAACAATCCGGCGCAGATCGGAATCGATTTTCTCGAACCGCAGAATACGCAGGTTTGCGGGAAAGTGCCCGTCGATCTCGAACCAGTCTTCGATACGACCGGGCAGATGTCCATGGTACGCGGCAGTTCGCGCGAAAAGCGCGAAATCGCCCGCCATCGCAATGGCTTCCGCCTGCTCGCGAACGAAGCCGGCGATCCCGTGATGTCCGCGCCGGAAGAAGTGGAACCGCGAGACCTCGAGATCGTATGGATTGCGAATCGCCGCCAGAATGATCCTGAAATCCTCAAGCCGATATCCGAGTTTTGCGAGCCGGTCGCGCGCCTCCGGCAGCGTTTCGTGCCGTGCGCCTTCGAGGCGGCGGATTTTCGGGCGACGCAGATATCCTAGTCGCCTCCGCCACTGCTTCAGCCGCAGTTTCGCGCGAACACTCGCCGGCACGCCGTCGAGCGGCCCGGCCAGTTCCCGGGGCTCCGTCAGGACAATGGAACCCGGGAGACCGTGCATCAGAAAGCTCGTGATCGAGGTCCCGCCGGTCTTGGGCACGTGGAGAAAGAGCACGTCGTCATTGAAGAGCATGCGGTCGCCTTCCGCGTCGGCCCGGGATATGCTGGCCTCCGCCTGCCCGGCCGCGTTGCATACCCGTAACCTCTATCCGAAAATCCATGCTCCAGCATCTCAAGCAAACGGACATCGATGCGATCGTTGCGGCCAGTGAGGCCGCAGCCGCGCCGGCGAATACCCGCCTGTCGCAGCCGGACGAATTGTCCTCTGCGGATCGCGACCGAATATATGGACTGGTCGAGGCATTGCCCCGCGAGGCGCAGGACGAACTGCTCGCGGTCATGTGGACCGGCGGCCCCAAGAACGCGAGCACGTTCGCGGAGAACCTCGAACTCGCGCAAAAAACCGCGGAGGACAACCACGCAGCACATTTGTCCGAGCAGGCCGCCAACCTTGCCGGTTATCTCCGCGAGGGCCTGAAGAGGATGGCTTCGGGGTAGGGCGACCGGACGCCCGTTGGGCCGAGGGCGAGGCTTGGTTATCCTCGTGCGCCATGCGGCCCGCGATTCTCTTTCCGCTGTTTGGCGATGTGCGCTCCCTTCCCGGCGTGGGCCCAAGGCTTGCGCAGCGGATCGGAAAAGCGGCCGGCAGTCGGCTTCTCGATCTTTTGTTCGATTTGCCGACCGGCGTCATCGACCGATCGTGGCGACCGGCTCTCCGCGATGCGGAAGCCGACCGCATCGCCACGCTCGCGCTCAATGTGCTCGATCATTTGCCTCGTCGCGACGCGCGCCAGCCGTTGCGTGTGCGCTGTTCCGACGATACCGCGGCGATCGAACTCGTCTTCTTTCATGCAAAAGAGGATTATCTCGCGCGCGCGCTGCCGGTTGGCAGCCGGAGAATCATCAGTGGCCGCGTCGAACGCTTCGCAGGACGGCTGCAGATGGTTCATCCCGATTACATCCTGACGCCTGACGAAGCAGACCGTGTGCCCGAGCACGAACCCGTTTATCCGCTGACGGAGAATCTCCCGGCAAGGGCTCTCGCGAAAGCGATTCGCGCCGCGCTCGACAAACTTCCGGCCCTGCCGGAATGGCTGGATGAAACCCTCATCGCGGCGCGCGGCTGGTGTCCTTTCGCGCAGACGCTCCGCACCGCCCATGCGCCCGAGCGCGAAAGCGACCTTTTGCCCCACGCGGCGGCTCGCGCAAGGCTCGCCTATGACGAACTGCTCGCCAACCAGCTTGCACTGGCGCTTGTGCGGCGGCGAATGCGGGTGCGCAGGGGCCGCACGCTTGCGGGAGATGGAAAACGGGTGGCGCGCGCCCGAGCCGCGCTGCCGTTCACGCTGACGGCGGGCCAGGAGAAAGCGCTGACCGAAATTGCAGCCGATATGGCCGCGCCCACGACGATGCTGCGTCTGCTACAGGGCGATGTGGGTTCCGGCAAAACCGTTGTCGCAATGCTTGCCGCGTTAAGGGCGATCGAAGCGAGCACACAGGCGGCGCTGATGGCGCCCACCGAAATCCTCGCGCGCCAACATTTTGCGTCGCTCTCCTCCCTCGCAGACGCAGCGGGCGCACGCATGTCGGTCCTGACGGGTCGCGAGCGGGGCGCCGCGCGCGAGAGGATCATCAGCGAACTCTCCAGCGGCGCCATCGACATTCTGGTGGGTACACATGCCCTCTTCTCCGAAGGTGTGGAATTCCGCGATCTGGGTCTGGCGATCGTGGATGAGCAGCACCGTTTCGGAGTGCATCAGCGCCTCAGCCTCCGAGGGAAGGGGGGATCGCCGGCCGACGTGCTGGTGATGACCGCGACGCCCATTCCGCGCACGCTTGCGCTGGCCGGGTACGGCGACATGGATGTGTCACGGATCGACGGATTGCCGCCGGGCCGCAATCCTGTCGAGACGCGAATCCTGCCGATGGAGCGGGTCGACGACGTCGTCGAGCGCCTGCGCCACGCATTGTCGCAAGGCGCCCGGGCCTTTTGGGTTTGCCCGTTGGTGGAGGAATCCGAAAAGCTGGACGTTGGCGCGGCCGAGGAACGTGCCGCGGTTCTCACAGAAAAGCTCGGCGAGCGGATAGCTCTGGTGCACGGGCGCATGAGGCCCCAGGAGCGCGACGATGTCATGATGCGCTTCCGCACGGGCGAGACCCGAATTCTGGTAGCAACGACCGTTATCGAAGTGGGAGTCGATGTGCCGGAGGCCACGATCATGGTCGTCGAGCATGCCGAACGCTTCGGATTGGCGCAGCTGCATCAATTGCGCGGACGCGTCGGGCGGGGCGCAGGCCGAGCGGTCTGCGTGCTGCTCTACCAGCCACCGCTGGGTGAAACGGCCAAAGCGCGTTTGACCAAGCTCCGCGAAACCAGTGACGGCTTTCTGATCGCCGAAGAAGATTTGCGGCTGCGGGGGGCCGGCGAACTGCTCGGAACCCGCCAGAGCGGGATCCCGGCTTTCCGGCTGGCCGATCCTGTGGAGCACAGTGATCTCCTCGGAGTGGCCCAGGACGAAGCGCGTCTCATCGTGGAACGCGATCCGGATCTTGTGAGCGCGCGCGGCGATGCCTTGCGCGTGCTCCTGTATTTGTTCGAACGCGACGAAGCGGTGCGCTATCTGCGGGCAGGTTAGAGGTTCAGGCGCCTTCGTTACCGATGATAACTACCGAGCAGACGTTCATCGCCGGCGCCCCGCCGAGATTGTGCGTGAGGCCGATTTTCGGCGCGCGAAGCTGCCTCGGCCCGGCGCGACCGAGAAGTTGCAGATACATTTCGTATAACATGCGAAGTCCGCTCGCACCGATCGGGTGACCGAAGCATTTCAATCCGCCATCAATCTGGCAAGGTACTGCGCCATCGGCGTCGTAAAGGCCATCGAGAACGTCGCGCCAACCTTCGCCTTCGTGGCTAAAATGCAGATCCTCCATCGTCACCAACTCGGTGATCGAAAAGCAGTCATGGACCTCCATCATCGAGATATCGCTGCGCGGATTCTTGATATCGGCTTCTTCGTAAGCGCGCTTCGAGGCAATCCGGGCGGTATGGAAATAGCTGCCGTCCCAGCCATTGTACTGGCTCTCCAAACCGTTCGACAGCGCCAGTTGGAGCGCCTTTACGGTGATGATATCGGTTTTGCCCATGGCCCGCGCGATCTCGGGTGTCGTGACGATCGCGCAGGCCGCGCCGTCGGAGACACCGCAGCAATCGAACAGCCCGAGCGGCTCGGCCACGATTGGCGCGTTCAGGCACATCTCCTCGGTGATCGGTTTCCGCAGGTGCGCCTTGGGATTTTTCGCGCCGTTGGCATGGCTCTTCACCGAAACGTGGGCGATTGCCCGCTTCAGGTCGGTCTTCGAGACGCGGTGCCTGGCACGATAGGCGGAGGCAAGCTGCGCGAAATTTCCGGGCGCGGAGCCGTTCGCGTGCCATAAGGGATTGAGCGTTCCCTGTTCGCGGGCCGGCAAACCACCGTAGCCGGTGTCCTTCAGTTTCTCGACGCCCAACGCCAGGGCAATGTCGCAGGCGCCCGCGGCAACAGCGTACACCGCGCCGCGAAATGCCTCCGACCCGCTGGCGCAGAAATTCTCCACGTGGGTCACGGGAATATGGGGAAGTCGAAGTGCGACCGAGAGCGGTATCCCGCCCTTGCCGACGTTGACTTCATCGAACGCGGTCGAGAGCCACGCTGCCTGAATCCGCCCCGTTTCCACGCCGGCATCCGCCGCGGCTTCGAGGTAGGCCTCGACCATCAGTTCTTCCGCGCCGGACTCCCATCGCTCACCGAATTTGGAGCATCCCATTCCCAGGATGGCAACCTTGTCGCGAATGCCTGTGGCCAACGTCTTCTCCCGGTGCGGTTAACCCGATCTAATAAGAGGGTTGTCCGGTGTAAAGATTTGCCGCTCAATCAAAAAGCAATTTCACGGGAACTGGCGCTGCCCTGAACGCGTTTTTTTGACGATGCGGGCGCAGTCGCTCCGCGGACACGCGCGACGCGCGCCGGATTTGGGCCGGTGGCGCGGGACAGGCGCAGGCAAGAGGAGTTCCTGATGATCTCGAGAAAGTTTCAGGCGGCCGGTGGGGCCGCAGCCATAGCCGCGGCCTTGGTATTTGGCGGACCCGCAAACGCGGCCGGTGTGAAGGTCGGCGTGCTGACCTGCCACGTGAGCAGCGGCTGGGGATTCATTTTTGGATCCTCCAAGGACTTGCGCTGTAACTTCGCGGGCAATCGGTACGGAGAACGTTACGTCGGCTCCGTCTCGAAATTCGGTGTGGACATCGGATACACCGCAGGCGGCGTGCTCGTCTGGGACGTGTTGGCGCCCACCGCCGGAATCCGCAGGGGCGCACTCGCTGGCACGTACAGCGGAGCAACGGCGAGCGCGACCGTGATCGTGGGCGCGGGCGCCAACGTGCTGGTCGGCGGTTCGGGACGTTCGATCGCGCTTCAGCCGGTCAGCATCGAAGGAAATTCGGGTCTCAACGTCGCCGCTGGTATTGGACAGATCACCCTTCGCTATATCGGGCCCGAAGGTCCCATGGGACCGCCGCGGGGAGCGATGGAAGGACCGCCGCCGCCGCCTCCTCCTCCGCCGCCGCGGTAATAAGGCCGTAGAACCGAACAAGCCTGCCGTCCTCGGGCGGCAGGCTTTTTCCGTGGACCGTCAGACCGGGACCGCCTTCCAAAAGTAACGGCGGAAGGCTCTTTTCTCGTCGAATTCCTTGATGCGAAAAGCCATTCGCACGCGGGATCCTGCCTCGATCGCTCCGGGTTCGACGTCGGTGATGTCAGTCATCAGCCGTCCGCCCTCGCTGAATGTGATCATGCCATAGTGATTGGGCGGGGCCATCGAGTAGGTGAGGTAGTCGGCCGACCATGACAGCACGGTTCCTTCGCTTTCGGCGAAGCTGTGCGGCTCCTGACTGTCACTGGCGTGGCAGTTCGGATTGACGCAGATGCGGGTGCGCGGAAACTGCGCCGTCCCGCAGACGCGGCATTTTCCGCCGACGAACCCGGTCAGCATGTCGCTCTTGCGATAGAGGACCGAGAGCGCTGTCTTGCGATCCACTTCTGCGCGCATGCCCTTATCCAGCTCGATCAGTCCGTTAAAGGCGAGGTATTTGAGATAGTTCGATTCGTCCTTGCGCCGGGCGAGGGCGCCGCTCACGCCGCGGCCCGTGCTTTTCTCCGCGACCGCATCCGTTCTCTCCAGCAGCACGGTGTCGCAGCCCTGCCCGAATTGCGCGACCAGAATCTTTTCGCCCGGTTGCGCCTCTTCGAGCGCATGCGCCAGCATCAACAGGGCATGGGCCGTCCCGCTGTCGCCGACCGTTTCGGCCATGTCGTCGCAGATGCGCGCGGCGGAAATCCCGAGGCGCTGTGCGATCTTTCCATCAAGGCGCGGAAAGGGGGTGGGCAGGATAAAGTGCGCTATCGCATCGCCGCCGATACCGGTTTTTGCCAGTAGGGCCGAAATTGCTGCCGGAACGATTTTCGAGTAGCCCTCATCCCGGACCCAGCGCTCCTCCCACCTGTAATCGAAGGGTTCCCCGGCAGCCCGAAAATGATCCACGAAGTCGACAGAGAGCGAGTGAGAGCCGATCAGGCGTGCGAGCGGCCGCCCGGTCCCCAAGAGAACTGCGGCCGCTGCGTCGCCGAACAAAAGCTCCTGGACCGACGCCGCGCGGGCCTTGCGTCTCTCTGCGGCGATAACGAGAGGGGAAGAAATCCTGCCGGCCGCCACGGCATCGAACCCGGCAATGAGTGCGCCCAGTCCCGCGCGCTGACTTCCGCTGAAGTCGAGTGCCGTAACAGCCTCCGGCAAAGAGAGCGCACGCGCTACGATTCCCGCGTTCGAGCGGTCCGCAAATGGCGCGCTTGTAGAAGCAAAATACAACGCATCGACGCAGCTGCGCCCGCGCTCGTTGGCAAGCGCGAGAAGGCTGTCCCGCCCCGCTTCGACAGCCATCGTCAGCGCATCCTCGTCCCAATACGCCATCGCGCGTTCGCCCCTGGCAGACCCACGCAGGGCGGGCGCGTACCAGGCATTGGCGTCGGCGACGGCTTTGCGCTGCAACCTCAGCCTTGGAACATAGGCTCCGCATGCTACGATCCCGATCATGAACGTCCCGCCCATTCCCATCCCGAATTCTTTGCAACAAAACAGCTTCGCAGAGCAGTGACAATCCGCGGCAGCCCGATCGACCTTTCCTCTGTCGACATGTGATGGTCAATTCGTTGAGGTCAACAGCCATGCCCAGTCCACCGCCGATCCGCAAAGCCGTCCTTCCAGTCGCCGGAATGGGAACCCGATTTCTTCCTGCGACCAAGGCCGTGCCCAAGGAAATGCTGCCCGTCGTGGACAAGCCAGTGGTTCAATACGCCGTGGAAGAAGCTCGGGAAGCCGGGATCGAACAGTTCATTTTCGTAACCGGTCGCGGCAAGTACATCATCGAGGATCATTTCGATCACGCCTACGAACTGGAAAGTCTTCTTAGTTCCCGCGACAAAACCGCCGAACTGAACAGCCTTCTGGAGGATCTGCCGATCACCGGCTCGGTGAGCTTCACGCGCCAGCAAAAGCCGCTCGGGCTCGGACACGCCGTATGGTCGGCGAGGCACTTTGTCGGCCACGAACCGTTTGCAGTGCTCCTTCCGGACGATCTCCTCGTGGGAAGCCCCGGTGCCATGTCGCGGATGATCGAAGCCTACAACAGCGTGGGCGGCGGGATGATCGTTGCCGCCGAAGACAAACCGCTCGAGGAGACGAGCCGGTACGGAGTGATCGCACCGGGCCGCATCGCCGGCGACGTGGTGGAAGTCCGCAACGTCGTCGAGAAACCGACCCCCGAGAACGCGCCATCATGTCTTTGCATTATTGGCCGCTACATCCTCTGTCCGGAAATATTCGTCGAACTCGACCGCCAGGAACGCGGAGCCGGCGACGAAATTCAGCTGACCGATTCCATGGCACGTCTGATCGGACGCGTTCCCTTTCACGGGGTGCGTACCGGCTGTGCGCGATACGATTGTGGGGACAAGGTGGGTTTTCTCCATGCCAACATCGCCGTAGGTCTTTCCCGGCCCGATATTGCGCCCGCTCTTCGGGAGATCCTGGATCAGGTCAAACTCTGAAGGCACCGTTCGGGCGTCCTTACGAGGCACCGGAGCGGCTGCGATTCGGGGAACTCGGGAACTTTTCTCCGGGAGCCAAGCCGTCACTGGAAAGTTCTCTATGGCGATCGCAAGGGGAAGTCCATGAACGGAACGGCAACCTTTTTGCGGCAAGCGGCTCGCCTCGCGCTTCCGGCAGTCATGCTGCTTGCTGCGGTGCAAGGCAGGGTTCTGGCAGAGACGTCCTCACATGGCGCGTTGGGCGCGAACAGCTATGTGGTGCGCTATGACCACTGGACCGACGCCGACGAGCGCGACTTCGGCGAATTTGTGCAAGCCATAGGGGACTCCGGGTGCCTTACGGTAGATGCGTGCCTCAAAGGACCCTGGAATCCGTTCCGTGCCTCCGATTCCCCGAGCATCCGCTTCTATTCTGATTGCGCCCAATTCCCCTACGTGCTGCGCGCCTATTTCGCTTGGAAGCGGGGGCTTCCATTCTCTTACGAGAGCGGCGTTGCCGTGCGCGGCGGCGGCGCGGATCCGCGCTATTCGCCAGATGGCAACACCGTTACCGCACGCACCGACGTGCGAACAGGCAGCACCTCCGGCTACCAACTCCTGAGCGCCTTGCAGCGCGCGATCTCGACAGCATCCTACCGGATGCATCCGGACATCGACAGTCCCTTTCCACCCGATTTCTATTCTCCGCAGCTTTCGGCAAAATCCATCCGGCCCGGCACCGTGATTTACGACCCGAATGGTCATGCAGCCATTGTCACCCGCGTCGAATCGGATGGACGCATCGCTTTCATCGATTCCCATCCCGACAACACCGTGACCCACGAATACTACGATCTGCGCTTCGTCAGGGCGCGGCCCGGCGTTGGTGCAGGCTTCAAGAATTGGCGGCCTCTCCGGCTTGTCGGCTACACGCGGGGCGCAGATGGCGCGCTGATCGGCGGCCATGTCGAACTCGCGCGCAATGCCGATATTCCCGACTTTTCCGACGAACAGTACTACGGCAACGGTCCCAGGCCAGATGACGCGGACTGGGCCAACGGCACGTTTGTCCTCAATGGCGAGAACCTCGACTACTACGATTATGTGCGCGCCGAGCTAGCTGGCGGCAAGCTCGAATTCGACCCGCTGAAGGAAGTCGCCGAGATGGTCGATTCGAACTGCGCCGACCTGCATTACCGCACGCTGGCCGTCAATATCGCACTTGCCGCCGGGATCCAGAATCGTCCGGAACCCGACCGCCTGCCGCGCAACATCTACGGCACCAGCGGGGACTGGGAGACCTACTCGACGCCGTCACGCGATGCTCGCCTGAAAACGGCATTCGTCGAACTCCGCAACAAGGCGCAGCGATTCGTGGAAATGTACCAGCGCGGCGACACAACACACCTTCTCTACACCGGTAGCGATCTGATTGACGATATGATTGCGGCCTATGACCGCGAAGCAGGGAAATGTTCGCTGACGTACACGCGGACGAATGGGACACCCGTGGCCCTGTCGTACGAAGATGCGCGCAAGCGGCTGTTCCTGATCTCGTTCGATCCCTACCAGTGCGTGGAACGACGGTGGGGTGCGACGGATCCTTCCGAACTTGCGAGCTGTCCGGACGGCGAAGTGAAGCGGCAGTGGTATGCGGCCGAGCAGGACCTCCGCAACCAGATCGACCGCACCTACGACGCTCGAATGGATTTCAGTCTCGCCGATCTTCAGACGCCCGGTCCCGGTAAGGGCGTCCCTGTCGCGCCGGATACCGATGCACGGGGTTATCTCCTGTCCATGCGAGGTGCAGTGGCGCCGCGGCAGCCCTTGGTGGCCGCGGCAGCGCCTGCGCCTTATGGACCGACAGCGGGTTCCGGACCGCAGCCGCCCGATCTGAGCGCATGGCGCGCCTCACGCCAGTCCGAATATGAAGAATGGCTCCAGTCCGGCGCGGAGCGCAGACAAACCGCGGCTTTGGATGTCCGCGAGACTCCGAGCGATCCGGGCCAGGATCCGTCAAACGACACCGGCCCCCAGGGGCGGGCTTCAAATGCAGCGATCTGGGACTTTCCCGAAGCACCGGAAATGATGCTGATTCCTGCGGGCAGCTTCATGATGGGGTCGCCGCCCGACGAACGCGGCAGGCGCCCGGCCGAAGGGCCGCAACATCGCGTCGAAATTCCCGGCGCCTTCGCCATCAGCCGGGATTTGATCACCTTCAACGAATGGGATGCCTGTGTGGAGGACGGGGGATGCCATGATTACATTCCGCCCGACGAGCATTGGGGACGCGGCGACCGGCCCGTCATCAACGTCAGCTGGAACGACGCGCAGGAATATGTCTCGTGGCTGAGCGCGAAAACAGGCAGAAAGTACCGCCTGCCAAGCGAAGCCGAATGGGAGTACGCCGCGCGCGCGGGCACGACGACGCCCTATTACAGCGGTTACGAAATCTCGACCGGTCTCGCCAATTATGACGGTGTCGACTACCCGCGCGACGGATCGCCGGGAGTTTACCGCCAGATGACAACACCTGTCGGTTCATTCCCGCCGAACGGATATGGTTTGACCGACATGGAGGGCAACGTGTGGGAGTGGACACAGGATTGCTGGAACGCCGACTATCGCGGAGCGCCTGCCGATGGCAGTGCACGTTCGACGGGCGACTGCAACCGGCGCGTGGTCCGGGCGGGCGCGTTCAACAATACGCCAGCCTATGCTCGTAGCGCATTTCGCTTCTGGGAAGTCGGCGAATTGCGTTCCGCGCTGATCGGCTTCCGCGTAGTACGCGATCTCTGAAACGAAAAGAGGCGCGGATCTCCCGCGCCTCTTTCAAACTCGCTTGACGGCGATCAGTGAGTCGAAGTGGTCGTCGTGCTGCTGCTGCTGCTCGTCACGGCAATCAGGATCCCCGCGACCACGGCCGCCGCGCCAAGCCCGATCAGAGCCTGGTCACCGAAGAAGGGCGCCGCCACAGGAGCCGCGGCCGGTCCGGCCGGTGGCACCGCCGGAGCGGGGGCTGCTTCGGGCGCCGGAGCAGTTGATGCTGCCCCGCCAGAGGTGGCTCCGCCAGAGGTCGCTGCACCCCCCGAGGTAGCTCCCCCGCTCTCGCCCTGCGCGAAAGCACTTCCCGTCGCCGCGAGGAGCAAGGCTCCCCCGGCCAGAATCGACAACAACTTCCGCTGCATGACATATCTCCCGCAATTTGGACGTAACGGCAGCATCAATCCTATCGCCAGTTAAAGGGGGCTGTCAACGCCCGAAAGCCGATCCGACGTTCGGCCGAACGCCATTTTAAGGGACAATTCCAGTGCTCCTCAGATAATTCACGATTTTTTGGGCCAGCTCCACGGGCTCGCTTCCCACGGTCCGGACAGTAATCTCGGCCGTCTCCGGATTCTCGTAAGGGCTGTCAATTCCGGTGAAGTTCTTGATCTCCCCCTGCCGGGCCTTGACGTAAAGGCCCTTGGGATCGCGAGCCATGCAGACCTCGATCGGCGTGTCCACGAATATCTCGATGAATTCGCCCGGCTGCAGCATCTCTCGCGCCATGCGGCGTTCGGAGCGGAACGGCGATATAAATGATACCAGGACAATCAATCCCGCATCGACGAAGAGGCGGGCCGATTCTGCCACCCGGCGGATATTTTCCACCCTGTCCGCATCGGTGAAGCCGAGATCGCGATTGAGGCCGTGTCGCACATTGTCGCCATCGAGAAGATAGGTGTGACGACCTTCGGCGAAGAGTGTGCGCTCGACCAGATTGGCGATCGTGGATTTGCCTGATCCCGACAGGCCTGTGAACCAGAGCACAACAGGTCTCTGGTGCTTGGCTCCCGCGCGCGACACCTTGTTCACGTCGAGCGCCTGCCAATGCACGTTCGTTGCGCGCCGCAGACCAAAGTCGATCATGCCCGCAGCCACTGTGGCGTTGGTCAGGCGGTCGATCAGTATGAATGCGCCGGTCTCGCGGTTCTCCGTATAGGGGTCGAAGGCAACCGGTTGCGCTGCCGACACGTTGCCGTAGCCGACTTCGTTCAGCGCGAGTGTCTTCGCCGCCATGTGGTCGAGCGTATTGACGTCGACCTTATGCTTGAGCTCGGTAACGGACGCCGGAACGGTACGCGCGCCGATCTTCAGAAGGTACTGCCGTCCGGGAAGCAGCTCATCTTCGGCCATCCACAGGAGGTGCGCGGCGAATTGATCGGTGACCTCCGGCCGAGCCGCCGAATCGCAGAGAAGGTCCCCCCTCGAAACGTCGATTTCTTCGTCCAGCGTCAGAGTTACGGCCTCGCCCGGCAATGCCGCTTCGGAATCTCCATCCATGGTCACAATGCGTGCAACACGTGCCGAACGACCCGATTGCGCGACTACGACCGGGTCACCGGGGCGGACCGAGCCGCTCGCGACGGTTCCGGAAAATCCGCGGAAATCGAGGTTGGGGCGGTTGACCCATTGTACAGAGAAGCGGAACGGTTTCTGCGCGAGTTCCGTCTCGACATCGACGGTTTCAAGGTGCCGCAGCAGCGACGGTCCCCCGTACCACGGCGTGTTGGCGCTGTTCTCGATGACATTATCTCCGAAGCGCGCAGAAATCGGAACGGCGACAAGGGTCGCAAACCCGAGCTTCGCAGCGAATTCGGAGAATTCGGCGCCGATCGCCTCGAATCGTTCCTGCGAGAATCCGACGAGATCGATCTTGTTGATTGCAAGCACGACATGGCGGATGCCAAGCAGCGACACGATGTAGGAATGCCGGCGTGTCTGGGTGAGAATCCCCTTCCGTGCATCGACCAGAATTACGGCGAGTTCCGAATTGGACGCGCCTGTTGCCATGTTACGGGTGTACTGCTCGTGGCCCGGCGTGTCGGCCACGATAAACTTGCGGCGGTCCGTCGAGAAAAACCGATAGGCGACATCGATGGTGATTCCCTGTTCACGCTCCGCCTCGAGGCCGTCTACGAGCAAGGCAAAGTCGATGTCTCCGCCAGTCGTGCCGTGTTTTTTCGAGTCCCGCCGCAGGGCCGCAAGATGGTCCTCGAAGAGCAACTTTGAATCGTAGAGCAATCGCCCGATGAGGGTCGACTTGCCATCATCGACGCTGCCGCAGGTGAGAAACCGAAGAAACGATTTCCGCTCCTGCTCTGCGAGATACGCCGTGAGCGCGCCGGTAGGGCCGGTCATCAGAAATAGCCCTCCCGCTTTTTCTTCTCCATGGACGCATTCTCGTCGTGATCGATGACGCGGCCCTGCCGTTCGGACGTGCGAGCGGTCAGCATCTCGGTCACGATCTCCTCGATCGTGTCGGCGGAAGATTCGATGGCGCCGGTCAGCGGGTAGCAACCGAGAGTGCGGAAGCGCACCAGCCGCAGTTGCGGAGTTTCGCCGGGCGCGAGGGGCATCCGGTCATCATCCACCATGATGAGCGCGCCGTCCCGCTCCACGACCGGCCTCCGCTTGGCGAAGTAAAGAGGTACGATCGGGATGCCTTCCACCATGATGTACTGCCAGATGTCGAGTTCGGTCCAGTTGGAGAGTGGAAAAACGCGAATCGACTCTTTCGGGCGCACGCGGGTGTTGTACACGCGCCAGAGTTCCGGCCGCTGGTTCTTCGGGTCCCACGCGTGCTGCGCATTCCGGAACGAGAAAATGCGCTCCTTGGCGCGCGACTTCTCCTCGTCGCGGCGGGCGCCGCCGAACGCGGCGTCGAACCCATACTTGTCAAGCGCCTGTTTGAGACCCTCGGTTTTCATGATCTGCGTGTGAAGCGCCGAGCCCGAGTCGAACGGGTTGATGTTGCGTCTGACCCCGTCCTCGTTGATGTGCACCAATAGCCTCAGGCCAAGTCGGGCAGCGGTTTCATCCCGGAAACGAATCATTTCCCGGAATTTCCAGGTGGTATCCACATGCAGCATCGGGAAAGGCGGCTTCGAGGGGAAGAAGGCCTTTAGCGCCAGATGAAGCATGACCGACGAATCTTTTCCGATCGAATAGAGCATCACCGGGTTACGGAACTCGGCGGCGACTTCGCGAATAATATGGATGCTCTCCGCCTCGAGCCGCTTGAGATGATTTACCCGGCTGGCCGTTTCGATTGTCTCTGCCAGTTCCACCGCACGCCCCGCTTGAATTTGTTCCGCCGCTATGTCTTTACGGTCGCTCGCGTTCTACATACCGGCGCGCGAACGGCCCTGCAAGCGAGCGTTCCGATACATTCCGGCGGCGTCAATCCGCCTGGGGGACCGGATGGCGGCGATTCTCGTCCGAGGAAATCTCCTGCTCCGCCTGATCGCCCCTTTTTTGTCTCTTGACTCGCGGGGCCCCGCTTTTCTGGATCCGGCGCCGCAGGCGCGGATGTTTTCGCAGGAGAATCATGACGTCCTGGCTTGCCAGCGCGAGGACGCGCATGGGCGTGTGAGCAAAAACCGTGCTTTCGTACGCAGTCCCGTTCAACACGGCGTCCGCCGCGATCACGTCCCCCGGCCCCAGCGTTCCGTTGCCCATTCCCCTTCCGCGGCCCGGTCCAGTTTCCTTGGCAAGCCCCGAGACGATAAAGTACATCGCCGTCGCGCTCTCGCCGGCCACTACGAGGGGGACATGAGGTGCAACCATATGGGAGCGAAGCGCCGCCAGTACTTCGCTCATCACCTCGATGTCGAGTCCGGAAAAAAGCGGGATGCGTGCCAGCATGCTGGAAGTAACCACGAAATCGCGGCGGTGAATCTCGGTGACAAAGGCGGAGGCGATAATGCCGACCGGCAGTGCGAACAGCCCCAATCCCATTATGGCGGTAACGCCTGCGAGCAGCCTGCCCGCAGCCGTAATGGGATAAGTGTCTCCGTAGCCGACAGTGGTAAGGGTAATGATCGCCCAGTACATACAGCTTGGGAGGTTTCCGAAGACATGGGGCTGAACCTGGCCCTCGAGGACGTACATTCCTTCCGCGCAAAGACACATCATGCAAAGCAGAAGCAGCAATGTTCCGAACAAAGCGCGCCGCTCCAAAGACAGAACATGAATCAGCGTGGCCACGGCCGGCGAATAGCGCGCGATCTTCAGGAGCCGGAAAAGGCGGAACAGACGCAATATGCGCAGGTCGGCGAAAGGCACGAACAACGCGATATAGGCCGGAGCGATCGCCAGGAAGTCGATCAGCATGTAGGGCTGAGCGAGATAACGCAGCCGGTCCGCAACGGGGCGCGTGGAATAGCGCGGATCTTCGGGCGCAGTCCAAACGCGCAGCCCGTATTCGAGCGTGAATATCGCGACCGACCCGTATTCGAAAACGCGGAAATACAGGCCATATGCGGCCGCGTAGGCCGGAACGCTGTCGAGGCTTACCGCGACGGCGTTGGCAATAATCAGCGCAATCAGGGATATCTCAAAGATCAGGCCCGCGGGCCCGGCACTCCGGCCAGCTTCTACAACGCCATGCACGCGCTGGCGCAGACTGCGTGTCGGTGGTGCGGTCCCGGTTTCGCTTGCGAAACCCCCTTCTCGGCGCCGGCGCCTTCGGAACTCCCGATTCTGCCACGAGGGTATGGTGGACGCTGCGCTCTCCGAATCGCGGATCAACCTTCCGCCCTTTGCAGATGATAATAGACGGCTCCCGCGTAAAAGACGACAATGAATATGAGCGCCGCGAAATCGAGCGGATTGTTTACAAACCTTTGATAAAAGAAACCCACCGCGTAAACGAGGATACTGACCGCTACCACCACGAGGCCGAGCAAGAGATAGCGGTTCCAGATTCCCTTTATCATTACTCAACCCCATCGGACGGCGGAGACGCGTCGGCTACTAAGGGCCTCTGGCAGCTCTTTTGTCCAGTGCAAAAGCCCCGCTCGCCACGGTCGCCTTGGCAGTCGGAACGGGTCTGGGGCCGTTGCGGTCTGTCGGCAGAACGCCTTGAGAGCCCGAGCGCGTCCGAGGAATTCCGGGGCGGCATTCTACAGTACCCTCCCGGAATCGCAAAAGCCATGCTTCACGCAGACTCGCGACCCGTGTAGGCTCTGTTCGGGCTGGGCAGACGGTTGTAGTCAGGTCGCCAGCGAGAACCGGTACCCTGCCAAAGATTTGATGGCCGACGGTACAGATCGCGGTCAGCGGCCATGCGGTGCAGGGTCAAGCGTGAACGCGAGCCAAAGCGGGATGTGAAGTGAGCCGTTCCGTCGCAGCAGTCCAACGGCGTCCGGTGATCGCTCTGCGACTGGTGTGGAGGCTGCGCGTCAGCTGGCGCGTTTTTTGGCAGCTTTCCCGTAAAGCACACGCGCGCCTGCAAGAGCAGCAAGGCGTTCGGGAAAAGTTGATGGAGGCGATCCGGATTGCCGCAAAGGCCGGGTCCCGCCTCTTCAAGCGCCTGAAGGAGCCGGCCGCCCGGCCCAAATCGCTTCCGGCGGCCGAACTGGACGGTGCGCATTCGGACCGGGCCAGGCATCACCTGCGCGCGTATCGGTTCTGGTTCGAACGCCTGCGAGTGCATGGCATTGCCGGTCTACCGCCGCTCGACCTGCTGCATGCCGAATTGCTCGGCGACGTTGACAAGCGGCCGTCTTATCCGGTGTTCGGGTTCTCCACACCCATGCACCCGGTTGTGTCGATCGTGATCCCGGTGCGTGACCAATGCGAGATCACCTTCCACTGCCTGTGTTCGCTGCTGTTCGCCTACAACGACACGCCATTCGAAGTGATCGTCGTCGATAACGGCTCGTCTGACGAAACGACGACGCTCGGCAATTTCATGCGTGGAATAAAAATCGTAAGACTCGCGTCTTCACAGACGTTCTCCTGCGCAGTCGATCATGGTGTCAGGCTGGCCAGAGGCGAGTTCGTACTTGTCCTGAATAACGGAAGCGAAGTTACGTCACGTTGGCTCGACGAACTTGTGGCCGTTTTCCGGAACTTCGAACACGTGGGAATAGCCCGATCAAAAACCGTTTATTCCAACAGGGAACTGCAGAAAAGCGGCCGCGCAATCTGGACCGACAATTCCTCGACGGCTGGACGCGGTCCCGGATGCGATTACTTGCGAAAGGTGAATTTTGCTTCGGGTGCCGCGCTGATGACGTCGCGGGCGCTCTGGGACGAAGTCGGCGGCTTCGGAGACGAGCGAGCGCCAGCCTGCCCCAGCAACCTCGCCCTGAAGGTGCGCGCGAAGGGTCGCTTCGTCGTCTTCGTTCCGACCTCTGTTGTTTTTCAGATGAATGGCGATCCCGGTGGAACGGCCATCGCAGACAAGAGCAAGGCTTATCAGAACACGGCAAGGCCGAAATTGCCCGGTAGGGACGCCATGGGCGAATATGGGAGCGAAGGGGAATCTCCGGATCGCGAAGTCGCATTCCGCGTCCTTTTCATCGAGCAGGAATTTCCTCTCGTGGACCACGACGCCGGAAGCTATGCGGCGTTCCAGGAGATGCGCCTGTTTCAGGCTCTGGGCGCAAAGGTCTCATTTCTGCCCCGCAATCTCGCCTGGATGGGTCGCCATACGATCGCGCTCCAACGTATTGGCGTGGAGTGCCTCTTCACTCCCTATGTGAGCAATTTCGCAGGATATGTCCGCCAACACGCCAACAACTACGATCTGGTTTACGTTGCGCGCCACAAGATAGCAGAAGAAGTGATTCCGCTCGTGCGGGAAGTCTCCTCCGGTACCAAAATAATTTTCAACCTGGCGGATCTGCATTTTCTCAGGGAGCAGCGGGAAGCAGCACTTGGCAGTGAGGGTTATTCCGTCGCCCGGGCAGCGAAAACACGGCGCAGGGAACTCGCCGTCATAACCGCCAGTGACCTGACCTTCAGCTATTCGGATGTAGAGCTCGGCATTCTCGCAGGCGAAGTGACCTCCCGAACCAGGCTCGCCAAGATGCCGTGGGTGGTTGATTGTCGCCCGAGAACTGTTCCCTTTGCGGAGACGCGGGACATCTTGTTCGTGGGCGGATTTGCCCACCCTCCCAACGCGACGGCCGTGACATTCTTTGTCCGCAAAGTGATGCCTCTCCTTCAGGAGAGACTGCCTGATGTCGTGTTCAACGTGGTCGGGAGCGGAGCCGAAGCTGCAGTCGCGGGCCTGTCGTCGGATCGTGTGCGGATCATCGGGCACGTCCCAAACGTTCGCGAGTGGCTGGACCGGACGCGCGTCTTCGTTGCGCCACTGCTTGCAGGCGCCGGTCTCAAGGGCAAGGTCCTCGACGCCCTCGCGCACGGGGTTCCCTCCGTGCTTTCCCCGATTGCCGCCGAGGGAACGGGGCTCGTTCACGAAGCAGAATGCCTGATTGCCGAGAGTGCCGACGCATGGGCGGAGTGCATCGCTCGCTTGTACCATGACGAGGATCTTTGGTCTCAACTCACCATTGGTGCCCTGCGAGCTGCAAAATCCCGCTTTTCGTTTTCCGAGGCGGTATCGATTCTCGAAAACGAGCTCGCGGGTCTCGGTTTGACAAGCCGCAGGGATTGGGGCCTCGCATACCGGTTCGCGCGGCCGGACAGGTATGTCACCTAAATTGCCCGCGGGCGGTGCCCCGGGGAGGTAGAGCCGTCAACCCAGGCGCCTCCCGCTTTTCCCAATTCCGCTGCGCTCAGATGGTGATCAAAATTCCCCGGCTGTCGTCTCGATGTCGGCCGGCATTGCTTTCCGCAAATCCGGGTCGGAAACAAATCCCAGCTGCCACGCGATTTCCTCCAGGCACGCAATTTTCAGTTTCTGCCGCTCCTCGATCAGGCGGATGAACACTGCCGCGTCGAGCAGTGCTTCGTGAGTACCAGTATCGAACCAGGTGACTCCCCGCCCAAGGCGCTCGACTGACAGAGTACCGGCGGCCAGATAGATATTCATCAGGTCGGCAATCTCGTATTCACCCCTTTCCGAGGGTACCAGTCCGGCAGCATGGCGGGACACCTCCCCGTCGAAAAAATACAGGCCCGTGAGCGCCCAGTCGGATCGCGGCGCCGCAGGTTTTTCTTCGATCGAGAGCGCCTTGCCGTCGGAGTCGAATTCGACGATCCCGAACCGCTGAGGATCGCGTACCTGATACGCGAATACGGTTGCGCCCGCCCGCCGCTCCGCCGCCTTCTGCAGCAAGGCGCTCAATCCCGCCCCATGAAAAATATTATCCCCCAGGATCAACGCGACCGGCTCGCTGCCTGCGAATTCCCGCCCAATGATGAACGCCTGAGCGAGGCCTTCCGGTTTCGGCTGCACGGCGTAGGAAAGACTCAGTCCCCATCGGTTGCCGCAGCCAAGGAGCCGCTCGAAATGCGCCCGATCGTGCGGCGTCGTGATAATAAGGATTTCGCGGATGCCCGCGAGCATCAACGTCGACAGCGGATAGTACACCATCGGTTTGTCGTAAACCGGAAGAAGCTGCTTGCTCACGACGAGGGTAAGCGGGTGCAGTCGTGTTCCAGCCCCCCCCGCCAAAATGATTCCTTTCACGGAGTAGCCGCCTCCGCCGTCATACCGAGTCCCAGTCGACCACCGCGATAGGACTCGATATTTTCCCACCACTGCTTCTGGCCGAGATACCATTGCACAGTCTCGGCGAGGCCGCTCTCGAAGGTCTGGAGAGGCCGCCAATCGAGTTCAGAACGGATTTTCCCGGCATCGATCGCATATCGCTGGTCGTGACCAGGCCTGTCGTCGACAAAACTGACGAGCGAGCGCCGTGGCAATCTGCCCGGTACCGGGGCACATTCGTCTACCAGATCGCAAACTGCCTCGACTACGTCGATGTTTCTCTTTTCGCAGTTCGCTCCCACGTTATAGCTCTCTCCGAGCCGGCCACGCGTCAGGATCGTGTGAAGAGCACGGGCGTGGTCGTCGACGTAGAGCCAATCGCGAACCTGTTCGCCTCTTCCGTATATGGGAAGTTTCTCATAACCGAGCGCCTTGACGATCATCAACGGAATCAGTTTTTCTGGAAACTGCCATGGCCCGTAATTGTTGCAGCAATTGGACAGGACGACGGGTATGCCATAGGTCTCGTGCCACGCGCGGACGAGATGATCGGATGAAGCCTTCGATGCGGCGTACGGGGAGCGCGGCGCATAGGGGCTCGTTTCGCTGAAACGGCCTTCGCAGCCGAGCGACCCAAACACTTCGTCGGTCGAGACATGGTGGAAACGGAAATTGCGAAGGTTCCGCCCGAGCGGGCCCGTGAGATACTCGCGCACCGTCTCGAGCAGGACGGACGTGCCGACGATGTTGGTGGCGATGAAATCCGCCGGCCCGTCGATTGAACGGTCAACGTGGCTTTCTGCCGCGAGATGCATGACTGCTTCGGGTCGATACCGCGAGAATATCGACCGCAACGTGTCGTGATCGGTTATGCACGCCTGCACAAACGCGTAGCGTGAATTTAACTCGAATTCAGCGATTGCGGCGCGATTCGCCGCATAAGTCATCTTGTCGAGATTGACAATTGTTGCATCAGTGGTCGCCAAAAGATGGCGTATCGCTGCGGAGCCGATAAATCCGGCTCCCCCGGTCACAAGAATGCTCGCAGGACTAACACTCCCATACATGACTACGTTCCCCGCTCTTAAACCGGTACCTTCCGTACGTTATCAGAAATAGTCTGGCAGGTCAGCAATCTGCGGCAAGAGCCTGTCCCGTTCGATCAACACCGCTTCTGATGGCGGTACCGGCCAATGGATGCCGAGTGCAGGATCGTCCCAACGCAGGCCGCGCTCATGTTCCCGCGAGTAGGGTGCATCGACCTTGTAAAACACTTCGGTATCGGGTTCGAGCGTACAAAAGCCGTGCGCAAATCCCGCCGGAACAAGGAGCTGACGGCCGTTCCCGGCGCTCAGCATGACGGCAACGGACTGTCCGTAGGTGGCGGAGGAGCGCCGCAAATCAACGGCAACGTCGCAGATCGCGCCTCGCAGCACCCGCACGAGTTTCGCCTGCGCTGCAGGTGGAACCTGGAAGTGCAAGCCCCTTATAGTGCCCCGATCCCGCGAGAGCGAGTGATTGTCCTGGATGAATTCGTTGGTCACCCCGGCCTCGCGAAAAGCCCTGCGGTTATAGGTTTCTCCGAAAAACCCTCGCGAATCCTCAAACCGCGCAGGCGCGATCACGCGCACGCCCGCGAGTTTCGTCGTCTCGACCCGGGGCAAATTCATTGCGAAGCCGTCCCCGGTTCGTCTCGGCGGATTTCCGCCAAAACCCCGATCAACGCCGCCCTCCAGGAGGGCTGAGGGATACCGTAGTCCCGCAAAATCCGGCCGCAGTCCAGAACCGAATTCATGGGCCGCCGAGCCGCGGTCTTGTAATCGGCTGTCGTGATCGGGACAAGCTTCGCGAGCTGGTCTGAGGCCGCAAATATTGCCTGTGCAAAGCCGTACCATGTCGTCGGCTCTGATCCGGTAAAGTGAAATGTGCCCCAGACTGCTTTTCCCGTTCCGATCGCGAGCACAATCGAAACGATTGCCTCGGCAATGTCGCGCGCAGCCGTGGGTGCACCGCGCTGGTCGTCGACGATCCGGAGCTCGGGACGCTGATCTCCGAGACGAAGCATTGTCCGCACGAAATTGTTGCCCTGCGAAGCAAATACCCACGATGTCCGAAGGATCACGTGCTGTTGCAACGATTCGCGCACCGCGATTTCGCCATCTGCCTTGCTGCGGCCATAGATGGACAGCGGCGCAATGCAATCCTGCTCGAGATAGGCGCCGGCCTTGTCACCGTCGAACACGTAATCCGTGGACAAATGTATAAGCGCCGCGTTCGTCGTTACACATGCCGACGCCATCGCTTCGGGCGCATCGCAATTTATGCGAGTAGCTCGTTCCGGCTCGGTTTCGGCGCTGTCCACGGCCGTATAGGCGGCAGCGTTGACAACAATGCGGGGGCGCGCCTCGATGATCGCCTCCCTCGCGCGTTCCGGATTGTCGAGATCGCATTCACTTCGTCCGAGCTGTAACAGGGTGACGTGTTGCGGCCAGCGAGCGCGCGCGAGTTCGCGTGCAACCTGCCCGGTCTTGCCGAAGATCAGCACGCGCATCGACTACTCCCGTGCACTTGATGCACTTGCGGGCGCGGTGTCGGATGCACTGCCAGACCTCCCATAATTTACCCGCACTTTCCCGAAATGTGATGCGACCCGTCCGCAAATTCTTTCGCACTCCAGGATCCAGAGCAACGGCGCGCGCAGCGCGCCGCGCTTGAACAGCGGGTAGAGCGGAAGGCGCCCGCATAGAACAATGGTCTTGAGCAGTGGCGAAGGGCCCTTCGGATCGGGGGCGGCCTTCTCGCACTGCACTCCGGCGTTGCCGTACCGGTACCATCTCCGGCGCATCCACGCAAAGCTCGCCCTTTCCTCCGGGACATCTTCAAAGACGACTGCTTCGTCAGACCAGGCCATCGGCACACCGGCAAAGTGCAACCGCCGGAAAAAAACGACGTCCTCGCCACCTGTGAGGCCAAACTCCTCGGGGAAGGGCGCGGTGCCCAGCACATCGGCGGCGCATATCTTGAACAGGCAGTTGCACGTGCAGTACACGTGCAATTGTCCGTTCAGCAAACCCCTCTGGACCGACCACAGGTTCTCATATTTTCGCAGCCGTTCCGGTCGGCTCGCGAAGACCGCCTGGACCGGGCCGCCCACCACACCCGCTCCCGTCACAAGCTGGGTTTCCACAAGTGAGGTCAGCCACGCGCGCGATGGCCATTCGTCGTCGTCCAGCATGGCGACGGCAGTCGCACCTGCCGCACGCGCCTCGGCAAGCGCCGCATTGCGGGCCGCCGAGATACCAGGGCTGGTCTCGGCGACGTATTCCACCCGGGAAGCGCAGGTTTCGCGGAATTTCGTTACAAGCGCGTCGGTTTGGGGATCGTGGCCCCCACTATTCACCACAACGAATATCGTTCCGGCAGGTCGGGGGAGTTCCGCCAGAATTGTGAGCAGCCGGGCCAGTTGTTTCGGTCGCTCCCACGTGCAGACACACACTGCGACGGGACCCATGGCGCACAATGCTTATAGCTGCGGAAATCGGCCCGCGAGCCACAACTGGCGCCCGGCCCAAACACTCGCCCACAAGGGACGCAAGGCGCGCTTTCCGAATCTTCGGCCGAGCAGGGGTCGCAGCATCAGCAGGAACGTTGCCAAAGGGCGCACAAGTGCCGGAAAATAGCCTCTGATGAGCAACGCGCGGGAGGCGAGAATCTGGGACATTTTTCGCTCTTGGCGGGGCTCTGTCCCGCTCCCGTGATGTATAATCGACGCTTCGGGCGTGAAACAGGGAGAATATCCTATCCGTCGCGCGCGCAGGCACAAATCCTCATCTTCCCCGTACATGTAAAATCTCGGCGAAAACCCGGCGAGTCGGTCCCAAAGTGCCCGTTCGACCAGGAGAAAACAGCCGCAAACAACGTCCACATCGCGCTCGCTGTTACGGTCCCATCCACCATATCCCATTGCGGCGAACCAGGGCGAGTTCGGAAATCGGGTATCGAGCGCAAGCGCGCTGCAAAGCAGACTCCACAGTGTCGGTCGGCGCCGGCAGGAATAGGGATTGGGCTTGCCGTTGCCATAGACCGTGAGCCCGCCCCAAATTCCTGCTCCCGGCCGAATTTGGGCAAACTGCAAGAGGTGGTCGAGCGATCCTGACAGCATGATCGTGTCCGGGTTCAGGAATAGCAGATACTGCCCTCGAGCCGAATCGGCTCCTAGATTTGCGGCGGCTGCGAATCCAAGATTTGCGTCCTGTGGCAAAACACGAAAGGCGGAAAAGCCGTTCGCCATTTCGCGTGCCATTTCATCGCCCGAGGCGTTATCCACGACGATGACTTCGTCTTCGAAATCGTGAATTTCTCCAAGGATCGAATCGAGACAGCGTAACGTCATCTCGCGTGCATTGTGAGTCACGACAATTACCGACAGACGAGTATCGGGCAAAATGGATTTCGTGAATTCCGTCATGCCGGGTCCAGATCGAGATAGCTGCGCGTACTCAGTCCGATCCAATGGTCGAAGACGCTGCCGAGATCGAGCACCACGCCTCCGCGCTGTCGCGCGACAGAAGCGAGCCATTTCCCGGGATACCCAGCACCGACGAGCACAAGCCGGCCGCGCGGCAGATCGCCCAAATCGTCGGCGACCTTGTCCAGGATCTGCGGCAAGCCGCGGGTCTCTTCAACTCGGCGTTTGAGCAGAGGTCCCGAAATCCTGTCCGGCGGAAGAACCAGATTCCCGGCAATTCGGATGCCAAAACGGTTGGCCATCCAGTCCGCGAGATCGGGATGGCAGGACACGAGCACCAGTTCTTTTGCGCCATCCAGCAACGTGCCATAGCAATCCCAGAGCGCCAGGTCCTGGTGCAGATGACACGACACGAGCACGGGCTGGGCCAACCCGGGCGAACGCAATCGCGAAAGATGCTCCGAACAATAAAGAACCGCCCGAAGCCCGCGTCCCGTCAGCGACGATTCGAGGGAATCCTCCTGCAACAGGTTCAACTCCCGCAGATATCGGCCCGTCGTCGGCAGTCCGATACAATCGGAGTCCCAGATTGCACGCGCAACACGAGGGGCGAGCAGCGCCCGAACATCACGATCCAGCGGTTCGCCCCACCAGATACGTTCGCGGTCTCTTGCATCCGCCGCGGCATGGCCTGCCAGTCTCGGTTCGTACGGCAAGCAGGCGGCTTCCCCATCGCCGACACGCACAAACGAAAATGGCTGAGCCGACGCCAACTTCCCCCGTACGAGCGAAACGAACTGGTCGCGCTGCTGCCGGGATACATCGGTATAGAAGAGACTGTGCGGACATCTGCTTTCGAGCATCGCTTCACATGACACCGCTCGCGTGAGCAGGGCCTTCGGCGCGCGCCTTATTTCCGAACTGTTCAACATTGCAACAAACCGGGCCCGCAGTGCCCTGGTGTCCGGGGGGCGACGGTGTTCGCGGGGAAAGTGCGCAAAAATGATGCGATTCAGTCGAACCGCGGCTATTCGATGGTCGGGCCCGCCGCGCAATACCGCAAGGAATCTTCGCACGCGGCGGCGAATTCTGTATATTTCGCCGCGGCGCACATCGACATTCGAAAGACCGAGAACGAACTTGGAATCGGCTGCGGTCGCCTTTCCGCTGCCCAGAAGCAGCGCAAACGCAGTTTCGGCTTCCGCGACCCTCCCGGCACGAAGAGCGGCATGAATCTTGTTTCTCATAAAGCGAGGATCCGACGGGTATCGCCGCATGGCCGCGCTCCAGAAATCCGTGTGGTCGTCATGGCGGTCGGTAATGCCGGCAAGCCAACCGTGAAGATTTGTGCTTCTCCGGCGATCCAGGACGCCCAGGACCGCAGCCAATCCTGTGGCAATTCCCGACCGGATAAGCAGAAAGGCAATTCTCCGCGCATGGCGGCGGAGCGAGATTCCCGGTTGGATAGCCCAGCCGATTCGGGCCGGTTGCGCGTACGTTGGGGGGATTGCCCCCGCAAGCGGGTCACCTGCAGCTTGCGAGCGGCTCGAAAGAGCCGGGGATTTCCCAATCGGTTGCACTGTTGCCCGAATAGTGAGGCGCGCTCCCCGACGCTAGGGGAACGACGTTCGCCGCGCAATCTGCGGGCCATGCCGCCTCCCTCCCGGCGAAATGACCGCCAATATGCCTTTCGTGCCCGTGCTTGCAGAGCGGGGGCGATAGGCCGGAACCGGTCTCATGTCGACGGCTGACAGCGTGACACGAATTCTCACAGTGGTCGGTGCGCGGCCGCAGTTCATAAAGGCATTCGCCCTGTCGCGGGCGCTACGACTGCACGGCGCGTTTGAGGAAGTCCTCGTCCATACCGGGCAACATTTCAACTGGAACATGTCGGACGTCTTCTTTGCCGAACTGGGTATCGCCCCTCCCCGTTTCAATCTGAACGTCCATGGCGGAACCCATGGCACGATGACGGGGCTAATGCTTGCCGCAATCGAGAATATTTTAATCGCCGAAAGACCCGACGCCGTTCTGGTTTATGGAGATACCAATTCCACTCTGGCAGGCGCGCTTGCCGCCGCCAAATCTCGAATTCCTGTCGTGCATGTTGAAGCCGGCCTGCGCTCCTTTAACAGAAACATGCCTGAAGAAGTCAATCGCGTTGTGGTGGATCACCTAAGCTCGCTCCTGTGCTGTCCCACGCAGCTCGCGGAAAGGAATTTGGCGCGCGAGGGACTAACGACCGGAGTTCACATCGTCGGCGATCTGATGTTCGAGGCAGTCGGGATCGCGACGCCCCTGGCCATGCGGCATTCCACAGTTCTTGAACGACTTGGGATTCGGGAAAAAACATATGGCGTGGCGACTTTTCACCGGGAAGAAAACCTGGAAAGCCGTCAACGGATCGAGGCCATTGTCGAATACCTTCTGGAACAGTCCCGAAGCTGCCCACTGGTCGTTCCGCTCCATCCGCGCACGCGCGATGCGTTGCAAGCGGCTTCCCTAACGCTGGACGGAGGCGAGATCATCACGATCGAACCCCTGGGTTACCTGGATATGTGCCGACTGACGCGTTGCGCGAAGATTGTCCTGACCGACTCCGGAGGTCTCCAGCGAGAGGCATATTTTCACCGCGTACCCTGCGTTACTCTCCGCGACGAAACGGAATGGCGTGAAACCATCGATTGCGGGTGGAATCGTTTGTGGACCTCGCCCGACTTCAAACGGCGGCGCGAGATCGCCTCATACGAGAACTCGAACGCTGCGGACGCTATATGCCGCCTGTTGGTGGAACGATTTGCCGGCCGGAATGATCGGCCTTTTGAGAACACGGGCTGACGCCGCGGCTCCCTCAGCGTCGCCCGTGATCTCGAACGTTCGCAAGCAAAAGATGGGCAATCATGTAGATGAGCGAGCCGGCCAGGAGAATCATCGCCTCGTCGACCAGCCGATCCGGGTCCGATGTATCGGTTGGCAGATTCGCCGAGTTTACGGTAATGAGAAACGATTGCTGCTGGTTAGCGAGAGCCTGCGCCGAAACAAGCCCCTGCTGAGCAGCGGTGAGTTCCATTTCGGCCACTGACCGCTCATAGGGCTGAGCCGTTTCCACAGCCTTGGTGGCGATAGCTAGCTGATCCTTCGCATATTTGAGCGTGGCGTTGCTCATGACCGAGGACATGCCATTCACGAATTTTTGCGATGCGGCAATGATCGCATTGCAGAGCCGGCGTGCTCTCGCCGCATCATAGCCCAGCACGTTGATGGTAATGAGCTGAGTGCTCGAATCCTGAGTCACCGTTACCATCTGCTGGTAAAAGGAAAGAAAATCCTCATTGCTTGCGTCCGGGTCGAGACGCCAGAACGGACTGTGCGCCGGAGACGCGTACAACTGGCGAAGATGAAATTGCCTGTCGAGGATACGGAGGATGTCCGGGGATTGAATGTAGGACACCACGGCCCCACCCTGGGTCGTACTTGCCGACGATCCAAAAAGGCTGCTGCTGATCGAGCTGAGGCTTGAACTCGCCGAGGACGAATTTTGAAGATCGATGACCGCCGACGATTCGTAGAGCGAGTCGGTATAGGCAAAAAGGTAAACCATGCCGACCAGGCCGATGATCGGCACCACCGTCCAGAACGACAGTTTTTGGCTCAGCCAGCCGCCAAACTGACGAGCCGTGTGCGACAGCTGCCCCACGGCCCCAGCGTCCGGGCGAGTCCGAGCCGGCAACCCGGCTTCCACAACATCGGCGCGCATCGTCCCGGACGATGAATTCAGCGTCGTCATCAAAATCGATTACTCCCGAACGTTGCGCCGTCAATCGACCGCGTCTGCGACCGCAGCCGCGACCATATCGACATCGCCCAATAACTCGGCCTCGCCATCGTCTTCGCTCGGCCTTTTCTCCTGTCGCGCAGCAGCCTTCGCTTTCTGAGCAGCAATCATTTCCTTAAGACAGTTGACGGCCTCTTCGGCGTCGGCGAAATACCTAGCGCGTCCCGCATCCAAAACATAGGCCGAATCGCATCTCTTTTCGGCCTCATTGGGGTTCGCCGTTGCCAGAACATAGCCGCGGCCGACCGTCCGTTCCGCAACGAACTGCGCGGCTTCGGTTTTGAATGTCTTGTCTGTGCCAGCCAGTGAGCCGTCGAACAGGTAAATATCGAAATCGATTGCCACACCGACGGCAAGCGCCAATCGCGGCTTGACGAAGTTTGGGCAGCTTTTAAGCGGCACGCCCAAATATTCGTCGAGACCCATCGGGTCGGATACCCGCCGGCAGAAATCCGCTTCGGCGACACCGTATAACCGCGCCACGAACCGGATATTTTGAGCGACCGTACCTGCAGGGGAAAAGAAGCCGTCGAGCGGAATCGGCCACGAAACGCGCGAGCTGCGCTCCACACGACCGCGCTCGACGAGCGCAGTTCCGCACATCAGGCGAAGGAGCGTACTTTTCCCCGACTTGGACGGCCCGAAGACGCCGATGCGCGCGCCGTCCGGAATTCCCATTTCGATGCCCTCGAAAAGCGGACCCGCAGCATTGGGATGCGATGCCGGCACAAAGACGTCGCGCAGGTGGATGCTCATGGCGGCAGCCTGCGTCGCGCATAACGCTCCAGAAGCAGACCCAAAAACAGCATTCCAACCAGGCACTGCGTCACGAAGAGCGGTGAACCTATAGGGGTCTCGTACGAATAGAACCAGTAAACACGCAGCAATTCTTCGATGTGCAGGAACGGATTCCAGGCCAGATACGGCCAAATGGACGGCGGAAACATCGTCACACTGAAAATGACTCCCGAGATGATCGTCGAAAATCTCAGAAAAAACGCAACGAACTTCGCGGCGGGCTGATAGAGGCGGTTCAGGGCCATCAACATGACCCCGAAACAAACGCCCATCAGCCACAAGCACACAAACAGCAGAAGAATACCGATCGGCACCCTCGGGAAAGGGACATGCTCGTAAAAGCCCGCGACCGTAGCAAGAACCAAAAACAGGATCGCGAACGTCATGAAAATGCGGATCGCCGAGGCGACGACCAGGTCAAGCTCGGTTACGATGGGCAATGCGAGAAGCTTCTTCCCTCTCTTTATCGCTCCATCCGGCAAATTGTGGCAGGCGCTGAACATCAGCCAGGGAATAAGGCCCGAAACGATGAATGTAATGGGTGGAACTCCGGGAGGATTGAATGCCCGGATTGCAAGCTTCATGATCAGGAGAGCGGCAAAGGCCAGAAATGCGTCGAAAAACACCCAGGCCCAGCCATGGACGAGGTTTGCCTGCTGGGACTGCATATCGCGGATCACCAGAGCCCGAAGGACCTGAACCTGGACCTCCAGAAGCCGACCAAGACCTGGACGACCGGTGGCGCCAGACATGGGCGTAGCGCTCGCCAGCCGTACGGGCGGATTCGCCGTCTCAGTTCCCACGTTCCCGATGTCCCTGTCCCGACGCGGCGACTATGCCATCACCACGCACGTCTGTCCCTCCCTTACATGACGCGTAGCGTTGCGGGTGTCCACGACGAGATCGATTGCCCTGACGAGTTCGTCATAAGGAAGAGCATCGTGGTCAGTAACAATGAGGGCTGCATCAAATGATGTCGCCAGGGCCGCGGAGTCCCAGGCGATACTCTTTCGCCCGGCGAGAGCCGCATGAGCGCGGGTCATGGGAATCTCCGGAATCCACGGATCGAAATACGAAACGGCCGCCCCCCGGCCCAGAAGGTCCTGCATGATGACCAAGGCCGGACTTTCGCGAAGATCGTCAACGTTCTTTTTGTAAGCGAGGCCGAGGAGCAGGATACGCGCGCCATTTAGACTCATGCTCTTGCGCGTCGATAATGCCGATGCCAAGGCGTTTACGACTTCCCGCGGCTCAGCAGAATTAATCTCGCCCGCCAGCTCAATGAACCGCGTCGGCACCTCGTACTCCCGCGCCTTCCAGGTCAGATAAAATGGATCGATTGGAATGCAGTGCCCCCCCAGACCTGGTCCCGGGTAGAATGGCATAAAGCCAAATGGCTTGGTCGACGCGGCTTCGATCACGTCCCAGATATTAATGCCCATCCGCTGATAAATGTGCTTCAGCTCGTTTACCAGCGCGATGTTCACGCACCGAAAGATGTTCTCGGTCAATTTGACCGCTTCGGCCGTAGCTGAAGAAGGTACGGGAACAACCCGTTCGACGAGAGCCGCATAAAATGCATTGGCGAGATCACGGCTGATTTCGTCGTCCGCGCCCACGACCTTCGGAATATCGGTCGTACGAAAAGTCTGATTTCCGGGATCCTCGCGCTCCGGCGAGAACGCGAGGAAGACGTCTTGTCCCACAGCGAACCCGCTCTCCTCGAGAATCGGCTTTACGATTTCGGACGTTGTGCCCGGGTATGTGGTTGACTCAAGGCATATCAGCTGTCCCGGACGTAGCACCGCGCTGAGATCCCGGGCGGTTCGTTGGACAAATGACAAATCTGGCTCGCGAAAACGGGTCAGCGGCGTGGGCACGCAGATCAGTACGATATCGGGCTCGCCCAATTCTTCCACATCGCCCGTCGCGCGAAACCGGGCGCCGTCGCGCATGGCGGCAATTTTTTCGTCAGGTATGGTACGAATGCCTGACTTTCCCGAGTTGAGAGCTTCCACTTTCGTGGCATCCGTATCGAACCCAATGACGCGGAAACCGCGGCGATGAGCCGCAATCGCCAGCGGCTGTCCTACATAGCCCATCCCGATCACGCCGACGACGGCCTCGCGCACGCCGATTCGCCGCTTCAGCAATTCGGGATCGAATCTTCGCACGCGCTTTGCGGGGGCCAGACTCATTTCGTTGCGGACTCCTCTTCCTCTCCGCGACACTCCACCTGCACTGGCCGCGTACCGTCCCCATCGGATTTCTAATATTCCAGCGCCAGTTCTCCGTTGTGGAGCCGGTATCGCTCCCCGGTACGGGGGCATACGAGACTGGCGTCCAGTCGTTCGCCGCTCTTGCCCACCCACGCGAGAAAGCGGGCGGGGCAACCGGCGACGAGGGCGTGCTGAGGCACATCCCGGGTGACAACTGCACCCGCAGCGACCATGGCGTAGCTTCCGATCGTAACGCCGCACACTACCGTCGCGTTGGCGCCGATGGAAGCGCCAGCCTTCACTCTCGTTGTCCTGAACTCGTTCTTCCTGTCAATAAAGGCCCGCGGTACGCGCACGTTCGTAAACACCGCACTCGGGCCGCAAAAGACGTTGTCCTCCAGGATCACGCCCTCATAGACGGAGACATTGTTCTGTATCTTGCATCCATCGCCTACTCTGACGCGCGGGCCGATCATCACATTCTGCCCGACTACGCAATCGCGTCCGACGACAGTTCCCGGAAGGACATGCGAAAAATGCCAGATGCGAGTCCCGGCGCCGATCGTCGCTCCCGGATCGATTATGGCGCTCGGGTGAACGAAGAAATCATCGGTCGCCATCCGATCTCGCCCCATAATAGGAGGATTGGGCCCCGCAGAAGAGCGGCATCTTTTGCCGGGCTAATCCAGGGCAACCAGCGCGGGCTCCAGGTCGTGGACTACGCGGCCATGGTAGCCATTGACACGCCTGTGTGGCCGGAGGGCGCGAGGCGACGTATGCCTGCCGGAGGCCATAGATCGGGTCGCCGCGTCGAGCACCGACAGGACAGCGACGGCTTCGGCCGAATCCGTTCGAGGCGGAATCCCGGTCCGGATCGCCTGCAGGAAATGTGAAAATTCCTCGTGCAGCGGTTCGCGCTGCTCGACCCGAAACCGCGTAGGTTCGGTGTTGACAGCCCAGGGCCGCCCATCCCGAAACAGGATGTCGTGGTTATACACTAGAAGCTTGTCAGACCATTCGGCGCGATCATCGAAAATCGCGGTCGCAGCCGAGCCCACCACGGTAAGCTTCTGTTCCTTGTAAGGATTAAGCCACGAAACGTGTACGCGTGCGGCCGTTCCGCTCGCGAATTTCATGTGGATGCTGGCCATGTCGAGCACTGACGGAGTCAATATCGCGCTGCCCTCAGCCCACACGCGCTTGGGCAGCTCGCCCGTGATCGCCAGAATGAGCGAAAGATCGTGGGGGGCGAAAGACCACAACACGTCTTCCTCGGCGCGAAGCCGCCCGGCGCCCTGCCGGCGGGCAAAAATTCGCTGGATGTGACCTAGCCGCCCCTCCTTTACCAGTTCGACAAGCTTGAGAACGTGGGGGTGATAGCGCAACAGATGGCCGACCATGAGAATTCGGGACTTCTTTCGGGCAATTCTCGCGAGTTCCCGACCATCCGCTACATTCAATGCGAGCGGCTTTTCGACGAAAACATGCTTGCCGGCCCGCAAGGCGCGGCGGACGTGTTCGTTATGCAGTGAGGCTGGAGACGCCAGCGCAATGGCATCGCAACTGGAGTCGGTTAGGGCGTCGGCGAACGACCTGACCGGAACGCCGAAGTCCGATGAGACCCTTGAAGCGGCCGAGGGATTCGAGTCGCAGACCGCATAAAGCGCGCCCAGCTTGGAAAGGTTTCGAGCGATGTTCTTTCCCCATGGACCACAACCAACAGTTGTAACCCGCGGGAGAGACCAGTTATGGTTTGCCCCCCTGCTCATTCAACCCCGCTCAACTCACTTTTACCCGTGCGCTTGATCGACCCTAACACGGCCCACACACGGGGTTCAATGTGAATGCGCCGAAGCCCGGCTGCAAAAAATGGCTACTGTCAAAAATGGTTACTGAGCGGGACGCAAAATCTCCAACGTGAACGCATCGAGATCCGGAGCCACGTTTTGTTCGGATTTCCAGACCATTCCGTTAGCGTCTTTCCAGAACTGATTGCGAAAATGCCAGTCGATCTCATCCGCCGAACAGCTCTCGACAAGATGCCGCGTGTCATGGGGTACGCCGATGACGATAATGCGTTCTGACCCCGCGTCCCGGACCGTGCATGCCACCGGAACGCCATAGCGAGACCGTGCCGCGTAATCGTAAAGGAACCTCTCGGCACCTGGGTTTTCTTCGGCCGATGGCTCGCCGCCGATTTGAAACCCCGACAGATTTTGCACGAATCCCGCAGTCCTGACGATGCGTCCATCGCGCGTCGTTATTGCGAGTTGTCGGCCGCCGAGCCAGACGAGGTCGGTGCCACTCTTGCCCGCCAGGACAAACAGGGATTCGTCGCTGGAACCGAGCCGAACGCCCAGCGTGGCATACGGGACCGCTGCGACCCGCGACCGCGGCACCGATTCCGACGAGCCGATATTTGTGATTTCATGAAACAGGAGCAGGCCGATACGTCCGCTGTCGCTGTTGGAGAGATCGTTGGTACCCGCGCAGCCCGACACCGCGGCAATCGTGAATGCGAGCACCCCGGGAATCACCAGCAATCGCCTCATTGGAATACGTGCGGCCATTGGTGCTCCAAATCTCCATAGCTTGAGGGTTGGGTCATGTCGTAGAGCTGGGCATCGTTGTACAGCGGCTGGCCGCCGTCGCGCTGGATGGGGCGCAGGTCTTCTTCGAACTTTGCGGTCGTCCCGACAGGAAGCGCCCATTCGAGCGGAATGACGATCCGGATGCCCTTGTCGAAGCTGCCTTCGCCGAACTTGCTGGATGGCACATTGGTCAGAGTCATCCATGCGCCCACGAGAATCCCCGTATCGAATCGACGGTAAAGCTCGAGAGTCCCGCCATAATCGCCTGCGAGATAGCGGCCTGCGCGCAGGACCGCCGTCACATTCTCCCAAGGCGTTTCGACGTACAGGGAGGCATGGCCTGTCACAACGTGATAGCTTTGCAATCCAAACAGGTCGTCAAAACTGCGCTGGTACACGTCGTAGATATCCGCTCCAATCGCCCAGCGCTGGCCGAAGGGTCGGTAGAGCACTTCGCCGCCCGCTCCTGCGAACATTTGCTCGAGATAACCGACACTCAGCCTTGCATAAAAATCGGGCGCCGGCTTGATGAAATCGGAGAGCGTGAGAAGATTGATTCCTGTCGAACCCTTCTGAAGGTATTCCACGACATCCGTCCGGACATGGGGAAGAAGACTGTTGCTGGGACGCGTGATGGAGCCGAAGTTGTTCCACACGTTGTATGTGGCCTCGTCGTCGAGAACGAGCCCACGCCACAATTCGGTATGCGTGCTGCCGGAGATTCCAATACCAACGTAGGCGGGATTGTTCGGGTCGAACAGATCGTCCTGCAGGGAAGGAAATAGACTCCACGAAAACTGCGGATCCGCGGCCCCGTTCGGGAAGGCGGTCTCGGGAGAAGCATCCGAAAGTATCGTCGATTCCCACAACTCGGCAGGCGTGGTTCGGCCGCGCGCCGCCGCGTCCAGTTCCGAGCGCGAGAAGGTGACCGTCGTCAGTGGCATGTGCGACATAGTCGTGGTGATTTCGAACGCTGCGATGTCGGCGGGAGCGGTTGCGGAAAGCGCACGCGCCGTACGGCTTATGGCCTCGGCATCCCGAAGATATCGGTCGTTTTCGATCTCGACCTTCACCACCCCATGAGCGATCGAAACGCCTTGGACCACCAGTTGCTGGTCCTCGATCGCCTTGCGCATCCGCGCGAGGATGTCGGGCTGCCAAAGGGGTTTCGCCGCCGGAGCGGACGATGTGTTGGACGAAGATTCGGCACAGGTTTCAATGGGACTCCAGTCGCTTGCCAACAGGATCAGGCGGGGTGCGGGCAGAATCCCTTGCCCCGTTAAGCTGGCGCACGCTGGCGCCGGCGGACCCTTGAGGTCGACCTGCGCAATCAACGTGTCCCCGGCAATCCAGCCATCGGTGAGGTGCAGGTTCGCCCGCCGGAACACTTCCTGAACCTGCCAATCGCCGTCGTGAAAGACGGCAGGATCGGGGGGTCTCGCATTTTCCCCGGTCCTCGATGCAAGGTCGACGAAATGCACGGGCCAGATTTGACCGGCAGGTGCATCCCCGAGATCGAGGCGTGTCAGGGGCTGTCCGGCGCCTTCGGTACGCGCCACGAGTGGCGGTTGCGGGTCCAGTCGGAACGGCCAGTTCGGTTTCGTCGGATTCATTTCTATGGAGGCGTTGAAGGATAGTTCGCGACCGCCGATCACCGAGACGCCGAGATCCACGTCATGCCACAGCCGATACGAGAGGCCGGCGTTCACCGGCACCGGCGCATAGCTCAAGGGACGAACATGGGGATTGCCCGTGTAGGAGGATTCCGCGGCGTAGTCGTCGCTCGAATATTCCAGTTTGAGAACCAGGTCGGGGACAGGCGTTTGATATTCGATACCGCCGAATATCCCGACGTCAGGCCCGTGCAGCCAATCGCCAATCAGAAATAGGCCGCCAGTCGGCGAGGTGTCGGCCGGCCGCGTACAAAAGCTCGCAATGATCTTGCAAAACGGATTGGGAAGTGCGGATCGGGAGGCGAGACGGCCCCACCCCATGCCTGCCGTAACGTCGACGGGCCCGAATTGCTTCGACGCGACGAGATATTCCGCAGAATAAACACCTGTGCCGATGAAGTCCTGGAGGCCGAATGCGACCTGCGGCATGTACTCGCCTTCGGTGAAAAGCCGGATTTTTGCGTCGAAACTGCGGTCGTACAATGCCCGCTGTCCTAGAGGCGCGAGCGCATAATTGATCGAGTAACGGAAGGTCGTTTCCAGCCATGGGGCAGCCTGAAACGAAATCGCGATCCGATCGTCGGGCTCTTTGACATCGGCGCTGACCCAGAGGGTGCCGTCAGGCATGAAGCGGGCATTGCGCATGTCGATGATGCCGACACCCCCGTACAGCGAAGACGAAGGCAACACATTGGAGACATAAGCCTCGTCCTGCGCACGCGATGGCAGCCAGAGCAAGAGC
This sequence comes from Rhizomicrobium sp., assembly GCA_050728995.1. Taxonomy (GTDB): domain Bacteria; phylum Pseudomonadota; class Alphaproteobacteria; order Micropepsales; family Micropepsaceae; genus Rhizomicrobium. Next base: position 119,731 of record JBOHKH010000004.1, on the reverse strand, counting down.
AGGATCGACCCGGCCGCAAGCAACCGTCCCGCAAAGGTCCGCACGCCCGAAGGGACCAGCAACACTCAAAACGCCCCGTTCGCTGTATCGCCCGCCCCTTGGGGCGAAATCCGCCGGCCGTTGGAAAATGCCAGCCGCAAGGATTTTGCATGCCCACCATTGCGAGTCCATCGGGCGCCGGCGAACCCCCGCAAGCACCCGATGGCCGAAAAGGCGGATTCTTCAGGCGTTTAACTTGCAGAAGTTGCCGCCCTGAGCTTAAGAAGCGAGCTGAGGCGTTTTAAAAACACCGAAGGGGTCGCCGCTATGCGGCGGGCGGAATTCGTATGCTGAAAAGGCCGGTGCGTTCTCGCGTTGCCCAACTTGTTGCGGCGGCTGCAGCGATTTTTGCCGCCTGGGCTCTGGTGCAGGCGAGTGCGCAAACGATCAGCAATTCCTCGGTCCAATCCGTGCTCCAGAGCCTGGGTGCCACGTCGTCGAGCGGGCAACCTGGCGTTCCGGCGCCCGCTCCGCCCGTGAACGTTCAGCCGACGGTTAGTCCTTCGACGCAGACGCTTGCTCCGGCCACCGCGCCGAGCGCTTCGCAGTTGCCGACCTCGACGCTCGAACTGCTGTTTTCGCAGCGTGCGGGCCAACCGCTTCAGCAGTTCGGATACGATATTTTCGGTGTCCCTTCCGCTGTTACCGTCTCACAGATCGGCAACGTTCAGGATCGTTACATTCTTGGGCCGGGCGACCAGCTTACGATCGTCTGCCGCGGACATGACAACAATACTTATGTGGTATCGGTGGACCGCGACGGTCGGATCATCGTGCCCGGCTATGAGCCCGTGCAGGCCGCCGGACGCACCTTCGGGCAGGTTCGTCAGGATATCCAGGCCGTAATCGCAAAGGACGCGCTGCACAGCCGCGCATTCGTGTCGCTCGCCCAAACCCGGCAAATTTCGGTGCTGGTGAGCGGCGAAGTCAACGCACCCGGCGTGCGGACACTGAGCGGACTGAATACGCCCATCGACGCGATCCTGCTGTCCGGCGGCGTGCGAAAAACCGGCAGCTTGCGAAACATCATTCTGGTTCGCGGCACAAAGCGCATTCGCATCGATCTCTATTCCGTCCTTGCCAACGGAAACGTTACCGAACTCGGAAATCTGACCGATGGCGACCGAATTGAGGTCCCGCCGATCGGGGCGACGGTAGCGGCACTGGGCCTTGTCAATCGACCGGGGATTTACGAACTCCCGGCGCATGCGCACGCTATTTCGAGCGACGCCCTGATTCGACTCGCCGGCGGCAGGATAGCCGGCGCAAACCACCTCTCGAAACTCGCCCTGCTTCCTAGCGGCGGCACACGACTCGAAGGTTTGGGGCACGGACAGACCATCGAAAGCGGCGAAATACTTTCCGTCGATCAGGAAGCGGGGAGTTCGCTCGGTCGCGTCACGCTGGCGGGCGCAGTCCAGCTGCCGGGCACTCGTCCGCTCGACGACGTGCCAACTCTCTCACAGCTCATCCGCAAGTCCACCGACCTTACTGGGGACGCTTACACGCCACTCGGCATTCTCGTGCACCTGGATCCCCGCACCAACATGCACCTGGCCGTTCCTTTTTCCCTCACGCGCGTGCTTGAGGGACAGGAAGATCTGAAGCTGAGCCAGGGAGACCTTGTGTTCGTGCTGTCGAATACGCAGGCCCAGGCGCTCGCGGCTGCAGCGGCAGCACAGCTGCAGGCTGCGGAAAAGGCTTCGAGCGTGCCGCCTTCCGAAGTGGCACTCGCACTCTCTTCCAACGCTGCACAGGCAACTCAGACAGCCACGCAAGCCGCGCCGACATCATCGGTCGCCGGCACATCCGCGCAACCGACGAATAACGCCGCCGCGATTTATGGCGCGGCAAATGGCGGGACAGGTGCAACTGGCGGTGCGCCGGCAAGCTCGGCTGCGCAAGGCACTGCGGCCTCCCCGCCCTCGGCAACTCCATCCACGCTTGGTCAGGCCGTTGCCACCGGTGTGGGTCAGGCGATCACGAGCACTCTTCCGGTGGGCGGATCGCCTACGACGATCACCTCGGCCACGACGCCCCCGGCGTCACCGATGGGTCTCATGACGAGCGCGCCACTGCCTCCTGCTCCTCCGTACCAGGCGAGCGTTGCGGCGGCAGCCAGCCAGCAGTCGCCTGCATCCATCGCGCTCCTGCAGGCAGAGAGCGCACAGAGCACCGCCGCAGGCATGCCGCTCCAGGGCGCAGGGTTGACGAGACCGCCGGCATTGGGCGTGCCTGCTCCGGATACTTCGCCAACGGATCTCGCCGCGGAACTCGGCCTGACTCCGACGGGACTTGTCAGCTTCGCCGCGGACTACCTCGTCTGGATCGAAGGGGACGTGCACGATCCGGGCAGCTACCTCGCGGAAGGCGGCACACCGCTGGCGGCCATGCTCAGCGCTGCCGGGGGGCTGCAGCTTCAGGCCGATCTGTCGGCCGTAACCGTCACGTCCAGTGAAATCGATGCGGCTTCAGGAACGTCGCACACGGTGCGCAACGTCTATCGCGGAACCACGCTCGCCGATTTCGACAAGGTCGCCTTACGACCGCTCGATACGATTCTCGTGCGACAGGTGTTCTCCGATCGCGAAAACGGAGCCGTCACGGTGGTGGGCGCCGTTCGTTATCCTGGCACATTCGATATTCTGAGGAGTGAGCGTCTTTCGTCCGTGCTGAGCCGTGCTGGCGGTCTCACCGACGAAGCGTACCCGTTGGGTGCTGTGTTTACCCGCATCAGCGCGCAGCAGGAAGAAGCTCAGGGAAATTACCGGGAGGCGGTCGAACTGCAGACCGGCGCTCTTGCCGCCGGGACCACACCCAATGTCAACCCGCAACTCCTCACGTATATTCAGTCCCTGGAACAACAGTTGCTGCATCAACCGGCGCTCGGCAGGATTACCGTGACGGCAGATCCGACGATCCTGGCCGTGAAACCGGAACTGGATACGCTGCTTCAGCCCGGCGATTTCATCTATATTCCCAAGCGTCCGTCGACAGTCGCTGTTAGTGGCGAGGTTCTCAATCCGGGATCGTTCCAGTACAGGCCGGATATGAGCGTGGATGACTACGTCGATCTCGCCGGCGGGTATACCAACACCGCCGAAGACGACGAGACCTTCGTGATAATGCCCGATGGCAGCGCCCGCACGGCCTCTTCGGGCGTGCTCAGCTTTTTCGGAAGCGATCCCATCCCTCCGGGGTCCACGATCGTGGTCCCCCCCAACCCCGCACCTTTCAATTGGATGGTGTTCGCGACCCAGATCTCTCAAATATTCAGCCAGCTCGCGATCGCCGGGGCCTCGCTTTCAGTCATTTCACATTCGAATACCTCGTCGGGCAGTTAAAGACGCGCGGTACAGCCGATTCAAAGGAAACCGGAACGCAGTTTTTTTACACAAACGCCCGAGGTCTCACGAAACGTTAGCTGCCGATTCATGAGCCCGGCGAATCTCGGCGAGCATGACGCCTGCCAGTCTCTCGCGATCATGATGGCGCGCGAGGCGTTTGCAGCCGTCGCGAAAGCTTTCCCGCAAAACCGCGTTCGACCGAAGGCACTGCGCTGCCCCCGCCAGTGCTTCGGGATTTTCCGGCGGCACGACGATCCCGGCGCGATAATCGCGCACGAGTTCCGCAGACGCACCATTGGCGCTAAGGAGAATGGGCTTTTCCATTGCCGCAGCCTCGAAAATTTTCGACGGCAGCGCGCCCTCGAAAACCGCCGAGTTTTTCAGGGGAACGACGATCGCATCGGCCAGCGCCAGATAATCGACGGCGGCCTCCGAGGCTACACTTCCTACAAATGAGACGTTAGAGACTCCCAACTCACCCGCGAAAGCAATCAGGTCGTCCCGCCGCGCGCCCTCCCCGACGAACAGGAAATGGACGTCGCTGTCGCGAAGGATGGCGGCGGCACGAACGACGACCTCAAGCCCCTGCGCAAATCCATGCGTGCCCACATAGGCGACAATGAACTTTCCCTCCAGTTTCAGACGCGATTTCAATTGGGGATTTCCGATACGGGGAACCAGACGTTCGAGATCGGCTCCGTTGGTGACCACCGCGATTTTTTCCGGAGGAATCCCCCTGGCTACGAGTTGCCTGCGTATCGGTTCGGTAACGGTGACGATGCGCTCCGCTCCGTCATAGAGCATCCGTTCGACGCGCCCGAGGAAGCGAATAACGAATCCGTCCTTCATGGCACCGACTGCGGTTATCGATTCCGGCCACAGATCCCGGACTTCGAAGACCCAGGGACGGCGTTTGACGCGCCCCAGCAAATGACCGGCAACAGCCGTAAGCATCTGGGGAGACGTCGCGACGATGATATCGGGTCGCTCAAAGAGGCCGGCGAGAAACCCCGAAACCGCAAAGCTTGCAAAATCCAGGGCGCGCAAGACGACCCCGCGGTTGGGAGCGAGAAAACTCCAAACCCGGATCACCCGGATGCCGTCGATCTCCTCGTGTTGGCAGAAGGTGTTTCGGTAGGGTGGCTGCGGTTTACCGAGGGGAAAATTCGGCACCGTGGTGATCACGGTGACGTCGACGCCCTGCCTTGCCCAGCGCCGGCAATGTTCGTACGAGCGCAGGGCCGGTGCATTCCGTTCGGGAACGAAATTGTCGGTGAGAAATAACACCCGCATCGGGAACGCGAATTGCCTCCGCTTCGGCTTGCCATGGCTAGCACGGATTCTCCCCGTTTCGGCCTTGGCGTGGTTAATTCTGGCTTGTCAACGTCCTTTGATCACGCACCCAAGAGCCAAGAACGCACCGTGATCCGGACGTGCCACAGGCGCCGCGGTTCGCGACAATTTCGACAAAGTTCGGCAAGCGGGATTTGCTAGGAGTGCATCGCCAATAGCCCCGAGGCGGCGGGCCGTCCCGCCCATGGAAGTCCGGCGGCGCCATTGACGATCAAAAGAGACAACGATGAGCGCATCCCCAGCGGACAATGACTCCCTTCGCCGCGCGATTTCGGCGCGTAGCGGTGAACGACGGGCCGGGCTCTGGACGCGAACCCGGGCGGGAGGGCGTCGCATTCTTCTCGTTCTGGGCGCCTTCCTCGTTGTGGCTCTTATCATTTGGTTTCTGCGGCCTGCGCCCGAATCGGCCCGGCACGGGGGCCGTTTCGGAACAAACGGCCCGGTACCGGTCGGAACTGCGAAGGCAGCGCTTGGCGATATCCGGATTACCCTGGACGCGCTCGGGGCAGTCACGCCCTTGGCTACGGTGACCGTCAAGCCGGAGGTCAGCGGAATCCTTCAGAAGGTCGACTTCCAGGAAGGTCAGATGGTGAAGGCTGGCGATGTACTCGCCGAAATCGACCCCAGACCGTATCAGGCAGTTCTCGATCAGGCGAAGGGTGCGCTGGCGCGCGACGACGCCCAGTATGCGAATGCTCAGATCGATCTGAAGCGCTACCAGGCCCTTTGGGCGCAGAAGGCGATCTCGCAACAGATCGTCGCCACGCAGCAAGCGCTGGTCCACACCGACGCGGGAACCGTGCAGGCAGACCGTGGCACCGTAGAAGCGGCAGCGGTGAATCTTTCCTATTGCAAAATCACCTCTCCCGTCGCGGGTCAGGTGGGGCTGCGGCAGGTCGACGTCGGCAATTACGTCCAGGTCGGCACCACGCCTGAAATCGTCGTCGTGACCCAACTGCAGCCCATGTCCGTCCTGTTCACGCTGCCGGAAGACGACATTGCCGAGGTATCGGAGCGATTGCACGCCGGAGCGAAACTTCTGGCGGCCGCCTACGACAGGTCGCAGACGACAAAAATTGCCAGCGGCGTGCTTACGACCCTCGACAACGAAGTCGATCCCACGACAGGGACCGTCAAACTTCGCGCCCTGTTCGACAATTCGGATCACCGTCTGTTTCCGAGCCAATTCGTCAACGTCCGTCTGCTTGTGGACACGCTGCACGGACAAACCACGGTCCCCGCCGCGGCTGTCCAGCACGGTCCATCAGGCACGTACGTGTTTGTTGTCGGGCCGGATCGGACCGTTCACATGCGGAATGTCGGCCTCGGTCACGCGGATGGCGATACCGTGGACGTGCTTCGCGGATTGAAGGCTGGGGAGGTGGTCGTCGTCGACGGAGCCGATCGCCTGCGCAACGGTGCGCGGGTACTGATCCCCGGCGCAAGCAGTTCTGGCGGTTTTTCGCGGAGGACCGGCAATTTTGCCCAGGGCCAACATCGGCGCCGCTCGAGAGTGAGTCGGAGCGGGAACGCAAATCCTTGACCATCTGCCGCCTCCGATGAATCCGTCCCGTCCTTTCATCCTGCGTCCCGTGGCAACGTCGCTGCTGATGGTCGCCATCCTGATGGTGGGACTTGTCGGCTTCGGTTATCTGCCTTTGTCCGCCCTGCCCGAAGTCGATTATCCGACCATCCAGGTGCAGACGTTCCTGCCCGGCGCCAGCCCGGAAGTCATGACTACGACTGTGACCGCTCCGCTGGAACGACAGTTCGGGGAGATGCCTGGGCTTGACCAGATGACATCCGCCAGTTCCGGAGGAGCCTCTGTCGTTACCCTGCAATTCGACCTCAGCCTGAACATCGACATTGCCGAGCAGGAAGTGCAGGCGGCGATCAATGCGGCAAGCAATCTGCTGCCCCAGAGCCTGCCAGCGCCACCGGTTTATGCGAAGGTCAATCCCGCCGACGCGCCGATTCTCACGCTTGCGGTCATGTCGAAGGCAATGCCGCTCACGCAGGTTGAGGTTCTCGCAGATACTCGCATTGCCCAGAAAATCTCGCAGCTGCCCGGCGTCGGCCTCGTAAGTATCAACGGCGGACAAAGGCCGGCGGTACGCATCCAGGCCAATCTTCAGGCGCTGGCAGCTCACGGTCTGAACATCGACGATCTTCGCACCACGATCGCCAACGCAAATTCCGATGCGCCGAAAGGCAATTTCGACGGGCCGACTCGCGCGTACACAATCAACGATAACGACCAGATCCAGTCGCCGGTCGATTACCGGAACATCGTCGTGGCATACAGGAACGGAGCGCCGGTTCATCTCTCCGACGTCGCCAAAGTCGTGCAGGGCGCGGAGAACGACCAGCTGTCGAGCTGGAAGAACACTACCCCGGCCATACTGCTCAATATCCAGCGCCAGCCGGGCGCCAACGTGATCGCCGTCGCTGACAGGATCAAGGCGATGCTGCCCCAAGTCGAGGCTGGTCTGCCGCAGTCGATCGAGGTGTCAGTCCTGACCGATCGGACGACCACGATCCGTGCTTCGGTGGCCGACGTGGAATTCGAGCTCGGACTCGCAGTCGTCCTGGTCGTTCTGGTCATTTTCGTCTTTCTGCTCAATCTGCCCGCAACAATTATTCCGAGCCTTTCCGTACCGCTTTCACTCGTCGGCACCTTCGCCGCGATGTATCTGCTGGGTTTCAGTTTGAACAATCTTTCGCTGATGGCGCTGACCATCGCCGCAGGCTTCGTCGTGGACGATGCGATCGTCATGATCGAAAACATCAGCCGCCATCTCGAGGCCGGCGAACCACCGCTGAAGGCCGCATTGAAAGGTGCCGGTGAGATCGGCTTCACGATCGTGTCGCTGACGATCTCCCTGATCGCGGTCCTCATTCCCCTGCTCTTCATGAGCGAGGTGGTCGGCCGGCTTTTCCGGGAATTCGCGATGACGCTCGCGATCACCATACTTATCTCCGCCGTGGTTTCCCTCACGCTCGTGCCGATGCTGTGCGCGAAAATCCTGAAACGGCAAAAGGAACGCCGACAGACGGCATTTGCCCGCGCAGCTCGGGAACAGTTCGAGCGCCTGATTGCCGGTTATGGCCGCCTGCTCACCTGGGTCCTGGATCACCAGCCTCTGACGCTGGGGGTCGCCTTGATCACGCTCGCACTGACCGTGCTTCTTTACATTGTGATCCCGAAAGGCTTTTTCCCCGTCCAGGACACGGGACTGGTACAGGGCATTACGCAGGCCGGCCCGACGGTTTCGTTTTCGGAAATGGCGAAGCGACAAAAGGCGTTGGCGAGTGCCGTTCTCGGAAGTCCGAATGTCGACAGCCTGTCGTCATTCATCGGCGTGGATGGCACGAATGACGCGCTCGACAGTGGGCGCATGCTGATCAACCTGGTGCCCAAGGATCAACGAAGGGAAAATATCGATCAGGTCGTGCAGTCACTTGAAGGCGCGGCGCGCCGGGTGCCGGGAATCTCGCTTTATTTGCAACCTGTGCAGGACCTCACCGTAGATTCGACGATCAGCCGCGCCCAGTATCAGTTTGTGCTCGGGTCTGCGGCAACCTCGACGCTCGACCGCTGGGTCCCGCAGCTGATCGACAAGTTGTCTGCGTCTCCTGAACTGACGAACGTCTCGACGAACTATCTCGACAAGGGTCTCGCCGCCGATATCGTGCTTGATCGCGACACCGCGGCGCGGTTCGGGATCACGGCCGCGACGGTGGATAACGCGCTTTACGATGCGTTCGGCCAGCGCATCGTCTCCACGATCTTCGCGGAATCGAACGAGCACCGGGTGATTCTGGAAGCAAGCCCGGCGCTTCAGAACTCCATTGCTTCTCTCTCCGACGTCTATCTTCCCTCTGCGAGCGGAGGACAGGTGCCGCTGGCGGCGATTGCAAAGTTCGTGACCAAACCAGCGCCTCTCGAACGCGACCATCTGGGCCAGTTTCCCGCGGCATTCGTGTCGTTCGACGTCGCGCCCGGCCATTCGCTTGGAGCCGCCGTACAGGCCGTCAAGACGGCCGAACGGGATATCGGGTTGCCCGACAGCATCAGCACGAGCTTCCAGGGAGCGGCACTGGCATTTCAAAAGTCGCTCGGTAACGAGCTTCTGCTGATTCTTGCGGCCATTTTGACCGTCTACATCGTTCTGGGTGTTCTCTACGAGAGCTATATTCACCCGATTACCATTCTCTCCACACTTCCGTCGGCCGGAGTCGGCGCGCTGCTCGCGCTCATCGTCTCGGGACATGAGCTCGACATCGTCTCCATCATCGGCATCGTTCTGCTGATCGGGATCGTGAAGAAGAACGCGATCATGATGATCGATTTTGCCCTCGATGCGGAACGCCGCGAAGGAAAGGCGCCGCGAGAGGCGATTTATCAGGCGAGCCTTCTCCGCTTCCGCCCCATCCTGATGACGACCGTGGCGGCCATATTCGCCGCGCTCCCGCTGATGCTTGGTAGCGGTATCGGCTCGGAACTCCGCCAGCCTCTGGGCATCGCCATCGTGGGCGGACTTCTTGTAAGCCAAGTGCTCACGCTTTTTACCACGCCGGTCATCTACCTCTATTTCGATCGGCTGGCACGGCGCTTCCAGATCGGTCCGGCACCACAGGCGCCTGAACCCGAGCCACTGGTATCGTGAACATCTCGGCGCCCTTCGTCGCGAGACCGGTGGCGACCATGCTGCTCACGATCGGGCTCGCGCTCGCAGGCGGCGTCGCCCTGTTTCTGCTGCCGGTCGCACCGCTTCCCAACGTCGACATCCCGACGGTCGTGGTCTCGGCACAAATGCCCGGTGCCAGTCCCGAGACGATGGCGACCAGCGTAGCCACGCCGCTCGAACGCCACCTTGGAACAATTGCCGACGTCACTGAAATGACGTCGTCGAGCTCGGTGGGCTCGTCGCGCGTGGTGCTGCAGTTCGGACTTGATCGCGACATCGACGGGGCGGCACGCGATGTGGAGGCCGCAATCAACGCCGCCAGGGTTGATCTGCCCACATCGCTCCGCAGCAATCCCACTTACCGCAAGTTCAATCCGGCGGATGCACCGATACTCATCCTGGCGCTCACTTCCGACCGGCTCACGACGGGCGAGATTTACGATTCGGCATCGACGGTCGTGCAGCAGAAGCTCAGTCAAGTGGAGGGTGTCGGCCAGGTGCAGATCGGCGGAAGCTCGCTGCCGGCTGTGCGCGTGGATCTCAATCCGAACGCGCTCTTCAAATATGGAATCGGACTCGAAGACGTGCGTGCGGCGCTTTCGGCCGCCAATGCCGATGCTCCGAAGGGTTCCGTGCAATCGGGGCCTCTCAAATACCAGATTTACACGAACGACCAGGCGACGGTGGCGAGCCAGATACGTCCTCTTGTCCTCGCCTACCGGAATGGCGCGGCCGTACGGCTCGGCGATGTGGCGCACGTGTACGACGGCGTCGAGGACGTGCGGAACATCGGCCTTACCAACGGCAAGCCTGCCGTTCTCGTCATCGTGTACCATCAGCCGGGTGCGAACATGATCGCGACTGTGGATCGCGTCCGCGCCGCGCTGCCCGGCCTGCGCGCCGCCCTGCCTCCCTCGATCCAGCTCATTGTCGCCAACGACCGCACCTCGTCGATACGGACGTCCCTCGGGGATGTCGAACGCACCATGGTACTGTCGATCGCACTGGTGATTCTCGTTGTGTTTCTGTTCCTGAGAAACGGACGGGCGGCTTTGATCCCCAGCGTGGCGGTGCCGCTGTCGCTCATCGGCACGTTCGGCGTCATGTATCTGATGGGATTCTCCCTCGACAACCTTTCGTTGATGGCGCTTACCGTCGCGACCGGTTTCGTCGTCGATGATGCCATTGTGGTGCTCGAGAACATCTCGCGTCACATAGAGTCCGGAATCCCGAGGCGGGTGGCCATCCTGAAAGGCGCGCGCGAGGTCGGGTTTACCGTGCTGTCGATGAGCCTCTCCTTGATTGCCGTGTTCCTGCCCATTCTGCTCATGGGAGGCTTGGTCGGGCGGTTCTTTTTCGAATTCGCGATGACGTTGTCGATCGCGATCCTGATTTCCCTGGTCGTCTCGCTCACCACAACTCCGATGCTCTGTCGCTATTTGCCGCGTCATGAGGAAGCGGAGCGGCAGCAGGGGCGCGTCTTACAGGCCGCCGAGCGCGCCTTCGAAGCCATGCGGCGGGCCTACGACCGCGCACTCTCCTGGTCCTTGCAGAACCCGGGGACCGTAATCCTCGTGCTGTTCGTCACGATCTGCCTCAACTTCTATCTTTTCGCGATCGTGCCAAAGGGATTCCTGCCCAACGAGGATACGGGCGAGATGTTCGGACGGATCACCGCCGACCAGAGCATCTCGTTTCAGCTCATGGAAAAGAAGTTCCAGAAATTCGTTGCCACGATCGCCAAGGAACCGGCGGTTCAGAATGTTACCGGATTCACGGGAGGAGGCGGCGGCCCTGGCGGGGGCGCCGTCAATTCGGGCAGCGTGTTTGTGCAGCTGAAACCAGAGGGCCGGCGGACCGTATCGACAGACCAGGAAGTTGCGCGCCTGACTTACAAATTGCGCAATCTCGCTGGCGCGCAATTGCACCTCCATAACGCCGGCAATTTCCATGTCGGCGGCCGCGAGGGTGCCGGCGAATATCAGTACACGATCGAAGGCGACACTCTGGACGACTTGACGAAATGGCTGCCGAGGATCACGTCGGCACTTCAGAAGCTGCCCGAACTGTCAGACGTCAATTCCGACGAAGACCCGGCGGCGCTGTCCGCCGATCTCGTCATCGACCGCGCCACGGCGTCCAGACTGGGACTGAACACCTCTCAGATAGACAACACGCTTTACGACGCATTCGGCCAGCGACAGGTTTCGACAGTCTATAATAATCTCAATCAGTATCATGTGGTCATGGGCGTCGCGCCGGAGTTCTGGCAAAGCCCCGCGACCCTCAACGATATCTATGTCAGTACGCTGGGCGGGAGCGCCAGTGGGACACAGGCGACCGGCGCCGTCGCCGGAACGGTTGCCCTGAATAGCGGCACTGCGCCCACCGCGGCCGAGATTGCCGCCGATGTGGTGCGCAACGGGGCGATGAACGCGCTGGCGAACAGCGGTCGCGGCACCGCTTCTACGGGCGCGGCGGTTAGCACCGCTCCGGAAACCATGGTACCGCTAGCCGCCTTCAGCCGCTTCGCTCCCGGGAACACGCCGCTTTCGGTGAATCACCAGGGTCCGTTCGTCGCAACGACATTCTCTTTCAATATTCCCGAGCACGGCTCCCTTCAGAGCGCTGTCGCCGCGATTCAGAGGACGATGCTCGACCTGCACGTACCGGCTTCCATTCACGGCGGTTTCGCCGGCAACGCGCGAGTTTACCAGAATTCGATGAGCGACGAGCCGCTATTGATCCTCGCGGCAATTTGCGCGGTCTACATCGTTCTCGGCATGCTTTACGAAAGTTATATCCACCCCCTGACAATTCTTTCAACGCTGCCTTCGGCCGGGGTGGGCGCGCTTCTCGCGCTTCTGATCACGCGAACGGAATTCACGCTCCTCGCACTGATTGGGGTGCTCCTGCTGATCGGGATTGTGAAGAAAAACGCGATCATGATGATCGATTTTGCGCTGGATGCAGAGCGCCGCGAAGGCCTCTCATCGCGAGACGCGATTCACAAGGCATGTCTGATGCGTTTCCGACCGATCATGATGACCACCTTCGCAGCAATTTTTGGTTCAATGCCTCTCGCGTTGGGAATGGGCTCGGGCTTCAGCCAGTCCCTCGGTATCTCGATCGTCGGCGGATTGCTCGTAAGCCAGCTGTTGACGCTCTTTACAACGCCCATTGTGTATCTCTACCTCGACCGGTTTCGGAACTGGTGTGGCCGCGCCTGGAACCGGTCGAAAGGTCCCGCGGCTGAACCAGACGCCGAGCCCGAGCGCGCCTGAACGCCAACCCACTTCCGCACAACCCCACGCTCCTTCGTAAATTCCTGGCGCCGACGAATGCCACGCAATTCCTCAGCGTCGGCAACGATGGCCAATATTGGGGATTCCGGAACTGTTGTACCAAAACCGTGCAATTCGCCTATTGCGAGACAAACGATGTCAACCCGCTCACATCGTGCCGCCGCACGAGCGCATCGGGCAGCGTTGCTGCAAACGGATTCAATCCGCTCGTCAACGGAAAAAGCCTGTCGGAACAAGGTATCGACCACGAGTTTCGCTGGATGGCGTGCGCGGGCGGCGGCGACGAAGTCGTGGTGCATCTCGATAGCATAGATCCGCCGGGCAGGCGTTGCATGCGCGCCATCCCATCCGCGTCGGCTAAGGCGGCAGGCTCGTGAACAGGGCCTCGCTGGCTTCCGGGGTCTCATGTTCGGGATGGGCCGTACCGGTCACCAGGCGCAGCATGGCCATGCTGGATGCAAACAGCAGTTGCGCATTTACTGCGTCAGTCTCGATTTGCGTGAGCTGATCTTCGGTCTGAAGAAGCGTTCTTCGATCCAAAACCCCGAACCGCGCCCGCTTCCTATCGCTTTCGACGGCCAATTGCGTCTGCCTCTCGGCCTCGCCCGTCGTCTTCCATTCTGCCAGGGCATTGCGCAGATTACGCACGGAGTCGGTAATATCGACTTGAACCTGCGTTTCGAGTTGGTGGAGTGCAACTTCTGCCTGTCTTTGAGCCGAAAAGTCCTCAGCCACCTTCCCCTCTGCTGCATTGTTTTCCAGGCTCTGCGAATAAACGACGATGGCGCGCGTGGGATCGACCTCCAGGGTGAGTACTGGCGACGTCGCATTCTCTGCGCCGCGCCGCGTGGCCAGGGCAGCCGAAATGTACTCGCGCGCGGCCTTAAGGTCCGACCGATTGCTCAGAGCAAGATCGTTCAGCGACTGATCGTCCAGCGTAGCGACGGCCGCATCGAATGCATCGGGGTCGGGCAATATACCGAAGGGCGCGGGCGCTCCGGTCACTGCCTCTCCGCCCGTAGCAATCGAAAGATCGCGCCGGCAGGAATGCACGGCGTCCTCGTTCTGATCCAGCGTGACCTGACGCGTCGCGTTGGCTGCCGAATCGGCCGCGGCAACCGAGGGCTCGATCAGACCCCGTCGGGCCTGCTCCTTGATCGAATTCGCAAATGTCTTGCCATCTTGAAGCGAGCGGGCTGCAATTTCCGCGACCTGCTCCGCTGCGAGACATCTCCAGTATATCTGCACCGTATCGTGAACGGTATGGGCAATGGCAAAGTCCCGGTCGAACCGCGTGCCGGTCAAAGTCGCCTTCGCCGACAGTTCCGCCGCATCGGCCGCTTCTTCGCCGAGCCCTTGAAGAAGGGGGACCCGAAGCCCCAAACTCGGGCGAAATGCGGTGAGCCCGAAAGTCTGGGCGGGTGTTGCACCGCTGGTGTTCGGGTACGCAGTAACGCCCGGCGCAATCTGGATTCCATTGCGAAACTCCCGGCCGAGACTGAGTGAGTAGTAATAGGCGCTCAGTATGTCTGTTTGGTTGCTCAGGATGCCCTTCCCGGGAATCACGCCGCCGATCGCGCGCGGGACATAGAGCGCCTGCCAGCCGCCCTGCGCCTGCGCCGTCCAGTCGAACGCTCCGGCCGCCTCCTGCACATGTGTGGCAGCAGTTTTCACCTTCTCGTCCTGAAGCCGGATGGCGTCGTTGTCTGCCCGCAACACGTCGCGTATGGAGTCGACAAGCGTGATCGTCGGTGCAGAGTCCGCCCGCGCATGCCGGAGTGCCGGAACGAGAAGCAGAACTGCGAAAACCGCTTTCGGAAAGAGCGCGGCGCGCCGGAAGAGCGGCCGGACCGGTTCGCGAAAACGTGTCACCGCGACGCGGCGATCCGGCCGTCGACCATGTTCACGACCCGATCGGCGGCGGAAAATATGCGACTGTCATGAGTGACCATCAGAATGGACGCGCCTGCGATATCGACGAGTTGTCTCAGGAGAGCGATTACAAGCGCCGCCGTTTCGGCATCGAGCGAGGCTGTCGGCTCGTCGGCGATCACAATCGGCGGTTCGTTGATCAGTGCCCGGGCGATAGCGACACGCTGCTTCTGACCGGTCGACATTTTCCGCGGCTTCGAATCGAGCTGCGATTCGAGACCCAGCATGGAAAGCAGAGCCGCCGCGCGTCGCCGCACTTCCTTGCGCGGCGGCCGGGCGCCCGCCAGCTCCATTGTCAGAGATAGCGTCTGATATGCAGTAAGAGCGTCGAAAAGGTTATGATCCTGGAAAACAAACCCGATGCGCCTTCGGATTTCGCGCTGGCCGGCGGGCGCCAAGCCCGCCAATTCGGTATCAAGTACGCGGATGCTGCCCGATTGCAGCGAGCGCAGCGCGCCAATCAGCGTCAGCAGGGTCGTCTTGCCTGCACCGGAGGGGCCCGTGAGGATGACGAACTCGCCCCGTTCGAGCACGAAATCGACGTCGAAAAGAACCTGCTTTCGCGCAGCGCCCGAGTCGTACATATGGTCCACGTTGCGGACCACAACGGCGGGAGGTAATTTCGTGACCTCTCCGATACCGAACTGCAGTGCACCAACTTCGCTCATCAATCCTTCCTCAGTAGAGCGCTGCGGGATCGGCAAGGGTGACCCGCCTCAGAGCGAGGAGACCTGCGCCCACACACATTGCAACTGTCAAGGAACAAACGACCAGGCCCGAAGGCAGTCCTATTTGAACGGGCAGCATGGATTGTGCTGCGATATAGCGCTCGGCGAACCACGAAAATGCGAATCCGACGCCAAATCCGGACATGGACAGGATTGCGGACTCGCCCAAAATGATCCGTCTCAGAGAATGCCGGGAGAATCCCATCGCCTTCAGCGTGGCGAACTGCGGCAGATGATCGCTGATCTCGTTGAAGAGCACCTGGTAGCAGTTGATCGTTCCAATTACCAGTCCGGCAATCATTCCCACCAGGAATAGCAGCCCCACAGGCGCCGAGCGCAGCGTGTACAGATCTTCGCGGCGCGCGGTTTCGGCTGGCGTAAGCACGGTTACGTCCGGCGGGAGACTGGCGAGAATCCGGTCGCGCTCCTTTTCCACTGACATGCCCGGCTCAAGGTGAATAACGCCCATGATTGGCTTCGCGCCGGGCGAGCGCGCAAGCCAGTCGCCTTCGCTCATGAGGATGTTGCCGTCGTTCACGAGGTCCGCCCCGATGCTCACATAGCCACCGACACGCAGTGGAACCGTATCGATCTGGATGTCATCTCCCACTTTGAATTTGCCGAAAATGGGGCGGGAGAGGCGATCATAAAGAAAGCCGTGGGAAATCTTCAATTCGCGCGTGACCGCCGCAGGATCGGCAAGGTTGAATGGAATATCATTGGGCGGAAAGGCGTAGAGGATGATCCGACGGACTCGTTTATCCTCCGGATCACGCAATCCTACATGGTCCTCGTACACGGGCGTCACCCTGGCGACGCCTGGAACCGCAGCAGCCTGCTGGAGGCGCACGGCGTCGATCTTGTCCCAGCGATGGAGGTTGACCCTGGCCGAATTCATGATGATCAGATCACCACGGACGAGATGGGCAATGCGGGATTGGGCATCGAGCATCCCGAGAAGAAGCCCGAGTTCGACAAACAG
Source organism: Rhizomicrobium sp. (assembly GCA_050728995.1). Lineage (GTDB taxonomy): Bacteria > Pseudomonadota > Alphaproteobacteria > Micropepsales > Micropepsaceae > Rhizomicrobium. The sequence continues at coordinate 103,354 of JBOHKH010000004.1, read as the reverse complement.
AATGATAACTCCCATCGCCACGCTCGCCGAAGCAATGAGAAGCCTCACCCGGTGGTGAAGAAGCAGTCGCAGCGCCAGGGCAAAGCGCGGCCACATCAGTAAAGCGCCGCAGGGTCGGCACGGTGTACCCGCCCCAGCACGGCGGCGGCGGCGCATGTCGAAACAGCCAGCGTTATCGCCAGCATCTTGCCGACGAGAGCGAGGTCGAGGGCCGACTGGAGATGGGTGCGCGTTTCGATGAACCAGAGGACAACCGCACCGGCCAGCAGCGCCGGCAAGAGAGCGCCCATTCCCACGAGCACCGACTGCGCAATCCCGACGCCGTAAACAAAGGCCGGGCCGGAGCCCATTGCCTTCAGCACCGCATATTCCTTGGTGCGATTGGCAGCCTCGGTCGACAGCACCTGGACTATGATGGTTGTTCCGACCAGACAGGCGATAAGCATGCTGATGTAAATCATGATCCCGACGGGCCTCACCGACAGGAAATAGTCGCGTTCCTGCCGGAGCAGTTCAGCGCGCGTGAATACGAGCGTGTGTTCCGGTACGATCGCCTCAAGGTCCTTTTTGGCCTTTTGCGGGCTGACGCCGGGGCGGAGCTTGAAGAGCGCGATACTGACTTTGCTCGAATCCCGGTTCGCGAAGCGGGGGAAATCGGTATTGCGGACGATTGCGCTGCCTTCTCCGTAAAAGAAGAGCCCAAGCCGGAATTGGCCGGCGATCGTGACGAACTCGTCCCCGATCTTCCCTTTGGTTCCCGGCACGGTGGGGCCGATATCGGGTTCCGAATAGGCATCCATCAGAAGCGCATGCGACGACAGCAGCGATTTCATTCCGCGGCGGATTGCCGGATCGCGCACGAAATTGCCCGGATCGTCGAGACCGATCAGAAACAGGTAAGCAAGTTTCTTTGACGGCCATTGCATCCAGTGGACGACATCGACATTCAGGCCGAACGCATGCGAAATATCACCCGTAGCACGCGCCTGGTCCAGAACCACACGGTCGATGGTCTCAAAATTCAACAGGAACTGATACGTATCCGGCACCGCTGCAAGATCGAAATTGAAGTCATCATAAAGCTGGGTGACTTTCGATTTCGCGGCGTCCAGGATCGCGATCTGTAACACCAGCAGAAACAGCGCCACCGCAATTCCGGCGAGGGCGGCGAAAAGCCGAAGACGGTGCTGCAGGAGGTTGGCTCCGGCCATGGAAAGACAGCTCAGAACGGGCGCAACCCGGGGGACGGAAAAACCTCCACGCCCGTGCATACGCGCCGCCATAGCCGTCCGGGCAAGCGTGCGGCGAATCCGGCGGACGATCCCGGTGCTGCGCCGGCGCGGTATCCTTTCGGACGCCATCAGCGCGCGATCTCCACTTCCACTTCCATCCCCACGACGCGGCTTGCTACACGCGGATTGTCGAGCCTGATCCGCACGTCGCCGAGTTGAGCTTTGGTGTCGACCAGACGTCCCACGTTCTCGACGGTCCCGGTCAGAGGCTTTGCAAACGCATTGCTCTTGATCGTGGCACGCAGGCCGGGCCGGAGCTTGAGCAGGTCGCCCTGGAAGGCCTGACAAATTACATACATGGTCCGGATGTCGCCCATCTCGATCGCCGGGGCGCCGGTGAGGTTCTCCCCGAGGTGCTGGTCGATGCGCAGGATCATTCCGTTCGCCGGAGCCGTAACCCGGTAGAGCGCGAGCTTCTGGCGCTCGATATCGAGTCGTTTCGCCGCGCTCGAAATATTCGTCGCATTGTCGCTGCGGACATCTTCTTCCCGCTTGCGGTCGAGATCGAGTTGCATGCCCGCCTCGCTGGCCGCTTGCTCGGTATCGGCGATCTGCTTCTCGGACGTGGCCTCGGCACCCAGCGATCGATAGCTTTCCGCATCCTTGAGCGCCCGTCGCCAGTGCTCCTTGTCGACCCGGACCGCTTCTTGGGCAGCGACAAGGTTCTGCTGGGCGTCCTTTTCAGCCTGGGTAACGGCCAATTCGGCAATCTGCTCGTCCGCCTTCTGCTCCCGGTCATCGAGACGCATCAAGAGCTGGCCCCGCTTCACCATTTGCCCCGGATGCACCAGGATCGCGAGAATGCGCGCGCCCTGGACACCATCCAGGACCACCACCCCTCCGCTGGGTTCAATTCGGCCAGTGCCGCCGATGTCATCGGCCAAAGCCAATGACACAGTGAGCGCGAGCATTGCCGCGGCGAGCGCGACCGCCTTCATCCGGGCTCCCGGGTTGCACTCCATCAATCAGGCAGGGCCGGACATAAATTCCGCGCCGGCGCGCGTGCCCACGCCCCGGTCCCGACCCCAGCCCAGTCGGGATTTATGCCGGGCAGCCGCGGCAAGCGCCAGCCCCGAATTGCTCCGCGTCAGCCTTTCGCCTATGAAATATCTGCAAGAGTTGCTCCGCCTGATGCAAGGAGATTTCGATGGGTCCGGGCGCCTGGCATTCTGACAGGTGTGCGCAGCGCAAGGCCTCGCCCCGTCTCTTCCAGAACTCGCTGCTCGACCGGCTGTCGCGGGTCCATCATTTTGTTCCCCTTCTGCTTTACTGCCCGGTAGTCGTGGGGCTTCTCTTCGCGGCATCACGAACAGTTCAGGCCATTCCGGTGCTTGTCGCATTTGCGGGAGGCTATCTCCTGTGGACCCTGGTCGAGTATCTTGGCCACCGGTTCCTGTTTCATTACCGGCCGGCGACTGCTTCCGGCTTACGGCTGCAATACCTCATCCACGGGGTCCACCATGCCCATCCGGATGATTTCCTGCGCCTGGTCATGCCGCCTCTCATGAGCCTTCCCATAATCGCTGCCGCAGGAACCGTCCTGAGAGCCCTGTGCGGCCCGGCGCTCTTCATGCCCGCGCTGGCGGGCTTTGTGGCGGGCTATCTTGCCTACGACATGTTGCACTTTCACATTCACCATCGTCGGCCGAGATCCTCTCTTGAACGGCTTCTGCGGTATCGACACATGTATCATCATTTCCGCGACGATTCGTGCTGCTACGGAGTGAGCGCACCGTGGTGGGATGTCGTCTTCGGCACTCGGCCAATGCCAGGGTTGCGAAGCCGGAAATCGGCTGCTGCGGAATAGCTCTGCCGACGGCGGACATGCAAAATCTGCTCTCTCTGGTTCGTCAGGCTGCGGAAGTTCTGCCCCTGTCCCTGCTGGTCTGGGTGGGGCATATGATCGTGTTTCACGGGGCCGGAGCGATATTTGCCGCGTGCGACCGCACGGGAGGCCTGCACCGCTTTAGAGTTCGCGACCGCGCGCGCTTGGCCTATTCGGAATTATTGCCCCGCGTCCTCTTTAATCAGACGTGCATTCTTCTCCCGGCAATGTGGCTTTGCGGGAGGTTCGGCCTGGCGTTTGTCGGCTCCCATCGCATACGCCCCGGGTTTGCACTTGCCGCGATCGTGCTCATGACAATCGGACACGATGTGGTCCAGTACGTCTCGCACCGGTTTCTTCTGCACAACCCACGCTTTCGAGCCTTGGGCCACGCGCTCCATCACTCGACGGGAGCCTCCTGCAGCATCAGCGCCTGCTACATGTCGGCGCCCGATTTTTTCCTGACAATCGTGTGTCCGTATCTTGCTCCGTTGATCCTGGTCGGCGGTGGAAGTGGGAATTTGGATTTTCAACTTGTGGTCGCGTGTCTCGGCGCCGTGGGCGGACTTTATGAGCACTCCGGATACGATTTCGCGGCCTTTATCGGCGCGAGAGCGACATCGCGCCGTCCCTTTCGGTTCCGGCGGATTGTCGGCTCTATGGTTTCCAGCCGTGCCCACGGCGAACACCATCGACGGTCGCGCGTCAGTTTCAGCGACGGTTTCGGCAGCCCGGGATTGTGCGACACGTTTCTCCGGACGCGGTGGGATCTGCGTTAGGCCCGCTCGCTACTCACAGATCAAAATTCAACTGGCCGACCGTGCGCGATTCCGCCTCGCCGAATCCCGACACGGCTACCCCTACCAACCTGACCCCGGATTCCAGCGGAAGGGCCGACCGTAGCAGACCGGTGCTTATCGTGGACAACTCTTCGCTGCTTGAGATTTGGAAAGGAAGCGTGCGACTGCGCGTGATCTGGCGATAATCGGCGTATCTGATCTTCACGGTGATCGTACGGGCGTAACGGCGCGCACGTACGCACCATCCCCAGACCTCGCTCGCTCTTGACTGCACTTCGGCTTCGACGAGGCCGGGATCGCGGAGGTCGCGCGAAAATGTCAACTCGGACCCGGCTGATTTCCGGGGCCTGTCCGGCTGCACCGGCCGTTCGTCTTCGCCGCGTGCGATGGCGTAATACCAGCCGCCTGCCTTGCCGAAGCAACGTTCCAGGAAGGAATACGACTTCGATCTGAGATCCGCGCCGGTCCTGATACCGAGCTGGGCCATCTTTTCCGCCGTAACCGGGCCGACGCCGTGGAATTTCCGAACGTCCAGGGATGCGACAAAGGCCGCGCCCACGGCCGGGGTAATCACGAATTGGCCGTTCGGCTTTCCATAATCGGATGCGAGCTTGGCAAGAAACTTGTTGTAGGAAACCCCGGCGGAAGCCGTAAGGCCGGTCTTCGCCCGGATTCTCGAGCGAATTTCACTTGCGGTGGCCACTGCGGAAGGGAGACAGCAGGGGTTCGCCGTCACATCGAGATAGGCTTCGTCAAGCGACAGCGGCTCTACCAGTGGCGTGAATTCCGAGAGGACTTCGCGGATCTGGCGCGACACCACGCGGTAAACATCCATCCTCGGCGGCACGAAAACGAGAGCGGGACATTTGCGCCGGGCCGCTCCCGAAGGCATAGCCGAATACACACCGAACGCGCGTGCTTCGTAGCTTGCAGCAGCAACCACACCGCGGCGACCTGGATGGCCCACCGCGATCGGCATTCCGCGGAATTCCTCTCTGTCGCGCTGCTCCACGGACGCGAAGAACGCATCCATGTCGATATGAACGATCTTGCGGCATCGACTCACGATGCCCACAGATTACACCCCCACGAGCCGGCCTGCAGCAAGGCGGGCAAGAAGCCAGGCCCGTCAAGCCCGTCACGTCAGCGGTGCAGTCGGGCAATACGCCCGTCGGCGATTACTTGTCTATGGAGGCTTGGCGCTGGCCGCAATTGTCGCCTTTTTGCAGCTGTTCGACCGCGGCGATCCGTCCCTTCAGATCTGAAATCGTCCACGGCAGCGATTCGTGCGTGGCAGAGCCCACCGGGACACCTACCAGGATCACAGTGGCCGCATCGACCATCCGCGCATTGTCTTCGGTATTGGCGGCTTTGTCGTAGGCGGCCGTCAGCGTGGACTTATATTCGATAAGCTGCGGACAGGTGAGGTAGGCAAACGGTCGAGGATTGACATAGGCCGCCTTGATGCTTTCGGGAGACGCGGCGCAGGCAGACAAACCGATAGCAAGCGCGGCCGCGGGGAGGCCGCGATAGATGCTCTTCATGAGAGATGGTCCTTGTTCACGGCCGGCGGACTGAAGATCACCGACGCGGACTCATTCTGTCGCGGATTTTTGCGGCTGCAATCGAAAGCCGGAACCATGGGTACGAAGGCATTGAGGGATGACGCAATTCTTGAATCAAATTTTTATCGAATTTTCGCCCTGAGACCGGCTTTCCGCCCGAACCGGCCGCGCCCCACAAACGTTCACAGGGGTGGCCGTTCCGGAGGGGCCGAATGCCTCAAATGGTCCAGACCCCGCCCGTCGGCGCGAGGGGCGCCGCAGATGACCAGCTTCGCCTCGCGGCATCTGTCGTCGTCGCGGCTGTCGTCATCGCGGGCGTGTACTTTGCGCGCCCTATCCTGGTGCCGCTGGCGCTCGCAATTCTGCTCGCCTTTGCACTCGCCCCTGCCGTGGGTTTCCTGCGCCGGATCGGGGCAGGTCACGTGCCATCCGTGCTTCTGGCGACCCTTTTTGCGATGACCGTCATCGGGTTGGTCGTGCTCTTCATCGGCACGCAGCTTGCGCATCTCGCCGCCGACCTGCCCCATTATCAGCGCAATGTCGCACACAAAATTCATTCACTCGAAACGACGGCGGTTTCCAACAACCTGGTAGGACGCACCTTCTCGTTTCTGAATAATATTGGCACTCAGCTCACCTCCCCTACACAAAATCCGCACGCCCCCGCTCTCCAGACGACGTCTGGCGGACAGGAACGTCCCATTCCTGTCGTGGTCCGCCAGCCTGCCGCTACCCCGCTTCAGATCATCGAAAACGTCACTCGCCCGCTCCTTGATCCGCTCGCGACGGCGGGCATTGCAGTGATCTTCGTCGTCTTCATTCTTCTTCAGAAGGAGGATCTGCGGGATCGCTTCATCTGGGTGGCAGGCTCGGGAGATCTGCAACGCGCGAAAATTGCCCTCGACGACGGCGCGGCTCGGGTAAGCCGTTATCTACTGACGCAGACCGCGATCAACAGCACCTTTGGCTCTTGCATCGGGGCAGGGCTGTGGTTCGTCGGCGTGCCAAATCCGTGGCTGTGGGGACTTGTTGCAGCGATGCTGCGCTTCATACCCTATGTCGGCGTTCCCTTGGCCGCCGCCGCTCCCGTGGTCCTCTCGCTTGCGGTCGATCCGGGCTGGTCCAAGGTTTTTTGGACGGCGGGACTGTATCTGGTTCTTGAGTCAATCACGGGGCAAGTGGTCGAGCCGCTTCTCTATGGGCGCACGGTGGGTCTGTCTCCGGTGGCGATCATCGTCGCGGCGACTTTCTGGACCTGGGTGTGGGGTCCGGTAGGTCTGGTTCTTTCAACGCCGCTTACACTTTGCCTTGCCGTCTTGGGACAACATGTCGAACGCCTGAAGTTTCTGGATGTTCTGCTCGGGAACCGCCCGCCGCTTGCCTATGAAGAGAGCTTCTATCTGCGGATTCTCGCGGGCGATCCCGATGATGCCGCGAAACTCGCCGAAGCCTATCTCAAGAAGCATTCGCTGTGCGAATATTACGAGATCGCTCTGAAAGCTCTGGTGTTTGCGCAGGCCGATGTGGAACGCGGCGCCCTCGACGCGCAGCGCTGCGCCGACGTCAAGGAACTGATCGAAGGCCTGATCCAGAACCTCTCCGATCGTCCGAATGGCACCGAGAACGATGGCGCCGCGGAAAGCCGAAGCGATTTGGCACCGGAGAGCGACGTCAGCAAACAGCTTGCTCCGGGGTGGGGCAACCGACCTGTACTGTGCGTGGCGGGTCGCAACGTGCTCGACGAAGCCGCAGCGTTACTGCTGATCGACCTCCTTGAGAGGTACGGTATCGGCGCGCGCCTCATTTCAGCCGGCCAAGCCTCTCCGGCCAACGTCGAACGGCTCGACTCGGATGGAGTGAGGTTCATCTGCCTGTCCTATCTGGAGGCCGGCAGCGGCACGAATGCCCATTATCTGATGCGGCGTCTGCGCCGCCGGATTCCGGCGGCCCAGGCGATGGCCGGATTTTGGAGCCTTGCCTCCGACAACAGTCAATTCCTCGACACGGTTGCCACCGCAGGCTGCGATGTGATCACCACATTCGGCGAAGCGTTGCAGCGGATTCTCATCGCGGCCGGGCGACACGCACCGGACTCTCTTCCGCCGCTTCCGCGTCCGAATGGCCAGCACGAGCATCTGGCCGATGCCGCGGCCTGACACGCAGTATCGCGGCGGCGGCGGCGATACACAGACATTACGACGGATCGGACGCGTTGTCGGATTTGCGGTCTTTTTTTTCGCTTCGCTGGCTTTAATCCCCGCTTTGGCAACACCGGCAAGTCTGACAGTCGGGAATGCCGTTGTCGGTACCACGGAAGCCATTCTCGTAGGGCAAATTGCGCTGCTGCTCCTCTTCGGGCGCGGTCTTGGCGAAATCATGCAAAAATTCGGTCAGCCCAGTGTTATCGGCCAATTGCTCGCTGGTCTCCTGCTCGGACCCTCAGTCTTCGGCTGGGCCTTCCCCGCGGCCCATCATCTGATTTTTCCCGACAATGCTACGCAAAAGAGCCTGATCGCAGGAATCTCGAATGTCGGCGTCATGCTCCTCCTGCTGCTGACTGGTATGGAAACCGACGTCAAGCTGGTCCGCAAAGTCGGCGCGCCCGCGCTCACTGTCGCCGCGGCCGGAGTGGCAGTGCCGTTCGTGTGCGGTTTCGCGCTCGGCTGGTATTTGCCCGCAGTCCTGTTGCCGGATCCCAATCATCGGCTGGTCGTCGCGCTCTTTCTCGGCACCGCGCTTTCGATTTCCTCCATCAAGATCGTAGCCATGATTGTGCGCGAGATGAACTTCATGCGCCGCAATCTCGGCCAGATCATCGTTGCTTCTGCGATCATGGAAGATACCGCCGGATGGGTAATCGTTTCTCTCACTCTGGGAATTGCAGAAACATCGGGCTTCTCCGTTGGTAGCCTCGCCAAACCGCTACTCGGCACCGCGGCATTCCTGATATTCAGCTACGCGTTCGGACGCCGCCTCGTTTATCACCTGATTCGCTGGGTGAACGATAGCTTCGTCAGCGAATATGCGGTCGTCACCGCCATTCTGATCGTTATGGCCGTGCTCGCCCTGATCACACAGGCAATCGGAGTCAATACGGTCCTGGGTGCGTTCGTAGCCGGTGTCCTGGTCGGGGGATCGCCGATACTGACCGGACATATCGAGGATCAGTTGCGAGGGCTGATCACCGCTTTCATGATGCCGATATTCTTCGGACTTTCGGGTCTTTCCGCGGATCTCACCGTCCTCGGGTCGCCGGCGCTGGCGATGTTCACGCTGGTTCTGGTTGCAATTGCCAGCCTCGGCAAATTCGGCGGTGCCTTCGCGGGCGGTCGGATCAGCGGCCTTTCCGGCCGCGAATCCCTTGCACTCGGTTGCGCAATGAATGCGCGAGGCAGCACCGAGGTCATCATTGCCAGCATCGGTCTCGCCATGGGGGTGCTCAGCGAAAATCTGTATACGGCAATTCTCACGATGGCGGTCGTCACCACAATGGCGATGCCACCTCTCTTGCGCTGGTCACTCGCAAGACTTCCACTCGGCCGGGAGGAGCGTCTTCGCCTTGAACGGGAGGCGATCGATGCAAAAGGATTCGTCAGCCGCTTTGAGCGACTTCTGATCGCGGCCGATGAAGGCTCCAATGGAAGATTGGCGACGCGCTTTGCGGGCGTCATCGCGGGACAGCGCGGCCTGCCGATTACGGTCCTCCGGTTGCCGGAACGGATCTCTGCTGAACCTGGGGACACCGAGGAGAAACTCGAAGCGGTAGCTGTCGCGGGGGTGCGGGAAGGTCGGCGTTCCGCTGTCGACCATGGCGGCGAATCCCGGCCTGACGCGGCAGATGTTCTTGCCCGGGTGGAGACAGAGAGGGTCGATCGCGCCGTCGCAAAAGAAAGCCGGAAAGGCTACGATCTCCTCTTCGTTGGCCTGGAAAAGATGCGCAGCGCCGACGGGAGTTTCTCGTCCAATGTCAACCGTGCGGCCAGTGGTTTCGATGGACCGATGGCACTTGTGCTGGCAGGACGCCGGTCCGAATCCTTGTCTGCGAGCGGATTTTCCGTACTTGTTCCGGTGAATGGCACCGAGTCGTCCCGCCGGGGCGCAGAGATTGCATTCGCTCTTTCGCCTGCCGATACGAGCCGGGTGACTGCACTGCACGTTGCGGAGCGGGCTAATATCCCAGCCTCGCGGCGTTCGCGCCGGGCCCGATCGCGGCGCAACCCGGAGTGGGCCCTGCTTGAGGATTTATCGGCACTAGCCCGTCGCTACGGGCATCCCGAAATGCGGACCGCCGTTCATACAAGAGAGTCGCCGGAGACGGCCATCCTGGATGAAGCCACGCGAATCGGCGCCGACCTGATCGTTGTCGGCGCCGCGCGGCGCACGGGCGAGTCACTTTATCTGGGCCAGACCGTAGCCAATGTGCTCGCGCGATGGGACGGGGCGATCCTCCTTCTCGCAAGCTGAATCGCAGAACTGCGACGCAATTGACCCGCGCGCTTCAGCTCGCGGTAATCGCGTTGCGCAGAGCCAGGGGCGCCGCGATGCTGTCGAGCGGCTCGAGCCCGGCGCCGGTGCCGCGAATTAGCACGGTGCCGTAATCGAGCAGGCGCCCGAACACATCCTGAGTCACGTCCACGCTTTCCACCTTGTCCATGTTCATCTCTACGGTCCGGCGGGAAATCAGGCCCGTCTTGCAAATGATACGACGGTTGGTCACGGCGATCTCCGTCGTGTGCCGTCTGATCCATGCAATGAGAAGATGCAGCGTCCCTATCACGAAAGCGAGCACCACCACGCCGAAAAATATCGATCCTCCGGCACCCCCGCGTGGAAAAATTGCCACCGCCGCGAGACCCGCTATCGCAAATCCGAGAAGCGCGAACGCCGGAAGAAAAATGATCCAGTGCACGGTGCCTTCATAGCGCAACGTCTCGCCGGGCTGCAGCACCCGCTCGACATAGCCTACCATCAGTTGCCCCTCCCCACCCCTCGCGCCGAAGGGCGGCATCATGCCCGGCAATCGTCCGAAGGCAAGCCCGGCTGGAGTAGCGCGAGCACGTGATCGTGATCCGGCCGCGCTGCGATGCGCACATGCCCGAATTGAAGTCCATCCAGAGCCAGTGCAGCAGAATTGCTGATGCAGCACGCAAGAAGGCGCATACAGGCATCCGCAAAGCCCGCCTGTTGCACGCGTTCAGCGAACATACCGGCGCTGCGAGGCGAGAACAGAAGCGCTGCATCGAGCGAGTCCGAACCGAGTGCCTCACAAGCGGCGGTCGGCAAAGCGGGAGCGGCTATGGCCTCGTATGCCGTACACACGCGCACATGAAATCCCGCAACCTGGACCGCGGTTTTCAACTCCGGCGAGGCGTGCCTGCCCGCAAAAATCAGGAGCGGACCGTCTGCCGGACGTAACCGGCGGCGAACTGCGCGGGCGAGCGCAGCCGAATCGCCTCCCGCATCGATCACTTTGTCGAAGCCCGCAGACCTGGCAATCGCAGCCGTATGGGGTCCGACAGCGAATAATGGCATACCCCGGTGCTTGGTTCTCCGCGAGAGTGCGCGAACACCATTGCCGCTCGTTGCCAGAACCGCTTGCGCGTCGTCAGCCAGGGGTTCGGGACATTCAATAAACCGGACAGCAAATAGCGGAGCGATCACTGTTTCATGTCCCAGCCTGGCAAGTTCCAGCGCAGTCAGCCGGGCATCCTCCAGTGGGCGTGTTACAAGGACGCGCATCGCTCAAATCGTCAGCCATTGGCGGGCAGCGGGTCTGAGTGACAGACCCGCGTCGCGGCCCGCGCAAGCCGCCGATTCGATCGGGTTTGCGCCCAGCGCCGTGTCGATCGAGGTTGCGACCGAGCTCCGACCGTCCGGCGCCAGCACTTCGCCGCGAAAGACCAGATTTCCCTCCCTGAGCACCGCAAGGCCCGCAATCGGCGTGCGGCAACTTCCGCCGAGAGCGGCCTGGAACGCCCGCTCGCAGGCGGTTGCAATCGCCGTAGGCCGATCATTGAGGATCGCTGTCACCACGTCGACACGGGCGTCGCTGGCCCGCATTTCGATCGCAAGCGCGCCTTGCGCAAGGGCCGGAAGCCAGTCCTCGCCCGAAAGCAGCGACGCTGTTTGCAAGTCCATTCCGAGGCGGCGAAGCCCCGCGGCTGCAAGGACGATAGCATCGAGGTCGTGCGCGCCGAGCCTGGCCAGACGGGTATCGACATTCCCGCGCAACGGCATGATCTGAAGATCGGAACGTCTGCGCGCGATCTGCGCCGCGCGGCGGACGGAGCTTGTACCGATTCGTGCCTGCGGTGCGAGGCCGTCGAAGCCGCCTCCCATGCCCGAGAGCAGGATGTCGAATGGGTTCTCGCGCGGCGGCGTAGCTGCAACAATCAGCCCTGCCGGGAGGTCCACGGGCAGGTCCTTCATCGAATGCACGGCAATGTCTATCCGGTCGGCAAGCAGCGCTTCCTCCAACTCCTTCGCAAAAAGCCCCTTTCCACCGAATTCGGCGAGGGGACGATTGCGTATTCGATCACCCGAGGTAGCGATAACCAGCGGCTCGCCGGTCCGGACGCCATGCCGTGCAAGCTTTTCCCCAACCTCCGTGGCCTGAGCGCGCGCGAGTTTCGATCCGCGGGTGCCGATGCGCAAAGCAGATGACAGGGTTGGCGAGATCATGCGCGACGGTTTAGACCCAATGCATGCAGACTAGCACGGGCGCGCCCGAGCGCGCATGGATGACCCTGGGAATCGAAACAAGCTGCGACGAAACCGCGGCGGCGGTGGTGCGGGGGCGCCCCCCTGGACCCGGCGAGATATTGTCCAATGTGGTGTTCAGCCAAACGGAAAGCCACAGCAGCTATGGCGGGGTGGTGCCGGAAATTGCTGCCCGCGCCCATGTGGAAATGCTCGACAGCGTGATTGAACGGGCCTTGATCGAAGCGCGTGCTGCGTTGCACGACCTCGACGCCATCGCCGCCACGGCGGGGCCCGGGCTGATCGGCGGCGTCATGGTTGGCCTTACGACGGCCAAGGCCCTCGCTCTCGCGACCGGCAAGCCACTGGTAGCAATCAACCATCTCGAAGCACACGCTCTGACGGCCCGCCTCACCGGGAGCGCTTCTTTTCCATTTCTTCTGCTGCTGATTTCGGGAGGTCACTGTCAGCTTCTCGCGGTCGAGACAGCGGAACGTTTCCGTCGCTATGGGACGACGATCGACGACGCCATCGGCGAAGCCTTCGACAAGGTCGGAAAGCTTCTCGGGCTCTCTTACCCCGGCGGCCCCGCTATTGAACAATTGGCCAGAGCCGGTGACCCGAAGCGAGTTTCTTTGCCGCGGCCGCTGCGGGGGCGCAGCCATTGCGATTTTTCGTTTGCGGGCCTGAAAACGGCTGTGCGGCAGGCAGTCCACAATGGAAACCACCGCCCAGAGGACGTCGCCGCGTCCTTTCAAAGGGCTGCCATCGATGTGGTGATCGACCGTACCAGAAATGCGATGCGGACCTTCCGAAGTGAGTTTCGGGATTGCCGCCCTGTACTCGTGGCAGCCGGCGGTGTCGCGGCAAATGGCCCGTTGCGCGATGCACTCGCCGGCCTCTGCAACGAAGAAGGTTTCGGCCACGCACTTCCGCCGCCCCGACTGTGCACCGACAACGCAGCCATGATTGCCTGGGCGGGCATCGAGAGGTTGAATCTTCGGCGGACCGACGATCTTTCGGTTCCTCCGAGAGCGCGTTGGCCGCTGGGGCGCGACGCCGATGCGTCCGTTGCTTAGTAATAGGCAAATTGTGCGATCGAGACGATGCCGGCAAGCACGAGGACGGAGGCGAAAAGCGCGCCCACGACGAATTCATTAATCCGGTGTCCGGCCTGCGGCATGCGATAGGGAACGTCAGTCATGATGAGGCTCCTCTTGGATCCCGCCGGCAAACTCCATTGCAGGTCGGATGGAGCCCATGTAGTGTGAAGTCCATGCTAGTCCAGAGGCGGGCCGTGGCCGCGAACTTGGGCACGCGACCTCAGAGAGGCGATAAGGAACTGATATCGTTATGTGATTCTGTCACGACGTGGCGCAATGCATCGCCGGCATGGACGCTCCCTGCCGGATGTATGGTCGCCAACTAGCAGAGGTGAGAGCGCTGAGCGCCGCGGTAAAAATTGCGACCTGGAATATCAACTCGGTGCGGCTGAGGCTTTCGCTCGTGATGAGATTTCTGCGCCGTCACGAACCGGACGTGATCTGTCTTCAGGAGACGAAAGTCATCAACGACCTCTTCCCGACAGGCCAGTTGAGCAAGGCAGGTTATGTTCATCAGGCGATCCATGGCCAAAAAGGCTATCATGGCGTCGCCATACTCTCCCGGCTGCCCTTCAGAAGGACCGAGGTATTCACGTTTTGCGGCAAATCGGATTGCCGCCACATCTCCGCTGCACTTGGCAACGGACTCGAACTGCACAATTTCTACGTTCCGGCCGGCGGCGACATTCCCGACCCGCGACGCAATGCCAAATTCGCTCACAAGCTCGATTTTCTTCGCGAGATGACCCGCGCCTTCATGCGGCGCAGACACAGCGACGCTCCGGTGGTGCTGACCGGCGATCTGAATGTCGCGCCTCTGGAAAATGACGTATGGAGTCACAAACAGCTGCTTGGAGTTGTAAGCCATACGCCGGTCGAAACTGCGCTGCTGAAAGAGGCGCAGGCCTCCTGCGACTGGATCGACGTCACACGCAGCTTTGTGCCGCCGCAACAGAAAATTTATTCCTGGTGGAGCTACCGTGCACGTGAGTGGGAAACCTCGGACCGCGGCCGCCGGCTCGATCACATTTGGGTCAATCCGATGCTCAAGGACTGTCTTGTCGATCACGCGATTCTGAAACCTGCGCGCGGCTGGCAGAAAGCATCCGATCACGTGCCCGTCATGGCGACATTGAGGATCTAGGCATGGGTCGTCGCCTGCGCGTTTGGGCCGCGCCGGCGTAGGTCCGGTTCTTCGATCAGCGGGGCAGCCGCGCCCAGGCCGCGATCGTAAACATGGCGCGGCTGCATGCCGCTTCCTGGGGCACCGCCGTCGTTTTGCAGAGCGCTTCCGTTTCGAGAAGCAGGTCAAGCACATCGGCAATCCGCTCGTCGCTCCAGTTCCGCAGCTGTATCTTGAAAGCCGGCAGACGGGTGAAGTGCACAGGCGGCCTGGAGCGGCGTGCGATCACGTCCGGGCTTTCGCCCTGCGTCACCTTGAGCCTGGCGAGCGCGAGCCGCTGAAACTGTCCGATCGCGACTCGCAGAATCGCGGTCGGCGAAATGCCTGCGGCCCATAGCCGCTCGAGCGCGCGATCCAGACGATGCGGGTCTCCCTGCCCCGCGGCATCGCAGATTTGTTCGATGCGAGCTTCGGATTCATCCCCGAGGATCGCCCGCACGTCCTCGACGGTTACCGCCTTCTTCCCGCTCGCATAAAGAACCAGTTTTTCTACTTCGCGCCTCGTGGTTCCGCGATCCGCGCCGAGGAGCGAGACGGCTTCGTGGAGCGCATCGGGCCCTAGTGAGGCACCCTCCGCCCGCAGCGAATCGCGCAAGATATCTGAAATCGTTTGGGCGGAATCGAGATAGCAAGGGATTCCCAGCGCGTTTTCAGCGTCCTCAAACACCCGGCGCAGGGTGGAATCTTTAGCCAGATCCCCGGCCTCGACGACGACGAGCGCCTCCGGCGCCCGCGTCCCAAGGAATGCCTCGAAAAGTAGGCCGAGCGCATTTGTTGCAGCCCGAATTCGCACCACTCGGCGGCCGCCAGTCATCGAAAGTGCCGCGGCTTCGCTCGCGAGGCGGGCCGGTTCTTCGTTGAGGACCGCACCATCGATGTCGGCAACCCGAAACGGATCGTGCAGGTCGGGAACAACCGACTGCACCAAGCGCTCGGCGCGCTCGCGAACCAGTCCCTGATCGGGACCGAACACGAGAAACGCAACGGCACCGGGCGGCGGTTGCGCGATGAGGCGCTCGCAGTCGGCCGATTTGGCAATCATTCAGGCGCCCGTCCGTCGGTGAAAGAATACGCCGAGGTCAACGCGGATGCGATCGGCGATGTCGCGCGCAGCGAACTTCTGCGCGTCCTGCTGCGCCACGAGCGTCGCGTATGGCGAGGCGACAACGTCGTAGCCTTCGACAGAGGTTTCCGAACCCTTCGTGATCTCCGCGCCGGTGCGAATGTTGCTCAATTCGTAATCGGCAACCATGGTGTAGGTGTATCGCGTAATGTCGCCGTTGGTCTCAATTGCCGTTCCTTCCACGGTCTGCTTCACATCGATTTTCAGCCGGTAGAGCGCGTCCGTCTGATGGGGCGTGCCTTCCAGGAGGTCAATCAGGGAATCGCGTAATTCATATCCGGCCCGTTCCGCTTCGATGGGATCCACATAAATTGTATGAAATACCTGTTGTCCGCCCTGAACGGAATCGCCATGTGCGAACAGCGGGTGGAATGAGCATCCCGCGAGGGCGATCGCTGCTGCCCCTGCTGCAAAGAATAGCAAGAGCTTCGTCATGTGACGATGTTCACGATCCGCTCCGGCACAACGATAATCCGGCGCGGCGATTTTCCCCCGAGCGCGCGGTTGACGCCCTCCACGGCCAAAGCAGACGCTTTCACTGTCTCCTGGTCTGCACCTCGCGGAATCCTGATCTCGCCTCGCCGTTTCCCGTCTACCTGCACCGCCATGGTTACGGATTCCGCGCGTACAAGTGCGGGATCGGCGATGGGCCATGCCTCCTCGGCCAGGAGCGAAGTGTGGCCCAATGCTTCCCAGCAGCTCTCCGCAAGGTGAGGCATCATCGGCCCGATCAGCATAACCAACGTCTCGAGCGATTCGCGCATTGCCTCTGTCGTTGCGCGTCCGGCTGCGCCTCCGATGGAATTGGCTAGTTCGTATACGCGAGCGACGGCGCGGTTGAAGTGCAGCGCTTCGATATCTTCGGTTACGGAGGCTATCGCCCGGTGCGCGGCGCGCCGCAATTCCAGAGATACGCCTTGCGCTTGCTTGCTTTCGGCCGTCTCCGAAGGCGCCTCGACCCCTGCGTCGTTCACCAGCCGGTGAATGCGCTGCACGAATCGCCAGCAGCTTTCGGCGCCGGCTTCGGTCCATTCGATGTCGCGCTCTGGCGGCGTATCCGACAACATGAACCAGCGGATCGTATCGGCGCCATAACGCTCAATGATTGCTTCGGGCGCAATCACGTTCTTTTTCGATTTGGACATCTTTTCCGAAGGGCCGATTTCGACCGGCTCCCCGGTCCCTCGGCGTCGGGCTATACCGTCGACTCGTTCCACCTCTTCGGGGAACAGCCATTGTCCCATGGCGTCACGATATGTTTCGTGACAAACCATTCCCTGAGTGAACAAACCCGCGAACGGCTCGTCGACATCGACGTATCCCAGCCGCCGGAGTCCACGCGTGAAGAATCGCGCGTACAGAAGATGCAGAATCGCGTGTTCGATGCCGCCGATGTACTGATCGACCGGCAGCCAGCGGCGAGCCGACTCGCGATCCACGGGCACAGCCGCGTTCGTGTTGCAGAACCGCGCGAAATACCAGGAAGAGTCGACGAACGTATCGAGAGTGTCGGTGTCGCGCTGTGCGGCCCGACCGCACGCAGGGCATTCCACGTACTTCCACGTCGGATGGTGATCAAGCGGATTGCCAGGCACGTCGAACGGCGCCGAGTCAGGCAAAAGCACGGGAAGCTCGGATTCGGGGACTGGCAGAATTCCGCAACGTTCGCAGTGAATCACCGGAATAGGGCAGCCCCAAAAGCGCTGCCGGGACACCAGCCAATCTCGCAGCCGGAAGTGCACGACCGGTCGGCCGCGGCCCTCCTTCTCCAAACGTCCCACCACCTCCGATTTCGCGGCTTCCGCAGTCAAGCCGTCGAGAAAGCGGGAATTGGCGAGCTTTCCTTCGCCGACATAGGCATCTGCCCCGATCTTGAAACCCATTGCGTCCACGCCGTCAGGAATAACGACCGGCAGAACCGGCAGGCCGTATTTGCGTGCGAATTCGAGGTCGCGCTGATCGTGCGCCGGACAGCCGAATATTGCGCCGGTGCCGTACGCCATCAGCACGAAATTGGCCACGTAGACAGGCAGGCGCCAGTTCGCATCGAAAGGGTGGGCGGCCGTCAATCCGGTGTCGTAGCCGCGTTTCTCCGCCGTTTCGATTGCCGCCTCGGACGTCCCCAACGTCCGACATTCGGCTGCAAAGAGAGCCAGCGCAGAATCGCGCCGTGCGAGCCGTTCCGTCATCGGATGGTCTGGGGAAAGTGCGATGAAGCTCGCGCCGAACAACGTGTCGGGCCGCGTGGAAAAGACTTCGACATTTCCACCGTCGGAAAGATCGAAACGGAATTGCAATCCTTCCGAACGGCCAATCCAGTTCTTCTGCATAAGCCGAACCTTCGCGGGCCAGCGATCGAGCCGCTCGAGCACGGACAGAAGGTCGTCGCAATAAGCGGTTATCCGGAAGAACCATTGCGCGAGCTTGCGCCTCTCCACGGGCGCTCCGGAACGCCAGCCATGGCCGTCGATCACCTGCTCGTTCGCGAGGACCGTTCCGTCCACGGGATCCCAGTTCACATCGGCTTCCGCGCGATACACGAGACCGGCGCGGTGGAAGTCCAGGAAGAGCTTCTGCTGGTGCGCGTAATAGGAGGGATCGCAGGTCGCCACTTCGCGCGACCAGTCTATGGCAAGTCCGATCGCCTTGAGCTGCTCGCGCATAGCCTCGATGTTGGACCAGGTCCACTCACGGGGATTGACCCCCATTTCCCGCGCCGCGTTTTCGGCCGGCAGCCCGAACGCGTCCCAGCCCATCGGATGCAGCACGTTGTAGCCCTGG
This sequence comes from Rhizomicrobium sp., assembly GCA_050728995.1. Taxonomy (GTDB): domain Bacteria; phylum Pseudomonadota; class Alphaproteobacteria; order Micropepsales; family Micropepsaceae; genus Rhizomicrobium. The sequence goes on along the minus strand of JBOHKH010000004.1, from coordinate 84,983 downwards.
GCGCGCCGGAAGCGCGCAAGCACGTCGCCCATCGTGTAGTTGCGCACGTGCCCCATGTGAATCCGCCCGGACGGATACGGAAACATCTCGAGGACATAGGATTTTGGCTTGAGCGAATCGACGTCAGCCGCAAAGACATTGCGCGCCGCCCAGACGGACTGCCACCGCGCTTCCGACTGCTTCGCGTTGTAACGCGCCATGTCTCTCGAGCCCTCGGCCGTGCTGCAGCCGGAGAAGAGGGCTACAACGCGGCAATGCTAACTGCCAGTGCCTTGGCTCGCGAGTCGCAGTTCGCGAGCCCGCGTGAGGATTGCGTCTTCGAGCTTCGTCGCCGTCTGCGGATTGACCTCGGCGTCGACCCAGCCTTCGTTGGAACGGGTCTGCCGGAAAACGGCGATCTTGATGCCGTCGGCGCGCAGGCGCCGATCGAGGATGTAGATCGTCACCTTCATGCGTTCGTTGGGATCGGTGGGGGCCGAGTACCAATCGGTGATGATGACGCCGCCATAGGGATCGGCGGAGGCGAGAGGCATGAAGTCGAGGGTATCCAGAGAAGCGTGCCATAGATACGAGTTCACCCCGAGCGTGATGCGCCCGCTGGAGCCGGAAATGGCCGTGGCGCCGCTGGTGACGTCGGAGGAGTCGCCGGAAGATCCGCACGCCGCCAGAACCAGCGTGCACAGCACTACCGCCAGAACCCGCATGAAATCTCCGCCCTGTTCTTCGGCCGTTGAGACCGCCGACTGATCTCCCCCGCGGGCGGCTTATACGGTTGTCGTCCCAGACGCGCAACGGGCGGTACCGGCATTTCGTCCCGGATCCAGACCTGCAATAACCGCCAGTCCGGCAAGCGGCGCACCGGAGAGACGCCGCGCCGTGTGAGAGTCGATTCCGCCCAAGGCATAAATCGGGACCGGCACCGTTCGGGCAATCAGCCGTATGCGGAGACTTCCCAGAAGAGGCTTCATGGGATGGCTGGCGGTCGCGAAGACGGGTGCGAGCAAGACGGCATTTGCGCCGGCCCGCCTGGCCCGGAGGCAGCTTCGCAACGAGTGGACGGCACAGGTGATGAACCACTGGGGCCGGCGCGCCCGCCAGAGTGCCGCGAGCGCTATGCTCCGCTCCGGAAAGTGAGCGCCCTGCGCGCCTGCTGTCGCGGCCAAGTTCACATCGTCGGCGACAATCCAGGCAAGTCCGCGTTCGCCCGCGGCGCGCGATACCAGGGCGGCAAGCGCGACGCGGCGAGTCCGGCTGCGCGATCGCACAATCACGAGGCTGCCGCGCGGAAGCACCGCGAGAGCGCGCGCGGGATCGGCCAAACGCTCGTCGTCGGTGAGAAGAACAAGCGTCGGCAACGCGCCGGCTCGTTTGAACCGATCCGCCGCCCTTGCCAATTGCGCCCGTGCAAGGCTATCCGCCACGCGATGTCCTCGCCTTCTCCGACCGCTTCACCGGCCACCCGCAACCTCGCGGACATTCTCGCGCGCATCGAAGCGGCACGAAAGGCTGCGCCGGCGCCTGCCTTGTCCACGACCCTGGTGGCGGTCTCCAAAACCTTCGCGCCAGCGCAGATCGAGCCCGTTATTGCAGCCGGCCACCGCACCTTTGGTGAAAATCGCGTACAAGAGGCGTACGGAAAATGGCTCGCGCTCAGAGCGAAATGGCCGGACGTCGCACTGCATCTGATTGGCCCCTTGCAAACGAACAAGGCGCACGAAGCCGTGAAGCTGTTTGACGCCATTCATTCGATCGACCGGCCCAGGATTGCGGAAAGCGTACGCCGCGAAATCGAGAAGGTGGGGCGCGCTCCTCTCCTCTTCGTCCAGGTAAATACCGGCGAAGAACCGCAGAAGGCCGGGGTGGTCCCGCAGCAGTTGACGCCATTCATAGACCAATGCCGCGAGTCGCTCGCGCTGCCCATCTTTGGTCTGATGTGCATCCCGCCCGCCACTGAAGCTCCGGCTCCGCATTTTGGGCTTCTTGCGAAACTCGCCCGCGTGCATGGGTTATCGGGGTTGAGCATGGGCATGAGTGGGGATTTCGAAACCGCCATCCGCTTCGGCGCCACCCATGTCCGCGTGGGCACCGCGATTTTCGGCAACAGAAATTGACCTTCGATGTATTTTATTCGAACAGATGCCCGGCTTTCTGCGCCTTGGCGCGCAGATATTCGCGATTGTGAATGTTTGCCGGCATCGAATGCGGCACGCGCTCCGCGACGTCTATGCCGGCGGCCGCAAGCGCCCTCATCTTGTGCGGGTTGTTCGTGAGCAGGCGGACGGAATTATATCCGAGCAATGTCAGCATGCGGGCAGCGATCCCGTACATGCGTTCGTCGCTTTCGAAGCCGAGCCGCTCGTTGGCTTCAATCGTATCGAACCCCTGATCCTGGAGGCGATAGGCGCGCAACTTATTTATGAGACCGATGCCGCGTCCTTCCTGTGCCAGATAGAGCAGCACGCCACCTCCCGCGTTTGAGATCGCGCGGATTGCCCCACGCAGCTGCGCGCCGCAATCGCAGCGCAAGGATGCTAGCAGATCTCCGGTAAAGCACTCCGAATGTAGCCGTGTCAGAACAGGCCGATCCGTGGCCGGATTGCCAAGCAGGACAGCGTAGTGCTCGGGTTCGCCGCCGGCCGCGCGGAACACTGCCAATTCGGCATTCTCTGCGTTCTCGAGCGGTGCGCGCGCGCGTCACAAGCCTCAGCGCGCGGACAACAAGGTTATCGTACCCTTTGATCGTTGCAGCGGGAATCGCGACGCTGCTGTCTCCAGTATCGGCCGAGCCGGCGAGTACGGCTGGCAGGAGGCCCGTCAGTTTGGCGAGCCGGATTGCCGCGAGGCAGGCGCCGGATGGCAATTCGCGCGCGGTTTGAAACGGGCCCTTGAGGGGCTCGGCCAGATCGGCGGTCGGATCGGCAATGGCACGCAGCCGGCCCGCGTCGAGAGGTGCGGTTATTGGCAACGCGACCACATCCTGCGTGTAAAAGGGCATCTTGAGCGTGCGCGCACGGGCTTGGGTCAGCACAAGGAAAGCGCCCGCTGACGGCGACTCGAAGTGTGCCAGCGCACACCTTGTCGCTGTCTCGACCGCCGCCGCAGCGATCCCCCCGCCCGGCGAATCGTGAATGCGCACTATGCTTCCCGTGCGCATGGCGTCTGCCGCCCGGGCGAGCATCGCCAGCGAGGCCTCCGCGTCACCGGCAGGAGGTCCGCCCGGATCGGCGCGATCACGCAAACGGGACATGGCCCCACATACACCGGCGGATTCAAACCGGGTAGAGTTCGGGCGTAAACGTTTCCCGGAGCGGCTCATGGCGGGCACAAAGCGCGTTCTTCTGGTCGACGATGACGCCATGCTGCGGGGGTCGCTGGCGGAACAGCTGGCCCAGGAAGACGACTTCTCGCCCGTCGAGGCGGGAAGCTGCGCGGAGGCGCGCCAGCTCGAGAAGGAGGGTCTCTACGAATTCATGATCCTGGACGTCGGCTTGCCGGACGGCGACGGCCGATCTCTGTGCCGGGAGTTCCGCTCGGATGGCGTCACCTGCCCGATTATCCTGCTCACCGCCCACGATTCCGACAGCGATGTCATCGAAGGGCTGCAATCGGGCGCCAACGATCACATCTCCAAGCCGTTTCGCTTCGCCGTCCTGGCTGCGCGGATCCATGCCCATCTGCGCAATCACGAGCAGAGCGAAGAAGCCGTTTATCGAATCGGGCCCTATACATTCCGACCCAGCGCAAAACTCCTGCTCGATCCGAAGGGAAAGAAAATCCGCCTTACCGAAAAGGAAACCAATATTCTCAAGCACCTTTACCGGTCAGGTAGCACCGTCGCACGCGAGACTCTCCTTCACGAGGTATGGGGCTACAATCCGGCTGTCACCACCCACACGCTTGAAACCCACATCTATCGGCTCCGGCAAAAGATCGAAAGCAACCCGGGTGCGGCGCAGATACTGATTACCGAAAGTGGCGGCTATCGCCTGGTCGCGTAGAACCGCCGCACCTCTCGTTAACGCCCATGCAATCGGAGCATGCCAGCTCCGTTCCTTTTGCGTGCTATACGCACCAGAAGTGCGGACCTATGTGAGACTCCGGAGATTAGGGAGTGAACCCCCATGTTGGAAAAAGCAAAATCTCTGCTCGGCGGAGCCATGGTGGCGGCGCTCCTGATCCTTCCCGCGTCCGCCGCCAACGGCGACTGGGTGGTGTGGCCCACCAAGACATACCAGGCGCGAGCTATCCGGCTGGAAAATGTTGTGGGAACACTGACAGTGGATGTCCGCAATGGCGGCCCGATTTTGGTTCAGGCGGCCGGGATAAAGCAGCGGTTGAGTGGGCTGACCATTCGCAGCGGCGACGGAGAAGTCGTGGTCGATGCCGGGGAGGCGAATGAAAACGACTCGGTTTGGAACTGGAGAAACTGGTTCAATTTTTCTTCGGATTACGAGCCGCGGCCGGACACGCTCACCGTTCACGTGACAGTGCCGAGGGGCGCGCGGGTGGAGGTAAGAGATCTGGTGGGAGATGCCACCATCGGCAATACGGAGGGAGTGCTCAATTTCGAGGCGGCGGCGAGCAAAGCCAGAATTGGCCGGGTTGGTCCCGCACACGTATCGTTAGGTGGCGATGGGCGGGTCGATATTGCCGGGGTCAACGGGGCTTTGCATCTCGATGTCGGTGGTTCGGGCAGGATTACAGTCGGCCCGACGCAAAGCGTGAATGCCAGCATTGCAGGCTCCGGCGATGCCCAGTTCGGCACGATTGCCGGCGGCCTCTCGCTCGATATCGCCGGATCGGGCGACGTATCGGCGGCGCGTGTCAACGGTCCGACCCATATCGACATCGCAGGATCGGGCGACGTCAAAATAGCCGACGGAACCGCCGACCCGCTTCACCTCGACATCATGGGAGCGGGCAATTTCGCGTTCGGAGGCATTGCGGTGAATCCGCACATCGATGCGTTCGGTTCCGGCAAGGTCCGGCTCAAATCCTATCGCGGCCATCTCGATACGGAAGGAATGGCTGACGTGAAGATTGGCGAATAGCGCGCCCGCCCAGGACCTTTCGTAGCAAGCACCGCTAGGGAGCGATGCGCGGCGCATAGCGGTGCAGCAACGGTCCTTCCTTGCTGAGCCAAGCCTGCGGCGTTTCGACATCGCCAACGAGATCGCCGACAAGATTCCAGAATCGCGATCCATGGTTCATGTGCCGCAAATGCGCCACTTCGTGCGCCACGACGTAGTCGAGCACGTAGGGAGGTGCGAGAACAAGGCGCCAGGAAAACGACAGTGAACGCGTGGTCGAGCAGGAACCCCATCGGCTTGCGGTATCGCGCACGGTGATGCGGCTTGGCCGGACTCCGATGGCGTCCGCAAAATGAAACACGCGCGCTTCCAGCACGTTGCGCGCCTCCCGTTTGAGGAAGTCGAGAAGCCGGCGCGGCGCATGCTCCCGATGGCCGGAAATCCGGATGACGCGCGTACCGCGCTCGATCCAGACGGGTGCGGGGCCCCGCGCGGCAGGGCGGATCGCATAATCCTCGCCGCGAAACGGGATGCGGGCCCCCGGTTCCAGATCGACAGGCTCCGGCACATGCGCAAGCCGGCGAGCGATCCAACTCGATTCAGAGCGCGCGAACTCCATGGCATGATCGAGCGCGCGCCGCGAAGGCGCAACCACGCTGACCTCGCCTGTCGACGGATGAACTTTGACAATGAGGCGGCGCGCACGTGGATTGAGTCGTACCGTGACCTCTACGGGTCGACCATCAATCCGCAGCAATTCGCGGCGGGGCTGGCTCCGGGAGGAGGACTTGGGCATCGGGCTTCCCTTCACCGGCCTGACTTGCTTCTCTCACGACCCCGCCGAAGAGGCCATCCGCCATGTCCGAGCGCCCCCGTTTCCACCTCGCCTTCCCGGTCGAAGACCTCACCCAGGCACGCGCCTTTTATGGCGACCTGCTGGGCTGCCGGGAAGGACGGTCTGCGAAGGACTGGGTCGATTTCGACTTCTTCGGGCACCAGATCGTCGCGCATTTAAGCCCCCCCGCGAACGCTCACAAGGGCCTAAATTGTGTCGACGGCGAGCAGGTTCCGGTGCGTCATTTTGGCGTCATTCTTTCGCTACCGGAATGGCAGGAACTAGCGCGAAAGCTGACGGAAAGAGGCATAAGGTTCCTGATCCGACCCGCCATGCGGTTCCGCGGCCAGCCAGGTGAGCAGGCAACGATGTTCTTCGAAGATCCCAGCGGCAACGCCTTGGAATTCAAGGCATTTTCTGACGATTCGCAGGTGTTCGCCAGGTGATCCGCCCGCAGGGGATCGCGCTGGGACTGGGGACAGTCTCCGTCCTGCTCCTGTTGGGCGCGCTGGGCTTTCAATACATCGGTCGCTTGCCACCGTGCGAGCTATGCCTCTGGCAGCGTTGGCCGCACGTGGGCGCCGCCGTCGTCGGCTTCGGCGGGCCATTGCTGATCTGGGCGGGGCTTCTCGAGCGTAGCGTCGCGCGCGGGGTCGCCGGCCTTGCAGCGCTCCTCATCGCCACGTCCGGCGCGATTGGCGTCTATCACGCCGGAGTCGAGTGGCACTGGTGGCCGGGGCCGCAATACTGCACCGGGCCGGCGTTTCGCTTTACGGGTGGTCCGCTCGACCTTAATGCGCCAGTCGTGCTCTGCGACATCGCGGCCTGGCGGCTGTTCGGCATATCCATGGCGGGATACAACGCGATCGTCTCATTTGCGACCGCAGCCATCGGCGCCATCCTGCTTACACGTTCGGGGCGCAAACCGTGAAAACACGACGGGGCCAGCGACCGGCCGCACCCGGCGTTCGCGCCAGCCGCGACATTGCCGAAATGATCCGGGTGGACCAGGCAGGCGAATATGGCGCCATGCGCATTTACCAGGGTCAGCTGGCGGTCCTGGGCGATCGTACGAAGGACCGTAAGGCTGCTGCAGCCATTCGGCGCATGGCCGAACAGGAAGCGCGCCACCTTGCCCGATTCGATAGGCTCCTGAACGAACGGAAAGTGCGTCCCACCGCCCTTTCGCCCTTATGGCAGGTGGCCGGATATGCTCTGGGAGCAGGCACGGCCCTTCTGGGCAGCCGTGCCGCAATGGCGTGCACCGCGGCCGTCGAAGAGGTGATCGACGAGCATTACGGCAAGCAGATCGAGCGCCTCGATCGCGACCCGCTCCTTCGGCACAGTGTACGCGAATTCCGGGCCGACGAACGCGCGCATCGCAAGGAAGCCTTGGCTCACGGCGCAGCCGGCGCCGCCGGTTATCGCGCGCTGAGTGGCGCCATCAAGACCGCATGCCGGCTCGCGATTCGCCTGTCGGAAAAGATCTGACCGTCTGTCACGGCTCGAGGACGCTGTCCCAATACAGATAGTCCGCCCAGGATTCGTGCAGATAATTCGGCGGGAATCGCCGCCCATTGTTGCGCAATTCGTTGATGCTCGGCTTGCGCGGATGGTGGCGCGGATGCATCCCCATGTGATGGGCAAGTCGCCCGCCCTTCAGCAGATTGCATGGCGCACAGGCGGTCACCACGTTTTCCCAAGTGGTTCGGCCGCCCCGCGACCGCGGCACGAGGTGGTCGAAAGTCAGGTCTTCCGAGGCGCCGCAATACTGGCATTCGAACCGATCGCGCAGAAACACATTGAACCGGGTGAAGGCAGGGTGGCGCGCAGGCCTCACATAGGTCTTGAGCGAAACCACCGACGGCAGCTTCATCTCGAAGCTGGGCGAACGGACGACGCGCTCGTACTCGGCCAGGATGTTGACCCGCTCGAGGAAGACAGCCTTGATGGCGTCCTGCCAGGACCACAGCGAAAGAGGAAAATAACTGAGCGGACGATAGTCCGCATTCAGGACCAGCGCCGGGCAGTTGTCGGGGACGCGTGCGGCGCCTAACACGATTTCTCTCCTTCGAAGACGCACCTCCTTGCACAGGCTGGGCGGACAATACGGGCTAACCCCCTGATCTGCCAAGCACCCCGCTGCTGCGGCAATCTAGCCGATTCGCGAAAAATTGCGGCGTTTCAGCCGATCCTGCAGTGGACCTCTCCGGCACACCGGCGAAGAGTGCCCCGGATCGCCATGGCGGCGAAAGTGGCGCCGAGCAGCAAGCCCTCCGGATCGATGGAGTGGGCAATACCTCTCGAAAGGTGCCACTGGACGAGGGCTCCGGCACGGCCGAGCGCCCCGGCAGCCGCGAAGAGGGCCTCCGGGGGGATCATGGTATCGACATCGCCATGGACAAGAAGAATGGGCGGCGCCTTCGCGCCAAGCTGGTCCACCCGTTCGGGTACTGCCAGCATCCCCGAGTAGCCGATGATGGCGAGCGGCTTGATCGGGCGCCGCAACCCCACGTGCAGCGACATCATGGTGCCCTGGCTGAAACCGGCAAGGATGAGTCGATCCGGCGAAAGGCCGAGCCGTGCCAATTCCGTATCGAGAAAAGTATTGAGACATTCGGCCGCCGATTCGACTCCTCGCCGGACCTCCTCGACATCGAGACGGGCGAGCGGAAACCACTGAAACCCCGCCCCCTGACAGCGTTCCGGTCCGTTAGGTGCCACAAAGGCCGCCGTCGGAAGTAACCGCTGCCAATGGGGTGCAAGACCGATCAGATCGTTGCCGTCGGCGCCATATCCGTGACAAAACACCACAAGATGCGCGGGGTTGCCGCGCACCGGCGGCAGACGCGGACCGTTGAGCGCGCGCTGTCCGAACACCAAAATCGCTTCTCCGCACCGATTGCCGCCGCATGATTGTCACTCGCTTCGCGCCCAGTCCAACGGGTTACCTGCATCTCGGTCACGCGCTTGCCGCGCTGGTGGCGCACGACGCGGCGCACGGAGGCAAATTCCGGCTGCGTATCGAGGATCTCGATGTCGGCCGCGCCCGCGATGACTATGTCGAGATGGTCTTCGAAGATCTGCGATGGCTCGGACTGAGCTGGGATGGCCCCGTGCCGAGGCAATCTCTCCGCTTCAACGTATATCGCACAGCCATTTCGCGGCTGGAGGCAGAGGGGCTCCTCTATCCCTGTTTCTGCACACGGGCGGATATTGCTGCCGAGATCGCCCACGCATCGGAAGCGCCGCACGGACCGGACGGTCCGCTTTACCCGGGCACCTGCCGCGCGCTTTCTGCGGAAGAACGGAGGTTGCTCATCGATCGCGGCGCTGCTTACGCGCTCCGTCTGGACAGCCGGCGCGCTGCAGAGCGGCTCCCCGATCTGTCCTTCGAGGAAGCACTCGATCCTCAGCAAACCGGGTACCGAAGTATTCCCGTCGACCCACTCCGATTCGGCGATGTTGTCCTCGCACGCAAGGACGTGCCAGCGTCTTATCACCTAGCCGTTTCTATCGACGACGCGGATCAGGGCGTGACTCTCGTCACCCGCGGGAACGACCTCCTACCGGCGACACATATTCAACGGGTGCTTCAGGCTCTCCTCGACTTGCCCGTTCCGCGTTACGCCCATCATCGGCTCGTACTCGACGAACGCGGCCGCAAATTCTCCAAGCGGGATTCTGCAGCAACTCTTCGCGATCTCCGGGCAAATGGTGTTTCACCGGATGAGGTTCGATCCCGGTTGTTCGGGCAGCCATGTCGCTAGCGCACGGGAACTCCGGCGCAAACCACACGTTGTCTCCAGTTACACCAGACATGGAAAAGAGGCGCGCGGATCTGGGCGCCTGGCGTGCCGGGAACCAGCCGGTGCGTGTCGCGGTTTCCATACGGCAACAAATACGGGTCGCGGCGGGCGGGAATTTATGCGCGCAAACGAAAGCCGGTACGAGTATGTGGGGCGCGTTCTCGCGAGCGCCGCTTTTCTGACACTTTCTCTGTTGTCGGCCGGCTGCGCATCGGAATCCGGTGCGCCGAACGTCGAACTGCCGACGAACGAACAGGTCGCCATGGTCGAACACCGGTTGAGCGACAGTCTTTCGAGCGAAATGCTGGCGAACTTCAACCTGTTCATCTATGTGGACAAGACGAGCGAAGGTCCGCTCGCGCAGCAGATGTACGTGTTCGAGAAAACGGACACGGCCGACCTGGCGATGCTTTACGCTTGGCCGGTCTCGACGGGTCGCGAATCCGATGAGATCGATCCGCATGGACAGTTTGAGTCGACAAACACCCCGCGCGGCTTCTTCGAGCTCGATCCGAAGCGGTTCTACGTCGATCACATCTCTTCGCAATGGGACGAAGCGATGCCATACGCCATGTTCTTCAACTGGAAGCCGAACGGCCACAGCACCGGCCTTGCCATCCACGGCACGCCCGATGAGAACACGGAATGGCTCGGTTCGCGTGCAAGTGCGGGTTGTGTGCGGCTCGCCACGCCCGCCGCCCGCATCCTGTTCAATCTGATCCAGAGCCGCTATCGCGGCGAAGTGCCAAAACTGGCTTATCTTCAGGGGGATTCGCAGGTCAGCAGCGAGGGCCTGCTCGTCCACGACGCGGACGGCCGGCTGATCAAGGCGAACGGCTATTCCGTGCTCGTCCTCATCGATGACTATGCAGGGGACGACACCAGAATAAGTTCGCTCGAGTGAGGCGTCCGACAGACAACTGCTGCTTCCAATTTCAGGATACCGGCGGCGAAACCAGTTCAATGATTCTCCGAAGGATCGCGTCGAGATCGTAGTCCTTGGGACTGAAGACGGCTGAAACGCCGGCGCCTTTCAGGCGCGCTTCGTCTTCGCGAGGAATGATTCCACCCGCAACCACTTTCGTGCCCCCGAGCCCCGCCGCGGCGAGGCTTTCTGCCACGCCGCAGGCGAGCGAGACATGTGCACCTGAAAGCACGGACAGGCCGACGACGTGGGCCCGGTTGTCGCGCGCGGCCGAAACGATTTCCTCCGGCGTGAAACGGATGCCATCGTAGATCACGTCCATTCCGGCTTCGCGGGCCCGGATCGCGATCTGCTCGGCGCCATTCGAGTGGCCGTCGAGACCGGGCTTGCCAACGACGAATGTGAGCGTTCTGCCCAGGCGCGCTGATGCCCGCTCCACGCATTCCCGCAACGCGACGCTGCGCGCGTCATTGCGCGCCGGTGCTTCGGCGGGCACGCCCGTCGGCGCGCGATATTCCCCGAAGACGTGCCGAAGCGTTCCTGCCCATTCTCCGGTCGTTACGCCGGCGCGCGCGCAGCCGATCGAGGCCTCCATCACGTTCTCGTCGCAACGGGCAGCCTCTTCGAGGCGCGCAAGACTGGCCGCGACCGCGTCGTTGTCGCGTTCGGCGCGCCAGGCGGCGAGACGCACGACCTGCTCGCGCTCGGAGGCTTCGTCCACATGCACGAAATGCATGGGATCTGCCGTCAGCGGAGACGCCTCCGTTTCCGTCCAGGCGTTGAGACCGACGCGAATCTCGGCTCCCGTCTCCACCGCCTCCACGCGCGCCGCATTGGAACGGACGAGACGCTCCTTCATGTATTCCAGAGCGGACTGCGATCCGGCGCCTCCCTGTGTGCCGATATGCGCAACTTCGTTCCTGATCTGCTCGGCAAGACGAGCCGTCTTCGCGGCGATTTCATGCGACCCGTCGAAGATATCACCATATTGCAAGAGGTCCGTTTCGAACGCGGCGATCTGCTGTAGCCTGAGCGACCACTGTTGATCCCACGGTCGCGGGAGCCCCAGCGCTTCGTTCCAGGCCGGCAGTTGGACCGCGCGGGCACGCGAACTCTTCGACAACGTCACACCAAGCATGCCGAAGAGAATGCGATAGACGTTGTTCTCGGGCTGCTGTTCGGTCAGCGCCAGCGAATTCACCTGCACGCCGTAGCGGAACCGACGCAGCTTCGGATCTTCGACGGCGTAGTGTTCCCTTGTAATTTCATCCCAGACCTGCCCCATTGCTCTCAGCTTGCAGATTTCCGTGACAAACCGGACGCCCGAATTGACGAAAAAGCTGATTCGGCCCACGGCCTTCGGAAAATCCACCGGCGGAATGGCGCCGCGCGCCCGGCAGGTGTCGAGGACAGCGATGGCCGCCGCAAGTGCAAACGCGGCCTCTTCCGCGGGCTCCGCACCTGCTTCCTGCAGGTGATAGGAAGAGATGTTCACCGGATTCCATTTCGGCATGTCGGCCGTCGTGAAGGCGATAACGTCGGAGGTGAGGCGGAGCGACGGGTGTGGCGGAAAGATGTAGGTCCCGCGCGCCAGATATTCCTTGATGATGTCGTTCTGCGTGGTGCCGGCGATTGCGGCGCGCGGAACGCCCTGCTCGTCCGCGAGCGCCACATAAAGCGCGAGCAGCCATGCCGCCGGCGCATTGATCGTCATCGAGGTATTCATGCGGTCGAGCGGCAGCCCGTCGAACAGCGTACGCATGTCGCCGAGATGTCCGACCGGCACGCCCACGCGGCCGACTTCACCTTTCGCGAGCGGATGGTCGGCGTCGTAGCCTGTTTGCGTCGGCAAATCGAAGGCGACGGAAAGCCCCGTCTGTCCCTTGGCGAGGTTGCCACGATAGAGCGCGTTGGAAGCCGCAGCGCTCGAATGCCCCGCATAGGTGCGAAAAATCCAGGGTGGATCGCGCTGGCTGCTCATCTCGCGAATATCCTAAACGCGCAACGGGCGGCAGGGCTTTGTCAGGCCCAGAAAACCTTCGCGACCGCGGCACGAAAAACACACCGAGGAGGCTAACAGAGCGCGGAAGCCCCTTAACCTTGACATGACAGTTGCCCGCCGGATCGCTGCGATGCAGCATAAACCCTTCCGCGCCAGCGAAAAGCCGTTTCGCGCGTTTGGAGATCCGGGCAGCGCCAGAGGGAAGTCATGTCGGCAGAACCGAGACCCAACCTTGAGGTCTACAAGGATCTCTACGAAATCGGCGAGATCCCGCCGCTCGGGCATGTGCCGCGGCAGATGTATGGCTGGGCCATCCGCAAGGACCGGCACGGTCCGCCCGAACAGGCCATGCGGATCGAGGCCGTACCGACCTGGCCGCTCGACTCCCACGACGTGCTTGTTTTCGTGATGGCCGCGGGTGTGAATTACAACGGCGTCTGGGCGGGGCTTGGCACGCCCGTTTCGCCTCTCGATGGGCATGGATGCTCCTATCACATCGCGGGTTCCGATGCCTCGGGGATCGTCTGGGCGGTCGGCTCGAAAGTCGCCCGCTGGAAAGTCGGCGACGAAGTTGTCGTCCATTGTAATCAGGACGACGGCGACGACGAGGAATGCAATGGGGGCGATCCGATGTTCTCGCCCTCCCAGCGCATCTGGGGCTACGAAACGCCGGACGGCTCATTTGCGCAATTCGCCCGCGTGCAGGATCGCCAGCTCATGGAGCGGCCGCGGCATCTCACCTGGGAAGAGTCCGCCTGTTACACGCTGACGCTTGCCACCACCTACCGCATGTTCTTCGGCCATCGTCCGCACGTGCTGCGGCCCGGACATAACGTTCTGGTCTGGGGTGCGAGCGGCGGACTTGGCTCCTTCGCCGTGCAGCTCTGCGCGGTTTCGGGCGCCAACGCCATCGGCGTCATTTCGGACGAATCGAAAAACGATTTCGTGCTTTCGCTAGGCGCCAGGGGGCTGATCAACCGCAGCGAGTTTCACTGCTGGGGCGCGATGCCGAAGGTTGGAACGCCCGAATATGACGAGTGGGTGAAAGAGGCGCGCAAGTTCGGCAAGGCGATCTGGGCGTTCACCGGAAAAGGCCGCGACGTCGATATGGTGTTCGAGCATCCGGGCGAGCAGACCTTCCCGGTGTCGTGTCTCGTCGTCAAGCGCGGCGGCATGGTCGTGTTCTGCGCCGGCACGACGGGTTATAACATCACGTTCGATGCGCGCTATGTCTGGATGCGGCAAAAGCGCATCCAGGGCTCCCATTTCGCCAATCTCAAACAGGCGAGCGAGGCCAACCGCCTGATGGTCGAGCATCGCCTCGATCCCTGCATGTCGGAAGTGTTCTCCTGGGAAGACATTCCACGCGCCCATACCAAGATGTGGGAAAACCGGCACCTGCCCGGTAACATGGCGGTGCTCGTCAACGCCCGCCGGCCGGGGCTGCGCACCTTCGAGGACGTCCTGGAAGCGTCGCGCGGTTGATGCCGCCTTGTACGTATAACGGGGAATTTAGCAGAGATTATCAGGATCGGCGCCGGCGGCCCGGCAACGGAAGGGCCGGCCACCGCAGGTGTACCAGCCGCACCACGACATCGTGGTGGAATCCATCGCGCGTTTGGTCGATATTGTCGTGCGAAACAATCGGCTAACGTTTCAGATTCGCCGAACAGGTTTTGCCGACGCAGTTTCTGGCCGTGTCCGCCGGTCATCGGCAACGGAAGGGCGCATATGGATACCACCGCCGAACAGGCGCGCCGGGAGGCGCTCGTTGCAGCCGAGAAGAAGGCCGAGGCGCTTCTCGAAGGAATCGAAGCGGCGGGGCTCGTCGCGCCGGGCCGGAGCGAGCGCGACGTCGAGGGCGACATCGGGAGGCTGGCGCTCGAACAGTTCGGAATCGAACGCCACTGGCACCGCCGCATCGTGCGCGCGGGCCCGAACACGCTCACCATCGCGAACGATCATCCTCCTGTGCGGCTCATCGCGCCGGACGACACGGTGTACGTCGACCTCGGCCCGGTGTTTGCGGAATGGGAAGCCGATATCGGCCGCACGTACGCGCTGGGGAACGACCCCGCGAAGCGAAAGCTCGTCGACGATCTCCCGCGCGTCTTCGAACGCGTTCAGCGGCAATACCATGCCATTCCGGATGTTACGGGCGCCGAGCTCTACGCTTTCGCGCAACGCGCAGCGGACGATGAGGGCTGGGCGTTCGGCGGCATTATTGCGGGCCACATCGTCAGCGAGCTCGCCCACGCGACGATCCCGGGCGACAAGGATTTGAACCGCATCGGTCCCCAAAACCCGACGCCTCTCAGACGCCGGGATCCGCTCGGCCGGGAGAAACACTGGATCCTGGAAATCCATCTCGTGGATCGCGCCCGCACCTTTGGTGGGTTTTACGAGCGGTTGCTCTGACACGGGGGACGTTGCGCGCCGACCAACAATCCACCGGCGAACGCAGCCGAACTCCACACGCCGTCAGCCGACGTGAACACGGCACGCGCGGCGATCAAGGCCGCCTATGCCGCCGGCTGGATTGACGACGAGCCGGCGTGGCTCGATCTGCTGGAAATGCGCAACGCGAGTTCGCAGACCTACCGCGAATCGCTGGCGCTCGACATCTATCGGCGCATTCACCTAAGCGCCCCGCTCCTTCGCGCGGTTCTTCCGAAACTGCAGGAACAGTTTCCGTAGCCGCCGGTAGCTGCCCGTCGCGCTAGCGGCTCGCGGCCGGCTTTGCCGCAGGCTGCGGCTTTCGCAGTCGAAGTCGCTTGATGCGGCGCGGATCGGCCTCGAGGATTTCGAATTCCAGGCCGGAGGGATGGGGAATAATTTCTCCGCGCTGCGGAAGGCGCCCCACAAGCGCGACGATCAGTCCACCCAGAGTCTCGACATTCTCGTCGCCGATTTCGGGCTCGAGATGCACGCCCGTCTGCTCGCGGAAGTCGTCGAGATCGAGCCGCGCATCGGCTTCCCAACCGCCATCCGGCAGGGCTTTCAGCTGCGGCGCCTCGGCCACGTCGTGTTCGTCATCGATGTCGCCGACGATCTCCTCCACCAGATCCTCGATCGAGACGAGCCCGTCCGTGCCGCCATATTCGTCGATGACGAGCGCAAGATGCATATGCGTGCTCTGCATCTGCAGGAGAAGATCAAGGGCGGGCATCGAGGCTGGAACAAAGAGCAGATTGCGCCGGATGCGGGAGAGCGGCACTTCGGGCCAACGCATGACGCCGTCCTCGCCGATTTCGACGAGCGACAGGAGGTCCTTGATGTGAACGAGCCCGATCGGATCGTCGAGCGTCTCGCGGTAGATCGGCAGCCGTGAATGCTGCTCCTTGCGCAGGCTTTCGATCAACTCGCGCAGCGACGTCTGTTCCTCCACCGCCACGATGTCGGCGCGCGGCACCATGACGTCGCCCACGCGCAGCTCGCCGAACTTGAGCAGATTTGCGAGCATGCGCCGCTCCTGCGGCGACAGATCGGGGCTCCGCCGTTCGCTCTCCTCGATGACTTCCTCGAGACTTTCGCGAATTCCGTTCGCGCCGTGCGTGCGATGAACGAGATGCGCAAGCCGGTGAAGAAGGGTCGCGGCCCTGCCGTTCCCTCGTGCGGGCATTTCGTTTCGATGGGACTGCGACATGGAACGATTTGCGATCCTATCCGGCGAGGGCGCCGCGCGCGTAGGGATCGGCGATACCGAGCTGGTGCAGGATTGCGATTTCGAGATTCTCCATGATCCTCGCCTGGCGGGCGTGAAGGTGATCATAGCCCAACAGGTGCAGAACACCATGAGTCACAAGATGTAGCGTACGCGCTTCGAGAGAAACACCTGATCTTGCGGCCTCGGTCGACACTACACCAAAGGCGATGGCGATGTCCCCCAGATAACCGCCGGCATTCCCCGGCGCGGGAAACGACAGGACATTCGTCGCGGAGTCCTTGCCGCGAAAGCGGACATTCAGAAAGCGAAGCCGCTCGTCGCCGGCAAGAAGCAGCGTCAGTTCGCGGCCATTTTGGTTTGCCCGGTCCCGCGTTTTCGCGGCGGTCGGATGGTTGTGCGCCGATCCCGCTTCCAGAGCCCGCCGCGCCGCCGATTTGAGGCACAACGGCGTCACGCCCGATTTTTTCCAGGCCGGCTCTTCGACAACGACCGATATCCTGTCGGTACTCATTCTTCCGGTGTGCGCTTGCGGGCCGTCTTGCTGCCCTGCTCATAGGCGCGAACCACACGGGACACCAGCGGATGGCGCACGACGTCGGCCTCCGCGAAATGCGCAACCGCAACCCCTTCCACACCGGCCAGAATGGCCAGCGCTTCTTCCAGCCCTTCCGGACGGCTGCCGGGAAGATCGCTCTGGGACGGATCGCCAGTGACCACCATCCGCGAGTCTTCACCGAGGCGCGTCAGAAACATCTTCATCTGCGACGAGGTGCAGTTCTGTGCCTCGTCGAGAATGACGAAGGCGCGCGACAGCGTGCGGCCGCGCATGAAGGCGAGCGGGGCCACTTCGATGACGCCGGATTCCATCAGGCGCAGGCATTGTTCGCCGAGCGTCTCGAAAAGCGCGTCCTGGAGCGGACGAAGATAGGGATCGATCTTTTCCCGGAGATCGCCGGGGAGAAAGCCGAGCCTTTCGCCGGCCTCGAGCGCCGGCCGCGAAAGTACCAGCCGCTCCACCCGGCGTTCGTGGAGCAGATGGGCCCCGAAAGCGGCGGCGAGATAGGTTTTGCCTGTTCCCGCCGCCCCCACGCCGAACACCAGCGGATGTGTGCGCATCAGATCGAGATAGGCGCCCTGCGCGGGCGAGCGCGCGCGAATGACGCGCGAGGCCGCCGTGCGGATCGAAGGCGTGCCGAATTCGGCTGCCGCGGTCGTGCCGGGTTCGTGGAGCGCAAACCGGATTTCCGCGTCCACCTCGGCAGGCGAAACGTCTTCGCCGGCTCCCAACCGTGCATACAGCGCCCGCAAGACCGAAGCCGCGCGTTCCCGCGCGTCGGGGGCGCCTTCCACCGCAACGAGATTGCCCCGCATCGCCACCCGCACACCCAGTCTCTGTTCGACGCGCACGAAATTCTTCTGATGTGCACCGCCGAGAGCGGCGAGCCGCTGGTTGTCGGGAAATTCGAGCGTGACCTGCTCTCTGGCTGCCGGCAGGCGGCGCGCGGCGCGGGTGCTCAACATGCCTCCGCAAATAACTGACTGGCTGCGCCGGCGAATTCCCCCTTCAGGCTGTTCGGCAGGACGTCCACGATTTTCACGTCGCAGATTTCCCCGATGCGGTCGTGCGCACCGTCGACGTGAACGGGCTGCAGCCACGGGCTTCGCCCCACCGCCTGTCCGGGTCTTGTGCCCGCTTTCTCGAACAGGACCTGCATCGTCGTTCCGGCGCAGGCGCGATTGAATGCGGATTGTTGTTCGGCGAGCAGCTTCTGCAAGGCGGAAAGGCGCTCGCTCTTCACCGCGTCGGGAATCTGTTTCACCGCTGCCGATGCAGGCGTTCCCGGACGGGCGCTATACTTGAACGAGAACGCCTGGGCGTAATTCACTGCGCGCACCAACGACAGCGTCGCCTCGAAATCTTCGTCCGTTTCGCCCGGAAAACCGACGATGAAATCGGACGACAGCGCGATATCGGAGCGCGCTTCGCGAATGTGCGCGACAAGCTCGAGATATTGTCCGCTGGTATGTTGCCGGTTCATGGCGCGCAGGACGCGGTTCGAGCCCGATTGTGCCGGCAGATGGAGAAACGGCATCAGCGCGGCGATCTCGCGATGCGCCGCAATCAGATCCGCACCCATGTCGCGCGGATGGCTCGTCGTGTAGCGCAGCCGTGCGATGCCCGGGATTTCGGCAATCGCGCGAAGAAGGCGCGCAAGGTTCCAGACATTGCCATCCGACGCCGCACCGCGATAGGCATTCACGTTCTGCCCCAGCAGCGTGAGTTCCCTCGCCCCCGTTTCCACGAGCCCACGGGCTTCGCCCAGAATGTGCTCGGGCGGCCGGGAAAATTCTGCACCCCGCGTATAGGGAACGACGCAGAAGGAGCAGAACTTGTCGCAGCCTTCCTGCACTGTGAGAAAGGCGGTCGGTCCTGCGGCGACCCGCTCTTCGGGAAGCGAATCGAACTTCTCCTGCGCGGGGAAGTCCGTTTCGAGCGCGCGCCCCGCGCCGCGTGAAATCTGCGCGATCATTTCAGGCAGGCGATGGTAGGACTGCGGACCAACGACCACGTCGACGGCGCTTTGCCGGGCGACAATCTCCAGTCCCTCGGCCTGCGCTACGCAGCCCGCAACGGCGATGAGCATCGGGGTGCCGGTCTTCGCCTTCCTGTCCTTGAGTTGCCGCAACCGCCCGAGCTCGGAATACATCTTCTCGGCCGCCTTTTCGCGGATATGACAGGTGTTGAGGATGACCATGTCGGCGTCCTCTGCGGCTTTTGTCGGCGCGTAGCCGACGCTCGCCAGCAATTCCGTCATCCGTTCGGAATCGTACACGTTCATCTGGCAGCCGAAGGTCTTGACGAACAGCTTCTTCACGCGGCCATCTCCACGGTCGCGCGTCGCGCCGACCTGCGTTGCGCCGGCAGCGTCTGAGAAAGCGAGGGAAGCCCGGCAAGCGCGCGCGACTGGCCCCGCCGCACGATGGCTTCCGCAGCCTCCGCGAGCGCCTTGCGTCCGCCGAGCCCGTCAACGTCGAGCGGAGGATGAAATTCCACCACCGCCTCGAACGGCCCGAATTTCAACGCTTCCCAGAGATGGGGAACGAGATCCATGTCTCCATACCAAGCAAAGAGCGGGCGCATGTCACGCCCCATCGGCAGTCCAAAATGTCCGGTGTAGGAAATCGAAACCGGCTGCACCGGCACATGGCGCGGACAGCCCTGCACATCGCGACCGAGTACCGTCTCCGCAGCGCCCAGAAGCGAACTCTTGAACGGACGCACCATATTGCCGTCGTCGGACGTGCCTTCCGGAAACAGGATCAGCGCATCGCCGTCCATCAAACGGTTGCGGATCAGATCCCGCGCTTCGATGGTCTGCGACCGCCTATCGCGCTCGATGAAAACAGTCTCCTGCAGCCGCGCCAATGTTCCGAACAGCGGCCATTTCGCGACTTCCCGCTTGGCAACAAAAGAGACCCGCGCCGCCGCCGAGAGAACAAGGATGTCGAAATAGGACGTGTGATTGGCGGCCATCAGGACGCCCTCGGACTCGACGGGGCGGCCGAGGACGGTGACCCTTATGCCGAACAGGCGGCACAGAAAGCGGTGATAGCGGTTGGGAAAGCTCTTGCGGCGCGCCAGACGGAATCGCACCGCCGATTCCTGCCAGGGAATCAGAAGCAGAGTCGCAAGCAGGAACACAGTGAGAAGACAGGCGGCGCGGAGGGTCTGCACGTCACCGTCCGCGCTTGTTGTGCTTGGGCACGCCGTAGAGCTCCAGCCTGTGATCGACGAGTTCGAAGCCGAGTTCCTCCGCTACTCTTCGCTGCAGGGTCTCAATCTCCTCGTTACGGAATTCGATCACGCGGCCGGACTGCACGTCGATCAGATGATCGTGATGGGAGTCGCGCATTTCCTCGTAGCGCGAGCGCCCGTCGCGGAAATCGTGCCGTTCCAGGATGCCCGCATCCTCGAACAGTTTCACCGTACGATACACCGTGGCGATCGAAATATGGGGATCGCAGGCGGCCGCGCGGCGGTACAGCTCCTCTGCATCCGGATGGTCGATCGCTTCCGACAGCACGCGCGCAATCACCCGCCGCTGGTCGGTCATCCGCAGACCTTTTTCCGCGCAGAGCTTCTCGATCCGGCTGAGCGATTCCGTTTTCCCGAACATGGGCCGATCCTAACGGAATTCCCCCCGCCTGCCCACCCTTCATTGGCGGGCCAGGGATCACCCATTTTGTTGTCGTCTTTGAGGTTTTCCGCGGAGATCAGGAACCGGGCACAAAGCAACACGGGACCGAATTCTCGAAAACCTCATAAGGGTTTCGGGCCCGAAAACGCCGGCGCTCGGATCGGCAACGCGCGCCCAAGTACCAGCGCGTCCCGCGCCGCGCCCACCGCCTCTTCGTAATAGTCGGGCCGGCGGCCCACTTCGCAGAAGCCCAGTCCGGCGTAGAGCGCCTGTGCCGCCGCATTCGTCACCGAAACTTCGAGAAAAACCTCGAGAACACCGGCCTCGAACGCGCGCCGGCACACGGCGCGGACCAGTTGGGCCCCGATCCCGCGGCGGCGCAGGCCGGGAGAAACGCCCAGGGAAACGATCTCGGCTTCGCCGGCCGCGGCGCGCGAGAGGACAAAGCCGGCAACCGCATCCGATCGGGTGCCCACGAACGCGACGGCGCCGGGCGCGGCGAGCAGGCGAGCGAGGAACGCTTCATCCCACGCGCGAATGAAACATTCCGCATGCAGCCGCGCGATCGCGGGCAGATCGGCGGGGCCGGCCTGGTGCAGGATCACGGCACTTGCGACGGCAGGCGCGCATCGGGCGGGCGCAGGTAAAGCGGCGGGGGAACGCTGTCCGGCACTGGTGCCGCAAACGCGATCCGTCCCACCCACAGTGCATCGGGTGCAGCGATATTCGTGGCGCGCGCGTCGACGCCGCGCAGCCGCAGCGATTCGGCCGCGCGCGCGGCAGCGGTGCCCGCCAGCGCGATTTCGCCGTCGCTTAGCGCGATCTTTGCAATGATCGCCTCGATGGCGGCGTCGAACCGAAGAAGTTGTTCAGTCAGTCGCGTTTCATCGCCCGCGACCGCCATCGCATAGACTTCATCGCGTTTCGCGTCGTGGAGGACGGCGGCGCTCTCCGCGCCCGTTTCTGCACGCGCAGCGCGGGCCATGGCTGCGAGCGTTGTGACGCCGATGAGCGGGCGGGAGAGTGCGAGGCGAAGACCGCGCATGAACGCGTAACCCACGCGCTGTCCGGTGAAGGTGCCGGGGCCGACTGTCACGGCCAGGCGATCCAGCGCATCGAACGCGAGGCCCGCCTCCTGCATCGCCTCCTGCACCATGGGCGCGAGCCGCTCGGCATGGCCGCGCTCCATGACTTCCAAGCGGTGCGAAAGAACGTGCTCGCCGTCGAGAATGGCGGCCGAACAGGCGCCGAGCGCCGTATCGACAGCGAGGAGTTTCATTGGAGCAACCTTTACAGGATGCGGCACGCTTCGTCGAAGGACAGCCGCGGATTGCGCGGGCGCACCCCTGCCGGATCGCCATGACCGAGATTGCAGAGGAAATTCGATTTGACGCGGCTGTCGGCAAAGAACTCGCGGTCCACGCCGGCATTGTCGAAGCCCGACATCGGACCGCAATCGAGGCCCAAGGCGCGCGCCGCAACGATGAAATATCCGCCCTGCAGAGAGCCGTTGCGAAAGGCAACCCTCTCCGCGAGCACCGGATCCCTGAACCAGTCCTTCGCTTCTTTCTCGTGGGGGAAAAGGAATGGAATGCGTTCGGCGAAATCCAGATCGAAACCGATGATCGCAGTTGCCGGCGCCGCCATGGTTTTCGCCACGTTGCCTTCCAGAAGGTGCGGCTTCAGCCTCGCCTTGGCCGCCTGCGATACGACGAACACGATCCGCGCCGGCGAGCAGTTGGCGCTCGTCGGCCCCCAGCGCATCAGATCGTGGATTGCCATCAGGAGGGTCGGGCCGACAGGCTTGTCCTGCCAGCGGTGGTGCGTGTGCGCCCCACGGAGAATCGTGTCGAGCGCGTCATCCGAAATCGGGGCTGATGTCATGGAGGGGGAATCAGACTGCTTCCACCGCATTCACTTCCGGAATGTAATGCCGCAACATGTTCTCGATGCCGTTCTTGAGCGTCATCGTCGACGAAGGACATCCCGCGCAGGAACCGCGCAGATGCAGGAAGACAATCCCCGAACCACCGTCGAAGCCCTTGAAGATGATGTCGCCTCCGTCGCCGGCGACTGCGGGCCTAACTCGCGTGTCGAGCAGTTCGCGGATCTGCGCCACGATTTCGGGGTCGCCTTCGCCGTAAGAGGACTCGTCTGCGGATTCCTCGTCGCTGCTGTCCAAAAGCGGTGCGCCGCGCGTGAAATGATCCATGATCGCGGCGAGGATCGCCGGCTTCAGATGTCGCCAGTCTTCGTCGGACTTGGTTACGGAAATAAAGTCGCTGCCGAAGAAAACGCGCGCCACGTCCGGGATCTCGAACAACGCACGCGCCAAGGGCGAGCGCTGCGCGGATTCGCGATCGGGAAAATCGGCGACGGCGCCGGCTCCCATGACGTCGCGGCCCGGGAGGAATTTGAGAGTCCGGGGATTGGGCGTCGATTCGGTCTGTATGAACATGAGAAGCCTCGGTGGCCAATGGTTTACATGGCCCGCCGATCGCGGCGGATCAAGGGCGGACTCAGAAGTCGGAAATGAGGCCCTTGCGCTCCCAATCGCCGTATCGGGTGGGCTCGGGCCCAGACGGGCCGCCGATTTCCTTGCGCTCGGTGCTGACGACGTTTTCGGCCCCGCGGCGCGCTTCGGCCTCGGCTCTGGCGCGCTTGCCGGCCGCGCGGATTCGGGCCGCGATCTCTTGCCCCTTCGCCTCGCGATCGGCCTGGTTCACCTGCTTGAAGCGGCCTTTCCGTCACATAGATTTCGGCGGGGCGTCGGGTCAGAGGTAGAACGCCAGGAAGCGGAAGGCAATCGGCATGGCAAATGCACTGAGAACGGGTCTCCTCATGGCCGCGCTGACGGGTCTGTTCCTCATCGTGGGCTTCCTGGTCGGCGGAGAGATCGGGATGTTCGTCGCCTTCCTGTTCGCGGCGGGCAGCAATCTCTTCGCGTACTGGAATTCCGACAAGGTCGTGCTGTCGCTCTATGGCGCGCGAGCGGTCGACACGCAAAGCGCGCCCGATCTCGTCCACGTGATCGGCGCGCTCGCGCAAAAGGCGGGCTTGCCCAAGCCGAAAGTGTACATCGCCGACAATCCGCAGCCGAACGCGTTTGCGACCGGTCGCAATCCGGAACACGCCGCGGTCTGTGTTACCACGGGACTTCTCAAGCGCGTGGACCGCGAAGAACTCGCCGGCGTGCTTGCCCACGAACTGAGCCATGTGAAGAACCGCGACACGCTGACGATGACCCTTGTCGCGACCCTCGCCGGCGCAGTCGCGATGCTCGCGAACTTCGCGTTCTTCTTCGGCGGCCGAAACCGCAATCCGCTCGGGATCGTCGGCATACTGCTGGTCACGCTGCTCGCGCCGATCGCTGCGGTGCTTGTGCAGATGGCGATCAGCCGGCGGCGCGAATTCGAGGCCGACCGTTGCGGCGCCGAACTCTCGGGACGGCCGCTCTGGCTCGCCTCCGCCCTGCAGCGGATTGAACACGGGGCGACCGCCATCGACAATCCGGCGGCCGATGCAAACCCCGCGACCGCGCACATGTTCATTGTCAATCCGCTGCATGGAGGACTGGCGGGCATGTTCGCCAGTCATCCGTCCACGGAAGAACGCATCACGCGGCTCCGGACCATGGCGACAAGCTTGGGGCAGGAGGCGAAGAGACCCGGCCCCTGGTCGTGAGCGCGGCGGGAATCGCCCCGCGCGCCGCGGCGCTTCGCGCGCTCGGCGCCACGCTCAGGCGGAAATGTCCGCTCGATCTCGCGCTCGAGGAATCTCTCGCCGCGCAGCCGCTCGCCGATCGTGATGCCGGTTTTGCGCGCGCGATCGCCAATGAGACGCTGCGCCGCTTCGGCCAGCTCGACGATCTCGTGCGCCGCTTCGTGCCGCGCGCACCGCCGCCGCATCGCGCGGGCCCGACGCTGGAAATTTTGCTTGCCGGCGCCTGCGAGCTTCTGTTTCTCGACGTAGCCCCACACGCTGCGGTGGATGGCGCCAACAGGCTGGCCGCCGCCGATCCGAAAGCCGTTCATTTCAAGCCACTGATCAACGCCGCGCTGCGGCGCATCGCGCGTGAAGGTAGTACGATCGCGAAGAGTCAGGACGCAGTACGCCTCAACACGCCGGACTGGCTGTGGATCCGCTGGCGCGAGTGTTATGGCGAAAGCACCGCGCGCATGATCGCTTCCATCCACGCACAAACGCCGCCACTCGATCTGAATGTGCGCGAGTCTGACGTCACCAAATTCTTTCCTTCTCTGCTTGCGGGGGAGAATGGCCGCCAAGCGCTCGAAAAGGCCAGCAGAACACTGCTGCCCGGCGGAATCGTGCGTCTGCAACACGCGGGCCGTGTCGAGGCGCTGCCGGGATATACCGAAGGAATGTTCTGGGTGCAGGATTTTGCGGCGTCGCTTCCCGTTCGCCTGCTCGGCGATGTCGCCGGCCGGCGGGTCATCGATCTTTGCGCGGCACCCGGTGGCAAGACTGCGCAGCTTGCGGCGGCGGGCGCGGAGGTGACCGCTGTCGAACGCGATGCGGAGCGTCTCCACCGGCTCGCGTCCAATCTGGAGCGGCTCGAGCTTCGAGCACGCCTCGTCCAGACCGATGCGCGCGATTTTCAGCCGGAACGTCCCGCCGATCGCGTGTTGCTCGACGCGCCGTGCAGCGCGACGGGCACGATCCGTCGCCATCCGGAACTGCCGTGGATCAAGAGCGCCGGCGACATTGCGGCGTGCGCCGACAGTGCCGGCGAACTGCTCGACGCGGCCGCTGAAATGGTCGCACCGGGTGGCATGCTGGTTTTTGCGGTCTGCTCGCTCGAGCCCGAAGAAGGGCCGGAACAGGTTGCGCATTTCCTGGGCAGCCACGGGGAGTTCCGGCGCCTGCCCATCGCACCCGAAGAACTGTTTGGCCTCGATATGTGTCTCAGTTCCGACGGCGACCTGCGTAGCCTGCCCTGCCATCTCGCAGAGAAGGGCGGAATGGATGGCTTCTACGGAGTGCGCCTCGCGCGTTCATGAGAGGCGCCCGAGCGCATAGGCGAGCGCGAGATAGATTTTCCCGGTTTCCGCGCCGAGAACGGCCGAAGCAAGCAGTCCACCGTCTCCCTCGCGCGCCCGCGCGAGCAGTGCCTCGAATTCCGCGAGATAGATATTCGCCGCCTGGCGAAATGCCGGACGGTCGCGATAGGTCGCCGAAATCCGTTCCACCGTCTCTGCATCGATGGAATCCGTAATTCGTCGGGCGAATATCGAGCGGTCGCCCTGCAAATAGAGGCGCCATTCATCTTCGCCAGGCGGTTTGCCGGGCACCAGCGCCTGAAGGTCGATGGCCATATCTGACAAGGCCGCCTGCAGCGCACCAAGCGCGGCAGCCCCTCCCGGCTGCAGGGTTTTTCCCGGGCCGCCCTCGTCGATGGCCGTGAGAAGCGTGCGCATCTCCCACGCCTTGTCTTCGGGCTCCTTGCGTCTGGTTTTTTGCGGCGGCCGCAGCGTAAGGCGGCGCGCCAGTCCGAGAAGACCCTCGCCGTCCGATTGCGCCACAGCCGGCTCGTCCGTAGCTGCAGGTTCTGCAGGCCGGGTGCGCGGGCCCGAACGCGCCTGCATGGTCGCGAGCATCCGCGCAGAAAAGTCGAGTACCGCCTCGCTCTCGGTCTGCACGAGTTCGCGCACCCGTTGGGCTTCCTGCTTTGCCACTCCGGGCAGCGCCACGAGATGCCGCTCGAGCGATTCGGACACTTCGACGAGTTCGGTTTTCAGCTCTCTGCTCTGGGTCCCCAGCTGAGCGGCCATCCGCA
Source organism: Rhizomicrobium sp. (assembly GCA_050728995.1). GTDB lineage: Bacteria > Pseudomonadota > Alphaproteobacteria > Micropepsales > Micropepsaceae > Rhizomicrobium. The sequence goes on along the minus strand of JBOHKH010000004.1, from coordinate 58,719 downwards.
GGAGCCGCTCGCCTTCGGCCATGGCATCGCCAACGAGCGCCTTTGCGCTCTTGCCGGTCTGCGCAGCCGTTTCGGCGATCAGCGCCTCGGCGCCAATACCCGCGTCGCGGAGAGTTTGAACAAGGCCGCCGAGCATTGCCTGCGCCGATTCGCTTGCGGCGCGCAGATTGGCCAACTGCTGCGCAAATCCCGCTGTTACTTCGGCGCTGCGGCTCTCCGCAGTCTTCACGATCGTGCCGATCCGCTGGTCGGCATCTTCGGCCACCGATCCGAACTGCTTTGCTTCCCGGTTGAGGGCGGAAACAGAATCGGCGAGCGCCCGTTGCCGCTCTGCAATGGCGGCTTCGAATTGCACGCTCTCGTCCTTCAGGCGCTGCAGCATTTCCTGCATGGCGGCGCGATGACGTTCATGACGGCCGAGCACGAATTCCGATCGCGCGAGCGCGGCGTCGGATACGGCTTCGATTCGCCGGGCCTGCTTGTCGAGTTCGACCGCGACCGCCTGCGGTGCTTCGGCGGCGAGCTCGGCGGAGCTGCGGAAGGTTGCGGCCTGCGCTTCGAGAGTCTGGCCGGCGCCGCGCAGCGAGTTTTCCGCGGATTCGATGGTGGACGCGAGTTGCGCGGTGCGGCTCGCCACCGTTTCGCTTGCGCGCGATCCGGCCTCGGCGAGCAGCGTCGCCACAGTGTCGATCTTTTCGCGCTCCTCCGACAGTTTCAGCGCCGCCGAACCCGCGCGCACGTCGATCCGGGCGCCGGCTTCGTCGAGCGAGGCGATCTGCTTTTCCAGCACGCCCTCGAGCGCGCGCAGGCGTGCAAAAGCGCCGTCGATCCCGGCGTTCAGCGCATCGAGCTCCCGGCGGACGGCGCGGCCGGCACGGGCCGCCACGCGCGTGGCGGTCTCGTCCATTGCAAACAGCCGTTCGGTCGCTTCGCTGAGATTGTCCGCGGCCGTGGCGAGCGCCTGTCCGCGGGTGAACGCCCAGGCGGCGGCAAGGATCAGCAGCGGCGGCACGCACAGCCCGAAGGCGCAAAGCGCATATTGCTGCGGATCGAGTCGAAAGAGGCCGCCGGGGCCGAAATAGCCCCATCCAAAGGCAAGCCCCGCGCCCACCCAGAACGCCGCGACCAGAACAGCGAAAACGAGCGGCGGCCAGGGACTGGGGGGCGCGGCCCGCGACAGTTCGGCGGGCGCCGGCGCGTCCGGCGAAGTGCCCTGTCCGGGAAACGGAATGGTCTGGAACGGTTCGGTACGCTTCATGCTCGGCCCTCGACGCGGCGGCCAACCATCCTACCGCCGGACGCCCGCGCGGGCGAGGCGCCCTATAGCAATTTCAGGGGGTTAATCCGTTAACACGGTGATTTCGGCCCACGGTGCGGCCTATCCGGCGCCGCGGCAACCCGCCCATGCGCCGACCCGGAATTGGCGCTATCGTGCAGGCAGGCGCGGCAAAGCGGGAGGGGCGACATGGCGATGCTGGTCGCAGCGGCACTGGTTTTCCTCGGCATTCACCTCTTGATCGCGGGAACGCGGATTCGCGACCTCCTCGTCTCCGTCATTGGCGAGCGCCCCTACCTCGGACTGTTCTCGCTGATGTCGCTCGCCGCCATCGTCTGGCTGGTTGTCGCTTACAATGCCGCGCAGCGGGGCGGCATCGACCCTTTCCTCTACGATCTCGGTCGCGGCCTGCGGCATGCCGGCATTCCCGTTGTCGCCTTCGCCTTTCTGCTCGGCGTGCAGGGGCTCCTGATGCGCAACCCGGCGCGCGTTCAGGTTGGCGGAGCGGTGACTGCCGAGCCAACTCCCGTCTCCGGAGTCCTGCGGATCACACGACATCCGTTTCTTTGGAGCGTGGCGATCTGGTCGGGATTTCATCTTGCCGCCAACGGCGACGAAGCGTCCGTCATTTTCTTCGGCACCTTCTTTGTACTGTCGTTGCTGGGCACGATGTCGATCGACGCCAAGCGCCGGCGCAAGATGGGCGCGGCCTGGGAGGCGTTCGCCGCGAAAACCTCCAATGTTCCGTTCGCAGCGGTTGTTGCGGGCCGGACCCGATTGAGGCTGGCGGAAAGTCTCGGCTGGCGGTTCGGCGTGGCGGCGTTTCTCTTTCTCGTAATTCTGTTTTGCCACTACCGCCTGTTCGGCGTTTCACCGTTTCCGGGCGGCTGGGTGCCATTTTGAAAACTGCGCGCGCCTGTTAACGCCGGATTCGTTCTCTCCCGCACATGCTGTCCCCACATGTCCAGCGCTTCGCAGACGCCGATCGATCTCGCGCAGCTCGCCCTTTACACGGGCGGCGAGGCGGAACTCGACAGAGAGGTGCTCGATCTCTTCCGGTGCCAATCGGCGCTCGCGATCCGAAGGCTTGAAACGTCGCTTGCCTCCTCGAATTCCAAAGACTGGCGCGAGACGGCGCATTCGCTGAAAGGTTCGGCACTCTCTATCGGCGCCACCAGCCTGGCCGAGGCCGCCGCCCGCGCCGAGGGAATCGATCCCCTCGCCACACCGGCGGAAGCGGCGGAAGCGCTTCGGGAGCTCACGGCGCATTCCCGCATTGTGGCGGCTTTCATCGAGACATATCTGGTGCGGTAGAGGCACGGGAACGGCACGGCCGATTTCCGGGTTTTCCAACGGGTTGCGGGGCTTTGTCCCCCCACCTATAAGCCGCGGTCTTCAGCAAAGCAGCTCAGGAATGGCTATCGAAACCGACGTCGCGATTCTGGGTGCGGGCCCGATCGGCCTGTTTGCGGTCTTCGAGCTGGGCCTGCTCGATCTCAGGGCCGAACTCGTCGACATCCTCGACCGGCCCGGTGGCCAATGCACCGAGCTGTACCCGGAGAAACCGATCTACGACATTCCCGGATTGCCGGTATGCAGCGGGCAGGATCTGACGGACCGCCTGCTCGAGCAGATCAAGCCCTTCCATGCGCAATTTCACCTGAACCAGATGGCGAGCGCGCTCGAACGGCAGGATGACGGGCGCTGGAAGCTTTCGACCGATACGGGCACCGAGATCCTGGCCCGCGTGGTCGTCATCGCCGCGGGCGCAGGCAGCTTCGTTCCCAAGCGACCGCCCATCGCCGGCATCGATGCCTACGAAGGCAAGAGCGTGCATTACGCGGTGCGCAAGATGGAGACGTTCCGCGACCGCGATATCGTGATCGCAGGCGGGGGCGATTCCGCCCTCGACTGGACCATCAATCTCGCGCCGCTCGCGAGGTCGCTGACGCTCGTCCACCATCGCGACGGCTTTCGCGCGCAAGCGCACAGCGTCAACCGGATGCGCGAACTCGCCGCCGAAGGAAAGATCGCGTTTCATGTCGCCAGCGTGAAAGGCCTGCATGGCGCCGACGGACAACTCGAAGCCGTCACGCTGTCCGATACTTCGAAGAAGGAATGGGTTCACGCCTGCGATACGTTCCTGCCGTTCTTCGGACTGACGATCAAACTCGGGCCCATCGCGCAATTCGGGCTGAACCTGCACGAAAATCTCATTCCCGTGGATACCGCGCGCTTCGAAAGCGCAACGCCCGGCATTTTCGCGATCGGCGATATCGCGAGCTATCCCGGCAAGCTGAAACTGATTCTCTGCGGCTTCCATGAGGCGGCGCTGATGGCGCAGGCCGCGTTCCACATCTGCCGCCCGAACGAGAAGCTGCGTTTCCAGTACACGACCTCGTCCACGAGCCTGCAGAAGAAGCTCGGCGTCGCCTGATGAAAATCGTGGCGATCGACCGCAACGGCAAAGAGCACGTGCTCGAAGGCCGCAACGACTGGAGCGTGATGGAAATCCTGCGCGACGCGGGCTTGCCCGTGGCCGCGGAATGCGGCGGCGCCTGCGCCTGCGCGACCTGCCATGTCTATATCGAAAACGGCTGGTACGAAAAACTTTCACCCCCGTCCGCGGCGGAAACCGACATGCTCGACATGGCGCTCGCCGTCGAACCGAACTCGCGGCTTTCGTGCCAGATTGTCTGCAAGCCGGAACTCGACGGCATCAAGGTCACCATCGCGCCGGAGTAACTGCATAAACCCTGTCGTCCCGCCCGCAACTCGCGCAGGGGTGCGGGCACGGGGGCGGGGATGGCAGAAATATGGTGCATCCGGGACGCAGCAACGTGCAGCCACAGAGTCACAAAGAGCCCGAGGGATTACTACGCGCAAAGCGCACCGATCATCGTCTTGGCGGCCCGGTTGGTTTGTGATGAACGTCCTTCGCCGGCTCCGCGCCTCCGTGTGCCAGTCGTTTGTGGGCTTCCCGGCTTACAAGCTGCCTTCCCGGCCGCGAAGCGGAGAGCCGGGAGCCGGATCGTGGTTTCATAAGGCCAACTCGCCGCTCTATCACGAAAAATAATAATATATTTTCGTGTTGCAATAATTCTATGATCCGGCTAGAGTCCAGAAAACCCATTCCGGGAGACTGGCCTTGGCGGTTTCGGAAAGGCTCGCGCGCGCGAGCCGGATCATGTCGTGGTTTTCGGCGGCAGGGACCGTGTTGGTTCCGGCAGGGACGGTGTTCTGCTTTCTCGCTCCGCACCTCGCGCGGATGCTCGGCGCAGACCTCGATCATCATGGGCTTTCGCACCTCACCCTCGCCGTTCCGCTGGCGGACCGCGCGATCGCGCTATTGTTTGCGCTGATCCCGGCCGGCATCGCCACCTTCGGTCTCGCGATGCTGACGCGGCTCCTGCGCCTGTTTGCTCGGGGCAAAGTGTTCGGGGCCGATTCGTTGCACGCGCTGGGACTGATTACGGCAGCCCTGTTCTGGAACGTCGTCGCCGCGTTCGTCATGGAAGCGCCGATCAGCTGGTTCCTGACACGGTGGCAGCCCCATGCCGAGCTGCAACTGACGATCATGTCAGACGACATCCAGATCCTATTTCTTGCCGGCGTGGCCTGGGTCGTGGCGCGCGTGCTGGCCGAAGCACGGCGGCTGGCCGACGAGAATGCGAGCTTCGTATGATGATCGTGGTCAATCTCGACGTGGTGCTGGCAAAGCGGAAAGTGCGCTCGAAGGAACTTGCGGAAACGATCGGCATCACCGAAGCCAACCTCTCGCTGCTCAAGTCCGGCAAGGTGAAGGGCGTGCGATTCTCCACGCTCGAGAAAATCTGCGCCGCGCTCGATTGCCAGCCGGGCGATCTTCTGGAGTATCGCGCGGAAGGATAACGTACGGCCGATGATCGCGCCCGCCCCGCGCAGGCTGGTTTCGGCTGCTGCCGTCCTCCTGCTGCATCTGGGCGTGATCACGGTGTTGATCATTACAATTCGAACGACCTCGAATTCGCCTGCTGCGACGCACGAAATCGAAATTGTTGTTTCACCACCCGCGCGCAAACTGCCGCCTCCGCCCGAAAGCGTCGCGCCGCAACTGATCCGGCCCGAAATGCCGAAGGCGATTGCGCCGGCGATTCCGCCCGCGGCTTCTCCGGGCACCGCCGCAGCGCCAGCCCCGGGCGCGATTTCCGGTGTAGGCCGCGCGCTGTTCGGCTGCGATGCCGCAAAGCTCGACCGGCTTTCGACGGCGGCGCGTGGCGCGTGCCTGCGGCTGCCGTCCGGCAGACCGCACGAACAGAGCGTGCGTCTCGGACCTCCGCCCGATCCAAACTCGCCCTTCACCAAAGAGATCGAAGAGCGGTTCCGGCAGGCGCAGCCGATCAATCGTCCCTGCCCGCAAGGCAGCTACAATGAATCGCGCGGACTGCCCTGCTTCGGCTTCGACCAGCAATCGCCGTTGCTGCAGGGGCGTTGAGTGCCGAAGCCGCTGCAATGCGGCGATCCAGATCGCAGCAGACAGCCATGTGCGGGCCTGCGGCTTCGCAAGGCCGCAGACGCTCTGCTACATTGGCGCCATGCCCCCGCGCCCCGCCCCGAAAACGCTTCCCGCCGCGCTCTATCGCGATCCGTCGTTATACGAGACGGAACGCCGCCGCATTTTCGCGCGCACCTGGCAGCTTGTCGGCCACGAATCCCAGCTCGCCGAAAGCGGCGATGTCCTTGCGCTCACGCTCGCCGGTTATCCGCTGATCGTGGTCCGCGGCAACGACAGGGTGATTCGCGCCTTCCACAATGTGTGCCGGCACCGCGCGGGCCCGCTCGCGCCCGACGGTCCCGGCAAATGCGACGGCGCGCTCGTCTGCCGCTATCACGGCTGGCGCTATGCACTCGACGGCATGCTTGCGAGCGCACGCGATTTCGGGCCGGCCGAGGGTTTCGATCCGCGTACATGCAAGCTCTTTGGGGTTTGCTGCGAAAGCTGGCGCGGATTTCTGTTCGTCAATATCGACAACGAAGCCGCGCCGCTTGCCGCTTCGATCGCCCCGCTGGCGGATCGGGCGCGCGACATGGCGCTCGAATCCTTCCGGCCGACGCGCCACGCGGCGCACGAAATCCGCTGCAACTGGAAGACCTATGTCGAGAATTACCTCGAGGGGTATCACGTGCCGGTCGTGCATCCCGCGCTTCATGCGTCGATCGACATGCAGCGTTACGAGATCGAACTGCGCGGCGAAATCGTTTTTCACACCGCACCGCCACGCGAAGGCGCGGCCGTCAGCGGATTGTGGGGCTGGATGTGGCCCTGCCTCGGCATCAACGGCTACGCGAACGGATGGATGACGGAGCGCATGTGGCCGCTCGATCATGCGCGCACGCGGCTCGACTATCTTTACTTCTTTCCGCCCGGCCTGCCGGAAAGCGAACAGGAGGCGGCGGTTGCCGCGTCGGAAGTGACAACCGCGGAGGACATCGCGATCACCGAGGCCGTGCAGCGCAATCTCGAGGCCGGCGTGTACGACCGCGGGCGGCTGTCGCCGAAGCACGAAGACGCCGTCGCGCTGTTCCAGCAACTCTATTCGCGCGCGATGGCCGACTGACAACCGCACGAGGAATCGGCGGACGGGGAGGGAACTGCCAATGCCCTGGCATCTCAGAGTGGCGATTGCCGTCGTCGCTGCCGGAACGGCCGGCACGTTCTCGGACTGGCTGTTCATGGGCGTTCTGTTTCACGAGCGATACAACCGCTATCCCGAAGTGTGGTGGCCGGGATTGCGGCAGAAGGGCGACACGCGCGCCATTCTGATCTCGAGCGCGCTCGCTTATCTCTCCGCTCTTGCAGTGGTTGCGCTCTGCATCCACGGACAGGCTCATGGTCTGCCGCGCGCGCTTTTTCTGGCGTTCGTGGCGTGGGTGGCCGGACCGCTCGTCATGCAGATCACCAACGGCTTCTGGATCAAGACCGACCCGCTGATCACGCTTTCGCACAGCATCGGCTGGCTCGCGCGCTTCCTGCTCGCCGGCCTCGCCGCGGGTCTTCTCCTCGCCTGACAAAGTTCGCCGCAACCCGGAGCCCGCGATACTTCGGTACAGGCCGAACAAATTGTCCCGACAGTTCTCCCGATAGTCTCGGCCGCAGCGAGACCATTCGGGGGAACGGCATGACCATCGCGCATGTCTATACGGTGGCGTTCCAGGGGATCGAGGCCCGCGAAGTGGACGTGCAGGTCCATATCGCGCGCGGCAACTGCACCTTTACGCTGGTCGGTCTCGCCGACAAGGCGGTCGGCGAAAGCCGCGACCGCGTGAAAGCAGCCCTGTCGGCGATCGGGCTGTCGCTGCCGCCCGACCGGATCACCGTCAATCTCGCGCCCGCCGATCTGCCGAAGGAAGGAAGTCATTACGACCTGCCGATCGCGCTCGGAATTCTCGCCGCCATGGGCGTGCTGCCGATCCGGGAAATGGCGGGCTATGTCGCCCTCGGCGAACTTGCTCTCGATGCCGCGCTGACGCCCGTCGCGGGTGTGCTGCCCGCGGCCCTCGCCGCCTCCGCAGCGGGCCGCGGCCTCATCTGTCCGGCCGCCAGCGGGCCCGAAGCCGCCTGGGCCGGCCAGATCGAAATCATCGCCGCGCCTTCGCTCATTGCGCTCGTCAATCACATCAAGGGCGCGCAGGTGCTGCGCGCGCCGGTGCCGAAGATCGCCGAGGACACGGCCGCGCTTGCCGATCTGAAGGATGTGAAAGGCCAGGAAACCGCGAAGCGCGCCATCGAGATCGCCGCGGCCGGCGGTCACAACATGCTGATGATCGGGCCGCCAGGTGCCGGAAAATCGATGCTGGCCTCGCGTCTGCCGGGACTTCTCCCGCCGCTCGATGCGCGCGAGGCATTCGCCATTATGCAGCAGTCGCACCTAACCCCGTTTTAACCATCGCCGCGCCAACGTCGCGGCATGACTACCCACGCAGTTACCCAGCTTACGAAGGAATACGCGCGCCTCTTGGGCCGCTATGAACTGATCGAACGCGAGATCGAGTATGTCGTCGGCGTCGAAAAGATTCTCAAGGAGATCGACAGGATCGAGGGCGAAAAGCGCCGGATGCGGGTGCGGATGGATCAGATCGCGGCGATTTGCGAACAGCTTGACTCAACGTGGGTGCGTGAGCGAGTTCGCCGGATCGTGCCAAGAAAGAATAAGCACGGCACCTTCTCAAAGGTCGTGTACCAGATTTTGCGCCAAGCAAAAGCTCCGATGAAAAGTCGCGACATTTCTAAAATCATGGCGGACAGGCTTGGGATTGAACCGATTCAGCGCGAGCTAAACAGACTCGATAACATGGTGATGGGCGTACTCAAACCGCGCATTGGGAAGACCGTCATCGTGGTGTCTGAGAAACCAAGACAATGGGCCGTCATGCCGCGCGATCAGGTAATCGCCGCGCTACGGGCATCTCAAGCAACGCCCGCGCCACGAGAAAAGGTTCTTCCGCTGAAACCAACGGCACACCATTCAGGTAGCCCACCCATCGCTTCGGAGACTGCTCCGCAATCTCGAATTGCTGAGACCCACGCTTAAATCGCAGTACGTTCCTCATGCGGTTTCTCCTTCTGGAAAGACGGCCCGCGCTGCCAATAACCAGCCCATTGCCGTGAGGTCTGATGCTGTGCGGCCCCACGCAGCAGAAGCCCGAATTGCGCGCCGTTGTCGTAGCGCCTGTGGTCCTCCCGCCATGTGAATTCATCCGCGTAGCTTTGGAGATAGCGGCCAGATATGCGGCTATGGACACCGCGAATGCCGCGCCGGATGCGCCCGTTGAAGCTCTCTACCCAATTCGTATGTATGCCCTTGACGACGTAACCGTCATTCGAGTGATCTACTGATTTCACATCGGCGTAGTAGGAGTGTAGGACTTTCCAATGCCCGGCGTCGTCCACTCTGATCTGCGCGCTCTCATGGACGTGGGCGAGGATCGTAGCGATAGCCTCGCTCTCATGGCGGAATACAAAGGCCCTAACGCGCCCGCCGTTTCGGCGCTCTCGCATACTCACAACGCTTTGACGCTTCGGGTTTGACGCCCGTCGATCTGCGCGGTCCTTGACGAGGTTCGTTTTCTTGATGTGACCGCCCGTCCAAAGTCCGTCGATTTCAACGACACCCGTCAGTTTGTGCGGCGTTCGCTGCGCCGAGAAGACCTCGCGCAGCTTGTGAGCGAGGACAAACGCCGTCCGATAATTGCACTTGAGTTCCCGCCGCAACCGCAGCGCAGCGACCCCGTTCACGCCGTTTACGAAGATGGCGATTGCCATGAGCTTCTTCCGGAGAGACATCTTCCGGTTGTCGAAGATCGTGCCCGACGTGAGCGAGAAGCGCTTGAAGCAGCCCTTGACCTTGCACTTGTATTGCCGGACGCACTTGTACTCCCACACCTCCACGCTCCCGCACGCCGGACAGAACGGCTCGCCGCCGTTCTCCGCAAAGCGGACCGCCTTGAAGCTGTCGTAAGCCTGATCGTCCGTCATGTCGGCGATCTCCAAGAGGCTTAGCGAAGCAGCCTTGGCGGAAAGGAGAAAGTGCTGGGCCAATCCCGTTTCCATACTTCGTATCGTATTCGTTACATTATAGCCGGTTTAGGCTATAGTCAAGCGAAAAAGTATTGAATACGATGCGTCCGCTATGGAAAAGCCGACGAACGAAACAGACGACAAGGTCCATCAGTGGGTCAAGCGGGCGCTTCGGAGCGAAATGGTTAAGCGGGGGATCAGCTACGCCGCTCTCTCGGATCGCCTTGTGCATTTTGGAGTGGCGGAGGAGGAGGTCACCCTTAGAAACCGGGTCTCACGCGGCGCGTTTAGCGCTGCATTCTTCTTTCAGTGCATGGCGGCGATGGGCTGTAGAACGTTCAACATCGACTTAGCGGAGGCGCTATACGAGCCCGCACCGCAATGGCCGAGCGAGGTCCGAGCGGCTGCGGAGGAGACGGCGCGCGTTAAGCGTAAGCCGGGCAAGCAAAGCTAACTGCCCGCGCGATCACCCGCATCCATCCTGACGCGGCGGGGTCAATCATCAGGGCGGGGCGAAGAAATCGGACCGGCGCAACAACGAACAATTAAACTCTCGCCGGTAAGAATGCGTGCTCGCTCGATCAGGCGTCGCGATGACAACACAATTGACTGCCGCGGAATCCGCGAAGGCCAACGAACTGCTGCGGAATGTGGATTCGGCGTGAAACTCTCTATAGTGGAAGGAAATTCCAAAATGGAATCTCAGTGGGTAGTTCGCACAGCAGGGGCAAAAACAGAACCACACGTTGAGACATACGACAACGAAACATCCGCGATTGCGGCGTATGAAGCAAAGATAACGAACGGCCTCCCGGCGGATCATGAACCATTGGACTTATACTTAGATCGCCGTGATCCAGCCTCCGATCCGCCATGCCGGGTGACACATATACTCCGTCATTGCGTTCTTAAACCGGGCGGGTACAACGACTTTTCACGTATCGTGTCAGCCTAGCCAGCACTCCCCTGCGACCGCAGCCCCAAGCTTTCACGCGCTGCCGTCCTTAGCTTTTCACATTGTTTGCCAGCCTCCCGCAGCGCCGCAATGAATCCTTGGTCCTTTTCAGAGTCAGGGACGGGAATTGCGGTTAGGCAATCGGCTGCTTGATTGCAGGTGTTCGACAGGACCTGAGTTATGGTGTCAGGAATTGGAGGAGCTTCGCTGAATGTCGCTTCGACGAGCACCCCAACGTCCCACAGACACCCGGCAAATCCGATAACAGTAATAATTTCCGCCCGCGATAGCTGCCCGATTTTCTCGGCCACGGCATCATAGATGCGCAATGGAGGAAGGCGCGCAGAGTGCGCCGGGCCAACTACATGGCTGCGATTGAGCGTTCGAGAACGACATTCGAGAAGGCATTGTTGCGCGATGGTGCCGATTTCCGAGTAAAGAGCTAGCCGGATCGCTGCCAATTCTTCCCGACGACGATCATCTTCTATTCTCCGTTGGGCGCGAATTGTTTGGCGTACACCAAGATATGAAAATAGACCTGCCACTATCGCGCCGCTGATCGCGCTAACTGCTGCTATCAATGCGTCAGGAGACAACGAAGTCATTTTGTTACCTGAGAATTGAGTTCAAAACCCCTGCTAACCTGACTCCCGCCCTCTCCAACTGCCTCGCCGTAACCCCGCTCTCCGCCTTCGCATATCCGAGTGGCAAGATCACCGGCTCCTCTGTCCCGCCTTTGCCCGATAGCTTTGCGTAAATCTCGCGCTCGGCGACATGGAACGTCTCGTTAGCCCAATCCTCGACAGCCCCGCGCCGCCAGCTCGCGATTTCCGCTGGCATGATCTGCTTCTCCAGCCGGGCCGCAACAGCGTCGGGATCGCGCCCCAGCGCCTGCACCACGTTCACGTCCCAAACCGCGTGCAGATTCTCGTGGCGGCGACCGATCAAAACCTTCACCTCATTGCCACCCCGGTCGTGGTTATCCGCGCAGTGGAGGGGCTGGTGAAGGTCCCCGACGAAATGGATGAGGAAGCGGAGGGCTTCAGCGCGGACGGGCGAGGCGAGCTTCTTGTTCCGCAGGATCGTCTCATCCCGCTCGATTTGGGCGACAACGCAGTCGCCGGTTGGGCAGTCCGCTCCCTTATCGTAGCCGCGAGTGCCGATCTCGATATCGACGTAGTGCCAAGGCCGGGTGCCCGGACGTTGAAACTTGATTTCATCGGCCCAGGTTGAAGCGTCTTCCATCGCGGGGCGGGCGTTAGAGGAGCCGAGGAGGGATTGGACTTGGGCGCGGGCGAGCGACGTGAGTTCGTCGGCGGCGATGGCAGAGACGATGCGATGGCCCTCAGACCCCCATGCGTAAGCGGGGAGAGGCGTGGCCGCCAAAAGGACAGCGAAGCCGAACAATCGGATCGTAGTTTTCATGCTGTGGGGACTGCCGCTGTGCCGAAATTCTACTTGGTCACAATTTTCGCCTTCTTGTAAAAGCCTTTGCCCGGCGCACCCTCACCCTCACCCGTAATGATCCTCTCAAACTCCAGTGGCCTCGCGTCAGCGCTGCGCCCCTGTTTCTCAGCCGCAGCGGTGAGGTTGAGAATCGCTGTGATTTGAGTCCTATGCCACACTTCCCACTTTTCGGCTTCTGTCATCATGCCAATCGCAATAGCGAATTGGCGATATTTCATTTTGCCTCCTGAGACTTGGAGCGCCCGCAAGACAGCTACGGTTGCCCGCGCGTATTCCAAACGGGCCTGAACATCGAGCGACTTCATTTTCCCTCCACTACGGTAGTTGGATTTCGAGGCTTCAAATTGGCAGGATTTCTTGACAACATTACAAGATTAGTGTCTAGTGAATTTGCATCAGCCCCAACCCGGCTAAGACAATTTCTCGGGCGCTGTCGCGTCCGGGAGCACCGTCGAGGCCATCAAATTCCTTCAATTATACGACCGATAGAGATTGCTTTTGGGACTCAGATGTCATTAGGCGTCTTGAGCGAGCCGTTTCTGGCGAGGCCCTGAGTGGGATCGTCGGTGCCATCGTGGTGGGGTGCGCCTCACGGACGCGGAGTTGAGGGAGGCGTTAGCCAAGGGACGACAATGGGAAGCCGGCCCCTATTATCAAGGAACGATATGACCGATCAAGAAATCAGCGCAATTTGCCAAAGCGCGCCTAAGCGTCTCTCAGAAGAATTCGTGCGCCTGATGAAAGCGCGTGATCCTCGGGTCACTTGGAGGGATTGTGACGGGCGTATTGTTCCGCCGCCGCCTCCATTGCCTTCTGAAGATCGCTTCTAAGCGTGTCGGCGGTTGGGAGTGAAAAGGCGAACTCATACTCTTTGCCATCCGTAGTTCGGAGTGTCACACTTACGCCAGCCTCGTCGGGTTCGTCAACGCGCTGTAAGGTGGTGACGCCAGCTATGCACATGTGTGCTTCCATTACAGCCGATCCTCGCTATTTCACTCCGATCTTGTCACGAAAGCATTAGCGAGGTGTTACGCTCCTACCAGTGAGCCATCACCGCCTGTTTCGTGCATGACTCACTCCACGCAGCGTCAGACGGATCGTTATTGACCACCATCGTCTCGCCATCCGCACGTTGCTCCGGCGTGGGGACCACTATGTACCAGCGATGGCCGCTATGCGGGTCCTCGTAGCACGCGATCTTGTTCCCATCGAGATAGGCGTCCCACTGGCGAACTCCCGCAAGTGGGTTGTCATTGGCGGCTACTTGGGTTTGGCCGGATTTCGGAGTCGCTGATGCCTGCCGGGCTTTCTGAGGTGTTTCCGCAGCGTGAGAAGGCGGCATATCGCTCGTGAAGATGCCAATCAGCAAAGGTACAGTGACCATCAATCCCCACGCAGCGGTGACTACGCGCGCCACATTTGAATAGCCCGGCTTCACAAGAGCCCACCCGAAAATGAACGGCAAGAAAAAGATGCCTATCGCCAGTTGCCCGCTGACCTCACGCGAGGTCCGCGTTGCTTGGACCGGAGCGGACACGGCGGGTTTAACAGGGCTCGCTATGTTCGCTGGCGTTTGGCCGTTGAGCGCCCGCTGAGCAAGGGGAGAATCAACCGGGATCGGATTGGGCGCGCGACACGTCCGGCAATAACGATCAATCCTTCCCATACGCCAGAGCGAATAAAGAAGTCCGGGAACCAGAAAACAGAGCCATAGGACGACCTCGATAAAGGCGCTGCCCCGATTTTGGTTTTTGGCCTTTCCTACGCTTCCACAAGTTTGACAATAAACCTCGGTTGCCATGACACCCTCTCGCAAAAACATCACTATAGTGACTGGTACGGCGTTAAAGAATCGTTCCGCCTTCGCCTATGCGACTGGCGCGAACGTTTGGGACGAATGTGCGGAGACGGCGGAAGGAGCTAGGCTTCACGCAGGAGGCGCTGGCGGACGCCGTGCGGCTGGCACCAACCTATGTCGGACAGATTGAGCGGGGACAGCGGAATCCGACGCTGGAGGTGGTGGAGAGATTCGCGAAGACGTTGAAGGTGGACCCGTTGGAACTGCTTCAGTAAACCCCCAAATCGAAACCTCCTCGTAAGACAATTCAGCTATCCGTATCGCGATTGCTTCCGCGAAAGGCGAGAGGAAACATGCGAATTACGGGGCTAACAATCTGCGCCTTGCTGGCGCTCGCTTCCAGCGCATGTTCGCAGGCAACGAGTCCGAGTCCGGGCACCATTCCGCCCGAGCAAGCCGGATCACACGTCGGCCAAACCGTAACGATTGAAGGCATCGTGAGCGAGGTTCATACCGCGCGTTCCGGGTCAGCCACGTTCATCGACATGGGTGGTGACTATCCGGACAACGCCTTCACAGGAGTCATTTTCGCAAGCAATATGGGGATGGTAGGTGACGTGAGCGACCTCACCGGCAAGACCGTGGACATCAATGGCGCTATCCGCCTTTACCGGGACAGCCCAGAAATCGTTATCGAGTCGCGAGGGCAAATCAAAACTCGGTAAGGTCCTAAATACATTCGGATAACGCGCGATCAACGCACGTCCGCACGCCTAACCGAACAACGGTCGAAACACCCAATACAAAATCCAGCCCCAAAACACGATCCCGACCGGAACCGCGACAGACAACCACCAGCCGCGCGGTAATTGCCACGACATCTAATTGACCGAAGGCGCGGTTGGCTGCACCCGCGACAGTTCGACCATTCGATTGAGCCCTTCGACAAGCGTTGGTACTGCATCTACCGGGAACGCAATGGGCAGCCGCATGTGCTCCACATCCAGCACCATTCCGACCTGGCCATCCATCATCAAAAACGGCTGGCAGGAATCGAGTTGCATCGGCTTTGGCGCGACCATGCCAGCCTCGTCGGTGTAGGTCGCCTTTGCGAGATAGTTTCGGAGAACGAGGGAGAGGCCGCTGAGAAGGCTGAGCTTGATTCGGAGGACGGCGGTCGTGCCGTCCTCTAAGCCGACAAGCATCCCGAGATCGCTGGACTCTTGGTGTGGGCCAGCGCCGAGGATGCCGACGATGTGGAGGAGGGGTTCTTTGGGCATGGGTGCCTCTCGCTTGGCGACTTAGACCTTGCTTATAGCGCTATCCGTAGCCTCGGCCCCATCGCAGCCGGTCCACAGCAGGAGCGGAACGCAAAGAGGTAGCGCCCCGCCGCGCGAGTTTTGCCTCGACACGCCCTCTGCAATGTTCTCTAATCGTTCTCCGGGAGTAAGGAGTTTCACTCGCATGGGAACGAACACAAGGTCGGGCAGGCCGGGCGGCGGAGGGCTCTCGGATGCCGATATGGGTGGGGAACCCCCGGTTATTGGCCCTCCGGCAAAATCGAAGCGGCAAGGAAGCCGCCGCTCTCCGCGCACGACCGCCAAACCGCGTCCCATCAAACGGCGTCCGCGACGGACTCGGCGGCCATCCTGAAAGTAGCGAGGCGCAATTCTTGACACCTTTCCAAATCCGTAGTTTCTCGCCCGCCTGCCCACCGAAGCCCCTCGTATAAGGGACCCGGCAACCTCGGTCGTTTCGCGCGTCGTACAGAATTGGGGTCTCGGCTTTTTTACGAACTCAAATGTTTTACGTCGAACAAACCGTCCGGATCATCGCTCGCGTAGGCTTTAACTGGTTCACCGGTCTTTTTTGCAAGGTAATGGAACCAAGCGGCGCTTATTCCCCCGAACAAATCACTAGGCATCGGCGGGAATCCATCGCGTAGTACCCTTGCAAATACATCTGCCGGTTCTGAAACGCCTGATACCCGGACCGGCAGCTTGTGAGTCATAAAGATCATCCAATCGATTGACCGATACCGGGCGTGAGGCATCGCGTGGTGAAGGCCGTATCCAATAATTTCGGGAGCGAGAAACGGATTGCCGGTGTTGCAGAGAACCAAGAGCCCCTTGGCGTCCTGCATTCCGAGAGTCTGCTTTAGCCCTTTGATTTGCGCGTTTGCGCTTTCCGCGTGTTGCTTCGCAGGACGTGTGGCGAGGCGCAATAACTCATGTGAGCACGCTTCAGGAAGTTTTGACGTGTCGAGCTTGAGTGTTGGGCCGCTCTGCGAAGGTACCAACCCTTTGGCTGTCCATTTCGCGTAAAGAGCCGAGTACCGCTTGCCAAAATCTTTTGCAGCGCGGGAGTCATTCACCAGCGTTTTGATCTCGGCAATGATACCGCGTTCCTTGAACACGATATCCGCGTTGTACTTATGATCCTGACAATTTGGGTCGATCTCGACCGGGCGCACCGCGCCAATCGAGCGCATTGCCTTGCAAAAGTCGTCTTCGATGTTCAATCCGACGGGGTATGCCGTCCGTTGTTGCATGGCATTTCCAAAACGGCAAAAGAGTTGCTGACCGTGGATGCTCGACCGTCAAGGCTTCTGACCGTCGCCTTTAGCTTCCCATTGATCTAAGGAGCGAAGCTCCCCGTTAGTTGTAACACTATCCGGATTTGCGACGTTTTGTTTGTCCGTTTTGGGGGGATCGTCCGTAGTTGCTGCGGCTGGCGCAACACCATTGGCGGCTCCCGGCACATGAAGAATGTTCCCGGTCCGGGAATCAATCACCTCCACGCTGTCTATGTCGGCTTTGAAGAAGCAGCCGGATTGCCGTTCCTCGTATGGATAGTCAATCTTCGCCTCGTCAACGTATGTACCGCACTCGACCGGCTGCCCGTTAGTCCATTTGCCGACGGTGCCACGAACACGCACGCGCACCGACCGGGCGAGGTCGCGCGCGACCGAAGGTGTCGCGGTTTGCTCCCACGTATCCTCCTGACTAGGTAGCGCACGGGCAGATGCAAAAGCTAGGAACCTATCATTTTGCACACTGACTACAGCGGACGCCCCGAACGCGTTGCTACCGACGTAGGATCGTCCATCACTAACAGCGCAGTCAAATGCGTATGTATTGAAAAACCCCAACCCATTGCCATCCGACGTGTCAACGTCAATGTCGAAGTTTCCAAGCAGCACTTGGTTGTTATACATTATGCTGAGAGTCGGACGATCATACGAATACATTGGAGTACCGGGGCAGATTTGGTTTGCAGGCCCGGTCGCGCGGGGAGCAGTTTCGACCTCAAATCTCCGCCCCACGAGGGCGGACATATCGGGGGGAGAGTCAAACTGATCCTTCGGTCTAAACGTCCTGACCTTCTCAGCAGCAGCACGAAGCGCAGCGATGCTGAGAAGGGAAGGATCGCTCGCTGTCTGCGCGCCAGCGGGCGCGGTCCCGACGAGGATTGCGGCAATCGCCGCGACGGCAAATAGCTTCATGACTCTTACCCCTACGGCAGTTGTTGAACGCTCAGCCGGTACTCAATGAGCGCGTCATAATGGCGGAAAATGTGAAACGGCAGACGCGCCGCGCCCATATTGGAGTTGTCGATTACCAGCGTGTAGTTTCCCGCACCCAAAATCCCCGTTCGCGTGTACTCACCGACAAGCGGAGCCATACTGATACGCGGATAGTAGTTTAGGGTTTCCGGATGCCCGCTTTGTGCCCATGCCTCCCACGCGTTGAAGCCTTGTTCGCTCAGCACATACGAGTCGATAGCCGGTACGCCTCCCTTCAAATTGACATGCACGGTCACACGCGACCGGCCCGTCAGTGTGAACGGAAACGTCCAGAACTGTTTTTCCGGCAATAGCCGCGTGTCAGCGGCTAGGACCTGCTCAGGCGGCGGCACATAAGCAGGTGCAGGGGGCGCATACGAGCGCGCAGGCGCGGTGTTAGCGGCAACGGTGTTCTGCGGTGCGCTCGGCTGATGCACCGAACTGAGCCGCATAAGAAAGACCACAAGGACCGCGAGGGCCGTCGCGAGCACTACGACGATAATGGCGGCAGTGAGTAGCTTTGCGACTCGCACCAGAGAGACGGTGAAGGTTTCCATATCGACGCCCCGCAGAATTAGCCCAAGGCCGCAAGCTACCCCTGTTCCTCTGAATGAGGGATGAACGGGGACACACTGCAATCGTTCAGGCCCCAACCGCCCTTCGGCAGCGCTCGTCACTCACGGCCTGCCCGCAAACCTTACCGTTTCCCTGCTCCCCTACCCGTCAAGTTTGTCATGGGCGTTCGTATCCCCACGGCAAAACCCCGCTTCGGCGGAAAATTGAACGTCGAGTCGCCTTCGTCCTTTGGGGCCTGCCGCACGATCTCCCAAAGCATGTACTGCCCCGGCCCCTGAAACGATCTCAGCCTGCCAGCGGCCCGCTGGCCCCTCAGAGCCACGCCCACACGCTTCGACATGAGGCGGATTAGGTTCTGGTCGTTCTTGTCCAGAGCCCGCTCAACCATCAATTCAAACGCGATGTCGCGGGTGGTAAGGGGCTCAACGGCGCGGCGTAGGACGCTGTAGATCAATCGCATCATCTCGCCGCGCTTGGCCCAATCCTTGGGCGGACGGAAGGCGCGGGGCCGGATGGTTTCGATTTCGAGCTTTGGATCAAATTGGAGCAGCGTGGCGTCGAGGTTTTCCAGATCGACCACCATCTGGCGCAGGCGCTCGTGGGTTTCCTCGATTTCGTGGGTGAGTTTGGCGCGGCGTTTCATCAGGCCCATGACGATCATGTCGGACATAGCTGCCTCCAATGCTGGCGGCGAGCTTACCGATCACGGGCTGGGAGAGGCGAGCGGGGCTGGGAGGCGGAAACCCGGCTAGGTGCGACTGCTGCATAATGGCGGAGGCATTGGAAATTTCGATGATCCAGTCGCTCGCGGGCGAATTGCGCGACGGCGCCATCTCGCGCCGCAGACCCTTCCGCGCGCCGCATCACTCGGCCTCCATGCCGGCGCTCGTCGGTGGCGGCGCGCGCGTCAAGCCGGGAGAAGTTTCCCTCGCGCATTGCGGCGTCTTGTTTTTGGATGAACTCCCGGAGTTCCACGGTATTAGGTAGCAGAGTTCCAGAGAATTCCGCCCCGCGGCGCCCTACCTTCCCGCCATGGGCGACCTGACAAAGCCTCTCCCGCACGTCGTAACCGGCCTTATCGAAAAGCGCCGGGAGATTGCCGGCCGGATCGAAGACCTACAGCGGCAAATGCGGCAGGCCGTGTGCGACCTGGATCACGTCGAAGCGAGCATTCGCCTTTTCAAGCCCGACATAGACCTGGACGAAATCATGCCCCGTCCGGTCCCGCCGCCCCATGCGGCCTTCAAGGGCGAAGTCACCCGGATCATTCTGGACACCCTCCGCAGGACCACAAGGCCGCTCACCACGCGTGATCTGACCCTTGTGCTTATGCGGGAGCGGGGCCTGCGAACCGATGATGCCAAGCTCGTCCGGTTGATGCAGCAGCGGGTTGTCGCGACGTTGGGCCACTGGAAGCGGCGGGGGTATCTCAAATCCAGTCCGGCCAATGACGTGAAGGGCACGCTGCTTTGGGAGATCGCGGACGATCCGGTTACCGATGCCGCATACGATCCAGAGACGATGCGAGTCCAGAGGTTGCCTGGAAACGGCTAATTCGAGTTAAAAAGCCCAGTGTTGACTGAATTATGCCCCGTCACTGCGGAATAGCTGACCAGAATCCCCGCCGTGTCGAACTTGAATACATACCCGGAGACTTTCGCATCCGCACCGCCCGCCAGCGATCCCACAACGGGGACAAAATCAATAGCGCGCGCTTGGGCCTGAGTGTAGGTGTATGTGACAGTCCGGCTTCCATCATCAGCAACGGCATCCGCTTGCGGCGCCCCGAGGGCCGTTAAGACTTCCGTGTAGGTGGTTTTGCCCTTTTGGAACGCCTGCACCCTTGCAGGGTCTACTTTCGTGCCCGACGATGCACAGCCAACCAAAGCCAGCGCGAGAAGCGCGCCTATGAGTTTTCGCATTGCCCCCTCCATTCGAGGCGTAAACGGTACTTTATGGAGCCTGCGGCTGGCAACACCCGCGCCGAGTCTGCCGACCGTCATGTGCATAGCGAACTCAATCACTGCGGCGGCATCGGCTTGGAAGCTGTATTTCTTCTGAGTAGTGACGGCTTGCGCGTAGTGCGTTCATGTAACCATGATTGCACCACATCTTGCGCAAAAATGCTGGTTACCCACAGAATCTTCTTGCACTTGGGTTGAACAGCGTTCAGAAATTAGAACGACCCCGATTCGTGGTCGGGGTCGTTCGGCTAGGTGGCAGATCGGTTATGCGCCTCGGTTAGCATCCGTGGAGAAGTCGGTTCGATTCCGACCCTAGCCTCAGTTTCCCGAAACACGCGCCTTAGGACCCCCTAGCGGGTCCTTTTTCATTTAATCGCTTGACTCCATCGAAAGCGAGTCGCGAATCACTCCCCAGAATATATGCTGATGATCCTTGGGGATCAATAGTCGGCTTTTTGGGATCGTTGGGGATCATTGAGCGACAAGGGTCACACGGCCAAGACGCCTTTCCGGCCAAAGTTCGACCCCGAAACTGAAGGGATGCTTGCGGACTATTGCGAGGCGCTCGGCGAGGCAAACATGACGGCCGCTACACTGAAGGCAGTTCGGGAATATGTCCTGAAGAATGTCGGGAGAAATGAAGGCGTTCGCGAACGCTTCACGGAACTCCAATACGCGCGCTTTAAGCAGCGTGACGGCGGCGTTGCCAGTACCCTTTCCACTGGCGCGAAACCGGATGAACTGCCGCCGCGCGAGTGATCCGCAGGAACTGGCCGCCATTATCGACGCGCCGTGCATCTTCTCTCCATGCCATCTCGCCAGCGTAAGCCGCGAGATAGGGACCGGCGATTTTGTGATGCGTTCCGACTTCCGCGCGTCGCAGGCGGGAAAAATAGCTTTCCGCCCAATTGATCGAAGCATCTCCGTTCGCATATTCGACGGAATGGTTGATCCGCTTCGTCTCGTATGCAGCGTGCAACCGATCCCACATTGACGCTTCGTCGGCATAGACGGTCGCGCCCTTCTCGACAAAGGCGCGAACAACCGGAGCGGCCTGATCTTCGGTCTTGCAAACGTAGGGAACTGTCCGGCCGTTGCGCTCGCGCATGACCACAACGCATTCTCGCTTGCCGTTTTGGTTCGCCACGAGGCGCAGATCGCGGCGATGCTCTTTTTCGTTTGCGGGTTTGATGTAGCCGCCGAAATAGCCGCCATCCACTTCGACCGCGCCGGAAAGCGTCTTGACCTTGCCTTCGTTTCCCATGGCCTCACGAAGCTTGTGGGCCATCACGAAGGCGGTCTTGTATTGCACGTCCAGGTCGCGGCTGAGCTGCAACGCGGAATGTCCCTTGGCCCCGTTGGCGAAGATCGCGATGGCCGAAAGAATGTCCCGGAATGAAAGCTTGCGGCTGGCGAAGATGGTCCCGGACGTAAGCGAGAACTGGTAGCCGCATTCGGCCGACTTGCAGCGCCACATGGCGCGCTTGGGAAGGTGCCAGAGATCGATCGTGCCGCAATTCGGGCAGAAGGCTTCCCCGTTGTTCTCCGCGAACCTGATCGCCTTGAAGCGGTCATAGGCTTCCTGATCCGACAGGCGTAACACCTGGGCAAGACTGAGCGTCCGGGCCTTTGTGCTGAGAAGGAAGTGCTGCGCCATTGCTGCCGTATCCAATTTCTATCTGCCATATATGACAGATAGCGGACACTTGCAATAGCTTTGGCTTTCGGATATAGTCTTTTTCTGTCATATCTGGCATGAGAAGGTTGCATGGCTGCTTTTGCGAAGAATGAGAAGGAAATAGCTGACCGGGCGTCCCGGTTCATCAAGGCCGAATTGAAGCGGGCGGGGCTTACCTACGACGATCTGGCGGATCGGTTGGGAAAGCATGGAGTGAAGGGCGAGACCCGGAACTCGGTGACGGCCAAGCTGGCTCGCGGGACGTTTCCGGCGACGTTCTTTATCGGGAGTCTGGCGGCATTGGAACGGGAAGGTTTGAGGCTGGAGGAACTCTAACGTCTCAAAATTTTGCAAGTGACGTTCTGCAGTACCCCAACTTTGGTGCCGTTCGGGGTCGTTAACAAACCAATCTTACTCTCAATCTTTACGGCCTGCAGAACAAAATTGCGATACTCAAAAGGGCTGCCAAGGTTTAGATCGTTAGCTCCATCGACCTCCTCGAATGTAACTAATCCATCGCTCAACATGACGTGCACGCCATTGACGGTTCCGACGGGATTTGCAAGCTGGTAAATAGTGTCGGGATCGCGCGCAGGCGGTCGTGGCGCAGCAACGACCACCTGAGGCGCAGGCTGGTAAACGACCTTCGGCGGCTTGTTCTGTGCGGATTTCAGGTCACTATTAAGCTGCTCTATCTTGGCGAGGTAGCCATCCGGCCCACGGATTTGTTGGTCCAGGTCGTTCGCCCGCTGATACTGGACACTGGCGTTACCTCTGGCGACCTCTAGGTCGCCCCGTAAGGCGTTCACGTCGCCTTGGCGCTTCCAGTATTCATCCGAAAAAGCCCACGCACTCGCGACGAACAGGCACACGATTGAAATGGTCCACGCCACGCGGGCGCGCGCTTGGCGCGAAAGATATCGTTCCGCCCACGCTCGGTATCGCTCCACATGGGC
Source organism: Rhizomicrobium sp. (assembly GCA_050728995.1). Classification (GTDB taxonomy): domain Bacteria; phylum Pseudomonadota; class Alphaproteobacteria; order Micropepsales; family Micropepsaceae; genus Rhizomicrobium. The sequence goes on along the minus strand of JBOHKH010000004.1, from coordinate 35,927 downwards.
ATCAAGCCACGGCTCTACCACGAGCACGATGCCCAGAAGCCACCAGAAGTGGTCGATAAGCCGCTTGCCGAATAGCCAAAGAGTTTCCCACCCCATCCCGGACTCCTACCGCACGCGCGGACGGAAACCCAAGCGGGCCAGCTTCCCGAGTCCTGGAACTCCACTTTGCCCTTCCTTTCTAGGGCGGTATCAGGGGCTTCCGTGACGTGCCACCGTTCCCGGCGTCAATCTGTCATTTATGGACGCTTGCTACCTAATACCGGAGTTCCAGCGCGCGGTTCTGGATTCGCTGCGTCAGCCGATCGAATCGGGCGAAGCGGTGGTTGCACGCGCCAACGCGCATGTGCGTTATCCGGCGCGCTTCCAACTCATCGCCGCGATGAATCCCTGCAGATGCGGATACCTCGCCGATCCGGGGCAGGCCTGCGGGCGCGCGCCCAAATGCGGCGCGGACTACCAGGGCCGGCTTTCGGGTCCGCTGCTCGACCGCATCGACATTCATGTCGAAGTGTCAGGTGTCAGCGCGCAGGACCTGGCGCTTCCCCCGCCTGCGGAAGGAAGCGCCGCGGTTGCCGCGCGTGTCGAAACGGCGCGCGATGTGCAGCGCCGGCGCTATGACGGCCTCGCTCTGCGGACGAACGCCGAAGCCGAAGGCGAGCTGCTCGACCGCGTGGCGGCGCCCGAACCCGCGGGCGCGAAGCTCCTCAGCGACGCGGCGTCTGCGATGCGGCTGACCGCGCGCGGCTATCACCGTGTGCTCAAGGTGGCGCGCACCATCGCCGATCTCGCGGGCAGCCAAACCGTCGCGCGCATCCACATCGCCGAGGCGCTGTCCTATCGGCGCGTGGTGCACGTGCGGTGACTTCGCAATAAGCGGACGCCATGTTATTCTTAAGTCGCCATTGCAGGGGGATCGCATGGATCGGGAACGTCCGCCCCGTAATATTTGGCGTATCGGCCACCTCGCGGCACTAATTTGTGCTGGACTGATAGCCCCTGCCGCCCAGGCGGCGGTGACTGTTTCGTCGGGCGCGACGCAGAACATGACGTGTGCTAACGGCGTCTGCGCGCCGACGGCAGACAAGGCCGTTCTCAATGCGGGCGATCTCGAAACCTTGCTCGCGTCCGGCAACGTCGAAATCACGACTACGGGCACGGGCGTGCAGTCAAACGACATCACCTTCAAAGTTCCCGTCACTTGGTCGAGTAGCAGCGTGCTGACGTTGGACGCTCGCAAATCGATCACCGTCGATCGGCCCATATCGATTAGCGGTCTTGCCGGGCTGACGGTGGTCACGAACGACGGCAGCCGCAAGGGGACATTTGAGTTCGGCCCGAAGGGCAATGTGACCTTTGCCAATCTGGCGAGCACTCTGTCGATTGACGGCGCAGCTTATTCGCTCGCCGGCGACATCAAGACTCTTGCCAGCGACATCCTTTCCAACCCAAACGGAAACTTCGCACTGGCGAACAGCTATGACGCCAGTGGCGATGGGACATATCACTCCTCGCCGATCAGTCTCTTCGGTGGCGCGTTCGAGGGATTGGGAAATGCCATCTCCAATGTAAGCATCGACGGTCCGACGCAAGCAAAGGACGACGATATTGTTGAAGGTCTAATTGCGGAAATTGAAACAACTGGAACTGTAAGTAATGTCGACCTTTTGAATGCCGACATTTCTGTTCCAGGAAACAGCGACTTCGGGAAGGTCGATGGGGGCGCGGTTCTGGCGGGCGATAATCTTGGCGCACTGCGCTCGTGTGTTACGACAGGCGTGATCGTCGGCGGACGTTGGAGGAGAGGCGGTCCCGAATTAGGCGGGCTGGCGGACTACGATCTTGGTACGGTTTTCCACTCCCACTCGGCAGTAACAGTGACTGCGAAGTACGGTGGCGGAGGGCTTGTCGCTACGAACGATGGCACCATTAGCCAATCCTATGCGACTGGCGACGTTTCTGCACCTGGTGCAGGCGGGTTGATCGCGCAGAACGATGCCATTGTCACGGGCAGCTACGCGACCGGCCATGTTCGTGGCAATGCGGCCGGCGGCCTCGTCGGCGTAAATTCGCTGGGGGCTGTCACGAATTCCTACGCGACGGGGTCAGTCACGGGCGGATCCGTTTTCGGAGCCGGCGGATTGATCGGCATAAACGAAGTCGCCGTCAGCTCCTCATATTCCACCGGAAAGGTACGCGGCAAAGCGGGGAGCATACTCGGCGGCCTGGTCGGAGATGATCGCTCCCAGTCAGGCAGTCTCGACGACACGTACTGGGACACCGACACCAGCGGCGTCACCAATCCGAGCCAGGGTGCCGGCAACATCGCCAACGATCCCGGCATTACGGGATTGACCACGGCGCAGTTCCAGTCCGGCCTGCCGGCCGGCTTCGATCCGAAAGTTTGGGCGGAGAGGGCCAGCGTCAACGGCGGATTGCCGTATCTGCTCGCCAACCCGCCCCCGCGTCGTTGACGCTATCGCCGTCGTCGGTCACGAAGGTACGGCATGACAGCCGCGCGCACCAAAGAGGTCGCGCCCGGGATCATTCTCGACTATGACGAAAGCAGCCGTATGATCGGCGTGGACGCTCTCGATGTAAGCCATCGCATGGAGATGCCGAAGGCCGCGTGAACCCAGCCGCTAGACGCTTTCACGGCTCACATGATTGCCGACGAGCTTGTCGGCCACGTGTTCGTACTGGTTCGCGAGATCGATGAGGTCCTGACGCCGTTTGGGATCGGCTTCGTTCACCGCGGCGTCGTGCATCTGCAGCGCGAGAGCGCGATAGTGCTGGGCGCGGGTCAGATCGTCCTGCATAGGACCTCAAAGCCGGTGCAGCAGAACCAGAATGAGAATGATGATGAGGATCGTCCCGATACAGCCGATCCCGTGATGACCGTAGCCGTAGCCGTAACCGCGATAACGACCGCTGAAGCCGCCCGCGAGCACGAGCACCACAATGACAATCAGTATGATGCCAAGCAGAGACATGTCCGAAATTCCCACCGCCGCCCGCCCACGATGTCACCGGAAGCGCCGTCTGGCAACGCGGGGACGGAGGGGAGGGAAAGCAGAACCGCCGCTCCGGCGCCTTAGGACTTGCCAGACGCCCTGAAACCGGCTCAATCCTCTCCGCCCCACCGGGGCGGAACGGAGCTGTGGCCGAGAGGCTGAAGGCGGCGGTTTGCTAAACCGTTATACGGCTTAAACCCGTATCGAGGGTTCGAATCCCTCCGGCTCCGCCAGTTTTGCCCGGTCCGTTTGCCCCCCCCCGGCGCGTTGCGTCCTCGCTACCCGCGCCAGCGCATTGCTGTCGTCGCGCGACGGAGTTCGCTCGGTTTCGAAAAGAGCGAAGTCGCCATGCATAAATATCCGTTGCTCAGCGCCGATGCCTTGCTCGCCAGCACCGCACAGACGAATGCACAGTCTTTTGCGTTCGCCAGTGCCGGCGGCGCTTCGTATTGTGACAGCGGCGCCATCACGACCAATGGCGTCGTCCGGACATGGACGGGACGGAATGCACCGCGAGGTGCGGGCACCAGATCGACGCTGTCGGCGCTCAAGGACCTGATTGCGGCTTCACGCGGCGCGCGGAAGAACTGACGATGGGAGCGGCGGTTCACTTCCGCGAGCCGCCGCCTCTTCGTCCCCGATTGTCTCTCCGTTGCGTGCCTTACTCCGGAGGGGCCGCGAATTTGCTTCGGGCGACGAAGCCGTGCGTCCGCGCGCGGCGCGCCACCATCGCGAACGGCACGCAGAGGAGCCACAGAACCGCGGCATAGATGCCGGCGATCCGGTTGGCGTCGAGGAACAGCGCGAGCAGAGCCAGATCGATCGCGAGGGCGAGACCCGGCAGCCAGGGATATCCGAATGCCCGGAACGGCCGCGCGAGTTGCGGCTCCCGGCGGCGCAGCACGAAGAGCGAGGCGATCACCAGAACGAACGCGGCCGATTGCAGCGTGGCAATCAATCCGAAGGCGAGATTGAACGAACCGGTGACGGCAATGGCGATGGCCGTGCCGGCGGTCATGAGGATCGCCGTGGTCGGACTGCCACCGCGGTTCACGTTGCGAAAGACCGCCGGCAGCAGACCGTCGCGCGAGAGCGCCAGCAGCACACGGGGTGCGCTCATCACGCCTGCATTCGCGCAACTCGCCACACTCACGAGCGCGAACACCGCGACCGCCGCTCCCGCAGACGCGCCGCCGATTGTCGCAAGCACGCTGGTGAAGGGTAGCGCGTTCTGCGCAACGCCGCCGGCACCCAGCGCATGCAGGAGCGCGGCGTTGATCCCGAGATAGAGCAGCGCCGTCACCAGCAGTCCGATGGCCATGATGCGCGGCAGGCTGCGGCCGCCATCGCGGGTTTCCTCGGCGAAGAACGCGGGTTCGTACCAGCCCGAATAGGCGCCGACGATCAGCTGGTAGGCCGCGACGAGTCCTACCAGACCAATGGCCTTCGCGACCGGCGGTCGAACCACAACAAAACCGTGCGGCGAAACGAGAAGGAACGCGGCCGCGCAAAACCCGACAAGCGCCACCGCTTTCAGGGAGCTCGTGATCTCCTGCACCGCACGGCCCTCGCGCAGCCCGGCAAAGTTGAGCCCGAACATGCCGAGTTGCATCGCGACCGCGATGGCGGGAGCGGCATGGCGCATGGCGGGCCACAGCAGGGCGAGAAATTCCGCAAACGCGATCGACAGCGCCGCCGTCGATGCGGCACGCTGCATCCACAGCGTCCAGCCGACCGCAAGCCCCCCCACATCGCCGAACGCGCGATGTACATACACATAGGGGCCGCCGGCGCGCGGGATGGCCGTTCCGAGTTCGGCAATGACGTTCGCTTCCAGCCCGGCATGAACGAGCGCCGCAAACCACAGCAGGAGAATGAGGCCGGCCTCGGGCACGTCGCGCGCGATCGAGGATGGCGCGCGCAGGATTCCCACGCCGATCATCGCGCCGATCGCGACCGCGACGCCAAACGAGAGTCCCAGGACGTGCAGGAGTTCGCCGCGGCCGCTGTGCGCGTGACGGCCCCGACCGCTCACGGCAGCGGGTCTTCCTCCGGATCGCGCAGCACCCATCCGCCGCGCGAGCGCAGGACGAGGATGTAATAGCCGAGCGAGAAAGCGATGACGGCGAAATTCACGATAAGGCTCGGGCGGCCGATATCGGGGTCGAGCCAGCTGGTGTACAGAATGTATGCAAGCGCGAGCAGACCGACCACCGGCAAGAGCGGGAAGAATTTCATCCGAAAGACCGCGTGCGCGCTCGATCCGTTGCGGCGGCCCGCCAGTGCGGCCCAGCAGACGCCGGCATACGTCAGCACAATTCCGGTGCCGGTGATCACAAGAAGGAGCTTCAGGCCCAGGAAGCACATCACGATCGACGACACGCCGGCCGCGAGCGTTGCTCCCCACGGGGAACGAAAGCGCACATGCGTGCGCGTAAAGACATCGTTGATAAGTCCGTGCCAGGCGCGATCGCGCCCTGTCGAGAACAGGAACCGCGCATTCTGCAGAAGCGTCGCAAGCACCGCATTGACGATGGCGAGCGCAACGGAAAGGCTGATCGCGGCATTGAGCATAGAGCCGCCCGTCGCGCGCACGAAATCGCTGAACGGACTCGGCGAGGCGAGAAGCGATTTGAGATCGGACGCGCCGAGCAGCACGGCAGCAACCGGCACGAGCTCGGTCAGAACCGTGATGAGCATCGCCCACAGGATGGTGCGGCCGATCAGGCGCGGGGCTTCGTGCATTTCCTCGGTGAAATACACGGCCGAGCTGAAGCCGTAATAGGCGAACACGGAGACCGCCGTCGAAAGACCGATCAGTGCGAGCGGCGTCGGATAGAGCGCGCCGCCCGCCAGCGCAACCGGATGCAATACCAGCGCGCTCAGCGGCCGCGCGACATGGAAGAAGCCCAATCCGGCAAGGACCAGAAGCGCCAGGATTTCGAGCAGAAGAAAGATTCCCGTCACCCACGCGTTCGTACGGACATGCAAGATCGCGAGAATTGTCGTTGCCACGATGATTGCAATGGCCACGAATGTGCCGTTCAGCCCCGGAAAAACCGCCCCGATGTAAACACCGGCGCCAAGCGCCAGGACTGCGGGCGTCAGCATGTTGCCGATCAGAATGAGTCCCACCATCGCGAACCCCCATGCCGGGCCGAGTGTGCGTCCCAGCATGCAGTATTCGCCGCCGGAGATAGGAAACGCGGAGGCGAGCTCGGCATAGACGAACGCGATCGGAAACGAGAGGAGTGCCGCGGCGAGCATGCTGAGGAACGCGCCGGTTCCGGACTGCTGCAGGACGCCCGGGACGATCACGAAGACCGAGGACGCGGGCGTGACCGAAGAGAGCGTCAGAAGCAGTGTTCCGATCACGCGCATGCTTCGCTGGAGCACGCGCGGGCGCCCCGGAACCGGGGACGCGACAGTCACCGCGCTCGGGGTCCCGCCTCGTCCGTTCCGAAGCGGTGGAGAATCACAGGACACGTAACGTCAGCCAACCAAGCGCGACGAACACCAGGATGAAGGTAACCCAGGCGGCGACCTTGCTGGTATCCTCGTTGCGAAAGTGCCGTTCGGCCCATTCGCCCACGACGGCAGTCGCCCCGGCCGCCAGTACGATGGTGGCAGCGACGAGCAGCAGGATACCGAGCAGATGCAGGCCGGCGGTCCCGCCATGACGCAGGCCGCTATGACCGAAACCGGAAAAGAGCCTACCGTGCATCATCGCGAGCATGTCGCGATATTACACGCTGCGGCGCGGCGACGAGGGGAAGTTTACTGGTTGGGACCCAGGGAAAAGTCCAGCACAACGCGCTTCTGACCCGAAGCCGGCGCGGCAAAGGTCGCGCTGGCCGTCCCGCCGCCCGGTTGGGCGAAAAGCCTCGCCGTCACCCGGTACATGCCCGGCGGCACCCGGAACAGCACCCAGGCGCCATCACAGTCCACGCTGGCAATCGTACGTCCGCCTCCCGTGGCTAGGTCGACGTGGGCGCCCGAGAGGTACTGCGCGCCCTTGTTCGAGAATTCGATGCGAACGGGGTAGGTGAGCCAGCGCGGATCCTGCTCGGCACGGTCGCCGACACCCGTGCACACCGTCTCGGTGCCGTTTACCGGCACCGGCCTGTCCATGGGCATGTGCTGTCCGCCCTGGCCCTGCATCGGCGCGGGCATCTGCGCCTCGGCGCTCGGAGGACCCTGTTCCTGCGACGGCGGTGGCCCTTGCTGCTGCGAGGCAGGGCGAGGCTGTTCCTGCACCGGCGAAGGCCCTTGGTCCTGGGCACTGGCCGGCCAAACCCACCCGGCGGTCCCGCCGATCAGGGTCGCGGCGACGGCTGCATAGACGAATTTCACGACACCCTCCACGAGGCTCTAAACCTATGACAACGCGGGAAGCGCGAAACCGTATCCCGGTTCGCTTGCCAATTGCGGTCCGGGATTCTATATGCGCGCCCGTTGAGGCCGCGCGAGCCAGAGAAGAGTTCATGCGCGCCGGCCGATGCGATCTGCGGGGCGGGCAGAGACGCCGCCTCGCGAAAGCAGACGGCCTGGAGTGACGACGACGCTTTCCCTGAAATGAGACGCGACTTTGACGACACGGCGGGCATGGTGTCCGCCGCGGGAAAACCCGTGTTCAGGAGAAAGCCGTAATGACGACCGGACAGGTCAAATTCTTCAACACCACCAAGGGCTTCGGATTCATCGCGCCGGAAGGCGGCGGCAAGGACGTGTTTGTGCACGTCACCGCCGTGCAGGCCGCCGGTCTGCGCGGGCTCAACGAGGGCCAGCACGTGAGTTTCGATGTCGAGCCGGACAAGAAGGGCCCGAAGGCGGTCAACCTGAAGCTGGTCTGAGTCCTGGTCCTTGAGATTGTCGGGCGGCGCGGATCGAAAGCTCCGCGCCGTTTCGATTCCGGGCTGTCTGTTACTCCGTCCGCGGGACGCGGGCTGGAGCGTTTCACACGGCGAGCGCCGCCAGATAATCAGGCGCGTCCGCGGAAACGGCAATTTCGCGCAGGGGCGGTTCGAGCCCCCAGCCGCGCGCCTTCAGACAGGCTTCTTTGGAGGTCCGGTAGCGCAACATCTCGTTGCGCGGCGCATGGTTCGCCCGTTCCCAAACTGCGCGCTCGGCTGGAGAAAGAACGAGCGCCGCCGCTTCCTCGGTAGCAAGCTCCGATCCCAGCCGTTCGAGATCGAAACCGATCTCGATATTGCGTGCAAAGTCAGCGGCTGCGCGGGCAGTTTCATCGGCAGCGGCTATTCCGACACCTCAGCGCGCTATAAGATGCAGACCGGCTTCGATATCAGCCTGCCGGGTCATCGCAACGGAAAAATATTCGGCCCGCGCGGGTGACACGGGCCAAGCATCTCTCCATCATTCGCGCGCAGCATGACGCAGGCCAGGGCAAATGTCGCAAGTCCGCGAAAGCGAATTTGTCTTTCTTTACTCCACCCTTCCCGATCCGGATTCCGCCGAGCGCGTTGCTCGGGCGTTGATCGAGGCGAAGCTTGCGGCCTGCGTGAACGTCTTTCCCCCGATGAACTCGTTTTATTGCTGGGAAGGAAAGCCGGAGTCGGCCCGCGAAACTGCCATGCTGATCAAAACTCGCCGAAGCCTCGCCGAACGCGCCATGGAAGCGGCCCGGCCGCTGCACCCTTACAGCATTCCGTGTTTTCTGCTGCTCCCGATCGAAGGGGGTAACGAAGAGTATCTTGCATGGGCTCGCACGCAGACATTGGCAGATGCCTGAGACAGCGCGCAAACAACGACGTGCCGGGCATGGCAGCGAAGCGCTGCGCGACGCGCTGACTCCGATCATCCGCGCCGAGGCCGATCCCGCGCGCCGCCGTGCCGCCGCACTGTCGCACCTGCAGGCCACAGTTCGGGAAACGCGCGCGCAGTTCGCGCAGCGGCTTGCCAATCGCACCTGGTCCGGCATCCGCATGGCGGACGAACGCTGCAAATTCCACGATGGGCTGCTCCGCGCGCTTTTCAGCTTCGCGGTCGAGCAATTCCGGCCGGCAAGAAATCCGGACACGTCCGAACGGCTGTCGATTGTCGCCACCGGCGGATACGGCCGGGGATTCCTGGCTCCCTGCTCCGACATCGATCTCATGTTTCTCCACTCGCCCGGACAGACGATGTGGGGCGAAAGCGTCATCGAATTCGTACTTCTGCTGCTGTGGGACCTGGGCTTGCGAGTCGGTCACGCCGCACGTTCGGTGCCCGAGTCGATCCGCCTCGCGACCGAGGACATGACGATCCGCACGTCGCTTCTGGATGCGCGGTTCGTCTGCGGCGATCATCGTCTCGCCGATGCCCTGCACGCGCAATTCCAGGCCGAGTTTGCAGGAGGGCGCGGACGGGATTTCATCGATGCCAAGCTCGCGGAACGCGAGGCGCGCCACAGAAAGCAGGGCGAAAGTCGCTATCTGGTCGAACCGAATGTCAAGGACGGAAAAGGCGGACTTCGCGACCTGCAGAGCCTCTATTGGATCGGCAAGTATCTTTACGGAGTCGACACGCCTGCGCAACTTGCAAACCACGGAGTCTTCACGCGCGGCGAACATGCGACGTTCCGCGAGGCGGAGGCATTCCTGTGGGACGTGCGGTGCCATCTGCACATGGTCTGCGGCCGGGCGGAAGAGCGCCTGTCGTTCGATGTACAGCCCACGATCGCGGCCAGACTGGGCTACGAGGATACGGACTTGCGCCGCCGGACCGAGCGCTTCATGCGCGATTACTTCCTGGTTGCCAAGAACGTGGGGGATTTGACGCGCATTTTCTGCGCGGCGCTCGAAGAGCAGCACAGGAAAGACCGTCCGATTGCGCTCCGGCTCCTCCCGGGTTTCCTCAAGGCGCGCGACCCCGCGGACGACATCTACATGGAGAGCGGCAGACTGGGCGTGAGCGACAACGCGTTCCGGAATGATCCCGTGAACCTGATCCGCATCTTCCATATTGCCGGCGAGAAGAATGTGGAAATTCACCCCGACGCATTACGCTCGGTGAACCGTTCGCTGGAACTCATCACCGGCGGGTTGTGCGCGGACGAGACTGCAAACCGGCTTTTCCTCGGCATCCTGAGCTCGCGGAACAATCCGGAGCGATCGTTGAGACTGTTGAACGAAGCGGGTGTCCTCGGCCGTTTCGTACCTCCTTTCGCGCATGCCGTCGCGCAGATGCAGTTCAACATGTACCATCACTACACCGTCGACGAGCATCTGATCCGTACGGTAGGACAACTGGCGTGCCTCGAGCGCGGCGAACTCGCGAAGGAGAACGCCCTCGCAACCGAACTGATGCGCCGCATCGGCCCACGCGAAGCGCTTTACTGCGCCGCTTTTCTGCACGACGTGGGCAAGGGTCTTGCCACGGACCATTCGCAGGCCGGAGCGTCGGCCGCGCTGGCGCTGTGCCCCCGCTGGAGTGTTTCCGGGGACGATACGGCAACCGCGGCCTGGCTGGTCCGCAATCATCTGCTGATGAGCGATACGGCGCAGCGGCGGGACATCGCCGACCCAGCGACGGTGCGAAAATTCGTAGGCGAGGTCCAGTCGCCCGAACGGTTGCGGCTTCTCTATCTCCTGACGGTTGCGGATATCCGCGCCGTCGGTCCCGGAGTCTGGAACGAATGGAAGGGCCGGCTGCTGAGTGAGCTCTATTATGCGGCAGATTCCTGCATGTCCGGCGCCACTCTGCCCACACCAGATGCCAGAGTCGCCGATGTCAAGGCGGCGCTGGTCGAGCGTCTGACGGATTGGACGGAGGAACGCCGTCGCGATGCCGTTGCCCATTACCCCGAGGCGTACTGGCTTTCTTTCGACGCAGGGTCGATCGAGCGCAACGCCCGCGTCAGGGCCGAAGCGACGCGGGCGCCCGATCTCTTCGCGGTGCACGGCGAGGTCGACGAGACACGACAGGCTTGCGAGGTCGTCGTATGCGCGCAGGATCGGACGGGGCTGTTCTTCCGCCTTGCGCGCGCGATTGCGGCCTGCGGCGGGTCGATCGTGGAAGCAAAGGCCTTCACCTCCGACGACGGGTGCGCGCTCGACGTATTCTCGGTGCAGGACGGGGATGGCCGGCCATTCGGGGATGCCAAGCGGCTTGGGGTGCTGCGCCATACGCTCGCGCGCGCGATTGCCGGCGACATGCCAGACTCCCGCGCCGCGATCCGGCGTCCGGAACGCGCACGCGCTGCCGCATTTCAGGTCCGGCCCCGAATCCACTTCGACAACGAGGCCTCGGCAAGCTCGACGGTCCTCGAAGTGGAGGGTGCGGACCGGCCGGCTCTGCTCTCGGAGATCGCAGGCGCGCTGATGGAGCTTCACCTGTCGATCTCGTCGGCCATTGTCGCGACTTATGGCGAGAAGGTCGTCGACGTCTTCTACATCCGTGACGTCTTCGGCAACAAAGTCGTCCAGCCCCAACGGCGCGCCCGCATCGAAGCGCGTTTGACCGAGGTGCTCGCCCACAGCCCTTGAACGGCCAGGCCGGCCCGGTCATAAACCGCCCGCCCCGTCCGGACGCCGCAATGAATACTCCCTCGCACAAGCCTCTCGTGCTTTCCGGCATGCAGCCGACCAACACGCTGCATCTCGGAAATTATCTCGGCGCGCTCAAGAATTGGGTCCGGCTGCAGGAAACGATGAACTGCCTTTACTGCATCGTCGACATGCACGCGATCACCCAGGACGCGGGCTATGGCCATCCGAAAGACATAGAACAGTCGACGCGGGAGGTCGCCGCCGCATATATCGCTTCGGGCGTCGATCCGGTGCGGGCGATTCTGTTCAACCAGAGCAGGGTCCCGGAGCACGCAGAGCTGTCGTGGATCCTCAATTGTGTAGCACGGCTCGGCTGGCTCGACCGCATGACGCAGTTCAAGGAAAAATCCGGCAAGCACAAAGAGCGCGCCTCGGTCGGGCTTTACACCTATCCCGTGCTTATGGCCGCGGACATTCTCGCCTACAAGGCGACGCACGTGCCGGTCGGCGAGGATCAGAAGCAGCACCTGGAGCTGGCGCGCGACATCGCACAGAAGTTCAATAATGATTTCGCGGTTCCGGATTTCTTCCCTTTGCCCGAACCGGTGATAACCGGGGTCGCCACGCGCGTGATGTCGCTGCGCGATGGAACGAAGAAAATGTCCAAGTCGGACGAGTCGGATTACTCGCGGATCAATCTGACCGACGACGCCGATGCGATCGCACAGAAAATCCGCAAGGCACGCACCGATCCGTCGCCCTTGCCGGATTCCGAAAAGGGCTTGTCGGGCCGGCCGGAAGCCGAGAATCTCGTCAATATCTTCGCCGCTCTGGCCGATGAGCCCCGGGACGCGACGATCGCGCGCTTTGCCGGCCGTCAGTTCGCCGATTTCAAGAACGAGCTCGCGGACCTGGCCGTATCGAAGCTCGTCCCTGTTGCCGCTGAAATGCGGCGCCTGCTGGCCGATCCGGCCGAAATCGACTGCCTGCTTCGTCGTGGCGCCGAAAAGGCACGAGCTTTGGCCGATCCGGTGCTCGCCGAGGTCAAGCGCATCGTGGGATTTGTGGGCTGAAAAATGGCACCGGCGAAATCGGTTCTCGTCACCGGCGCCGCCAAACGTCTGGGACGGGCGATCGCGCTGGACCTCGCGAGGGCGGGCTGGAACATAGCGCTCCACTTCAACCAGTCCGATCGCGAAGCGATCGATGCGGCGGAGCAGGTCGCCACCGCCGGACGCCGCGCGGCTCTGCTGAAAGCCGATCTCCGCGACGAAGACAGCGTCGCTTCTCTGGTCGGGCGCGCGCGCGCAGAACTCGGGCCGATTTCGGCGCTCGTCAACAGCGCCTCGGTTTTTGAACGCGACGATTGGACAAGCGTAACACGGGAATCCTGGGAACGGCATATGGCCGTCAACCTGCGAGCGCCTTTCGTGCTGGCGCAGACGTTCGCGCACGCCTTGACCGACGCACACGGTGCGATCGTGAATATCATCGACCAGCGCATGTTGAAGCCCACACCGCAGTTTTTGTCCTACAGTCTCAGCAAGGCCGGCCTGTTCTGGTTGAACACGACGCTTGCGCAGGCTCTGGCGCCGCGCGTCCGGGTCAATGCGGTGGCGCCCGGCCCGACGCTGATCAACGCGCGCCAGAGCGAGATTCACTTCCGCCGCCAGCGCGAAGCGACGATTCTGGGCACCGGAGCCGAGCCGCAGGACATCTGCGATGCGGTGCGCTATCTTCTCGGCGCGTCGGCCGTAACCGGACAGACACTCGTCGTGGACGGCGGTCAACATCTGATCTGGCAAACGCCCGATGTGGCCGTCGCCGAATGAGTTCGCGAAGATGAGCGCGCATCGCCGGCGGGAGGGGACGGGTTTGAACCTGCGCCGCGTCTTCATTCGCGATCTCGAGCTTCTCGCCCGGCTCGGCATCCACAGCCATGAGAAGACCAACCATCAGCCCATTCGCATCAACCTGGACCTGTGCGTGGAGGATTCGCGGCTTCTCGAGGACCGCCTCGAACGGGTTGTGGATTACGAGGCCATTGCGCTCCGTATTCGCGCACTGGTCGCGCAGGGTCACGTCAATCTCGCCGAAACCCTGGCCGAGCTGATCGCGCGTACGTGCCTCGAAGACGGACGGGTCCGATCGGCGCGGGTGCGGGTTGAAAAACTGCATGCGGTTCCGGGTGCCGAGTCCGCCGGCGTGGAGATCGAACGGCATGCAGCGCGCCGCTGAGCGCGCTACTATAGTGCCGGCATGAGCGATTTACCGCAGACGGATGATGCGGCAAACGCGCCGGCGTTGATCGGCCCGGCGCGGATCAAAGCCTACATCAAGACCCTGCCCGACGCGCCCGGCGTCTATCGCATGCTCGATGCCAAGGGCAACGTCCTTTATGTCGGGAAGGCAAAAAGCCTCAGGAAGCGAGTAGCGTCCTACGTCAAGACGGGCGGCCACATCGACCGGATTGCACGCATGATCGCCGAGACGGCCGAAATGCTGTTCGTGACGACGGCATCCGAAAGCGAGGCGTTGCTCCTCGAATCCAACCTGATCAAAAGGTTGAAGCCGCGCTACAATGTTTCCTTCCGCGACGACAAGTCTTTTCCCAACATCCTCTTGCGCGAGGACCATGCGTTCCCGCAGATTCTGAAGCACCGTGGGGCCCGGAGCACGAAGGGGCTCTATTTCGGGCCCTTCGCTTCGGCGGGCGCGGTCAACCGCACGCTCAGCGCGCTACAGCGTGCATTCCTGCTCCGATCCTGCTCCGACAGCGTCTTCGAGTCGCGCACCCGGCCTTGCCTGCTGTTTCAAATCAAGCGCTGCAGCGCACCGTGCACACGACGCATCGGGGCAGACGAATACGCCAAACTGGTGGGCGAGACGGAGGCGTTCCTGACCGGCAAGAGCCGGGCGGTGCAAGAGTCGCTTGTTGCCGTCATGAACGCTGCTTCCGCTGCCCTCGATTTCGAACGCGCGGCGCGGCTGCGCGACCGGCTGCGCGCCATGAGCCACATCCAGGCCCATCAGGGCATCAACCCGGGGACGTTTTCCGATGCCGACCTGTTTGCTGCGTTCGCACAGGGCGGCCACACCTGCATCCAGGTATTCTTTTTTCGCGCCGGACAGAACTGGGGTAACAAACCGTATTTCCCCAGGGCCGACCGCGATCTCACGACGGCCGAGGTGCTCGAGTCCTTCATGGCACAGTTTTATGACGAGCGTCCGCCGCCACCGCTGGTGCTGGTATCGGAAGCGTTGCCGCAGCAGGAGTTGCTTTGCGAGGCGCTGTCGCTCAAGGCGGGTCGCAAGGTGGAGATCGCGGCACCTCAGCGGGGCGAAAAGCGCGACATTCTCGAAATGGCATTGCAAAACGCCCGCGAGCAGCTGGCGAGAAGATTGGCCGAGAACAGTGCCCAGCGGGAACTGTTGAAGGGCGTCGCGGAAACATTCGGGCTCGAGACGGCTCCACGGCGGATCGAGGTGTACGACAATTCTCACATTCAGGGCTCCCATGCCGTTGGAGCAATGGTTGTTGCCGGTCCCGACGGCTTCGAGAAGGGCGAATACCGCAAGTTCAACATCCGCTCCGCCGATCTCGCCCCGGGCGACGATTACGGAATGATGCGGGAGGTGCTGATCCGCCGTTTCTCGCGGCTTGTGCGCGAAGCCGAGGAGGGCAGGAGCAAATGGCCCGATCTGGTGCTGATCGACGGGGGACCAGGCCAGCTCGCGGTCGCCAAAAGCGTCATGGAAGATCTGGGGGTGGAGGACGTGACGCTTGTCGGAGTTGCCAAAGGTCCGGACCGCGATGCCGGGCGCGAGCACTTCCATATGAGAGACCGCGAAGCATTCCGCCTCGACCCCAGAAGTCCCGTTCTCTATTACCTGCAGCGCCTGCGGGACGAGGCGCATCGCTTCGCCATCGGCACCCACCGGAAGAAGCGGGCGAAAGCCCTCGGGGCCAATCCGCTCGACGAGATTGCGGGCGTCGGTGCGGCGCGCAAAAGGGCGCTCCTCCAGCATTTCGGATCGGCCCGCGCGGTGGCCGGCGCCAGTCTCGCCGACCTGGTCTCGGTGACTGGGGTGAGCGCCGGGCTGGCCCAGAAAATCCATGATTTCTTTCACCCCGGTGTTCCGGGGAATTAATCCTCAGTACCGCTGTCCGGAAGCCGGAAACCTATTAGAGTAGCCGCATGCTCCGCCTGCCCAACACGCTCACGGTCCTGCGCATCGTGCTGGTCCCCGTATTTGCGCTCGCATTCATGCTGCCGGGCGAGACGGGCCGGCTCGCTGCATTTGCCATCTTCTGCGTTGCCGGTATCAGCGATGCGTTGGACGGACTCGCAGCCCGCAAACTCCGCGCCATGTCCGAGTTCGGGCGCATGCTCGATCCCATAGCCGACAAGATTCTTGTCGCTGTCGCATTGATGATGCTTGTCGAGAGCCGGGTGCTCCACGGTTTCGAACTCGTCCCGGCACTCGTTATCCTCGGTCGCGAAATTCTCGTTTCGGGTCTTCGGGAATTCCTCGCGACCGTTTCGGTCAGCGTTCCCGTAACCCGGATCGCCAAGATGAAGACCGTGCTGCAGATGATCTCCCTGGGCGCGATGATTCTCGGACCTTCGGCGCAAAAAGTATGGCCGGGCGCGATCGACCTTGCCTATGCGCTGCTGTGGATCGCAGCAGCTCTCACCGGCTATACGGGCCTCGCCTATTTCCGGGCCGGCGTCGCCCATGTCCGGACCGCTCCGGCACCGCGGCCAAGGCCCGGAGAAGCCGCATGAAGCTCCTCTATTTCGCATGGGTGCGCCAGAAGATCGGCAAGAGCGAAGAGGAGCTGGACCTGCCAGCCGGTGTCGGCACAATCGCGGAGCTGACGGCGTGGCTGCGTTTGCGGGGACAGGACTACGCCGACGCTCTCGCCGATCCCGCGCGGTTCCGCGCGGCGCGCAACCAGGAACACGCGCCCTTCGACACACCGCTCGCCGATGCGGACGAAGTCGCATTTTTCCCTCCGGTGACGGGGGGATGAGAATCGTCCGCGTACAGACGGCGGATTTCGATGTCGACGCGGAATGCCAGACGCTCGTGGGGATGCGACGGAGCATCGGCGCGGTGGTGACGCTCACCGGATATGTGCGCAGGGATGCCGGACTTACCGCGCTCGCGATCGAACACTACCCGGGGATGACCGAACGAGAGATCGCGAAGCATGCCGCCGAGGCCGAAGATCGCTGGCCGCTTCTGGCGCTTGCCGTCATTCACCGCGTCGGCACGCTCTTGCCCGGCGAGCGCATAGTGCTGGTAGTTACAGCAAGCGCCCATCGCGAGCCCGCGTTCCGGGCTGCGGAATTCCTGATGGATTATCTGAAAACACGGGCGCCGTTCTGGAAGCAGGAACAGCACGGATCGTCGGCGAAATGGGTGGAAGCGAAGGAGTCCGACGCCGACGCGGCGCTCAGGTGGCTGCCGCGGTGAGCGTCCCGCGGACGTCGTTCGCGTAATCTTCCATCATCGTTTCGCACATCCGGCCCGGCGTGAAACTGTGGGGTCCGACCTGCGAGACGGGCGTGACCTCCGCCGCCGTTCCCGTGAGGAAACATTCGTCGAACCCCGCCATTTCGGCGGGCTCGATGTGGCGCTCGATCACCGGGATTTGACGCGCGCGCGCGAGCGCCATTACCGACCTTCGCGTAATACCGTCGAGAAAGCAGTCCGCGATGGGCGTGTGCAGCGCGCCGTCACGGGCGAAGAACACGTTGGCGCCGGTCGCTTCCGCTACGAAACCACGGTAGTCGTACATCAGCGCGTCGGCAAAACCCTGCTGTTCGGCCGCGTGCTTGGAGATGGTGCAAATCATGTACAATCCGGCCGCCTTCGCTTTAGTAGGTGCCGTATCCGGCGCCGGGCGCCGCCAGTCCGAAATCGTAAGCCGGATGCCTTTGCGTTTCTCCTCGGGCGAGAAATAGGACGGCCACGGCCACGCCGCAATCGCGACGTGGATTTTCGACTGTGGCGCGGCCACGGACATCATCTCGCTGCCGCGAAATACGACAGGGCGCATGTAACCGTTTTCAAGACCCTGCGCGCGCGCCTCTTCGAGGCAGGCGGCATTGATTTCCTCTTCCGTGTACGGAATTGTCATGCCCAGGATTTGCGCCGACTCGAACAGCCGTTTGGTGTGCTCGGCGAGCTTGTAGATGCGGCCGCGGTAAATCCGCTGGCCCTCGAAAATCGACGATGCGTAATGCAGGCCGTGCGTCAGCACGTGCGTCGTGGCTTCGCGCCAGGGTACCAGCCTGCCGTCGTACCAGATCGAACCATCCCTGTCGTCGAAGGGAATTACCGCCATTGGACAGCACCTTGTTTTTTCACCTTGTTTCCGGACCGCTCGGGGAACACATTGGCGGCAGAGGCGCGGATCCACGGCTCCCGGCCGGGGCGCCCGGGCCGGCATCCACCTATCGTCTATATGTTCGCGGCGGCACATTGAAAGCAAGCGAAATGAACGGCGTGACGAAGGACGCTCACCTGCTCGTCGTTGACGACGACGAAAAGCTGCGCGCGCTGCTGCAGCGCTATCTTACGACGAACGGCTACAGGGTCACCGCGGCCGCGGCGGCGTCAGAAGCCCGCACGCTTTTGAAGGGCATGGCCTTCGATCTCCTCATTGTCGATGTGATGATGCCAGGTGAATCCGGGCTGGACCTCACCCGTTCGATCCGCAACCAGACCCAGACACCGATTCTGATGCTGACGGCACGCGGCGAGTCCAAAGATCGCATCGCGGGCCTCGAGAACGGCGCAGACGATTATCTCGCCAAACCCTTCGAGCCGCGCGAACTGCTCTTGCGCTGCGCGGCGCTCCTGCGCCGGACGACACCGCCGACGCGTTCTCCGCATCGCGCCGTCAAAATGGGCGATGCGCTGTTCGACGCCGAACGGGGCGAGTTGCGGCGCAAGGGACGGCCGGTTCGGCTTACGGGCTCCGAAGCAACCCTGCTCAGGCTTTTCGCGGCCAATGCGGGCCGACCATTCTCGCGGATGGACCTTTGCGCACGGATGGGCGTCGCGCTGGAGCGGTCCATCGACGTCCAGGTGACGCGGTTGCGCCGAAAGATCGAGGAGGATCCCAAGCTCCCGCTTTACCTGCAAACGGTACGCGGCATTGGCTACGTGCTCGTGCCGGACCGGGTGAACTGAGCGGCATGCCGCATTCCCTGCCCATCCGCCTGCTGAAACAGATATCTCCGCGCGGCCTGTTCAGCCGATCGCTGATCATCATCATCGCACCCATGGTAGTCCTGCAAGGAATCGTGACGTATGCGTTTTTCGTCCGCCATTATGACATCGTGGCGCGCCACATGGCGCACGATCTGGCCGGCGACCTTGCTTTTCTTACAAACATCGCCGAGAGCTACCCGCAGGGTGTACCACGGGTGCATCTGCTCGATATGGCGGCGCATTCGCTCGGTTTTCGCATCGCGCTCGCACCGGGGGCGAAGCTGGGCGCGCCTTACCGCCACTCGAGCATCGATCTCAAACATGCGATGGACGCGATCTTCGCTACGCGTCTCGGTATGAAGCATCCGTTCACGTCCGACGCCGTGAACAACGTGGTGGATCTGGAAATTCAAACAAGCGCCGGAGTATTGAAAGTCCAAATTCCCCGCGACCAGCTGGTCGCATCCAACGCCGACATTTTCATTTTGTGGATGGTCGGCTCATCCCTGGTGCTGATCGCGGTGGCCATTCTCTTTCTTCGCAACCAGGTGAAGCCGATCGAAAGACTGGCCGCCGCCGCCGATGCGTTCGGCAAGGGCCGCGCCGTGCCCGATTTCAAACCGTACGGGGCAACGGAAGTCCGAAAGGCGGCGCAGGCCTTCATCACCATGCGCGCACGCATCGACCGTTACGTGCAGCAGCGCACGGAAATGCTGGCGGGCGTCAGTCACGACTTGAAAACGCCGCTGACGCGACTGCGCCTGCAGCTCGCGATGATGGGGACGGGCGAGGATACCGCGCCGCTTCTGCAGGATGTGCGCGAGATGGAGCACATGCTCGACGAATATCTCGATTTCGCCCGCGGCGATTCGGGCGAAGAGGCGGAACGTGCCGATCTGGGCGAGGTGCTCGCCGAGGCGGCGCTGGCGGCCGCGAGTGCGCGTACCGGGGGAAGCGACCGTCTGCGCGTGGAAGCGCCCGCCGGCATTGCGCTGGCCGTCAAGCGGAATGCCTTGAAGCGTTGCGCAACCAATCTGATCGACAACGCGCTCAAGCACGGAAACCGGGTGGATGTTGCGCTGACCCAAAACGGCCGCTTCGTCGAAATTCTCGTGGACGATGATGGACCGGGGATTCCCGAGTCGCGTCGCGAGGAAGCCTTCCGGCCGTTCCACCGCCTCGACGAGGGACGCAATCTTCAAGCCGGGGGTGTTGGCCTTGGTCTCGCCATTGCCCGCGACATTGCCCGCGCCCATGGCGGGGATATTACATTGGGAGCCAGCCAGCTGGGAGGATTGCGGGCGGCCCTGCGCCTGCCGGTTTGAATGCGCCGGTACTCCTGCCGCAGATCATAACAGACGTTCCAACCGCCGGAGGTCGCGATCGACCTGCGCCATTGTTCGGTCCGGTTCGCCCTCCTCCTCGAGCCACACCGGAACGGCGCGCGCGATGACGGCCGCCAGGCTCACAGCCCGGAATGACGGAACCCGACCCCCGTCGGCTTCCGCGAGCGCGAGTAGCATCTGCGAACCGCGCAGGATTTCGCCCCGCAACGAAAGCACGATGAGCGGATCTTTTCCGAGCGCGCGAAACAGATTGCGCACTGCTTTCTTCCGCGGTTTCTGTACCTCGAACCAGGTCATTACGACGTCGAACAGACGTTCTCGGACGCTTTGCTGCCTAGGCTCTGGCCGGTAACGCCTCGCCGTTTCCGCTGCCATCCCGTGCAACATCATCGCGACGAGATCGGTCCGCGACGGCGCGTGGCTCAGGACGTCGGCCAAGGGCAGCTTCGCAGCCCGCGCGACGGAGGCAATCGTGACCTCTCGCCAGGGTCGCGAAGCGAGCAGCCGGAATGCGGCCGCTGCAACGGCGGTTTCGATGCCGGCTTTCGTTCTTGGCGCAGTTTTTCGCCGGATCATTCTTCGGATTGCCTCCTCAGCTCCGTGGCGCGTGTGCGCGCAGCGGCCACGGCGCGGATCATAAGCCGTTCGAGCGCATCGTTCTTGGTCAGCACCGCCAGGGCGGCCTCGGTGGTGCCGCCGGGACTGGTCACGTCGCGCCGCTGACTCGCCGGTTCGCGCGGGTCGCAGTCGAGCAGCGCACCGGCTCCTTCAACGGTCTTTCGAGCGAGTCGATCGGCGACCGCGGGGGAAAGCCCCTCTTCGCGAGCGGCTCGCGCGAGGCACTCCGCCAGCAAGAAGACATAGGCGGGCCCGGAGCCGGACACCGCGGTCACCACATCGATCAGCGCTTCGCGACCGACCCACAACGTCTCGCCGAGGCCGGCGAGCAGCGCCTCCGATCGCCTGCGGAAACTCGCGGGCGTCCCGCGCGTCGCATACAGGACCGAAATGCCGCGTCCCACCGCGCCAGGAGTGTTGGGCATGGCCCGAACGATCGTGGCCTCACGTCCCCAGGCTTTGCGCAAGGCTGCAATGCTGGTCCCCGCAGCGATCGAAAGCATCAGCGTACCCGGCCGCGCGAAGGGCCGAAGATTTGCTCCCTCGATCCGCAGAATCTGCGGCTTCAGAGCGACGACGCAGTTCGAAACGCGCAATGCGCCTGCCTGCGCGGCCGATTCGAGAAGGCGAATGGCGTGCCGGCCGGCAAGCGCTCGCAATTCCTTATTCGGGATGGGCTCGACGACCGCGAGAGGCGCTACGCCGCGTGCAAGCCAACCCTTGAGGAGCGCGCCGCCCATGCGGCCGGCGCCCACGAGCAGGGTGACGGCAGCGGAAGCCCGTTCAGGCCTGCCCTGCACATTCGAGGATTGCTGCTGCAACTGCCTCTTCCGCAGTCTTGCCGCCCCAGAGGACGAACTGGAAGGCCGGATAATAATGCTCGCAGGCTTCGACCGCGAGGTTGAGCAACGCCTCGCATTGCGAAGCGCTCGCCCGCGCGTCGGGGAAAATCATCGCATGCCGGAACACCAGCGCCCCTTCATCGGCGAAGAGGTCAAAGTGACCGATCCACAGCTTCGCGTTGATGTGAGCGAGCAGGACTGCCATCTCGCCGCGGCGCGCGGTTTCGACCCGCATGTCGAAGGCCGAAGAGAGGTGGAGGGACTGCAGCTCCTCTCGCCAGGTAAAGCAGAAATGGTGGTCGCACCACCGGCCCGAAACGGAGAGATTGAGTTCGTCGCGTCCGCTTCGCTCGAACGGCCAGCCATGCTCCTCCACCGACTCTTCGAGCATGTCGAGCGGATGGAACTCTCCCGCCGTTTGTTGCTGCTGGGCCAGGCTCATCCGCACCTCCTGAGGGTGGTCGGCAAAACGAAGCAGGTTGAGGTCAACCTGACACAAGATTTTGTGGCACGACAAGAGTCCGGCACGACCCGAGACGTGGAGCGACCCGATCACTCACAGGTTTGAGGTGATTTGCCCCCGGGCGCCTGATCTTTGGCTTTCTCGCGCATTTCGAGCGCCGCGAGCCGTTTTTCTAGTCTTTCGTTTTCGCTGCGCGCCCGCGCGGCCATCGCTTTGACGGCCTCGAACTCTTCGCGCGGCACGAAATCCATATCGGCCACCAGGCGCTCCAGCCTCTGGCGCATAAAGGTGTCGATCTCGGTCCTCAGGCTCTGGGCCGCTCCTGCGGCGTCCGTGAGGAATCGCGCGAGATTGTCGAGGAGAGGGTTGTCCGTCTGCATCGGCGCTGCTTATGGACGGAATGCCGCGCCCCCCGCAAGCGCCGGGGAGTATTCTTGACAGGCGAGCGCGAAACAGAGCGTCTTAGCCGCGCTTCCGCCCAGACCCCGATGATCGAAGCCGTTCTTCCTTATCCGCACATTGATCCGGTGCTCGTGCGGCTCGGACCTCTCGCCATTCGCTGGTACGCCATTTCGTACATTGCCGGATTGCTGCTGGGCTGGTGGTATCTGATCCGGCTGATACGCAACCCCTCGCTTTGGCGTTCTCCCACCTTCGGGGGCCGTCCGCCGGCGACCGTCGACGACATCGGCGACCTGGTGGTCTGGGCCACGCTCGGCGTGATTCTCGGCGGCCGCCTCGGCTACGTCCTCATCTACGGCACGTTTTTTTGCGGCATCTGGGGAACATCGCCAGCCTGCGTCGGCCTGCCGCTCGGCTATTTGACCGATCCGATCAAAATCATTGCGGCCTGGGAAGGCGGCATGTCGTTTCACGGCGGACTGATCGGGGTTGCTGTCGCGATCTGGTTGTTCACCCGCAAACGCAAGCTCGAACTTCTGAAAATCGGCGATCTCGTCGCAAGCGTCACGCCGATCGGCCTGTTTTTCGGGCGCATTGCCAACTTCATCAACGGCGAATTGTGGGGAAAACCCACCGATGTGCCTTGGGCGATGATTTTTCCCCGCGCGCCCGACCAGCTTCCGCGACATCCCAGTCAGCTTTACGAGGCCGGCATGGAGGGGCTCCTGCTGTTCCTCATTCTGCAGATCGGACTTCGTCGGTTCCACCTGCACAACCGACCAGGCCTGCTCGCGGCACTTTTCTTCGGGTTCTACGGACTGTTCCGCTACATCGCCGAAATCTTCCGGGACTCCGACACGGTGTTCCCGCACTGGCTGAGCGTCGGTCAGGCGCTCAGCATCCCGATGTGGATCATCGCCGCGATTCTCCTTTGGCAGGCGTTCCGCCGTCCGATCGCACGCGCCACGACATGAACGCCCTGGCGCAGCGCCTGGCGCGCGCGATCCGGTTCGAGGGTCCGCTGTCCCTCTCGGTGGTCATGACGCTCGCCCTTCATGATCCGGAATGCGGATTCTATGCGCGCGGCGAGGCGATCGGGGCGGAGGGCGCATTCGTGACGGCCCCGGAGATCAGCCAGATCTTCGGGGAGCTGCTGGGACTTTGGATTTTCCAGACGTGGAGAGACCAGGGGAGGCCAACAAAGTCGACGATGGTCGAACTCGGTCCAGGGCGCGGCACGCTCCTCTGCGACGCGCTCCGCACATGGCGACGCGAGCCGGAGTTCCTGGATGCCATCGAACTCGTACTCGTCGAGGCGAGCGCGGCGCTGGAGTCGGCTCAGCGCGCGCGTCTGGAAGGCTCGCCCGTTCCAGTGCGCTGGGTCCGGCAGTGGAGCGATGTTGCCGCGGACGGTCCACTGTTTCTGCTTGCCAACGAATTCCTCGATGCGCTGCCGGTCCGGCAATTCGTAATGACAACCCGAGGGTGGTGCGAGCGGATGGTGACGGCCGACGCTGCAGACAAACTTGCCTTCGCGCTGGCACCGTACCCGACAACGGTCTTGATTCCGCCCGGCCGTACCGCTGCCGATCCGGGCGCTGTTTACGAGATATCGCCCGCCGCGCTGTCTCTGATCGAGGATGTGGCTCACGCGATCACCGCCCGAGGCGGCGCGGCACTGTTTGTGGATTACGGACATTCGGGCGAAGGCTTCGGCGAGACCCTGCAGGCGCTCAACCACCACAGAGCCGTCGACGTGCTCGAACGACTAGGCGAAGCGGACCTTTCGGCTCACGTGGATTTTGGGGCGGCCGCGCAGTGCGCGCGGGCCGCGGGAGCACGCACGTATGGTCCGCTGGCGCAGGGTTCCTTCCTTGGCGCGTTGGGTATCGAAGCGCGTGCCGCCCGCCTGGAATCGGCCAATCCCGAAAGAGCGGCCGAAATTCGCGACGGCGTTCGCAGGCTCGTGAAACCGTCTGAAATGGGAACGCTGTTCAAGGCGCTGGCGCTCGTTCCACAGAATGCGCCCGGTCCACCGGGCTTCTGAGCCATGCTCCGCTTTGCAGCAACCAGTCTCGACGAGGTGGCTGGCGTCGACCATGCGTTTTTCACGCGGAAGGGCGGTGTCTCGACGGGAATTTACCGCTCGCTCAATTGCGGTCCTGGATCGCGCGATGACGAGGGGCACGTCGTGGAAAACCGCCGACATGCCGTTGCCGCCCTCACCGAACGGAAGTGTCGGCTGGTCACCCTCTACCAGGTCCACAGCGCAGAAGCGGTATTGGTAGATGCCCCATGGGACACCGGCTCCGCGCCGCGCGCCGATTCCGCGGCGACCGATATTCCAGGAATCGCGCTCGGCATACTGACTGCCGATTGTGCACCGGTCCTGCTCGCCGACGCGCAGGCGCGCGTGATCGGCGCTGCCCATGCGGGGTGGAAGGGCGCGCTGGCCGGCGTAGCCGAATCGGCGGTGGCAGCAATGGTCGCGCTTGGCGCACGGGCGGAGCGGATCGCCGCTGCAATCGGTCCGTGCATCTCACAATCGGCCTACGAGGTGGGCAAGGAGTTCCGCGCGGCCGTTCTCGTCTCGAATCCCGCGGACGGGTGCTACTTTACGCCGTCGAATCGAGATGCCCATTGGCGCTTCGATCTGCCGGGGTACGTGCGCCGGCGGCTTGCAACCGCGGGCGTGCAGAACGTCACGGTCCTTGGACTGTGCACTTACGCACAGGAATCGACGTTCTTCAGCTACCGCCGCGCCACCCATCGCGGAGAACCCGATTACGGCCGACAACTCTCCGCCATCGTGCTGCTCTGATCGGCGGTTTACCCGGACCGGAGCACTTGCTAGAAGGCCGCCGGGTTTCAACAAAGCTTCATATCGGGGCGGAGCGCTTCATGAGCGAGACGAACGGTGCGCGGGGGATGAAGCTGCTGGCGGGCAACGCCAATCGCCCGCTGGCCGAGGCCATTGCGCAACATCTCAGGCTGCCCTTCACCAAGGCCGTCGTGCGGCGCTTTGCGGACATGGAAGTGTTCGTCGAGGTGCAGGAGAACGTCCGTGGCGAGGACATGTTCGTTCTGCAATCGACGAGCTATCCCGCCAACGACAACCTGATGGAACTCCTCATCATCATCGACGCGCTTCGTCGTGCGAGCGCCCGGCGCATTACTGCCGTCATTCCGTATTTCGGCTATGCCCGGCAGGATCGCAAAGTCGGGCCGCGCACGCCGATTTCGGCCAGGCTGGTCGCCAATCTGATCACGGGCGCCGGCGCCAATCGCGTTTTGACGGTCGATCTTCACGCGGGCCAGATCCAGGGATTCTTCGACATTCCGACCGACAATCTCTACGCGCAGCCGGTGATTGTGAAGGACATCAGGGATTATCTCGGCGGGCGGAACCTGATGGTTGTTTCTCCCGACGTAGGTGGTGTCGTGCGCGCACGCGCGCTCGCCAAACGCCTCGGTGCCGACCTTGCCATCGTGGACAAACGGCGGGAACGCGCGGGCGAATCGGAGGTCATGAACATTATTGGCGACGTACACGGTCGCGTCTGTCTGCTGGTCGACGACATCGTCGATTCGGGCGGTACGATGTGCAATGCGGCGGACGCGCTCGTCGAGCAGGGCGCCGAAGAAGTGTATGCGTATGCGACGCACGGCGTATTCTCGGGCGGCGCAGTTGCGCGAATCCAGGCGTCGCGCCTCAAATCGGTGGTTGTCACCGACTCGATCGCCGCCACCGAAGAGGTGCGCAAGTGTCCGAACATCAGGCGGATTTCGATCGCGCCGCTGCTCGGCGAGGCGCTGCGACGCATCAATAACGAAGCAAGCGTTTCGAGCCTTTTCGATTAGCTTGGGACAATTCGTCCCCTGAAAGCATGCAGCCAAGCATTTGTTGCTCTGGTCCGCGCCCGCCGTTGGGCACACATTTCCGCGACCGGAACAGCGTGTGAGAGGCCGCGTTTCCTCAAAGGGGGCGAAGGAACGCAGCCTCACTCACATGGCAACAGGAGGTGCAGCATGAAATGCAAACGCGATACTCTCGTTCACGGCAGCCTTGCGGCTCTCGCCGCTGCCGCGATCCTCGCCGTCACGCCGGCGCTGGCGCAGAGCAAAGGCCAATACACCCCGCCCGCCCAGACCTATCAGAACAGCACCGGCGCGGCCAATAACATGGCCGCTCCAACCGGCGCGCAGGGCGCGGCGACCGAATCGCTCAGCAGCGTGCACAATGCAAAAACCACCCTTGCTTCGGCACAGGTGAAGGATTCGAGCGGCCAGCAGGTCGGGCAAGTCAGCAATGTACATACCGGGCTGACCGGGACGCCGACGAAGATCGACATCAAGCTCACGTCCAGCACTGGCGGCCGGAGCAAGACCGTCTCCGTCAGGGCGAGCGAGCTCAAGTATGACCAGAACAGCAATACCCTGATCACCAACCTGACGGCGAACGCCCTTCAGGCGATGCCTGCGGCAAGCTCATCGAGCATGTAGCAGGTGACGTACGCGGGCCGGGATGACGCCGGCCCGCGGAGCGTTCGCGTCATTCCTTGCGTCTGCGATGCCAGTCCCATGCCGACGCGGCAATGGCGTCGATGTCTTTCCATTTCGGAGCGAATCCCAGCGCGTCCCGGGCGTTGCGCGGATCCGCGACCAGCACCGGCGGATCGCCTGCCCTTCGAGGAGCCATACACGAGCGGGGCGCCCGTCCGGTCACCCGCGAAACCGATTCCAGCACTTCGCGCACGGAGTAGCCCCGCCCGGTTCCCAGATTGAACGCGTTCGTCTGTCCCCCCTCCTTCAGGTAGCGCAGAGCCGCAACATGGGCGTCGGCCAGATCGCAGACATGGACGTAATCGCGAACCGCGGTCCCGTCCGCCGTCGGATAATCGGTCCCGAAGACTTCGATTGATTCGATCTCTCCTGTCGCCGCCATCAGCGCCCGCGGAATGAGATGAGTCTCCGGTTCGTGGAGTTCGCCGATTTCGCCGGAAGGATGTGCGCCACTCGCGTTGAAATAGCGCAGCGACACCGAACGAAACCGATGGGCGGCGCTGGCATCCTGCAGCGCCTGCTCGACCATGAGCTTGGAACGGCCGTAAGGGTTGATCGGCGCGAGCGGCAGGCTTTCGGGCATGGGCTGCGTTTCCGGCGTGCCGTACACGGCGCAGGTGCTGGAGAACACCAGTTGTTCAACCCCGCATTTGCGCATGGCCCCGACCAGCGACAGGGCACCTGCGAAATTGTTGCGGTAATAGTCGAGTGGCGCTTCAACCGATTCGCCGACATACGCAAACGCCGCAAAATGCATGACGGCAACGGGGCGATGCTTTTTCAAGACTTCGATAAGCCGCGCCTCGTCGAGAATGTCGCCTTCTTCGAAGGGACCGTAGCGTACGAGCGATCGAAACCCGCGCGAGAGATTGTCATAGGTAACAGGCGACAGTTCCGCGGCGCGCAGCGCAGCGCATGCGTGGCTGCCGACGTAACCCGCCCCGCCCGTCACCACAACGTTCACGTAAGATCTCCCTGAGAGTCGGCACACCGCGCCGAAGCAGGCATTCAGCCCGAAAAGCCGGCGACTTCGCGAGCGCGCCTGTCGGCAAGCAAACGGTCGAAATACGCGACGGTGAGTTTCAAGCCATCGGCGAGGGGCACCGCGGGAGACCAGCCCAACAGCTCCCGTGCCCGCCCAATGTCGGGGCGGCGCTGTTTCGGATCATCCTGCGGCAGGTCGCGATGCACGATCCTCGATGCCGATCCGGTCATTTCCACGACTTTCTTCGCGAGATCGAGAATTGTGAACTCGTCGGGGTTCCCCAGATTGACGGGACCGACCTCATCGGGAGGAGTCGCCATCATCTTGAGAATCCCCGCAATCAGGTCGTCAACGTAACAGAACGAACGCGTCTGCGTGCCCTTCCCGAAAACAGTGATATCGCGCCCGGTGAGCGCCTGAACGATGAAGCTGGAAACGACCCGGCCGTCGTTCGGATGCATGCGCGGACCGTAGGTGTTGAAAATCCGGCAGAGTTTCACCGCGACTCCGTTCTGGCGGTGATAATCCAGGAATAGCGTCTCGGCGCAACGCTTGCCTTCGTCGTAGCAGGAGCGCAACCCGATCGGGTTGACATTGCCCCAGTAGCCCTCGGTTTGGGGATGGACCTGAGGATCGCCGTAAACCTCAGATGTGGAGGCCTGGAAAATGCGCGCCTTCACGCGCTTGGCCAACCCCAGCATGTTGATCGCGCCGAGGACGCTCGTTTTCGTGGTCTGCACCGGATCGCGCTGATAATGGATCGGCGACGCCGGACACGCGAGATTGTAGATCTCGTCGACTTCGACATAGAGGGGAAAGGTGATGTCGTGGCGGATCAGTTCGAAATGGGGATGCCCTGCCAGATGCTGAACGTTCTGATGCGCACCCGTAAAGAAATTGTCGACGCAGATCACATGGGCGCCCTGTTCCAGGAGGCGCTCGCAAAGATGGGAACCGAGAAATCCCGCTCCGCCGGTGACGAGCACGCGCTTTTCGAGATGCATGTTGCCGGCTGCTCCCTGCTTCGGCAGAAGCTATCGGCGCACCGGACGGCTTTCAACCCAATGCGGATGCCACAGCAAGACGGCCGGCCTCAATCGTGAACAGACCCTGTTCCGGTTGCGCCATTCGGGTCATTCCGCTAGATAGCCCGGCTTTACGGCCCGATGTGGCCGAAAAGCCGGGATTTCAAGGATTTTCCCCATGCGCGAGATTCAGGAACTGGCCGTCGAGCCTCGGCAAGGCACAGGCAAGGGCCACGCCTTCAGGACCCGCAGCAAGGGTCGGGTGCCTGGTATCGTCTATGGCGGCAAGGATACCCCCGAATCGATCACGGTGGACTACCGCGAACTCGAGCGCCTCGCGAGTCGGGCTACCTTCCTGACGACGCCGTACTTCCTCAAATTGAACGGCGTCAAGACCCGCGTCATTCCACGTGCGGTTCAGACCGATCCCGTCAGCGACCACCCGGTTCACGTCGACTTCCTTCGCTTGCCGGAAGGAGCCCGGGTGAAGCTCGCCATTCCGGTCCGCTTCAAGGGTCAGGAAAATTCACCGGGCCTGAAGCGTGGCGGTGTGCTCAACATCGTACGGCACGAGGTGGAACTGCTTTGCCCCGCCGAGAGCATCCCGGAATTCATCGAAGGCGATCTTTCCGGTCTCGACATTCACGGTTCGCTTCACATCGACGATTTCAAGCTGCCGGAGGGAGTCAAGACCACCGTTCGCGAGCGCGACTTCACCATCGCCTCGATCGTGGCGCCGACGAGCGTGATTGAAGAACAACGCGCCGCGGCAGCGGCTGCCGCGGCCGCTGCAGCCGCGCCGGTCGTGGAAGCCGGAGCCCCGGCTGCGCCTGCCGAAGGTGCTGCACCGGCTGCCCCCGGTGCCGCTGCGCCCGGCGCACCGCTCGCCGCCAAGGCGCCGGAGAAGAAATAGCCCGCGCGCGCTGTTTGTCACGCCATGCCCGATACGCCTTTGCTGATCGCGGGGCTCGGCAATCCCGGCGTCGAGTACGCGCGCCATCGCCACAATGTGGGCTTCATGGCCGTGGACGTGATCCACGAGAGCTATGACTTCGGGCCCTGGCGAAGCCGCTTTCACGGTCTCATCTGCGAGGGCAAGCTCGCCCACCGCAAAGTTCATCTTCTCAAGCCGATGACGTATATGAATGAAAGCGGGGC
Organism: Rhizomicrobium sp.; assembly: GCA_050728995.1. GTDB lineage: Bacteria > Pseudomonadota > Alphaproteobacteria > Micropepsales > Micropepsaceae > Rhizomicrobium. The sequence goes on along the minus strand of JBOHKH010000004.1, from coordinate 5,798 downwards.
GTCGGTCGGCGCAGCGATGCGCTACGTCAAGCTGCCTCTTGCGGCTCTGGTCGTCATTCACGACGAGATCGACCTTGTCGCAGGCAAACTCAAGGCGAAGACCGGAGGCGGCGACGCTGGCAACAACGGATTGCGCTCCATCACGGCCGCGCTCGGACCGGACTATCGCCGCATTCGGGTCGGCGTGGGGCATCCGGGCACGAAGTCGCGCGTCATTTCCCACGTGCTGCACAACTTTTCCAAGACGGACGAGGAATGGCTCGTGCCGCTCCTGTCGGCGATTGCCGAAGCAGCGCCCTGGCTGGCGCGCGACGACGACGCAGGCTTCCTGAACAAGGTGGCGGTGACGCTCAAACCGCCTGCGAAGAAGGCGGCTCCGCCGAAGGACGATTGAATGGGATTCAAGTGCGGCATCGTCGGATTGCCCAACGTGGGCAAGTCGACCCTCTTCAACGCTCTCACGCAGACGGCGGCAGCCCAGGCTGCGAACTACCCTTTCTGCACCATCGAACCCAATGTGGGCGAGGTTGCCGTGCCGGATTTGCGTCTTGAGCGTCTGGCCAGGATTGCGAAGTCCGCCGAGATCGTGCCGGCGCGCATGACGTTCGTCGATATTGCCGGTCTGGTGCGCGGCGCCTCGAAGGGCGAAGGGCTCGGCAACCAGTTCCTCGCGAACATTCGCGAAGTGGATGCGATTGCCCATGTGCTGCGCTGCTTTGAAGATTCCGAGGTGATGCATGTCGAAGGACGCGTTCATCCGGTCGAGGACGCCGAAACGGTCGAGACGGAACTGATGCTCGCGGATCTCGAAAGCCTCGAGCGGCGGATCGTCCCGCTCGAAAAAAAGGCGAAGGGCGGCGAAAAAGAGGCCAGGGAGCAGGTAGCGCTCATGACAAAGGCGCTCGCGCTCTTGCGCGCGGGCACGCCTGCGCGCGCCGCCGAAATTTCGGCGGAAGAGAGAGAACCCTTTCGCCAGCTCGGGTTGATGACGCAGAAGCCGGTGCTCTATGTCTGCAATGTGGACGAGCATTCGGCGGCGGCCGGGAACAGGTTCTCCTCGGCTGCGGAAGAGAAGGCGCGGCGCGACGGTGCGGGCAGTGTCGTCATCTCCGCGCGAATCGAGGAAGAAGTGGCGCAACTCGCTTCGGCCGAGCGTGCCGAATTTCTCGCGCATCTCGGCCTCGAGAAACCGGGCCTCGACCGGCTGATCCGCGCGGGCTACGACCTCTTGGGCCTCATCACGTTCTTCACCGCCGGGCCGAAGGAAACGCGGGCCTGGACCGTAACCGGAGGCGCACGCGCGCCCCAGGCTGCCGGCGTCATCCATACCGATTTCGAGAACGGATTCATCCGCGCCGAAACGATTGCCTGTGAGGATTATCTCGCCTTCGGCGGCGAAGCCGGCGCGCGCGACGCCGGACGCATGCGGCTCGAAGGCAAGGACTACGTCGTGCGCGACGGCGACGTCATGCACTTCCGCTTCGGGACATAGGCGACGCTCCAGCGCCGCTTGACAGGCCTTTGAGCCCCACCTTACATCGCCCGCCTCGGTCGGCAGCGTAGCTCAGTGGTAGAGCAGGGGAATCATAATCCCTTGGTCGGGGGTTCAAATCCCTCCGCTGCTACCAATCCGATTTCCGGCAACAGCCGATCGCCGAAAAGGACGGGAACGATGGACAGATCGCCCGGCGCCGCGCCGACATTCCCGGAAGTGACGATCGAAGATATCCGCGCCGCTGCGGAACGGATCAGGGGCGAGGTCGCGCGCACACCGAGCCACTGGTCGCGCACGCTGTCGAAAATCGCGGGTTGCGACATCCATCTGAAGTTCGAAAACCTGCACTTCACCTCGTCCTTCAAGGAACGAGGCGCACTGAACAAACTCCTTTCGTTGTCGCCCGAAGAACGCCGTCGCGGCGTGGCCGCCATGTCGGCCGGCAATCATGCGCAGGGCGTTGCCTATCACGCAGGCCGCCTTGGAATTCCGGCGACCATCGTGATGCCCGAGGGCACGCCCTACAACAAGATCAGGCACACGAAGGATTTCGGCGCGCGCGTGGTGCTCGATGGCGTCACCCTCGAACAGGCTTTCGATCGCGCACAGAAAATCGCCTCGGCGGAGAATCTCGCCTTCATCCATCCTTACGAGGACGCGCGGGTCGTCGCAGGCCAGGGAACCGTGGCGCTGGAACTGCTGGAGAGCGCGCCCGAACTCGATTCCATCGTGGTGCCCATCGGCGGCGGCGGACTGATTTCCGGCATTGCGCTGGGCGCCAAGGCGCTCAAGCCGGAGATCGAGATTTATGGCGCGGAAGCCGAAGTCTGTCCTTCGATGTACGACGCGCTCAAGGATGCCAGCCTTCCCTGTTCGGTGCAGACGATCGCCGAAGGCATAGCCGTCAAGCGGCCGGGCACGCTCGCGCGCAAGGTGCTTGCGGCCTTCGCGAAGGACGTGCTGCTCGTTCGCGAGGATCAGATCGAAGCCGCGATCGTGGCACTCCTCGAGGTCGAGAAGACGGTGGTGGAAGGCGCGGGCGCCACCGCACTCGCCGCCGTGCTCGGAAATCCGCAGATCTTCCGCGGCCGCAAGGTCGGCGTCATTCTCTCGGGCGGCAACATCGACATGCGGCTCCTGTCGAACGTGATCCTGCGCGAGTTGTCGCGCGAGGGGCGCATCCTTTCGGTCGTGGTGAAGATCGAAGATCGGCCGGGCCTGCTGGCGCGTATCGCGACCATCGTGAGCGAAACGGGAGGAAATATTCTCGAAGTGTCGCACAACCGGATGCTGACCGACATGACGGCGAAATCGGCCGATCTGGGCCTCACCATAGAGGCGCGCGACGCCGGTCATGCGCGGGAGATCCGGGAAAAACTGGAAAATGCGGGTTTCGTACTGCGCCCCGACGCAACCACCTGAACGGAATTACGCCGCCGCGTGCACGTCCGCCCGCTCGCGGATCTTCGCAAAGGAGATTGCGGGAAATTTCTGGCCGACGTAGCCGAGCTCCCACTCGCTCCTGGCCAGGAACACCGGCGCGCGGTCGCGATCCTCGGCCATCTGTCCGCGATAGAAAGCGAGGAATTTCTCCATCTCCGAAGGCGTCCCCGAAATCCACCGCGCGGTATCGTAGGGCGAGGCTTCGAGGTCTGTATCGAGTCCGTATTCTGCGCGCAGTCGGCTCTTCAACACATCGAGCTGGAGAACTCCCACCACGCCCACGATCCATTGAGCGCCCAGGAGCGGCCGGAAGACCTGGATCACGCCTTCTTCGGCGAGGCTTTCGAGTGCGCGCGTGAGATGCTTCTGCTTCATCGGATCGCCGAGACGAACGCGGCGCAGGATTTCGGGCGCGAAATTCGGAATCCCGGTGAAGACCACCGCGCCCGATTCGGAAAGCGAATCGCCGACGCGCAACACCCCGTGATTGGGAATGCCGATCACGTCGCCGGGCCACGCCTCGTCCACGGTCTCCCGTTCCTGCGCGAAGAACAGGATGGGATTGTAGATGCCGAGCGCCTTGCCGGTACCGGATTGCTTCAGCTTCATGCCGCGCCGGAACTGCCCCGAGCACAGCCGGAGGAACGCGACGCGGTCGCGGTGATTGGGGTCCATGTTCGCCTGCACCTTGAACACGAACCCCGTCACCTCGTCGTCGGCCGGAGCGACGGTGCGCGTGCGCGACTCCTGCACGCGCGGCGCCGGCGCATGTTTCGCGAGCGCATCGAGCAGCTCGCGCACGCCGAAATTCTTCAGCGCGCTGCCGAAGTACACGGGCGTGAGATGGCCGGTGCGATAGATGTCCGCGTCGAAGGCGGGACAGGCGCCGCGCGCCAGCGCAATGTCCTCCTCGAGCTTCTCCCGTTCGTCGCCGGAGAGGACGTCGCCGAGTACGGCGCGGTCGATCCGTGCGCCGGATCCGAAACGCACAAACGCGTCGCGCGCGAAATCGTAGACCCCGCGAAAGTTCAGGCCCATGCCGGCGGGCCACACCATGGGCGCGCATTCGAGCTGCAGCCGGTCGGAGATCTCGTCGATCAGTTCGAACGCATTGCGCGCCTCGCGGTCCATCTTGTTGATGAACGTCATGATGGGAATATCGCGCAGCCTGCAGACCTCGAACAGTTTGCGCGTCTGGCTCTCGATGCCGCGCGCCGCGTCGATTACCATCACCGCCGAATCGGCGGCGGTGAGCGTGCGATAGGTGTCCTCGCTGAAATCCTCGTGGCCGGGCGTATCGAGCAGATTGAAAACGCAGTCCTCGTATTCGAACGTCATCACCGCGCTGGTGACCGAAATTCCCCGTTCCTGTTCGATCTTCATCCAGTCGGAGCGCGCGCGCCGGGCCTCGCCCCGCGCCTTCACCTGCCCCGCCATCCGGATCGCGCCGCCGAGCAGCAACAGATGCTCCGTCAGCGTCGTCTTGCCGGCATCGGGGTGGGAAATAATGGCAAAGCTCCGCCGCCGCGCCGCTTGCCGCGCAGGGGACTCCGTTTTCGAGGTGGTCGTGTCGTTCATGAAGCGGCGGGACGTAGCAGCGCGGACCGGCCCGCGCAAGGTCGGCCGTGCGGCCCGCGAATCCCTGTTTAACAGGCAAATACAGGCGAATTTTCCGGTGCGGCCGCTTCGCGCGCGAACATTTGCGGATTTCCCGCGCAAATCCAACCGCTTGGCGCAAACGACAGGCCTTCGCGGAACGGGCACATACGAGGCGCGTTCGCCTGTGACCGTCCTGTTGTGGCGCGCGATACGAACGGACGTCGACGATTGTTCCATGTAAAACGCCGCGGCGCAGGCAGCGCGTAGTTGGAATCGACGCTAAGGTGTTACCCATCGCTGCGCCCGCATGCGCTTCGACCTGCGTGCGCGAAGCCGACGCAGCGCTTCGGCGAAGGCAGGTAGCTTCATGGTTCGACAGGCTCACCATGCGGATGAAACGTTGTCCCTTACCTTGAGCTTGTCGAAGGGTGAGACCGACTCACTCAAGGCCGCTTTCGGCGACAGGACCGGCACACACCTCTACGTTCAAAGAAACCTTTGCCGAGCCTCGCGCCGCGCGTCGGGTTTACGGCCCGGCCCGCGCCGGGCGATGCCGCGTCCGAAAACGCTGGTCCTGTCACCGAAATCCACGTTATTATCCAATAAAATGAACGAGAGAGATTCCTCGCGGGATTTGACTGCCTGGGAGCGCGGCGTTTTGGAACGCCTGTTGCAACATGAATTCTCTGGGCGCGAGCAATTGGCCATGCAGATCGCAACAGCAAGAGCGACGAAGATTGATTATAGCGGAAGCCTAAAACTCATTGTTCAAAACGAGGTCAAAGCACCTGTCTCAATGCGTGTCCCGGTTGAGGCAACAGCCCGGGATAGCGATGGGGTGGATATCCATTTTTTGTTTCATGTCATCGATGGGATTGCTTCTGAATTAGAGATTTACAAGGACGATGGTACCAACGTAGTCACGATACCTGACTACAAATCACTGACCCCATTTTGACGCCGAGGCGTTCGAAATTTGATGTTGGCGTGGGCGAGTTTTGCACGTTCAGCGACACGAATCCGGCCCGGAATCAACGCTCCGGCGGTGCGTTTTCGCGCGCGGATTTTGCCTCACGGCGTGCGTGGCGCGCGGCTCGCTCAAGGGATCGAGGCCATTTAACCGTTCGCATTCCAATCCGTGAAACTAGAGCGTGATTCTGTCGATTTGAATCTGTATGGGATTCCCAGAAGGTCGCGAGTCTGATTCAAGATGCTGGCTGGTAGGAGGTCAGCATGGATGGTTCGACCGCTTTCTGAGGAT
>JBOHKH010000003.1:0-202206 GCA_050728995.1 Rhizomicrobium sp. | reverse complement strand
GGGGGGGGTCGCACGCGCTTGATGACAGCGCGAGATTCCCGTCCTAAACATTTCGCTCCGGCCCATCTGTGACGAGCGAGATTCCAATCCGATGTCCAACGCCGCGGCGAGAAGCGCGTTCGACGGTCTGCGGTTCCTGCGCAGCGTCATCCTGCGCCCGCGCGCCATTGGCGCGATCGCGCCGTCGAGTCTGCAGCTGGCGCACAAGATCGCGCAACAGATCGATCCGGCCACGCCAGGCGCGGTGCTCGAACTCGGGCCCGGCACCGGTGTCGTGACCGAAGCCCTGGTGGCGCGCGGGATTTCCGTCGAGCGCCTGATTGCCATCGAGGCCGACCCCGATCTCGCGCGCCTGATGCGCGAACGCTTCCCCAGGCTTCGCGTCGTCGAGGGCGACGCCTTCGATCTCGACCGCACGTTGCCGCCGAACGCGAGTGGCCCGCTGGCCGCGACGGTGTCGGGATTGCCGTTGCTCAATTTTCCACCCGCCAGGCGCCGCGCGCTCATCGCCTCGGCGCTCGCGCGGACTCCGTCCGGCGGCCCGTTCGTGCAGTTTTCCTACGGCTTTGCGGCGCCTGTTCCGGCGGACCGCGAGTTGCGCGTCGAGCAGACGGGCTTCGTCTTCGCCAATCTCCCGCCTGCGCGGGTGTGGGTGTACCGGCAGGCGTGAGTGGCCGACCCTCACTCAAGCGTCAGGTAATTACTCCGCGGCCTCGGCGAGCTGCGGCGCGGCCTGCAGCACTTCCGCGGTGACGTGGGATTCGAATTTGCGGAAATTCTCCCGGAACATGGCGACGAGCTTGCGGGCCTGGGCATCGTAGGCCGCGGCATCGCTCCAGGTTCCGCGCGGATCGAGAATGTGCGCGCCGACGCCCGGCACCGAGACGGGCACGCGGAAGCGGAAATGCGGATCGATCCGCATCTCGACATGGGCGAGCGTTCCGTCGAGCGCCGCCGAAAGCAGCGCGCGTGTCGCCTTGATGGGCATGCGCGTACCGGTGCCGAACGCGCCGCCGGTCCAGCCGGTGTTCACCAGCCAGCAATCGGCCCGGTGCTCCGCGATCAGATCGCGCAGCAGGTTGCCGTACACGGACGGATGGCGCGGCATGAAGGGCGCGCCGAAGCAGGTGGAGAACGTCGGCTGCGGCTCCTTGCCCAGTCCCTTTTCCGTGCCCGCCACTTTGGCCGTGAAGCCCGAAAGGAAATGGTACATCGCCTGCGATGGCGTGAGCTTCGCGATGGGCGGCAGCACGCCGAAGGCATCCGCGGTAAGAAGGATCACGTTGCGCGGATGGGGTGCGGTGCCGCTGCGCGAGGCATTGGCGATGTAATCGATGGGATAGGCGGCGCGGGTGTTTTCGGTGTAGCGCGCGTCGTCGAGATCGAGCCGGCGCGTTGCCGGATCCATCACGACGTTCTCGAGCACGGTCCCGAACCGGTGGATCGTCGAGTAGATCTCGGGCTCGGCTTCGGGAGACAGCCGGATCGCCTTGGCGTAGCAGCCGCCTTCGAAGTTGAAGATGCCGTTCTCCGACCAGCCGTGCTCGTCGTCGCCGATCAGCGTCCGGCTTGCCTCGGCGGAGAGCGTGGTCTTGCCGGTGCCCGAAAGCCCGAAGAAGATCGCGCAATCGCCGCTTCGACCGACATTGGCCGAGCAGTGCATCGGCATCACGCGCTTGGGCGGCAGGAGATAATTGAGAATCGTGAACACCGATTTCTTCATCTCGCCCGCGTAGGAGGTGCCGCCGATCAGCACGAGCTTCTTCGTGAAGTTCACCGCGATCACCGTTCCCGTGTGGGAGCCGTGAACGGCGGGATCGGCCTGGAAACCTGGCAGATCGACGATGGTGAACTCCGGTTGGAAGCTGTCGCGCTCGCCGGCAGACGGTTCGATCAGGAGATGCCGGATGAACAGGGAGTGCCAGGCGAATTCGGTGATCACCCGCACCGGCAGGCGGTGCGTGGGATCCGCGCCGCCGAACAGGTCCTGCGCGAAGAGTTCGCGATTCTGCGCATAGGCGAGCATCGACTGGTGCAGCACCTCGAAGGCGGCCGGGGTCATCGCCTTGTTGCTGTCCCACCAGACATGGGGATCGCTCGCTTCGTCGCGCACGATGAACTTGTCCCCCGCAGACCGGCCGGTGTGCTGGCCGGTGAGCGCGACAAGGGCGCCGCCCGCCGCGATGCGGGCTTCGCCCCGCAGAATGGCGCGCTCGTAAAGTTCGGGCGCCCTCAGGTTCTTGTGAACGGCCGCGAGATTGCGGAAACCCTGATGTTCCAGCCCGTGCGCGCCCGCACGCCGACCCTCGTGAGACATAATCCCTCCATTCCCGACAGTCGGCCGATTGGCCTGCTTTCAGGCTTCGGCCGCCCCAACCCGAGGCTCCAAGAATAGGCTTGCGGCGATGGCAACCGCAAGGAAGGCGGGGAGCAGCGGTCCCCGGAGGGTTGCGAGGCGGCGCGCTTTGCTTGCGCCGGAGGCTCGGTTAAGCCGTCCCCATGGCATTGAGCGACGAACAACTCGAACGCTATGCACGGCACATCGTCCTGCGGGAAGTGGGCGGTCCCGGCCAGGCGAAGCTGCTCGCCGCTCGCGTTCTGGTCGTCGGCGCCGGCGGGCTCGGCAGCCCGCTCATCCTGTATCTGGCCGCGGCCGGCGTGGGCACGCTCGGGATCGTCGACGACGATGCCGTGTCACTCTCCAATCTTCAGCGCCAGATCGCGCACCGAAGCGCCGATCTCGGCACAGCGAAGACGCAATCGGCCGCCCGCGCGGTGCGCGACCTCAATCCCGGTATCGCACTCGAACTGCACAATGCGCGGCTCACCTCTGCCAATGCGCTCGAACTGATCGCGCGCTACGACATCGTGGCGGACGGGTCCGACAATTTCGCGACGCGCTTCCTCGTCAACGATGCCTGCTACTTCGCGGGTCGCCCCCTCGTGTCGGCAGCGGTGACGGAATTCGACGGCCAGCTCGCAACGTTCCGGGCCGGCGACAAGGCGCGCCGCTATCCCTGCTACCGCTGCATTTTCCCAGAAGCGCCGCCGCGCGATGCGGCGCCGTCCTGTTCGGAAGCGGGCGTGCTCGGCGCCGCCGCGGGCGTGATGGGCAGTCTGCAGGCGCTGGAGATTCTGAAAGAGATTCTCGGGATCGGGGAAAGCCTCGCCGGATATCTCCTCATCTACGACGCGCTGGGTTCGCGTTTTCGCAAGATCGCCGTCAGGCCCGATCCCGCCTGCCCGCTGTGTGGCGAAAGTCCGTCCATTCGGGGGGTTGGAGGAGCAACATAGAGAAGGCACCTTCGACAAGCTCAGGGTGGGGATGCCTGTTTTTCGTCATGGTGAGCCTGTCGAACCATCAGCCTGCGCTGCCTTCAATGCGCTTCGTCCCAGTTGCCGGCGGCGCGGGCGTCCACGACGAGCGGAACCGATAGCGAGATTGCAGGAAGTGCCGCGCGTTCCATGATTGTCTTCACCGCGGCAGCGGTAGCACCCGTTTCTGTGTCCGGTGCCTCGAGCACCAGTTCGTCATGGACCTGCAGCAGCATGCGCGCGCTCAAGCCTTGGCGGGCCAGTGCGGGCGGCACGCGGATCATGGCGCGCCGGATAATGTCGGCGGCCGTGCCCTGGATCGGCGCATTGATCGCCGCACGCTCCGCGCCGCCGCGCAGCCCCGGAATCTTCGAGCGAATCTCGCGCACATGGATGCGCCGCCCGAACAGGGTTTCCACATAGCCGCGCTCGCGCGCGAATGCCTTGGTGGTCTCCATGTAGTTGCGGATTCCGGGGAAGCGTTCGAAATACTTGCGGATGTAATCGTCGGCTTCGCCGCGCGCGATGCCGAGCTGATTGGCAAGCCCGAAAGCGGAAATGCCATAGACGATGCCGAAATTGATCGCCTTGGCGCGCCGGCGGATGTCGGAAGGCATGTCCTTCACCGGAACGCCGAAGATTTCCGACGCCGTCATCGCGTGAATGTCGGCTCCTTGCGCGAACGCCGATTTGAGCGCCGGGATGTCGGCAATGTGGGCGAGGAGGCGCAGTTCGATCTGGCTGTAATCGGCGCTGATCAGGCTTTTGCCGGGCGGGGCGACGAAGGCGGCGCGGATGCGGCGGCCTTCCGCGGTGCGAATGGGAATGTTCTGCAGATTGGGGTCGCTCGAGGCGAGGCGGCCGGTCGAGGTCGACGCCATGGCGAAAGACGTATGCACGCGGCCGGTTTCCGGGTTGACGAAACCCGGCAGCGCGTCGGTGTAGGTGCCGCGCAGCTTCTGCAATTGCCGCCAGTCGAGAACGAGCTTCGCAATCTCGTGGCCCTGCGCCGCCAGATCCTCGAGCACGTCGGAATCGGTGGAGTGGGCGCCGGTCTTCGTCTTGCGGCCGGCGTCGAGGCCGAGCCTGCCGAACAGGATGTCGCCGAGCTGTTTGGGCGAGCCGATGTTGAACGAGCCGCCGGCGAGTTTGTGGACCTGTTCCTCGAGGCGGACCATGTCGCGGCCGAAATCGTTGGAGAGCCGGCGCAGCAGATCTGGATCGATGACGACGCCCGCCTGCTCGATGTCCGCAAGCACGGAGACGAGCGGGCGTTCGAGCGTCTCGTACACGGCAAGCTTGTGTTCCTCGACGAGCCGCGGCTTGAGCAGCGCATGGAGCCGGAACGTCACGTCCGCGTCTTCGGCCGCGTAGCGCGTCGCGTCGCGCACCGGCACGCAGTCGAAGGTCACCCGGTCCTTGCCCGTCCCCGTGACCTCGTTGAACGTGATCGGCTTGTGCTTGAGGTGCAGCTCCGAGAGCTCGTCCATGCCGTGGCCGTGCAGCGCCGCACCGAGCACGTAGGACATCAGCATGGTATCGTCGAAAGGCGCGATGCGAACGCCGCGGCGGAGGAATATCAGGTAATCGTATTTGAGATTCTGTCCGATCTTGAGGATGGCCGGATCCTCGAGAAGCGGCTTCAGCCGATCGAGGATGTCGGCCTCGCCGAGCTGGACGATGGCCGCATCGCCGCGCAGATCGAGGCCTTTGCCGGGTCCGTGGCCGCACGGAATGTAGCAGGCCTCGCCCGCAGCGACGGCGAGCGATATTCCGCAGAGGCCCGCCCGCATCGGATCGAGCGACGTCGTTTCCGTATCGACCGCGAGCAGTCCGGTTTCGTGGGCACGCCCGATCCAGTGGTGCAGACGCTCGAGTGTGAGCACCGTCTCGTAGTCGTCCTGGTCGATCGGCTCGAGGAGCGCGGCGCGATCGGCAACGACGCCCGGCTTTCCGCCCGGCGGGGGCTCGGCGACGGCCTTTTGCGCGGGCAGTGGTGTGACGCCCCCGGGCGTTGCGAGCACGCCCTGTGCCGGATCGGGCCCCGGCGCGATCGCGTCCACATCGGCGATATCGAAATGCGCAGCGGCGCGCTTGCAAAGCGCGAAGAATTCCATCGCCTTCAGAAATCCGACCAGTGCCGACGGCTCGGGATCGCGAACGGCGAAGTCGTCGAGCCCGGCCTTCAGGGGCACGTGGCGATCGAGCTGCACGAGCTTCAGCGAGACGCGCGCGTTCTGGGCGTTCTCGATCAGCGTTTCGCGGCGCTTGGGCTGCCGGATTTCATGTGTCCGGCTCAACAGCGATTCCAGATCGCCAAACGTATTGATGAGCTCGGCAGCCGTTTTCACGCCGATGCCTCGCACGCCGGGCACGTTGTCGACGGAATCGCCGGCGAGGGCCTGCACCTCGACGACTTTCGAGGGCGGAACGCCAAACCGCTCGATCACTTCGGCCGAGCCGAGCCTGCGGTTCTTCACGGGATCGAGCAGTTCGATCTCGCCGTCGACGACAAGCTGCATCAGGTCCTTGTCGGACGAGACGATCGTGGTGCGCGCGCCCGCGTCGCGGGCGAGCCGCGCATAGGTGGCGATCAGGTCGTCGGCCTCGTAGCCCGGCTCCTCGATGCAGGCGACGCCGAAGGCGCGGGTGGCGGTGCGCACCAGCGGGAACTGCGGAATCAGGTCTTCCGGCGGATCGGGGCGGTTCGCCTTGTACGCCGCATAGATGTCGTTGCGGAACGTCCTCTTGCCCGCATCGAAGATCACCGCGAGATGGGTGGGCCGGTCGCCCGCGCGCATGTCCTCGAGCAGCTTCCACAGCATGTTGCAGAAGCCCGAAACGGCGCCGGTCGGGAGGCCATCGGACGTGCGCGACAGGGGCGGAAGCGCGTGATAGGCGCGGAACAGATACCCCGACCCGTCGACGAGATAGAGATGATCGCGTTTCGCCACGGGGCGGCCGGCGCCGGCGGCGCTTTCGCTCAATGGGGATGTGCTCCGGCGCTGAGCACGAAGCGCCGGTCGCAATAGGGGCACTCGACGTAATCCGTGTCGCCCATTTCGAGATAGACGCGGGGGTGTCCGAGCGTCCCTCCACCGCCATCGCAGGAGACGCGGGTTTCCTTGACTTCGATGGTTTCGGGCGCTTCGACCGGCATGGAGGGATCCGTTTTTCGCGGGCGCGGATCATACCGGCCGGCGCGCATCCCGCAACCGTTCGCACTTGGCGCGGGCCGCGCGGGCGCGATACGCTGACCGCATGGTCGTGCTCAACCGCATCTACACGAGGACCGGCGACCGCGGCGAAACCGCGCTCGGCGACGGGACACGCCTGCCCAAATACGCGCTGCGGATTGCCGGCACCGGGACGGTGGACGAGGCCAACGCCGCGATCGGGATCGCCAGGCTCGAAACCTCCGGCGAGCTCGATGCGATGCTCGCCCGCGTCCAGAACGATCTCTTCGATCTTGGCGCCGATCTCTGCATTCCCGAGTCGAGCCGGCGCAGCGAAGGCGCGCTGCGGATCACGAACGCCCAGGTCGAGCGCCTCGAGCGGGAAATCGATGCGATGAACGCGGAACTCTCGCCGCTCACCTCGTTCGTGCTGCCGGGCGGTACTCGGGCGGCCGCGCATCTGCATCTCGCGCGGACGGTCGTGCGCCGTGCCGAACGGCTCATCGCGGAACTGGCGACGCAGGAAAGCGTGAGCCCCGCCGCCCTCAAATATGCAAACCGGCTCTCCGACCACCTTTTCGTCGCCAGCCGCTACGCGAACGAAAACGGCGCCAGGGACGTCCTGTGGCAGCCGGGGGCAAACCGCTGATCAGGCCCGTTCGGGCGCGTGGCGGCCGAACAGGAACGCGAGAACGACTCCGAGCACGCCCGAAAGTGCCCAGGCCGGCAGCGCCAGAACCGAGTAGAACCAGCCGGGCAGCGGCGCGGGCAGGCTGTGCGCGAGCCAGCTCTTGAAGCTCCCGATGCTGGCCGGTCCGAGATAGTTCCAGACCTGATCGATCGACCGCACCGTGATCTGACCGCCCTTGCCGAGCGAGGTGATCGCATCGGCGCCGAGCAGAATGAGGGCGATCACCAGCAGGACGAGACTGACGAAGCGAAGGACGAGCCCCATGGCCGGCGTCAGTCGCGCGGCGGATATGGCGTTCCGTCCTTGTGGGTGTAGTGGCCCACTTTTGCATCGATCCGGAGATCGATATCGGGATAGTCGCAGATATCGTCGGCCGAGCGCGTACCGACCTCGATCACCGTTGCGCCTTCGTTCGAGCGGTTGACGAGGTGATGTCCGTTGCGCTCGCCTTTGGGAAACGCCGCGCAATCGCCCGCGCGCAATATCTGCTCGCCCTCATCGGTGACGAGCGCAACTTCGCCCGACAGCACCCACACGAACTCGTCTTCGTCGCTGTGCCAGTGACGTTGGCTCGACCAGCAACCAGGCGGCAGGCGCAGGAGATTGACGCCGAACTGTGTCAGCCCTCCCGCATCTCCGAGCCGCCGGCGCACGCGCTCGCCGGCCGGAGCATGAAAGGGCGCGGGATATCCCGAGCCTTTGCGCTCGGGGACGGCGGCAATATCGATTTTCGCCATGGTTGCTTCGCCTTCTTGCTTTCTCGCGTTCGGCCCGAGTTTTCGCGCGGGTGACGACCAAACAAAATACCCCCGACCAATGGCCGAGGGTATCTTGCAGTGACGCGAAATGTCGAGACTTGGCCTCACCCCGCCTGTTGCTGGCCGTCGGTGGCGGGCTGCTGCTTCTTGCTGAGATCTTCGCCGGTTTGCTGATCGACGAGTTTCATCGACAGGCGGACCTTGCCGCGATCGTCGAAGCCGAGCAGCTTGACCTTGACGGCGTCGCCTTCCTTCACGACATCGGTGACCTTGCCGACGCGGCGCGGTGCGAGTTCGGAGATGTGGACGAGACCGTCCTTGGGGCCGAAGAAATTCACGAACGCCCCGAAGTCCATCACCTTGACGACCTTGCCGTCGTAGATTTCGCCCACTTCGGGTTCGGCCACGATCGACTTGATCCATTTCAGCGCGGCGCGGATCGACTCGCCGTCGGCCGATGCGACCTTCACCGTGCCGTCGTCCTGGATGTCGATCTTGGCGCCCGTCTTCTCGACGATCTCGCGGATCACCTTGCCGCCCGAGCCGATCACTTCGCGGATCTTGTCGGTCGGAATGTGGATCACCTCGATCCGCGGCGCGTGTTCGCCGAGCTGATCGCGGGCACGTGAAATCGCCTTGGCCATTTCGCCGAGAATGTGCAGACGGCCTTCACGCGCCTGGTCGAGCGCCACGCGCATGATCTCCTCGGTGATGCCGGAAATCTTGATGTCCATCTGCAGCGAGGTCACGCCCTCCTCGGTGCCTGCGACCTTGAAGTCCATGTCGCCCAGATGATCCTCGTCGCCCAGGATGTCGGAGAGCACCGCATACCGCGCCCCTTCGAGAATGAGGCCCATGGCGATCCCGGCGACCGGCCGTCTCATCGGCACGCCCGCGTCCATCAGCGCGAGCGAACTTCCGCACACCGTCGCCATCGAGGAGGAACCGTTCGATTCGGTAATTTCGGAGACGACGCGGATCGTGTAGGGAAACTTTTCCTTCTCCGGCAGGATCGGATGGAGCGCCCGCCAGGCGAGCTTGCCATGGCCGATCTCGCGCCGGCCCGGTGCGCCGAGGCGTCCCGTTTCGCCGACCGAGTAGGGCGGGAAATTGTAGTGCAGCATGAAGTGCTGCTTGTAGGTTCCCTCGAGCGAATCGACATACTGCTCGTCCTCGCCGGTTCCGAGCGTCGCCACAACGAAGGCTTGAGTCTCTCCGCGCGTGAACAGCGCCGAACCATGCGTGCGCGGAAGCACGCCGACTTCGGCGCGGATCGGCCGCACCGTTTTCAGATCGCGGCCGTCGATGCGGTGGCCGGTGTCGAGCACCGAGGAACGCATCACATCGGCTTCAAGGTCCTTGAAGAGCCCCTTAAGGATTTTCTCGTCGGCATCGAGGAACCGTGCTTTCGCGCGCTCCTTGACCACGGATATCTGTTCGTGACGCGCCCCCTTTTGCGCAACCCTGTAAGCCTCGCGCAGATCATTCTCGGCGAAACTCTTGAGCGTCAGGGCGAGGTCCGCATTCTCGCGCGCGGGCACGGCGCGCGGTTCCTTCGCGGCGCGCTCGGCGAGCCGGATGATGCCGTCGATGACGGGCTGCATGCCGCGATGACCGAACATCACGGCACCCAGCATGACCTGCTCGGAGAGTTCCCTGGCTTCCGATTCCACCATCAACACCGCGTCGGCGGTGCCGGCGACGACCAGATCGAGTTCGGATTCCGGCTTCTCGTCGACCTGCGGATTGAGCTTGTATTCGCCGCCGATGTAGCCCACGCGCGCCGCACCCACCGGCCCCATGAAGGGCACGCCGGAGAGGGTGAGCGCCGCGGAAGCCGCGACGATCGCGACTACGTCGGGATCGTTCTCCATGTCATGACTTAAGACCGTCACGATCACCTGGGTGTCGTTGCGGTAGCCGTCCGCGAACAGCGGCCGGATCGGCCGATCGATCAGGCGCGATACAAGCGTCTCGCGCTCGGTGGGACGACCCTCGCGCTTGAAATAGCCGCCGGGAATCTTTCCCGCCGCGAAATACTTTTCCTGGTAATTCACGGTGAGCGGAAAAAAGTCGATATCGGCACGCGGCACGTGCGCGCCGACGACGGTGGCAAGCACCACCGTCTCGCCATAGGTGGCGAGCACGGCGCCATCGGCCTGCCGGGCCACACGGCCCGTTTCGAGCGTGAGCTTCCGTCCGCCCCATTCGATGGTTTCGCTGACAGTATTGAACATTGTTTTCATCCTTCCTTCCCGCCACCGGATTGCAGCGGGATGTTGTTTGCACGCGGGCGGCTGCCCGCGTCGCATGCGTTGGCGTGCCGGTGAAACGCAGCGCACGCGGGCTCACCCGCGCCGCAATTCATGGCCGCAATCGGAGAGGCGCGGAAAGCAGGACCGCTGCCTGCCTGCGCCATGACCGCACTCAGCGCCTGAGGCCCAGCCGCGAAATCAGCGCTTCGTAGCGCTTGGCGTCTACGACCTTCACGTAGTCGAGGAGCCGGCGCCGCTGCGAAACGAGCTTGATCAGCCCGCGCCGCGAGTGGTTGTCCTTGACGTGAGTCTTGAAGTGCTCGGTGAGATTGTTGATGCGCTCCGAGAGAACGGCCACCTGCACTTCCGGCGAGCCGGTATCCCCGGCCGTGGTGGCGTATTCCGAAATGAGCGTCTGCTTGCGTTCGGTCGTGATCGACATGCGGTCATCCGGTTCCAAAGTTGAAGACACGAAACGGCCTTAGCTCGCCTTCCGCGGTTTCGGCGAGCGCGATGGGTTCGCCGGCCGCGGAACAGAGATAGACCGTGAGCCCCTGAAGATCGTCCCCTGCCGAAAGCTCATCCTTCAACCGCGCGAACAGACCTGCTCGCATCAGAATGGAATGGCCGCAGCGCAGGCGAACCGCATCCGAGCCCGTCACGGCCAGGGCCGGGATGCCGTCCAGCGCGGTCGAGAGGGGCTTCAGGTGCTCGAAAGCGGCCGGACTATGCACAAAGGTTTTCAGCTTTTCCAGCGGAATTGCGTCGGCCTCGGAAAAGCCGCCGATCCGGGTGCGCCGGAGAGACGTGACATGACCGAGAGTCCCGAGCGCCTTGGCGAAATCGCGCGCCCAGGCCCGCACATAGGCCCCTTTTCCGCAGGTCATGGCAAATTCCGCATGGTCGGAATCGGGAATGGCGAGAAGGCGGGCCTCGTGGATGACGACGGGGCGCGGCTTGAGCGCGAGCGTTTCCCCCTCGCGGGCAAGATTGTAGGCCCGCTCGCCTCCGACCTTCACCGCCGAAAACTGGGGCGGGACCTGGAGAATCTCTCCGACAAAGCGGGGCAGGAGGGCATCGATGCTCTCCCGGGCCGGGCGCACCTCCGAGGTGCCGGTGACCTGCCCCTCGGCATCGTCGCTGTCGCGACCCTCGCCAAAGCGCACCGTGAAGACGTAGGCCTTCTGGGCATCCATCGCGAAGGGGACCGTCTTCGTCGCCTCGCCGAGCGCGACCGCGAGCACACCGGATGCGAGCGGATCGAGCGTGCCGGCATGCCCGGCCTTCTGTGCGTCGAAGACGCGGCGGACCGCGCCGACGGCTTCGGTCGAGGTCACCCCCACCGGCTTGTCGAGCACGACCCAGCCGTGGACGGGCGACCCCTTTCGCCTACGCGCCATCGTCATCGCTCCCGCGCGCGGACGAAAGATCGCGCCTGACGCGCGGCGATTTGAGAAGGGTTTCGATCTTTTCCGCTTCGGCGAAGGAACGGTCTTCCACGAAGCGGAGCTCGGGCGTGAATTTCAGCCGGATGGTATGGCCGAGAAGACCGCGCACAAATCCGCGGTGGCGGTTGAGCGCTTCGATGACCCGCTCCGCGTTTTGGCCGCCCAGCGGCTCGCAAAACACGACGGCGTGGCGCATGTCCGGCGACGGTTTGACCTGTGTGACGGTGACCGACACGCCTTTCAGATCGGGATCACGCACCTCGCCGCGCGAAAGGATATCCGAGACGACGTGGCGCAGGACTTCACCGACCCGCAACTGGCGCTGCGAGGGGCCGCTCTCGCGGCCCGGATGGCGATGACGCGACATTATCCGATGCTCTGCCGGTCCAACCCGAAACCGAATGTTCTTGCCTCAGGCTCTCAAAGAGCCCGTTGGACGGTTTCGATTTCGTAGCATTCGATCACATCGCCCTTCTGGACCTCCTGGTAATTCGCGAATGACATGCCGCATTCCTGCCCGGCCTGGACTTCGCGCACCTCGTCCTTGAAGCGCTTGAGCGTGGAGAGGTCGCCTTCGTGCACCACGACGTTGTCGCGGATGAGCCGGACTTTGGCCCCGCGGCGCACCACGCCTTCGGTGACGCGGCACCCGGCGACCTTGCCGACTTTCGAGATCGAGAAGACTTCGAGAATTTCGGCGTTGCCGAGGAATTTCTCCCGCGTTTCCGGGGCCAGCATGCCCGAAAGCGCCGCTTTCACGTCATCCACGATGTTGTAGATGATGTTGTAGTAGCGGATCTCGACGCCGTCGCGGCGCGCGCGCTCGCGCGCCTGGTTGTTGGCGCGCACGTTGAAGCCCAGGATCGCTGCGCCGCTCGCATGGGCGAGAATGACGTCGGATTCGGTGATGCCGCCGACGCCGCCGCTCAGCACCTGCGCGCCTACTTCGTCGTTGCCGAGACGCGCCAGGGCGCCCTGGATGGCTTCGACCGAGCCCTGCACGTCCCCCTTCACGACGAGCGGCAGGAACCGCTTTTCGCCTTCGCTGCGGCTCTTGAGCAGCTGATCCATCGTCTGGCGCGCGACGGTCGCGTGCCGGGAATCGCGGCGCTTGCGGGCGCGATATTCCGTGACTTCGCGCGCCCGCGATTCGGACTCGACCACCACGAATTCGTCGCCCGCCTCCGGCACGCCCGAAAGCCCGAGCACCTCGACAGGCATCGACGGTCCGGCCTGATCCACGCTCTCGCCGCGGTCGTTGGCGAGATGGCGCACCCGGCCCCATTCGGAGCCGGCGACCAAAAGGTCGCCCGTCTTCAGCGTCCCGCGCTGCACGAGCAGCGACGCCACCGGACCGCGGCCCTTGTCGAGCTTTGCCTCGATCACCGCGCCTTCGGCGCTGCGGTGCGCATTGGCCTTCAGGTCGAGAAGTTCGGCCTGCAGCAGGATCGCCTCTTCGAGCTTGTCCAGATTGATGTTCTTGGTCGCCGAAACATCGACGGCCAGGGTTTCGCCGCCCAGCTCTTCGACCTGGATTTCGTGCTGCAGAAGCTCGGTTTTCACCCGCGTCGGATTGGCGTCGGATTTGTCGATCTTGTTCACCGCGACGATCATGGGAACGCCCGCCGCCCTGGCGTGCGAAATGGCTTCCACCGTCTGGGGCATCACCCCGTCGTCCGCCGCGACGACCAGCACCACGAGATCGGTCACCTTCGCGCCGCGCGCGCGCATCGCGGTGAACGCCGCATGACCCGGCGTGTCGAGGAAGGTGATTTTCTGTCCCGTTCTCAGCTGCACCTGATAGGCGCCGATGTGCTGGGTAATGCCGCCCGCTTCGCCGGCGACCACGTCGGTCTTGCGCAGCGCGTCGAGGAGCGACGTCTTGCCGTGATCGACATGGCCCATCACGGTGACGACGGGCGCCCGCGAATCCAGCGTGTCCGGCGCGTCGGCCGCGCCTTTCAGGCCCTCGAGCACATCCGACTCCGCGACACGGCGCACCGTATGGCCGTATTCCGCGGCCACGAGCTCGGCGGTATCGGCATCGATGACATCGTTGATCTGCGCCATAATGCCGTTCTTCATCAGCACCTTGATGACGTCGACGGCACGGCGCGCCATCCGGTTGGCGAGTTCGGAGACGGCGATCGTTTCGGGGATGACGACTTCGCGCGGACCGGCGGGCACGGCCGCGATGGGCTGGCCGCCCCGGTTGAGCCGCTGAAGATGGCGTCGGTAGGCAGCGACCGAACGCATCCGCTCGTCGTCGGCCTGCAGAGCCTTCGTCACCGTCAGCTTGCCGCGGCGGCGCATGTCGACGCCCTTGCGCGCGGCAGGCGCCTTGGCGGCGGTCTTGCCGGGCTTTTTTGCCTGATCCTCTTCGTCTTCGGCGACGGGTTTTCGCTTGGGAGCGATCGTTGCGAGTCGCGCCTCGCCTTCTTCCTTCTTTTCGAGCCGGCGGGATGCCTCTTCCTCGGCGTGGCGGCGTGCCACTTCCTCGGCCGCCTTGCGGGCATCTTCCTCGGCCTTGCGTTTTTCGGCGGCCACGCGCTCGCGCGCGAGCCTGGCCTCGTCGGTCGCGCGCGCGCGCGCATCCGCGTCGGCCCGCCGCCGCGCTTCGGCTTCCATGACCCGCGCATCGGCGAGCGCGCGCGAACGGGCTTCCTTTTCCTCGTCGGTCAGTTGTCGCAGAACGACTCCGGCGCGCGGCTGCATTTCGCGCGACGCTGCCGGGGAAGTTTCCGGCGCGGTCCTCTGCGCCGTACGCTCAGGTGCTGCGGGCCTCTGCCTTTCGGCGCTTTCGGGAGCTTTCGCGCCGGGCGCGAGCCGCGTGCGCTTCTTTTCGACCACCACCGCCTTGGTGCGGCCGTGGCTGAAGCTCTGCTTGACCGTCGAAGTTTCCGTCTTTTTCAGGGACAGAGTCTTCGCAGGGTTGGCCGGCCGCGTCGCGGTGTCGTTCGTCTCGCTCATTCGCATCCTTTGTTGCCGGCGTCCGGCCCATGCACGAACGCCACGCTGCACCCCGAAGAGGGCCGGAAACCTCTCAGCCGGCCCGCGTCGGCAGTGATCCGCTCCGCAAATCGCCCGGATTTGAGGGCAGCATGTATCACGTTCTCCCGCCCCAGCGCCAAGCTCAATTCGACGCCAGTCATGCCATCGATAACCGGTAGCGGGGCGCCTCTGACCTTCGCCAGAAGCTTTCGCCGCCCGTCTGCCGCGCCATCCGAAGCTTCGATCAGCACGGCGGGGAGCGGCCCGCGTTCGAGCGCGCGGACAACGGAATCGAACCCGCAAATCAGTTGCCCGGCGCGGCGCGCGAGTCCGAGTTCGCCGGAAAGCCGCGCGACGAGCAGCGATTCCACACGCGCGCACAGATCCGGCGCGACCGCCACGGGCGCTTTGGCAGCCCGCGAAAAATGGCCTTTGGCCACGGCCCGTTCAAGGAGCGGTCGTCGGGCGCTCACCCAGAATCCGCGCCCCGGCAGTTTGGCCGCCACATCGGGCACGAGAGCGCCGTCCGGACCAATGACGAACCGGACGAGTTCGCCGTCGCTCAGCACTTCGCCAGTGACGATGCAGCGCCGTTCGCGCGCGGGCGGCGCGTTCTCGGTCCCGATCGGCGCCGGCGCTGCCGTCATGCGGAGACCTGTTCGCCCTCCGGCTCGCCCTCTTCCGGCGTTTCGGGCTGGGCGGGTTCGGGTTCGATCCAGCCCGCCTTCACCCGCGCGTCCATGACGATGGCGCTGGCGTCGTCGGAGGTGAGGTTGAAGCGGTCGAGCGCGCCCGGCACGCGCACGCGCTCCTTGTCTTTGTTCAGTTCGTAGTAGCCGAGCAGATCGTCGGTGGCGCAGCCCGCGAGATCCTCGAGCGTCTTGACCTCCGCTTCGCCGAGCGCCACCAGCATGGCCGGCGTGATGCCCGCCACTTCGGCGACATCGTCCGCGACGCCCAGTTCGCGGCGCCGGTCCTCGAGCGCTCGGTTACGCGCGTCGATGAACTCGTTGGCGCGGTTCTGCAGCTCCTGCGCGGTTTCTTCGTCGAAGCCCTCGATTGTCGCAAGATCGCCCGGCGGCACATAGGCCACGTCTTCCATGCTGGCGAAGCCTTCGGAGGCCAGAAGCTGCGCCACGGTCTCGTCCACATCGAGCGATTCCATGAACAGGTGCGTGCGCTCCGAGAATTCCTTCTGCCGCCGTTCCGACTCTTCCTGCTCCGTCAGAATGTCGATCTGCCAGCCGGTCAGCTGCGAGGCGAGGCGCACATTCTGGCCGCGCCGTCCGATGGCGAGCGACAGCTGTTCGTCGGGCACCACCACTTCGACGCGATGCGTGTCCTCGTCGAGCACGACTTTTGTCACTTCCGCGGGCGCGAGCGCATTGACGATGAACGTCGCCGACTCGCCCGACCAGGGAATGATGTCGATGCGTTCGCCCTGCAGCTCCTGCACCACCGCCTGGACGCGCACGCCGCGCATGCCGACGCAGGCCCCCACCGGATCGATCGACGAATCCCTCGAGATGACCGCGATCTTGGCACGCGAGCCGGGATCGCGGGCGACCGCGCGGATCTCGATGATGCCGTCGTAGATTTCCGGCACTTCCTGCGCGAACAGCCGCACCATGAACTGTGGATGGCTGCGCGACAGGAAGATCTGCGGTCCGCGCATTTCGCGGCGCACGTCGTAGATGTAGGCGCGGATCCTGTCGCCGGTGCGGAAGCTTTCGCGCGGGATCATCTCGTCGCGGCGGACAACGCCTTCGGCGCGCCCGAGATCGACCACGACCGAGCCGAATTCCACGCGCTTGACGATGCCGTGGATGATCTCGCCGATGCGGTCCTTGTATTCTTCGTATTGGCGCTCGCGTTCGGCGTCGCGCACCTTCTGCACGATCACCTGCTTGGCCGCCTGCGCGGCGATGCGGGAGAAATCCACCGGCGGCAGCGTCTCGGCGATGATGTCGCCCACCTGCGCGGCGGGATTGCGCGCGCGTGCGTCGTCGATCCCGATCTCGATCTTGTCGTTTTCGACGAGCTCCACGACGTGGAGATAGCGCGAGACGTGCGTCTCGCCGGTCTTCGAATCGATGTCGACGCGAATCTCGTTCTCGCTGCCGTAGCGCGCCTTGGCCGCGCGCTGCATGGCCTCCTCCATCGCGTGCAGAACCACCGATTTGTCGATGGATTTGTCGCGCGCGACGGCGTCGGCGATCTGCAAGAGTTCCGTCCTGTTTGCGGCAATGGCGGCCATTCAACGTCTCCTGTTCACGCGCTGGATTTGCGCGACTTCAAATCTTCCGCGATCAGCTTCTCGGTGAGGACGAGCCTCGCTTCGGCGATGCTTCCGTAAAGAAAGGTGAGGCGCACTCCCTCGACATCCATCGCGATGTCGTTCCCGTCGAGGCCAAGCAGCATGCCCTTGAAGCGCTTGCGCCCGGTCGCGTCGGGCGCGTGGAGCTCGATCTTCGCCTCGTGTCCGGCCCAGCGGGCGAAATCGACGGGCCTCGTCAGCGGACGATCGATTCCCGGTGAGGACACTTCGAGCACGTATTCGCCTTCGATCGGATCTTCGCGCTCGAGAAATTCCGAGAGCGTGCGCGACAGCACGGCGCAATCCTCGACGTTCATCCGCCCGTCGGCGCGCTCTGCCATCACCTGCAGCGTCTTGCGCTGGCCGCCCGTGAGCCTCAGGCGCACGAGCCGGAAGCCCGCGGCCTCCACGGCCGGGGCGATGATGGGCTCCAGATGCGACATGGCGCTCAGGATCGTGCTTCTCCCGTGCCGCCGAAACGGCAAAACCCGTCCCCCGCGGCGGTCTTGCGACCGCCACACAACAGTTTTCTGTTGTCGGGGATGGCCGGTTATGTACGCGCCTGGGAAGGAAATCTCAAGGGCGATCTCGGAGAAGATGGTGCGTGGTCCAGGACAGGCATTTCTCCGCCCAATCGCGCGTGGCTCCATTGCCGGTTCGCGCGCATTCGGCGCTCAGTTGAGATTGTCGCGCCAGCATCGCCCGCACCAAATCGCGCTCCCCCATAATCGAGCCATAGGCGGCAAGAAACAGGCGCAGACGCCGCCTCTGCTCCGCGGCGCTTCGCCCGGCATTTCCGATATCAAGCCAGAGCCACGTCGCATATCCGAGATCGTGCGCCCGCGATCCGGGAGCTGCCGCGTCGAAGTCGATGAGTGCAACGGGCCGGCCGTCCCGAAACACTGTATTGCAGGGAGACAGATCGTTGTGACAGGCAATCTCGAATTCGGGCGCCGTGGCGGCTTGCGTCGCATGAAGCGATGAGGTCGCGTCGTGGTAGAGACGAACGAGCCGGGCGGCGTCTTGCAGGGTCCGATCGTCCCAATCGCCCAATTCCGTGGGAACGTCTCCGTGCACATAGGTCAGGATCTCTCTGTCTGCGTCATCGACACCCAGATAGCGTGGCGCGCCTTCAAAGCCGACGGTTTCGAGATGTCCAAGGAGCAAGCGAACGTATTCCGCGTTCGGCCCCGCGGGGCGACGAATGGTGTCGCCGAGGCGCGCCACGCCGAAGGTCGTGCGGCCACCCGTCAGAATGATCTCGCTCATGCGCTTTCTCCGATACGGCAAAACCGGAGGAAAACCGGCGGGCCGTGCAGCGCCTTTCCTTCGTAGCGCGTGGCCGGCCAGTCGGGGGCCCGCGCACACCAGTCCGCCGCACGCGTGGCGGGCCATTCGAAGGCGTGATGCGCGAGAATGCGTTCGAGAGTCCAGGCGATGTAATTTTCATCGTCGCTCGCGAAGCGAAACTCTGCGCCGGGTTTCATCACGCGCGCCAGCGCATCGAGTGTTTCCACCTGGATGAAGCGGCGCTTGTGATGCCGCTTCTTCGGCCAGGGATCGGGAAAGAGCAGAAACACGCGTCCGAGCGAGGCGTCGGGCAGCGAAGCAATGATCTCGCGCGCATCGCCTTCGTAAATGCGGACATTCCACGCTTGCGCAGCGAGCTTCGCCAACAGCTTTGCCACACCGTTTTGATAAGGCTCGGCGCCGATCAGTCCGATGTTCGGATGATGCTCGGCCTGCCACAGCAGATGCTCGCCGCCGCCGAAGCCAATTTCGAGCCACACGTCCTCGACAGGCGGCGTGAAATACGATCGCGGATCGCAGCCGGACTCGAGCGTCAGCGCAAGATGCGGCAGCAGTGTTTCGAACAGCGCGGCCTGATGCGCCGAGAGCTTCGGCCCCTTGCGGCGGCCGTAGAGCAGCCCGCGCAGGCGCTCGCGGCGTTCGGCGCTCACCTCAGAACGCGCGTTTGAGCTCCGCGGCGAGATCGTCGGTCGCTTCCCAGGAGAACCCGCCGTCGCGATCGGGCTCCCGCCCGAAATGGCCGTAGGCCGCGGTGCGCGCATAGATCGGGCGGCTGAGCGCGAGCCGCTCGCGGATGGCGCGCGGCTTGAGGCTCATCAGTTCCGGCAAAACACGCTGCAGCCTTGTTTCGTCCACGCGGCCGGTGCCGTGGAGATCGACATAGAGCGAAAGCGGGTCGGAAACGCCGATCGCGTAGGAAATCTGGATCGTGCAGCGGTCGGCCAGCCCCGCCGCCACCACGTTCTTCGCGAGAAACCGCGCCGCATATGCGGCCGAGCGGTCCACCTTGGTGGGGTCCTTGCCGGAAAACGCACCGCCGCCATGAGGTGCGGCGCCGCCGTACGTATCGACGATGATCTTGCGGCCCGTCAGACCGCAATCGCCGTCGGGGCCGCCGATCACGAAGGCGCCCGTCGGATTGACGTGCCAGACCGTCTCGCGTGTCACCCAGTCGGCCGGCAGCGCGCGCCGCACATACGGCTCGACAATCTCGCGCACGTCGTCGGAGCTCAGACTTTCGTCGACATGCTGCGTGGAGAGGACGATCTGCACGGCCTCGACCGGCACGCCGTTCGCGTAGCGCAGCGTCACCTGGCTTTTCGCATCGGGCCCGAGCTTCGGTTCGCGCCCCGATCTGCGCGCTTCCGCCATCAGCCGCAGGATCTTGTGGCTGTAAAGAATCGGCGCCGGCATCAGTTCGGGCGTCTCCCGGCACGCATAGCCGAACATGATTCCCTGGTCGCCCGCGCCTTCGTCCTTGTTGCCCGAGGCGTCCACGCCTTGCGCGATATGCGCCGACTGCGCGTGCAGGAGAACTTCGATCGCGCAGTTCTTCCAGTGAAAGCCGTCCTGCTCGTAGCCGATGTCGCGGATGGCGGCGCGCGCCGTCTCGATCACCTGGTCGCGTTCGATCGTCTTGGGCCCGCGTGTCTCGCCCGCGATAACGACGCGATTGGTGGTGGCCAGCGTTTCGCAGGCGACACGCAGGTTGGCGGCCGCAAAACCTTGCGCCGGCCCCGCGCGGAAGAACAGGTCCACGATCTCGTCGGAGATGCGGTCGCAAACCTTGTCGGGATGGCCCTCCGAAACGCTCTCGCTGGTGAAGAGGTAATCCGCTGCCGGCATCCGTCACGCCCTCGGGAAACGGGCGCACTCCTTGCAAGGAACCGGCACCCCGTCAACGGGCCCTCCTCATGCTTCGAGAGGCTCGGCATGAGGAGAATTTCTCGCCCCGAGCCTGTCGAAGGGCGCCTAAAGAATGAACCGCGACAGGTCCTGATCCCTGGCGAGCTCCTCGACGCGGACCCGTACGTAGGTTCCGTCGATGCAGATTTTTTCGCCGGTCCGTTCGGTCGCCGAGAAACTGATTTCGTCGAGCACCCGCTCCATCACCGTCTGCAGCCGGCGGGCGCCGATGTTTTCCACCGTCGCGTTCACGTGTGCGGCGATGTCGGCGATGGCATCGATCCCGTCGTCGCTGAATTCGAGCCCGACGCCTTCGGTATCGAGCAGCGCCGAATACTGCTTGATCAGGCTGGCTTCCGGCTCGGTCAGGATGCGCCGGAAATCGTCGCGGTCGAGCGCCTTCAGCTCCACGCGGATCGGCAGCCGGCCCTGGAGCTCAGGCAAAAGGTCCGAGGGCTTGGCCTGATGAAAGGCGCCCGACGCGATGAAGAGAATGTGGTCCGTGCGCACGCCGCCGTGTTTGGTCGCAACGGTCGTTCCCTCGATCAGCGGCAGAAGATCGCGCTGTACGCCTTCGCGGCTCACATCGCCGCCGCCGCGGTATTCGCTGCGCGCGCAGATCTTGTCGATCTCGTCGAGAAACACGATTCCGTTCTGCTCGGCGGCCTCGATCGCATCGCGCTGGATCGCGTCGTTGTCGAGCAGCTTGTCCGCTTCTTCGCCAATCAGGGGGTCGCGTGCGTCGGTCACGCGGATGCGCCGGGCGCGCGGCCTGCCACCGAACGCCTTTCCCAGCATGTCGCCCAGATTGATCATGCCGATCTGGGCGCCGGGCATCCCGGGTATCTCGATCATCGGTGCCCCGGCGGTATCGCGCATCTCGAGCTCGATGTCGCGGTCGTCGAGTTCGCCCGCGCGCAGCCGCTTGCGCATGGTTTCGCGCGTGCCCTGGCTCGCATTGGCGCCCGCCAGCGCATCGAGAATGCGCTCCTCTGCACGAGCTTCGGCCTGCGTCTCCACATCGCGCCGCCGCCTCTCGCGCACCTGGGCGAGGCTGATTTCCAAAAGGTCGCGCACGATCTGCTCGACGTCGCGGCCGACATAGCCCACCTCGGTGAACTTCGTGGCTTCGACCTTGAGAAACGGCGCCTGGGCAAGGCGCGCCAGACGGCGGGAGATTTCCGTCTTGCCGACGCCCGTGGGCCCGATCATCAGGATGTTCTTGGGCTGCACTTCGTCGCGCAATTCGGGGGCGAGCTGTTGCCGGCGCCAGCGGTTGCGCAGCGCGACGGCGACGGCCCGTTTGGCGTCGGCCTGGCCGACGATGTAGCGATCGAGTTCGGAGACGATTTCCCGCGGTGTGAAGAAGTTCATGCTGCCTTGATGCTTTCGACGACGATCTCGCTGTTCGTGTAAACGCAGATTTGCGCGGCGATCGCGAGCGCGCGCCGGGCGATTTCCTCCGCCGACAGATCGAAGCCCATCAGCGCCCTGGCGGCGGCAAGCGCGTAATTGCCGCCCGAGCCGATCCCGAGAACCCCGTCCTCGGGTTCCACCACGTCGCCCGTCCCCGACAGCAGGAGCGTCGCTTTCGTATCCGCCACCGCCATCATGGCTTCCAGCCGGCGCAGGTATTTGTCGGTGCGCCAGTCCTTGCCGAGTTCCACACAGGCCCGCATGAGGTTGCCGGGATGCTGTTCGAGCTTGGTTTCCAGACGCTCGAACAGGGCGAAGGCATCGGCGGTGGCGCCGGCAAAACCGACAATCACCCCGCCGCCTTTGCCGAGACGGCGGACCTTGCGCGCGTTCGACTTCATGATGGTCTGTCCGAGCGTCACCTGCCCGTCGCCGGCAATGACGACGGTGCCGCCCTTGCGGACGGAGAGGATGGTGGTGGACCGCCAGCGCTGGTGTTCGCAATCCATGTTGGGGGGAGCTTGGGATGCGCGATTCACATAGGGCGGCCGAGCCCCCGCCGCAACACCACCGGACTGTCGGGCCGGCGCAGCTCCTGGACAGCGGACGTCTGCCGGGGATTTGAGTCGGCGCAGACTTTCCGGGATTATGGCGGCCACATGATCACGGCGGCCGAGGTCGCGCGCGGGGTCAGCCGCGTGCTGATGCAGGAGGGGTTCAGCCCCATCCTCGAATTTTCGCTCGCCAACGGGCGAAGGCTCGATGTCGCGGCGCTGGGCCCGGACGGAACGGTTGCGGGCGTGGAGATCAAGGTTGCGCTTGCCGATCTCCGGGGCGATGGCAAGTGGCCCGAGTACCTCGAATTTTGCGAGCTGTTCTATTTCGCCATCCCGCCCGATTTTCCCGACGAATTCGTGCCGGGCGAAACCGGCCTGATCGTCGCCGACCGCTACGGTGGCGCGATCGTGCGGCCGGCGCGTGCGTCTCTCCTGCATCCGGGCCGGCGCAGGGCGGTCACGCTCCGCTTTGCGAAAGTCGCAGCCGAGCGTCTCGCGCTCGCGCAGGACCTTGCTGCCGGGATGCGAGGCCGTGCACTGGTATCTGCGGAATGAAATCCGGAACAACGAACCCGGCGCGCAAATCCGGCATGACGCACGCACAGCTGCGCGCGATCGCGCTGTCGTTTCGCGGCGTGAGCGAAGGCACCTCGTATGGAAAGCCCGCCTTCCTGCTGGGCAAGAAATTCTTCACCCGTCTGCGCAGGGAAGACGATTCGGTCGTGCTCATCGTCGGCTCGATCGACGAGCGCGACATGCTGCTCGAAGCCGATCCGGGTACCTTTCACATCACCGACCACTATCGCAACTATCCCGCCGTGCTCGCGCGCATGGGCAACCTCGATCCGGAAACCTTGCGCGCGATGCTCGAGCGGCGCTGGCGCGCCCTGGCGCCGAAAAAACTCGTGAAGCAGCTTGAGGGCGACCTCTTACGCGGGACGAATTCCGATCCGATCGGACCTCTCCCTCCGCTGCGCGGACATCTCCCCCGCGCGCGAGGGAGGAAACGGTAAGGCGGCTGCCGGTTTGATATAATTTCATCCCGCTTTGGCGGACTCGCAGGTTAGCGCGGGCTGCGCTTGGCGAGGATGCGCTGCAGCGTGCGGCGGTGCATGTTGAGGCGGCGCGCCGTCTCCGAGACGTTGTGGCCGCACAGCTCGTAAACCCGCTGGATGTGCTCCCAGCGCACGCGATCCGCCGACATGGGATTTTCCGGCGGCCGCGGCTTGTGACCGGGTGCGGCGAGCAGCGCGGCGAGAATGTCGTCCGCGTCGGCGGGCTTCGGGATGTAGTCGATGGCGCCGTATTTCACCGCCGCCACCGCCGTTGCGATATTGCCGAAGCCGGTGAGCACCACGACGCGCGCTTCGCCGCGCACCGCGTGCAGCGCTTCCACCACGTCGAGCCCGCTGCCGTCGTCGAGCTTCAGGTCCACGACCGCGAAGGCAGGAGTCGTGTCGCGGGCGCGCGAAATCCCCTCGGCGACAGTCTGCGCGATCGTCACCGCAAAGCCGCGGGACTCCATGGCGCGCGCCAGCCGCTCGCGCAGGGGCCGGTCGTCCTCGACGATCAAAAGCGTTCGGTCTTCGGGCAGCGGTGTCGGAGTCATGGCGTTCTCTTGCCCGGCTTGGACGGCCGGGCGCGGGCGAGCAATATCAAGAGCATCGGCCTTTGGTCAAAAGGTCTCGCCGCGGTCCGGCGGGGCCTCGCCGTCGATGGCACCTCGCGGCCAGCGCAGCGCGACGCGGGCTCCCCCCTGTTGCGCATTGCGGGCGCCGACGCTGCCCCCGGTCTGTTCGATCAGCGTCTTGGCGATGAAGAACCCGAGCCCCATGCCCTGCTGGCCCGAGAACGCCTCTGCCGGACCGAGCTCGGTATTGCCCAGCGCGTAGCTTCCGGGCCGCGAGGTTACGTAAGGTTCGCCGAGCCGCTCGAGGATTTCCGGATCGAACCCCGCGCCGTCGTCTTCCACCGACAGCTCGAGCCTGGTCGCGTCCCAGGCGGCCACGATCGCCACGCGCGTGCGCGCAAAATCGGCGGCGTTGGCGATGAGATTGCCGAGGCCGTGCACGAACTCGGGAATGCGCCAGACTTTCGGCTCGGACCCCTGGCGGCCGGCTTGCGGCAACTCGATCGCGATCTCGATATCGCTGCCGCGATATTCGCTCGCGACCTCGTCTAGCAACGCCCCGAGGGGGAGCCGGTCCTGCGTGCCGAGCACGCTTTCCTCCGGACGCGCGAGCCTTGTCAGGATGTCGCGGCAGCGCTCGGCCTCGGCCCTCAGGAGCCGCGCATCTTCCGCTTCGGGTGAGGATTCCGGCACGCTCCGCTCCAGTTCCCGCGCGACCACAGCGATCGTGCCGAGCGGCGTTCCGAGCTGGTGCGCAGCGGCGGTGGCGAGCGCGCCCAGGGCCGCGAGGCGATGCTCGCGCGAGAGCGCCAGCTGGGTGGCGGCAAGACCGGCCTGCATCCGCGCGGTCTCGCTCGCGATCCGCCAGGCATAGATCGAGGTAAAGCCAATCCCGGTGACGAGAGAGGCCCAGATTCCGCCCTGATAGAGCGGCGGCAGGGTCAGCTGCGCGTCGGGCTCCCAGGGAAGCGGGAAATGGATGAGCGCGATCGTGGAAATCGAAGCGAAGGCGAGCCCCGCCAACAGGAGCGTGTTGCCAAAATTGAGCGTGGTGGCCGCGATGACCACCGGGGCCAGGAACATCAGCGCGAAGGGGTTTTCGATTCCGCCCGTGAGATAGAGAAGGGCACCGAGCTGCAAGACGTCGAAGGCGAGAAAGACGGTGGCGTCGCGGTTGCTGAGCCGGTGCGTGGCGGGAAAGCGGACGGCCAGAAAGCTGTTCAGGGCCACGCTGGAGACGATGCAGATCAGGCAATAGCCGAGCGGCAGGTGGTAATCGAAACCGAAATGCACCACGAACAGGGCGGCCGATTGTCCCCCGATCGCCAGCCAGCGCAGGTTGCTGAGCGTGCGCAGGCGCACGCGCCCGCGGTTGCGCCCTCCGCCTGCGAGCGAGCGGGCGAACGGCCACCGGCGCCAGTTGCGCAGCTCGGCCGTGCGTTCGCCGTCGAGCTCTGCGGCGCTCATCGGTGCGGTCCGGGGCGCGGCAATACGGCGCTTGCGATCATGGCGCGCGAGACTATCAATCTCGCCCGCGCATGTCGCGACATCCTCTCCTTCGCCTGCCGACGATTCTGCTCGGCCTGACGCTCGCTCTCGCTGTGGCGGCCGGGGTACTGCTTTGGAAGGCGGGGACGGCGGATCTCGCCGCCGGTGCCCAATCCCCGGCGGCGATCGGAGGTCCCTTCGCGCTGACCGATCAAGACCATCGCACGCGCACGAACCGCGATTTCCACGGCCGCTGGACGCTCGTCTATTTCGGCTACACCCACTGCCCCGATATCTGTCCGACCACGCTGCAGACAATCGCCGGAGCACTGCGCGCGATGGGCCCGCAGGCGCGGAATTTCGTTCCCGTGTTCGTCAGCCTCGATCCGGCGCGCGACAGCCCCGCCGTCCTCAAGACCTATCTTGCCGCGTTCGGGCCCGAATTCGTCGGGCTGACCGGCACGCCCGCGCAGATCGCGCAGGTCGCGCGGGAATACCGCGTCTATTACGCGCGACACGATCAGCCGGGCGGCGCCTATTCCATCGATCACGCCGACACGCTCTATCTGATGGCGCCCGACGGCAGCTTCGCATCCCTGCTCGATGCCCAGGAATCCGCCGCCGCGCTCAGTACGCAACTCGCCGCGAAGTTGTGAGAGCGGCAACGCGCAAAGGCAAATCCCGGTAAAAAAAGCCTGTCATCCCCGCTTGCGCGGGAATGACATCGTAAGGCGTGAATATCGGGGGGCGGTGTCAGTTACAGTTCGGGGGCGGGCAATCCCGCCTGCGCCGCAGCGGCGACAAGAGTGTTGCGCATCAGGCATGCGCGGGTCATCGGGCCCACGCCGCCGGGAACCGGCGTGATCGCGCCGGCCACTTCGCGCGCCGCGGCAAAATCCACGTCTCCCAGCAGTCTGGTTCGTCCGTCGCCCAGATCGATCCTGGTGGTGCCCACGTCGATGACGCAGGCGCCGGGCTTGATCCAGTCGCCTTTCACGAACCGGGCTCTGCCGAGCGCGGCGACGAGAATGTCGGCGCGGCGCGCCTGCTGCGCCAGCTCGCGCGTGCGCGAATGCGCGATCGTCACGGTGGCGTTCGCGGCCAGCAGCAATTGCACCATCGGCTTGCCGACGAGAATGGAACGGCCGATCACCAACGCATCGGCGCCGGAAATATCGCCCAGCGTATCGGCGATCAGCATCATCACGCCGAGCGGCGTGCACGACACGAGTTTCGCGCGCCCGCTCGCCAGCAGACCCGCGGAGGCGGGCGTCAGCCCGTCCACATCCTTCGCCGGATCGATCGCGTCGAGGATCGCCTCCTGGCGAATCTGCGGCGGCACCGGAAACTGGACGAGAATTCCGTGTACGGAAGGATCGGCATTGAGCGCGCGCACACGCTCGAGCACTTCGGCCTCGCGCGCGCCCTGCGGCAGCCGGTATTCGAGCGCCCGAAAGCCGCATTCGCGGGCATCGCTGCCCTTGCTGCGGACGTACACGTCGCTCGCGGGATCCTCGCCCACCAGCATCACCGCAAGCCCTGGCGCGAGCCCGTCGCTCGCCCGCAGCCGCGCGGTTTGCGCGGCGATGCGCGCGCGCAGACCCGCCGCGAAGGCCTTCCCGTCGATGATGCGCGCACTCATCAGCGTCTCCGAATACGCGCCGCCCGGGGCAACGCGCTCTCAATCCCCCGCCGGCACGACGCTCACCGATACATCGAAGCGAGCGCCATCTGCCCATACTGGTTCACCAGATACTGCACCACCCACAGAATGAGCAGAACAATCAGGGGCGAAAGGTCCAGCCCTCCCAACGGTGGCAGGATGCGGCGGATGCGGCGGAACACCGGCTCGGTCAATGCGTCGAGCATTCGCAGTATGGAACGCACCACGTGATTGTAGGTGTTGATTACTCCGAAAACCACGAGCCAGCTCACCACCACGGCCGCGATCACGACGAACCAGTAAAGATCGACGACGGCGTTGAAGACCTGCAGGAAAATGCTGAGGAGCGGAACGAGCATGCGGCTTGCCGCCTCGCCGGGAAATGAGGAGAATCACGACACCGCCGCGGTTGTAGAGGAGAGCCGCTCCGGCCCGCAAGCAAGCGCCCGCGCAATTCGTTCCTGCGCTTGACAGCATAAGGGGCCCCACCCATACATGGCCCGCCCGCGCGAGAGGCCCGAACGCCTTCGCCCGCGCTGGGGCTGTAGCTCAGTTGGGAGAGCGCCTCGTTCGCAATGAGGAGGTCAGCGGTTCGATCCCGCTCAGCTCCACCATTACATGACCCGGCGCCACGCGCGCCGATCCTCCGGAAAACAGAGCCTTGTTACACCGTGAAGGACCGGCCGCGGTTCACGCAAAGCTGCGCCCGCGCGCTTCGACAGGCTCAAGGTGGGGCCATGGGCGTTGCCCATCGTTTCTCGCGCCGGTTCGCCAAATCCGCTAAGCCAAATCCGCCAAGTAAGTGTTTTCCGGGGCGGGCATGCCTGTCATTCCAGTGATGGCCTTCGCGGCAGGAGCCTGCGCGGCGACGTTCGGGGGCGGCGCGCTCGCGCTGCGGCTGCGCGACCGGCTCCATCTCATCCTGGGCTTCAGCGCCGGCGCGATCGTGGCGCTGGCGTTTTTCGATCTCCTGCCCGAAGCGATCCGGATCGGCGCAGGGCGACTCGAACCCGCCACCGTTCTCGCGGTCGCCGGCGCCGGCTTCTTTGCCTACGCGATCCTCGATCGCGCGATCCTCCTGCACGTTCATCGCGACGGAGAGGCTCTCCATGGCGTTCACGAGCATCGCCAGTGGCTCGGTGCCGCGAGCCTTTCGGCGCATAGCGTGATGGACGGATTTGCGATTGCGGTGGCGTTTCGCGCCTCGCCCGCCATCGGGATCGTGGTGGCGGCGGCGGTGCTGGCGCACGATTTCTCGGACGGCGTGAACACCGTCAACCTGGTGCTCGTCAACAAGGGCCTGCCGCGCCAGGCGCTGCGCTGGCTTGTGACCGATGCGCTGGCGCCGCTGATCGGCGCGGCGATCGGCCTTGCGATCGCGCTGCCCGCGGGCGCGATCTCGCCGCTGCTCGGCTGCTTCGCCGGCTTCTTTCTCTACATCGGCGCGAGCGACCTGTTGCCCGAAAGCTTTCATGCCCATCCGCGCGCGCTCACCACCGTCACCACGCTGCTCGGGGCGGGGCTGCTCTATCTCGTGGTGCGGCTGGCCGGGTGAGCCGACGCGAAGACGTGCTACATTTGCGCCAGCCGCTTCGTCAGCCTGAAATTCCTCCCATGCACTCCAGCGAAAATCCCTTTCCGTCCTGGCTGGTGACGATCGTCGTGCTGGCGCTCGCCATCGCGTTCGTCGCGGTCGATCCCGCGGGATTGGCAAGCGGTTTCGCGGCCAGGGAACTCGGCGCCTTTCGCGCGCTCGACCCGCTTTCCGTCGTCCGCACGGTCGATTCGCTGCCCGCGCAGATTCTTCTGCTCGAAACGGTGGGCGCAGCGCTCGCCATGCTGATCGCCGTGCGCCAGCTTGTCTGGGCGCTCGCAGTATCGATCGTCGCGGCGCTCGTCGTGCAGCTCGCGAGCCTTCTGATCTACGCCCATCTGCATGTGGCTTTCGCAATGGCCAATGCCGGGGCGGGCCTCGTGCTCGCCGCGTTCGCCGGCGCAATCGCGCGTGCCGCGGGGCCCGACCGCGCACCGCGGCGAATCCTCGCCGAAACGCGACCCCAGCCTGCCCCCGTACCCGCGGCCGCCGCCGGCGATGCTCCACAGGTGTCCGTCCTCGGCGCCGAGACCATGACCTCGCTCGCCTGCAGTGTGTTCCGGCTGCCCACGCTCGCACGGGCCTTCGGCAGCGACGGCTCGGGTCTCGTACGTCTCGTCGAAACGGCGGTCGCCGGCCTCCTCGACGACGCGACCGAAAACGGCGCGGCGCTCAGCCGCTTCGACGGCGCTTCCTTCGCGGCGCATTGGCGCGCCGGCCAGACGCCGGCGCACGCCGAGCGGGCCTGCGACAGCGCGAGCCGCATGGTCGACACGACGGCCAGGATCAACGCGACGCTCGCCGAAAAATGGCCGCATCGCGACGCGCCGTGCCCAACGCTCGCGATCGGAATCGGCGTCTCCAGCGGGCCGGTGCTCGCAGGCCACGTCCGCGCCCATGGCAGCCACACCACGCTCGTCGTTCCCGGCCACGAGCCCGCGCCCGAACGCCTCGCCGAGCTCGCGGACGCTTACGGCGCCACCGCGCTGGTATCGGGGGAGACGCGCGCGGCCGCGGAGCGCGCCCATGCCTTTCTCGAAGTGGATTACCGCGTACTCGACCAAGGCGCCGCGCCGTTGCGCCTCTACGCGCTTCTCGGCAACGCGCTGCTGCGCGCGAGCCCGAAATTCCGCGCCGTCGCGACCTTCCACGACAACATTTTCCAGGCGATCGGCACGCGCCAATGGGACAAGGCGCGCGGGATGATCGCGCAATGCCGCAGGCTCTCGCCGGCGGGCGCGAAGGTGTACGATCTCCATCTCGCGCGCCTCGCCTGGTACGAGGCCAATCCGCCGCCGCCCGACTGGGACGGCGCCTTCCGCGCACCGCTCGCGTAGAGTCCGTGCGCAACGAACCCTTCGATGTCGTCTGCACGCTTGACGATTTCGATTTTCGGAGCGGCGGCCGCGCTCACGGCTTCAGGAACCGCATGTAGAACGCTATGAACACCAGGACGACCCCGACGTTCGCGATCAGCCGCTCCCAGAACCGGTTCCTGAAGAACAGGACATCCACGCCGACCACGACGACGACCAGCGCGAGCACGTAAAGCGCGACGAATGCCTGTCTTCCCATGCTTCCTGTCTACTTCGTGCCGCCCGCCGACGCCATCCCGGCCGGGGGATCCTTCGTCGGACGGACACCCGCGGTTTCGCGGGGCCGCACATTTGCCGCGTTCCGCTGCCCGCGCTAGAACCTGCATCCCGCGATGCGCCCGTAGCTCAGCTGGATAGAGTGCTGCCCTCCGAAGGCTCGTGTCAAGCTGTTTTGGATAAAGAAGGAGACTAAGACCACTAAGAAAATCAATGGCTTGTTCGCAGGATTCATTCTGCTCAATGGCCGCAAAAATCTCGCGTAAGCACCGCGTAAGCAATCTAGGGCGCGGTGAGGCGGGGCGGCGACGGAGTCAGCGTAGCGTCGGAGCGCAGATCGCTGCGGAATGGATCGGAGAAGCGATTGAGATTTGATATGACGGTGCTCCGTTGACCTGGGTCGGTCGCGGAGACTAGGTGAAGTTCAAGGGCACCCGTAGCTCAGCTGGATAGAGTGACGGCCTCCGAAGCCGTAGGTCACAGGTTCGAATCCTGTCGGGTGCGCCAATCTTGGGACGGTAATTATTCGTCTTGCCGGGCCGCGAACGATTTGTGGCTCTGTGCACGTCAGAGCATGGGCCATGCATGATGACGCGCCGCCGGCAAATGAGATGAGCCCAGATCTAAGTTGCGCTGATGACATCGATGGCTGACTGCAAGCATCCTTAGCGCGAAATAGTGCTTATCTCGGCGGAGCTGACGGAGCCGGCGGTTGACCGGCCATTGGTGATGCGCGCCATATCCATACCGGTTCCACATATACTGGGTGAGGCTGGGCGAGCTGACGGTTCCATCCGGTGGAGGACAGATGCCATGATCGAGACTTCGTCGTCACCGGGCGGGATCGATTTCACTCAGGGCATGCCGCTTCCGGATATAGCCGAAGGCGGCATGGTGACGGGCCATGTCGGTGGCGAGGCTGTCCTGCTCGTGCGTCAGTCCGGTGCATTCTTTGCCATCGGTGCGACCTGCACACATTATGGTGCGCCACTGGCCGACGGCCTTCTGGTTGGCGATACGATCCGATGCCCATGGCATCATGCGTGCTTCAGCCTTCGCACTGGCCACGCCCTTCGGCCACCCGCACTGAACGACTTGAAATGCTGGCGTGTGGAGCAGTGTGACGGCAGAGTCTTTGTGCGCGAAGCGCTGCCGGCGATGCGCCCGCCAAAGCTGACAGCGGCGAAGCTCCCTGACTCCGTGGTGATCATTGGCGGTGGCGCAACAGGAAATGCCGCGGCCGAGACATTGCGGCGGGAGGGCTATCAAGGTCCTGTCACGCTGTTCAGCGCCGATCCTTCGCTACCCTATGATCGACCGAATCTATCGAAGGATTATTTGGCCGGAACCGCTGAGGCCGGTTGGATCCCATTGCGATCGGCAGAGTTCTACGCGGATTGTCATATCGACACGCGATGCGACAGCCGCGTCACCAAGATCGACCCGACACAAAAGACCGTCACTCTCGCGGACGGCAGCCGAGTGCCTTACGGGGCCTTGCTGCTTGCCACCGGCGCCGAGCCCATCCGGCTCACGGTCCCTGGCGCGGGCCTGCCGCATGTCGGGGTGCTGCGCACGCTTGCCGACTGCGAGGCCCTGATCGCGCGCCTGGGCGGAGCTCGGCGCTGTGTCGTGATTGGTGCGAGTTTCATCGGTCTCGAAGTTGCGGCTTCGTTGCGCACGCGCGGATTGGAGGTGCATGTCGTTGCGCTCGAGGCACGGCCGATGGAGCGCATCCTGGGGCCGGCGATGGGCGATATGGTCAAGGCGCTGCATGAATCGCATGGCGTTGTTTTTCATCTTGGCGCCACCGTCGCGGAGATTTTTGCAGGTAGCGTCAGACTCTCGACGGGCGCGGAATTGGATGCCGATCTGGTGGTCGCAGGCATCGGTGTGCGCCCGAACGTGGTGTTGGCGCAGGAAGCCGGTCTTGCCGTGGACCGGGGGGTGGCGGTCGATGCTTTTCTGCGAACGAGTATTCCTGATATCTACGCGGCCGGCGATATTGCGCGCTGGCCGGATGGCAGAATGGGCGACAAGATTCGCGTGGAGCATTGGGTCGTTGCGGAACGCCAGGGTGTAGTTGCCGCGCGGAATATCCTCGGACAACAGGAACGCTTTGCGGCTGTTCCTTTCTTCTGGAGCCAACACTACGGTACGGCCATCAACTATATAGGCCACGCCGAGCAATGGGACCGCCTGGACATCGACGGCGACCCCGCTGCGCATGACTGCGCAGTCACGTATTGGCGAAATGGCAAGCGGCTCGCATTCGCGACTGTAGGACGGGATCTGGACAGCCTGCGCATGGAGCTAGCGTTCGAGGAGGAGACATCTGCATGACAAAGCTCCCCTCTCCCGCCTCGCATCTTCGGCTGAAGCGGGCTTACGAGCCAGCGGCCCCAGCTGACGGCGTACGAATCCTTGTCGATCGGCTGTGGCCACGCGGGGTGAGCAAAGAAGAAGCCGCTCTCAATGAGTGGATGAAGGACATCGCTCCAAGCGCCGAGTTGCGACAATGGTTTGGTCACGATCCCGAACGCTGGGTGGAGTTCCAACACCGCTACCGGGCGGAGCTTCGTCAACATGACGAGGAGTTGGAGAAGATTCGTTCCTTGGCCAAGAAGCAAACAGTCACTCTCGTCTACAGCGCCCATGACGAGCAGCACAATGATGCCGTCGTGCTGAGAGATGTCCTCCAAAAAGGGAATCCTACGAGATGACCAAGAGGTTCGAAATTGGTGATCATGTAAGTTGGGATTCCGAGGCTGGCCGGGTGTCGGGGGTCATTATAGCGGTCCATACTAGAGACTTCGATTACAAGGGACATGTCCACCACGCCTCGGAGGACGATCCCCAATATGAAATCAAGAGCGACAAGACCGACCATGTCGCGGCTCACAAAGGTGGCGCCCTCGAACGCACTACCAGGTAAAGGCGACGTGTGACTCTTCCATTCTTCACCATCGGCCACTCCAACCGAAGCCTTGAGGAGTTCGTGACGCTGTTGCGTAAGGCCGATGTCGCTCTCGTCGCAGACATTCGAAAGATGCCACGGTCGCGGAAGAACCCGCAGTTCAACAAAGAGACGCTTCACGAAGCATTGGCGAGCTTCCAGATTTTCTATGAACATATGGCGGTCCTCGGTGGCCTTCGACCAACAGCGGGAGGGTCGTCCGAGCATGCCAATGATCTCTGGACCAACAAGAGCTTTCGCAACTACGCCGATTATGCCCTCACCGAACCGTTTAAGGCGGGCATCGGACATTTACTCGACGAGGGACGCAAACAGCGCTGCACGGTCATGTGTTCAGAAGCCGTCTGGTGGCGATGTCATCGCCGCATTGTCGCTGACTATCTCATCGCCAATGGAGAGACTGTTTTTCACATCATGGGAGAAGGTCATCTTCAGCGCGCGCAACTCACGACGGGCGCGGTCATTCAGCCCGACGCATCGATCGTCTATCCCGCGCGCAAGAACAGCTCGGTGCCCGAACAATAATGAGGGACGTCCCGCATGTCGTAATAGTCGGCGCCGGGTTTGGTGGCCTCGAAGTCGCGCGCGGGCTCAGCAGGACAGATGTTCATGTCACGGTGGTCGACCGTCGCAACCATCACTTGTTCCAACCTCTGCTTTACCAAGCCGCAACGGCATCGCTCGCGCCATCGGAAATTGCTTGGCCGATCCGCTCGCTCTTGCGTCATACAAACGTCACCACGCTGCTCGGGACCGTGGCTGGAGTGAACAGCATCGACCAACACGTTCTCTTGGAAGATGGAGCGACCATTCCGTTCGACACATTGGTTTTGGCAACAGGCGCGCGCCACGACTATTTTGGTCATGACGAGTGGGAGCCTTTTGCGCCTGGCTTGAAAACAATCGAAGATGCGACCGCTATCAGGCGGCGAGTATTGCTTGCCTTTGAAGAAGCCGCACGAGCGCTGGATGCTGTACAACGCGTGAAGGAACTGACGTTCGTCATTGTTGGAGGTGGACCAACCGGTGTGGAACTCGCCGGCACGCTCGTAGAACTCGCGCGAGATACTTTGCGGAAGGATTTTAGAACGTTCGACACGCGGAACACTCGCGTCCTTCTCGTCGAGGCAGGAACCCGTCTTCTTCCCGGCTTCCGCGAAGGTCTGTCCGGCTATGCGCTTCGGGCTCTGACGCGGCTTGGAGTGGAGGTGAGGCTCGGACAGCCCGTTTCGAAATGTACGTCCGAAGGCGTCGAGATCGGTGATCAGTTTGTCCGGGCGAGCACAATCTTATGGGCTGCAGGTGTCGCTGCGTCGCCAGCGGCCGAATGGCTCCACGCCCCGGCCGATCGCGCCGGGCGCATTCTGGTGCAACCGGATCTGACGGTCCCAATGCATCCCAATATTTTCGCGATTGGAGACACGGTCCACCTCGAAATGGCAAACGGAAAACTCACCCCTGGAATCGCGCCGGCTGCCAAACAGGAGGGGCGCTATGTCGCCGAAGCGATTAAATTGCGATTGCGCGGTGAAGAATCGCTTACGCCGTTCCGTTACAAGGATGCCGGAACGCTTGCCACAATCGGAAAGCGTGCCGCTGTCGTTGACTTCGGGTGGATCACGCTGACCGGCCGTCTGGCGTGGTGGCTATGGGGCTTCGCCCACATCTATTTCCTGATCGGGCTTCGCCATCGGCTCGCGGTCGCACTGAGCTGGCTCTGGATCTACTTAACGGGGCAACGTAGTGCCCGGCTTATCACACGAGACGGTACGGAGGATGAAACCTCGACGCCGCTGCGAGAAGGACCGTGACAAATCAATGAAACCACAAATGCCTTCCGCGCACGGCGTGTCTAAAGCGAGCGAGCAACCCACCGCATTTGAGACGCTGGTGAGTTGCATCCGCGGCTGCCGCATTTGCCGGGATGAGCATCGCTATAGGACACCGCTGGGCCACGAGCCACGCCCCGTCATCCAGGCCTCGGAAACCGCCCGCATTTGCGTCGCCAGCCAGGCTCCCGGAAGTAGAGTGCATAAGAGCGGCCGTCCCTTCGATGACCGATCTGGGTTGCGATTGAGAGAATGGCTCGGAATTGATGAGAGGAGCTTTTACGATTCGGCGAAGATCGCCATTCTTCCGATGGGATTTTGCTTTCCCGGATTGAATCCAGATGGCAGCGATCTGCCGCCCCGCCGGGAGTGCGCGGAAATATGGCGTCTCAAACTGTTCTCCCAACTGCCGAACTTAAAACTCTTGTTAGTTATAGGCGGCTACGCCCAACGTTGGCACTTCGGGCCGGCAGCCGCACGGCGAGGCGTCAATGAAACCGTCAGACGATGGCGTGACGTCTACCGAAGCGACCCGCTGACGCGCAAATTTCCATTGCCCCATCCGTCATGGCACAACAACAAATGGCTCAAAGTGAATCCTTGGTTTGAAACCGATATGCTTCCGATGCTGCAGGCAGACGTACGTGATGTCCTTCTGTGACAAATTCAGCATTCGGCGGAGAAGGATCAAACAGTCAAACGGTGCTGCACGACCATGTGCTCGGAGGGCACTTGGTCGCGGTGCCATCGCTGCAGCGTCGCCGACTATCTGATCGCCTGCGGGGAAACCGTCTCCATATCGTGGAAATGTGCTGACTTGAACCCGCCTGCCTAACGCCGAGGTCATTCAGCCTTGGGGGGCGATTGTCTACCACATTGCGCAAACATCGGCCAATACTTCCAGACAAACAGTAGGAAACTTATGACCCAAAGCAGAGCCGAAATACCGAGCAGTATCACGGATGTGTCCGCGAACGCCGCTGCAACTCGGATCACACCCGCCAGTATGACCGTACCGTAGATCAAGATCGTAGCGTGATCCGCTTCCAGCGGTCGACCTGTGTGTCCGCGTGCCACTCGCGTCATCACAGCAAGCACCATAGTGCCGATGGCGCCAGCCGTAAGAGCATGGATCCCTGCCGACTCCGGTATTGCGGCGGTCAGCAGGCTTCCGCCCATCAACCCCGCGCCGATCGCCACCCAGGCATATCCCACATGTAGAATCGCCAGTAGGGGTTCGCGTAGTGTCGCTGTTCCGCGCCAGCGTGCCAGACGCCAAAGATTGAGTGCGGCGCCGAGGAGCAGCACCATGCCGACCAATCGTGAGTTGGGAAAGAACGCCCAGCCAAGAAGACCGGTATGGAGTGTTGCGAGCGAGGCGCTATCGAGCCAACCATGTGCGGCTGGAAGGGGAGAAACCTGACGCTTCACGAGCCAGTTGCGCGTGAAGGCGGGAATGATGCGGCCGCCAATGGCCGAGATCAGAGCGATGATCGCGCCGATTGCGAGCCGCCATCCCAATCCCGCCGGCACATCGAACTGCGCAAGCTCAAGATACATCAGCAGGTTCGCGATCGAGAGGACACCGATCGGAAGCGGCATCATCAGATTGCGCCAGTTGCGTGCAGCGACGATCTCGCGCGCGGCGAGGGCGCAAAGTGCGACAGGAAAGGCCAGGTCGATGGCGGCCGCTAGCCAGAGCGGCACCGCCGCAGAGATCAGGCACGCGATGCGGCCGAGCAACCAGAGCGCGACGAGCCCGATCAGCCGCGCGCCTCGGATCGGTGGCCGCCCGGTCCAGTTGGGGATGGCCGTGAGCATAAAGCCAGCGATCGCCGCCGGCACAAAGCCGAACAGCATGGCGTGAATGTGCCAGGAAAGAGGGTCGAAGCGGCTCGGCAACGTGGCGCCGGTCAGGAACAGAGCGATCCACACGGAAAGCGCCAGCGCCGCCCACACCGCCACTGCGAGGAAGAAGGGTCGGAACGCCAGGGACCAAAGGGCGGCGGGAGCCTCTTGCTGCGAGGCGCGCCCCGCTATCGCCACCACACACCTCGTTCGCGGGCGCAAGCCTTCTCGTCTCGGCGTGGCCGCGCGCACGCGTGCATGAGGGGCGCATTCTGCCGTGTCATCGTCTCACGATACGTCCCTGATCGGCGTGGGCGTTTGCGCCAGCGCAAACTCTCTCTGGACTATGCCCCAGTCAGTCGGGGCCGTCCTCCGCGATCCGCAAGATCTGTGTGGGCTGGCGGATCGTCAGATGCTGATTGTGACTGATGAGAAGCCCCGCTTTCTCCCAGGCTGTGAGGATGCGGCTGGCGGTGTGCAGCGTGGTGCCCGCGATGTCTGCAACATCCTTTCGCCGGAGCGGGAAATCGATGGCGGTCCCATCGATCGTGCTGCGCCCGCTCTGGCGCGCTAGCCGCAGCACTGCATGGGCGACGCGGCGTTCTGCGCGCTGGGTCGCGAGTTCGCGCACGCGTTCCTGCACTTCCTGCAGGCGCTTGCCGATGATGCGTATGACGTTGATCGCGATCAGCGGATAAATGGCCATGAGGTCGAGCAGTTCGCCCTCGCTCCAACTTGCTTCCAGCGTCTCCGAGAGCGTGACAGCGTCCGCCGGGTAGCGGGAGTCGGTGAAGAGCGCGACGGTGCCGAACATCTCGCCGGGTCCGATGAGGCGGATGACGACTTGTGCCCCGTCGCTACCGGATTGGACGATTCGCACCGCGCCCTCGATGATGGCGTGGGCGCGCGCGCCGTCATCGCCCTGGCTGAAGATGCGTAGATCCTTGGGCAGGCAGCGCAGTCGCGCCGCAGCCGCGGCCGCGGCCAGTGCTGACACGGGAAGACCATGGAAGAGTTCCATCGTGGCGAGGGTTTCCGGGAAAAGCTGAGTATCGGCTGCCATGCTGGAACCTTACCAGCCAAGGCCGGAGAAAGGGAGCGGTTTGCGCCAGCGCAAACGGACCAATCCGTTTTTTTGGTAGCGTTACGCCAAGACAAGATGGGCTGCGCGCGATGGATGTTCTCATGTCTTACAGCAAAGCCGGGCGGCTCGGCCCTGGTCGAGCCGTGTAGAATCATGGACGATGTCATCATCGCCCGGGCGCTGCACGTCCTCGCTGTCGTGATTTGGATCGGCGGCGTGTCGATGGCGACCACGGTGGCGTTGCCGGCCGTGC
This sequence comes from Rhizomicrobium sp., assembly GCA_050728995.1. Lineage (GTDB taxonomy): Bacteria > Pseudomonadota > Alphaproteobacteria > Micropepsales > Micropepsaceae > Rhizomicrobium. The sequence continues at coordinate 164,108 of JBOHKH010000003.1, read as the reverse complement.
GGCGGGGCGATCTCGGCGAGGACCGGCTGCGCGCATTTCAGGCGATCGAGCATCGGTTCGTCTGGCAGGCGCGGACTGCCGTTGTTCTGGTCGGCCTGACCGGCCTTTACATGACTTGGCGGCTCGATCTCTGGGAGCGTTTTCGCAGCGCCGGCTTCTGGTGGATGCACGCCATGGTCTGCCTTTGGCTGCTGTTCGCCTTCGTCCTGTTCATTGCCGAGCCGTTCATTCTGCATCGCCATTTCCGGCGATGGGCCACCGAACGGCCGCAGGCCGCCTTCGCTTGGTTACACCGCGCGCATTGGGTTCTGCTGTTGCTGAGTGTTGTGACGATCCTGGGCGCGGTCACTGGGAGCCAGGGATGGTCGATCTTTTGAACAAGCCGGAGGCTCCGGTCGCACGCGGCCGGCTAGCAAACACGCTGGGAGGACCGGGCATGAGTGCTGAGCAGGAATTGAGATCATGACATTGGCGGCCGAGCAGATCGACCCGCCGGTCGAAGACCCCGTCAGCAACGTCCTCAAATGGGTGCTGCTGGTTGTCGCCATCGCCACGTTCGGCCTGCTCGCGTGGGCGACGGTGCAGACCTACCGAGCGGCGCCGCCGCAGCCGGACCGTTTCGTCAGTGCGAGCGGAACTGTGCTGATGACGGACGGCGACATCGTGGCCGGCAAGGGCGGCTTCCAGAAGGCCGACCTGATGGATTACGGCAGCCTCTACGGCATGGGCTCCTATTACGGCGAGGACTACACCGCCTCGACCCTCGTGGCGCTGGGTACGGCGACCCAGAACAATGTCGCGCTGGCCACATTGGGGAAGCCGTTTTCAGAATTGACTGCTGATCAGCAGGCCGCCGCCGCCGCCGTGATGCGCCGTGCGCTGCAAGGCGTGGACCTGACCAAGCCGGAGGTCGTGCTACCCGTCTCGTTGGCGGACGCCTTGGTGAGGGTGCGCGACGATCTGGCCAAGAGACTGAACACCGCCAATCCCGCCGCCGGTTGGACCCCGGCCTACAGCCTCACGCCCCCGCTTGCGGTCAAGACTGCGGATTTTCTGGTTTTCTCCGCGCTGACGACTGTGGCGCGGCGGCCCGGCGTGACCTGGTCCTGGACCGAAAACTGGCCCTACGAACCGCTGGTCGGCAATACGCCAACCACCAACACCTTCAAATGGACCTGGATCAGCTTCTGCTTCACCTTCTTCGCCTTCGGCGTGGTGATCTTCATCTACGAATTCTTCCTCAACAATCCGGACGACGCGCCGATGGACCCGGTGCTGGCGACCTTCCGGCCGCTGACGCCGAGCCAGAGGCGGGTCGGCAAATACTTTCTCGTCGTCGCCGCGCTGCTGCTGGTGCAGATCGCCGCCGGCACGATCATGGCGCATTCCTACTACGATCGGACGAGCTTCTACGGCATCGCCATCAACGACTTTCTGCCCTTCAACTTCCTGCGCGACCTGCATATCCAGGCGCCGATCGTCTGGATCGGGCTTTCCTGGATCGGAGCCGCGTTGTTCCTTGCCCCCGCCATCGCCGGCGGTCAGGAAGCCAAGGGCCAGCACTGGCTGGTGGACTTCCTGTTCTGGGTCACGCTCGCGGTCGTCGCCGGCGCGCTGATCGGCGATTATCTCGGCATCATGGGCGTGATCGACCAGAATTGGTTCTGGTTCGGCAATCAGGGCCTGTCCTACATCCAGCTCGGCCGCTTCTGGCAGATCGGCTTCTTCATCGGGCTCGCGCTATGGAGTCTGCTCGTGATGCGGGCGCTGTGGCCGAGCACGGCACACTGGTGGAAAGCGGCCGGCCAATTCTGGACCGGCCGCATTCGGATGGAGCACCTGATCTGGGCCTCCACCATCAATATCGCGGTGCTCTATGCGTTCGGCATGATCCCGCTGACCGGGATCGAGAAGTCCTTCACGCTGACCGACTTCTGGCGCTGGTGGGTGGTCCATCTGTGGGTCGAGCAGTCGTTCGAGTTCTTCGCCGCCTGCATGACCGCCTATCTGTTGATGGGAGTGGGCCTGGTCTCGCGCAAGCTTGCGGAGCGGGCGACCTATTTCGAGATCATCCTGATCTTCCTCGGTGGCGTGATCGGCACCGGCCATCACCTTTATTGGGCTGGCGGCCCCAGCATGTGGGTGCCGATGGGCAGCATGTTCTCCTTCATCGAGGTGTTGCCGCTGGTGCTCTTGATCATCGAGGCGATTAATCACTACCGGCTGATCAAGGCGCATCAGGAGTTCAAGTACCGGCTCGCCTATACCTATGTCATCGGCGCCGCGTTCTGGAATTTCGTCGGCGCAGGCGTGTTCGGCGGCGGTACGCTGAACGCACCGCTCGTGAACTACTACGAGCACGGCACCTTCCTGACGCTCAACCACGCGCACACCGCCTTGTTCGGCGCCTTCGGGGAGCTCGCGATCGGGCTGATCTATTTCTGCATGCGCTATATCCATGCTGAGCGGCCGGCCTTCAGCGAGAAACTCGGTCTCTGGGCCTTCTGGCTCTACAATGGCGGACTAGTGCTGTGGATCCTGCTGAATTTCTTCCCCATCGGTTGGCCGCAGCTTGATGCCGTCTACGAGCATGGACTGGCCTATGCCCGGAGCAGTGCGTTCTACGACACGACGCTCTTCTGGCAGTGGATGCGGCTGCCGGGCGATGTGGTGTTCGCCGCCGGCGCGGTGCTGATGGCTTGGGATTTCATCGTCAAACTGCGCCCGCTTTATCCGGGGGCCATCGACAGGCTGATCTTCCGCAGACCGCTGCAGGCTGGCCCCCAGGCGGCGGAATAATCATGGACGAGGAAACGCATCCTTTGGGCATGACAAGATAAATATGAGGACCAAAGCTTATGGCGCTGCATCATGCAAAACCCGGTGAAATCGTCGATCTCGGACCGATGGGGCCTGGGCTGAGGGAGGCGAGGACCGCGGCCATCATCAAGGCCGATCATTTCGAGACCATACGACTGATTGTCCATGCGGGTGCGGAAATCCCGCAACACAAGGTCTCCGGCGAGATCACGTTGCACTGCCTCGAAGGGCATGTCGAACTCGGGGTCGACCCCACGCCCATCGCTCTGAGGGCTAACGAGTGGGTTTATCTTGAGGGTGGCGCACCGCATTCGGTCAAGGCGATTCAGGATTCGTCCCTCCTTCTGACGATCTTCCTGAATCACGCTCCAAGTCAAACATGAGTGGCGGACGCTTTCGAGACCGCGAAGAGAAGGATACATCATGTCGCGTATTAAACCCGCCGTTAGCTCCCGTCCCAAGAAAGCGCCGTCTACAGCAACAGTGACCGAACAAATCTGTCCCCGATGCGGGCAACGGCTGCGCGCGGAATATACGTGCGGCTGCCCTGAGCGCTGGGAGAATGAGGGTGGCGCGCCAGCGGCCGACGACCGGTCGCCTCCTGAAACTCACAAGGCATGACGTATACCAACTGAAAGACGACCGCATGCTGATCCGTTCATCCAACCAGGTGCCGCGACGCACGCTCCTCAAGCGATTTCCGATACCCAGGGGATTTGGCGTGTCTGCGACATCGCGTATTCGTCGCGGCAAGATCTGGCGGGCAGCGGCTGATACAAAGCACGTCAAGCGCTTCGATGTGTACCGCTACGACCCGGACACCGGTGCGAACCCTCGGATCGACACCTACGAGGTCGACCTCGATGCCTGCGGACCGATGGTCCTCGATGCGCTGATCAAGATCAAGAACGAGATTGATTCCACGCTCACCTTCCGCCGGTCTTGCCGCGAGGGAATCTGCGGCTCCTGCGCTATGAACATCGACGGCACGAACTGGCTGGCCTGCACTCGATTTATTTCCGAAACCGCGGAACCCGTCACCGTCTATCCGCTCAATAACCTGCGCGTCATAAAGGATCTCGTTCCCGATCTCACCCACCTCTACGCGCAATACGCATCTATCGAACCTTGGCTGCAGACGACGACACCGGCGCCCGAACGGGAACGCCTGCAATCACCCGAAGATCGCGAGCAGCTTGATGGCTATTATGAGTGCATTCTCTGCTTTTGCTGTACGGCCGGATGTCCGAGCCACTGGTGGAACGGCAACAGGTTTCTCGGCCCTGCCGTCCTGTTACAGGCATGGAGGTGGCTGACAGACAGTCGTGACGAGGCGACAGGCAAGCGCCTCGACGATTTGGAAGATCCATTCCGGCTCTACCGATGTCACACGATCCTGAATTGCACACGGACCTGCCCGAAGGGCCTGAATCCCGGCAAAGCGATCGCTGAAATCAAGAAGATGATCATCCAGCGGGAAACCTGAAGTATGATGCACGATCGTCGCCCGCTCTCGCCTCACATCCAGATTTACCGGCCGCAACTGACGTCGGTGCTATCCATCATGCATCGTCTGACCGGCGTAGCTTTAAGCATCGGCTCGCTGCTGATCGTCGCGTGGCTTGTCGCCGGAGCCGCGGGTCCAACTGCTTATCATGACGTCCTCTACGTCATGCGCTCGTGGATTGGGCTCCTTCTGTTGTTGGGCTGGACGTTCTCCATCTTCTTCCATCTGTGTAATGGCCTGCGGCATCTCTTCTGGGATGCAGGTCGCGGCTTTGAACTACGAACCATCTATGTGTCCGGTTGGGCGGTAGTTGCGACAAGCGTGATCCTGACCATCGGCCTTTGGATCGCCGGTTTCTTCATGATGGCAGGCGAACCATGAGGGTGATCCGCATGCAAGCCCCGTTGGCGCGTGCCCGAGGGCTTGGCTCCGCCAGGTCGGGTTCCCGCCATTGGTGGCTGCAGCGAGTCACCGCCTTGGCATTGGCGCCTTTGACCGTCTGGTTCGTCATTTCGTTCACGGCTCTTATCGCTACCGATCATCGGGCGTTTTCCCGATGGATCGGTTCGCCGTTCAATGCCGTGCTCATGATCGTATTGGTCATCGTTCTCTTCTACCATATGGCGCTTGGACTTCAGGTCATTGCCGAAGACTATCTGCACACCGATCGCATCAAACTTTTATCGATCGTTTTGATCCAGTTCGGGTGCTTGATGCTCGCGATCGCGGGTGTTGTTTCGATTCTCCGAATGCTCACGTAACCGCATGAATACTGTCAGGGAATTTGCGTGATGATGTTCTGGGAGAGGAGGCCGAGATGGAACCGGACCAGAGATCGGTGATCCGGTGGCCGTTTAAGGAGTTGTCCATGAACGTCGAAGTTGTGTTGTCAGTCGCCCGAGACCGTCTCACGCGGATAAGCGAGGACTCGCAACTTACTCAAGCGGCTGCGCTCTTCGGTCAGAACCGAGCTGAACTCATCGTCGTCTGTAACGCCGACGACAAGATGGTAGGTGTGGTCAGTAAGACGGACATCGTTTCGCGCATCAGTCAGTGCCAAGGACATGCCTGCACAACGATGGTTGCCTCGGTCATGACGCGGGACGTCGTATGCTGTCGTCCTGACGACAGGCTGCAACAGGCGTGGGACTTGATGAAGGAAAAGGGCTTCTTGCACATCCCCGTCGTCGACTCGGAAGGCCGCCCACTTGGAACCCTTTATGCTCGTGACGCCCTTCAGGCGCTGCTCGGGGAGGTCGAGTATGAAGAAGACCTTCTTCGCGACTACGTGATGGGCATTGGATACCGTTAAACCTCGCTTGCCGTTCAGCAGTAACAGCAGCGCATAAGAGTCGTGAACATGGCCCGCACCGCCCTCGAGATCAGCATCCTGCATAGGCCGGTCTGCGATATTCTCGGTTGCACGGTTCCGATCGTGCTTGCCGGCATGGGTGGCGTCTCAAGATCTGGGCTCGTCGCGGCCGTCACCGAAGGCGGTGGTTTCGGCTTTCTCGGCATGGTGCGCGAGCCGGTGGAGTTGATCCATGCGGAAGTAGCGGCGCTGCGGGCGCGCGGGATCGCACGCTTCGGCGTAAATTTAATTCCTGCCGCGACCGATCCCAAGCTTCTCGAGTCGCAGGTCTTGGCTTGCATCGATCTCGGCGTGCCGGTCGTCGGCCTCTTCTGGGACGTGCCCTTCAGGCTGCTGGCGCGCCTGCGAGCGGCCGGGATTATTGTGGCTTGTCAAGTAGGCTCACGTGCCGAGGCCCAGGCGGTGGAGCAGGCCGGCGCGCAGATCATCATAGCCCAGGGCGTCGAAGCCGGCGGCCACGTCCGGGGCAACCGCCCGTTGCATGATCTCGTTCCCGAGATCGTCGCCCAAACGGAACTACCCGTGCTCGCAGCCGGCGGGCTGGCCGACGGTGCCGATCTTGCGACCATGTTGTCGTTCGGGGCGCAGGGCGCGGTGTTCGGGACGGCGCTGATCGCCACGCCGGAAGCGTTCGCCCATGGCTATCACAAGCAGCGGCTGCTGGGCGCCCACGGCGCCGACACGGTCCTGACGGACGCTTTCCACATTAACTGGCCGCTTGGGAGCAGGGTGCGCGTGCTCGCCAACAGCGTCACCCGTGGGGAACGTGGCGATCCCTTTGCCCAAACCCGAACCATAATTGGCGACGAGGCGGGTCGGCCCATCTACCTGTTCAGCACGGATTCGCCGCTGCGCGCGATGACCGGCACGTTCGAGGCGATGGCGCTCTATGCCGGCACGGGCGTTGGCCGGATCACGGACATCGTCGGGGCAGCGGATCGCGTGCGCGCCATCGCCGGCGAAGCCGCGCGGCTCCTCGATGCGAACGCTACGGCAACGAGCGAACCCGCTGAGCTGGCGTCGCCGGCCTGCCTGGCTCACGAGATGGATGATCGCTATATGGGATTCGCGAGCCGCGAGGAGCTTCTACCGGCGCTAAACGAGTTGCTCGAAGCCGAGCGCGCGGGCGCACGCGTCACGCTGGCTACAACGAGGGAAATGACCGGAGATAATCAGACGGCGCTCATTCTATCTATCCATCGCGATGAGGCGCGCTGGTGCGGCGTATTGACGAAGGCGATCCGTCGGCTTGACGGTGCGCCATCGGCGAAGACGGGCGCGTTCTACGATAAGGCGATGTCGATTCCCGACCAAAATGAGCGGCTCGCCTTTCTCAATCGCGGCCAGGGCTGGGTGGTGCGCAAACTAAAAGCGTTGCTGCCGACGATCCGGGATCCGGCGATTCATGCCGATCTGGCGGCGATGCTCGCTTCGCACGAATACAACATCGATCGCGTGGCGGCGAACTTGCCGGCGACGAAAGCCCAAGGAGCGTTGTCATGAGCGCGGATGCCCAGACCGCAGCCGCGCGGCGCGCGGCGATCACCGCGCAAATCCAGGCCGAGACGGGGATCGATGAGGTAATGATCGAGCGACTCGTGCGCGGCTTCTATGCAAGGGTCCGGGATGACGCGACCCTTGGTCCAATCTTCGCCGCTAGGATCGACGATTGGGAGCCGCATTTGCAGAAGATGTGTGCCTTCTGGTCCTCGGTCGCGCTGATGAGCGGTCGCTACCACGGCCAGCCGATGGCCAAGCACCTGCCGCTGCCCGTCGACGCCCGGCATTTCGATCGTTGGCTGGCGCTCTTTGCCGAAACTGCCCGGGATGTCTGCCCGCCACCCGCCGCAGAACGCTTTATCCTTTTGTCGCAGCGAGTAGGGGAAAGTCTCGAACTCGGAGTTGCCAATGCCAATGGAGTGCTGCTGAATAAAGGCCAACGATATTTCAAAGACGGTGGGAGATCGACGCTGGGTTATGCCTGCGAGTCGATGGACGGCAGTTAAGGAACGGGCACCCAATGACGCAAGAGGCCTTACTTCTATCCCGACTGCAATTCGTTTGGGTTATCGCTTGGCATATTCTACTACCGGCTTTTACAGTCGGGCTCGCCTCCTTTATTGCGTTCATGGAGGGTTTGTACTTCGCGACGCGGCGCGAGACCTATCTTCGCATATCGAGCTTCTGGACGAAGATTTTCTCGGTCTCCTTTGCGATGGGTGTGGTGTCTGGCATCATCATGCCTTTCCAGTTCGGAACGAACTGGAGCCGGTTTTCGGACGCAACCGCCAACATCATTTCACCGCTGCTGGCCTATGAAGGGCTGACTGCTTTCTTTCTCGAAGCTGCGTTCCTTGGCGTCCTGCTGTTCGGGCGTAGCCTTGTCCCGCGCTGGGTGCATTTCTTTGCCGCCCTGATGGTTGCTGCCGGCACCTTGTTTTCGTCCTTCTGGATTCTGGCGGTCAACAGTTGGATGCAAACACCGGCCGGCTATGAATTGATCGACGGCCGATTCTTCCCGAAGGACTGGATGGCGATCATCTTTAATCCGTCCTTTCCGTATCGTCTCGCGCACACCGTCACCGGCTTCTACGTTACCACGGGTTTTGTGGTGATGGGCGTTGCCGCGTGGCTGCTGCGCAAAGGGCGCGCCGCGGACGAAGCCAGAACCATGCTGTCGACGACGCTTTGGGTACTGCTCGCGCTGGTGCCATTGCAGATCTTGCTCGGCGATATGCATGGCTTGAACACGCTTGAATATCAACCGACCAAGCTTGCGGCGATCGAGGCGCATTGGAACAGAGAGGCGCGCGCGCCGTTGGCGCTGTTTGCCATCCCGGACGAGAAGCAAGAGACCAATCGTTTCAATGTCGACGTGCCGGTGCTGGGCAGCCTGATTCTGACACACGACCCCAACGGGGTTGTTCCCGGCCTCAAGGAGGTGCCGCCCGATCAGCGTCCGCCAGTCGCGATTCCTTTCTTCGCCTTTCGCATCATGGTCGGGATTGGTTTGATCATGCTGGCGGTGGTGATCGCGGGAAATCTCCTGCGTCGGGGCGGACGGCTTTACGAGAGCACTGGATTCCTGCGCGCCTGTGAATGGGCCGCTCCGCTCGGCTTTATCGCCGTGTTGGCGGGGTGGACCACGACAGAGGTCGGCCGGCAGCCATGGACGGTGTATGGCCTGTTGCGCACCGCGGATTCGGTGTCGCCGTCGCTGACTGGGCTCGATGTCGCACTGTCATTCGCCGGATACATCGTAGCCTATCTCATCATGTTCCCCGCGGGTGTGCTGTTGATGGCAAGGATCGTGCGCCGAGGTGTTGAGGCGACTACAACCGAGGGGCCGGTCGAAGGCGGCCGTCCCGATCTGCCGGTGATCGCGCTGCCGGGCGCACGCGAAGAGGGAGGGCGGTCATGATGCCGTTCACGCTCGATCTCGTGCCGATCTGGACGTTCATCCTCGGCGTCGGAGTCTTTCTTTACGTCCTCCTGGATGGCTTCGATCTCGGCGTGGGCATCCTGTTCGGCTTCGCGCCCGATACGCGCTCGCGCAACCTGATCATGAACTCGATAGCGCCCATCTGGGACGGTAACGAAACCTGGCTGATTCTTGGCAGCGTCGGCCTCATGGCGGCGTTTCCGCTTGCGTTTGCGATCATCATTCCCGCCGTCTATTTCCCGATCGCGATTATGCTACTCGCGCTGGTGTTCCGAGGCGTGGCCTTCGAGTTTCGCTATCGAGACGCCGATCACAAGAATTTCTGGGATCACGGGTTTTCATGGGGCTCGGTGATCGCCACCTTCGCTCAGGGTATCGTCCTCGGCGCATTTATCCAGGGATTCAAAGTGGACGGCCGTCATTTTGTCGGCAGCAGCTTCGATTGCTTCACGCCGTTTTCGTTGCTGACGGGCTTGGCGCTCGTGTTGGGGTATGCCCTGCTGGGCGCCGGATGGCTTGTGCTAAAGACCGATGGCGATATCCAGTTGAGGGCACGTCGTCACGGCCGGATGGCGCTCGTCGGCGTCCTCATCGCCGTTGCTGCGGTCAGCATATGGACACCGCTCGCTGACCCGGACATTTCTCGTCGCTGGTTTTCCTGGCCGAACCTTATCTTCCTGGCGCCCGTTCCCGTCGTCACGGCCGTGATCGCGTTCTACGTTTGGCGTTCGCTGAGCGGCCAAAGCGAGGCAGGTCCCTTTATAGGTGCGATCGGGCTTTTCTTGATGTCTTACCTCGGCATCGCCATCAGTCTGTGGCCGATGATCGTGCCGCACCATTACACGTTGCGTGAAGCCGCATCCTCTGAGAGCACCCAAGCCTTCCTCCTCGTCGGGACCTTGGTGCTGCTTCCGATTATTCTTCTTTATACGGCGTGGTCGTATTGGGTCTTTCGCGGCAAGGTACGAGCGGATATCGGATATCACTGAAAAGTCCATTGTATGCGCCATCTGTGCGAGGTTGGGGTACTGCGCGAGCCGATCCTCTATCTCAGCCTGTTCCTGAAATCCTGGCGCGACGACTACTACCGGGTCCTGCAAGAGGTCCGCCAGACTGGGAGGAGGGAAACCTGGATGGAGTTTTTCCTGACCAGCGTCGCGGAGACTGCGGAACAAGCCGCCACGACGGCGTGCGATCTGACCGCAATGTTCGACGCTCATCGACAGCCACATGTTCGAATCGTGTCGGGCGCGCCAACCTCCCTGGATTTGCGCCTTGTGGCGCAACGCGGACTAGGTTGACCGAGGGCTCGAAGATGTCGAGCCAAGCCACATCCGCTCCCTATCGTGCCCCCAACTGCCCGCGCCTGCGGGTGACGCGTCACGTCGGCGGCCTTGAATTAGCCCCACGCGCTATTAAGATATATGGCGGTATGCTTTAATAGTGGCGAAGCTAATTAAAGGATCGCGCGTGACGGACGGGGAGAACCAAAGGCTTGGCGCCTATGTCGAAACGACCGCGGGAGGCGAGCGCGTGCGGGCCTACGTGCCTGCCCCGCTGCCACCGAAGCCGCCGCTCGAACTCGGGCGGTTCATGCAGGTCTATGAACGCGCCATCGCCGCGGTCGGGCGCCTCGACGGCGTGACCACGATCCTGCCCTCGACGCCTTTGTTCCTCTACATGTACGTCCGCAAGGAAGCCCTCCTGTCTTCGCAGATCGAGGGCACGCAATCCTCGCTGTCCGACCTGCTGCTGTTCGAAAATCACGAGGCGCCGGCGGTCGAACTCGACGACGTGACTGAGGTTTCGAACTACGTTGCGGCGATTGAGCATGGCGTCTCCCGGATGCGGGGCGGATTTCCCCTGTCGCTCCGGCTGATCCGCGAAATGCACGCCATCCTACTCAAGTCGGGACGGGGCGCCGCGAAGCAACCGGGCGAGTTCCGCCGCTCGCAGAACTGGATCGGCGGAACCCGGCCGGGCAACGCCCTGTTCGTGCCGCCGCCGCCGAACCGGCTGGACGAATGCCTCGATGCGCTCGAGCGCTTCCTGCATAGCGAAGATCCGGCCTTACCCCCGCTCATCCGAGCGGGCTTGGCCCACGTCCAGTTCGAGACGATCCATCCCTTTCTCGATGGCAACGGGCGCCTGGGTCGGCTGCTCATCACGCTGATCCTGTGCGAGGCTGGGGTGCTGCGCGAGCCGATCCTCTATCTCAGCCTGTTCCTGAAATCCCGGCGCGACGACTACTACCGACTCCTGCAGGAGGTCCGGCAGGCTGGGACGTGGGAGACCTGGATGGAGTTCTTCCTGACCGGCGTCGCGGAAACCGCCGAACAAGCCGCCGCGACGGCTCGCGATCTGATCGCCATGTTCGACGCCCATCGACAGCAGATCGCCGGCCTCGGTCGCGCGGCCCCGTCGGCGCTCCGAGCCCATGAATTGATGCAAGCCAGCCCGATCGTCACCATCCAGACGGTCTCCGAAAGGCTCGCCGTCTCCTTCCCGACCGCCAGCACGGCGCTGGAAAATCTCGCCAAGATCAATGTCGTGCATGAGACCACGGGGCGGCAGCGCGGACGAATTTACGCCTATTCGGACTATCTGGCCTTGCTCGATCGCGGCACCGATCCGCTGCCGACCTGAGAAGTTAAGAGCTTCTAAACAGCGGCCGCATATCGCTTCACGGTAGAATTGGTGTGGGACGGGAAGGCGAAATTTTCTGAGAGGCGGCCCGTATGCGGGCCGATGAAGTGAGTAGTGTGGACATAGAGCTTCGCGATTTGCGTTTGGCAGTCGTAACGTCACAACACCGCAGTCTGAGACAGGCGGCGGAGGCTCTGAACATACGCCAATCGACCTTGAGCCGCCGGCTGCACGAGATCGAGCGCCAGGTTGGCGTGGTGTTGTTCGAAAGGACGAATGGCGGCACCCACCTCACCACGGTGGGGCTGGAGTTCGTGGCGAGCGCCAAGCGGATCCTCGATGACGTCGATACGGAGTTCCGACGGATCAAGAGCAGAAGCCGCGGCGAACTTGGCTTGTTGACGATCGGCGTTCATGCCTCCCCCTCGGCAGGACACATGCACGCGACGCTAGTCGAATACCATCGCCGCTTTCCGGATGTGGATGTACGCACCGTCGACGGCAGCCAGGATCGGCTGCTATGCGCTCTGGCGGGCAACGTCGTCGATATCGCGATCATGACCGGGCATGCGACGGCCTGGGACGGCCGGATGCTCCCGCTTTGGAGCGAACGGGTGATCGTGGCCTTCCCCCAGCATCATCCGCTTGGCCAGAATTCCAGGATTCGGTGGGCGGATATTGCAAACGAAAAGTTTCTCGTCCCGCGGCAAGGCCCCGGACCGGAGTTGGAGGGGCTGCTCGCGGCGAAGCTTCGTCATGCCGTCGGCTCCCAGCACATCGTCCATCAGGACTCGTCACTGGACAGACTGCTGAGCCTAGTCAGTGCGAACTATGGCACGCTCTTGATGTTCGAGGGCGCGACGGGTGTCCGCCACGAAGGCGTCGTCTACCGCGAAGTCTGGGACGACGACGGACCGAGCCAGGTCAATTTCATGGCGTACTGGCGAGAAGCGAACAGCAACCCCGCCCTGGGATCGTTCCTGGCCATGCTGCGCGAACACTATCCCGATTTCTCGGCCGAACCGCCAGCGACCTGAGCGCTCCGATCGCGACGCGCCTTGGCGAAGGCGCGGTCGGTCGCCATGAATCGCTCGATCATCGGTACGATGAGCTTCGAAGGATCGGGAGCCGTTTGGCCGGTGGTCCGGCCGAGCACCTGAGCATAGGCGACGAGATCGCGATGCACGACGGCGGGCAGTTCGACGCTGATCTTGACCGGCTTGTCGTCGGCGAGCGGCCCAAGTTTGAGTTTCGTCATGGATTCCCTCCGTGTCCGTAGGGCGCCAATAGAAGATCGCGCGTCACGATGACACGAACCGGGAAGCCGGGGCGGATAGTGAGCGTCGGCTGGATGTTGAGCTGGCGCTGAACGATCTGTTGGCCCGTCTGGCTGATGCTGTTGGACGCGCCGCTACGGATCGCCTGCACGAGATTGTTCTCGTTCTGGCTCGTGCCGGCTTCTGCGCCGACGCTGAGCAGCGTCGAGAGCACGGCTGCCTGGAACAGCTTCCCCCAATGATTGTCGACCTCGTCTTCGAGCCCGGCATAGCCTTGCGTATCGGCGCCCGGTTGCCGTTCCAGCACGATCGACGTGCCGTCCGGCATGATGACGCGCGTCCAGACGAGGAGAATGCGGCTTTGGCCGAAGGCCACCGAGCTGTCGTATTGGCCGATCAGCTTCGCGCCCTGCGGGATCAGCAGGTATTGGCCGGTCGGGCTGTCGTAGACGGCTTCGGTCACCTGGGCGGTGATCTGGCCAGGGAGGTCCGAGCGGATGCCGGTGATGAGGGCCGCGGGTATGACGGTGCCGGCCTGCACGACGTAGGGCGAAGCCTTGGCTTCCAGACGGTCGGGGCTGATCGTTCGCTTGTTGGTCGCGGCATTGAGGAACGCGGTCTTGCGATCCTGCATGTTCTGCGCCGACCCGGCATCGACGGGCGGCGTGGGCGTTGGACCGCTCTGCGTTGCTGTCGCCGGCGAAGCGACAAGGCTGACCGGCTGCGGCTGCTGGTTGGTCTGAGCGAACAGGCGGCTGACGCGCGCCGCCTCGGACTCCTGAGCCAGCCGCTGCGCCGCGGGATCCGGCCCGGCGGTCGGCGAGGTTGTGTTCGGCGCCGCGCCGGCATTGAGGATCGGCTTGCCGAGGTCGCCAGGCAGCGGGGGGCCTAGTGGCGGCGCCTGCCGCGGCAGGCCGGTATAATCCTTCGGCAGCCCGGCCAGGCCCTCGGCCGAGGGCCGGTTTTGGGTGCTGAGCAGCTCCTGACCCGACTGTCCCTTGCTGTGGGTTTGGAGCGCGTAGCCGAGCGCGCCGGCGACGGCGAGTGCAGACACAGCGCCAAGCGTGATCAGCACCTTGCGCGAGAGGCGCGTCACGCGCGGCCGCTCTCCCCGGAGCCGTAGGTCGGGCGGCACGACCGGCGTCGGCGCCGGCTGGTGTTCTTCCGGTTCGTCCGTCATGACCGCGGCCTTCCATCGGTGCGGACGATACGGACACGGCGCTCGCTGTCCTTGTCGCCGAGACGGAGTTCGGCGGCGGCGAACAGGCGGTCGACGATGTAGTAGTTGGCGCGCACGCGGTAGTTCACCAGCTCGGAGCCACCGGCCGGACCGATGACGAAGAGCGGCGGCATCTCGCCCTGGCGGATGCCGGACGGGAATTCGATGTAGACCTTCTGGCCGTCGTCGAAGGCGCGCAGCGGCCGCCACGCGGGATTGTCGCCCTCGATCGCGTAGCGGAAATTGATCGCTGCGAGATCGACGCCGGTGGCGATCGGCGCGGCTGTTTCGGCCGCCGCATTCTGCTGGCGCAGCGCGATGAGCTGGTCCTCGGGATATTGCCAGGACACCGAGGCCATGTAGGTCTTCTCGGTCGAGCGCAGCTCCAGCAGATAGGTCCGTCGGTCCGTGTTGATGACCAGGTTCGTCATCAGGTCGGGCCGGGTCGGCTTCACGAGGATGTGGACCTTCTTGGTCGCGCCGGCGCCGCTTTCGGTGTCGCCGATGATCCATCGCACGGTGTCGCCCGCGGCGACTGGCCCTGTGCCGACGAGCTGCTCGCCTTCCTGCAGGGCGATGTCGGTAATCTCGCCGGGCGCCGTATAGGCCTGATAGAGCGCGCCCGCCGAGTAGGGATAAACCTGCACGGCATTGATGAAACCATCGCGCACCGGCTGCACACGCGCGGCGGCATTCGCGTGATCGACGCGCACTTGCGGGTTGGGTGACTGCGGCGGCTCCTTCCCACCCGGGAGTGGCTTCAACTGGCCCGGCAGCGGCAAGAGCTTGGGCAGTTCGACGATCTTGATCGGCGCAGGCGGTGGTGCGACCAGCTTCGCCGGCTCGGCGCTGTCGTAGTTGATGTCGGGCGGGATGAAGGTGTGAGCGCATCCGCCAAGCGCGGTGACGGACATCAGCAAAGCCGCGAAGCCGATTTTACGGAAAGCCGCACTCCCTCCTTCCCGGCTTTGCTGATTGGCGGAGAAACGTGAAGCCGGGCTGCCGGCTTCCATGGAAATCGGCAGGGTCATTGTCCCAGCTCCTTGGACCAGTTGATGGCGGTGACGTAGATGCCGAGCGGGTTCTTGCGGAGCACGTCGGCGGAGGTTGGCGTCTGGATCGCGATGGTGAGGATCGCGGTCCAGCGCGAGGTGTCGGCGAGCGCCCCGTCCTGATAGCGATGCTCCACCCATTCGACGCGGAAGCTCGACGGCGAGGCGCGGATCACGCTCGAGACGTCGATGGCGATCTGCTGCTTGCCGAGCTTGGCGAACGGGTCGTTGGCGCGGGCATAGTCGTTGAGCGCCTGGGAGCCCGAGGTGCTGGTGAAGTCGTAGGCGTCGAGCCAGTTCTGCCGCACGATGATGGGATCAGCAGGCAGCGAGCGGACCAGCTCTACGAAATGGGCGAGATACCAGGCGATCTGTGGATCGCTTGGGGTGTAATCCGCCGTGGCGGCCGCCACGGCCTGGGCTTGGCCGAGCTTGTCGACCTGCACCACCCAGGGGACGATACTGCCGTGGGTGGATTGCCAGACCAACCCGCCGGCCAGGCCCACGGAGAGCGCCAGCGAGCCGAACGCCATCAGGCGCCAGTTCTTGGCCTGCACCCGCGCCGAGCCAATGCGGTCGTCCCACGCCTGCGCGGCGCGTTGATAGGGCGTTTCGGGCTCGGGTGTGCGACCGTAACGAACTGATGATCGGCGGAAGATCGCCATGCTCATTCTCCTCCCGAGAGATCGACGGAATGGCCGCCGCCATGGCTGTCACCGGACCTGAGGGCGTTTGCTGCTGCCGTCGCACCCTGATGGATGGCCTGGTTACGCCGCATGCGTTGTGCCCATGCGGGTGGACCGGATTCGGTCGCACTGGCCCCTGCAGGGCTGGCGCCGGCGGCCTGACCGCCGCCGACCGTGCCCTGGGTCGAGGAGCCGCCGGTAGCGGCGAAGCTGGATTTGGCGCCGGCCGCAAAGCTCTGCTTCACCGAACCGGCGGCTTGGCTGGCCGCGCGCCGGATAGGCGCGGCTGCGCTCGCGGCCGCCGCGCGGCCAACCCCGCCGAGGCCGGCGGCGACGCCCGACGCGCCGGACCGGCCTGCCGATGCAAGGCTGTAAGCCGAGGATGCGCCGCCCGCCATCGCCGCGCCGCCGCGCACCGCGGCAGCCGAGCCGGAGGCCGCGGCCATCGCTCCCCTCCCGGCCAAACCTAACACGCCGGCGCCCGCCATCGCCGTGCCCGCAACCGCAAGGCCGGTCCCGACTGCTGCGCCCGCACCGAGCTGCGGCGCGCCGGAGACAAGGCCGGTGGCGATGCCTGGGCCGAAGATGCCGAGGCCGAGCATGGCGAGCGAGGCGAGCACGACGGAGAGCGCCTGCTCCACCGTCGGCTGGCCGCCGGCATAGGTCTGGGTGAACTGCGAGAACAGGCCGGTGCCGATGCCGACGATGACGGCCAGCACCATCACCTTGACGCCGGCGGCGACGATGTTGCCGAGCACCTTCTCGGCCAGGAAGGCGGTCTTGTTGAAGAGTGCGAAGGGGATGAGGATGAAGCCGGCGAGCGTCGTCAGCTTGAACTCGATCAGGGTGACGAAGAGCTGGACCGCCAGGATGAAGAAGGCGATCAGCACCAACAGCCACGAGATCATCAAGACGCCGATCTGGACGAAGTTGGCGAAGAAACTGGTGAAGCCCATCATCTGGCTCGCCGCGTCGAGCAGCGGTTGACCGGCGTCGAGACCGACCTGAGCGAGATGTCCGGGCTGCAGGAAGGTGGCGGTCGAGATGGTCGAACCGCCTGCCTTCAGGCCGATGCCGGCGAAGCTGTTGAAGATGATCGCCGAGAGATTGTTGAAGTTGGTGATGATGAAGGCGAAGAAGCCGATGTAGAGGGTCTTCTTGACCAGCCGCTGCAGGATGTCCTCGTCGGCGCCCCAGGCCCAGAAGAGGCCGGCAAGCGTGATGTCGATCACGATCAGGGTCGAGGACAGGTATCCGACCTCGCCTTTGATCAGGCCGAAGCCGGAATCGATGTAGGTCGTGAAGGTGTTGAGGAAGGTGTCGATGACGCCGACGTTGTTCATCGCGCGTCTCCCGCAGCATTGGTGGCCGGCGCAGCCGCGCCCGGGGGCGTTGGTGGCAGCGGCCGCGCCGGCCTGCCGAAGAAGCGCCGACGGTTTTCCTCCCACACCGCCACACAGCGCGCGTCCTCGGCGTCCTGCGGACCGAGCGCGCCGCAGCGGCGCAACTCGGCCGAGAGGTCATCGGATGCTGGGCTTGAGACGGTCGAAGGCGTCTCGATCATCGACGGCGCGGGCCGCTGATGAATCGCGACCAGGCTCACGACGACGACCGCGATCAACGCGACGATCGCGGCGACGCGGAAGGTGTCCGATCGGCCCAGCATCGCGGCCTCAATTGCCGCTGAACATGGTGACGTTGCCGGGCTGGTAGCCGCTGCGCGTCGCGAAGGTCTTGTATTGCTGCTGGCCCTGCGCCTCGGCCGAGACTGTGCGTGCTTGCTCGAGCGCGTCTGCCCGGCTCTTGGCCGACAGCACCGCGACCAGATCGGAGAGCTGCTGCGATTGCAGCGCCAGGAGCTGGTTGCCGGCCTGCGCCGCCTGAAGGGCGCCGGTGGCGCTCTGGCTGGCGGTGACCAGCGAGGTCATGGCGCTGGAGTTGGTCGGAATGTTACCGACGACGCCGGCCTGGATCTTGAGGCTGTCCTCGAAGGCGGCCACCGAGTTCTGCCAGCGGGTCTGGGCGTTGGCGACCATTGTCGTGGCCCCGCCCGTGCCCGCCGCCGTCCCATAGCTGGTCGAATACGCCGTCTGGACGCGCTGGACGTTGAAGGAAATGTTCTGCGCCTGGCTGAGCAGCGACTGGGTTTGGGCGATCGACGACTGGAGTTGGGTCAGCGTCGACATCGGCAGGTTGGCGAGGTTGCGCGCCTGATTGACCAGGCTCGTTGCCTGATTGGTCAGCATCTGGATCTGGTTGCTGATCTGCTGCAGCTCGCGCGCGGCCGTCAGCACGTTCTGGCTGAAGTTGGTCGGATCGTAGACGATCCACTGCGCCGACGCGGGCGGCGCGGCGACGGCCAGAGCGAGCACGACGGCGCTCGCCGCCGCCAGATGACGCAGCTTGATCATGATGGCGTCTCCAGATTGGTCAGGTCGGGGATGAGATCGGCGGCCCACAAAAGCTCGCGATCGGCGAGCCAGGTGGGTGTGAAGGCCTCGCGGCCATGTTCGGCGATCACGCGCTCGATGGCGGCATGGTCCTGCTTGGAGGAGGAGGCGCAGAAGGCGAGCGCGACGGGTCCGAGCCCCAGCTCGAACAGGCGATTGCCGCGACGGGACTGGCAGTAGTAGTCGCGCTTGGGCGTCGCCCGCGCGAGGATCTCGATCTGGCGATCATTGAGGCCAAAGCGCCGATAGATGGCAGTGATCTGCGGCTCGATCGCGCGCTCGTTGGGCAGGAAGATGCGCGTCGGGCAGCTCTCGACGATCGCTGGCGCGATGTTGCTGCCATCGATGTCGGAGAGCGATTGGGTGGCGAAGATGACAGAGGCGTTCTTCTTGCGGAGCGTCTTCAGCCATTCCCGCAATTGCTGGGCGAAGGCGGGGTCATCGAGAACCAGCCAGCCCTCGTCGATGATCAGCAGGGTCGGCCGACCGTCGAGGCGGCCCTCTATGCGGTGAAACAGATAGGTGAGGACTGCGGGCGCCGCGCCGGCGCCGATCAGCCCTTCGGTCTCGAAGGCCTGGACCGAGGCGGAGCCGAGTTGCTCGGTCTCGGCATCGAGCAGCCGTCCGGAGGGGCCGCCGACGCAATAGGGCTGAAGCGCCTGCTTCAGAGCCGTCGATTGCAGCAGGACCGCTAGGCCGGTGATGGTGCGCTCGCCCACCGGCGAGGAGGCCAGCGAGGTCAGCGCCGACCAGACATGCTCCTTCGCGGTCGGATCGATGGTGACGCCTTCCTTGGAAAGAATGGCCGCCACCCATTCCGCCGCCCAGGCGCGCTCGGCCTGTTCGTCGATGCGCGCCAAGGGCTGGAGCGAGACCGAGTGCTCCGATCCGGCCGAGAGGTTGCCGCCGAGATCGTGCCAGTCGCCGCCCATCGCCAGCGCGGCCGTGCGGATCGAGCCGCCGAAGTCGAACGCGAAGATCTGGTTGTTCTCGTAGCGGCGAAACTGCATCGCCATCAGCGAAAGCAGCACCGACTTGCCCGCCCCGGTCGGGCCGACGATCAGTGTGTGGCCGACGTCGCCGACGTGCAGGCTCAGCCGGAACGGCGTCGAGCCTTCGGTCTTGCCAAACAGCAGCGGGGCGCTGCGGAAATGCTCGTCGGTCGCGGGTCCGGCCCAGACGGCGGAAAGCGGGATCATGTGCGCCAGGTTCAGGGTGGAGACCGGCGGCTGGCGGACATTTGCGTAGGCATGACCGGGAATGGACCCGAGCCAGGCCTCCAGCGCGTTCACCCCTTCGGGCATGCAGGTGAAGTCGCGACCCTGGATCACCTTCTCGACCAGCCGGAGCTTCTCGGCGGCGAGACCCGCATCCTCGTCCCAGACGGTGACGGTCGCGGTGACATAGGCCTGACCGACATCGTCCGAGCCCAGTTCCTGCAGCGCCATGTCGGCGTCGGCGGCTTTGTTGGCGGCATCGCTATCGACCAGGGTCGACGCCTCGTTGGTCATCACCTCCTTGACGATGGCGGCGATGGACTTGCGCTTGGCGAACCACTGCCGCCGGATCTTGGTCAGCAGCTTCACCGCTTCGGTTTTGTCGAGCAGGACCGCGCGCGTGGACCAGCGGTACGGGAAGGCCAGCCGGTTCATCTCATCGAGGATTCCGGGGTGGGTCGCGGTCGGGAAGCCGACGATGGTCAACGTGCGTAAGTGATGCGAGCCAAGCCGCGGCTCCAGCCCGCCGGCGAGCGGCTCGTCGGCGAGGAGCGCATCGAGGTGCATCGGCGTCTCGGGGACGCGGACGCGCTGCTGCCGCGTCGAGATGGTGGAGTGCAAGTAGGTCAGCGTCTCGCCGTCATCGAGCCAACCAACCTCGGGCATGAAGCCCTCGACCAATTGCAGAACGCGGTTGGTGCGATCGACGAAGCCGCGCAGCAGCTCCCAGGGATCGACGCCGCTCTGAGCCCGCCCCTCATAGAGCCAGCCTTCGATACGCGAGGCGTCCTCGGCGGGCGGCAGCCATACGAAGGTCAGGAAGTAGCGGCTCTCGAAATGCGCGCCCGCTTCCTCGAACGCGTCCTGCCGTTCGAGATCGACCAGCGCGGACGCGGGATCGGAAAAGGTCGAGTGCGGATAGGTCTGGGCGGCGATCCGCTGCGCCTCGACGAAGATCGCCCAGCCGGAGCCGAGGCGGCGCAGCGCATTGTTGAGTCGCGCGGTGACGCCGACCAGCTCGGCCGGCGTGGCGCTGTCGAGGTCCGGTCCGCGAAAGCGCGCCGTGCGCTGGAACGACCCGTCCTTGTTCAGGACCGCGCCCTCTTCGACGAGCGCGGCCCAGGGCAGGAAGTCGGCGAGGCCGGCGGGGCGATTGCGATATTCGGCGAGGTTCAGCATCGCGGCCTCACACGCCCAGATGTGCGGGATAGCGGAGGTGGCGGCGCACGACATCGACGAACAGCGGATCGCGCTTGGCGGCCCAGACCGCCGCGGCGTGGCCCACCGCCCAGAACAGGGCGCCGGGAATCCAGAGCCGAAGGCCGAGCGCGACCGCCGCCGCGATCGTGCCGTTGGCGATCGCCACGGTCCGCGGCGCGCCGCCCATGAGGATCGGGTCGGTCAGCGCGCGATGGACCGGCGCGAAGAAGCCGGGCACATCGGGATCGACGATCGCGGCCATCAGACGAGCGCCCCGCCCGAGAAGCTGAAGAAGGTCAGGAAGAAGCTCGACGCGGCGAACGCGATCGAGAGGCCGAACACGATCTGGATCAGCCGCCGGAAGCCGCCCGACGTGTCGCCGAAGGCGAGCGTCAGGCCCGTCACCGTGATGATGATGACCGAGATGATCTTGGCGACGGGCCCCTGCACCGACTCCAGGATGGAGTTGAGCGGGGTCTCCCACGGCATGGAGGAGCCGGACGCGTAGGCGGCCGGCGCAAAGGCGAGCGTGAGGGTGGTCAGGACGACCAAGTCGGCCAGGCGGCGACGGGACGAGCGGACGACGGCGAGAACGCGGTTCATGATGGATCTCCGGGGGGCAAGGGGTCGCCGCCCGCCCCGGCAGACTGGACGCGGTAGTCGCCGGTGGCGGGATCGAGGCCGGCGACGAGAGCGAGTTCGGAGAGGCGGCGTTCGCTGCCGCGGCCGCGCAGCACCGCGACGAGATCGATGGTCTCGGCGATCAGCGCCTTGGGGACGGTGACGACGGCTTCCTGGATGAGCTGTTCGAGACGCCGGATCGCGCCAAGCGCGGTGCCGGCGTGGATCGTGCCGATCCCGCCGGGATGGCCGGTGCCCCAGGCCTTCAAAAGATCGAGCGCTTCGGCGCCGCGGACCTCGCCGATCGGAATGCGGTCGGGACGAAGGCGCAGCGAGGAGCGAACGAGATCGGACAGCGAGGCGACGCCGTCCTTGGTGCGCAGCGCCACAAGGTTCGGCGCGCGGCACTGCAGCTCGCGGGTGTCCTCGATCAGCACCACCCGGTCGGTGGTGCCGGCGATCTCGGCCAGGAGCGCATTGGTCAGCGTCGTCTTGCCGGTCGAGGTGCCGCCGGCGACGAGGATGTTCTTGCGGCCGGCGACGGCCTCGCGCAGCGCCGTGGCCTGGCCGGCTGTCATGATCCCGGCGGCGACATAGTCGTCGAGCGTGAAGACGGCGACGGCCGGCTTGCGGATCGCGAAGGCCGGGGCGGCCACCACAGGCGGCAACAGCCCCTCGAACCTCTCCCCCGTCTCGGGCAGCTCTGCGGAGACCCGCGGCTTCTCCGCATGGACCTCGGCGCCGACATGGTGCGCAACCAGGCGCACGATCCGCTCGCCGTCGGCGGCGGACATGGTCCGGCCGCTATCCTCCAGGCCCCCCGACAGCCGGTCGATCCAGAGCCGACCGTCCGGATTGAGCATCACCTCGACGATCGACGGGTCTTCGAGAAACGATGCGATGGCCGGGCCGAGCGCGGTGCGCAGCATGCGCGCACCGCGTGAGAAGGCCTCGGAATGGAATGCAGCAACCGCCACGGTCGTCCCCGTAAAAGGCCAACCGCGAAACGCGATTGGCGACGGGGACGATTAGAAGAGGCAAGAAATGGGGTAGTTCAACAAGTATTCAGACGGCGTAGGAGTCCAGCGTAGAGCAGAGAAAAAAGACTTGCTCGGTGCGGTGGTCCGCTATTGGCGCCGACGTCTTTCGCGACCGCGGCGAGCGATGTTCATCTGGAAGCTACGACTCGCGCGGGACGCCGACCGGCGCGTCGGAAATGTCCTCGGGAATTTCCTGCCGCAACTTCGGACCCTCATTCAGGCGCCGGCCAAGCGTGGCGATGAAGTGGTCGTAGCGCGCGCCAGCCTGGGCCCGCGCGGCCTTGGCGGCCGGCTCGGGGAGCGGCGGCGTCGTGTTTAGCCAGAAGCGAATGAACAACGCCAGGGTTTCGACACCGATCGCGACATCGCGTTCGAGCCGAGCCAGACGACGATCCTGCTGGTCGAGCCGCTTGGCGATGGCCGCCTCGCGCCGCTCATCTGCATCCGGTGACAGGAAGGACGCGATGGCGGCTTCGGCGATCAGCGACAAAGACTGCTCCCGGCGCGCCGCATAGGCCGATAAGGCCTGCATCACATCCGGATCGAGATAGACCGAGATCTGGGCCTTCTTCTTCGGCGCAGTCATGTGCGCCTCACAATCCGAGATCGTCGCCGGGGTCGAGCGAAGCCTGCTGCGCAAGGCCTCGCATCAGGTCGCTCATCCGGCCAATGCGGGGCGCGTTCTCCTCCAACTCGTCGGTCGGGTCCAGGGCGAACTCGTTCTCGATCGGCTCCTTTTTCTCGACGGTCTCCTGGCTCAGCTCCGGCTCCCGGCGGCGGTCCGCATTTTTCGGATCTTCGTCGTCGGCTGCCTCGCCCTCGCGCACCGCCGATGCTGCGGGGCGCGGCGGCAGCGGTCGAGCGGTCCAATCGTCGGGCCGTCTCTTGTTCGGCCGTACCAACACGGGCGGCGGCACGATGCGCTCCTGAAAGCGCGCGTCCTCGTAATAGCGCGCCTTCTTGGCGCGAATCGGATGCAGCCCCGACACCATGACGATCTCGTCAGCGGGCGGGAGCTGCATGATTTCGCCCGGCGTCAGTAGTGGGCGTGCCGTTTCCGAGCGGGAGACCATGAGATGGCCGAGCCAGGGCGACAGCCGGCTGCCGGCGTAGTTCTTCATCGCCTTCATCTCGGTCGCGGTGCCCAGCGCGTCGCTGACCCGCTTGGCGGTTCTCTCATCGTTTGTGGCGAAGCTGACCCGCACATGGCAGTTGTCGAGGATCGAGTTGTTCGGGCCGTAAGCCTTCTCGATCTGGTTCAGCGACTGGGCGATCAAGAAGCTCTTGATGCCGTAGCCGGCCATGAAGGCGAGCGCGGACTCGAAGAAGTCCAGCCGCCCGAGCGCCGGGAATTCGTCGAGCATCAGGAGGAGCCGGCGGCGCCCCGCCTTGGCCAGCAGGTCCTCGGTCAAGCGCCGCCCGATCTGATTAAGGATCAGTCGGATCAGCGGCTTGGTCCGATTGATGTCCGAGGGCGGTACGACCAGGTAGAGCGTTGTCTGTTGGTCGCCGGCCACGATGTCGCCGATGCGCCAGTCACATCGTCGCGTCACCTCAGCCACAACTGGATCGCGATAGAGGCCGAGGAACGACATGGCCGTGCTGAGCACGCCGGACCGCTCGTTGCCGGACTTGTTCAGCAACTCGCGGGCTGCGGAGGCGACGACGGGATGGACGCCGGCCTCGCCGAGATGGGCCGTCTTCATCATCGCCGCCAGGGTCGATTCGATCGGCCGCTTGGGGTCAGACAGGAAGGCGGCGACGCCGGCGAGCGTCTTGTCCTCCTCGGCATAGAGGACGTGGAGAATGGCGCCGACCAAAAGCGCGTGACTGGTCTTTTCCCAGTGATTGCGCTTTTCCAAGCTGCCTTCGGGATCGACCAGGATGTCGGCGATGTTCTGGACGTCGCGGACTTCCCATTCGCCGCGACGGACCTCAAGCAGCGGATTGTACGCAGACGACTTCGCATTGGTCGGGTCGAACAGCAGGACGCGGCCGTGCTGCGCCCGAAAGCCGGCCGTGAGCTGCCAGTTTTCGCCCTTGATGTCATGGACGATCGCCGAGCCTGGCCAGGTTAACAGCGACGGAATGACCAGGCCGACACCCTTGCCGCTCCGGGTCGGGGCGAAGCACAGGACATGCTCGGGACCGTCGTGGCGAAGATAGCTACGCTGGTGGCGGCCCAGCACCACGCCGTCCGGCCCGAGCAGCCTGGCCTGCTCGATCTCCTTCGGCTGCGCCCATCGAGCGGACCCGTAGGTCTCGGCGTTCTTCGCTTCGCGGGCCCGCCAGACGGACATGCCGATCGCGACGGCCGCGGCGATGAGGCCGCCCGAAGAAGCGATGTAGGCGCCCTCGATGAAGATGGACGGTGCATAGGCGTCATAGGCGTACCACCACCAGAAGAAGGCCGGCGGCAGATAGAAGGGGAAATGCAGCAGCTCGAACCAAGGCCGCCCAAGCTCGGGCTGGAAGCCAAGGCGCCAGGCGGTCCATTCCGTCGCCGTCCAGATCGCCAGCAAGACGATGCCGAAGACGGTGATCACCTGGCCCCAGAGAATCTTGGTCGCGGACACAGCAGAAGTCCTTTCGTGAAATCGTTGATGGGTGGGATCGCTCACAGGCCGAGCCCTCGGTTGCGCCCGAAGCCCCAGTCGATGCCGCCGTCGCTGCGCGTGACGCCGGAGACGTGGCGGCCGAGTTGCTTTTCGAGGGAGGGCGTCCAGGGCACGAGCTGGAAGCCGAGGCCGTCGTCGATCATGGCGAAGCGGCCCGAGGCGAGCGCGAAGCGCTGGCGATAGGCGCCAGCGACATACTCACCGGCCGCAGCCTGGTTGAACGGCTGGCCTGTCTCGGCCGCGAGCCGCTCGCCCAAGGCTTCGACCTCCCGGCGTCGAAGCGTGCCTATGAGGTTCTGAGAGAAGACAAGTCCGCGCGCCTGACGTTCGGCGAGACCTTGGTCGATGAGCTGATCGGCCCGCCGTTGCATAGCGTCGCGGACCTCGGCGCCGAAGCCGGCCTGGCCGAGCGCCACAGGGTCTCGCGCGACCGCCTGCCGATCGAGCCAGGTCGCGCCGCTGGCGGCCACTTGGTTCTCGATGGAGAGATCGGATCGCACGGCAAGGGCGACGCGACGGCGCCCTTGCGCGTCGTCGAACGTGCGTAGCTCGACGATTGAGCCCGGAGGGCTGTCGCCGGCGGCGTCGAGATCGGGGAATTTGATATGATGGGTGCGGCCGTCAACACCGTCCACGACGGCATAGGCCGTACCTTTCAGCTCGTCGTCGAGGCCGCGATCGACGAGCCGGCCGATGACCGGGACTTCGAGGCTCTCGCCGGCGAGAACGTAGCTCGCAGTCGCGCGCTCGATGCCACGTTCGGTCAAGCCGCGGTGGATGCGCTTGATGATGTCACCGCGCTCGCCCAGTTCGCGCAGCGTCGTCTCGGCGGCCTCATCCACGGTCCACTGGCCTGGCCCGATCTGATGGGCGAGCCCGAGGCTCTCAAGATGGCGCAGCCGTCCAACCTTCAGGCTGTGGAACTCATCGGGATGCTCACCGGCGACGGTGGCCAGGTCGATGACGCCGTGCCGATCGGCATCGCGAACCAGTTGTCGATCGAGCTGCGTCCAGCGCTCGGCCTCCACCTGGCGCTCGAGCGCTTGACGGATGTCGAGATCGCTGCGCAACCCCAGCTCTTGCGTGACTAGGTCCTGGGCGCGGGCGCGCATCCCCTCCTTGATGTAGTCGCGCGAGATGACGAGGTCCTGGCCGTCCTCGGCGACGCCGCGCACGATGATGTGGACGTGTGGGTGCTGGGTGTTCCAGTGATCGACGGCAACCCAGTCGAGCTTGGTGCCGAGATCTTTTTCCATCTGGCCGACCAGCTCGCGGGCATACCCCTGGAGGTCGGCCATCTCCGGCGCGTCCTCGGGGGAGACGATGAAACGGAAATGGTGGCGGTCTTTCTCGCACCGCTCGGCGAAGGTCTTGGGATCAGTATCGTCGGTGTCTGGGCCGAACAGCCGGGCCTTCTCCCCGTCCCGGGTGACGCCCTCGCGCCGGAGGTAGCCGAGGTGGGCGCCGAGCGGCGCGGAGCGCGCCGAATGACGAACGACGCGCGTCTTGACCGTCACCAGTCGGGACCGGCCGGTCAGCAGGCGGTTCGCCCGCACGCTGGCGACGCGGCCGCGCCCGAAGGTCGAGCGGCTCCCGGATCTCAGCAGGCCCTGCCGCGAGATGCCGCCGCCGGCGCGCTGGGCGGCGGCGAGCGCCTGGGCGATGAAGGGTTTGGCGCGCTGACTGCGGGAGGAGCGGATGCGGCCTGGCCGGGGCTGGAAGTCGTTCTCCTCAGCCATGGCCGGCCCCGGCAATGTGCGGAAAAGGCAGCTCCAGCAATGTGTTGAAGGGGGGGCGCACATTGCACGCGGACGCCGCACATTGCCGGATCAGGGAAAAATCCAAGCAAAAACAACCGACCGACCAAGCCGCACCTTGCGGCCTTTTATCTGGCCCTCGGTCGGTTGGTTTCTGCGTTCCTCCCCTGCCTGCCCTTCCTTCTTCCCGGAAGGACGCTGTGCCGCGCCCGCCTGCGAAATCGCGCTCTATAGCTGCGATGTAGCCTCCGGGGACGTCAGACGCCGCCGAGCGGACAGGGAAAGCGCGGGCTGACTGAGGTGATGTAGCGGCACATCGGCGGGAGAGCGGCGCGATCACGGTTTCGGCCCCGCTGCGGAAACGTGGACGAACAACCCATCGGATTGCGGTGCGATGGCCGACAGGTCGCGCACCGCGATGGCAGCCGGCGCATTGCTCGACGGCTGTTTGGATGGCGCGCGATCGACAGGTTCAGCGCTTGCCGATCGCGTGATGAAGAGAGGGGCCTGTGTCCAAGACGGCGGACCGGAGGCCGCCACGAGGACAGGCCCATCGGTCGCGCCGTCCCCGACAAAAGGGACAAGCGCCGCGACGTAAGCGACGGTTTCAGGCGGTAGCGGACGATGCCGGTCGCGATAATCTTCGTATCGCCCCGGCCCGGCATTATACGCCGCGAGGAAACCCGGCGATCCGAAGCGGTCGTGCATTTCCCGCAGGAAAGCGGCCCCCGCCAGGATGTTGTCGTGCGGATCGAACGCGTCGCGCCCGAGGCCGTAGCGAGCGCGAAGCGCAGCCCAGGTTTCGGGCATGAGCTGCATCAGGCCCATCGCGCCCTTGGGCGAGATGGCACGCCGATCGCCACGGCTCTCGATCCGCATGATCGCCCGAATCCATGCCGCTGGAATGCCGAAGCGTTGCGCGGCTTCGGCAACCAGAGCGGCGTAGGAGTCGCCCGAAGCCTGCACCGCGGTGGGCGCCGCCTGAGCGTGGACGGCAACGGCGGGCATGCCGAGCGCCGCTACACTGGCGAGCAGAAGAAGCGCGCGCCGCATGCGGTCAGCCCCGATCGCCACGCTTCGGCGGGCGGTTCCAGTTCAGCACCCAGGCGGACTTGTCGTCGCCCGACTGGAAGAGGTTGGCGCGGATCGGCTGCGCGAGTGTGGGATCGTCGATGACGAGTGAGACATACTCGCCGGCCTTCTCGCCCGTGCGCTTCCAGCCCGCGCCGATCTCCGGGCCATCGCCGTCGCCCATGTGGACCCGATAGTCGGGCGCGTTCTCGGCATCGGAGGATTCGGCCGGAACGAGGGAAAGGTCACGGTAGAAGAAGAGCGTCTGGATGCGCCCGGTGAAGCCGGACTTGTCTCGGGTGAACTGACCAATCTGCGCCATGGGAAACCTCCGTTGTTGGCGGGTTGAGAAGCGGGTCAATCGGTGGCGGCGCGCCACACGAAGCGGCCGTCGCCGGCCTCGTCGGTCCACAGCGGGACCGCGCGGGCGACGATCGCGGTGGTGGGAAGCGGGCCGAAATAGCGTCCGTCCAGGCTGTCCGGGACAGCCGGGTTCATGAGGAAGACTTCGCTGGGGCTGAGCGTGTGGCAGCCGCTCCAACGCGGTAGCGGACGGCCGAGATGGTCGCGTTCACGCGCCGCGCCGACGGCGATGTGATCGACGGTGACGGCATCGCCCGCGCGGCACACCGTCTGCCCAGGCAGCGCCATAACATGCTTCAGCAGCGGCACGCCCTTGGGCAGAAAGCCGCCGTCGGCCAGGTAGCTGGCGATCGGTTCGGGCGCGCGCACGGCGACCAGCTCGAGCGCATGGAGCTGTCCGGCCGGGCGGAGCGCATAAAGCCCGGTCGGCGTGCTCGCCGTGGCATTCCAGATCAGGCGCGGCGCCGGATGGACGAAAGCCAAGCCGATGAAGACGAGCATGGCGAAATACGTCGTCATGACGTAGCCAAAGCGGGTCATAGCGTGACGCTCCGGCGCTTGAGCCAAGCGGCATGCTGATCGCGCGTGTAGGGGCGCGCTTCATGGCCGGCAGCGAGACGGTTGTGGAGGTGGCGCCAGTATTCCGGCGCGGCGTCGGCGGGATCGATGTCGAGTGTCTCCACGGCGTCGATCGCCTGCAGCACGCGCTCGACCTTGGGCCAGCTATCGACTCGCAGCAGGATCTCGCCGCCAGGGCGCACGAAAGGCAGCGTCTGGAGACGTGCGCCAGGCTCGACCGCGCGCACGATGTCCATGCGCGAGATGACGGTGCCGAAGTCGTTCGACGCCCAGCGCACGAACGCGAAAATGCTGCCTGGCTTGAAGCTCGAGATGCTGCGGCGGCGATCGAGGATCTTCTCCTCGGCACGCCGGCCGAAGCGTAGCCAGTGCTCGATCTTCTTCTCGATCCAGGTCAGTTCGACATGGGTGAGTGCGACGGTGCGCCGATGCGATGGCGGCACGACACGCGGCGGCGACGGCTCGTTGTCGTTCATGAGGACTCTCCGGGATCGGCGGGGAATTCGCGCGCGAAGAGGTCGCGCAGCATGTCGGCGACGGTGATGCCGCGCTGGAACGCGACGACTTTGATGCGGCCGCGCAGCGCCGGCGTGACGTCGATCGTCAGGCGCGCGGTGAAGGCGGAGGGCTCGTCACCGCGACGGCTTGAGGCGTCAGGCGTCTTGATCCAGCTCTCGGCGTCGCCGGGCCGGGCGGCGAAGCCGCGTCGGGCGCCACGCGCGTTCATGGCGTAATCCTCGAGACTTCAGCGGCGAGCGCCGCGATCTCGCGCGCTGCGGCGCTCTGCTCGGCGAGCTCGAACACAAGCCGGCCGGACTGTGCGGCGTCGGCGAAGATGACGCGCTGGCCGATGGTGCTGGTGAGCACCGGCGGATCGTGATCGGCGAGCGTTTCGGCCGTCTCGCGAGCGATGATCGTGCGGGCCGCGCAGCGGTTCAGCACGAAGCGCGCCGCGATCTGCGGGCGATAGATGCGCGCTTCGCGCAGCAGCTCCAGCATCTCGGCCGAGGCCCAGCCGTCGAAGGGCGACGGCTGTACCGGGATCAGCACGAGGTCGGCGGCTAAGAGCGCCGAGCGCATCAGCCCTGCGATGCGCGGCGGTCCGTCGATGACGACATGATCGGCGGTGAGCGCGATCTCGGGCGCCTCGCGATGGAGCGTGTCGCGCGCGAGACCCACCACGCCGAAGAGCCGAGAGACGTCCTCCCGCGCCCGCTGCTGCGACCAATCGAGCGCCGAGCCCTGCGGGTCGGCATCGATCAGCGTGACGCGCTTGCCGTGCAGCGCCAGCTCGCCGGCGAGATGAAGCGCAAGCGTGGTCTTGCCGACGCCGCCCTTCTGGTTGAGCAGAGCGACGATCATCTCTTCCCTCCCGACTTGCGACCGAAGGGCAGCGACGGCTGTCGTGCTGGTGGCTCGGAGGCCTGCGCAGCGGAGGTGGCGCGTTTATCCGCAGATCGCGCGCGCCAACTACAAGAGTTAGATTCTGAGTTAGACTCTAAGTTAAGGCCCGGAATCGCGGTTTCCGGCCAAAGCGTTAGCTGCGGTTCGTGCGTGCGAAGTCCCGATAGGGCTGCGCGCGGAGTCCCGATACCTATTGCGTGCGAAGTCCCGAGCGCTTCCACAGCCCCATCCACAGGCGCTGTGGATAAGTGGGCGGGCAGGATTCGGAGTAGCTCGCGCCGGCCATCGCGCTCGATGCGCAAGCGATAGCCGGGCAGCGGCTGGCGAGCGGCGATGCGCCGGATCTGAAGCGCGAAATCGGAGACGCGCACCAGGCTTCCGGACTTCTGGTGGAGATGCGCAATCTCGAACAGCCAACCCTTGGGCTGGCGGCCGGCATGCTTGCGGGCGACGCGATAGAGCCAGCGTTCGATGCCGCCGGTCAGCCGGAAATACGTGGGGTCGATGGCGAGGACGAGCGAGCGATCGATGACGCCGCGGTAGAACCAATCGGGAAGTACGAACTCCATGCCCTCGACGCGACCGTCGCGCGTCGTGCATTCCTCCCACTCGTTGATCCAGGAGAACTGGTGCCGCTTCCAATGCTCGCCGTTGCGGATGGTTGTGCGGATGACGGTCGACTGCAGGCGGGCGAGCGCACCTTTCAAGAGCTTGTAGTCGCGGGCGCCCGTCTGCCGTCCGATCGCTGTGAGGAGCTGGTAGGGCGTGAAGCGCAGGAAGCGCGAGGTTTTGAAGCCGAGGTTTTCGGCCTCGACGATCTGGCTCGCCGCCCAGATCAGCACGTCGGCGTCCCAAATGGTCGCCATGCCGTGTTCGGGCACGGCGTAGACCTCGACGCGGACATCGCCGGCCGCGTAGTGGATCGGAGTTGTGCGCCGGGCTTTAGCGAGCGAGAAGAACGGCCGCTCCATCAAGTCGCGCTGATCGCGCGGGCTGGCGTCGCCGGTGGCAACGACGAACGGGTCGAGCTTGCTCCGTTCGCTGGCTGTGATGGGGCGGGGCGACGACATCGACGAGCGCCGCTTCAGCGATGCGCGTGGCCGGCGGCGCGGGCCTCGACGTATCGAGGATCCGACGTCGAGCGACAGGCCGCCTGGTCGGCCCAGGCTTCGAGATCGCCCACCGCATAGACGACGCGACCGCCGAGCTTGCGGAAAGTTGGACCGCTGCCGTGGCAGCGATATTTTTCCAGCGTGCGCGGTGAGATGCCGAGGATGCGCGCCGCCTCATGGGTTCTAACGTAGCGGGCGGCGAGCTGCGCGGACCTGTCGAGCATAGGAAGCCTCCGTGTTGCCTCGAAGCGCCGCGGCAAAGTCGCGGCATGTCGAGGTCACGGTGGCGGAGGGGCCGGGCGTTGGGGGTGGACGAAGATTTTCGGAAGGTTGTGTCCCCCTTCACGCGGCAATGAGCGGACGATTGTCCAGTTCGTCACGGGCAAGGCGGGAATGAATGGTGGGGCAGTGCGCGCTCAAGGCCGGTATGTGGCTGATCAGCCGCCGCGCAGAAATTTGAGATAGCCGCGTTCGACGAGTGCAATCGAGTCGTGGATCAGGCGGTTGGCCGAGCGCCGGGCGTGAGAGTCTTTCCACTCGACCGATGGAAGTTGGGCCTGTTCCGAGCGCAGGATCTTTTCCGCGACGTCGCGAGGGCCACCGCCCATGTCGTGAATGTCGAAGGCATGGAGAAGCTGAACGAGACGGCGCTTGCGTTGCGTCGTCAGTCGCAGAGCCTGGGGGAGAAGGCCGATGGTTTGGCCGCTCAGCCGGCGTATGAAGCGCGATGCGACGTCGAGCCGAAGATCGACCGATACGACGCCAATAGGCAGGAGAATCATGGGCCGCCGAGCCGCCAGATCGCTGCTGAGCCGGATGTGGAGCTCGCCCGACCCATCGACGATGACGACCTCCCGGCCCTCGTCATCGGTTCGGTCAGCGACAATCGAGCCGAGTTGGGATGGGTCGAGGGCCACAGGGGCGAACCCGCTCGGCGCTGCATCGAGCAGCAGCGTGCCGGGCGATAGTTCTGGCAGCCAGGTGACGGGTTCGGAGCCGACCGGAATGCTCGGGTCGTGGGCGAAACCGCAACCCCCATCGTCGGGCGAAATCCGCACGAGCGGACTCCGCATCGACATGATCGCGCGCGATCTGGCGCTGGATTCGGGCGAAGTCGCGCCGGTATTCGGCGTTGCGACGCAGGAATTCGACGGCGAAGCCGGGACGTTCGAGGCGATTCAAGTGATCGATCGTCTCCGGCGAGCGCCAATACTCTGTGGGCATGGCGGTTCCTCTCGTCTTGCTCCCCTATTCGGGGAGCTTTAGACCATCCGGAAACGCGGTCTTTGCGCTAGACCCTATGATTGCATCGCGTGCGACGACAACCCGTACAACAGACGTGTGGCGGCTCACTGCACCCGTGGCTCGAGCAGGTGCTGATAGCCGGTTTCGGTCATCCAGCGGGCGCGCGCCAGGTGGCTCTCATGGACGATTTTGGCGCGGCAGGGCTCTTTCGCTGGATCGAGCCCAAAGAGCGCCAGCACGACCTCTTGCCAATCGGCGCCCTCTTCCTCGGCCATCAACAACCGAAGGTATATCGCCAGATGCTGCTCGTCATAGGCGTTCAGGCGGTCGGTAAGCGGCGGCCGGTCATAGAAAGGCGCCTCGGTCATTGCGATCTTTCCCCCGTCGAGATCAAAGCAATGGAGTAGGGATTCATTTACCCCAAATTTTAACAGACTTCGCGCCTGATTAAGCCAGCGCCGCGATGCTTATGGCGCATCACGTTGCTCAAGTTGACGGTGCAGGAGCGCTCGGAACCAGGGATGAATAGCATAACCCTCGGACGAATCGGAACGATCGTTCCTGGAACGATGATTCCGATATCGGCTCCATCGTCGCCATGGATCTCAAGGAGGTCGTGGCGATCAATCTGCGTCGGTTGCGTCATGCGAAAGGAATGACGCAAGAAGAGTTGGCCGAACGGGCCGGGTTGAGCGCCCGGTACATTGGCGCGATCGAGCGCGCCGACGTGTCGGCGAGCGTCACGGTGCTGGGTCAGGTAGCCGAAGCGCTGGAGGCGGAGGCGGCCGAGTTGGTGCGAGGCCCTCATCGAAAGGGCGACTCGGCGGTCTCGACCGAGCCTCAAGAATAGCGTCTTCGCGCCGTGCGCCTCTGGGTTCGACCTGGGCCGACGGCGGTCGAGGAACTCTCGCAAAATAGAAGCGATGCCCCGCCCGGACCAGCCGGACGGGGCATTGTAGGCGGGGTCAGTCGCTCCGGCGGCCGTTGGGGCGGGACCAGATCAGGCTGTAGCCTTCACCCTCTTCGTCGTCGAAGAGGTTGGCGAAGATCGGGGCGGTGAAGCTCGGATCGTCGAGCTTGAGGCCCAGATAGTCGCGGCCCTCGTTGGAGCGCTTGGCCCAGGCGGCGCCGATCTCGACTCGGCCGACATAGACGCGGTGGCTGGGGCTGTTGTCGCCGGAGCGGGTGGTTTCGGGGACAATCCGCACGTTCTTGGCCTGGACCGAGAGGGTGACGATTTCGCCGGTGAATTCGTTCGAGCCGGTCTTCTTGAAGGTGCCGATGGTCGCCATGGTAGTTCTCCTTGATCTCTGTTTCCGAGCCCGCACCATTGCGGCCTCGATGGTGATCGAGGGGCCGGAGGCGATCGACGGCGCACCCCGAAGGGGCTCGACAGCAAAGGAGGGACTTTCTTGTCTCGCGAGGAATGACGGCGCAGCCGGCAGGGGAAGAAAGTTTTGACGCCGCTGTTGCGCCATAGGCGGTCGAGGCTTCAGCCGGCCTTCGGCCAGATCAATCCATCGAAGAGGTCGTTCGGTGCGCTCGGCCTGACAGAGCTGACATCAAGGGGAACGTGGCGACTTTCGAGTCACCGCGGAGGCTGGCCAGTGAATTCGACGGTAATCCGGCCCCCGTCCTGGCCACCAACAGATCTCCTGCTTCGGAGACCAAGCTCCGGCTGCACGCCCCGTCACGCGCTTCGTTGGCCATATCCGTAAGACGTCGCCACCTCGGCCATGCCGCCTCAACAACCCGCCACGACGCCCGGTACTCTGCGATTTATCGGGTGAGCTTCGACGCCAGTCGGCCCTCACTCCGCGTTCGACGACGAGGATCGCGAGTATACGGAATGCGTGATCTGGCCCGCCCCAACGGCCGTCGACGTGATGAAGTCAGCCCCGCGCTAAGCCCTGTCCGGCTGGTCCGGGCGCGGCCATTCCGGTGAAGCGGACGAACGCCGTGACGCTGACGGCGATTGCGCCGATGACAGCGAAGATCGTCTGCCAGGTGGGTGAAGGCATCGCCATCTGGGCGATTCCATGCGTGGCGCTGTAGCCAGCGACGGTGGCGGGCGCGACATAGAGAAGGATGATCAGGAGCCGAGCCCACGCCCATGGCACAACGGCGAGCGCAAGCTGGCCAAGGCCAAAGGTGACGCCGCCGGCTACAAGACCCACGGCAATGCCGCCGAGCACGCCGGCCCCCGTGTGAAAGGCCCAGATGCCGATCGTCAGACCGGCGAAAAACGGCAGCGCAAAGACAGCGAGGGTGAACAGCAGCCAGCAGATAAAGCCGATGCCGACGATGACGAGGAGTGGTCCGAAGATGATCATGGCGGTGTACTCCGTGAGATAAAGGTCTGACGGTCGCGCCTTCCACCACCACCACGGCGCGACCGTGAGTATAACCGCAAACAGGCGCCAGCGGGAGCGGAAATCCCGCTGGCCCTGTGCGGTCCAGCTTGCGTGGGGATGCGCCCCTTCATCGCTGGAAGGGGTCGAATTCGTGGATGACGGCGGCGGGATCGCCGTCATATTCGGCGGCCAGCATGACGCCGAAGTTGCCAGCGTCAGCATGAAAGACGACGACGCAGACCATGAGAGTGATGGCGAGGTTCCAGCCGTTAGCGAATGCGAGGGCTTGAGACATTGATCCGGCTCCTGTGCTGAGGCGGGGACCATCCCCGCGCGACAGGCGCCCGATGTGTTCGGCCGAGGGCCGCAATCACCGCGAAGGCGAAGACGCAGCGGCGGCACGCTTCGCGTAAGCCGACCCTTTACGGGTTGATGGCGCCAGGCCCTCGGCCGGACCAAGGATCAGCGCTGATAGACGCGGGGTGGCGCCCGCCGGCAGGAGCCGCCACTCAAAGGCCGTCGCGGACAATGCATGGAACCTCGTTGTCCTCACGGTGCGCTGGCCGATCGGCTAAGGTGTGCTTACGAGTCGACATGATGGTTGAGGCATGCGGCATGGCGGAATTCACGGGACGCGACCTGCACCTGGTGAAGAAGGCACTCGCCATTGCGGTACTGGCGATCGAGCGGCAGCCGGGGCCGTTTCAATCGGCGTCCGATCAGAGCGATATGAAGGCGCTGCTCGACGGCCTGATCGAGAATGATACGGAGTTGGCGCACTATGCTCGCGCGGCCCGGATCGCGGTGACGGGTGAACCGGACTGAAAGGCGGTCTTGCGGAAAGCCGGTGATCCGCCTTTGCGGTTCGACGTCAATACGTATTGAGAAAAGGCGGCGCTCACGCGCCGCCGAACTTCCAGACCGGGATGCCGAGCTTCTTCGCCTTGTCGGCGAGGTTGTCCTGGATGCCGGTGCCCGGGAAGTGCAGGACGCCGATCGGCAGGGTCTCCACCATTGCATCATTGCGCTTGAACGGCGCGGCCTTGGCGTGCTTCGTCCAGTTCGGCTTGAAGGCGATCTGCGGGACCTTGCGGTTGTCGGCCCATTTGGCGGCGATCAGCTCGGCGCCTTTGGGCGAGCCGCCGTGCAGCAGCACCATGTCAGGGTGCTTGGCGTGGACCTGATCGAGCTTGGCCCAGACCAGCCGGTGATCGTTGAAGTCGAGCCCGCCGGTGAGCGCCACCTTCGGGCCCGCCGGGAGCAGCACCTGGTTGTCGGCGCGCTTCTTTGCCGCCAGGAAGTCGCGGCTGTCGATCATCGCCGAGGTGAGATTGCGATGGTTGACCTTCGACCCGTTGCGCGGTCGCCAGGTTGAATGGGTGTGGTGCTCGAATTGGTCGGCGGCCTGGTCGCGCATCAGCTCGAAGGCGTTGCGGCGTTCGACCAGCGTCTGGCCCTCCGCCGTCAGGCGTTCCAGCTCGACGGACTTGACCTCGCTGCCATCCTGTTCCCGTTGCGAACGCTGCTGCGCCAGCTCGTTGTCGTCGAGTTCGCGTTCGATCCGGTCGATGGCCCGGTGGAAGACGTTTACCGTCGACCAGAGCAGGTCCTCAAGGTCAGGTTCAAGACGAGTGTCGACCATCGCCACCACGAGGGCGTCGAAGATGTCGGCGATGCTGCCGGCGAGGATGTTCGCTTCCGGCAGTGGCCTGGGATCGGGCTCGTCCTGGAAGGGACGGTAGCCATAGAGCTGGAGTTCGTGGAGGACCTGGTCGGTCGGGGATGAGGTGTGGTGCGGCTCGAAATCGTCGTCGTGGTCGGTGGTCATCGCGGCTTTCCTTGTCGGTTCGGCCGCGCCCATCGCGGCCTTCATGGCGACGAAGGCGGCAGGCGGAACGGACTTGCACCCGCAGCGCAGCGGAGGGCCGAAGCCTCGGCGGAGGACCGAAGGGGGCCGACTATTTTGTCTCGCGATGTAAAGGCGGCTCCGCCGCCGACGGAAAATAGTCGGCCCACAAGGTTGCTGGTCCGGGCCGCTTGCTGCCCGATCGCCCTCTCAGAAGGCCGTGGGCGTGGCCCTCTCCGACGCTGAGGAAAGCATGATCGCCGACCCTGTGGCGACGACGCCGGCGAACCGCCTCTCATCCCGTTCCGGCTATGCCACCAGTTCCATGAAGCGGGCGACGTCCTGTGCCGCGATCTGCACC
Source organism: Rhizomicrobium sp. (assembly GCA_050728995.1). Lineage (GTDB taxonomy): Bacteria > Pseudomonadota > Alphaproteobacteria > Micropepsales > Micropepsaceae > Rhizomicrobium. The sequence goes on along the minus strand of JBOHKH010000003.1, from coordinate 126,849 downwards.
CGGCTTGCGGCCCGAAGCGCGTCGATCCCGAGCAGCCGGAGATCCTCGTTGAAGTCGCCGAGCCGTGGCGAGATCACGATCGGCTCGATCCCGGCCTCCTGCGCCCGGTCGATCAATATCGCCATTGCGCCGTCGCCGGCGGGATCGTCGTCGCGGGCGATGTAGAGTCGCCGCAGCGTGTCCGGGAAGAGGATGGCGGAGAGATGCGCCGCCGAGAGGGCTGCGACCATCGGCATGGTCGGCAAGACGCATCTGAGCGACAGCATCGTCTCGATGCCCTCGCCAGCCGCCATGACCTCGCCCACCACGCCAAATCGAACAGCATGACCGAGAAGGTCGCCCATCGCCCGCCGCGGCGTGTCGATCGGCGCCTTGCCGAGCATCGCTTTAGTAAAGCCGCCGGGATCGAGCCAGGTGCGGTGTGCCCCGGTCAGATGTCCCGCGAGATCGGTGACGGAAGCAATCATCGCCGGCCAGGTCTCGGTCGGGCTGTTGTCGTCCGGCCGATAGTAACAGCGGGGATGGAAGCGCAGGCTTGCGGTTCCGTGCAAAACCGTAATGCCGCGATCCCGTAGATACGCTTCTACGAGAGTACGAGAAATCGGCTGCGACATGGCGAACAGTCGCCGAGCGGCCTCGGGCGATCCTGCCGGGGCGCTGGGTTTGCGCAATCGAGCTGGTTCGGGCTCGGGCTCTGGACGCGGCAGGCTCAGGAACGAACGCGCCTCGTCGGCGACGTCGTTGAAGTCGACCAGGCCGCAGCTTTCCCGGATCACGTCGAGCAGGTCGCCGTGCTCGCCGGTGGCGGCGTCGGTCCATTTGCCAGCGGGGCCCTTCGCTGTTTCCTTGAGGCGCACGAACATCGAGCGACCCGGCGTGTTGCGGACATCGCCCACCAGCCAGTAGTGGCCTTCCCGCCGTCCGGCCGAGAGGTAGTGGCGGCACACCGCTTCGGCATCGCGCGCGAGACGGTGGGCCAGGCCGGATGCGTCGTGGCGGGGCATCACGCGGCCGCCCGCTCGCCGATGCGCTCGACCGGATAATGGTCGAGCACCTTCGCCAGCACGCCAGCGCCGGACGCGTCGGTCGGAACGAACACGCGCAGTTTCCAGGAGATGATCTCGCTGAAGAGGCCGTAGGCGCGCAGGCGGTCGCGCATGGTATCGGCGAAGCCCGACAGCTCGATGCGGTGGGCGCCCATGACGCGTACCCGATGGAGCTGCAGGCCCTCGGCCAGGTCGAGGACGGTCTTGCCCTCGATCAGCGCTGCGAAAGCCGCGTCCGGTGTCAGGGTGGCAGCGCCGGTCAACGAGGCGTTCGCTGCCCAGGCCGGCGAGACCCTGCGGCCGATGATGCGCTCGCCCGCGTCGGTCTGGAGCCGATAGACGCGCGTCGACTCGTTCGGCAGGCGCTTCCAGATCGGCAACAGCAAACCGGCGACGATATGGATCGTGCTGTCGGCGAACTCTGGGACCTCGGACACTTCGCGAGCCCATGTCGCCGTGAAAGCCTCGCGGTCGGCTGCGTGCCAATGGCTCTCGTCCATCATCTTCAGCGAGGCGTGATGGTGCTCCATCGGCCGGATCAACCGAACGCGGCGTTCGATCTCGCCATCGTCGAGCATCAGGCTCGGCGCCGGGATCTGCACGGCGGCGCGGCCCGAGCGCTCATTGACCAGCAGGGCGGCGCGGGGATCGGCGAGATGGTCCAGCGCCTCATCGAGCGTGACGGGGCGATTGCGCTGACGCTCGGCGATGGTGAGGAGCCGCGTCTCCGCGCCTGTCGCGGGATGGGTGTAGATTGTCCGGCGATCGGTGACGACGAAGCTCTCGGCGCGCAGCGTCTCCAGGCCCACGTCATAGACGCCGCTGGCGATGGCGCCCTCGACCTTGGCGTTCAGCAACTGCTCGAACGCCGTGAACAGCACGCCCTGCAGCTCGATGGTGAGCGCCAGCAGGCGGTTGAGGAAAGTCGTGATGGGCGGCAGTTCGTCCTTAATGCCGTTCGAGTCCATGAGCTTGAGGCCCGTGGCGGCCTCGAACATCTGAAGCGAGCAGCCTTCGATCTTGCCGCGGACGAGTAGCATGTAAAGCTGGCGCAGCGCGTCACGGGCGTAGTGCGATTCCAGATTGTCTTCGGGTCTGAAGAGTCCCTGGCCGCCGGTCTGGCGCTGACCGCGCGTGATGGCGCCGAGCGTGTCGAGGCGGCGGGCGATGGTCGAGAGGAAGCGCTTCTCGGCCTTCACGTCCGTGGCGATCGGCCGGAACAGCGGCGGCTGCGCCTGGTTGGTACGGTTCGTCCGCCCGAGGCCCTGGATCGCGGCGTCGGCCTTCCACCCCGGTTCGAGCAGATAGTGGACCCGCAGCCGGCGATTCTGCGCCGACAGTTCGGCGTGGTAACTGCGACCCGTTCCGCCCGCCTCCGAGAACACCAGGATGCGCTTCAGGTCATCCATGAAGGCGGCGGTCTCGGCGAGGTTGGCGGAGGCCGCGCGGTTCTCGACGACGAGGCGGTCACCCTTGCGCACCACGCGGCGCGAGCGTCCGGTCACTTCGGCGACGAGGTCCGTGCCGAAGCGCTGGACGATCTGGTCGAGCGCGCCGGGCACCGGCGGCAGCGAAGCCAGCCGCTCGATCAGCTCGTTGCGTCGGGCGACCGCCTCGCGGCTTTCGACCGGCTGGCCGTCGCGGAAGACGGGCCTGGACGAGAGATTGCCCTCGCTGTCGGTGAATGGCTCGTAGAGCTGCACCGGGAAGGAATGGGCGAGGTAGTCGAGAACATACTCGCGCGGCGTGATGTCGACGCGGACATCGTTCCATTCCTCGGTCGGGATCTCGGCGAGCCGGCGCTCCATCAGCGCCTCGCCGGTCGAGACTATCTGGATGACGGCGGCATGGCCGTCGGCCAGGTCCTGCTCGATCGAACGGATCAGCGTCGGCGTTTTCGTACTCGTAAGCAGGTGGCCGAAGAAACGCTGCTTCGCGCTTTCGAAGGCCGAACGGGCCGCCGACTTCGCCTGCCGGTTCAACGTGCCGGTCTCGCCGGTGATGTTCGCCGCCTGCATCGCGGCGTCGAGATGGTTGTGGATAATGGCGAAGGCGCCGGCATAAGCGTCGTAGATGCGCCGCTGCTCGGCGGTGAGGTGGTGTTCGATCAACTCGTATTCGACGCCGTCATAGGAGAGCGAGCGGGCGGTGTAGAGACCGAGCGACCGCAGATCGCGGGCCAGCACCTCCATCGCCGCGACACCGCCATCCTCGATCGCCTCGACGAACTCCGCGCGGGTGGCGAAGGGGAAGTCCTCGCCGCCCCAGAGGCCGAGCCGCTGAGCGTAGGCGAGATTGTGAACGGTGGTCGCCCCGGTAGCCGAGACATAAACCACGCGCGCATCTGGCAGGGCGTGCTGCAGACGCAAGCCTGCACGGCCCTGCTGCGAGGCCGCAACATCGCCGCGTTCACCCTTGCCGCCACCGGCGTTCTGCATGGCGTGGCTCTCGTCGAAAATGATCACTCCGTCGAAGTCGGAACCCAACCATTCAACGATCTGACGGACGCGCGAAAGCTTCTCGCCGCGGTCGTCGGACCGCAGCGTAGCGTAGGTTAAAAATAGGACGCCTTCGGCCAGCCGGATCGGCTTGCCCTGGGGGAAGCGCGAAAGCGGCGTGATGAGCAGGCGCTCCATGCCCAGCGCCGACCAGTCGCGCTGGGCGTCCTCCAGCAGCTTGTCGGACTTGGAGATCCAGACTGCCTTGCGCCGGCCCTTGAGCCAGTTGTCGAGGATGATGCCGGCCGACTGGCGGCCCTTGCCGGCGCCGGTGCCGTCGCCCAGCATGAAGCCCCGGCGAAAGCGCACAGCGCCCGCCGCATCGTCGCGCGCGGCGGTGACGAGATCGAAGGTCTCGTCCACGGTCCAGGCGCCGGCGAGATAGTCGCCGTGCGCCTCGCCGGCATAGATCACCGTTTCGACCTGGGCGTCGGAGAGGAGCGCGTCGGTGACGAGGTTGGCCGAAAGCCGCGGCCGATAGCTCGGCTTCGGCGGGGCGACCGAAGACATGGCGGCGGATTGCACCAGCTTGGTGGGATGCGCCTGGGCTCCCGGAATCCGGATCGATTGGAGCCGGTATTCCTCATAGATCGCGTCGCTGAGACGCGCGCCTTCAGACGGCGTCCAGTCGGTCGTCTCATAGGCGAGATCGACCGCCTCCGGATCGGCGACGGATGGCTTGACCGGCTGTGCCGCCGCTACGCGGGCGAGATAGCCGCGCACCGTTCGCGGTGCGGCGGCGGCCGATACAGGGATGGCGAGGCTTGGCGCGAGCGCCAGACGCGCCGGAACGTGCTCGGCGATCCAGCCCAGCAAAGTGGCGACGTCGGACGCGACGCCCAGCGATTCCGGTAGCTTGGCTGGGTCCTCGGCGGGCGCCTTGTCGATGACGATCAGCCGCGTGTCGATGGTGGTGCCGTGCTTGGCATAGACCGCCCCGTCGATCGCAGCGATGAAGACGATGCGGCCGCGCGCCTGCAGCCGGACGAAGGCGTCCCGCCAGGCGGGGGCGTCGGGCGAGAAGTTCGAGCCAGTGATCGCCACCAACCGCCCGCCGTCAGCCAGGCGCGCCAGTGCCGAGGCGATGTGGCGATAGGCGGTGTCACTCATGCGGCCGGCGACGTTGGCCATCGCCGAGAAGGGCGGGTTCATCAGCACCACGTTCGGGACCACGGCCGGATCGAGGTGATCGTCGATCTGGGCGGCGTCGAAACGGGTGACGGCGACGGCCGGAAAGAGGGCGGAGAGCAACGTCGCCCGGGCCTCAGCCAACTCGTTCAGGACGAGCGCGCCGCCGGCGATCTCGGCCAGAATGGCGAGGAGGCCGGTGCCCGCCGAAGGTTCCAGCACGCGGTCTGCCGGCGTGATGGCGGCCGCGGTCAGGGCCGCCAGGCCGAGTGGTGTCGGCGTGGAGAATTGCTGGAAGGTCTCGCTCTCGGTCGAGCGGCGGGTGTGGGTGGGGAGAAGGCTCGCGATCTTGGCCAGGGCGGAAAGGCGCAAAGCCGCAGAGTCGGCTTTGCGGAACAGCGGCTTTCCGTATTTGCGCAGAAAGAGGACGCTCGCCGCCTCGCAGGCGTCATAGGCGGTCTTCCAGTCCCAGACGCCGGCGGCGTCGGAGGCGCCGAAGGCCGCTTCCATGGCGGCACGCAGGATAGCGGCGTCGATCCGCTGGCCGCGTTCGAGCGGCGGGAGGAGCTGCTGGGCCGCGGCGAGAATCGCGCCGGAGGCGTCGAGATGCGGGACAGGCGACAGCGGCGCGGCCGGGTCGGCCGCGATCGGAGAAAGGTCGTTCATGAAGGGAGCCTCGGGAGAGCGGGAACGGGGGGAGCCGGCCGGCGCTCTCTCTTCGACCGCACCGGCTCAAACCCGTCCCGGCCATCCTCTGCCTCTCAGGCCGCAGGCTTGACGCTGCGCCACCACTCGACCCGCTCGTCGCGGCTGGCGTTGGCGAGCCTGCGCAGCAGGTCGCCATGGCAAGCGCGCGGGGCGCAGAAGCAGACGAGATCGCGCCCGCGCAATTCGTCGAGCGCTCGCAAGAGATGATGCTGATCGGCCAGCCATCGCTCGTGCTTCGCGATGACGGCGGTGCGATCGCCGTCCGGGCCGATCCGGAACGGATTGCCCCACTTCGAGCCGCGTCCGATATAGACCGCGCCGGCCGGAACGCCGGTCGTATGCTTGTTGAGAACCCTGCACATTGCGTTGGCCTTCCGATCCGTTGTGGCGGCAGAGGCGCCGGATGCGGTCAGGCGGGATCGGTCACGCGCTCCGCGCGGAAACGGCTTGCCCGTTGACCGGGACCGCGCCGCGTCCAGGCCGGATGTCCGCTACGGATCGGAAGGCGGATGCAGGGTGGCGAGCGAAAGGCGGCCGGGGATCAGCCGAAGCGGCGGCCGGTTTCGGTGAAGGTGTAGTCGTTGGCGAGGATCGCTTCGTCCACGGCCTCGGCCGACGTGAGGGCCTCGTATTCACGTTCGAGCTGGCGATAGAGCCAGCGGGCCAGGTCGCGTAGCGTCTCGCTCACGACGTCCTCGGCGTCAGCCGTCATGTCCTGCCAGGTCGGGCTATCGCGCTCGACCGAGATCGCCATGCAGTATTCATGATAGTAGCGGTCGCGGTGGGTGACGCTGGCGTGGAGCTGATAGAAGTTCCGGCGCTGGATCGCCTGCAACGCATCGGCGATCCGATGAAGCTCGCCGTCCTTCGGCGCATGGTCGCGGATGGCGCGCGATGCACCCTTCGCGTGATGGAAGCGGCCTTCGAAGCAAGCCCCGTCGCCCTGGCTCCAGAAGCCCGAGAACCAGATGCAGGGCTTTTGCCGCGTGCCGCCGCCATAAAGTCGGACCGGCACGGTCTTGAGCTCGACGCCGAGGATGGCGCAGATCCGCTCGAAATCGTCATAGACGAATTCGAACCAATCATCGTCGAAGCCGACCTGCCGATACCATGCGCGGGCCTTGTCCTTCGCCGCGTCGGACAGTTCGCCCAGGCGATAGACGGGGGTCTCGATGATCTCAGGCATCGGGGTCGCCTCCATCGAGGGCGACGGCGAGCCATTCGTTGGTGCTGACCCAGCCGATGCTTTTGCGGGCGCCAAGATCAATGACGTGCGCGCCCCCGCCGAAGGCGTCGAGGCGCGCCTTCGAACAGGTGTTGGCATATTCGAAGCCCCAGAGGCCTTTGAGGTCGAATTGCTCCGCGCACAGCAGGACGAACGCGATGACCCGTTCGGGATCGCCGGTGGCGTCGTCGCGTATCCAGAGCTGCGATCCGTCTTCGCCGCGCAACGAGAGAAGGAAGCCGTCGGACAGGACGAGTTCATCATCGTCCGGCGGCGCCTGGTTGTAGAGTTCGAGAGCGCGGGCTGCGGTCTCGGGCGTGCCGACATCGAGAAGGCACGAGAAATGGGTGAAATAGTCGGCCATGGCAGCCTCCAGAAAAGCGAAAGCCCGGCGCGATGGCCGGGCTTCGAGGGGTGGATGGTGAGCGTGGTGGTCAGGCGGCGGACGGGCCGTGGATGCGGTCGTCGTCGAATTCGACGTCTTCGACGACCTCTTCCGGGCCATCGGGTGTCAGCCGGTCGATGTAGGCGATGACGCCCTCGCGTCGTTCGCCGATGTCGATGTGCTCGGGGTGAGCGATGGAGTCCATCGCGGTCCGCGCTGCCGCCTTCGCCTTCTCGATGGCTTCGGCGTCGGTAACCGCGTCGAGCGTGACGCTGTCGAAGGACCGCAGCCAGAAGGCGATCTTGACGACATATTCGGTCATGACGCGCCTCCATCGGCTTCGGGATCGGGCTCCCCGGCGAGGATCGCCTCGGCCTTGGCGATCGCCGCCTCGAGGCGTTGACGCCAGGATAAGTCGAGTGGTCCGGCGTCGGCGGCGTGGGCGAAGAGCTTGAGCAGGCCGAGCAGCACTTCGAAATGATTGGCCTTGCGCTGGACCTGTTCGTCGAACTGCGACGGGAGGGCGAGCGCCCTGCCGCGATAGGCGGCGTCGCGCCCCTCCCATGCGCCGGTGACGTAGGTGTCGCCGGAGGTATCGACGTCGGATTTCTCGTCGTCCCAGCCCTCGTCGGCGACGCCGAGCGCACAGGCTGCCTCGAGTGTTTCGGCCTCGTAGCTGCGTTGCCGGTAGACCGGCAGGCGGTAGGTGGTTTCGATGGTGAAGCTTGGCATGTTGACCTCCTGAAAATGCAAAAGCCCGGCAGGGCCGGGCTCGGGTGGACGGTGAAGAGGACCGACCTCAGAGACGCCAGTCGTGGACGATGCGCCGCGCGTCTTCGTGGTGAGCGAGCATCTGCCGGTAGAAGCGATGGCGTTCGCTGCGCCGCGCCCGGTCGTGGCGGACGGTGGGCTTCAGCTTCCGGGCGGCCGCGCGCACGACGGCGCGCCAGCAGTCATGCACGGTGATCTCCAGGCGCAGGTATGTGCCGTACATCTCAGCCTCCGTCGGACGAGGCGGCGACCGCGAAAGGATCGACCAGCTTGTGGATCGGCTGCGCCCGGCCCATCCAGGGCTGGGGGCGGATGCAGCGCACCCAATCGGCGAAGCTCGGGATGAAGCCGAGATCCTCGACGACGTGCTGCTCGCCGATCAGACGAACCGGCACGACGCGGCCTGTCGAAATGGTGATCGTCGCGCCGAAGAAGCGCTCCAGCATGAAGATGCCTTCGGCATGATGCCTGAGCGCGCGGTGGCGAAAGTCGGCGGTGATCGCCTTCGATTCGTCGAACCACTGGTGGAGCGGCAGATAATCGTCCGCGGTCCCGCCCCATTTCTTCACCGACGAGAGGGCGTGGTGGTAACAGTGTCCCATCGCCGCCTCCTCAGAAATGATGGGTGTAGTTTTCGGAGGCGGTATAACGCTCGTTGTAGTCGAGCGTGACCGCGTCCTCCGCGACGTCGAAGATGATGTCGCCATAGGCGCCGTCGTTGTTCTCCCAGCCGCAATGGGTCTTTTCGAGAACGTCGTAGGCGAGGCGCTCGATAGCATCGGCGATCTTGACCGATGCGTGCTGCGGCGCAGGCTGGCCCCAGACAGCTTCGGCGAGTTCGATCTGGTCGGGCGGCATGGCGACGACGTCGTCGCCGGCCCGGACCTCGACATTTTCGATCTGTCCGGAGTCGCCATAGCCGTCGAAGGTGACGACGACATGGGTCACGCCTGCCGCGGCCAGGGCCTTGAGCAGCTCGGCCTTGTTCCGCTTGAACAGCGCCGCCTCGTGCTCGGCGTGCGCGTCGCCCTGCTGCTCCCAGTCGGAGAGCGCCGGTATCGGCGCGGGGGTCGGATCGGGATTGTCGGTCATGCTGGTCTCCTGAAATGCCGAGAGCCCGGCGCGATGGCCGGGCTCTCGGGGTCGATGGGATGGAGAAAGATGCGGGTCGGCCGGGGCCGCCCGGCGCAGGGGCTATTCGGCCGCGATCATCTGCGGCGCGTCGGCGGGCTCGCCGGAGGTGTCCTCGTCGTCGCCGGAGAGGAATTCGGGCAGCGCCTCGCCGTCTTCGCCGTCTTCGGCTTCGGCGACCTCGACCGGCGCGTCGTCCGCGGCGATGCGCAGCGGCTCGGCCAGCCAGCCGGTCTCGGCCAGGAGCCGTTCGGCCTCCTTGGCCATGTCGGCCTTCTTCAGGTGGTCGATGAGCTGCGCCGCCCGCTCGCCGGCGCCTTCCTGGACCGCTTCGAGGATGCGGCGCTTGGGCACCCGTCCGAGATAGTTCTCGGCGGTCGGACGCCAACCGGCCTGCACCATGTCGAGATCGACGGCCTGGGCCAGGCGATCGGCCTCGGCGATGCGCTGCTCGACGGTGTGGGACGAGACGCCCGCGCCGTAGCGGTCGCCCTTCTCGTAGAGCGCATTGACCCCGAAGGAGGCGCAATGGGCGAACAGCGCCGCCTGCTCCTGGCCGGTGAGCGTGGTCAGACAGTCCCAGAGATCGGCCTTGTCCTTCGGCAGCCGCTCTTCCCAGCCCTTGTGCCGCGCCTCGATGGCCTTGGCGGCCGGGGTGTCCTTCAAGCCCTGCGCCTGCACCGGGAAGCTGATGCTGCGCACGGAGATCTCCATCGCCGTCCCGTAGGAGACGTAGCGGGAGAAGACGTCCAGGCAGAACTTGTGCAGCACGGCCTGGAAGGCGACGGCGGGCGTGGTCGCCAGCTTCTCGCGCAGCGCCAGGGTCCGCTCGGCGGTGAGCTCGGTCACCAGGCGGTCCGGCAGGGGCTTGAGGTCCTCGTCGTCCTCATCCTCCGGACCGGCGACCTGGCCACCGATGGTGATGACGGCGCGTTGAACCACGGGCGTGTCGGGGTCGGCGTGGGTCGGCCTGGCCGTCGCGGGATCGACCTCGCCGTCCTGTTCCGGTTCGCCCACGGGCGCCTCGTCCTCCGGTCGGACATAGCCGCGGTCGACCGCGAGCGCGCCTTCGGCGTCGATGCTGACGAAGACGCCGGCGCGGACGATGTCGGCCGTTTCATAGGCGACGGGTCGATCATCGAAGGCGGCGAGCGCCGCCTCGATCTGGCCGAGGCGTTCGTCCACGTCATCGGGCAGCTCGTCGGCGCCGTCATGCTCGGCCTCGAGCGTCTCGTACTCGGCCTTGAGCGCGTCGATCGTCGCCTGCTCCTCACTGGTGAGGTCAGACGCGACGCCTTCCAGCGCGCGCAGGCCGTGGGCGTGGCCGTAGGGGAAGTCGAGGGCGATCTCGATCCACTTCCATCCCTCGGCAGCGATGGTCTCCGCCTCGGCCTTCAGCTTCTCGGCGACCAGGCCGTCGAGCAGGGCGATATCTTCGAGCCAGCCGCCATCGTCGGACTGGAACAGGTCGCGCAGCACCATGCCGCCGGCGGCCTCGTAAGACTCGAGGCCGACGAACACCGCGCGCCGGTCGGAGGCGCGGACGGTCTTCTCCGTCAGCATGCGGCGGATCTGATAGGGCTCCTTCTGCCAGGACCCGGAGATCGCCTGCCAGACTTGCTCCTGGCGGGCATGGTCGCCCGTGACGGTGAAGGCCATGAGCTGCTCGAGCGACATGCCGTCCTCGGCGTAGACGTCGAGCAGGGCCGGCGCAACCGACGCCAGGCGCAGGCGCTGCTTCACCACATTGACCGAGGTGAAGAAGGCGGCCGCGATGTCCTCCTCGGTCCGGCCCTTCTCGCGCAGCGCCTGGAAGGCGCGGAACTGGTCGAGCGGGTGCAGGGGCGCGCGCTGGATGTTCTCGGCCAGCGAATCGTCCTCGCCGAGGATGTCGGTGCCCTCGCGCACCACGCAGGGAACCGGCGCGGTCTTGGCCAGGCGCTTCTGCTTCACCAGCAGTTCGAGCGCCCGGTAGCGGCGGCCGCCGGCCGGGATCTCGAACATGCCGGTCTCGGCGCCCTCCGGGTCGAGGACCGGCCGGACGTTGAGGCCTTGAAGCAGGGTGCGCCGAGCGATGTCTTCGGCCAGCTCCTCGATCGAAACGCCGGCCTTCACGCGCCGGACGTTGGACTGGCTCAGCACCAGCTTGTTGAAGGGAATGTCGCGCGAGGACGACAGGGTGATCTTCTGAACGGCCGTAGCCATGGGATTAGTCTCCGCAGCGGGCGGCCGAGAGACTCTCTCTCGACCTCCAACCCGCCGCGAAAACCGGCGCAGCCCTCTTCCTCTGTCCCGGCCGTAGAGCCGGAAAGCCGAAGACACGAGACTGCTTTTGCAGGGGTTCGCGGGCGGCGCCACTGTCAGGCCGCCTCTGTCACTTCATCGACATCGTCATGGGAGTCCGCGGGGACGGGCCGGCCGCCCGCCGGCAGGAAGCCGAGCAGGAAATCGGCCGCCTTGCTCGCCTGCGATGCCGCGCGAACGATGGCGCGATTGTCTTCGCGCAGGACCTCGGCCCAGGAGCCGATGTAGTCGGCGTGGCGGACGGTCGGGATGATGCCGAGGGCCGCGCAGCAGAATGCCGCCGAGATTTCGGCGACCAGCTCCTCGAAAGCGTATTTCTTCGAACCGAACGATCCGGAGAGATCGCGACCCAGGCGATGCGGCGCTCCGCTGGCGTGGGAGCATTCGTGCAAAGCGGTTCGATGCCAGTTGATCGGCTCGTAGAAAGCTTGCGGCGGCGGGACCATCACATAGTCCTGCGCCGGCACATAGTAGGCGCGATCTCCACCGATGCGGAAGTCGATGTCGCTCGCCTTGATGAGCGCTTCCACCTTCGGTTCGATCAGACCAGGCTCGGGCAGCAGCGGCGCGATGGCGAGGTCGTCGGGAAGGCCCTCGCATTGCGAAGCGTTGAAAACCGTGAAGCGCTTCAGGAACGGGATCGGCTGGACATCCTCGCCGGTCTCACGCGCACGGCGCTTCTCGTCGTCGGGGATGAAGCGGTCGGCATAGACGACCGTGATGCCGTGCTCGCCGCGCCGCACATGGCCGCCGAGCCCGAGAGCCTGGCGGAATGTCAGCCAACTCTGGCAGGGAAAGCCGTGCTGGACGACAGCGCCCCAGAGGATCAGCACGTTGACGCCGGAGTAGCCGCGCCCGGTGGCGGCGTTCGTTGGCATGGCGAGCGGCGCCTTCGTTGCGGCCGTACCCCAGGGCTGGATCCAGGGAAGCCGGCCGGCTTCAAGCTCGGCGAGGATCTTGCCGGTGATTTCGTCATAGAGGCTCGTCCGGTCCGAGCCGGAACGGGCGCGTGGTTCATGTCTGGACATCGCGGGTCTCCGCGACGGGCGCCGGGAGCCTCTCTCCCAGCCCTCAACCCGTCACGGCAAACCCGGTCTGCACTCTTCCTCTATGGGGGCGTTGTGGGGTCTCCCCGCAGAAGGGGTCGGCCGAGACCTCGGCTCGGTCGCAGGGGAAGGCTTTCCCCCTCAATGGTTTATCGAATCGAAGCTACCCGAGGACTCCCAATTGGCGGGGTTCTGACTCCCAATCAGCCGGAAACCCAGAAATTCGGACAAGGATTTCAACGAGCGCGGCGTGACGCTGCTGATCCGTTCAAGGCCCTGTCCGGTCGCGCACTTGGGCGGGCTACGCACTGCCGATGACCCGCAATTTCATCGCGCGGGTCTCAAGCAGATACGTCTCAACCCCAGCAAGCAAATGCAGGCCTTCCTCGGTGATCGCCGCTCGCGACAGGCCTGGCTGTACGATGCGAACATCGAATTCATAGCGATAGTCCTGCCAGCTCGCCTTGAGCTTCTTGAGATACGCAGCATTGCCGTGCTCAAAGCGAGAGCTTCGCCCCTTGTCGAGGCGTAGCTTTTCGCGCTTCAGCATATGCATGAACATGCGGCTTGGTCGGTCGCGCCACCGAGCAGATTTCTGGGCCTGCCCGCAAACCTCATAAAGGTCATTCACGCGAGCGCCGGGCGCCGCGGCGCTTGAGTATTTGCAGTGATGGAGCGTGACCTGCACAAGGCCCTCAGTGACGCGCAACGAGACCACGTCAGCGATCTCCCCCGCACCGTCGTCATCGAAAATCAGATCGTAGGATTCCCCATCAGCGAGCAAGGTGTCGATGACCTGCCGCTGGACGGAATCGGCACGCTTCTCGACCCCTTGGGATTCGGCTCGGATGTTTGTCTTCGACCAATCCCACACCTCGATCCGATCGACTGGATAAGGTTCAACGGCTTCACCTTCCGGCAGCGCGTAGAGATGGCTGTAGATCAGGAGAGAGCCGTCGCCGAAGTCGATCTGTGGGGAGTCGTCCCCAAAGGACTCGGACAATGCCTTCACCTTGCCGCCAACTTTGATGATGGCCTTTGGTCCTGATCGTTGCGGGTAACGCGCGCCGCCTTCGCTGAACACGATCTCGAATTCGGCCAGACGTGCATCGCTCCGGACTGCGAACCGAAGCGGTCCCGTCCGCTCGTGGCCGAGAAGCTCAATATCGCATTCGGTGAACAGCACCGGTTGGTCGTCGAAACTGATCTCGATCCGATCCTCGATCTGCATCAGGAGCGATTCCGGCCAGTGAATGGCGACTGGCGGAACGGCGGGCCGCTCGCTGATCTGACGCGGCCGCATCGCGCTCTTGAAGACGCCATCAGTCGTGATGCCGGGATCGTTCACGGCCTGGCCGATATCGGCGCACCATTCGACCCAATCAGCGAGATCGCGGACAGGCGCAATCGACCAGAACTTGCCTTTGGCCGAGCAGCCGCGTGAGGCTGGGACGCCATCAAGAAAGCCGGTCGCGAAGACGTTGTTCTTGATTCGGGACTGCGACTTGGCGGCATCCAGCCCCTCGGCGACATCGACTCCCATGTACATGGAATAGCGGACGCCCCGGCCTTGATGGTGGGTCAGGCCGAGATTGCGCAGGATGAGGCGATTAAAGCCATGCAGGCTGCGGAACACCTCCTCGCCCTCGACTCGTCGCGCTGTGTCACCGCAGATAGTTTTGGCCAGCCGGTCATAGGGGCCTTTGGCCGAACTGCTGATATAGAGGAGCCCCTTTGCGGGATCCCAGTGCATCATATGCAGGTCCCAGATGACGTTGGTTGCATGTTGGGCCGTCGTCCACCCCGCCTGTTCCTCCGAGCGGGTGACGAAGATGGCGACGCGCTGGTGCGGATTGACCTTCATTCCGAGATAGACGCCGGGGTTGTAGAGATCCTCGGCGCGCAATGGCTCCCAGGCGTCGCAGGTCGTCCGATAGACGACAGCGTTCATCTTCGGCTCAAGCGTCTGCAGCGGAATGTCATTGAGGTCGCCGACGAAGCCCTTGAACATCTCGGCACGCCGGACCTGTCGATCGATCTTGGCCGTGCTCAACGCCTCGACCAAGGCATTCCAGTCGGCGTCTTCGGCGTAAAGCTTGGCCAATGACCGGTCGATATCATCGACGCCGGTGTTGGCGATTATTGTTGCGTCGCCGAGCCGAGGATCCTGTCGGGTGAAGCGGCCGACGAACTGGATGGTGACGGCGATGCTCTTGTGCGGATCGTGCAGGCCCGCGATCTTGAGTTCTGGAAGGTCGAAACCTTCGCCCAGCATATCGACACAGACGATGATGCGGCTTTCGAAGCGTTGAAGCGCGGCCAGGTTTGCCCGCCGCTCGCGAGTCGACTGCTGGCTATGAACGATGACGGGGTGGAACTGGGGAAACATCGCGCTGTAGAGCTGATGCAGGTCTCTGGCACGGTCGATCGTCTGACAGCGCGCCATGGCGAGATGGTTGAGCCCTGCATCCAGATCACTCTGTAGGACTTCGCCGAGCTTTTCGGCGATCGCCGGATCCGCGTCGGCCTGGTCTAGGCCGAAAACAGCCTCGAAGCGGATCGGTTTGAAATAGCCTTCGGCTTGCGCCCTCTTGAGCGGATAGGTGTAGATGAACTCGCCATCGACCCGCCGGCCATCCTCACGAAACGGCGTAGCGGTGAATTGAACGATGGGGAGCGGCGGGTCGCGATCGACGAAGAGACTACGAAAACGCGCCCAGGTCGGCGCGCCGATATGGTGTGCTTCGTCGATAAAAAGGGCGGATGCACGCGCCGCCATCCGCTCCTGAACCGGAGCCTCGGCGCGACCGGCAATCTGCATCGTTGTGACCACGACATTCGCGCTGTCAAAGATCTGGTCCACCTCCGCCAAGGTCGTGGGAATATGGGAGAGACGCACCACCACAGGGAAAACAGCGGCTGCGTCGAGGCAATCCTGTTGCCTGAGAACGCCGAAGGTCTCGAACTTCCCGGCGATCTGTTCGCGGAGCGCATCGGTCGGGACGACGACCAGCAGGCGTTCAAACCGCTGATGGGCGTTCAGCGCCAGCATCGTCTCCGTTTTTCCGGTGCCTGTCGGCATGACGATGGTGGCGGGTTCGCTCGACCGCGTAGCATGGGCGAGCGCGGCGTGAAGCGCGCCGATCTGGGGTCGGCGTAGCCCCCGCAGCGCAGCCCGACCATTCTCGGCAGGACGGCTCTCGCGGAGATGAAACGCATCCTGCCAAGAGTCCGTGACCGCGGCGAGCCGTTCGCGTCGCGCGACCGCATCGAGCGCGCCGATGTCGGTCGGTATGACATTCATCCACCGGCCTTCGCCCAGTTCGAGGGCCTCGGCGATCTTGGACGGTTCCGACGCCTCCGGCACGAGCAGGACGAGATCGGCGTCGAGCTGCGTGGCCGTCCGTGAACTGATGATCTTCAGGGTCTCGCCGGAAGACAGGATAGCTTCGTAGCCGTTGACGCGTCGGATCGAGAATGGCTGGAGACGACAAATCTCGCGCAATGCGGGGACCGCCAGTTGCCGCACCGGGCTTCCGAGCACCTTGCCGTCGATCGCAAAGCGTGGGGGCAGTAGCAGCGAGACGGCCTCATTGAAGAGGTCGTCCTGGTCTGAGTGGGCGGCGCGCTTGCGTGATGCCATCGGGGCTCTCGTATCAGGCCGCCATCGTCCGGGCCGTCGGCGCGACGCTGATCACCGCACCTGTGGTCATAAGGACGATCAGCCCGCGTTCGGCGCCGGTCATGTCGAGATAGGCCCGGACCTGCGCGCGATAGTGATCGAGTGTTTGAGGATCGGGAGCCACGTCGCTCTTCCAGTCGACGACAACGGCGGGTTGGCCTTCGGGCGTGACAGTGAGCGCATCCGCGACCCCGGCCGTTGCCGTTTCCACCCCGTCGACTGATCCCGCGGCATAGACGGGAAACTCGGCCAGAAGATCCGGCCGCAAGGCTGCGATGTCGGGCAGGGCCAGGGTTCGGACGACACAGCCAGCCAGTTCCTTGGCCGACAGT
This sequence comes from Rhizomicrobium sp., assembly GCA_050728995.1. GTDB lineage: Bacteria > Pseudomonadota > Alphaproteobacteria > Micropepsales > Micropepsaceae > Rhizomicrobium. The sequence goes on along the minus strand of JBOHKH010000003.1, from coordinate 110,593 downwards.
CCTGTCGCCGGGTCGCCGGCCGGGGATCGGCCGAGCGCGCGGATGAGTTCGACAGCCCGTGTGGCAAGCGCCGTCTCCGCCCCCTCGGTTTCGCCGGTCAACACCTCTTCCATGAGCTTGTGGAGGATGAGCCCGCGCTCACGGCCGCCCTGGACCAAGGCGGCATCTTCCAGTTCGCGCGGCTGGTCGTCATCGGCTGAGCCTGTCCAGATCTCGGCCTCTTCCTCCTGCAGCACGGCCCCGGCGGCATTCTCGTTGCGGCTGGGCGCAAGCCAAGTCAGTCGTGTCTGCAGGGCGGCGATGGCTTCGGCTTCCGCGGCGAACGTCGCGCGAGTCTGGGTATTGCCGACCTCAGCACCCGCCGCCGCGACGTCGGCAGGAAGGTGGGAGACGTCCAGGCCGGGAAGCTCGGCGAGCGACAGGTCGACGAGACCGATCCAGGCCGACTTCGACGGTGTCGCGTCGAGTCGGGGCAGCACGAGGAGTTCGCGGGCGCGCGTGGCGGCGACGTACCAGAGCCGGATGCGTTCGCGATCCAGTTCTTCCTTTTCCGCCTGGCGCGCGGCCTCATAGCCATCGGGCGCGACGCCGAGGACCGGGCAATAGAAGGTGTCCGTCTGGCGATCGATGACCGCGCTGTCGGGGGCCATGATGCCAGTCATGGTGTTGACCGGAATGACGATCGGCCATTCGAGCCCCTTGGCCGCGTGCATGGTGAAGAGTGCGACGGCTTCTTCCTGGGCGTCGGGCCGGCCTTCGACCGCTCGCGCCTCGTCGGCCCATGCCGCCGTCATCGCCTCGGCGAAGGCGCGCAGCCCGCGCACGGCGTAGCCCGTCGACAGGCTGAGATAAAGATCGACGTTGGCGAGCGCGCGTTCGGCCTGACCGCGATGGCGCTCAAGGAGGAGCGGACGGACGCGCATAACGTCCACCCCCTGCGAGAGCAGTTCGTGCGGGGTCGTGCTGTTGCTGCGCCGGTAGAGCGATTGCAGCCTCTCGATGACCTCGCGGACGAGCGGATGTCCGATGGCGTCGGGACCGACGCTGAGGTCGAGGCGTGGAATCCGAGCGGGTTCTTCCTCCGAGCGCGGAAGCCGCCAGATAACGTCCAGCAGTTCTTCCTCGGTGAGGCCGACCAGAGGCCCACGCAGCAGCGCGCCGAGCGCCAGCGTGTCGCGGCGATCGGCGAGGACTCGGGTCAGCGCGATCAGGTCCTGGATTTCCTGGCGGCGGAAAAGCCCCTTGCCGGCTTGTGTGGCCACGGGGATGCCCCGGCGCTCCAGCGCTTCTTCATATCGCCACAGCTCCGCGCCGGTCGGCGCCAGCAAGGCGATGTCGCCCGGTTGGCAAAGACGTTCCGCCCCGCCGCGCCGATCGATAACCGGCTGGCTTCCGATCAGGCGTGCGCACAGATCAGCGATGGCGTCGGCCTCTGCATCACGTTGCTGCTCGGCGCTGGCCTTGCCGTTTTCGTCCGCCACAGCGATGTCGATGGCCGCGACACACAGGCCGTCGCTGCGATCGCCATGAAACGGGTCGAGAGCCGTAAAGCCAGGCTGGCCATCGGCCGAGAGCACAGCATCGAAGCGCTCATTGACGAAGGTGAGGATCGAGGCGCAGGAGCGGAAATTGGTCGAGATCGACAGGAGGCTGTCGGGATTCTGAGCGCGAAAGGCATCGCGGGCTTGGACATAGGCGGCCACATCGGCGCCACGGAAGCGATAGATCGCTTGCTTGGGATCGCCGACCAGAAAGAGCGCCCCGGGCCGGATCCGGAATTGAGTCCAGTCGCTGTCGTCGTCGCCGGGATCGCCGCACAGCCGCCAGAATATCTCGGTTTGCAGGGGATCGGTGTCCTGGAACTCGTCGACGAGGACATGGGCGAAGCGCAGGCCCAGCGCGCGCCGGACATCGCCATGGTCGCGCAGCAGATCGCGCGCGGCGAAGATCAGATCGTCGAAATCGAGCTGGGCGCTCGCGCGCTTATGGTCGCGGTAGCGTTGCAGGACCGGGCGCGCTACGTCGATTAGCGCCGCAAGAACCTGGCTAGCCGCCGCCTGAAGAAGCGAAACCCACGCATCACAGCAGGCGGTGTAATGGACATCCGCAGCGTCGTTCAGCCGATCGCCATCGGCCTTGGACAAGCCGGCCTGCTTTGCCGCCGCTGCCCATTTGCCCTTCTTGCGATAAGAGGCGAAGGCGCCTGCCTTGGTGCAAAGGTCCGGGTGGGGACGCGAAGCCAAAAGCCGGACCAGACCTGCGGGTGTCGCCGGATCGGGCCCAGCCGCGAGTGCGTTCGCCATCTCAACCAGTTGCTCGGCGATCACCACCGTCTCAGGCTCGGTCGCCGCCGTCCCGCGCGTGAAAGTCGCGAAATCCGCCGTGGCCTGCCGGAACGCCGTCAGATGACCATCAAGTGGGGAAACGGGCGGAGCCGCGAGAGTGCGGCGGCGGCGCAGATTTTCGGCAATCTTGTGGACGAGCGCCACGGTTTCGCCGGGACTGTGCAACACCATCTCGGCGAGGATACCGCCCTGATCGCCAGACAGGCGCTCGCGCAACCAGCTCTCGACGATTTCGAGGAAGGTGAGATCGGCCTGGTTGCGGTCCATGATGCCGGCGCCGGGATCGATGTCGGCCTCCGCCGGATAGGGCTTGATCAGGCGCTGGCAGAAGCCGTGGATGGTCGAGCATGTGATTTCGTCAATCGCGGCGCTCGCCCCGGCGAGATTGTCGCGCTGGACCCGCGACAGACCATCGGGTAACGCCACGCGCAGTTCGGCCGCGATCCTGCCGGTCGAGAGCTCGTCGACAAATTCCCGGACGCGGGAAAGCAACTCGCTCGCGGCGAGTTCGGTGAAGGTGACCGCGGCGATGGCGCGTGGCGGAACCCCCTCGGCGAGCATGACGGCGATGCGTCCAGCCATGACGGCGGTCTTGCCCGAGCCCGCGCCCGCCTCGACCAGGATCGATCGATCATGGAGGCTGATCGCGTCGCGGCGGGCTCCGTCATCCTTTAGAACCTTGTACCCGCTGCTCATCATTGGGCCTCCCACACATGAGCGACCTCGCCCAGCCGCTCAGTCGCGGCCGGGAGCTTGCGTTTGCAGTAGGTGGCGCTGGCGTTCGCCGGCAGGGCGAAGGCGAGGTCGTCATAGTCGCCGCCCGTGTCCGGGCCGAGCAGCGCCGCGCCGCTGGCGAGGCTGATCCTTGCCGCACTGAGGTAGCCCACGATCTCCGCGAGCACGGCCTCGGGGTCGTCGAGCTGGAGGTCGACCGGCTCACGCGGGTAGAGCAGCGAGGCGTTGATCGCGACGTCCTCGCCGAGGAGCGCTTTCACTGCGAACGCATAGAGGCAGCGCTGAAGCTCGCGGCCGCCATTCAGCCGAATGTCGCCTCGCGGCGGTCGCCCGGTCTTGTAGTCGCGGACTAGCGCGCGCTTGCCGTCGCCCGAGATGTCGAGCCGGTCGATATATCCGGAGATGTTGAACCCGGTGCCCGGAATCGTGACCGGCGCGCCCGGGTCCCACGGCGTCTCCGCTTTGGATTTCGGCTCCGAGCCACCGAAGGGCACCTCGCCATAAGAACGTGCGCCCGGCAGAACCTCGTCGCCATAGGACAGGGCGCGGCCCGCCATCAGGCGGGCGTCGTCCAAGGTCCGCCCCCAGATGACGGTCGGCGGGACCGGACGCTCGCTTTCCCAATCTGCGGCGATTGCTTGCGCGGCGCGCCCCACGGCAGCTTCGATCACACCCGCGTCGGCGGACGCCAGCCCGCCTGCGGCTTCGAGATCGCTCAGGGCACGGTCGAGAACCATATGGACCAGGTCGCCGACGCCGAGCGCGTCGAGCACCAGCGGCTCGGCGCTGCTCTGCGGTTCGCGCCATCCGAACGCATAGATCCAAACGAAACTGAGCGGATTGCGCAGCAGGCGGCGAAGAGAACTGGCCGACTGGGTGCGGCCGAGGATGGCGAGCACGAGCGGATGATCCGCCCGGATGAGTCCGTCATGAGCCGTGATCTCGGTGCGCCGCCAGTCGCGCCAGCAACCTTGCGCGCTGACCGCCTGCGGATCGGCGTCGAAGTCCTGCGGCCGGGCCATGAGACGGTCGGTTTCGCTGAAGGCATGCACCGGCACAGCGTTGCGGCGCAGGTAGGTTTCTTCGCCGCGCCCGAAGAGCAGCGGGCTGCGCCCGAGGAGGCGCCCGTCGCTGTCGCGCCGGGCGCGCGAGAGGACCACGTCGCCGGTCGTCGTGGCGATAATGGTCTCGAAGTCCCGGCGGTCGGCGAGGCTCACCGGAAGCGGATCGAGGATGCCGGTCGGGATTATGTGGTCAGGGATCAGCCGGTCTTCGGCAATTCCGCGTGGCCAGCGCGCGGAATTGAGCCCTAGCAGCCGGACAAAGCGGCGGGGCGATGCCGCGAGCGCGCTGGCCGGCATCCAGGCGACCGAGACGCATGCTTCCAATCCGTCGTCCTGCTTCAGGGTCTCGAGCGTCGCGTCGATCGAGGCAGCGGGTCCGGCGAGCAGCGCTTTGCGCCAGATTCTGAGCGCCCGACCCTTGAGGAAGGCCTCGCCGATCTCCGCCGCGGCGTGCGGTCCTTTCGCGAGCAGCTCGACCGCCGCGCGCAGCGCCGAAGCGTGATCCAGGCCATCGGGCCAGTCCTCCGGCTTCAGCCTAGCCAGCAGGCGGTTCCAGGCGCTGGGCGTGGAGAGAGGCGCATCTGTCGGCAGGACGCGCAGCCAACCATCGGGCAGAGCATCGAAAGGGCCCGAGTCCCGGCACAGCGCCGCGAGGCGACGCAGGCGCGACTGCGACAGGCCGCGAACGATGATGTCGGCCAGCGCTGCGGCCGCCTGTCCCTCGCGGGTGGTGACGGTCCTGACGCCATGGACGAAGTGCAGGTCGATGTTGGCGTCGACGCGCAAGGCTAGGAAATGATCGTCATAGTCGGCGGGAGAAGCGGTCGCGACGGCGATCTCCGAGGGCGACACGCCCGAGGCGAGCAGCAACCGCACCCAGCGCATCGCCTCGATAGCCTCGTGATAGGCCGTCGCCGCACTCACGGCCCTGATTCCCGGCGCTTCCGCCAGCGCCCGCGAAACGTGGACGCCCGTGCCTTCCAGCCATGCGGGAACGGTCCTCGGTCCGGCCGTCCATCGCATGGGGATATGTGTCGCGAGGGCTTGGAGCAGCGGTCTCCAGCAGGGCGAGAGTTCGGTGAGGCCGATGATCTCGATCGGACCGAGGACGGCCGGCGCATGGTCGATGCGGTCAGCCGCGGCGGCGACAATGTCGATGGGACGCATCATGCCGGGCGGAAGCTCGGCGAGGACGGCCGCTTCCAGGCGCGCGATGGCATCAAGGCGCGGATGGTCGGCCGCTCGCGCTGCGAGGTCGATGCCCGCGCGCCAAGCCTTGTAGAGCGTGTCGGTCGCCGCGTCGATCATACCGGGGAGAGCCTTGATGCTCTCCAGCTCGCCCATCGGCATCGTGGGCAGGACTGCCTGGATGGCTGCGCGCAGGCTCTCGTCGTCGATGGGCCGGGCGAAGCCGCCGGCAAGCCGGACGGCCGCCTGCTCGAAGGACATGACCTGGAGGCCATGATGACCATCACGGGCCGCCGCCAGGCGGCCTTCCCGCATGGCGAGGCGACCATGAACGACCAGGGTGGATCGATTCGCGATGGGCATGACCACTCCTTCGCGGGCTTACTTCTTGTGACGCTGAGCCAGCGCCCAGCCGGTCGCCCACTTACCAGCGACCCCTCCTCTCGACCCACGCCACAGCATGCCCAGCCTCCCGATCCCATGCGCCGATCACCATTGACGAGCGCCCTTAATGGGAATAATAATTACACGGATTGGCGCGGCGTGTCCATATAGTTTTTATGCGCATTAGTTCCGGAAATCCGTATAGTTTCTTACCACTGAGAGGTCGCGAGTGCGCTGGGGTGTCGAGCAAAGGCTTGAATTTATTGAGTTCCGCCTGTTTTGGGAGGGCTCGATCAACCGCGCCGACATCGTGGAGTATTTCGGGGTATCGGTCCCGCAGGCATCAAAGGATCTGACGCGCTATCAAGAGCGGGCGCCTGGGAACTTGGAGTACGATACGCGGGGCAAGCGCTATGTTGCGGCCGAAAGGTTCGTGCTGCGCTTTCTCGACCCCGACCCCTACGCCTATCTCGCGCAGCTCCGCTCGGTAGCCGAGGGCACCGTCCCCTCTCACGATTCCTGGATCGCGGCGCTTCCCAAAGCCGATGTGGCCCTGACCCCCAAGCGAGACATCGACATAAAGGTCCTACGGAAGATGCTCGACGCCACGCGAGAGGGCGCTTCCGTAGAGGTCTTTTACCAGTCGATGAACAAAGTGCGCCCCGACCCAATCTGGCGACGGATCACGCCGCACGCTTTCGGGTACGATGGATTTCGCTGGCATGTGCGGGCGTATTGCCACCTCGACAGCAAGTTTAAGGATTTTCTGCTGCCTCGTATTCTCGAGGTACGCGGCAAGGAAAAGTCCGGATTAACGGGTGACGCCGATTGGCATTGGAACAACTATTTTGACGTCATTATCGGTCCGCACCCCGATCTGACGGAAAGTCAAAAGCAAGTTGTCAGCAAGGACTACGGCTTCGATCACGGGAAGGGCGTACTTTCGGTGCGATATGCGATGCTGTTCTACGTTCTCAAGCGTCTTGGCTTGCTTGGGGATGCAGCAAAGCTTAGCGCGCGCACCCAGCACATTGTCACGCTGAACCGCAAGGAGACCGAGACCGCGCTCCAGGCCGCGGAGGTGCAACTGTGATCGGAGCCAGCGGGAGTGCGGGTTAATGTCGGCGAGGCTTGAAGACATCAAGAACGGTGCGTCCGTGCGCGGCGTCGCGTCGGCGCAGGCCGTGCATATTCTGTCCGTCGATTGGATCGGCGATCAGGCTATCAACGTCGTCTTCCGTGACCACAACGGGACGGTCGCGGAGACTGTTCTCTATCGGGATGACGAACATCGGCTTGATGTTGAGCAGGGCGGCCGACCGTGGTCGTTCGATGCCGACGGCGGGCTTCTGCGCCTAGTGACGGAAGCCAATCGCATCAAGCTTGCGCACTATTTCGACCCTTATCTGGCCATCCACACGAGCCTTGTCGATCCGCTCCCCCACCAGATCTCGGCCGTCTACGGCGAGATGCTGTCGCGCCAGCCGCTGCGTTTCCTGCTCGCGGATGATCCTGGCGCCGGCAAGACGATCATGGCCGGTCTGTTCATCAAGGAGCTGATCGCACGCAGTGATCTTGAGCGTTGTCTCGTCGTCGCGCCGGGCAGCCTCGTCGAGCAGTGGCAGGACGAACTCGGCCAGAAGTTCAATCTCGAATTCGACATCCTCTCCCGCGACATGATCGAGACCTCGCGCTCGGGCAATCCGTTCAGCGATCGCGACCGGCTGATCGTCCGGCTCGACGTGCTGGCGCGCAACGAGGAGCTTCAGGAGAAGCTCATGAGCGCGCGCGAGTGGGACCTGATCATCTGCGACGAAGCGCATCGCATGTCGGCCACCTATTTCGGTGGCGAGGTGAAATACACGCGTCGCTATCAGGTCGGCCAGAAGCTCGGTCAGATTTGCCGCCACCTGCTGCTCATGTCCGCCACGCCGCACAACGGCAAGGAAGAGGACTTCCAACTCTTCATGGCGCTTCTCGACGGCGACCGCTTTGAGGGCCGTTTTCGCGATGGGGTTCATTACGCCGACACCGATGACATGATGCGGCGGCTAACTAAGGAAGAGCTGCTGCGTTTCGAGGGCCGTCCGCTTTTTCCTCCGCGCCGGGCCCGCACCGTCAAGTATCAGCTCTCCGAGGGAGAGGCCGCTCTCTACACCGCCGTCACCGAATATGTCCGCAACGAGATGAACCGTGTGGAGCGGTTTGCCGAAGGCGACAACAAGAAGCGCAACAATGTGGGCTTCGCGCTTCAGATCCTCCAACGGCGCCTCGCTTCGTCGCCGGCCGCGATTTACCAGTCGCTGAAACGCCGCCGCGAGCGGCTCGAAAATGAGCTTGCCGAGGCGCGGCTTGCCGCCAAGGGCCGGCGGGCGGGGATCAATGAGCCGGCGGTCAACCCCGATATGCTCGGCAATATCGAGGAGTATGGGCAAGAGGAGGTCGACGAGCTTGAGGACCTGATCTCCACCGGGGCGACGACGGCGGAGACGGTCGAGCAGCTCGCGCTGGAGGTCGAGACGCTGAAGGGCCTCGAATCTATGGCTTTGGGCGTGCTGCGTTCCGGCGTCGATACGAAATGGACCCAGCTCAACCGTATCCTCGACGACGAGTTGATGATCGACGCCGCCGGCAATCGACGCAAGCTGATCATCTTCACCGAACCCAAGGATACGCTTCACTATCTGCTGGAAAAGGTGCGCGCACGCCTGGGCATCCCCGAAGCGGTGGACGTGATCCATGGCGGGGTGACGCGCGAGGAGCGGCGCAAGGTGATCGAGCGCTTCATGCAGGACAAAGACCTGCTGGTGCTGATCGCCAACGACGCCGCCGGCGAGGGCGTCAACCTCCAGCGGGGGCATCTGATGGTCAATTACGACCTGCCCTGGAATCCCAACAAGATCGAACAACGGTTCGGCCGCATCCACCGCATCGGACAGACCGAAGTCTGCCACCTCTGGAATCTGGTCGCGGCCGACACTCGCGAGGGCGAGGTCTATGCCCGCCTGCTCGAAAAGCTGGAAGCCGCACGCGAGGCGCTAGGCGGCCGCGTGTACGACGTGCTGGGCGAGTTGTTCGAGGGGACGTCCCTCAAGGATCTGCTTTTCCAGGCGATCCAGTATGGCGAGCAGGAAGACGTGAAGACGTACCTGTTCCGCCAGGTCGATGGCGCGGTCGATCAATCGCATCTGCTGGAGCTGCTTCGCCGTCGGGCGCTGACCAACGACACCATGCCTGCGGCCAAGGTCGAGGAACTGAGACTGGAGATGGAGCGGGCCGAAGCGCAGCGCCTTCAGCCGCATCACATCCAGAGTTTCTTCGTCGAGGCGTTCCAGCATCTCGGCGGCCGGCTGAAGCGCCGGGAGGAAGGCCGCTGGGAAGTCACCCAGGTCCCGGTGCGTATCCGCGAGCGCGATCGTCAGATCGGCACAGGGGCGCCGATCCAGAAACAGTATGAGCGGATCTGCTTTGACAAGAGCCTGATCAATCAGCAGCCGGTCGCGGCCTTCGTCTGTCCGGGACACCCATTGCTGGAAGCCGTGATCAGCCTGATCCGGGAACAATATGAGTCGATCATGCGCCAGGGGGCGATCTTGGTCGATGAAACCGACCCAGGAGATGCGCTCTCCGCGATTTTCCTGCTCGAGCACACGGTCCAGGACGGCCGCATGACGAGCGCAGGCAAGCCGCATGTGATCTCGCAGCGGCTCCAGTTCGCCGCGATCAACAAGGCGGGCCAAGCGGTCAACGCCGGGATCGCGCCTCACCTCAACTTACGTCCGGCTACGACCGAAGAGGTCGATGCCGTGCGCGCCCTGCTCGGCGAGGACTGGCTGACGAGTGAATTGGAGAAGACGGCGATCCGGTTCGCCACGGTGGACCTGGCCCAGGGGCATGTCACCGAGGTCAAGGCTAGACGCCTGCCTGAGATCGAGAAGGTCGAGCAGGAAGTGCGCGCCCGCCTCAAGAAGGAGATCAACTATTGGGACTCGCGAGCCTTCGAGCTGAAAGAGGAAGAGAAGGCCGGCAAGAAGACGCGCCTCAACTGGCAGAACGCGCAGCGCCGTGCCGAAGAGCTGGCGGAGCGCCAGAAGCGGCGAATGGACCAGCTCCAGCAGGAGCGGTTCATCTCATCCCAGCCGCCGCGCGTGCGCGGCGGTATGGTGGTCATTCCCCGTGGCCTTCTGGACGGGCGCAAGGCCTCTAGCGTTCCGAACCACTTCGCGGAGGATCCGGCGGCCCGCAAGGAAATCGAGCTTGCCGCGATGCAGGCGGTCATGGCGGCGGAGCGCGCACTCGGGCACACTCCGGTCGACTTCTCAGCCCAGAAAGTCGGCTACGACATCGCCTCGCACGATCCCAAGTCGGGGCATCTGCGCTTCATCGAGGTCAAGGGCCGCATCGACGGCGCAGACTCCGTGATGATCACGCGGCAGGAAGTCATCACGTCCCTGCACGAGCCGGAGAAATTCATCCTGGCGATTGTCTCGGTCGCTGGCGGCTTCGCGCACGCGCCGCGCTATGTGCGGGGCCCACTTGTCGAGCGGGAGCCATCCTTCCTTGAAACTGCGATCCAGTTTGACCTTCCGCGCCTGCTGGAGCGGGCGCGAGAGCCGGCATAGGGGATCTCATGAGGCAAGCCACTGAGAGCATCTCTGTCCAGGACACCGAGCGGCGCATCTTCGTTCAAGTCGCCTCGCAGGTGGCGCTTGTCGTTCGTGGCGACAATATCTTTCGCGTGTTGCAAGAACGCGTCCTGAAGTGGGGATTTGATCCTGGTCGGAACCTCAGGAACATTCCGGACAGTGCCTGGCAGGGCGATTCATTCGAAATTGATCAGGATAATTCCGAGCAGGCCGAAGCGGTCAAGCTAGAGGAGCCGCACTACTGGGCGTTTCGTCTGCAGGAGCGTCTCAAGGATACGTCCCGCATTTGGACAACCGAGGTCGGAATAGGTGAGCGCAGTCCCACGGAGGCGGTCTTCGGCGTCCGCCTTATCTGCGCACAGAGGGGAAACGCCGAGCCGATTCCGCGATCCATTCCGAATTTTGTCCGTGGTATCGCATTCACACAGGACGCCTTCCTAGACGGTCGCCCGACATCGGCTGATCCTTGGTTAGTGGATTCCGATGAGGAAGTAGACGCGCTTGTTGCCTTTTTGGAGGCGCCACATCGTCATCACCCTGTGGTCGCTTTCTCTCTCCCGGAAGGAAGCCACAACCCCGAGGAAACGGCGATCCCCGTCCAACCCTATATTCGAAGGACGGTTGGATTTGTTCATACTGTAGTTGTCACGTCCAACGCCGCCTTCGCATTAACCGATCGCCTGGGTCGTGAGTTCTCGGTGTATCGTCAAGCGATCCGGACCTACAATCCAGGCTTCAACCCTGGTGCCCACCTACCTACCGATCATCCGGTCGCTACGGCGGCGCGCATTGCCGACTGGGGTGACAGCGCCGGATCAACTTTCACTGACTTCCTTGCTGAGCAGACGCTGCGTATCACACGCCCGCGCGACGTTCTTGAACGGGAGCAACCTTCGTTTCAGCACGTCAAGCGCATAGCGGCGCAGCAAGCACGCGAGAGTGCCTCAGTTGCGGGACAGGACGATTCGGAACTGCTGAAGCTGGCTGACGACGAACTGCGTGCCGCTAAGCAGGAAGCCGAAACGAGCCTTGAGCTGGCCATCAACGCCGACGCAGAGCGACAGCAGGCTCTTTCAGAACTCCGTCAGATCAGAGCCAGCTACACGGCACTGCAAGCGCGTCTTGACGGTCTGCTCTCAGAAGGACCGGTAGGCGCTGGTCCGGTAATACCCAGGGGCCTAGCGGAAATCGAGAGTTGGGCTCGGGCTCACCTAAGCGGTCAGATCGAACTTCACCCGAGGGCCATCAAGGCTGCGCGCGACTCGGATTTTCAGGATGTCGGGCTCGTCTACAGCGCACTCCTCATGATGAGGGACCTCTATGTGCCGATGCGGCGTATTGGCGGCATCGCACATAAGAACGCTTTCGACCAAAGGTTAGCCGAGTTGGGTTTGGAAAACACACCATGCTTTGCGCAGGATAATAAAGCCAAACAGTTCGGCGGCGCGTATTTCGTCCGCTATCAGGAGTCCAGCCGTGAATTGGACTGGCACTTGAAGGGAAGTAACAACCGCGATGGGCGACTAGGATTCCGCCTATACTATTTCTGGGATGCTGAGACCGCGCGTGTCGTCGTCGGGTATTTACCAGGCCATCTAAAAAACGACATCACGTAGGGGCAATATGACCTATAAAAAGAAGCTCATCGAAGTCGCCATTCCCCTCGAAGCGATCAACGCGGCGTCGGCGCGGGAGAAGTCGATCCGGCACGGGCACCCGTCCACGCTGCATCTGTGGTGGGCGCGGCGACCACTGGCGGCGTGCCGGGCGGTGCTGTTCGCCCAACTGGTCGATGATCCATCGGGCTATATGGACAAGCTGCTCGACGACCCGAAAATCCGCAAACAGGCCGAGGCCGACCTGGCAGTGCGCCTCAAGGCATGGCGAGAGCGCAAGGCCGACGCGCAGGGCAATGTTCCTGACACGCCTGAGCCGACGCTTGAGGATTGCGCGGCCGACATTGAGCGCAAGCGACTGTTTGAGATCATCGAGGAACTGGTGATCTGGGAAAACTCGACCAACGAGGAGGTACTGGAACGCGCGCGAGCCGAAATCCGCAGGAGCTGCGGCAGCGAGCTTCCAGCGATCTATGATCCGTTTTCCGGCGGAGCGTCGATTCCACTCGAAGCACAGCGTTTAGGTCTCAAGTCCTTTGGATCAGACCTAAACCCTGTCGCGGTTATGATCGGAAAAGCGATGGTGGAGATACCGCCTCGCTTTAAGGATAAGCCCGCTATCCATCCCGGTGTGCCCGGGCGCATTCACTACCGTAACGCTGAAGGTATGGCTGAAGATATCCGCCATTACGGCGAGTGGATCCGCGAAAGGGCTTGGGAGCGTATTGGCCATCTTTACCCTCAAGTCACCCTACCGCGAGAATTCGGCGGAGGTCCCGCCACTGTTGTAGCCTGGGTTTGGGCAAGGACAGTGCCGAGTCCCGATCCCGCGTTTTCTGAGGTGCAGGTTCCTATTGCTTCGAGCTTCTTGCTCAGTCTTGGCGCAGGCAAAGAAGCATGGATCGAGCCAACGATCGACAAAGTAAAGAAGACGATCAATTTTCGGGTCCGCACCGGCGGAACGAAATTGCAAATTGAGAATGCAAAAAAGGGTACTAAGGCAGGTCGAGCTGTATTCCGGTGCGTATTTTCGGACACCCCAATTACTGGTGAGTACATCGACCGGGTAGCCACGGATGGTCGTATGGGTAAGACCCTGATGGCAATCATTGCTGAAGGCGTGGGTGGTCGCCGATATTTGTCAGTCGATGAACTGAGTGAAAAAGCAGCCACCTCTTCTGCTGAGTCCGCGGTTAAGAGCATGGATCTTAGCTACCTAGACATTCCGTGTCGCGGCACATTTGCAAGCAACGCTCAGGGTCGGAGGTATGGGTTCAATACTTTCAGAGATTATTTCATCGAACGCCAGCTGGCTGCGTTGAACACCTTTAGTGAGTTGGTGCGCGAAGTCCGCCAAGAAATTGAGAAAGACGCGATAAGTGCTGGGTACGCTGACGATCAAGAGCCTCTGCGCGATGGTGGCAACGGGGCGCGGGCGTATGCCGAGGCGCTATGCGTGTACTTGGCGTTTGCGATTGATCGCGTAGCGGACGCTGGCAGTTCAATGGCGACTTGGTCGTCATCGGGCTTCATCCGATTCACGTTTGCCCGACAGGGCATTGCTATGACTTGGGACTTTGCTGAATGCAATGTGTTCAGTGACAGTACGGGTAATTTCCTCGGTGCTGTCGATTGGGTTTGGAAGGCGTTATTAGGTCTTAGTTCAAATGCTGCTGGGACCGTTATTCAGCATGACGCTCAGACAGTATCGCTGCCAGACAACTGTGTCGTTTCGACGGATCCACCCTACTACGATAACATTGGTTATGCGGATCTTTCCGACTACTTCTATGTATGGCTTCGCTGGAACATTAAGGACATATATCCTGCACAGGGCTCGACTATATCTGTTCCTAAAGCAGAGGAGCTTGTAGCCACTCCATATCGGCATGGCGGCCATGCTGAGGCAGAAAAATTCTTCTTGAGCGGCATGACTCAAGCTGTATCGGAACTAGCTGCGCAAGCGAACCCTGCATATCCAGCAACAATTTACTATGCCTTTAAGCAAAGTGAGGTTGAAGAAGAGGGAATAGCTTCGACTGGATGGGCAACCTTTATCCAGGCCGTGATCTCGGCTGGATATTCTATAGTCGGAACTTGGCCGGTCCGAACGGAGCGCGCAGCGAGAACTGTTGCGACTGGGACAAATGCTCTTGCAAATTCCGTCGTTCTAGTTTGCCGCAAACGGCTAGGCAATGCGGATGTTATCGGTCGTGCCGAGTTCATTCGTGCGCTGAAACGAGAACTGCCCCCGGCCATCGCTGAACTTCAAGCCGCCAACATCGCTCCGGCGGATATGCCGCAATCGGCCATCGGCCCCGGCATGGGCGTCTTCTCGCGCTACAAGGCCGTTCTCGAATCCGATGACAGCCCGATGAGCGTGAAGACCGCGCTTCAGCTCATCAACCGCGAACTCGACGAGTATCTCGGGGGCATCCAGGGCGAGTTCGACGGCGATACCCGCTTTGCGATCACCTGGTTCGAGCAGCATGGGATGGCGAAGGGTGACTACGGCACGGCCGACAACCTCGCCCGCGCCCGAGGCATCTCGGTTGAAAGCGTGAAGCATGCCGGGATCGTCGAGAGCGCCGCCGGCAAGGTCCGCATCCTGGCGCGCGACGAGCTGGACGACGACTGGGAGCCCGAGGCCGACGGCCACCTGACGGTGTGGGAGTGCCTTCAGCACCTCGTCCGCAAGCATGAGAAGGACGGCATCTCGCACGACACCGCCGTCCTGTTGAAGAAGATCGACGCGAAGGCCGAGGCTGTGAAGGATCTTGCCTATTGCCTCTACGACATCAGCGCCAACAAGCGGAAGGATGCGAAAGAGGCCACGGCCTACAACGCATTGATCGCCGATTGGACCGAGCTGACGCGGCAGGCGGCGGCGATCCACGACACGCGTGGCGATCGCCAAATCCGCTTGGATATTTAAGGGGGACAGAACGTGGCCAAGAGCACGCGCCAATATGTTTTCGAGGGCATGGAGCTGTTGCCCGCAGCCCTCATTCCGTTTGTTGAAAAGCGGCTGGAAAGCTCGCTCAAAGGGCATTGGCAGGTCCAGGTTCTGGAGAAGTTGCCGGGCCTGCGCCCCAACAGCAATGGTGAGGTCGGCTGGGACCAGGCCGCATTGTTCAACGCGATGGACCGCTTCTGGTCCGAGGCGTTCAAAGCCGTTCTCGGCCGCGCCGAACGGTCGTGGGTGAACGAGCTTGGCGACGTCCGCAACAAGCTCTCGCACAATGAGACCTTCAGCTATGACGACGCCGAGCGCGCGCTCGATTCCATGCGCCGGCTCATGGAGGCGATCAGCGCGGGCGAAACGGCCGAGCAGCTCTCAAAGATGCGCGACACCATCCTGCGCACGAAGTTCACCGAGCTTCAGCGCAATGAGGAGCGCAGGAAAACCCAGCGCCTCGAAATCTCCGTCGAGACCGTGGCGGGCCTGCTTCCGTGGCGCGAGGTGGTCGAGCCACACCAGGACGTCGCGACCGGCGACTTCAAGCAGGCGGAGTTCGCAGCCGATCTCGCCAAGGTCCATTCGGGCAGCGCGCCCGCCGAATATCGTGACCCGCGCCAGTTCTTCAGCCGCACCTATCTGACGGAGGGCCTGAGCGCGCTGCTGATCGGCGCCGCCAAGCGGCTTTCGGGCAACAGCGGTGATCCGGTCGTCGAACTGCAAACCAATTTCGGCGGCGGCAAAACGCACTCGATGCTCGCTCTCTATCATATGGCGGGACCAACGGCAGTTCAAGACCTGTCGGGCCTCGATCAGTTGCTGGAAGAGCATGGGCTGAGCGTGCCCAACGACATCAACCGCGCCGTGCTGGTCGGCACCTCGCGAGGGCCGCAGGACATTCTCAATGCCGAGGGTGGCCGCAAAATCCGCACGACCTGGGGTGAATTGGCCTGGCAGCTCGGCGGTGCCGATGCGTTCGACATGATCGCCGACAACGATGCCAACGGCATCGCGCCGGGCTCGCAACTGCTCGAAACGATCTTCAAGAAATACGCACCTTGCCTGATCCTGATCGACGAGTGGGTCGCGTATCTGCGGCAAATCTACCGGGTCGAGGGCCTGCCCTCCGGCTCTTTCGACGCGAATTTGTCCTTCGTCCAATCGCTCACCGAGGCGGTCAAGGCGAGCCCCGGCACATTGCTGGTGGCATCCTTGCCGGCGTCGCAGATCGAGGTTGGCGGCGAAGGCGGCCAGGAAGCCTTGGCGCGCCTCAAGCAGACCTTCAGCCGTGTCGAATCTTCATGGAGACCGGCTAGCCAGGAAGAGAGCTATGAGATTGTCCGCCGGCGGTTGTTCAAGGAAATCCCCGGCGACAAGTTCCATCACCGCGACAACACGCTGAAGCAGTTCGCCAAGCTCTATCGGGAGAACGCCAACGACTTCCCGCAAGGCTGCGCCGATGAGGACTATCGGCGCAAACTGGAGAAGGCCTATCCGATCCATCCCGAGCTGTTCGACCAACTCTATACGACCTGGGGTTCGCTCGAAAAATTCCAGCGCACACGCGGCGTGCTGCGCCTGATGGCGCAGGCCATTCACGAACTGTGGATGAACGGCGATCCCTCGGTGATGATCATGCCGGGCAGCGTCGCGGTCAGCTCGCCGCGCGTAGAGCCGGAGCTTTTGCACTATCTCGACGTGAGCTGGCAGTCGATCATCGCCGGCGATGTCGATGGCACGACGTCCACGCCCTACAAAATCGACCAGTCCGCGCCCAACCTGAACCGCCACTCGGCGACGCGGCGGGTCGCTCGAGCGATTTTCATGGGCACTGCCCCTACCCACCAGCAACAGAACACCGGCCTCGACGACAAGCAGATCAATCTTGGCGTCGTGCAGCCCGGCGAACGGCCGTCGATCTTCGGCGACGCGCTCCGGAGGCTGACCAACCAGGCCAAGTTCATGCACGCCGATCTTGGCCGCTACTGGTACTCCATGTCGGCCAGCCTCAACCGCATCGCCGCCGACCGCGCAGCGCAGATCGAGGACGCCCTTGTCGCGGTCACAGTCGATCGGGAGCTGACCAAATATGTGAATGGCCTGGCTGACAGAGGCCATTTCGACGCCGTACAGGTTGCGCCAGCATCGTCAGCCGAGGTGCCGGATGAGGCCGGCGGCGTGCGGGCGGTGGTGCTAGGGGTAGCGCATCCGCACAATGGACGTGACGCCTCGGATGCGCTGAAGGAGGCGAAGGATATCTTGATGCAGCGCGGCAGCACGCCGCGAGTGTATCGTAACATGCTGGTGTTCATCGCCGCCGACGCGCGCCAGCTCGACAATCTGAAAGATGCTGTGCGGGCATCGCTCGCCTGGGGCGAGATCGTTCGCGATACAAAGCGGCTCAACCTCACTCAAAGTGACAGCGCGCTGGCCGAGGCTAAGCTGGCCGAAGCTAATGAGACGATGAAAACGCGCCTCAAGGAGGCGTGGTGTTATCTTCATTATCCAGCCCAGGAAAGCGCCCAGGCTGATGTCGAGTGGGTGTCGGGCAAGATTCCGGCGCAGGACGGGTTGCTGGCGCGAGCGACCAAGAAGCTCGTGGGCGAGGAAGGCCTGCTCACCGAGCTGGGCCCGGCGCGGCTCGATCGCGATCTCCAGAAATACATCTGGAACGGCAAGCCGCACCTGTCGCTGAAGGACCTGCGAGAATACCTCAATCGCTACATCTATCTGCCGCGGCTGAAGAACCAGGAGGTCCTGATCAAGGCCGTGCTGTCGGCCGTGAGCGGCATGCTGCCCGGCCCCTTCGCCTATGCCGAGCGGTGGGACGAGAAGACGGACACGTATCTGGGGCTCGCGATCGAACGGGCCGGCAACGCGGCGGTGGTGATCGATAGCGACAGCGTCATCATCAAACCGAATGTGGCCGAAACGCACCAGCCGGCGTCGCCACAACCCGCGCCCGGCAGACCCCCTGCCGGCCCTGGCGACAAGGTGCCGGGAGTAGAGGAGCAGCCTGCCGGCGGCGCGTCGGCATCGCCGCCAGCGGAGAAGAGGCCGACGCGATTCACCGGCGCCGTGATGATCTCGCCGGAGCGGCCAGCGCGGGACATCCATCAGATTGTGGAGGCGATCATCGAGCAACTCACGACGCTGCCGGGCAGCCAGGTGAAGCTCCGGCTCGAGATCGAAGCGGACGTGCCTGGTGGCCTTGAGCGCGCGAAGGTGCGAACCCTGATCGAGAACGCCAACACGCTCGGTTTCATCGAGAAGTCGATCGAATGATGGCGGCGCTCTTCTATCACTCGCCAGCTCGGATGTGTCCGGCAAGCTCCCCTAGCCGGGATCGGGGGGAGGCGTTCAACGCGGCGAAGGTGGTGCGTCCGCATAGTGGAAGATTGGGGGAAGGCTGCCATGCACGTTGTCCGCCTGAAAATCCTCGGCTTTCGTGGTGTGCGGCCAGCGGCTGTCATGCTGGGCTATAACAGCGCTGATCTCGTGCCCTTCGGCGACAAGCTGGATGCGGCGTCCTTGTCCTCTTTGTGGGGCTGAACGCGATGGGCCAATCGACAAGACCATCCCGCACGAGAAGCGGCTCACCGATCGAGCCCGCTTTGGGATGGACCTATCTGTCGCGGGAGGCGCTCGCCCGTGCCAAGGCGCAGATGGACGAAGAATCCATGGGCGTGCGTGATGAGATCGGCTTCCTGACGATCCATCAGGGTTATGCTGATCGCTTTTTTCCCGGCACATCAGTGCTGCACACCCGCGCCCGTTATGCCGTCTTTGTGCCCTGGCTGTTTGAGGATCTGGCGGGACTGACGGGGCCGGCCGCCATACGGGCTTTGCGCGAACGCGAACGGGAGCTTGCTGGACGCCTCCGAGATGCGGGCGAATCCCAAGTGATCGGCGGCCGTGTCTATCCCAAACCGTCAAGCCAGCCGCCATCGACCGTGTATTGGAATGCGCTTGCGGTGTGGGGGATATTGCGTCGGCGTCCAGACGGACGAACGATTTCGCGAGCGCAAGCACATCGGTTGCTGAAGAGCGCGGGCGCGGCGACTGATGACGATGGGCAGCCGCTCCTCAGTTTCGAGCCGCCGTTCGCGCCTCTCCCCGATCAGCCGGAGAGTTGGCATAGCGGCGCCATCACCCTTCAACTAGCGACTGCGGAAGCGGTATTCCTCCGCGAACGGCTCGCTCAGTTGCGGCGGAATGGCGGTCATGAGTTGTCGCTACTCGCGCGGCTGGTCCGGACCGAGGTTGCGGCGCCATCGGCTATGTGGGCCGACGAGACTCGTGCGATCGCCGGCTCTGACCAAGCACCGCTTGTTCGGGCGCAACAGGCGGCAAGCCTCGCCGGTGTGGGCCGTGCCGTCTACGACGCGCTGCTCGAACATATCGTCGAGGCCGATGACAAGCGGGAGACCTCGACCCGACATCGCGACCACCTGGCCGCCGTTGTCGAAGAGCACGGTTCCGTCGCAGCTAAGCTCGACGTCGATGCGCTCGAGGCGGACATTGGCGTGCTGCCATCCAAATTGCGCGCCGTCTTGACTACTACAAAGGCCTGGATCGCGGCCAAATCGGGAAATCCTGGCTCGCTTTTCGACGCATATGCTGCGGCCGAAGCTCGCAAAGGGCCTCGCGCCAGGTTAGCGCCGACGCCCAATGGTCGCGCACGGCGCTTTGAATGGTCGTGCGACGAACATGGTCTCGCAGGGCCTTTGCACTATCGATGGGAGCAGGTCAGCACGCTCCTCAATGATCTGGCGGACGCCAAATGAGCGGAACGGTCGATAGCTGGCCCGCACTCTCGTTTCTCGAAGGCTTGCGTCCGGGGCCGAATGAGAACGTCGAGCTGGCCCTGCTCGCGTCCTATTCGGCGGATCTCGGCTCGATCGGTGCGACCTTGCTCGCGCTGGCGGGGAAGGACACCGACGCGGGCCGGGGCAGCCCGTCCGATTTCGCCGATGCGGTCGAGCGGCTGCGGGGGAAGGTGCGCATCATCATTCAGCGCGGCCGCCTGGCGAAAATGCGCAAGACACCGCGTATCGCGGCGGTGCTGGACCAGTTCGTGCGCGAAGTCGATTTCGATGAAGCGACGCATAGCTGGCACCCGAAGGCGGCGCTGGTCCGAACGCACAGCGCGGCTGGCGAAATCGGCTGGCGACTCTGGATTGGGAGCCGGAATCTCACCGAATGCGTGAACCGCGACATCGGCCTTTTGCTTGTTTCCGGCGCGAAAGGTGGCGCTCCGGTCCCCGGTGCGGATGAGCTGGCGCGCGCGCTGGCTGAAAGGGCGGCGTTGAAGGGACAGCGTCCCGCCTCCCTGGCGGCGACCATTGCGAAAGTGGGTTGGCGAACTCCGCCGGGCGTCCGCGTCGAGCGGATTCGGTGGTCGGCGGGGACTGGGGACCAGCCGGTTCCGGTCCCGCCGGCTGGAACGGACGAAGTCGTGGTGGCGAGCCCTTTCGTCGACAAGAACTTCCTTGCCCGACTGGCGCCTCAGGCCACGAAACCGGCGCGTCGCGTGCTGTTGACGACGATGCGCGAAATAGAGCGGATCGGTCCGTCTCTGGCGGCATTCGACGAGTTGCTTGCGCTGGATGCACCCGACTATCCCATTGGCGATCCGGAGCCTGATCCGCAGAACACTGTATCGGCACGTGACAGCAGTGTGGCTGATGACGAGGAAGAAGAAGTCGGCCGCGGTCTTCATGCGAAGTTGCTGCTTATGCGAACCGGCCAGAAGCGGCGGCTCTGGCTTGGAAGCGCGAATGCCACTATGCGCGCCTGGAGCGGGCGCAATGCTGAGGTGACGGCCGAACTGCTCGTCACCGAGCCGGTCGAGAAAGGACTGAGAGCGCTACTCGGTTCGGCCCGGCTGGTTGAGGCGCCCAGCGATGAACATTTACCGGATGCGGTGGCCCTGGAAGAGGAGGCGCTCGAACGGGCGCGTGCCCAGGTCGCGGCCAGATGGGCGGCGCAGCTCAATATCGACGACGAAGGAGCGCGGCTCACCCATCGTTCCACTCTCCATCCAGGCGGCCCCCATCCCGATGAGTCCGACATCGGGCTCGAGGTGGGCGCGCTCCACGGTGAATTCGTGGTCTGGCCGGCGCAGCAAGTCGTGGTGGAACTGGGGCCAGTCGCTCCGGCCGAGCGAAGCGAATTCGTCCGCTTGCGTGTCAGCCGCAGGGGCAAAGGCCTGTCATGGCTACAGCGCGCGCCAGCGGACCCGCCATTCGGAGAGGACCGCGACCGCGCCGCGTTTGTTCGCTTCCTTGGCGCAAGAGGATTCCTCCTGTGGCTGGCCGGATTGTTGGCGGACGACGGGCGCGAGGGCGAAGGCGACTGGACGAATGACGAACCTCAGCAGCGCGTAGGCGCGGTAACGAATCCAGCGCTCGATTCCTCGCTGCCGACGCTGGAAGAAATGTTGGCGGCGTGGGCGCGCGACCCGGACAAGTTCCTGGAGATCGAGCGCCGGGTTTCTCAATATCTGCCGGCGGTGCTTGAGCAGGCCAAATGGGAGGAGCCGCAAACCGCGGAAATGCTGGAGCGCTTTGATGATCTGTGGCGCAAGCTCCGGAGCGGGCTCGGCCTCGCTGAGATCAAGGATAAACGTCGGTGAGCGCGCCCAAACCGTTCCAGGAGGCGGCCGTTGATGCGGCGTTTGCGGTCTTCGCGGCTCCCGAAGGCCGGCGCCGCTTTCTGGTTGCCGATGAAGTCGGCCTCGGAAAAACGGTCGTGGCGAAGGAATTGGCTCGCCGCATGTCCGATGATGGCCGCCGCTCCTTCGTCATCTACTACATCGCCAATGGTCACGCGGTTTCGCACCAGAACAAGGGCCGTGTTGTCGGTTTCCTCAATGATGCACCGCGTAAGGCCGCAACTGCCACCCCGGACCGTCTGTCGCTGATTGCGGTTGCAAAACGGCCGGAAAATCCGGTTCTGATCTACGCGCTGACCCCAGCGACGTCATTTCCGGGTGCGCGGGCGCGCCTGACCGGAGGGCGCAAGGAGGAGCGTGCATTCCTGAAGGTCCTGCTGGAGCAAACCTATCCCGCTTTCGCCCGCGATCTTGATCCCGATTTATTACGGCTGAGCGCGCGCGGGTCATGGGATTGGGCTGTTGCGGACGCAGAGACAAAATTCGCGGCCTCGCCGCCCCATCTGCGACAGCAGTTTCGTGACGCATTGGCAGCGGAGTTCGGCGAGCCGGTGCGCGCGATGCTCGATCTGGCTGTGTACGGCGACGCCGAACGGAAGATCAAAGCTCTCAAACCCACAACCTTCGTTGGCCGCCTCCGACGGGCACTGGCGCTGGCGACGCTGCGCCAGCAACCACCCGATCTCGTCATCCTCGACGAGTTTCAGCGTTACCGGCAGCTTCTGGACGAGAAAGACGCCGATCCGCTTCTCAAGGCGCTCTTGGATCCTGAAGGCTCAACCAACCCGCCGGCAATCCTGCTGCTCAGCGCAACGCCCTATCCGCACTTGGCCACTCGGTGGGAGGAAGCGCGCGGTGCGCTCGCTCACGCCGAACTTCTGAAATTGCTCGAATTCCTCGGCGGTCCTGATGTGCGCGACCGTGCGAAGAGGCTCTTTTCGGATTTCGGCGACAAACTGCGTGACATTGCGGCGCATGCCGATGCGAGCCATCCGGAGCTGAAGAATGAGGTGGCCGAAGCGGCCCGGCTCAGAGACGAGCTGCGCAAGCTGCTGACGCCCGTAATGTCGCGCACCGAACGCGACAGCGTGGTCTCGGTAGATTCGCTGGCAGGAACTCAATTCCTCCATGCTGATCCGTCGTCCGAGGACTTCCAGGTGTACCGCCACCTGGCGGACAGTTTCGCCGAACGGATTCGCTATGAGGCGCTGCCGTACTGGTCATCGGTTCCGCTGCCGGCCCAATCTCTCGGTCCCCGTTACGCCGCCTGGAAGGGCGCCAAATTCAAGGCAGCGCCGAAGCTCACCCGGATGACACGCGAGCGCCGCAACAAGCTGGATGCGCCACCCACCTGGCCCGATGCAAAGCTTCGCGCGCTGAGCAGCGTAGCTCCGCCCAAACTGCTGTCGCTGCCGTGGGTCGCCCCTTCGCTACCCTGGTGGCCTCTCAGTGGAGAATGGAAAAACGCGACGGCGGAGCCCAAGCTCCTGATGTTCAGCCGCTTCCGCGCAACACCGCCAAGTGTCGCCGCACTGCTCAGCTTTGGCGTCGAGGCCCACTGCCTCCCCCGAAAACATGGCGGCTATGAGAAGGCCTACAGGCGCCGCCGCTTCAAACTGGTGGCCGTTCCCGGGCCGGTGATGGCCGCTTTTCATCCTTCGCCGTGGCTGATCCGTAACACGAACCCGCTTGCAAAAGCCGGGGCGACGCTCAGCGTCGTTCGCAAAGAGGTCCGTCGGCAGATTC
The DNA here is from genome assembly GCA_050728995.1 of Rhizomicrobium sp. Classification (GTDB taxonomy): domain Bacteria; phylum Pseudomonadota; class Alphaproteobacteria; order Micropepsales; family Micropepsaceae; genus Rhizomicrobium. Next base: position 87,234 of record JBOHKH010000003.1, on the reverse strand, counting down.
TCGCCGCGTTGCCAAAGGGCATCGTCGAGCGTGACACCGTCAAAGCCCGGCGCCGGCACAGATCGATTGCAATGATCTTGGCCTCGATTGAACGCTTCGCCGGTGTCGCGGAGCAGTCCGCCTCAGCCTGGAGCAGCGCAATCGGGGACGATCGTGCTGCGCAGAGTGCCGTGCAGAAATGGCGCCAGGCACAGCCGATCGACCGACTCTCTCCAGCCGAGCTTTCGGACCTCGTGGACTATGCGATTGGAGCGCCGGGTGTCGCGCTGGGCCGGGCCCTCCTGCGCCACGACCCGACAATGCTCGATCCATTGCGCTACTACGAACTCGTAAAGCTGAGTTGGCAGGGGCTGCGCGCCTATCTCGACAATCCGGTGATCCTATCATCGCTGCCGGGGAAGAACGCGGTTGATCAGGTCATGGGTGCGGTCGTCGATGGCGGCTTCGAAAGCGTTCTCGATGAGCACTTCTGGCTCCGCGCGCAAAATCTGCAAGAGGGCGCGGCTGGCCTCGCCGAAGACCTGCAATTATCTCTCGGACTCCGCGCCGGCGGCTTCAGCTTCCATGGAATCGGTGGACAGCCGCATAAGATTCCCGTGCGCTGCCATGTCGCCGTGCCCTTCGGAGACGCCGAAACCGAGCCGGTCGTCAAAGTGGCTGGCGGCGTGGCGCAGGCCGCTCCAGTCCGCCCCGACGAAGTGCGCCGAAGCTTCAACACACCCTTTTGGCCGCATGTCCTGGCGACAACGTCCGTTGGACAGGAGGGCTTGGATTTTCATCCCTGGTGCTCGCACGTGGTTCACTGGGATCTCTCATCCAACCCGCTCGACCTCGAGCAACGTGAAGGTCGCATCCAACGCTACGCAGGTTTGTCGGTCAGACGAAGGCTGTCCGCGGAATTGCGGGACGACGTGCTGAGAGATCCCGCCCTGGCCGATAGCTCGCCGTGGCGCTCCCTGCAGCGGCACGCGGAGCGTCTCGTCGATGCCAGCGGCCTTCGTCCTTGGTGGGTGCTCGACGGAGCGGAAATCCAACGTCACGTCTTCGAGCGCCCCTTCGGGCGGGACATTGTGCGGTTCGCCCACCTTCGAGAACAGCGCATGATCTATCGGCTGGCCCTCGGACAGCCCAATCAGGAGGATTTCATCGACGTGTTGTCGCGCGGCGGCGAGGCGACTCGCACCCTGCTGCAACCACTGATCCTCGATTTGTCCGCGATGGGTCTCCGAACGAGGGCGACGCATGCGTCGGATATAGACGGTCAGAGTCCCACATCGGTCGTCCGTACCGCGATCACAGAGGGCGAAGGTACTTCTTTACGCCGACCGATCGAAGAGGAGAGCGTTGATCGAGCGCTGCCGGCTCGTGCAGCTCAGACGTTTTGATGTTCGACGGGTTGGATCAGCGGCCAACGCGATGCAGTCGAAAGAGCTTCTCGAAGAAGTCGGTGATCCTCGATTCGGCCCCAACGCCGACCAACTCGTTCGCGCCGAAGCGGTAGATCTCATATCCGGCGAGACGCAGTTCCCGATCAGCGGACACCATGTCAGCATAGACTTGTAGTGACGGGTGGTCGTTCTCGGAGAAATGGTGCTTCCCGTCGACCTCCAGCACGATGCGTTGGCGTCCGGACAAAAGCAGCAGGAAGTCCATGCGCTGACGCGGAAGCGGCAGACGATGACGCAGGGTTTTCACGACGGCTGGGTCGTAGTGGAGGTAGACCTGCGGCAGCAGCGCCGGGAGCGCCTCTCCCAGGAGCGATCGGTAGGCTTTGAAGTAGACCGCGAAGAGTTTCCGCTCGGCGTCTGACGCCAGGGATTCTTGAAGGCGCGCGCCAAGGCTTGCGGCATTGGCGCCCGGCGTGACCTCGCCCCACCACGTGACTAGTTCCGACCAGAGAAGGCCGTTCGAGCCGATCGGGCGATCGTAGACCAGGCAGCTCTCCTCGCCGGAGAGAATGACGATGTCGTTGTTGATGGCGTCGGCGAAGCCGATCTCGGGCTTGGGCCCGCGCGACGCGAAGATCAGGTTCTTGGGGCGGCCGCCGACACCGCGGACGAGCGAATGGAACGCGAAGATCGGGTGCCCGGAGAGCTCGCCCTCCTGGGCCAGCTCATATCCGTCGCGCGCGAGGACCTTGTTGAGGGCAGCGACCGTCTGCAATTGCTCTTCGCCGGACCGCGCAAGCGGGTGGACAGCTTCTTCGAGCAACGCAGCGAACCGAGCACGGGAGCAGTCGAACGCGCCGATTTCGCCGAACAGAACTTCCACAGACCAATCGCCGGAATTGCGATCCATGTGCTGTCCGATTTGGTCTCGCAAGCTCCGGCCGCCGCTCCCGAACATTCCGTCAAGAGCCGTGGAGAGAACGAAAAAGCGCTCGACCATCTCGACCGTATTGCGCTCGCCGGCGAGGTCATCGCCGAAGACCCGGGCGACGTCCCGCCGTGTGATGTGGCTGACCGGCGGATCGCCGGCCTCAAGCACTTTGCGGCCCGCTTCGTCGAGGACGATGTCTTCGCGATGAGCGGCGAACTTCAGCGCCAAGCGCGCCAAATCTTCCTGTGTGAGGTTTTCGAGCGCGAGGTCGACACGCTGCCGTTTTGAAAGGCCCTCGGCGTTCGGCACGACCAAGCCGGCGATGCGTTGCGGCGCGTCACTCAGTTCCGCGTGGGTCATTGGCTGCAGCACGCCGGCAATGAGACTATGAAGGTCAGCGGCCATCGGACGATTAGGCGGCGATCCGCTCGTCTGCAACGCGCGGTGCCTCCTCCTCGCCGGCAGCCTTCAGAAGGAATCGTGCGAGCGCCGCTTTGCGCGAGTCGCGATCGAGTGCGTAAGCCGTTTGCTTGAACTCCTTGCCATCGAGCAGGCCCTCAATGTAGCCCGCGATCGTGTCCGCCGCCATGATGAGGGCGGTGTCCAGCGTGTGGATGTATTTGCTGGTGACGGACCCTTTGGCATGGCCGACCAGCGCTGCGATTGTCACTTCGGTGAAGCCGAGATCGTTGCCGACGCTCGCGAAGCTGTGCCGCAGCACGTGGGGCGTGATGTCGGAAAGAGGTGAGCCCCTGAAGATCTGTTCCCAATGGTTGGGGAAGCCGCCGAACGCATTGTCATCGCCGTAGCCGGGAAAGACATAAGTGCCGGACGCCGTTTCCCGCCGGCTCTCGAGGAATTCGACAACCGGCAGGCCGATCGGGCGGATCGAGGTGCCTTCTTTGCTGTCGATCAGGCGCAGGCAGCTTCCGTCGGTATCGGCTTCGCTCCACATGAGGCCGATCATCTCGCTCCGGCGGCAGCCGGTGAGCGCGATCTGACGAATAAGCTCGACCGTCATCGCATACTTTTCCTCCTTCTCGGCCGTGCGCAGCATCTCGCCGAGCGTGCGGTACTCCGCTTCCGTGAGGCGTCGGGTACGGACGTTGTCCTTTGGTTTGCGCAGCCCGTGCGCGGGATTGAAAGTGATGATGCCGGCCTCAACCGCATAGGTGAGGATGCCGCCGAGAAGGCCGACGGTTCGGGTGGCCGTTCCCGCGCCGCCGCGGACGATGGCCTTGCCGCGCAATTTGTTGGTCTTAACCGACACGGCTGTCTTACCGGCCATGATGTCCTTCAGAACCTTGTTGATGTCGGCCTTGGTGAGATCCTTCACACGCCTTGTCCCGAGGAGCGGGATGATGTGACGGTTGATGCGTCCGATGTCGGTGACGATTGTATGCGGCTTCTTCGGCCGGCCGCCCTTGCCCAGGATGAGACCGGCGTTCAGGTCATTGAGGTAGAGCTTGCAAAGCTCCTTGACCGTGATCGCCTTATGATCGAGCTGACGTTCTTCGGCAGGGTTGTCGCCTTGAGCGACGCGGCCCAGCTGGACCTTCGCTTCCTGTCGAGCGCTTTCTGGAGTCCACACGCCATGCAAGCCAATCGTGTAGCGTCGCGATCGCCCGAGGGCACGATATTGAAGGATGTAGCTGCGTTTGCCGGAAGCAAAGACGCGCAGACCGAAACCCGGCAGATCGTCATCCCAGATGACGTAGTCTTTTTCGCGGGAAGCGGCGGCGTCCACCACGCGTTTCGTAAGCTTAGGCATAGGAATTCTCCCGTCCGAACGCCCTCTCTCGCGTAAGCACCACGTAAGCAGTAGAACGCAAATCGGAGCGTAGACGAGCATACGCCAGACGGAGCGAATTTCCAAATTTCTTAGTGATTACAGTGCTGTAGCGCATCGGAGCGAAACCTGTCGAAATGGGTAGGAGGACAGGTTAAATTGCTCCGAAGGCAGAGGTCACAGGTTCGAATCCTGTCGGGCGCGCCAGCTAACTTATTGTTTCGACAATAGGTTTTCGCGGCAAGTTCTACCATCAACCAAATGCAGATCACGCGTGTCACTACCTCGACACTCGGAGACACTCTGCAATGGCTACTATCAGGAAACGAGGCGGAAAACGGCAGGTCCAAATCCGTCGCAAGGGCCAAACCCTAAGTCGCACATTCATTCAAAAGGCGGATGCACAACGCTGGGCCAACCAAACAGAAATGGAAGTTGACCGGAAGGGGCTACAGCCCGATCTGACCGCACTTGAACATCTCACGGTTTCCGATCTCTTGCAGCGGTTTCACGAAACAATAGCACCAAAGCGGCGGCACAAAGAAACCGAAACAATCGTAATCAACGCATTTCTAAGGCACCGGCTGGCCCGAATTCGCCTTTCGGAACTGGCCCCAGGTCACTTCGCCGCCTACAGGGACGAACGCCTATCAGCGGGCACAAAGACATGCGAATGCTGCTCAGGTACACCCATCTGCGGGCTGAGAACGTGGCTAGGAAGCTAAACGGGACCGCCTAGGGGCCAAGGAAGCCGTTGGGATTGATGGGATCGATAATACGATAAGGTTGGATATTCAGCGTTCTTGAGCGACCTTCCGTTTCGAGTGTCCCATTGGTCCCGATTGACTAACGGTTAGCAAAGCTTTTGCGAACTGACTGAATAAATCCGACCGGCCACCCCAATAACGCGGATGAACTCAATCGAATTTGTCTCAGCGGATGTAGATGCATAGCTTTGACAGAATACACAAGGGTAGCGGGCACAAATACAATCCGAAACTTCATGAACCATCGAAGAAACGGGGACTTGATCTTTAGACTGGCAGGAAACAACGGAACTGGATCGCCCTCATTCCTATAAAGCATCAGGGGGACACCCCCTAGATGTGTCCGAACGACAGACAACGGTGACGCATCATTCGCATGTTCTTCCGGCAGCTTTTCCCAATGCGACCATACTTGCCCGTCACCGACCATGGGAGGGCCAAAACCATACACGGAATGCAGACGACATTTGTTCATTGCGAGGACAAAGGCGAACAATATTGCCAAAGCGCCCCCCCCGACTATGTCCAGTCAGAACAATCTTGGCTCCCCGCATAATGTCGGGGTAAAGCACGCTGTATAGATTTGGACCGAAGGAATTTGCGGTATGGAGAACCCCCGCGTGGATTCTGCCGTAGTTGGTCACCTGCGGCCACACGTTGAAATTGTTCAGATGCTCACGCCAATTTGTTGTACCCTTGAACGCGACCGCCGTGAGGCTTCCCCACCGTAACACGAAGCAAGAACATAAGGGGTGCCGAAGAAACAAGACATCTGTTCCTGTGTACCCCAGCTCAACTAGTCCCGCTTCGATTTCCAATTGGGTCTTATAGCTAGGGCCAGCCAGGTTTGCGGCCAGCAAGGGGAGCCCGCCGCCTTCTAGGTCATTAGGGTCAAATGTATGAGGCACAGGGCTTGTCTGGGAGAGCGTGTGCGATAAATGGAGGACGGCGAGAGAATTTCAATCTGCGTCATCCACGGTGGCGGTCTAGACCATCCTATTTCCGCCTATCCGGGCGCAATAGCTCAAGGTGGTGACGTTGCCCCGGACTTTCATCCAGCGGCAACTTGAGTCTGGCGGTTGATTTTCTCCATCTGGTCTGGCGAAGCAATGGGCCAAGGCGCGTGGCCCCTCAAGAGCCTTGGCGGCTTGGCCCATTGCGGTCCGAACTGTTTTGCGTAAACGGCTGGCGCCAGCCAGCCGATGCGAGAATGCGGACGGACTTCGTTGTAATCGCGACGCCACTCCTCGCGAGCCGTGCGCGCCTGGGGCAGAGATGTGAACAGGGTCTCGTTCAGGAATTCGTCTCTGAGCCGCCCGTTGAAACTCTCGATGAACGCATTCTGGATCGGTTTGCCGGGATCGATGTAGTGCCAGTCGACACTGTTCTGCAGCGTCCAGGCAAAGATGGCGTTGCTCGTCAGCTCCGTTCCGTTGTCCGACACGATCGCCTGGGGCTTGCCGACGCAGGCGATGAGCCGATCGAGTTCGCGCAGGCCGCTGGTGTCAGCGTCGACTGGACTCGCCAGATTGGCGAAACGCATCGCCTCGACCTTGCGCCTGCGAGAGCAAAGTCAGAGTCGCGATCTATGAAACAACCGCCGAATTGAGTCACATGCAATGAAACCGGGAGTCATCGCTGCATTTTGCAGGGACCGCAATTTCCGCCGGACTCCTGGACGGTAGCCGTCGGGTCGAGTCATTCTGGGTGAAACCCGACATCCGTTGCACGATTTCGATCCGGCGAATCCAAATACCGAATGTCGGAACAGGAGCACCGCTGCCGGTTCTCCGGCGAACGTTGCTCCTGTCCGCGAATTCGGCGATCTGCGGCCCGGTCCGCCGCGCCTCGCCCGTGCGATGCTATTTGCAGACCGCGTTGCCGACGCTGCTGGTTGTGTAGTTCACGACGCAGCCATAGCCCGGCCCGGATATTGTCTTGCCGACCTTGCCCGAGACGTAGTCGATGTCCCATTCGCCCATGGCGCCGCTCTGGCAAAACAGAAGCGCCTTCCTGGGGCTCTCCAGCTTGCATTCCGAAACGCGATTGCCGACAACCCGAACGGCTTTCTTGACAGCGGTTTTGGTCGGCACCTGCTGCACGCAGTTCGAATCGGGGCCATACTGCGACATCCCGGCCGGGCCGTTGATGTAGGCGATATCCCCGCCGGGCATCTTGCCGGACTGGCAATACGCCAGGGCCTGATCCGGTGTCGCCAGAGTCACTTCCTTCGCGCCGGGTGTGACAATTCCTTTCGCGGCGGCCGGTGCCTGGGCAAAGACCACTCCCAGCGCAAGCGCGGCGGAAACAATCGCGGCCGGGGCGAACGTGAAACCTGGTTTGTTGATGATGCGCGGCATGGAAACCCCCTTTTTTGTCCCGAACAGGCGTGAACTATGAACCGACGTTCCCCGTGTGTCTACCTGATTGCGCGCGCGTGCGCGGCTGTTACTGCGCCCCTCAGCGGACGCCCTTGATGATCGCGTGGGCGTACTGGCGCACCTGTCTGGTGCCGGCGATCTGATCGAAGATCCACACCCAGCCGCCGCTGATGCCGCATTGCTGGTGCCAGTTTCGCATCGCCGCCTCGGTCTGCGCCGGCGTCAGATAGGGTGGCGCCGCGGTCTGGTCCGAGATGCCGGGGAAAACCGGCACGCTGCCGAAATCCCAGCCCGAGCACGGATTGTTGCCTTCGCCGCCGGCAAAGGTCTGCAGATGAATGCCGTCCACCGTACCGGGGCGATCGGTGTTGATCTGCGACACCACCGACGTCCAGTAGCCGGAATTGGTGTAGGGGTTCATGGTGACGTGATAGCCGAGCTTGCCCAGCATCACCGCGAACTTGATCGTCGACGACGAATCGTAGCTGTTTTCGTCGTCGAAATCGATCGCGTCGAGCGGCAGCGCCTTCTTCAGCGCGGAGAAATCCTTGTAGAGAATGCTGCTCGGTCCGGTTCCCTGCGAATCGACCAGCGAGGTGATGTCCTCCCAGTCGCCGTAGTTGGACGAACCGATGCTGAGGGTGATGCGCGTGACGCTGCCGCGCTTGATCTTTTTCAGATCCTTGGGGAAATCGGGGTAGGTCTGGTTGCCGATATAGGTGCCGCCCGATGTCAGCGGAAATTCGCCGTTCAGGTTCAGATCGCCCGAAGGGTTGACCTCGACGCTCCACACGATCAGTTCGTTGAACCCCGATTTCTCGAGCTCGCGGATATTCGTCGGGATGTGCTTGTAAACCGGCCCGCCGCCCAGAATGCCCACATAACCTGTCGGTGCAGGGGCGGTCTGTGCCGCCGCCGCGCCGGCGAAAACTCCGCTCAGCAGCAGCGCCGCCGCCACGCGGCGCGCGCGCCGGTTCGCTCGTGCCTGCCCGGTCGGGCCGGTGACCTTACGCATGTGATTTACCCCTTCGAGAGGCGGCTCGTCCGCCGATGGATGCATTGGCCGGCTGCCCGCGTCCCGGTCGTCCGGATCGCGGCCCCCCGCCAAGGACAGACAGTTAACAGGGGGTGGCGCAGCGGGAAAGTCCCAATCCCCGCGCGCTCGGGACTTATATCGCCGCATGCGCGGGGATTGGTCTTGCGCGCGCGAAGCGGCTAGATTCGCAGCTCTGCGGGGGCTGGAGAAACCGATGCGATATCTGGGAGCGGCGCTCGCCCTCGCAATGCTCTCGCTGGCCGGCTGCGCGGAAGACGTGCCGACGGTGCGCTGGGCGAAGCCGGGGGCGGGCAGCGACGCGTTCGCGCAGGATCGCGAGGCGTGCGCGACCTATGCGCGCGCGCAACAGCAGCCGTTCTATCTCGGCGGCGCGCGCTACGCGGGGCGGCCCGATGCGCTGGACAGCGGCCTCTTCTTCTCCTGCATGACGGAGCGCGGCTGGCACCGCGATCCCAATGGCTTCGCCGCACCGCCCGGCGAGACGTCCCCGCTGTCGCCGTAGAACGCACGGTGGAAGCCCTGCACGTGCACAAGAACATTCCCGCAAGCGAGCGGCTGATCTTCGCGCTCGACGTGCCCGACGCCGACGAAGCCCGGCGCCTCGTCGCGCGGCTGGGCGACACCGTCTCGTTCTACAAGCTCGGGCTCGAACTCTTCATGGCCGGCGATTATTTCGAGCTGCTCGCCTGGCTGAACGGGCAGGGCAAGAAAACTTTCGTCGATCTGAAATTCTTCGACGTGCCCAACACCGTCGCCTCCGCGGTGCGCCGGCTCGCCGGCCGTGGCGCGACGTTCGCCACCGTGCACGGCAACGACGAAATTCTCAAAGCCGCCGCGCAGGAAAAAGGCGAAACGAAGATCCTCGCCGTCACGGTGCTGACCAGTCTCGACGACGGCGATCTCAGGGATCTCGGTTTTGCGGTGGACGTGCCCGCGCTCGTGCTGTCGCGCGCGCGCCGCGCGCTCGAACTCGGCTGCGACGGCGTGATCTCCTCGGGGCTCGAAGCCGAAGGGCTGCGCGAACACCTGGGCGAAAAGCTGCTGATCGTCGTTCCCGGAATCCGCCCGGTCGCCAATGTCGACGATCAGAAGCGCACGGTGGATGTCGAGGACGCGTTCCGGCTTGGCGCGGATTACATCGTGGTCGGCCGGCCCATCCGCGCCGCCGCCGATCCCGCCGCCGCCGCGGCCGACATCCAGCGCCGCATTGCTGCCGTATTTGCGCACGGCCCGGCCTGAAGCGGCCGGAACCCCCGCCAAGCGCCGCCCGTTTCTTTCCGGAGGGCTTTCGGGATGGCGGCGGCAACCAATCGGGAGTTCTGCCATGCACAAGTTTTCCCCACTTCGAACCGCAATCGCGGCCGGCGCGTGCGCGCTGGCGTTCGGCGCCGCGACACCGGTTCTCGCCCAGGCGCCTTACAGCGCCGGTCCGAACGAATCGGTGACCGTGATCGCGCCGCGCTTCCACGCGGAATCGACGCCGTTGAACGGGCCGATGGAAAAGCTTTCGCTGTCGATTCCCGTGCACTACCGCACCCGCGATCTTCTGACGCCGTGGGGCGTGCGCGCGCTCAGGCGCCGGGTGTGGCGCACGGCTGCGGAAGTTTGCGACCGGCTCGCCAATGCGTATCCGGTCTACACCTCCACTTCTTCGCCGCCCTGTTTCCGCGAGGCCTATACGACGGCCATGGCGAAGATCGACGCGCGGATCGTAGGCGCCCGGCTCGAACATTACCGATACTACTGACGCTTTCCGGCGCCGCGGGCGTGCACGTGCTCCCGGCGCCGGGTTTGTGACAAACAAATATGTCATGCCCCGCGATTCCCCCGTTGAGCCGGGGACGGGCACCCAGGCGACGCGAGCTTAGCGCGCGCGATAGCGGTCCCAAATGATTTCGGGCACGAAGCTTGCCGTCACCAGCCCCGCCGTTGTCCAAAGCACAACGGCCAGCGCGCGGCCGCTCAAACTGCCGAAGCCGATCGAAGCCATGGCCGCCGCGCCCACCCACAGGACCGGCCCGGAAACATAACAATGCAAACGACGGCAGCGCAGGGCATTGAGAAGACAGCCCGTGCCCATCCAGACAAACGCGCCCGCCCACACGAACGCCACCATCCGAAGCGGCAGCCTGGCGCTGCTCGCAGCCATGGCAACGATTACCGGAAGCACCCACCAGACAAATAACCCGATGGGCTGATTCACCCAATCGCGGGATTTGCTTGCCGTCAGGTCGCCGTCGTTCATCGGTCTCTTCCTGGTCTTCCGCATCAGCGGCAGCAATTGTCGCCTGTCGTTCCGCTCGCGCGCGCGATCTGGACCGGCGGACACGGCACCGATCCCCAGGAGCAGAACACGCAACAGTCGCCCGAGCTGGGCCTGAGCATCGCGCCGCAACCCCTGCACTCGAAGAAACAGATGCAGGCGTCGCAGGGCATGGTTTCGCTGTGACGCGCCCTGCACTGCGGACACGTCAATTCGCAGGTCACGACCGGTACCGGAGTTTCCGCCATGGAGCCCACCGTCACGCGCCCTCGTGCTTCGACGCCGCAAGCATCGCGTTCACCTTCGCCGCGAACACTTTGCCGTCCAGATACGGAAACTTCCCTTCGAGCCCACCGAGCTGATGCATGAGCCACGCGGGCCTGGGCGGCGCGTCGCCCGTCCAGTCGGCGTCCGGCGGATAGATCAGCCATGTATCCCAAGCGTAGATCCACCTCGAACCGTTCCAATAACCCAAGGCGTGCGACATCTGCTTGCCGAATGCACCGGTCGGATTCCAGTAATTGCGCGCGATCGATGTTTTCAGCAGTGCGGCAGCCGCCGGAATGTCCTTCGCCTTCCCGCCGATCACCGGCTCGTAGACGACATAAACCTTTACGCGTGCATCCTTCGGCAGCTTCGAAAGAAGATCGTCGCCCATGTCCGCCAGCCCTCGCAGGCAACCGGGACAAATCGGATCCACCAGGAACATCAGCCGCACATAACCCGTGTCGCGATTGAAGGCGTCGCGCAGCGGCTGATCCCTGGCGTCGAGCACGGCATAGCGGCCGTCCGCCGCTGCCGGGGACGCGCTGGTACTGCGCCCGCAACCGGCCAGCGCTACAGCTCCGAGGCCGAAAACGAACACAAGCACGACCCGAAAGTTGCGCATCGCATTCTCCTCAAGAGAGGAAACGCGGCGCAAACGACGCCGCATCGATCACAAGGACGGCGAGCGCGCCGATCCATGCGAGCGCCCGCAATCCCGTTCGCTTGTCCGCTGTGCACGTCTCTCCGGCGCCAACTCCGCGATAGGCGTACCAGAAGCTCAAACCCACCAGCGCAAGCGTTGCCGCGACCGCGTAAGGTTGGATGAAGGCGAGCCGCGCCAGAAGGACCGCGCCGCCCACACCGAGAAGCGTCACCGCCCACGGCGCGACGCAGCACGCGCCAAATGCGAGCGCGAGGGCGCTCAGTCCCACGGCACCGCCCGTCGCGCCGATGATTTTGGGTGCTTCGTTCATGGATTTCTCCCTCACCGCCGGCAATTGCCTCTGCTGCCGGGAGCGGTCTAGCGTGATGCTACGCCCCGTAGCGACTACAGACTCAAGAGGAAAAATGCATGGCCAGACAGACCGCGCAACCAGCGTCCGGATTTCCGATCGGGGTGCTTGCGAAGGCGAGCGGCGTCAACATCGAGACCGTCCGCTACTACGAAAGGATCGGCGTGATGCCCGCGCCGCCGCGCAGCATCGGCGGCTATCGTCTCTACACGCCGGACCACATCAAGCGTCTGACATTTGTCCGGCGTGGCCGCGAACTGGGCTTCAGTCTCGACGAGCTGCGCAGCCTTCTGCGTCTGGTCGATGGGCACAGCTACACCTGCGCCGAAGTTCGAGAACTGACGCTGGAACATGTCTCGGAAATTCGCCGGAAGGTGGCCGACCTCAAACGACTTCAGCGCGTCATGACGGACATTGCCTCGCGCTGTAGCGGCAAACGCATTCCGGAATGCCCCATTATCGACGCGCTGTTTCAGCCATTATCGCTATCGCGGCGCCGGCAAGCACATGCTTCGACAGGCCCGGCATGAGGACGAAAAATTGCCTCACTTTGAGCATGTCGGAGGGGTGAGCCCGTCGAAGGGTGCCCGGTGACGACGGTAGAGCGCAATCGGGTGAAGTGTGGAGCACTTCACCCGTCAAATTGCGCGAAATTCAAGGAATCTGGAGCACGGTCCGATTCAGCATGATCAGATCGCGCTCTAGTCGCGTCTGCGTTTTCCGCGAAGGTCGAACAGGAGGTCGGCCCCGAGTGGTTCCCACGCCGCACCCCCGGATTCCCAGACGGCCTGATATCCGTGAATCGTATCGGTTTCCTCCCAGCCCCACTCGCCGCAATCCAGCGAGCAATTGGCCCCGACCGAAACCCAATAGTGTCCCGCCTTGAGCTTCAGGCCCTTGCGGGGAAGCTTGATGGCGAACGAACCGTCGTTATCCGTGCCTTTGAGGCCGGTGAAGGAGCCGCCTTTGACCGGTTTGCCGGGCAAGCCATCGTTGTTGGAATAGAACGTAACGCTTTCAGACGTCGCGGGACCCGAGCCGTTGAAATAGACGCCGGTCACGTCGACCTCGCCGATCGTCCATTCCCGCTTCTTCGGAACCACAAAATCATCGGCGGCTGCATCATTCCCGGAGGTAAAATTCTGGGAGAGGACGAAAGAGCCGTTGCCGTCGCTGTTCTGGTTGTAGAGTAATTTGGCGCCCGGCATGGCGTTGGCGCGCCCAAAACTGTCCGGGGCTCCTCGGGCTGCCACGCTTCCCTGAGCCAAAAGCGCCAGCGCGCAAACCGCTGCTAACAGACAGGCTTTACTCATGGCATGCCCCGCGGTTAGACCGGGCTGCAGCGTAGCGTGAGATCCGGTTCCTGAAAAGGCGGGGTTCGACAGGCTTATGGTTCGGCAAGCCCACACCATGAGAAGTCCTCGCCCTGGGCTTGTCGACGGGCGAGCCGTCGAAGGGTGACGACGAAGAATCGGTCGGTCGGGAAAATGCGGTTCATTCGCGATGTTCTGGCGGGCGCTCTCGCGATCCTCATCGCAGCGGCGCCGTCCGTGGCGGCTGCCGCGGACATTACGGTTTTTGCGGCTGCCTCGCTCACCGACGCCCTGAATGAAATAAACGGTGCGTGGACAAAGGAAACCGGGCACACCGCCGCCATCTCGTTTGCAGCGTCCTCGGGGCTGGCACGGCAGATCGAAGCGGGCAGTCCCGCGGATATGTTCATTTCCGCCGACGCGGACTGGATGGACTACCTCGACCGTCGCAATCTCATTCAACGCCAGACGCGGCGCAACCTGCTCGGCAACCACCTGGTGCTCGTCGAGCCCGCGTCGTCCCATGCGCGAATTGCCATTGTTCCGCATTTCGATCTGGCCGGCGCACTTTCCGGCGGACGGCTCGCCCTCGCCGACCCGGATTCCGTTCCGGCGGGCAAGTATGCGAAGGCCGCGCTGATCGCCCTCGGCGTGTGGGGTTCGGTCGCGAACCGCCTCGCGCCCGCAGAAGACGTCCGCGTCGCGCTCGAATACGTTGCCCGCGGCGACGCGCCCCTCGGCATCGTCTACACGACCGACGCATTGGCGGAACCCAGGGTGCGGATTGCCGGGACGTTTCCGGACGCGACGCACCGGCCCATCGTCTATCCCGTCGCGCTGACGAGCGGTGCAAAGCCGATCGCGCGCGCGTTTCTCGCCTATCTCTCCGGCGCCCACGCGCGCGCCATCTTCCGCAAGGACGGATTTGTCGTGCTGGGCGCACGCTGAGCCGCGGCGGCGAAGGATCGCGGTCTGCGACGTTCAGACCGATCCGCGTTTGCTTGCCACGCCGCGTCGCGACGTAGCGGAGTTGTGGGGCGGCGACCGCGGTCGCATGCTTCAACAGGTGTCGCGCGACACATACGGCCGGGCGGGCAGCGGAAATTCGTTAGCGGTTTCGCAGATAGCCGTGGCTGCCATTCTCGTCATTGTAACTGCCGGTGATTTTCCCTTTGGCGTCGATGCTGTTGGCATAGGTAGGATACCCGATTCCGGAAACTTGAAATGACTTTATGCTCCCGTCCGCATTGCGCACGAATCCCTCGAACGTTCCATCTTCGGCCGGAAATATCCCCGTGACAGCGCCCGACCGATTTATGGAGTTGGGAAGGATTTCTCCTCCATAGGGCGGCGCGAAGGATGTGATTGTCCCGTCCGCCGTCCGAACAAACCCGTAATAGTTTGTTCCCGAGCTGTCGGTATAATATCCCGTGACTGCACCCGATTCGTTAATGCTGGTGGGGAAGGTGTCTCCCGACCCTGAAGGATCGAAAATGGTGTATGTCCCGTCCGCCGCGCGCAAATACCCGTGAAATGCGCCGCTACCGTCCTGATAGTACCCAACGCTTAGATTCGCGGAGTTTATGCCGGCGGGGAAAGTTCCTCGCGGTTCGCCGGGTACGTCGTATGTCGCTACCGTTCCGTCGGCTGCGCGTATGAACCCGTGATAGATGTCGTTTCCATCCTCGTAATCGCCCGTGATCACTCCCTTTGAATTGATGTTTGTTACCTCCAGGGTGACGGCGCCGGAAACATCGAAGGTCTGAATGGTTCCGGAAGCCTGGCGTTCGAAGCCGTGGGTAACGGAATTGGCGTCCGTATAATATCCTGCGACGGCGCCCCTGGTGTCGATGCTGCGCACTTCGGTATCGGTCGAGCCGGGCGGATCGAACGAGACGATTGTTCCATCGGAGCTTCGCACGAAGCCGTGGGTGTAGTAATCCTGATCCATGTACAATCCGGCGATGGAGCCCGCACCATTGATCGATTCGGGATTTGTCAGGGTCGAGCCGGGCGGGTCGAATCGCGCATATTTGCCCGCCGCCTCGCAGGGGGCGAGGGTGCCAACGAGCCACAGCGCAATCCAAAGGGTCGATTGCGCCGGTTTCGCAGCGCTGGACAAATTGCCGATGTGCACGGCGTCGCCTCCATGTAACGCCGGGGCTGTCGGACGCATTGCGCCACAGGCCGGCCGTGGTCTTTCATTTTCCTGCTTTCCACGCCGCCGCACAGCAGGCGCCCAGCTTGGGAAGGGATGCATACCGCAGCCCGCTCCTACAAGTTAAATCCCTCCTTCCGGTCCATTGCGAACCGCGGTTCCATAGGATTCGTCGTCGCGCCCCGCACCTTCCCTATTCGGAGTCGGTCCCGAACCTTTCCGTGTATGAATTGCAAATCCGCTGCAGCATCGACTGATAATGCAGCGGGTCGCCGACCTTTGGATTCGGCGGTGCGGGCGCAAGACGCGTAGGGCGATGGATTTCCTTGAAATCATCCGGCGTGGGGTGAAAGGCGAGATTGTCGTGTTCGATCACGACGACGCCGACGGCTTCCATCCCAGGCTGGTCGGTGGCGGAATTGCGCAACGGGATCGAGCGAAAGATATCGACCGCATCCTTGGCAATCTGGCGAGCCGATGCGCGTGGGCCGCCATGGGTCGTAATATCGTCCGGCTTTCGTAACGGCGAATAGAATCGCTCGGCGCTGTTGACGAGCAGAAACGCGGCGGCGACCGTTTTCGGATCGTACCCGTGCGCGTAGCCGTGAAATGAGCTGAAATCCCGAAGGCGATTCCTGCGCGCCTTGCCGTGCTCGGTGAGGATGGACTTCAGTTCAATGGCAATCTGGATCACAACCGGCGGCGCCATCCGGATCGTCGTGCCTTCGGGTAGCGGAGCGGGCGGCCCGGCACAGGATCCGATTGCAATATCGATGACCCAATCGGCGTGGGCGACCTGCTGGTGATGGCGCAATTGGGCGACGACCTCGCCGCGCGCGGCACGCCGGCGCAACAGTGGACAGTGCGCGACAAGGTCCCGGATTATCAGTTCGGATTGAAAATCGCTGTGGCGGGACGTGCGCGGGTGATAGCCGCCGACCGCGAGATGGGCGACAAGTTCGTCCTCAAACGGCATGCGCCTCTCGTGGGACCACACTCGATCGGGCTACTTGGCTTCGCCGAACCTGAATCACGCCGACGAGTGTCTGCGACTTCAGCCGCTTTGCCATCAGGTCGACGTAGGACGGCTCGATTTCGATGCTGATGCTGTTGCGTCCGGTTTCGAGCGCCGCCAGAGCCGTCGTGCCGGTTCCGCCAAACGGATCGATCACCGTGTCGCCAACAAAGCTGAACATCCGGATCAGCCGGCGCGGAATTTCGACCGGATAGGGAGCGGGGTGTTCCGTCCGAATCTGGCCGGTGACATCTGTCCATACGGGCGAGAACCATAGCGCGTAATCGTCGTTGGCGATGAAAGAGCGCCGTTCCATCTCGACGGTCGGTTTGCGGTAACCGCCCGGCTTGCGGAAGAAAAGAATGTGTTCGAGATCGTTTTTCACCACGCCATTCGGAAGGTTTGGCTTGCCCAGAAACCGGCTCGACCGCGATGCTTCCAGCTTGATGTTTGAAACTTTTTGCCAACGGATCGGGGTCAGGCAATCGAAGCCCAGCTTGCGCGCGCGGACCTGCAAATCGGCCGACAAGGGAAGAACATGATGTCTGCCACCCTCGCGCCGCGAAATGCAGATGTCGCCGACCACGCAGGCGACCCGCGCGCCGGGCACAAGCACCCGAAAACATTCCGCCAGCACCACATCCATCTGCTCCAGGAAAGCGTCGTAGGAGCCGATGTTGCCCAGCTGTCGCGGATGGCTCGGGTACTCCTTAAGAGAGCCGTACGGCGGGCTCGTGCAGATCAGGTGGACGCTCTGATCCCCGAGGAACGACATATCGCGCGCATCCCCTTCGCGAATGAAATGGCGCGTGATGCCTGGCTTGGACGCCGGCGCAGTCGTTCCTCGCGTTCTGGGCTGAACTGAAGCCATAGAGTCCCCTCTTTGCCACTTTGTTCTTACGCGATTCCCTGCGAGCGGCTAACCGGATATGGACGCCATGCCAACTGGGCCGCGAACGGTCCACAACATGTGACAGAACAAAGAGTGAACCTTGGTTGGGTGGGCCGTCAAGTCCCCACGAAAGTCGCCGCATTGGCGGAACCCGCCGGCGGAATCAACTCCACACGGTTTTGGCCGCAGAATCGGCGCAGATGGCTCTTACAGATTATATCCCTCTGCCCTGGCAATGGCGAACCACGGTTCCGTCGGATTGAGCGCTGCCTGTTCCGGCGCCCGGCGCCAAATGAGCGGAGCCCCTGGAATCGTTGGGGAATCCGGCCCGCGGCTGCGGTTCGTTCCGCCGCGAAATAAATTCCGCCTGCATTTTCCTGTTAAAGCAGGCGCGGAGTTTCGCGCGGACTCTTGACGCGGGCGAGCGCCGGCCCGCATGAGACGGAATGCCCAGGGCGCCGATGGCCGAGACTGCATCTGCCGAAAAACGCGAACTGTTCGAGCTGATCGCACAGCGCTCGTTCCGGCGCGGGCACTTCACGCTGTCCTCGGGGGCCGTGAGCGAGATGTATTTCAACCTCAAGCCGACGATGCTCGACCCGCGCGGCGCCCGGCTTTGCGCCCGCGCCTTTCTCGACATCATCGCGGCTGAAAAAACCGGCTTCGCGGGCGGACTCGAAATGGGCGCGGTGCCGATGCTGGGAAGCCTCGCGGCGCTCAGCGATCGGCAGGGCCGCCCGGTGCGCACGTTCTTCGTGCGCAAGACACCCAAGATGCACGGCACGAAGGAATCGATCGAGGGGCTCGCGCCGGGGGAAACACTTGCGGGTGCACGCGCGATGATCGTGGACGATGTCGCCACCACCGGACAATCGATCCTGAAAGCCGCCGCCGCCGCGCGCGAAGCGGGCGCGAGCGTCGATTGCGCGCTTGTTCTCGTCGACCGCGAAGAGGGCGCGCGCGCAGCGCTCGCACGCGAAAGCATCCGGCTCCTCTGCGTCTTCCGCGGCCGGGAATTTCTGGAAAGCCGCTAATTACTTCCCGATGCAGAAATCGCGAAAGACGATGTCCAACAGTTCCTCGATGTCGACACGGCCGGTCAGACGGCCGATGGCGCGAAGGGCGATGCGGACGTCTTCCGCCGCAAGCTCGCTTTCCTGCTGAGCCAGTGCGCGTTCCAGGGCGCCGGCCGCGGCGGCCACGCATTCGCGGTGGCGCGCCCGCGTGAGGAGTGCGGATTCGCGCGGCCGCTCGAGCCGCTCGCGCACCTCTTCGCGCAATTTTTGCAGCAACACATCGAGTCCTGCGCCGGTGCGCGCGGAGATGCGCAAGCCGTCGCGCGGGCGCGGCCACTGCAAATCGCACTTGTTCCAGACGCTCACGTCGGCCTTCGCGATGGCCGCTTCGCCGAGGCCCGCAAAGGGATCATCCGCCGTGCCGTCGAGCACGAGCAACGTCATGTCGCTCGCCTCGGCGCGGGCGAGCGCGCGGCGCACGCCTTCCCGTTCGATGGCGTCCAGGGTCTCGCGCAATCCGGCGGTGTCGGCCAGATGAACCACATAACCACCGAGATCGAGCCGGGTCTCGATGATGTCGCGCGTTGTGCCCGGCGTCTCGGAGACGATGACGATGTCGCGTTTCGCCAGCGCGTTGACGAGCGAGCTCTTGCCGGCGTTGGGCGCGCCGATGATGGTGAGAAACAGTCCGTCGCGCACGATCTCGCCGCGATGCGAATCGTCGAGATGCCGCAGCATTTCCGTGTGCAGCGCCGCAACCGGCACGCGCAGCCGCTCTTCGAGATCGTCCGGCAGCTCCTCCTCGGAAAAATCGATGGCCGCTTCCGCCCAGGCGAGCGCCGATATAAGCTTGGCGCGCCAATCCTCGTACAATCCGGCGAGCGCACCCTCGTATTGCCGCAGCGCCTGGCGCCGCTGCGCAGGCGTTTCCGCGTCGATGAGATCGGCGAGCGCCTCGGCGCGGGTGAGGTCGAGCTTGCCGTTCTCGACGGCGCGGCGAGTGAATTCGCCGGGTTCGGCCGCACGCAGGCCAGGCACCGCGGACAAGGCGCCGAGCGCCGCCTCGAGGATCGCGCGGCCGCCATGCATCTGGATCTCGGCCGTGTCCTCGCCGGTTTCGCTCGCCGGCGCGGGAAACCACAGCACCAGCGCCTGATCGATCACCTCGCCGTCTCGATCCCGCACCAGCCGCAGCGCGGCCTTGCGCGATTCGGGGAGCGGACCGCGGCAAACGCGCGCGAGCGCGTCGGAGGCCTGCGGTCCGGACACGCGCACGACCGCGATCGCCGCCCGCCCCGGCGCCGTCGAAACCGCGTAAATGGTGTCGCGGGGAGACGCCGCCATTCGCGCCTTAGCGGGAGGGTCTGTCCCGGGTTGCGCGCTGGCTCTCCTTCAGGAACTGCTGGAATTGCTCCATGCCCTGGCTGCCCCAGGAGAACCAGGTTTTCAGCATCGCCTCGGGATCGCCGGCGGTGTCGAGCGCCGCCATCATCCGCTTTTCCAACTCGGCGGAGAGCTTTTCCTGGAGCTTGCTGACGTCGGGCAGGCCCATGACGCGCCGCGCCTCGTCGGGCGTCAGATCGAGATCGATGTGGAGTTTCATGGCAGGTTCCGGCTTGTGAGCGGCCTGCGGGCCGCGCTAGAGGAGGCTAGAACCAATGGCCGCCCGCCGCAACGGCGCGCGCCGCACCATCGTCCTCAAACCGGGAAATCACGATGAGCCAGAACCTGCTCGGCCGCGAGACCAGCCCCTATCTGCTCCTGCACAGGGACAACCCGGTCCACTGGCGTCCGTGGGGACCGGAAGCGCTCGCCGACGCGGAAGCACAGAACAAGCCCATCCTGCTCTCCATCGGCTACACGGCGTGTCACTGGTGTCACGTGATGAACGAAGAGAGTTTTCAGGACGCCGAGACCGCGGCGCTGATGAACGAGCACTTCATCAACATCAAGGTGGATCGCGAGGAGCGCCCGGATATCGACCAGATCTATCAGACGGCCGCCAATTCGCTGGGCCAGAGCGGCGGCTGGCCGCTCACCATGTTTCTCACCCCGCAGGGCGAGCCGTTTTATGCCGGCGCCTATTTTCCGAACGAAGAGCGCTTCGGTCAGCCGGCGTTCAAGCGCATCCTGCCCGAAGTCGCGCGGCTCTATCGCGAGCAGCCCGATCCGGTCGCCGACACCACGGCGCGCGTCCAGCAAAGCTTCGCCAATCTGTGGTCGCGCGACATGCGGGGCAATCTCGATGCCGCCATCATGGATCAGTGCGCGCTTCGCGCGGCGCAACGCTTCGATATTTTCTTCGGCGGCCTGACCGGCGCACCGAAATTTCCTTCGACGGGCCTGATCGAGCTCCTGTGGCGCGCGCATCTGCGCACCGGCGTCCCCCAATTCCTCCAGCTCGCACTCACCTCGCTCGACAACATGGCGCTCGGCGGCATCTACGATCATCTGGGCGGAGGCTTTGCACGCTACTCGACCGACGAGCGCTGGCAGGTGCCGCATTTCGAGAAGATGCTCTACGACAATGCGCTCCTCATCGACATCTACACCCTCGCCTGGCAGCACAACCGCTCCGCGCTGTATCGCGACCGCATCGAGGAAACCGCAAACTGGCTGCTGCGTGAAATGCTCGTGGAGCGCGGCTTCGCCTCGAGCCTCGATGCCGACCAGGACGGCGAAGAGGGCAAATATTATCTGTGGAGCGAGGCCGAAATCGACGCCGCCCTGATGGGCACGTTCCTACAGCGTTTCAAGGAAGCGTATGGCGTTCGGCGGGAAGGCAATTTCGAGGGCCGCAGCATCCTGCAGCGTATCGGCAATCCCTTTCCGCTGCCCGAAGCCGACGAGGCGATGCTCAGGAAGCAACGCGAGCTGCTGCTCGCCGCGCGCCTGAAGCGCAAGCCGCCGCTGCGCGACGACAAGGTGCTCGCCGACTGGAACGGCATGGCGATCGCAGCGCTTGCCAATGCCGGCATGGTGTTCCGCAAGGCGCTGTGGTCGGCCACGGCGATCCGCGCATTCGAATTCGTGGAAAAGGCGCTGGGCGAAGGCGACCGGCTGTTTCATTCCTGGTGCAACGGGGTGCGCCATCACGCAGGATTCGCCGACGATTATGCGCAGATGGCGCGCGCAGCCTTCACGTTGTGGGAGGCGACGGGAGACCGGCGCTATCTGGCGCGCGCGCAGGCCTGGGTGAGCGTCCTCAACGAACATTTCTGGGATGCGCAGAACGGCGGCTATTTCTTCACATCCGACGATTCGGATCCGCTGATTGCGCGCACGCGTGTGGTGTTCGACCACGCGACGCCCGCGGCCAACGGCGTCCTCGTCGGGCTGCTTTCGCGGCTCTATTTCGCAACGGCAGACACGATGTACCGCGACCGCGCCAACGCGCTGATCCAGGCGTTCTCCGGCGAAGTCAACCGCGCCTTCCTTTCGATGGCCTCCTACGTGAACGGCCTCGATGTCACCATGACGGCGCTGCAAATCGTCATCGTCGGCCAGATCGACAATCCGAAGACGCACGAGCTTGCGAGCGCGGTTCTTGGGCGCAGCCTGCCCAATCGCACGCTGCTCGTGGTCGATCCGCGGCAGGCGCTCCCGGTCGGACATCCGGCCGCCGGCAAGCCCATGCAGAACGGCCAGCCGACGGCTTACGTATGCCAGCGCATGACCTGCTCGGCGCCGATCACCAACCCGGTCACGCTGTCGCAGGTGCTGCAGCTGCCGTCGCGTCCGCAGGGCCACGCATAGCGTTGGTCCGGGACACCGGGCGGCGGCCGGATTTCCGCCATCGGAGCCGCGGTATTGAAGTAAGCCGAGCGATGGCCCACGTGTTGGGGCGGCGAGTGCGGGAGTGATGTCGCTGGGGCGCGACCTTAATATCGAACCAACGGGAGCCGGGCCGTGAACGACACGCCGGTCAAGCCAAAGCTCGATCCGATTCTGGCATCGCGGCTGGGCATCGGGCGCAAGAAGCGACGCTGGCGCCGGTGGCTGTGGATCACCTCGGCCGTGGTCGTAATTGCCGCGGGAAGCGGGTGGTACTACCTGCACGCCCGCGCGGCGCATACCTACATCACCAAGCCCATTACACGCGGGCTTCTGGCAGTCGACGTGAGCGCCACGGGCACGCTCGCGCCGCGCGACCAGGTCGACGTGGGTGCAGAGGTCTCCGGCCGCATCGATCAGCTCGACGTCGATTTCAACGACCATGTGAAAAAAGGCGAGGTGCTGGCCCGTATCAACACGGATCAATACGCCGCCCAGCTGCGCCAGGCACAGGCCAGTCTCGAACAGGCGCAGGCCACGCTGGCCCAGTCACAACTCACCCATGACCGCTATGCGGCGCTCGAGCGCCGCGATGCCATCTCGCGCGAGCAGGTCAACACCTCGAGGGGCGACCTCGCCCGCGCCGTGGCGGGTGTCAGTCTCGCACGTGCCCAGGTGCAGCAGGATCAGACGCTGCTTGCCTATTGCACAATTTATTCGCCGATCGACGGCGTGGTGCTCGATCGAAAGGTCTCGGCCGGCCAGACGGTCGCCGCCACCTTTTCGACGCCGGTGCTCTTCACGCTCGCCAGCGATCTCACGCAGATGGAACTCGATGTCGACATCGACGAAGCCGATGTCGGGCAGGTTCACCCGGGCGCCAGGGCCACCTTCACGGTCGATGCCTATCCGGACCGCAAGTTCGCCGCGCGTCTCGTTTCGATCCACAATGCACCCAAGACCGTGCAAGGTGTCGTCACCTATCAGGGGGTTCTGCGCGAGGAAAACCCGGGCGAATTGCTGCGCCCCGGCATGACCGCAACGGCCGAGATCGAAGCTGCCACGGTGAAGAACGCGCTTCTTGTGCCCAATGCCGCTCTGCGATTCGTACCGCCCGACGACGTCAAGAAAAATGCGCCGCCGGCACCGCCCACGCTCAACGGCATTAACGGGGCGCGGGTCTGGACGGTCAAGGGCAACACGCTCAAGCCGCACGATCTGCGGCTCGGTTCGACCGACGGGCGCCAGACGCAAATTCTCTCTGGCGATCTCAAGCCCGGCGACGAGGTCGTCACCGACTTTGCGGACAAGCCGCAACCGACATCCTAGTGCGGCTGCGGCGGCAGAAAATGATCTCGCGCCGGGGCGCCGAGACGCCGTATGTCGAACGCCGCGCCCCATGACGGATGACCAGCCGCTCATCGCGCTTCAGGGCGTGACCAAAATCTACGGCAGCGGCGAAGCACAGGTTGTGGCGCTCGCCGGCATCGACCTTGCCGTGCACGACGGCGAATTCGTGGCGGTGATGGGCCCGTCGGGATCCGGCAAGTCCACCTGCATGAACATTCTGGGCTGTCTCGATGTGCCGACCGACGGGAACTATTACTTTCGTGGCGCCGATGTCGGCACCATGACGCGCGAGCAGCGCGCGCTCCTGCGCCGCCACTACCTCGGTTTCGTGTTTCAGGGCTTCAATCTCCTGAAACGTACGACCGCGCTCGAAAATCTCGAATTGCCCCTCATCTATCGCGGCACGCACAGGGCCGAGCGACGGCGCCTCGGCCTCGAAGCGCTCGCGCAAGTCGGTCTCGCCGATCGCTGGCACCATACGGCAGCCGAACTTTCGGGCGGTCAGCAGCAGCGCGTCGCCATCGCGCGTGCCCTGGTGACCTCGCCTTCGGTGGTCTTTGCCGACGAACCCACCGGAAACCTCGATTCGGCCAAGAGCCATG
The DNA here is from genome assembly GCA_050728995.1 of Rhizomicrobium sp. GTDB lineage: Bacteria > Pseudomonadota > Alphaproteobacteria > Micropepsales > Micropepsaceae > Rhizomicrobium. The sequence continues at coordinate 63,258 of JBOHKH010000003.1, read as the reverse complement.
AGATCATGCAACTCCTGAAATCCCTCAACGTGGAGAGCGGGCTCACCATCGTGCTCGTCACGCACGAGGAGGACGTCGCGGCCTATGCCGGCCGCCGGGTGCGCTTCCACGACGGGCTGATCGTCTCGGACAGCGGAGCGTGCACGTGATCTGGAATGCCTTGCTGCTGGCGTTGCGCGAAATCCGCAACAACCTTTTGCGCGCCGGGCTGACCACGCTCGGCATTGTGATCGGCGTCAGCGCCGTCATCCTCATGGTGACACTTGGCGCGGGCGTCAACCGGAAGGTGACCGGCGAGTTCGCCTCGCTCGGAAACAATCTGCTCGCGATCATTCCCGGCCAGCAGAACGGGCCGCCTGCGGCCGTTACTCCGTTCGACATGGCCATGGTGGACAAGATTCAGCGCGAAATTCCCGATCTTACGGAAGTCGTGCCCGAGCTTGCGGTGCAGGCAGTGCTCGTCAACGGCAACCGCAATCACAACAGCCAGGTCAACGGCACCACCAATGCCTATCTTCACAGCCGCGATTGGAGGCTCGTGGCCGGCCGCGAATTCTCGCCGGCCGAAATTCTCGCCGGCAAATCCGTCTGCATCCTGGGCGAGACCGACCGGCGCGAGCTTTTCGGCGACCAGATGCCCATCGGCCAGCGCATTCGCATCAACAAAATTACCTGCGAAGTCATTGGCGTGCTCGAGCCGAAAGGCGTGAGCACCTTCGGACAGGACATGGACGAACTCGTGCTCATGCCGCTCAAGGCGGTGCAGCGCAAGATCGCCGGCAACACGGAGGTCAATGTCATCCGCGTGCTTGTCGACCGTTCGCAGAACATTCCGCACGTCAAGGACCTGATCGAGCGCCTGATGCGGGAGATGCGGCATATCATTCCGGGCCAGGTCGACGATTTCTCCGTCGAAGATCTGCAGCAGATCTCGCAGATCGTCACCACCGTCACGCTGGTGTTGACAGCCTTTCTCTCCGCTGTCGCGGCCGTCAGTCTCATCGTCGGCGGCATCGGAATCATGAACATCATGCTCGTCTCGGTGACGGAGCGAACGCGCGAAATCGGCATCCGCCTTGCCATCGGCGCCCGCGAGCACGACGTGCTCCTGCAATTTCTCATCGAGGCCATCGTGATGAGCGCGCTGGGCGGGGTGCTGGGCGTCGTCATTGGTCTCGGTGGCTCGGCCGCCATCGCTTCGGCGCTTAAGCTGCCCTTTGTCTTCCAGCCAGGCATCGTGGTAATCGCCGTCGGGTTCTCGGCGCTTGTCGGTGTCGGCTTCGGCTTCTTCCCCGCACGCCGCGCCGCACGCCTCGACCCTATTGAAGCGCTCCGGCACGAGTAGTCGGCCCCCGGGTGCCGCGATGGAGAAGGCGTGCCGCGATGGAGAACGTGTGCCGCCGCAAGAAGCCCTGCATGGAAACGGCTCCTCCCGTGTAGCGCGGCAGAGCCCGATTGGCTAACCTCGCGCGGGTATGCGCGAGGAACAGTCATGAGCAGCAACGTCGCGATTGCAACCGATTCCGGCACAATGGGCGGTTATCTCGCCGCGCCATCGACGGCAAACGGCGCGGGCATCGTCGTCATCCAGGAAATCTTCGGTATCAACAGGTTCGTGCGCGCAGTCGCCGACCATTATGCGTCGCGGGGTTATTTCGCGCTCGCGCCGGATCTGTTCTGGCGTCTCGAGCCGGGGATTGTGCTCGACGACCGCGTCGAGACGGACAGGAACCGCGCGTTCGGCCTGTTTCCGAAGTTCAATGCCGATCTCGGCATCATGGATATCGAAGCCGCGATCGACCGTCTGCGCGGTACCGAAAAGTGCGGCAAGGTCGGCGCAGTCGGCTACTGCCTCGGCGGCCTTCTCGCCTATCTCACCGCCGCGCGCACGGATGCGGATGCGTCGGTCGGATACTACGGCGTCAGCATCGAGGAAAAGCTCGGGGAAGCGGCCGGCATCGGCAAGCCGCTGATGCTCCACATTGCGGAAAAAGACAGGTTTGTCCCGCCCGCCGCACAGAAACGGATCGCGGACGGCCTCAAAGGCAATTCCCATATCACCATCCACACCTATCCGGGCATGGATCACGCTTTTGCGCGGCAGGGCGGCGAGAACTACGATGCGGCGAACGCGGAGCTCGCCAACAGCCGCACCGCGGATTTCTTCCGCCGGCATCTCTCCTGATTTCGCGTCGAGGTAAGCGATGAAGGCCATCCGATTTGCGAAAACAGGCGGGCCGGAGGTCCTCGGGCTGGAAGACATCGATCTGCCCGCGCCGGGCAGGGGCGAAGTGCGCGTGCGCCATACCGCCATAGGCGTCAATTTCATCGATACCTATCAGCGCTCGGGTCTCTATCCCGTTTTGCTTCCGTCGGGACTGGGACTCGAAGGCGCCGGGATCGTCGAAGCCGTCGGTGATGGCGTCGCGGAGATGCGCCCTGGCGATCGCGTGGCCTACTGCTCCGGACCGCTCGGCGCCTATGCCGAGGCCAACAATGTACGCGCCGATCGCGCGGTGAAAATTCCATCGGGAATTGCCGACGAAATTGCCGCCGCCTCGCTTCTCAAGGGCATGACGGCGCAATATCTCCTGAAACGCACCTTTGTGGTGCAGCCGGGTCAGACCATCGTTGTCCATGCCGCTGCCGGCGGCGTCGGGCAGATCGCCTGCCAGTGGGCAAAGCATCTGGGTGCGACCGTCATCGGCACGGTGGGGTCGGACGACAAACTGCACCTCGCCGAAGAGAATGGCTGCGCGCACGTGCTCAATACCCGCGCGGGGGAGTGGAGCGGGCGCGTGCGCGAGATCACGGGCGGAGCCGGCGCGCACGTCGTCTATGACGGAATCGGCAAGGATACATTCATGAGCTCGCTCGATTGCCTGGCGGTGCGCGGCATGCTGGTGAGCTTCGGCAATGCAAGCGGCGCCACGCCTGCCTTCGAGCCCGGCATGTTGAGCGCGAAGGGCTCCCTTTACCTCACCCGCCCGACGCTGTTCGATTACGTGCGCACACGCAAGGAGCTACAGGACACGGCCGACGACCTGTTCGCGGTCATCAGCTCGGGCGCGGTGAATGTCGCGATCAACCAGCGCTTCCCGCTCGCCGAGGCGCGCGCGGCGCACGAGGCGCTGCACTCGCGCAGGACAACGGGCGCGACGATTCTCATCCCGTAGAGCACAATCTGATCATGCTGAATCAGACCGTGCTCCAGATTCCTTGAATTTCGCGCAATTTGACGGGTGAAGTGCTGCACACTTCACCCGATTGCGCTTTAGTTTTGTGACTGCTGGTCCGCCGACGTGGTGCCCCGGCCCGCGCGACCAAGACTTGCGCCAAATTGCTCGGTCGGAAACTTCGCGCAATCCTGCATCGACCACGATGTTCCGCTGATCGCGCGAGGCGGCGATTTCCGCCCCTTCGGCAGATTTTGCGGGCTGAAGCCGGCTTAGCTCTCGCGGTTATGTATTCATGCTCTCGAAAAAATCGCCGTTCGTCTTGGACGAGCGCAGCTTGTCCTGCAGGAATTCGATCGCGTCGATCGTCCCCATGGGTGCGAGGATGCGGCGGAGCACGTACATCTTGGCGAGCGTGCCCTTGTCCACCAGGAGCTCGTCCTTGCGGGTGCCCGAGCGCAGGATGTCGATGGCCGGAAATACGCGCTTGTCGGCTACCTTGCGGTCGAGAATGATTTCCGAATTGCCGGTGCCCTTGAACTCCTCGAAGATCACTTCGTCCATGCGGCTGCCCGTGTCGATCAGCGCAGTGGCGATGATGGTCAGCGAGCCGCCCTCTTCGATGTTGCGCGCCGCGCCGAAGAACCGCTTCGGCCGCTGAAGCGCGTTCGCGTCGACGCCGCCCGTCAGCACCTTGCCGGAGGAGGGAACGACCGTGTTGTACGCGCGGCCAAGCCGGGTGATCGAATCGAGCAGGATCACCACGTCGCGCTTGTGCTCGACGAGGCGCTTGGCCTTCTCGATCACCATTTCCGCCACCTGAACGTGGCGCGATGCCGGTTCGTCGAACGTCGAAGACACGACTTCGCCCTTCACCGAGCGCTGCATGTCGGTGACTTCCTCGGGGCGTTCGTCGATCAGGAGCACGATCAGATAGCATTCGGGGTGATTGGCGGCGATGGCGCGTGCGATGTTCTGCAGGATCACCGTCTTGCCGGTGCGCGGCTGCGCGGTGATGAGCGCGCGCTGCCCCTTGCCCTGCGGCGAAACGATGTCGATGATCCGGCCCGTCTTGTCCTTGATGGTCGGATCCTCGATCTCCATGTTGAGCCACTTGGTCGGATAGAGCGGTGTCAGATTGTCGAAATGGACCTTGTGCTTGATGTTTTCCGGGTCCTCGAAATTGATCGTTGAGACCTTCAGCAGCGCGAAGTAGCGCTCCCCGTCCTTGGGGCTGCGGATCGGGCCGTCCACCGTGTCGCCGGTGCGCAGACCGAAGCGGCGGATCTGCGAGGGCGACACGTAGATGTCGTCGGGCCCCGCCAGATAGTTGGATTCGGGCGAGCGCAGGAAGCCGAACCCGTCTTGCAGCGTCTCGAGAACGCCGCTGCCGGTGATCTCGACATTGCGGTCGGCGAGTTCCTTGAGGATCGCAAACAGCATGTCCTGCTTGCGCATCGCCGAGGCGTTTTCGATTTCGAGATCTTCGGCAAATGCCAGAAGGTCGGTCGGAGACTTGGCCTTCAATTCCTGCAGCTTCATCGCCTGCAGGCCGGATTGCACTGTCATGGGTATCGCACCTGAAACGGTCTTCGGGAAGCTGCTCCGCCGCTCACGGCGCCTGTCGGGGAGGCTCGGCGGAGGTCTGGTCGCACGCCGCACCGGGGGACCGGCGCCAACTCCGCGCTACCAGCGCGTGTTGCCAAGCGGCGTAATTGGGGAACTAACGCTTTATACCGCGGTTTCGTGCCCTTGCAAATGGCTTTCTTTGGCAGGGTTCAGAACGGCTTAACGACGGCCAGGATCACGATGACCACAAGCAGCACGGCGGGAACCTCGTTCCAGATCCGGTAGAACCGTGCGGGGTGGCTGTTTGCGTCCGCCGCGAATTTGCGCACCCAGCGCGCGTACAGGCCGTGGATGCCGCTCATCACCAGTACGAGGGCGAATTTCGCGTGAAACCAGCCCTGGTGCCAGGCATTGGTGATCGGCAGAAAGCTCAGCGTGAGGCCGAGTACCCACACCGCGATCATCGCCGGATTGATGATCGCGCGCAGAAGCCGCCGCTCCATGCGCTTGAACCTTTCGGATTCCGGCGTGCCGGGCACCGTCTCGCAATGATAGACGAAGAGGCGCGGAAGGTAGAGCATGCCGGCCATCCAGGCGATCACCGCGATGATGTGAAAGGCCTTAACCCAGAGATAGAACGTCGCGGATTCCCAGATCGTCGTCACGCGAGTTCTCCGCTCATGCCGCACCTCCGCAGGCGGGCGGGGCAGATTCGCCCTTCGCCGCAGGTGATCGGCCTCTCCGCCGACGCAGCCTCAAGCACAAGCCGTGCGAGGCCGTCGATGAAGGCCGCGTTTGTGCCGACAGCCGGTACCCGAATGTAATCCGCAACGCCCGCCTCTTGCGCGACGCGGGCGTATTCGATGTCGAGCTCGACCAGCGTCTCGGAGTGTTCGGAAACGAATGCGACCGGCATGACCACCAGGCTTTTGCCTTGCGCGCCGGCGAGCCGGATTTCCGCATCGGTTGCGGGTTCGAGCCATTGCAGGGGCCCGACCCGGCTTTGATAGGTGACGCGCCAGTCGAGATCGCGGCTCCCAAGCCGGCGAATGACGGCGTCGGCCGTTTGCTCGATCTGCCATTGATACGGATCGCCGCCGCGGATGGTCCGCTGCGGCAGCCCGTGCGCAGAAAAGAGGACGCGGTAAGACTCGTGTTGCTGGCGCTGAGCAAGCGCTGTCTCGAGCCTTTCCGCCAGCGCCGCCACGAATCCCCCGTTCCATGGATAGCAGCACACGCGTTGCAGCGGGACGCAAAGCCCCTCCCTGACCGCAGCGGCATGCCAGGCCGACACCGACGACGCGCTCGTCGTCGTCGAGTACTGCGGGTAAAGTGGCAGCAGCACAATCCTGTCTGGCGCATACGCCTTCACGTCTCGCGCGGCCTCCTCGCTCAGGGGGTGCCAGGCGCGCATCGCAATGAAGGTGCGCACCGGAATTCCTTTTCCCGCAAGCGCCCGCTCGAGGGCATCGGCCTGGGCACGCGTCTCCTCGAGAAGGGGTGAGCGGCCTCCGATGTGGCTGTAAATCGCCTGCGCCGTCTTCTTGCGCCGCTTTGCAAGTGCCCAGGCCGCAGGACGACGCAGCCATTCCGGCAAAGGCAGGATTGCCGGATCCGAAAACAGGTTGCGCAGGAAAGGTTCGACCGCTTCGGGGCAATCCGGCGCCCCGAGATTGAACAGGACGACCGCGAGCTTCAACGGCCGGCCTGCACACGCGCCACGAACTCCGCCACGTTGTCAGGCGGCGTCTCGGGCAGCACGCCGTGCCCGAGATTGGCGACAAACGGCACCTTTGCGGTTGCGGCCAGCAGTCGATCGATTTCGTCTCGCATCGCGTGCCCGCCGACGAGGAGCAGAAGCGGATCGAGGTTACCCTGAAGGGCAAGGCGCCCACCAAGGGTCTCCGCCGCCCATCCGATCGGAACGGATGTATCGAGCGAAACGGCATCGACACCGGTTTCCCTGGCGTATTGTTCGTATCCGGCGAGCGTTGCGCCACGCGGAAATCCGATCACACGCGCGTCCGGAAACTCGTGTTTGACCTGTGCGACCACGGTCTTCGTCGGAGCCACCACCCAATCGCGAAACGCGCGCTCGGACAGACCGCCTGCCCAACTGTCGAAGATTTGCACGACATTTGCGCCTGCAGCGATCTGTGCGCAGAGATGGGCAGCCACGCAATTGGAGATGACGTCGAGGAGTCGCGTGAAGCCGTCGCGGTCGCGATAGCCCCAGAGGCTGGCGGTGCGCTGCTCTCTCGCGGCCCCGCCTTCGGCCATATAGACGGCCAGCGTCCAGGGTGCGCCGGCGAAACCAATGAGATCGCGCGAGCGGTCGAGGCGCGCCGCAACGCGCTCCAGCGCTTCGTATGCGGGGCTCAATCGTTCCAACCAGACGGCCGGATCGCTTTCCAGTTCGTCCGGCGAACGCGTGGGCTCGAGTCTCGGCCGTGTTCCTTCTTCGAACGTCACCCGCTTTCCGAGCGCGTACGGAACCACCAAAATATCCGAGAATACAATCGCGGCACTAAGGCCGTAGCGCTCAACCGGCTGCAGAGTCACCGCCGCCGCCGCGGCAGGTGTCATGCAGAGCTTCCAGAACGAACCCGCTTTTGCGCGCGCCTCGCGATACTCCGGCAGGTATCGCCCGGCCTGTCGCATCAGCCACACCGGCGCAGGCTTAAGCACCTCGCCTCCGGCAACTCTCCACAGCGTTCCCCTTCTTTTTCCCTCCAAGCCAAAAGACTCCTGGATGATGATTAATGTTGTTGGGGCTGTGGAATGCGTGGACGAATGCGTGAGCCGACCGGCTCTTAGGCCGCAAAACCACGCAACTCAAGGACTCCGCGGGGCTTGTGGCTGGCGGGAGTGGCAGTTGATGGATGGCGAAGAGCCGTGGATGATCGGCGCGAAACGGTGTGGAAGATTGACGGTTCCGCTGCGAACTGTGGAAAACGGGGAAATGCGTGGATAACTCGCGCGAATTTCATCTGCACCTGGTTTCCGATGCGACGGGCGAGACTCTCAATGCCGTTGCGAAAGCGGCAAGTGCACAATTCGAGGGCGTCCAGCTGCAGGAACACTTTTACGCGCTGGTTCGAAGCGAACGACAGCTCGATCGGGTCATGGCTCACATCCGGGAGCAGCCGGGCCTTGTCTTCTTCACGTTGGTCAATCCCGATCTGCGGCGCACTCTCGAAGCGCAATGCGCGCAGCTGAATGTCCCGTGCCAGGGCATTCTGGATGGCCCGATTGCCATGATGCGTCAGTACCTCGGCGCCGCCGAAACCCACCGCCCCGGCGGCCAGCACGAAGTGGATCAGCGCTATCTTCACCGCATCGAGGCATTGAACTTCGCCATTGCCCACGATGACGGCCAGGCACTCTCGCTTCTCGAACAGGCCGAAGTCGTCCTCGTCGGTGCAAGCCGAACCTCGAAAACGCCGACCTGCGTCTACCTCGCCATTCGAGGCGTTTGCGCGGCGAATGTGCCGCTCGTACCCGGCATCGCGCCGCCGCACGAAGTCTTGACCGCGCAGCGGCCGCTGATCGTCGGTCTGTGGGCGTCTCCCGACCGCTTGGTGCAGGTCCGGCGCAACCGCCTGAACACGCTGGGCGAAGTGCGATCGACCAGCTATGTCGATCTGGAGAGTGTTCGCTCGGAAGTGATGGCGACGCGGCAGTTGTTCGAACAGCGCGGCTGGCCCGCGATCGACGTGTCCCGGCGCTCCGTCGAAGAGACGGCGGCGTCCGTGCTCAACCTCCTTGCCGAGCGCAGAGACACGGCGCCCGCATGACCCAGTTCGTCCTGGCTTCCGCGAGCGGGGTGCGCGCAAATCTGCTGTCGGGCGCGGCCGTCGATTTCGAGGTGGTGGCCGCGGCCATCGACGAACAGAGCTACAGGGTTCGCTGGCTGCGCGACGATGGGGAGCCTGCCGCGCTCGCGCCCGCTCTCGCGCGCGAAAAAGCCGTTGCGGTCGCGGCGCTGCGGCCCCGACAGCATATCCTCGGCTGCGACCAGGTGTTGCTCCTGGACACCGAACCGATTGGCAAATGCTCGACCAAAACCGAGGCGAGGGCGCTATTGGCCCGGCTGCGCGGACGAACTCACGAACTTGTCACGGCCGCGGCGCTCGTCGTCGACAACCACCTCCTGTGGGAGCACACCGAGATCTGCCGCCTCACGATGCGGAATTTCAGCGACGCGTTTCTCGACGCGTATGTTTCCATGGCCGGAGACGCGCTGACCTGCTGCGTCGGCTGCTATCGACTGGAAAGCTGCGGCATTCAGTTGTTCGAGCGCGTGGAAGGGGACTTCTTTTCCATACTCGGCTTGCCGCTCCTGCCAGTGCTCGGTGAATTGCGCCGACTGGGACTCGCACAATCATGAAGCTCGCAGGAGTTGTCGGCTGGCCCGTCGGACAGTCATTGTCTCCGCTGCTTCACGGCTTGTGGATCGCCGAATATGCGATCGCCGGCGCCTATGTGCCACTGCCGGTCCGGCGCGAAGATTTCTCCCATGCGCTGCGCGGTCTGCGAATATGCGGCTTTGTCGGGGTCAACGCGACACTCCCGCACAAGCAGGCGGCATTTGCGATGGCGGATGTTTGCGATCAAGCGAGCGCCGCCGCGGGCGCTGCCAACCTTCTCCTGTTTCACGAGCAGGGCATCGAGGCCCGCAACACGGATATCGAAGGGCTGACCGCGGCGCTTCGAGCGGAAACGGGAGGGAATGGGATTGGGGGTGTTCAGGCGGTGATCGTTGGCGCAGGGGGCGCTGCGCGGGCTTCGGTGCTGGTCTGTGATCGGCTTGGCGCTGCCACGATCTTCGTGCTCAATCGCACACCACGCCGCGCAAACCAGCTTGTCGCCGGACTCGCACCCCTGGTGCGCGCACAATTGTCGGCAGGGTCGCTCGAAGACTGGCCGGCGGTTGCGTGCGCGACAGGCCTCCTCATCCACGCAACCGGTGCCGGGATGGGCGGCGCGCCATCGCTCGCGCTTCCCCTGGAGGCGTTGCCGCCTACGGCCCTCGTCTGCGACCTGGTTTACGATCCGCTCGAAACGCCTCTGCTGGCACGCGCCAGTCTGCGCGGGCTGAGGACCGTCGACGGTCTTGGCATGCTGATGAATCAGGCCGTCCCGGCGTTCGAAGCACTGTTCGGAGTTCGCCCGACGGTGACGGCAGCGACGCGGCACCGCCTCGAAAAGGCGCTGCACGATGGGCGATAGGCGACCGCTCATCGTCGGTCTGACCGGCTCGGTCGGCATGGGAAAAACCGAGACGGCGCGAATGTTTGCAAGGCTGGGCGTGCCCGTTTTCGATGCCGACGCGGCCGTGCATCGCCTGTACGATACCGGGGGCGAGGCGGTACCGGCGATCGCCCGCGCCTTTCCCGATTGCGTCAGCCGCGGCCGCGTCGACCGCACGAGCCTCGCCAAGGCCCTTCACGACAAAGCGTCGTTCGCGCGGCTGGAAGCCATTGTCCACCCGTTTGTAGCGCGCGAGCAGAAGACGTTCGTTTCATCGGCGTCGGAGGGTGGCGCGGACATGATCGTGCTCGATGTTCCACTCCTCTACGAGACCGGCGCCGAGGCAGGAATGGACGCGATCGTGGTGGTTTCGGCGCCAAAAGATGTGCAGCGCGCGCGGGTTCTCGGCCGCCCCGGCATGAACGAGGCGATGCTCGACCGGATTCTCGCACGCCAGATACCGGATGTGGAAAAGCGGGCGCGCGCGCATTTTGTCGTGGAGACCGGCCAGGGATTGGATCATGCTTTCGAGCAAGTCGAATCCATCGTTGCCGCGCTTCGCGCGCGAAGGGGAGGGGGCGGGGTTGCGCGAAATCGTGTTTGACACCGAAACGACGGGCCTCGATCCTGCCGACGGCCACCGCATCATCGAGATCGGCTGTGTCGAACTCTTCGAACACATGCCGACGGGCCGCAGCTTTCAGTGCTATCTCAATCCTGAGCGCGGCGTCCCCCATGAATCGCAGCGCGTACACGGGCTGAGCGATACGTTTCTAGCGGACAAACCCCTGTTCTCCGCCGTAGCCGAAGAGCTGCTGGCGTTCCTGGACGATGCGCCGCTCGTCATTCACAACGCGCCCTTCGATCTCAAATTCATCAACGCGGAGCTGCTGCGCGCGTCGCGGCCGGGCATCCCTTTCGCCCGCGCGATCGATACGATGGAGATCGCCAAGGCGAAACTCCCGGGCGCGCGATACTCGCTCGACGAATTGTGCCGCAGGTTTGGCGTCGATCTGTCCGCGCGAACCAAACACGGCGCGCTCCTCGATGCGGAGCTCACCGCCCGCGTCTACCTCGAACTTGTAGGCGGGCGTCAGACACGGCTGCGTCTGGCGCCGGAAGATTCCGCCGCCGCCGCTCCAGCGGGACGGCCGATTGCACCGCCGCGGCCCACGGCGTTGCCGCCGCGGCTTACTGCCGCCGAACGCGCCGCTCATGCCGCCTTTGTGGCTTCCGATCTCGGGAGCGACGCCGTCTGGGGCTGGCAGTAGCCGAGAACCAATCTCAGGCTTGCAGCGGGCCCGTGCGCACCTGCTGGTTCTCGGACATGCGCGCCCGATAAAGCGAGGCGAAATCGATCGGCTCGATCATGAGCGGCGGCATGCCACCGTCCCGGACCGCGTCGGCAACGATCCGGCGGGCAAAGGGAAAGAGCAGGTGCGGCCCATCGATCAAGAGGATTTGCTGCAGGATTTCCTCGGGAGCGTTCTGAATCATGAACAGGCCGCCATACGCCAGCTCGAGCAGAAACAGAGATTTTTCTTCCGCCTTCGCGGATACGCGGAGCTTCAACTCCACCTCGAACCGTTCGGCGTCCAGGCGACGCGCCTGGAGATCCACGCCAAGGTCAATCTGCGGCCGCACCGCCATGTTCGCGGGAGCCCCGGGATTTTCGAAGGAAAGGTCCTTCACATACTGGCCGACGATTTGGATCCGCAAGGGCGGCCCTTCCGGTCCGCCCTGCGGATTGCCATTTGGTCCGACACCCGTGTCGCTCATGAAAATATCCGCCGCGAAAAGCGGGCGGGGCTACCATGGATGGCAAGGACTGACAAGGCGAGCCGCCTCGAAAAACAAGCGAAAATCCCCATCTGAAGGATGAGCGTGCGCGCGCACGATCGTGTGATGGACCGCTCCCGCGGCCATGCGATAGGCTCGACATCGGGAACGGCGCGGCGGGACGGAAAGGTTTGACGAGATGGCGGGTTCGCAGCTGCTCGCAATTCTGCTCATTGCCATGGTCGCCGGAATCATCCTGTTCCGGCTGTACACGGTGCTCGGCCGCCGCACCGGGAATGAGCGCGAGCCCCGGGATCGCCTGCGCCGCGTGCCCGGCGCGCCCGCATCGCAGCCGTCGGACAATGTCGTGGCGCTGCCGGACCGCGCCGCGGCTGTGGAACAGGCCGATGGCCCGGCGGCGAGAGGCCTTCTCGATATCAAGCTGGCGGACAGCAAATTCGAAACGGAACATTTTCTGAATGGTGCGCGGAGCGCTTTTCAGATGATCGGCACCGCGTTCGCTGCTGCCGACCGCGCAACCTTGCGCCCGCTCCTGAGCGAGGAAGTCTACTCGACCTTCGATGCGGCGATGCGCGAACGCGAAGCGCGCGGTGAAACGGCCAGCTATTCCCTTGTCGGATTCAAGAACATTCGTATCATTCACGCAGCGCTCAAGAGCGGGACGGCGGAAATTACCGTGGAATTTTCGGCGCAATTTACTTCGGCAACGACGGACGCCAAAGGCAACATCGTCGAAGGCGATCCCAAGGCGGTGCGGGATGTCGTCGACATCTGGACATTTGCGCGCGACGTCCATGCGAGCGATCCCAACTGGACGCTGGTCGCCACGGCGGGCGCCGGTTGAGGCGGAGACGCGCGGCGCGCCGCCAGTGGCGGGCCGCCACTTTCGTCATTCTTCTCATTGCGGCCGCTGCTGCAGGCGTGTGGATTTATTCTCGGCGTCCGGTCCGTCCGGCGATGGGCCTTGCGCAGGTGGCGTTCTCGGCGTTGCCGGGGTGGCAGACGAACGATCCCCAGCCTGCGCTCGCGGCGTTCCGCCGCTCCTGCAATGCTCTCGTGCGCCGATCGCCCGCGCAACCCATGGCCGGGACAGACTACGCGGGCCAAGTCCGCGACTGGACGGGCGTCTGCGCCGATTCGAAGCAGTTGATCAATGGCGCTCCTGCAGCACGCGCATGGTTCGAGAGCCGCTTTGCGGTATTTCGTTTGCGCGAGGGAACGGTCGATCAGGCGCTCTTCACCGGCTACTACGAACCGGAAATCCGTGGAAGCCGCGTCGCTCACGGCGCTTACGCCACCCCTGTTTATGGGCTCCCGCGCGATCTCGTGACGTTCGACCTTGCACAGTTTGGCCGCGACCTGCCGGACCTGCGGCTTGTGGGAGAGCTGGCCGGTCAGCGGGTCGTGCCCTTTCCCTCGCGCGCCACCATCGATGCCGAGGGGCTGAGCGACGCGCCCGTCCTTCTATACGCCGCCGATCCCGTCTCGGTGTTTTTTATGCACATACAGGGATCGGGCCGTGCGCGTCTCGAGAACGGCGCCATGCTGCGTTTGGCCTATGCCGGACAGAATGGACGCCCCTACACGCCCGTCGGGCGCACGCTCATCGAAAAGGGCGTGCTCGACCGCGAGCATATGTCGATGCAAACGATCCGTGACTGGCTCGAATCCAATCCGGCCCGCGCGCGGGAGATCATGGAAGCCGACCAATCGTTCGTATTTTTTCGCGAACTGCCGATCGGCGACCCGGCGCTGGGCAGTCCCGGCAGCGAAGGCGTGCCGCTGACTCCCGAGGCAAGCCTTGCTATCGATCCCACCATTCATCCTCTTGGCGCGCCGATGTATGTAGCGACGATGAGGCCGGCGATCGACGCGCGGAAGCCGGATCGGCCGTTTGACCGCCTGTTGATCGCGCAGGACACCGGTGGCGCGATCAAGGGCACGATGCGGGCCGATGTTTTTTGGGGCTTCGGCACGGATGCCGGGTCCATTGCCGGACGGATGCAGTCCGAAGGCGCCTTTTTTGTCCTGCTCCCCAGGAGCCTTGCGGTACACCTGCCGCGGCAATTTCTTGCGAGCCGCTGATGGGCGGCAAGCGCAACGCTTCGGAGGAAGAACGGGAACTGTTCGAAGCAACGCTTTCGGATGCAGTTCCGCTGAAAGCGGGTCCGCGTCGCCCGCGCAAACCGGCACCGCCGAAGGCACCCACTGCGGCGCCGCCCTCTGCAAAGGCCACGCGAGCGGCACAGGGCACTGCCGGCGTTGACGGCAACACGGCGGACAAGCTGCGCCGCGGGCTTCTGGAACCGCAGGCCCGGCTTGATCTGCACGGATTGACCGAACGCGCGGCGCACGGCGCGCTGGTGACATTTCTGCGGAGCGCGCGAAGCCGCAAGCTCAGGCTCGTGCTGGTCGTGACCGGGAAAGGACTCTCCACCGATCGCGGTCCGGAGCGCTCCTTCGATCTCGGACTCGATACGCAAATGCGTGGCATCCTGCGCAGCATGACGCCGCGCTGGCTCGCCGCGCCCGGGCTCGCGGAGCTTGTCGCCGATGTGCGGGAGGCGCACAGGCGGCACGGCGGCGCGGGCGCGCTCTATATCTATTTGCGTAAGGGAAGCGGCCGGTGAAGCAGGCATTCCGATCCGTCACGGTCGCCACGCGCGGGCCGGGCCTTTACGCCTGCGGCGATCCGGTGCGGAGCTTCGTGCGCGAGAGCAGAATACGCGAAGGCCTTCTGACCTGTTTCATCCGCCACACCTCCGCGTCGCTGCTCGTTCAAGAGAATGCCGATCCGGACGTGCTCGCCGACCTCGAAGATTACATGTGCCGGCTCGTCCCGCGCGACAGTACGCATTACCGCCACAGGACCGAAGGCCCGGACGACATGCCCGGCCACATCCGCGCTGCCCTGACCGCAACATCGTTGTCAATTCCGGTTCATGACGAAGACCTGGCGCTCGGCACGTGGCAACAACTCTATGTATTCGAACATCGCGATTCGCCGCACCAGCGCGAGATCGTGCTGCACCTGATCGGCGAATAGGCCCGCCTGGAGCACGATCTGATCATGCTGAATCAGACCGTGCTCCAGATTCCTTGAATTTCGCGCAATTTGACGGGTGAAGTGCTGCACACTTCACCCGATTCCGCTTTAGCGCGGCGGCATCCGCACTGCACCGTCGAGACGGACGCAGGCGCCGTTGAAGTAGCGGTTGCGGATCATCTCGAGCGCGAGCGAGGCGTATTCGGTCGGATTGCCGAGGCGGGGCGGAAATGGCACCTGCGTGCCCAGAGCCTCTTTCACCTGCGCCGGCATGCCCTGAAGAAGTGGCGTATCGAAGAGTCCGGGCATGATGGTGTTGCAGCGGATTCCTTCCTGCGCGAGGTCGCGCGCCACGACGAGCGTGAGGCCGACCACGCCACCTTTCGACGCCGAATAGGCAGCCTGGCCGATCTGCCCGTCCTCTGCCGCAATCGACGCGGTGTTGACAATCACTCCACGTTCTCCGTCCAGCGGCTCGAGGGAAAGCATTCCCGCTGCCGAGTGTGCAATGCAGCGAAATGTACCCACGAGGTTGATCTGGACGATGCGGTCGAACTCGCCTGGCGGAAAAAACCGGATCTCGCCGGTTTTGCGGTCGCGCGAAGCGGTTCGCAGGGCGTTGCCGGTGCCCGCGCAATTGACGAGAATCCGCTCCGGACCGTGAGCCACCCGCGCGCGCTTGAATCCCCGCAACACGCTTTCGTCGTTGCGAACATCGACCTCGCAGAACGTGCCGCCAATCTCTCTTGCGATTAGCTCGCCCTTCTCCTTCTGAAGATCGAAGAGCGCCACCCTGGCGCCGCAGTGGGCGAGTGCACGAGCCGTGGCTTCTCCAAGACCTGACGCCGCACCGGTGACGACCGCTGAAACAGATGCCGCAGGTTCCATGAATGATCCCTTCGCGCGCGATTGCGATCGGCTGCTCTTAGAATGAGCGCGGCGCGATGGAAAGTCCGCGAACGATCAGGAACTCGGAAGGATGGTAGTACGAGCCGGGGCGCTTATAGCCGGGGTGCGTGGCGCGGCGGGTTGTCCAGGGCTTTCTCCGCGGAAACGCTGGCAAATTCGACGGCAATCCCGGTCTCGTGGTGGCGCACGATGCGTCCGGACATTTGTCCGATCATCACCGTTTCACCGATGGGAGGACGCGAAGCGGTCTTGAGAGAGACACCGCTCAGGGACAGATCGATCACTTCGCAGGCGATCGTTTCGCCACCCCGGCGGGTGAAATGGGCGATGCCCTGCCCGGCTACACGCTCGTGACGGCGCAAAGTCGTACGGACCGGCGTGTCCCGGGTTTCAAGATGTCCGAGCAATTCCGCCACGCGATCCTGCTTCATTGCGGAACACCGCAATTGAGCCGAAAAGCGATCCCATTCCGAGCGCACCACTTCAGCATCGAATCTGCCGAAGCCCTCGATATAAAGCACGATGAAGCTGCCGGTCTCGGGAATGACGTCCGAGATCACCTGGGCGCCGGCGGGAGACATTTCGATGATCCGGCATTCTCCTTCGCGGCCGTCGCCCGGCACAAAGAATCGTCCGGGAACGTCGACCTGTGCCCGCACATGCCGCCGGCGTTCCGCCAGTGCTTTTGCGATCACGGCCTCTCTGTTGACCAGCATGGAAGATCTCGAGCGGTCGATGGCCGGCTCTCCCTGGGCAATATACGGGGGGCACCTTACCCAGCGAAGGTCAACAAGGTGTTAGCGGGCCGCCGCATTTCCCCAGGCCCGCTCATTCAGGCCCGACAGAAAACGGTGGGTGCGCACCTCAGCCCTGCGTTGCACCGAAATTGCTTCCGGGGGCCTACCAGCGGCGTTACAGTGATGCAATCGAGCCGGAGGCCTGACGTGAAAACGACCGGAATTGTCGCGGTGGGTTTTGCCCTCGCCCTGTTCGTCGCACGCGCGAGCGCGCAGGCCCCTTACCAGCTGCACGAAATGAACTTCGACATGTGGTGCCAGGAACAGCAGCATCTGCCTCCCGATCGCTGTGACAAGCGCCTTCCCGGGGACGACGCCGCCTTCCAGGCTTACACGAACAAGATCGAGAATTACGAAATTCCCTATCTTCAGCGGCGCAAGGACAACGAGACCGTAAACCGCGTGATCATTCACAACGATCCGGTCGACCATCCTACGCTGCCTTCGCAACCCCAGGCCGACCAGCCTGCGGGCCATTGAGGGCCCGGCGCCGGTCAACCTCGCATCAATGCGTCACGCGGGTGCGAGGAAGTATCTCCAGGGCTCCGACGAGTCGCTGCATTCCCTCATCGAGATCGCAATGAAGCGTGGTGGGCTCGTGTGACACCACCAGACGCAGACGAGGTCCTGCTGGTACGGGAAAACGCGAGTGGAATTGGGGCGGGGGAGGATCCATCGGATCGGCCACATCGTTCTCGCGAACCGTTCCCGAGCCGGTCAACCTTTCATAAGCGATGGGTTTCCCGCCGAGCGGTGTCAGATCGCCCAAAAACTGCGTGATGCCCAGAAAGCGCCGTGGCGCGCCGGCACCGAAAGCAAGCGGCGCCAACACCGTCTCCATTTCCACCACGGCGCATTGCGCGGTGGTACCAGTCGCGGACAGCCACACGGGCTGGCAATTTCGAAGTGAGAGGGCGAGCAGCCGTGCCAGCGGCTCGTGGGCGCTCGCTTCCCAATGCGCAAGGAAGCCTGTTCCGCGCAGTTCCCGCCCGAAGCGGTCGCAGAGGGCCGTTCCCGCGAGGCGATAGTCCGGCCGCGCGCAATTGTGGGAATCCAGGATAAAGATGTTCGGCAGAATCCGTTTCAGGGCGCGCGGATCGATATCGGCTTGGTCGGGAGCATCCCGACCGGCGCGCAGCCGGCTCCAGTAGCCAGCCAGCAGATGGCTGTTTCGGTGTTTCATCGTGCGATCGCTCCGCGTCCGGGTGTGCCTGTTTGCGCCAGTTTGCAGTGCCCGCATGGCCGGCTTGCGGAAAAAGGAGCGAAAGCTGTGCCACAGGTAGGCCGTCAGCGTGACCGCGGGCCACCCTGCACATGTCCGAATAGAGGAAATCGTCCGGATTTGAAGATCGGTGTCAGCATGGCGCCGGCGGCAAATCCCCCCACATGTGCCCACCATGCGATGCCCGGTTCGTGGGGATTGCTGAAAGCCGCGCTGACGAGCTCCATCACGAACCAGAATCCCACCACCCAAAACGCACTGAGCGCGACCGGGAAAAAGATGATTCCGAGCGGAACGATGACCGTGATTCGGGCGCGGGGAAACAGCAGCACGTACCCGGCGAGAACTCCGGAAATCGCTCCGGAGGCTCCGATCATGGGCAGGCGCGAAGCGGGGTCGACGAACGCGAGGGCGAGCGCGGCGGCAGCCCCACAGGCAAGATAGAACACTGCGAAGCGCAGATGCCCCATCGCGTCTTCGACATTGTTTCCGAATATCCAGAGATAGAGCATGTTTCCTGCGATGTGGAGAAGCCCGCCGTGCAGGAACATCGACGTGAAAATGGTCGCGACGGGCGGCACAGTGACGAGGCCGGGCGGTGTCGTGTGAACATGGAAAAGGAAAGCAGGAACAAAGCCGAAAACGGCGAGCGCCGCCCCCATCTGGTGACCGAGCGAGCGCTCCCAGCAATAACCCGCGACGCATAGCGCGATAACGAGCCACGTGACGATGGGGACAATCCGCGCGGGGTTGTCGTCAGAGATCGGGATCATGCGGGACGGCGGCGCGGGGGGGAACATCCCCCGCCCGTATCGTTTCGGCACAGGGCAGGCGCCTGTCCGACGGTCTGGGCTGGCACACTTCCTGAACCGGCAGACGCGACCGTTAAGAGTCCGCGCACCGAATCCCGGTGTCGGAGCCCGATCGTTTTCAGCCCGGCTGGTCCCAAGGAGACCGCGTCATGATTCACCGGAATTACTTCTCCTGCCTTGTCGGGGCGATACTTCTCTCCGCAAGCATTTCGGGGCCTGCAGCCGCGGCGGGCATCTTTTCTGCCGCCGGAGTGCGGACCCTTGCCGGCGGAGTGCGAACGCTTGTCGGCGGAGTGCGAACGCCTGGCGGCGGAGGGGGTGGCGGTTGCTGCGGAAACTGCCATGTCGTCAATATCTGGAAACAGATCAACATCAACAAGCCGGTCTCGATCAACAAGTCCATTGTGATCAACAAGGGCGGAGTTTCGGTTTCAATCGCCAGCGCCGAAGCGGCTGCCGGCGCCGGTGCGGAGGTCACCGTCTATGGAGGCGGCTCGGTTGCGGAGGAGATGGTCGTCAACCGCGGTGGGGAAATCGGAAACCTGCAGGCCGAGGAGACCTGTGAGGCGCAGCAGGCCACGGTGGTGAAAGCGATCCACGCGGTATGCATAGCGGCCACTGGCGAGGAATTCCCGGCCTCGCATATGCTCGGCGAGAGCTGGATCGAATCCTCCTACGAAGGCGAAGTCGCGCGATGCATTCCCGGCGCCACGCTCAAGATAACAATCGGCGATGTCGTGCAATCCGACCAGGGCATGGCCGGGACCTACGAACACGGTCAGGTTCTCATGTGTCGTCCGCACGAGGTTCTTCGTCACTTCAAGAACGGAATGCTGAAGTGCGCGCCGGCAATGCCGGTTCCGGATTGCACCGAGCGCACGAATCTACGGCGGTATGGCAGCGGCGACTTCTTCTTTGCCTATCGGGCGGAAGTCTGCGCTGTGTCCGCGCACGACATCTCGGCGCGCGACGCGAGCCTCTCCGGCATCACGCTCGAGGGCGGCGTGGGCGACTGACGGTTGCCGCGCCGCCGCTCGGCGCACCTTTCCCGGCTTGAACGCATATCTCGTGCTGCTATGGTGCGGCGCACCGCGAGCCGGGACTCCCATGAACGTTCACGAATATCAGGCCAAGGCGATTCTGCGCGACTTCAAGGTACCCGTCCCGCGCGGTGCGCCCGCCTTCACGGTCGAGGAAGCGGTTGCGGCGGCCGAAAGGCTCGGCGGTCCCGTGTGGGTCGTCAAGGCGCAAATCCATGCGGGCGGCCGCGGCAAGGGCGGTGGCGTAAAGGTCGTGCGTTCGATCGAAGATGTGCGCGCCCAGGCAGACCGCATGCTCGGCATGACCCTTGTCACGCACCAGACGGGAAAGGAAGGCCGCGTGGTGCGACGTCTCTATGTCGAAGACGGGTCGGCCATCGCGCGCGAACTTTATCTCTCGGCGCTCGTAGACCGCGCGACCGGGCGCGTCGCATTCATCTCTTCCACCGAAGGCGGCATGGAAATCGAGGAAGTCGCGAAACACAGTCCGGAAAAGATCCTCACCTTCCAGATCGAGCCGTCCGCCGGCTACCAGCCGTATATCGGGCGCGAGGTCGCCGCGGCGCTGAAACTCGAAGGGGACACGGCAACACAGTGCGGGAGTCTCATCGACGGGCTCTATGCCGCATTCCGGGCGAAAGACATGAGTCTCCTCGAGATCAATCCGCTCGTCGTGACGAAGGAGGGCGCGCTCGTCTGCCTCGATGCGAAGGTCAATTTCGACGATAACGCGCTCTTCCGCCATCCCGATGTGGCCGAACTGCGCGATCCGGACGAAGAGAATCCGACCGAGCGCGAAGCGGCAACATACGATCTTTCCTACGTCAAGCTCGATGGCTCGATCGGCTGCATGGTGAACGGCGCCGGCCTCGCGATGGCGACAATGGACATCATCAAGCTGTTCGGCGAAGAGCCTGCGAATTTCCTCGACGTAGGCGGCGGCGCCTCCCGCGAGAAGGTCACCGCAGCTTTCAAGATCATCGTTTCCGATCCGCACGTGAAAGGCATCCTGGTCAATATCTTCGGCGGCATCATGAAGTGCGACATCATTGCGGAAGGCATCGTTGCTGCGGCGAAGCAAATCGCGCTCTCGGTGCCGCTGGTCGTCCGCCTCGAAGGCACCAATGTCGAGAAAGGCAAGGCGATACTCGCGCAATCGGGGTTGCCGATCGTCTCCGGCAGCGATCTTGCCGATGCGGCACAGAAAGTCGTTCGGGCCGTGCGCGGCGACGGGTGATTCCCCGGCCGGAAACGCAACGCCTCCTTCTCCGCGGCCGGAGAGCGGAGGATTTCGAAACCTGTCCGGGGTTCATGGCGGATCCCGAGGTCACCGGCTGTCTCAGCGGCAAGCCGATGTCGCGAGCGGATGCCTGGCGCAACATGGCCAAACAGCGCATGGCCGATCGGCCCGGCGAAGCGTGCGGCGAACGGCGCGAGATCGAATATCGGGGCAGCCTCACGGCTGTCGATGTGTGGAGCATTTCGCGCGAGGAGTGGGTGGGCAAAGCCTGACGGGCGACAGCTCCGCTTTTCCGTTATGGAAACTCCCACATCCGAAATCTACCGCAGGCGCGACTTCCCACTGTTTCTCGTTTGCCGTCTCCTGACAACGCTTGCCATGCAGGTGCAGTCGGTTGCGATCGGCTGGCACATTTACGAGATCACGCGCGATCCGTTCTCGCTCGGGTTGGTGGGTCTTTGCCAGTTCGTGCCGATGTTCGCTCTCACATTGCCTGCAGGCGAGCTGGCAGACCGCAGAGATCCCCGCAGGATTTATGCGCTGTGCCTCGCTGCGGAAGCGATCTGCGGCGCGCTTTTTCTGGCCATCGGATTGGCGCACGGTCGACATCTTGCGCTCTGGTATGTGGTGCTCATCGCATTCGGCGCAGCGCGCGGTGTTGCGGGACCTTCGTCACAGTCGCTGGTGCCGTTTCTCGTTCCGCCCGAGCGGCTGCCTCGCGCCATCGCCTGGAGTTCTTCGACATTCCAGGCGGCCGTGATCGCCGGCCCGGCGCTCGGTGGCGTTCTGTACGCGATCGGAGCGGGCGCGGCGTTTGGGACTTCGGGCATCAGCTTCCTCATCGCGGCAGCAGTGGTGGCCGGCCTGGCCGGACGCAGGCGTTCCAACACGGGTTCCCCTCAAGACTCGTTCCTGCGGCGGATTGCGGATGGGATCGCGTTTGTTCGGGCGCGGCCGGTGATTCTGGGCGCCATCTCGCTCGACCTCTTCGCCGTTCTGCTCGGCGGAGCGACCGCGCTCCTCCCTGTCTTTGCGCGTGACATTCTGCATGTAGGCCCGATCGGCCTCGGCGTCCTGCGCAGCGCGCCCGCGGCGGGCGCGACACTGATGGCGCTCGTTCTCGGTCGGCGCCCGCTCGCGCGCCACGCCGGCGCCCGCATGTTCGTGGCGGTCGCGATTTTCGGCGTCGGCACAATCGTGTTCGGACTGTCGCGCAACCTGTATGTGACTCTCGCGACGCTCGCGGTTCTCGGCGCTTCGGACATGGTGAGCGTCTATATCCGTCACGCACTCGTGCAATTTGCGACTCCCGATGCGATGCGCGGCCGCGTGAGCGCGGTGAACGTGCTCTTCATCAGTGCTTCAAATGAGCTGGGGGAATTCGAATCCGGCGTCACTGCGGCGTGGTTCGGGACCGTGGCCGCCGTGGTGATCGGCGGAGCGGGCACACTCCTTGTCGCGGCGCTGTGGATGCGCCTGTTTCCACAGCTCGCAAAGACGGACAAGCTGTCCGACGTGACGCCCTGACTATCGTTTGTAGAGGCCCGCCAGGGTCGCCGCCGCGAGCGCGTGAGACTTGAGATACACCGCCAGCGTGCCAGCCCCGGTCTCGGGGACTTTGGGTGTGCCCATCGCATAGAGCGTGAAAACGTAGTGATGAGCGCGAGAGCCCGGTGGCGGGCAGGCGCCGCCATAGCCGGTCTCGCCGAAATCGTTGGCGGACTGCACCGCACCTGCCGGCAATCCCGCGCCGGAACCGGCACCTTCCCGCAGGCCGGCGCTGCCCGCGGGAATGTCGATCATCAGCCAGTGCCAGAATCCGCGTCCGCCGCGCGCGTCCGGATCGAACAGCGTGAGCGCGAAGCTCTTCGTTCCCGCAGGGGCGCCCGACCAAGCCATGGCCGGCGAGCGGTTTTCGCCGCCGCAGCGACTATTGACCTGCGCAAGCGACAGCATCTTACCGTTGGCGACATCGGGACTCGTCAACTCCATGGCCACTCCGCCGAGACAGGACGCCAGGAGTGCCGACACGGCGAGCGTGGCCGTCGCGATCGACTTTCGAGGAATGGTCACCATCGATAACTCAAAGACGCGAACGCTTCGTGGGGCGTGACCTCGATGCTGGAATTCAGGTTGTAGGCGTAGTGCCAGTGCCGGGTGAACAGGAAAGTATAGCCCCAGGCAATACCTGCGCTCGTCGCGACATCCCACCAGTGATGCTCCTGCGACGCGACCCGCGTGTAGCCCGTAAAGATCGCCGCACCGTAAGCTGGCGCGCCATATTCCCACCCGTAGCGGTCCCAGAGGTAGCTCGCAGGCGCGAAGGCGAGTGCTGCCGTATCGGAGGGAAAGGAACGGTTGTCGCTGTAGTCCGGGCGCTCCTCCTTGACGAACTGTTTGAGCAGCAGCGCCGTGCCGACCGTCGCGCCCGTCGTGAAGGCAAGTTCTCCGATCCCCTGCCAGTCGTTCTTGGAATAGGAAATCCCGGCGGCGGCGAACGGAAGGGCGATGGCCACGCCCTCGCCTACATTGGCAAGCGCCACGTTCGTCTCGGCCGAGGCCGGCGCTGCGACCATGAGAACAAGGAGGGCACCGCCCCAGGAAAGGCTTCGAAAACCCAGCATGGTCTTGCGCCCCTCGCTTCGCGACCGTAAACGCGACTATAGGCGGGAGAGGGACGCGGGCGTCAAGCAGCGGGACGGATCCGAATGAGAAAACTCTACGACAGCGCGAACGCGGCTCTTGACGGGCTTCTGTTCGACGGCATGACGGTGATGTCGGGAGGCTTTGGGCTCTGCGGCATTCCCGAGAATCTGATTGGCGCTTTGCGCGACTCCGGCGTGAAGGGGCTCACGGTCATTTCCAACAATGCGGGCGTGGACACCTTCGGGCTCGGGTTGTTGCTCCAGACGCGGCAGATCCGGAAAATGATCAGTTCCTATGTCGGCGAGAACGAGACGTTCGAGCGCCAGTATCTGTCGGGCGAGCTCGAACTCGAGTTCAATCCGCAAGGCACCCTTGCCGAACGTATCCGCGCGGGTGGGGCAGGAATTCCCGGATTTTACACGAAAACGGGGGTGGGCACCCTCGTCGCGGAGGGGAAGGAACACAAGGAATTCGGCGGTGAACTTTACGTTCTGGAGCGCGGGCTCGTCGCCGATCTCGCGGTCATCAAAGCCTGGAAAGGCGACGAGGCGGGAAATCTCGTCTATCGCAAGACCGCGCGGAACTTCAATCCGGTGATGGCGACGGCCGGAAAAGTGACGGTCGCGGAGGTGGAAGAGCTCGTACAGGCGGGCACGCTCGATCCCGATGGCATCCATACGCCCGGCATTTTCGTGCAACGCATGATCAAAGGCGCGCGCTACGAGAAGCGCATCGAAAACCGGACCGTAAGGGAAGGATGATATGCCCTGGACCCGCAACGATCTCGCGAAGCGCGCGGCATTGGAGCTGCGCGACGGCTTTTACGTCAATCTCGGCATCGGTATCCCGACGCTGGTGGCCAACTTCATTCCCGAAGGGGTGAGCGTCACGCTCCAGTCGGAGAACGGCATGCTCGGCATGGGGCCGTTCCCGCGCGAGCACGAAGTTGATGCCGATCTCGTCAATGCGGGCAAGCAGACGGTCAGCGAGCTTCCGCAGACCTGCTATTTTTCCTCCGCCGAAAGTTTCGCAATGATCCGCGGCGGGCATATCGATCTTTCGATCCTGGGCGCGATGGAAGTTTCGGAGACGGGCGATCTCGCGAACTGGATGGTGCCCGGCAAGCTCGTCAAGGGTATGGGCGGCGCGATGGATCTCGTCGCCGGAGTCAAACGCGTCGTGGTCACCATGGATCACACGGACAAGGCCGGAAATCCCAAGCTGCTCAGGGCCTGCCGCCTGCCACTCACCGGCAAAGCCTGTGTCGATCTCGTGATCACCAATCTCGGTGTCTTCGATGTAACAGAAGCCGGCCTGAAGCTTCTCGAACTCGCTCCCGGCGTTACGCGCGAGGACGTTGCCGCCAAGACCGAAGCCACGCTGGTGATGTGACCCAGTGCGCGTGCCGACAAAAGGCACGCGCACCACTGCAGGGGGCAACGGCGGGAGAATAATCGATTATGCTGCCTGATGCCTTGCGCGGGTGGACGAAGGCCGAGAAGCACGCGGTCGTGGCGAGCTATCTCGGCTGGACGCTCGATGCGTTCGATTACTTCCTGCTTGTCTTTGTCATCACCGATATCGCCAAGGAATTTGGCGCCGATGTGAAATCGGTGACCTATGCGCTGTTCCTGACGCTCGCTTTCCGCCCGCTCGGAGCATTGCTGTTCGGCCGATTGGCCGATCGGTTCGGGCGCCGCCCGATTCTCATGATCGATGTCCTTCTTTATGCCGTCCTCGCGTTCGCATCGGCCTTTGCTCCCAACCTGACCGTCCTGCTGGTGCTCCGTGCGCTGTTCGGCATCGCCATGGGCGGGGAATGGGGCATCGGCGCGTCATTGACCATGGAAACCGTCCGGCCCGAAGCGCGTGGCATCGTTTCCGGCATTCTGCAAACCGGGTACGCGAGCGGCTATCTCGTCGCTTCCCTGGCTTATGCGCTGCTGTTCCCGCTGGTCGGCTGGCGCGGATTGTTCATGCTGGGGCTGCTACCCGCTCTGCTCGTTCTCTACATTCGTCGCAACGTTCCGGAATCGGCCGCGTGGAACGCAAAACGCCCGAGCGCGCGCCGCCTCCTGAGCGTTCTCGCCGAGCACTGGCAGCTGGCAATTTATGCGATTCTTCTGATGACCGCGCTCAATTTCCTGAGTCACGGCACCCAGGATCTGTATCCGACCTTCCTGAAGGTGGACCACGGTTTCAATCCGCGCGTGATCGGTACGATCGTGGTGATCGCCAACATCGGCGCAATATTCGGCGGCATGATTTTCGGCTCGATCTCCCAGCGGTTCGGCCGTCGGCGCGCGCTCGTTGCGGCAGCGCTTCTGTGCGTGCCGGCCATCCCCGTCTGGCTCAACAGCGATGCAGCCGTTGTGCTCGCGGTTGGCGCATTTCTCATGCAGTTCGTCGTGCAAGGCTGCTGGGGCATCATCCCGGCGCACCTGAACGAACTGTCCCCGGCAGATGCGCGCGGCACGTTTCCTGGCACCGTCTATCAGCTCGGCAATCTGTTCGCCTCCTATGCTGCGCCGCTGCAGGCGATGCTCGCGGTGCGCTACGGCAGCTATGGAATAGCGCTGGGCGCAGTTGCCGGGATCGCTGCGATGGCGGTGGCGTTCTTTGCCGGCATTGGTCGCGAAGCCAAAGAGACAGACATGCGCGTCGCCGCGCCGGCCAGCTAAAGCGCAATCGGGTGACGTGTGCAGCACTTCACCCGTCAAATTCCGCGAAATTCAAGGAATCTGGAGCACGGTCTGATTCAGCATGATCAGATCGTGCTCTAGCCCGCGCGGACGAAAACGTCGACACGGTCCGCCGGGCCTTTGTCCTGCGCGCCGCCCAGAGCGCGAACGTCGATGCGGCTCGAAGGTACACCGTCATCGATGAGCAACTGGCGGACGGCAAGCGCGCGCCGCAGTGAGAGCCGCCGCGCGTCGGACGACTTGTCGCCGGGCGCGCCGCCATACGCGTCGAGTTCGACGCGCGCCCCGCCCGACTCGAGAGCGGTGGCAAGATCGCCCGCGAGCAGCTTCACGCCGCTGAATTGCGCCGGCGAGGGATCGGGCGCTCCTTTGGAAAACAGCACCGCGCCGCGCTTGGTGAGATCTGTATGCGCGGCCCTGGCGGCTGAGACGGGCGCCGGCGTTCCTGGATGGGGTGGGAGCGCCGCCGTCCGAACGGGCGGTGCAGGTTGCGGCACTGCTCCGACACCGGAGGGAGCGGTCGTGCCTTCATCGCCGAAACTGAAAGGAATGGCGGGACGCCGCGAGGCGGAGCCCTTACGCGCGGCCCTCGTCGGTGGCGGGATATGCCGTGGCGGCGCTACGGTCGCGGATGGCTCGGGGCTCGCAACGGGTTCGGCCTCGCCATTTTGCGCCGGCGCGGTTGGCTGCGGCGCGCGTTGCCGGATCGGGTGAAGATGGATTGTCTGGTCGGGCATGTGGAGATGGATGGCCCCCTCGCCCACATCGCTCGGCGCTGCCGCGCCCGCCGACCACGCGCCGACAATCGCCAACGCGGCCGCGCCGAAGAGGCGATCGAATCTCATACCCGCGGTTCCTCCGTAAGGACCCGGAATTTTATCATCGCGTCGCAGACACTCAACCGCGCGTTTGCGTGCGCAGAAGCTTCAACAATTGCGAATGGAGCTTGTCGTTCGCTGCGAGAACCGTGCCGGTTTCGAGCACGCGCGCGCCGCCCGAGAGATCCGTCACCGCGCCGCCGGCTTCGCGCACGAGCAACAGACCGGCTGCCAGATCCCAGCTCGCCAGGCCGCGTTCCCAATACCCGTCGAAGCGTCCGGCAGCCACCCAGGCAAGGTCGAGCGCGGCCGAGCCGAAGCGGCGCACGCCAGCCGTCGCCGCCATGATCTGTGGAAGCTCGGCGAGGAACTGCTCGTGACCGGGCCGCCCGTGAAACGGCATACCCGTCGCGATAACCGATTCAAGCAGCGACTTTCGTGCGGCGACGCGCAGGCGGCGATCGTTCAAATAGGCGCCGCGGCCCTTCTCCGCCGTAAACATTTCGTCGGCCACCGGATTGTACACGACCGCGGAGGCGATCTGTCCATCGCGCTCAAGCGCGATGGAAATCGCGAAATGCGGCATGCCGTGCAGGAAATTTGTCGTGCCGTCGAGGGGATCGATGATGAAGCGATGGGTCCGGTCGGGCCCTTCGATGGCGCCTGATTCCTCCACCAGAAATCCGTATCCGGGCCGTGCCCTGGACAGCTGTTCGACGAGCATGCGTTCGGTGCGCCTGTCAGCGGTCGAGACGAAATCGGCCGGTCCCTTGAGCGAGACCTGCAGATGTTCGATTTCCCCGAAATCGCGGATCAAGCCTCGCCCGGCCTTGCGTGCGGCGGTCGTCATGACGTTGAGCGCGGGAGACAGATACGGCATTTATTCCGCGCGCCGCACATAAGAGCCATCGGCGGTCGCGACGACGATTTTTGTACCCGGTTCGATGAAAGACGGCACAAGGACCCGCATTCCGTTTTCGAGCATGGCCGATTTGTAGCCCGGCGCGGCCGTCTGCCCGCGCAGCACCGGGTCGGCCTCGGTCACCGTGAGCGTCACCTGCACCGGCAGCGCGATGGAAATCGGCCGGCCCTCGTGCATCTGGAGCAGAACTTTCATTCCGTCCTGCAGGAACGGCGTCTGTTCGCCCAAAAAATCCCGCGGCAATTCGATCTGGTCGTAGCTTTCGATGTCCATGAAGGTCAGCGTGTCGCCGCCCGCATAAAGAAACTGGAAATCCTTCTTTTCGAGCCAGGTCTCCTCCACCGTCTCGTCGGCGCGAAAACGGGCATTCAGCTTGCCGCCGGTGACGATGTTCTTCATCTCGACCTGGTTGTAGGCGCCACCCTTGCCGGGCTTCACCGCCTGATTCTTGACCACGAGCCACAATCCGCCGTCGTGGGCGATGAGCAGTCCCGGCCGGATCTCGTTTCCTGCAATCTTTGCCATCAAGCTTTTCCGGTTGCACACGCAGACGCGGAAATTCTCCGCGTGATAAATGCGCGGGCGGGTTCTAGCAGCAGGGCGAACGGGGGTGCAAATGTACGAAACGGGATCGGATGTTGCGCTTCGCGCGCCCAAGCGCCACGACCTCGCCGCTCTGCTTGCGCTCAGCAACGCGCATGAGCGGGAGATCGGCACGATCGCGCGACAAGCGTTCGAGGAACTTGTCGCGATGTCGTTCCGGACCCGCATGACCGAAACCGCGGACGCGTTTCTCGTCGCGCTGGTCGAACGGGCGCCAAAGGTTGCGCCGAATTATCGCTGGTTCGCCGAACGGCTCGAACACTTCGTCTATGTCGACCGCGTGGTGGTGGCGCAAAGCGCGCGCCAACGCGGTCTTGGCCGTCGGCTTTATCGCGATCTCATGGAAGCCGCCGCTGGTGCAGATTTCAAATTCGTCTGCTGCGAGGTGAATGTCGACCCGCCCAACCCCGTCTCGGACGCATTCCACGCGGCGCTCGGCTTCGCCGAAATCGGCCGGGCCTTTCTGCCCCACCTTGGCAAGACGGTGCGCTATCTCACTCGTGAGCTGGAGGAGGGTCTTCGAAAAACGGTTCCACCGTCCCCTTGAGTCTTACCGTCATCGGATTGCCGGAGCGATCCACCGTGCGGCCGACCGCGAGGCGCACCCAACCCTCGCTGACGCAATATTCCTCCACGTTGTGCTTTTCTGTTCCGTTGAAGCGCACGCCCACGCCGCGCGCGAGAACCGCTTTGTCATAATAAGGGCTCTTGGGATTCACGCAGAGCCGGTCAGGCGGCGCATCGGCTGTGGTCGTCAAAATTACTTGCCCGTCCAGTTGACCTGCACGCGAGCGCCGCGGCCCGATGTGGCGGCGATCACCTGCAAGGCCTTCTTTCCGCCATCCCCGCTCGACGTGAACATGCTCGTGGTGCCCATGCTCATGTCGATCGCCTGTTTGAGGCCGGCATCGGCCGATTTCTTCTTGTACCAGGCGATGACCGCTGCGGGCGCGTCCGCAGTTTCGAAGATGAAGGTGCCGCTCGCGCCCTTGTCGCCCGAACCAATTGTGGTCGATTGAATCTTTCCGCCCGGATAGGCCGTGACGAAACCCGGCAGCTTCAGGTCGGTGCCGGAGCCGGTCGCATTGATCTCGACGGTCTGTTTCCCATCCGATGCCTTCATCGTGAAATGGCCGCCATTGCCCGACATGGTGAAGCTGCCGTTCTTGTCGTCGCTGGCCTTCATCGAGAAGTTTTGGCCGTTGGCAGAAATCGTCACGTTGCCGTCCTTGCCCTTCACCGTGACATCGTTGGATTTCGAATTCTGGTCGCAGCCCGTGAGCAGACACGCAACCACCGCTGCCGCAATCGCAACTTCGCGCATGAATGTCTCCTGTGACCCGCGCTTCGATACGGACTTCTAGCAGATGCACGGCTTCCGCAAGCGGGTCGAGGCCCCCGAGCAGGAGGGCCATAGGCCATTTCAGCGTTTTCCCGTGCAAACAGCCGTCATTCCATGCTGTATCGGCGTCGGGCGGCCAACGGCGCCCGCACCTTGGGAACCGGAAGCCGTGCCATGACCGCAAACACGACCGCAAATGCCGTCGCGCCGCCCACGCGCCCGCGCACCTTTTTCGGCCATCCCATCGGGCTCGGCTTTCTCGCCTTCACCGAGGCGTGGGAACGCTTCTCCTTCTACGGCATGCAGACGCTGCTCGTGCTTTACATGGTCGACCTGGCGCTGAAGCCCGGCCATGTCGAACACATCCTGGGATTCGGCGCCCTCCGGGGCTTCATCCACATGATCACGAGCGGGCGCCTGACCGTGCAGGCGCTCGCCTCGCAGGTGTTCGGCCTCTACACCGCCACGGTTTATGTCACGCCGCTGCTCGGCGGCTGGATCGGCGACAACTGGCTCGGCCGCACGCGGGCGATCCTCTTCGGCGCTTCGCTCATGGCGGTGGGCCAGTTTCTGATGGTGTTCGAGGCGAGCTTCGTGATCGCGCTCGTCTGCCTCGTCTTCGGCGCCGGCTTCATCAAGGGAAACATCGCAGCCCAGGTCGGCGCGCTCTACCCCGACGATCATGCGCGGCGCGACGAGGCGTTCCAGATCTTCGTGCTCGCGGTCAATGCGGGTGTGATCGCGGCACCGCTCATCTGCGGCACGCTGGGCGAACTGCTTGGCTGGCGCTACGGCTTCATGGCGGCGGGCGTGGGCATGCTCTTCGCCATCGGCATCTATCTCTCGGGCCGGCGGGATCTTCCGGCGGATATAATTGACACGCGCAACACAACGACGCGCACACCCCTGACTCGCGAGGAGTGGGGAAGAATTGTGGCGCTGGTGGCGCTCGTTCCGATCATCGCGGTCGCGTTCGTCATCAACAACCAGATCTACAACGCCTATATCGTCTGGGCGCAGGACACGGCGAACCTTTCGATTTTCGGCTGGCACATGCCCGTGACGTGGCTGCTTGCCTACGATGCCGGCGTGAGCACGGCGTTTCTCGCAGCGGCCGTGTTCGTCTGGCGCTGGCTCGCAAACAAGGGCATCGCGCCGCACGAACTCACCAAGATGGCGGTCGGCTGCGCGATTACGATTCTGGGCGCGCTCTGGCTCGCGCTCGCGGCTTACGTGAGCGGGACCGGCAAAGTGGCGCTTCCCTGGCTCATTGTGTTTCACATCATCAACACGGTGGGCTTCGTGAGCCTTTATCCGTTTGCCATGGCTCTCTTCAGCCGTGCTGCGCCGCCATCGGTGAATGCAATGATGATCGGCATTTTCTATCTGTCGCTCTTCGGCACGAACCTGATGGTCGGTTGGGTCGGCGCGCTCTATTCCAGTCTGCCGCACACCACCTTTTGGCTCGTCCACGCAGGCTTCGCTGCGACAAGCACCGTGGCGATCCTCCTGTTCTACCGGCCGCTCCGAAAAGCTCTGACGCCGGAGACGGGTGACTACCGCGCGGGCACCACGGTCGCGACGCAGGACCGATAGCCCTGCATGAACTGGCCCAGCATGCCCGGCGAGCGTGGGGAGTCGGACTGGCCGGGCGCGAGCCTCATGGCGTAGCTCGTATTCCAGGCGGTGAAGACGACGTCGAGCCACCGTCGCCCGACGTTGGAGACGATGTATTTTCCTCCGCCGTAAGTAATGGCAATGGAAGACCCGCCCTGGCCGCCGCAGCACCATGCCGCTTGCGGGAGGGTCAGCGTCAGGGCGAGGGCGCCCGCAGCCAGCATAGGTCTCATTGGGCGATTTCCCCGGGTCAGGTCCGCAACCGGACGAGATCGGCGACGGCCTGCCCGCCGGAGCGATGGAACGTCACTTCAACCGGTTCGCCGGTCCTCAGATCGAAGAAGGACGCCTCGATCGCGCCGGTGCGAAAGCGCGTGGCCTGCGTGATCCAGTAGGTGCGGCTCCTGCCATTTCCGCCGCACACGAAACTCATGCCGACCGAATCGATCGCGCCGATTTTGCCCATCGCGATCCCCACGCCCGCCGACGCCGTCAGGCTGGGCGGCGGGACGCCCGGTTCGGCTCCCGGCATCATTTGCGCGAGGCAAATGCCGGGGACGAGACAAAGAACGGCAGCAAGAGGTCCGCGCATCGCTCAACTCTCCGGTCAGGAAACGCGGGCGGACGCGCGATGGCTCCCCTGTCTGGCCTTCCAGCACAGCCCGGGGTTGCGTAGGATCGCGAAAGACAGGATCAGGGAGGCTCCCCATGGCGAACCGCGAACAGCGCAGCAACAAAGAGAAGAAGAAGCCCAAGGCCGACAAGGACAAGGCGAAACCGACGTCGTCATCGACATCGCCCTTCGCCGAGCCGCGCAATCAGAAGCCGGCGCCGCAGGGCAAGAAATAGCGACTGCGTCGATCGGGTGGAAAAACAGGCGCGCGAACTTACGCGCCTGTTCCTTTCTCCACCTGAAGTCTCAGCTCGATGGCTGAATCGCCGGCCGTGCCGGCGATGCTGCCGGCGTCTGCTGCGCGGCTGCCGGCGCCCCCAACGGGACCGTGATCGGCGTATTGTAGTGGTAATTTGCTCCGCTCGCCGCATCGACGCCCATGCCGATCACCCCGCCCGCGATGACATTGGCCGCTGTCGTCGCGCCAAAATGGGCATCGGCAACCACATGACCGGGCTGAAAGCCGGGTTTCGTGCAGGTCACATCGAGATCCGTCTTGGTCTTGTGGACGGTGGTGCTCCCTGGCGTGGTCAGATACCAGGTACCTTGCGAATTGGTCAGCGTGCATTGGGCACCCTCGACCGGCGTCGTGTTGACGGAAACCGGCTGCGTGGTGCCCTCAATGATAGTAGCGCAGCCGGACAACGCCACGCCCAGCGCGGCGACCGCCGCGATCCGACAGATTTTCATGAAACGCCCCCTTCAAAGAAGAATCGCCTATACCGCGATTCCTCGCGGTTTGCCAGTGTTTATTTGATTGGGAGAGGCGCGCTCAAGAGCTTCACCGCGGCCGGGGAGCGGGGCGTGTCGCCGGCGTCAGTTCTACCACGATGGGACTGTCGTAATCGTAATCCGCGTCGCTTGCGGCATAGGACCTGATCCCGCTCTCCCCGCCGGCATAAACGTTCATGACCTTGGAGGCGTGGAAATGAGACCGAACGACCATGTGTGCGGACCGATAACCCTGCTTCTCGCAAGTAACCTTTAGAGCCGCGCCGGACTTGCGGACGATCACGCGCCCGGGCGTAAAGAGGTACCAGGTCCCCAGATCGTTGGTCAGCGTGCAGTCGGCACCTTGTACCGGGGTGGAGTCCACCACGACGGGCTCGCGAATTTTCTGAAGGAACCCGGCGCAACCCGACAGCGCAAACGCGGCGGCGACACCTGCGGTCAATTGGCGAACGTACACGATTTCCCTCCTGACCGAGTAGAGCGATTTATCCGAGAAGCGCGTTGAATGCCTTCACGGCTGCTGCGGGACCGGCGGGGTGGCTCCAGACGCCGGCGCAGACGGCGAGGAAGTCCGCGCCGGCTTCGATGAGCCGCGGCGCGTTTTCGACGGTAATGCCGCCGATGGCGACACACGGCACGGTCATCAGTTCCGACCACCAGCGGAGCAACTCGATATCGGCCCGCGCCCCGGGCTCCTTCGTGACCGTCGGATGGAACGCACCGAAGGCGACATAATCGGCGCCCGAATCCGCGGCTTCGATCGCGAGATGACGTGAAGCATGGCAGGTGACGCCGACGATCGAATTCGCGCCCACCAGCGCGCGCGCCTCCTTGCAGGGGGTGTCGTCCTGTCCGATGTGCACGCCGTCGCAACCCAGTTCGGCCGCAAGGTCGGGTCTGTCGTTCAGGATGAACGCAACGCCGGCCGATTGCGCGAGCGGCATCAGTATCTTCGTCGCGCGGCGGATGTCATCGTCTGCCGCGTCTTTCATTCGCAGTTGGAGCGAGGCGACATCGCCCGCGCCGAGCGCCGACTTCAGGTCTTCCTGGAATGCGCGCGGATCAAGGCTGGGCGGCGTAACCAGATAAAGTCGGCAACGCCTGCTCACGCTGCCTGTATTTCCAGCGAAGGATTCCATTCCCCGCGTGTGGCGATGCCGTTCATGCGCGCGCGATGCGCAAACGCACGCTGCGCCACCGGTACATTGGCAGGCTTGCCGCCCCAGGCCTTTTGCGGCGCCGCCTGCAACGCCCGCCCGTAAGAGAACGTCAGCGGCCAGGGCAGATCGAAGCCGCAGTTCATCGTATTGAGATTGGCCGTCGCTTCCTCATCCGACTGCCCGCCCGAAAGAAATGCTACTCCCGGAACGGCGGCGGGAACGCAGTCCTTCAGACAACGCACCGTGCGCTCGGCAATTTCGTCCACACTCGCCCGCTTCGGCGATTTCATACCCGGCAGGATCATGTTGGGCTTGAGCACCATGCCTTCGAGCGCCACCCGCTGCTGGAACAGCGCATAAAACACTTCCTTGAGCACCCATTCGGTGACGCGCGCGCAGGTTTCGATGTTGTGATCGCCGTCCATCAGCACTTCGGGCTCGACGATCGGCACAATCGTTTCATCCTGGCAAAGTGCGGCGTAACGGGCGAGCGCCTGGGCATTCGTGCTGATCGCGGTATAGGTCGGAATGCCCGGCCCGATATCGATGACCGCGCGCCACTTGGCGAAGCGCGCACCGAGCCCGCGATAGTCCACGAGCCGTTCCCGCAGGCCGTCGAGACCTTCAGTGATTGTTTCGCCGGGGCAGAGCGCGAGCGGCTTGGCGCCAAGATCGACCTTGATCCCCGGAATGGCTCCGCTTTCCTCGATGATCCGGACGAGCGGCGTGCCGTCCGCCGCCTTTTGCCGGATGGTTTCGTCGTAGAGGATGACACCGGAGATGCAGGTTCTCATCGCGTCGGACGTTCGGAACAGGAATTCGCGATAGGCGCGCCGGTTCGATTCGGTGGATTCCACGCCGATCGCGTCGAAGCGCTTCCTGATCGTGCTGGAGCTCTCATCGGCGGCGAGAAGACCCTTGCCTTTGGCGACCATGGCGTGCGCCACGCGGGCGAGTTCGGCCGTATTCATGTCTGTTTGTCCCTCGCTTGCAGGAGTGCCGAAATGCCCGGCAGTTCCCGCCCCCCGAGCCATTCGAGAAAGGCGCCGCCGGCTGTCGATACGTAGGAGAACCTGTCGGTGACCCCGGCCATGTTGAGCGCAGCGACGGTATCGCCGCCCCCTGCAACCGAGAGGAGCCGGCCGGATTTCGTGCATGCCGCGGCACATTTCGCTGCCTCAATCGTGCCGCGCTCGAAAGGCCTCGTTTCAAACGCGCCGAGCGGGCCGTTCCAGACGAGCGTGCGCACCTGTTCGAGACGCGCGCAAAAGGCTTCGAGCGTTTCCGGCCCCAGATCGAGAATGATGTCGTCCGGAGCGACATTCGCCACCGCTTCGATGCGGCACGCCGCCCCGGCTTTGAACTCTTTGGCGACAATCACATCGCACGGCAGCACGAGCGCCCCATCGCGCGATTTGGCCTTTTCGAGAACCTCGCGCGCCGCGTCCGTGTGGTCCGGCTCGGACAGCGACTTGCCGATCTCAAATCCCTGTGCGGCAAAGAATGTATTCGCCATCGCGCCGCCGATGACGAGCACGTCCACACGCCGCAGCAGATTTCCGATCAGGTCGAGCTTCGTCGAGATCTTCGCGCCGCCGATCACCGCCATCAGAGGCCGTTCGGGTCTGTCGAGCGCGCGGTGGAGATGCGAGAGTTCGGTTTGCAAGGCGCGGCCGGCCGCGGACGGAAGCAGGTGCGCCAGGCCTTCAGTCGTGGCGTGGGCGCGGTGCGCAGCGGAAAACGCATCGTTCACGAAGAGATCGCCGAGCGCGGCCACGGCTTTGGCGAACGCGGGACCGTTTGCTTCCTCGCCCGCATGAAAGCGCGTGTTCTCGAGCAGCAGCACCTCGCCGTTCCCGAGTTCCGCGACCGAACGTTCGGCTTCGCTGCCGATGCAGTCGCCGGCGAAGGCGACGGGCCTGCCAACGGCTTCCGACAAGGCGGGAACCACCGGCTTCAGCGACATCGCCGCCACCGGCTTTCCCTTCGGCCGACCGAAATGGGACAGCACGATCACGCGTGCGCCCCTGTCGGCGAGTTCGCGGATGGTGGGAGCCTGGCGATCGATTCGCAAGGAATCTGCAACCTTGCCGTCCTGCATGGGCACGTTGAGGTCGGCGCGCACCAGCACGCGCTTGCCCGTCACGGCAAGATCGTCGAGCGTGCGAAGCGCCCCGCTGTTCATCAGATCAGCGAGCCCATCGCCGCCGCGACATCCGCCATGCGGTTCGAAAAGCCCCACTCGTTGTCATACCAGGACATCACGCGCACGAACGTTCCGCCGATGACTTTCGTTTGATCGACGGCGAAGCTCGACGATGCCGGGTTGTGGTTGAAGTCGGACGACACGAGTGGCGATTCGACGATGTCGAGCACGCCCTTGAGCGGACCTGCGGCGGCATCCTTCGCGGCGTCGTTCACCTCGTCCGCTGTCGTCGGCCGCTTCGCGACGAACTTGAAATCGATGAGAGACACGTTGGGCGTCGGCACGCGTACGGCCACTCCGTCGAGCTTTCCCTTCAGTTCGGGCAGAACGAGCCCCACGGCCTTGGCTGCGCCGGTCGAGGTCGGAATCATCGACAGGGCCGCGGCGCGGGCGCGATAGAGGTCCTTGTGCAGTTGGTCGAGTACGGGCTGGTCGTTGGTATAGCTGTGAATCGTCGTCATGAAGCCCTGTGCGATCCCGAAGGCCTCGTGCATCACCATGGCGACCGGTGCGAGGCAGTTGGTGGTGCACGACGCATTCGAGACGACGAGGTGTTCGCGCGTCAGCTTCTTGTGGTTCACGCCATACACGACCGTGAGGTCCACGCCTTCGGCGGGCGCCGAAATCAGCACGCGCCTGGCGCCTGCGCGCAGATGGGCCGATGCTTTCTCTTTCGAAGTGAAAATACCGGTGCATTCGAGCGCCACATCGACCCCCAGCTCCTTGTGCGGCAGCTGTGCGGGATCCTTGATTGCGGTCACTCGGATTTTGTGGCCGCCGACCACCATGTGCTCGCCGTCCACGGTGACTTCGCCCGGAAAGCGGCCATGCACCGAATCGTAGCGGAGCAGATGGGCGTTGGTTTCGATCGGCCCGAGATCGTTCACTCCGACCACAACGACGTCGTTTCGCCGGGATTCGACGATGGCACGCAGAACCAGCCGACCGATGCGGCCGAACCCATTGACGGCGACCCGGATCGGCATGGAATTCCTCCTTAGGAAAAAGCGGCAGCGGATGGCGGGACGCGGCCGGACCGTGGGCCTTAACGAGGCGTCCGCGCGCCCGTCAAGGGGAGTGCCTTTTCGTTGACCCTGTTTCCCGGCGCGGCCTATGGTCCCGGGATCGCAAACGGGGTGCGCATGTCACAAATGGAGGAGGCGAAGGCTAGGCTGGCGGCAGCGCTCGACCGGCTCGAGACCGCCCTCATGCCGCTTGACGAAGCTCACCGGCGGCACGCGCGCGACGGTGCCGAGATCGCCTCGCTCGCGCAGGAACGCGAGGAGCTGCTGGTGCGCATCGCTGCCCTCGAGGAGGAAAACCGGGTGCTCGCAAGCCTGACCGAGGAAGTGGAAGGCCGCGTCGATCGCGCGATCGCCGACATCCATGCCGCACTCGGCCGGGCGGAAACGGCCTGAACGGCGCATGGCTCAAGTCGATATCACGGTCAACGGACGCGCCTACGCGATCGCCTGCAACGCCGGCGAGGAGGAGCGCCTGCGGGGGCTGGCCGAATGTGTGGACGCGAAAGTCCGCGAAATCCTGAAGTCGGCGGGGCAGCCTGGGGAACCGCGGCTGCTGCTCATGGCCGCATTGCTCGTCGCCGACGAGTATTTCGACTCGAAGGCAAGGCTGGAAAAACAGGCGCGCGAAATTGAACACCTCGCCAGGGCCCGCGACGAAGCACTTGCCCGCGCGGCGGAAAGCGCGCGCGCGGCGGCCGCCATCGTCGACGCGGCGGCCGGACGGATCGGGGAGGTTGCGGCGCGGGTGGCGGGAGCCTAGGTTCGGACCCGGATGGGTACTGCCCCGTGCGTCAGGAATGCGATACCCAGGGGCCTTAATGGTACTCACCGGGAGCTGTCCCTGACCGGGGCCGTGGCCTCGGACACATGGCGCCCACCTGCACAAGCAGGCCCGTGAGGATCCAAAGCCAACGGCGGCGGCGGTCCCGTCCAATCTCCCGCAAGCGCGTTCGCCCGGGATCGGCGAAGGCTGTTCGTCCATCGCGCGAATAATGAAAGTCCGCATGCGCGTCCTTTTTATCGGCGATATCATCGGACGGCCGGGCCGGGAGGTTGTGGGGAACGAGCTTCCGCGCCTGCGCGACCAACTCCGGCTCGATTTCGTCATCGCCAACGCCGAGAACGCGGCGGGCGGTTTCGGATTGACACGCAAAACCGCGACAGAGTTATTCGCGTGCGGAATCGATGTTCTGACCACCGGCAATCATTGGGCCGATCAGAAGGAAATTCTCTCGTTCATCGGCGATGAAGACCGCATTCTACGGCCTCGCAACTATCCGGCCGACACGCCGGGACGGGGAGCGGGGCTTTACCAGACGCGAAGCGGCCAGCACGTGCTCGTGGTGAATGTCATGGGCCGGCATTATATGGACCCGCTCGACGATCCCTTCGCCGCGGTGGAGAAGGAGCTTGCCGCGTGTCCTTTGGGCGAAGGCTGCGATGCCCTGGTCGTGGACATGCACGCGGAAGCCACGTCCGAAAAAATGGCGATGGGGCATTTCTGCGATGCGCGCGCCTCGCTTGTCGTCGGCACCCACTCCCACGTGCCCACGGCAGATGCCCAGATCCTGCCGGGCGGCACGGGTTACCAGACCGATGCGGGCGGCTGCTGCGACTACGACTCCGTCATCGGTATGGAAAAGTTCGAGCCGCTGCAGCGCTTCACGCGCAAACTGTCGACGGCGCGCTACACGCCCGCCTCGGGCCCCGCGACGCTCTGCGCGGTTTTCGCCGCAACCGATGCAAAAGGACTGGCGACCCGGATCGAGCCCGTCCGCGTCGGCGGCCGGCTCATGCCGCACGTTCCGGCCGATTGACGGCAACTTGAAGCCGGGAACGCGCCCGGCTATCTGACCGCGCTATGGCCGGCCATTCCCAATACAAGAACATCATGTTCCGCAAGGGGCGACAGGACAAGGAGCGCTCCAAGCTGTTCTCCAGGCTCGCCCGCGAGATCACGGTGGCGGCAAAGCACGGCATGCCGGACCCCGCCCACAATCCGCGCCTACGTGTGGCCATTCTGGCTGCTCGCGCGCAAAATATGGCCAAGGACAGCATCGAGCGGGCAATCCGCAAGGCGACGGGCGCCGACGCGGACAACATCGAAGAGGTGCGCTATGAGGGCTATGGTCCGGGCGGGGTGGCGCTGATCGTCGAAGCGCTGACCGATAATCGTAACCGCACGGCCGCGGATATGCGCGCGGCTTTTTCCAAGTACGGCGGCGTACTCGGCGAAACGAACTCCGTGGCCTTCCAGTTCAGCCGCGCCGGTGTGATCGCCTATCCGAAGAGTGCCGGATCGGACGAAGCGATGCTGGAAGTCGCGATCGAGGCCGGCGCGGACGAATGCATTTCGGGCGAGCATGTGCACGAGTTTCTGGCAAGCCCGGAGAGTTTCGCGTCGGTTCGCGACGGGCTCGAAGCCAGGCTCGGCCCTGCGCAATCCGCAAAACTCGAATGGCGCCCGCAAAGCACGATTGCGGTAGGTGACGAGACGGGTGAATCGCTGGTCAAACTGCTGGACGTTCTCGAGGACCACGACGACGTGCAGGATGTTTACGGGAATTACGAGCTGTCCGATTCCCTGATTCGTAAGCTGGAAGCGGCCTGATTCCTGTTGCCACGGCCTGCGCGCCTTCCGAAACTGCGCCCATGCGATTCGAGGGGCGGAACGGCAGGCGCATTCTCGGAATCGATCCGGGTTTGGCCCGCATGGGCTGGGGTGCCATCGAGGTCTCGGGCACGCGGCTCGCGCATGTCGCGCACGGCGTCCTGACCAGCGAAGCCAGGACTGGCGCGGGTCCACGACTCCTGATCCTTTACGAAGCGCTCTGCGAGGTCATCACGCGCGTGGCGCCGCAGGCAATCGCCATCGAGCAGGTCTTCGTTCACAAGGATCCGTCGGCCGCCTTGAAACTCGGGCAAGCACGCGCGGTGGCACTGCTCGCGGCCGCTCGCGCCGGCCTCGACATTGCCGAATACACTCCCAATCATGTCAAGAAATGTGTCGTCGGCATGGGGCACGCCGGCAAGGACCAGGTGCAGGCGATGATCCGGCATCTGCTGCCCACCGCCTGCGTCGACTCGCCCGATGCCGCCGATGCGCTCGCGCTGGCCATAGCGCACGCCCATCTCGCGGGCACCCAGGCGCGGATCGAAGCCGCGCTTGCATGATCGGCAAGCTGACCGGCCTTGTGGACTCGGTCGCAGAAGATCACGCGATCCTCGAGGTGCACGGCGTGGGATATCTCGTGCACTGTCCCGCCTCGACGCTGTCGCGCCTCTCGCCAGGCGCCGCAGCAACGCTCGTGACCGAATTGCGCCTGACCGACGAATCGCTCCGGCTCTACGGGTTTGCCTCGCCGGAAGAACGTGAGTGGTTCCGGCTGCTGCAGAGCGTTCAGAACGTGGGCGCGCGCGTCGCGCTCAATGTGCTTTCCGCACTTTCGGCGCGCGAACTCGAGCGCGCCGTTGCGCTGGGCGACAAGGCGGCGATCGGACGTGCGCAAGGGGTCGGCCCAAAGCTTGCCACGCGCATTGTCACCGAACTGAAGGACAAGGCCCCTTCGATGATGCTGCGGGGGCATGCGCCGGAAGCGGCTCTTGCTGCTGCACACGCACCGCGCGGTCCCGAAGCCGATGCTGTCGCGGCCCTTGTCAAGTTGGGCTATTCGCAATCCCAGGCAGCCGAAGCGGTCGCGCGCGCGGCGCACGAGTTGGGCGAGGCGCCGGTCGACGCGCTGATCCGCGAAAGCTTGCGGGCGATGGCGCGATAGACGGAGGCCTCTGTTTGAACTGCACTTTGATACGATAGATTGGTTCGATGGCCGCTACCGTTCCAAATCGCCAGCCCGATCGCGTCGTGGCTCCAGAGCGCGGCGAAGACGATGTGCTCGAGTCGAGCCTGCGGCCGCGCAGGATCGAGGAATTCGTAGGGCAACGCCAGGCGCGCGAGAACCTTTCCGTCTTTATCGCTGCGGCACGTGCACGCAACGAAGCACTCGACCATGTGCTGTTCTCGGGGCCGCCAGGACTCGGCAAGACCACGCTGGCGCAGATCGTAGCACGCGAACTCGGGGTGAACTTCCGTTCCACCTCGGGGCCGGTGCTCGCGCGCGCCGGCGATCTCGCCGCCATCCTCACCAATCTCGATCCGCGCGACGTGCTGTTCATCGACGAGATTCACCGGCTCAACCCGGCGGTCGAGGAGATTCTCTATCCCGCGATGGAGGATTTCGAACTCGATCTCGTGATCGGCGAAGGCCCGAGTGCGCGTTCGGTAAAAATTACGCTTGCCCCTTTCACGCTGATCGGAGCCACCACGCGCTCGGGACTGATTACCACGCCCTTGCGGGACCGTTTTGGCATTCCGCTGCGGCTCAATTTTTACAACACGGACGAACTGCAGGCGATCGTGGAGCGCGGCGCGCGAATTCTGTCGCTGGACCTTGCAAGCGACGGCGCGCGCGAAATCGCCGCGCGTGCCCGCGGCACGCCGCGAATCGCAGGGCGGCTCCTCAAGCGGTT
Organism: Rhizomicrobium sp.; assembly: GCA_050728995.1. GTDB lineage: Bacteria > Pseudomonadota > Alphaproteobacteria > Micropepsales > Micropepsaceae > Rhizomicrobium. The sequence goes on along the minus strand of JBOHKH010000003.1, from coordinate 21,421 downwards.
GCGCGACTTTGCGGCCGTCGGCGGGCACGGCCGGATCGATGCGAAGATTGCCGACGCCGCACTCACCCGGCTCGAAGTGGACGGGCGCGGCCTGGATGCCTTCGACCGGCGGTATCTGTCGCTGATTGCAGAATCCTTTGGCGGGGGACCGGTCGGCATCGAAACCATCGCTGCGGCGCTCGGCGAAGTGCGCGACGCGATCGAGGAAATCGTCGAACCGTTTCTCCTGCAACAGGGCTTCGTGCAACGCACGCCGCGCGGCCGGATGATTACCGGCGCCGCGTTCGCGCATCTCGGCCTCGAATCTCCGGCGCGCCATTTGGGACAACCGGGCCTTTTTCCGCAGGAGAGTGCCGACGATGCCTGAGCCTTCGGCTGCCGGACGGTTCGAAGGTAACGTGCATATCCTGCCGATCCGGATCTATTACGAAGACCGATCTTTCCGGCGTTGTGTATCACGCGAACTACCTGCGATTCATGGAGCGTGGACGCTCCGAGTTTTTCCGCGGCGCGGGGATTGCAAGACTTGCGATGCTCGGCGACGCCGAGCAGAGCGCCTGGACGTTGCGCCGCATTTCCGTCGAATTTTCGCGACCTGCGCGCCTCGACGATCTTGTCGAAGTGCACACCCTGGCCACCGCCCTCACGGGCGCCCGCATGTCTGCTGATCAAAGGATATTCCGCGGCGGGGAGATTTTGGTCCGGGGAGCGGTCGAGGCCTGCATCATGACGCTTGCGGGAAGGCCGCGCCGGATTCCGCAGGACGTGCGCGAAAGGTTGTTACCGCTTATCGACGCGGCTGGAATCGCCCGGCCGGCGTCAAAATTCGGCCATGTTCGGAAGGCGGGTTGATCTTGACCAACCCAAATGAGACTAACCCGGGTCGGTAGCGCCCCACGGGCGAAAGAGGTTTGCGAATGACGTTTGCGCAAGCACCCCTCGGGTTGGCGGTGTTTCTATTTCTGGCGTGCATCCTTTCCGGTTCGGCCTTCGCACAGTCTGTGCCGCAATCGGCGCCGACCGGCGCCAATGCCCAGACCCAACAGCTGGGAGCGCCCCAGGCCGCGCCGACACAAGCGGTGGGCGTGAACGCGGCGCCTCCGGCTTCGGGCCCCGGCTTCACCGGAATCTCGATCTATTCTCTCTGGCTGCGCGCCGACCCTGTCGTGAAGGCGGTGATGGCGCTTCTGGCGCTCGCCTCTCTCTGGTCGTGGGCGATCATCTTCAACAAATGGATGGCGCTCGGCACGCTGCGCCGCCGCGCCGACAAATTCGAAAAGTCGTTCTGGTCCGGCACCTCCCTCGACGATCTCTATCAGCAATATGCGCCCCGCATAAACCACCCCATGGTGGCTGTGTTCGCATCCGCGATAAGAGAGTGGCGGCGGGCGTTCGAAGGCGGACCGCCGCGCGAGTCGCTTCTCGCAAGCATCAAGGACCGGATCGACAAAGCGATGTCGGTCACGATCCAGCGCGAATCGCAGGGGATCGAAAATCAGCTTGGCTTTCTGGCCACCGTCGGCGCTACCGCACCTTTCGTGGGACTTTTCGGCACCGTATGGGGGATCATGAACTCATTTTCCGCGATTGCGGCGCGGCATGACACGACGCTTTCCGTCGTGGCGCCCGGGATCGCGGAAGCCCTGTTTGCGACGGCAATGGGTCTTCTCGCCGCCATTCCCGCGGTAATTTTCTACAACAAATTTGTCAACGATATCGGGCGCTACATCGGGCGGATCGAGAGCTTTGCGGATGAATTTTCCGCGATCCTTTCGCGCCAGCTCGACGAGAAGGCGGTCTGATGGCGGTAGCGCTTCGGCGAATGGGGACCGGACGGCGCGGGCGCCGCGCCCGGCTCATGGCCGAGATCAACGTCACGCCCTTCGTCGACGTGATGCTCGTGCTGCTGATCGTATTCATGGTGACCGCCCCCCTGCTCACCGTCGGCGTTCCCGTCGACCTGCCGAAAACGCGTGCGCAGGCGCTGAGCCAGGACCGCGAGCCGCTGAGCGTCTCGGTGCGGCGCGACGGCGGCATCTTTCTTCAAAACACCCGCGTCTCGGAAGACGATCTGGTCCCCCGGCTGACTGCGATCGCCGCCAACGGTTATGACCAGCGCATCTTCGTGCGGGGAGACAGATCGGTGGATTACGGCCGCGTCATGCAGGTGATGGCGCTCATCAGCGCTGCCGGCTTCACTCACATTGGCCTTGTGACGGATATTGCCAAACCCCCAAGTGAGAACGACAGGAACAAGAAGTAGGATTTCGTCGGCCACCCTCGCCGGCGATTTGCGGTCTCCCGCGGGTTGGGCGGGATCGCTTATCCTGCATGGCGCCGTGGTCGCGGCGACCGTCCTCTTTACGGTTTCCCATACGCTCGACATCGTCGATCAGTCGCCGCCGGTGATCCCGGTCGATGTCATTACCATCGCCCGGCAGACGAACATCCGTGCGACGGCGCGGCGCGAGCCGAAGATCGCACCGACCCCGACGCCGCCGGCGCCGAAGGCGATGCCAACGCCACCCGTTCCGCAGCCAAAAGCCGAGCCGGCTCCGGCCCCCGAAAAGATACCGCTCCCCAAAGCAGAACCGATCGAGAAGCCTGCGCCGACACCCGTTGTCCCCAAGGTTCAGCCCAGGCCGGCGCCGAAGGAGGAGGAGAAGAAGAAGAACTTCGACGTCGACAAGGTGCTGGCGCTGCTCAACAAGGTCGCGCCATCGCAGGCGGCTGCGCCCAATGCGCCCGAGGCGGCGCGGACCGTGCGGGGTTTCGGCGCGCAGAACGCGATGACGGCCGACCTCCAGGACGCACTGCGCAGCCAGATTCAGCCCTGTTGGAGCCCGCCGGTCGGTGCGCCCCATCCCGAGCAACTCGTCGTCAGCTTCGATCTCTTTCTCAACCCGGACGGTTCGGTCGCACAGCCGCCACAATTGCTTGGCAACTCCAGCGATCCTTACTTCCACGCCGCGGAGGAAGCGGCCCTGCGAGCGATCTACACCTGCGCACCCTACAAACTGCCGGCAGACCGGTACGGGCAATGGCGGGAAATAAAGCCATTCATTTTCGATCCGCGGCAAATGACGGGGCAGTAACGCTGGAGAAAGCATGATGAGATTCGCCAGCCTGGTTTGTGCCGCACTTCTCGCGTTGATCGTGCAAGCTGCCGCTCCGGCCGCGGCCGCACTGAAGGTCGATGTCACGCAGGGCAACATCCAGCCGCTGCCGATTGCCATACCGGATTTCGCGCCGAGCCAGCCGGGCGACGCCGCTGCGGGTCAGAACATCGCCGCCGTCATCCGGGCCGACCTTCGGCGATCCGGCATTTTCCGCCCGCTCGATCCGCGCTCGTTTATCGAGCAGATCAAGGATATCAACACGCCGCCGACATTTGCGGACTGGCGCGTCATTAACGCGCAGGCGCTCGCGACCGGGACCGTTGGTACGCAACCCGACGGACGGCTGAAGGTCGACTTCAGGCTTTGGGACGTCTTCGGCGAAACAGAAATGATGCAGGGCAAAGAATATTTCACGGCGCCCGCGAACTGGCGGCGCATCGCCCACATGATCTCCGATGCGATCTACCAGCAGATCACCGGAGAGAAAGGCTATTTCAACACCCGCATCGTGTTCATTTCCGAAAGCGGTCCGGCGCTCCGTCGCCGCAAGCGGCTCGCCATCATGGATGAGGATGGCGCCAACCCCAGCTTCCTCACTCGCGGCGATTATCTGGTGCTCACGCCGCGATTCAATCCGACGGCGCAGATGATCGCCTATATGTCCTATTATGGGGGCAGACCGCGCGTCTATCTGTTCGATCTGGAAACCGGCCGGCAGCAGATGCTGGGCGATTTCCCCAACATGACCTTTTCGCCGCGCTTCTCGCCGGACGGCAACAAGGTGGTGATGTCGCTCGTGCATCGCGGCAATTCGGACATCTACGTCATGGATCTGCGGACGCGCGCCGTCACCAGGCTCACCGCCGATCCCGCCATCGATACCTCACCCTGCTATTCGCCGGACGGAAGCCGGATCGTCTTCGAGTCCGATCGCGGAGGCTCCCAGCAGATCTACGTGATGAATGCGGACGGATCGAATGTTCACCGCATCAGTTTCGGCGGCGGCAAGAACGGAACGCCGGTGTGGAGTCCGCGCGGCGATCTTATCGCCTTCACCAAGCAGGATCGCGGGTCGTTCCGGATCGGGGTGATGCGCCCGGACGGCTCCGGGGAACGCATCATCACGGACGGCTGGCAGGACGAAGGACCGACGTGGGCCCCCAACGGCCGCGTGCTGATGTTCACGCGCACCCTGCGCAACGGTCTGGGCTCGCAAGTCTGGTCTGTGGACGTAACGGGACGCAACGAACAGCGCGTGCAAACACCGGGCGATGCTTCGGATCCCGCATGGTCGCCCTTGATCCAGTAAAGGAGTGGGTTTCTATTGTATGACCGCATTTGGAGGGCCGAACGGCCCAAAATGACGAGTGGCGACGGTGCGCGCACCCAATGTCCTCGCGCAACCCCGACGCACCAGGGGGCGCTCTTTGCGGAGTCGTGATCTCATGCGGAAAATCCCGAGCCCTTTGAGGGTCGCAGCCCTTGCTGCGATGCTTGCCCTTGCCGCCTGTGCAACAAAGCCCAGACCGGCGGCGGAAGCGCCGCCCCAAGCGCCGCCGGCGACAGCCCAGATGCAGAATCGGGTCGAAACGACGGCTGTGCCCGGAAGTGTGCAGGATTTCCGCGTCAATGTTGGTGACACGGTGCACTTCGCCTACGACAAGTACGAGATACAGGACCAGGATCGCGATCTCCTGCAGCGGCAGGCCGCGTGGCTTCAGAAATATCCGCAGGTGCGGGTCACGATCGAAGGTCACTGCGATCCGCGCGGCACGCGGGAATACAACCTCGCACTGGGCGCCCGCCGGGCGAGCGCGGTGAAGGAGTATCTGGTCAGTCTCGGTGTTCCATCCTCGCGGGTGGACACAATCTCGTATGGCAAGGAGCGGCCGGTCTGTACGGAATCGGACGAGTCCTGCTGGGCGCAGGATCGCCGCGGTGTGACCACCATAACGAGCGGGGCCGCGACCTCATAAGCCGGACTGGCGGCCGGGAACAATCACGTTCCCGGCCCCAGCAATACCATTCCCCAGCCGACGCAATTCGTCGTAGTTTCGAACGGCGACGAATCGGTCGCCACGACATGCGGCGTGAACGGGCACGGCAGATGGACGAGTTGGCGTACAGACGCGGGCGACTTCAGGCGGTGGTTGTGGCTGCGCTTGTTGGCGCATTCCTCTGTGGGGCGGCTGCCGCGCAGACGATCCCGTCCCCGCCATCGCCCCAAGACCGGGTCGCAGCCGCCCACGCCGTGAGAGAGCAGCTTTCGCGCAACCTGGCAGACGTTTCCGCCAAGAGCGGCGACATGCAGGTTGCGCAGCTCTTCGGCGAGAGCGATGAGGAAAAGGCGGCGCGTCTTCAACGCGAGCAGGCGCAGGATTCCAGTCTCGCGACGCTCGGTCAGCGCATCAACGATCTCGACGACACGTTGCGCCGCCTGACGGGGCAGGTCGAGGAGCTGGACCATCGCCTGAGCGAACAGAACGAACGCATGGCGCGCATGCGCAAGGACTTCGATTACAAGATCTGCGCGCTGGCGGCCCAGCAGCTCGGCGCTTCGACCGAATCCGGAGAGCAAACAGCGCTCCCGTGTGGCGGCAGCGGATCGCAGACCCTGCCAGCTCCCGTTCCGGGCAGTCCCGCCGGCGCCACCGGCGAGGTTCACCTGGCGCCCCCCCCGGGCGTTCTTGGAACATTGCCGCGCAGTGCGTTGCGAAATCTGCCGCAACCCTCGTCCTCTCCGCCGACCCAGACCGCGTCGATCGACACGCGCCCGCAATTCGAATCGGCACTCAACATGCTGGCCCGGGCGCAGTACGACGAGGCGAGCGCCGCGTTCCGCGGCTTCGCCGATGCGTATCCGCACGACGATCTTGCGCCCCAGGCCGTATATTGGGTCGGCGACATCGCCTATGTTCAGCGTGACTACCCGGGCGCCGCGCGGGCGTTTGCGGAGATCATCAAAAAATATCCGAACAGCCCTCGCGCTCCAGAGAGCATGCTCAAACTGGGGCAATCGCTCATCGCGCTGAACCAGAAAAAGGAAGGCTGCAGGGCCCTTGGAATCCTCCCCTCCCAGTATCCGGCCGCTTCGAAATCCCTCACCGACCAGGCGCTCGCGGCGCGCAAAGCGGCCGGCTGTCGCTGAGGGGGCGCTTTCCGCCAGCTGGTTTGCCAACCGGATGCAGACGGCGCTCGCGGCGGGGGCACCCTGGCCCGGCGCGGTCGCCGTATCGGGTGGCGGCGATTCCACGGCCCTGATGGTCCTTGTCGCCCGATGGGCCAAGGCGTCCGGGCGCTGCCCTCCTCACGTACTCACGATCGATCACAGGCTGTACCCGGAATCGTCCCGGCATGCGGCAGCAGTCGTGACACAGGCAAACGCTCTCGGCCTCGAAGCGCATGTTCTTGAATGGCAGGGCCGCAAACCGGTCTCGGATATTGAGAACGCGGCCCGTGCGGCGAGATATGGGTTGATGGGAGATTGGTGCCGCGACCGGAGGGTCGAATCGCTCTACCTCGGTCACACGCTGGAAGACCAGGCCGAGACGTTTCTGTTGAGGCTGGCTCGCGGCAGCGGCGTGGACGGGCTGGCCGCTATGTCGCCGGTGTCGGGCTTTCCGGAACCCGGTTACGAGACCGTGCGGCTCGTCCGCCCGCTCCTTGCCGTGCCGCGCGCCCGGCTTCGCGCCCTTCTGCTGGCCGAGAGATTGACGTGGCACGAAGATCCCATGAACGCCGATCCGCGGTTTGCGCGCGCGCGACTGCGGATGGCATGGCCCGGATTCGTACAGGTCGGCCTGTCCGCGAAACGGATCGCCGAAGCGGCCGGGCATCTGGCGCGGGCTCGGATGGCCCTCGATCATGAAATGGAGGCGTTCCTCGCGCGCGCGTCCCGAGAGCACAAAGCCGGGGTATTGCTGGATGGCTCGGGCCTTGCAGCGATTCCCTACGAAATCGGCTTGAGGGTTCTGGCGCGTGTGCTGATGCAGGTTTCCAGACACCCCTATCGTCCCCGAATGGCGCGGCTGGAGGCGCTGATGACGGCCATCCGCACGGCCGCTCTCGGCAAAGGCAGGACTCTGCATGGTTGCTCGATCAGGCCGGCCTCCTTGCGCGATACCTGTTTCGGGCCGCAGACGCTGTGGATCGCGCCGGAACCAGCGCGACGGCGGATGGTTGGAAACAGGGAGACCTGATGGCCGTGAAGAACTCGGATGTTAAGAACGATGGAAAACGAGAGTTGCCCATGCGAGGGAAAGATTCTTAACGTCTTGCTGGCTGGCAACGGGCTATGAAGTTCCTATCTAGCCGGATAGGTTCTTCGGCCTCGCGTCGGACAGGCCTCGGGAAAGGACGGCCGTGAACAACCTACGAAATCTCGCTCTCTGGATCATAATTGCGCTTCTGCTCGTTGCCTTGTTCAACATGTTTCAGGGCACGGCGAGCCGACCCGCTGCCACAACGACCAACTTCACGGAGTTCAATCAGGAGGTCGTCCAGGGCGCGGTGAAGAAGGTCACCATTCAAGGCGACCAGATTCACTACGAACTCGCAAACGGCCAGGCCTTCACCACCTACGCGCCGAACGATCCCGGTCTCGTCCCGCGAATGCTCGCGCACAATGTCGGTATAACGGTACAGCCGGCTGACGACGGGATGCCGACGCTGGTGGGCGTGGCCATCAACTGGTTTCCGATGCTGCTCCTGATCGGCGTGTGGATTTTCTTCCTCAGACAGATGCAGGCGGGCGGCGGCAAGGCCATGGGTTTCGGGAAGAGCCGCGCCAAGCTTTTGACCGAGCGCACCGGACGGGTCACCTTCGAAGACGTGGCGGGCGTCGACGAAGCGAAGGAGGAACTCAAGGAGATTGTCGAGTTCCTACGCGACCCGCAGAAATTCCAGCGGCTCGGCGGGCGCATTCCCAAGGGCGTGTTGCTGGTCGGACCGCCCGGTACCGGGAAGACGCTGCTTGCGCGCGCCATCGCCGGCGAAGCGAATGTTCCGTTCTTCACGATTTCGGGTTCGGACTTCGTCGAGATGTTCGTGGGCGTCGGCGCGAGCCGCGTGCGCGACATGTTCGAGCAGGCCAAGAAGAATGCGCCGTGCATCGTGTTTATCGATGAAATCGACGCCGTGGGTCGTCATCGGGGAGCGGGCCTTGGCGGCGGAAACGACGAACGCGAGCAGACGCTCAATCAGCTGCTCGTCGAGATGGACGGATTCGAATCCACCGAAGGCGTGATCCTCATAGCCGCCACCAACCGACCGGACGTCCTTGATCCTGCGTTGCTGCGTCCGGGCCGGTTCGACCGTCATGTCGTGGTTCCCAATCCCGATCTTTCGGGCCGCGAGAAGATCCTTCGCGTGCACATGCGCAAGGTGCCGCTTGCGCCCGATGTGGACCCGCGCGTGATCGCGCGCGGCACGCCCGGTTTCTCCGGCGCCGATCTCGCCAATCTCGTGAACGAAGCCGCGCTGCTCGCCGCCCGCCGCGGCAGGCGTGTGGTCACCATGGTCGAGCTGGAGGACGCCAAGGACAAGGTGCTGATGGGCGCCGAGCGCCGCTCCTTGGCGATGACGGATGAGGAGAAGAAGCTCACCGCCTATCACGAGGGCGGGCACGCCATCGTCGCTTTGAGCGTCAAGGGCTCCGATCCGATTCACAAGGCGACCATCATTCCGCGTGGCCGCGCGCTTGGCATGGTGATGCGTTTGCCCGAACGGGACCAGCTTTCCGTGACGCGCGAAAAGATGCTCGCGGATATCTGCGTAGCCTTCGGCGGCCGCATCGCGGAAGAACTGATTTTCGGCCACGAGAAGGTCACGACGGGCGCGATGTCGGACATCGAAATGGCGACTCGAATGGCGCGCGCGATGGTGACGCGATTTGGAATGTCCGACGAACTCGGGCCGCTTGCCTATGCCGAGAACCAGGATGAAGTCTTCCTGGGCCACACGATTGCGCGCCAGCAGAACGTCTCGGAGGCGACGGCGCAGAAAATCGACCAGGAAATCCGCACGATCATCGACGTCTGCTATCGGCGGGCGCACGACATTCTGAACGAACGATCGGGCGATCTGCACACGCTCGCCAAGGGTTTGCTCGAGTACGAGACCCTGACCGGCGACGAGATTATCGCCCTGCTCAAGGGGATCGCGCCCGTGCGCGCGCCCTACGAGGAGCCCGAACCGCAGCGCGGACCCGGGCCAAGTGTGCCGCAGGCCGGTCGCCCGCGTACGATCGGGCCGATAGCGCCGGAGCCGCAGCCGGGGCGGTGAGCGCAAGCCCGGCTATTCTCGGGATCGTCAACGTCACCGAGGATTCCTTTTCGGACGGCGGATTGCACCTTGAGACGCAGGCTGCACTTGCGCACGCGCGCAAGCTCGCCGCCGACGGTGCCGCCATTATCGATCTCGGAGCAGCGGCCTCCAATCCGGGTGCGAAGCCCGTTTCGCCGGAAGTGGAAATCGGCCGCCTGCGGTTGCTGGTGCACGATTTGAGGCGCGATGGGCTGCGGATTTCCATCGACAGCTTCGCGCCGGAAACCCAGATTTGGGCGCTGTCGCAGAACATCGATTTCCTGAACGACATACACGGGTTCGCCCGACCAGAGTTGTACGGGCGGTTTGCTGCGGCTTCTGCCCGTCTCATAGTCATGCATGCTCTGAATAGCGAGGGCCCCGCCAGGCGAGAGGAAGAAACACCACCGGACCTTTTCGGAAGGATTGTCGCATTCTTCGAGAGTCGTGTGGCTGCGCTCGTCGGCGCCGGCATTTCCCGCGACCGATTGATCCTCGATCCGGGGATGGGACTTTTCCTCGGCCGCAGCAGCGAGGGATCATTCGAGGTTTTGCGGCGGATTGCCGAGCTCAAAGCCGCGTTCTGTCTTCCGATACTCGTCTCGGTCTCGCGCAAATCGTTCCTGCGGCCGCCGGGCCGCCGGGCCGCCGAAGCCGGAGCTGCAAGCCTCGCGGCGGAGCTGTTTGCAGCGGGGCAGGGGGTGGACTACATCCGCACCCATGACCCCGCCGCCCTGCGGGACGGCCTTGCGGTCATGGAGCGGCTCGGGCCCCCAGAACGGGCAAGAAATCGGAGAGCCTCTTCTGTTAGAATGGCGGAAACAGACGGCAGCGGGGCCCAGCCTCAATGACACGCAAACTGTTCGGTACTGATGGCATCCGGGGACTGGCCAACAGCCACCCCATGACGCCGGAAATCGCCATGAAGGCCGGGATGGCCGCGGGTCGGCTTTTCACGCATGGCGACCACCTGCACCGGGTCGTGATCGGCAAGGATACACGTCTTTCCGGCTACATGATCGAATCCGCGCTGGTCGCCGGGTTCACCTCGGTCGGAATAGATGTGTTTCTTTTCGGGCCGCTGCCCACGCCCGCCATCGCGATGCTGACGCGTTCGCTACGCGCCGATCTGGGCGTGATGATCTCCGCCTCGCACAATCCGTTCGAGGACAATGGCATCAAGTTCTTCGGCCCCGACGGTCTCAAGCTTTCGGACGCGCGCGAACTCGAAATCGAAAACCTGATGGCGAACGGGCTCGAGAATGGGCTTGCGGGTGCGCGCAAGATCGGGCGCGCCAAACGCGTCGACGATTCCCAGGCCCGCTACGTGGAGTTTGCGAAACGGACCTTCCCGCGGAATCTGACGCTGGACGGCCTTCGTATCGTCGTGGATTGCGCGAATGGCGCGGCCTACAAGGTCGCCCCGCTGATCCTTTGGGAGCTCGGCGCAGAAGTCATCGAAATCGGCACCGATCCGAACGGCTTCAACATCAATCACGAGTGCGGCTCGACTTTCCCCGAGGCGATGCGGCGGAAGGTCCGGGAGCGCCGCGCGGATTTCGGCATCGCGCTCGACGGGGATGCCGACAGGGTCGTAATGGCCGACGAGAAAGGCAACCTCATCGACGGCGATCAGATCTTGGCGCTGATCGCCAACTCCTGGTCGAAGACGGGCGAACTTCAGGGCGGCGGCGTAGTCGGCACGGTGATGTCGAATGCGGGACTTGAACGCTATCTCGGCAGCCTCGGTCTGCGACTTGCGCGCGCCCCCGTGGGCGACCGCTACGTTATTGCCCGGATGTGGGAAGAGGGCTTCAACGTCGGCGGCGAGCAATCCGGCCATATCGTGCTGCGCGACTTTTCAACAACCGGGGACGGAATCATCGCGGCGCTTCAGGTCCTGGGTGTTCTCGCACACGAGAAGCGGCCCGCCAGCGAAGCTTCGCATATTTTCGAGCCGCTGCCGCAGATCACGGAGAACGTGCGTTACCGCAACGGCTCGCCGCTGAATGACGCGCGGGTGACAGAACGCATCAAGGCTTGCGAAGCGCGAATGAACGGGTCCGGACGCCTGCTCGTCCGCAAGTCCGGCACCGAACCCGTTATCCGGGTCATGGCGGAAGGCGACGACGAAACGCTCGTCCGCGCCGTTGTCAGCGAACTCGTCGCAACGCTCCGGGAAGCGATCGCTTGAGGCGGGCGCCCGCGCGGCTGCTCATCGTCGCGGGATCGGATTCGGGGGGCGGGGCGGGCATTCAGGCCGACATCAAGACGGCAATGGCGCTTGGCGTGTATGCGGCGACGGCGATTACGGCCGTCACCGTGCAGGATACGCTTCGCGTTCACGCCATTCATCCTGTTCCTGCCTGCATCGTGCGCGATCAGATCGCCTGCGTACTCGACGACATCGGTGCGGATGCCATCAAGATCGGCATGCTGGGTTCGGTGGAAACCGTCGAGGCCGTTGCCGACGTCCTGCAGGACAGTGCGCGCGGCATCCCCCTCGTACTGGACCCGGTGCTTGTCTCGACAAGCGGAACGCCGCTGCTCGAGGAGCGCGCGATTTCCGTCCTGAAAGAACGGCTCTTTCCGCTTGCAACACTGCTGACGCCGAATATCCCCGAAGCCGCGACGCTTGCGGAGCTCCGCGTGCGTAACGCCGACGAAATGAGGAGCGCGGGCGAGAAACTGCGTGCGCTTGGTCCGAGCGCCGTGCTGGTCAAAGGCGGACACGGCGAAGGTGAGACCGTCATTGATATTCTGCTTTGGAAGAATGGAATCGAAACGTTCGAATCTCCCCGCATCCATACCGCGCACACGCACGGCACCGGGTGCACGCTCGCGACCGCGATTGCTTGCGGAATTGCGAATGTCCTGCCGCTTCTGTCGGCCGTTCGTCGCGGCCGGGAGTTTGTTCAAAGGGCGATCGAGTCGTCACCGGGATTCGGCCACGGCCACGGCCCGCTCAATCATTTGCAGGAGATCGTGCGCCGCTAAAGCGCAATCGGGTGAAGTGTGCAGCACTTCACCCGTCAAATTGCGCGAAATTCAAGGAATCTGGAGCACGGTCTGATTCAGCATGATCAGATCGTGCTCTAGGAAATCCCGGATGCGTCCCGCCGATGCAAGCTCCCGTTCACGGCGCGATTGCTGATTCCAGCCGTCCGCGAATGATGGCTTCGGCTTCGCGCACGATGCGCGAGACGAGTTCGGCGCAGTTCGGGATATCGTGGATCAGCGCCTGGGATTGTCCTGCCGACCAGATGCCGGCGTCCATCTCGCCCCTGTCGAGCACGACGGCGCCCCGCGCGCCCGCGACAAGATCCTTCACGTCCGCGAAGGTGGCGTTGCCGCGCCTTTCGATCGCCACCACGGCGTCGCTGATCGCGTTCTTCGCCACCCGTGCGGTATTGTGCAGCGTGCGAAAAATGAGAGCCGTCGCCCGTTCGTCGTTGGCGAGGATCCGGTTTTTCACATTCTCGTGGATCGGCGCCTCGACGGTCGCCATGAAACGCGTCCCCATGTTGGCCGCGTCGCAGCCGAGCGCAAGCGCTGCGACGAGGCCGCGCGCGTCCGCGATACCGCCCGAGGCGATGATCGGAACGGAAAGTCTGTCGGCGGCGGCCGCAAACAGGATCAATCCGCCGACATCGTCCTCACCGGGATGGCCTGCGCATTCGAAACCGTCGATCGAGACGCAATCTGCGCCCAGTGACTGCGCCTTGATCGCGTGGCGCACGCTCGTGCATTTGTGAATTACCTTCACGCCGGCCTGCCTGAAGCGGGGCAGATGGGATTGCGGATTGTTGCCGGCCGTCTCCACGATCTTCACGCCGCTTTCGATGATGGCTTCCCGGTATTCGTCGTAGGGGAGCGGCACGATGCTCGGCAGGATCGTGAGGTTGACGCCAAACGGCTTGTCGGTGCGTTCGCGGCAGCGTGCGACGGCTTTCGCGAGATCCTCCGGCCTGCCCGCGGAGTGTGCCGTGAGAAATCCCAGAGCGCCCGCATTGGCGACGGCTGCAATCAGTTCCACCGTGCCGACGCGGGTCATGCCGCCGCAGGTGATCGGCGCCGCAACGCCGAACATTTCGGTGAAGCGGGTCCTGAGCACGTCCTATCGATCTGCGAAAGGATCGCGCACGAGGATTGTGTCTTCGCGTTCCGGGCTCGTCGAGAGAAGGGCGACTGGCGCGCCGATGAGTTCTTCGACGCGGCGAATGTATTTGATCGCGGTCGCCGGCAACTTCGCCCAGGAGCGCGCCCCGCGCGTGGATTCACTCCAGCCGCCAAGCGTTTCATAGACGGGTTCGAGCCTTGTCTGTTCGGCGGAATCGGCCGGCAGATGATCGATCGCCTGCCCCTTCAGTCGATACCCGATGCAAACCCGAATCTCGTCCATTCCGTCGAGCACATCGAGTTTCGTCAGTGCGATGCCGTCGATACCTCCGGTAACGACGGTCTGACGCACCAGAACGGCGTCGAACCAGCCGCAGCGGCGCTTGCGGCCGGTGACGGTGCCGAATTCCGCGCCGCGCGTGCCAAGCTGCTCTCCGACGGCATTGCGCTGTTCGGTCGGAAAGGGACCTTCTCCGACCCGTGTCGTGTAAGCCTTGGCGATTCCCAGCACATAGCCGATGTCGCGCGGCCCGCAGCCGCTCCCCGCCGCAGCCTGACCCGCGACCGTGTTCGACGATGTGACATAGGGATAGGTGCCGTGGTCGATGTCGAGCAGCACGGCCTGTGCGCCTTCGAACAACACTCGGCGGCCTTCGCGGCGCGCATGCTCGAGCGCGCGCCAGGCCGAACCGCAAAAGGGCAGGATGCGTGGCGCAATCTCCGACAATGCGTCGATCAGCGAGGACGCCGAAATCTCGTTCGTTCCCATTCCGCGACGCAGTGCATTGTGGTGCGCGAGCAAGCGCTCGACCTTGGCCGGAAGCGCATCCAGATCCTTCAGGTCGACAACGCGTAATGCCCGCCGTCCCACCTTGTCTTCGTAGGCGGGGCCGATTCCGCGCATGGTGGTGCCGATGCGCTGCACGCTTCCCGCTTCGCGCTCCCGGTCGAGGTCGCAATGCACGGGCAGAATGAGCGTGGCGTTGTCTGCGACGAGCAGCGACTGTGGAGTCACCTGCACGCCCTGCGCGGCGAGCCGTTCGATTTCGTTTGAGAAGGCCCACGGGTCGACAACCACGCCATTGCCGATGATCGAGAATTTCCCGGGTCGCACGACTCCGGAAGGAAGCAAACTCAGCTTGAACGTCGTGCCGTCGATAACCAGCGTGTGTCCGGCGTTGTGGCCGCCCTGGAAGCGAACGACCACGTCCGCGCGGGCGGACAACCAATCGACGATCTTGCCTTTGCCCTCGTCGCCCCATTGGGCGCCGATCACCGCCACGTTCGCCATCGCCCGGCCTTGCTCCCTTCCCGCCCGTTCGGCGGCCACATTGAACCATAAGACCGGGCGGGCTCGCGCGTCAGGCCGCCCTGGGGCCGAATGGCAGCAGCATCGGAACCCGCCGCCGGTAGGAATCGTAGGCATCCGCACCAAGTTGCTCGCGCAGGAAGCGCTCTTCGAGCCGCGCCTTGATCCAGAACCCGAACGTCATGATGACTGCGCCCGCGAAGGCGATGGGGGTCGCCCTCATGGCTGCCGTCGCCAGGACGCTGGCGATCAGCCCGGTGTAGATCGGGTGGCGGACGATTCCGTACGGTCCCGTGTCGACGATCCGGTGGCCTTCCTTCCGGGTGATCCAGCCCGACCACAACCTGCCAAGATGGATGCGTGCCCACCACGCGAAGGCGAACCCCGCCGCGCAGATCGCGAAGAGACACCAGTTCCCGTCGTCGCTCAGCGACCACAAACCCAGCGGTTCGCGATAGGAGCGTTCGACAAAACCGAACAGCAGCGCCGCGCCCGCGAGCGTCACAACGCGATAAAGCAGCTCCGATCCAAAGCTTGGGCGTTTGGTAGTGTGTCCCGACCAGAATGCGGCGGCGAGCCAGGTCACGACCCAGAAAATCCAGAGATAATTCAAGGCGAGCTGGGGCGTCATGGGTGCGACATTCTTTGGTGGCGGTTCATGCGTTGCCCAATTCGCTCCAGGCCCAATCGAGCCACGAAGTCAGCGCCTCGACGTCCGCGGTTTCTACCGTTGGCCCGCACCATATGCGCAAGCCGGGAGGCGCGGTGCGATGGGAAGCAATGTCGAACGCAATGCCCTCGTTCTCGAGAAAGTCGGCGAGAGACCGTACCGATGCTCTCTGTTCTTCGGATGAGCGCGCAGAAAAGCGCGAAGCGATGATTCGCAGACACACCGACGTTGGCGAGCGGAATCGCTCTTCCGCGGCCATGAATGTTACCCAGTCGCTCTCGCGGACCCAGCGCGAAAGCGCGGCACAATTGCGTTTGGTGCGGGAAAGGAGCGCCGCCAGCCCGCCGATCGATTCGGCCCAGCCGAGCGCATCCCGATAATCTTCGACCGCCAGCATCGAGGGCGTGTTCAGCGTTTCGCCGACGAGAAGGCCCGGAATGAAAATACCATCCTTTTTCAGGCGGAAGATCTTCGGAACCGGCCAGGACGGCGTGTGCGACTCGATACGCGCAACAGCGCGCGGCGACAGCACGAGCATGCCATGCGCGGCTTCGCTGCCGAGCCCCTTCTGCCAGGAAAAGGCGGTCGCATCGAGTTTGGACCACGGCAGTTCCATCGCGAAGGCGGCGCTCGTCGCATCGCAGATCGTGAGACCTTCGCGATCGCCCGCAATCCAGTCGCCGTCGGGCGCGCAGACGCCCGACGTGGTGCCGTTCCATACGAACACACAGTCGCGCAAGGGATCGGCCTGCGTAAGATCCGGCAATTCGCCGAACGCCGCCCGCAACACGCGCGTGTCGAGCCGGAGCTGGTGGACGGCGTCGATCATCCATTCCGCGCCGAAACTGTCCCAGACGAACGCGTCGACCGCCCGCGGCCCGAGCAGCGTCCACATGGCAAGCTCGACGGCCCCGGTGTCCGAAGCCGGAACGAGGACCAGCCGATAGGCCGCAGGAATTTCGAGCAGAGCCCGCGTGCGGTCGAGCACGTCTTTCAGTTTTGCCAGCCCCGGCCGCGAGCGATGGGAGCGGCCCAGGACGCCGCCCTTCAGCGCTTCAACCGACCAGCCCGGGCGCTTGGCGCAAGGTCCGGAGGAAAAGAACGGCCGCGCGGGACGCACGGTCGGACGCGTGAAACTCATGTGCGATCCTTCTTCTCGGTACCGATTCGACGGTTTTCGCGCAGGGCGGAATCCTACACCGTCGCGACAGTCCGGAACATCCCGTGTCGCGCGCACGTTTTCTTGCGGAGCCCGCTGGAGGTCGCCATGCCGTTTGAAACGCAGTCCCCCCTCGAGCCGGAAGACATTGATCTCGGCATCGCCACAGACAAGGTCTGCCACATCATCGTGAAAGCGCGCGCCTGGGATGCCAAGCAGGCCGACGACGATCCGGATTCCGGCTCCAATGCGACGGACGACGGTATGGCGGACGTGCTCGAGAACAAACGCGACGATGCCACCCGTGCCGAGCTCGTGGCCTTTATCCGCGCGCTCGACATCGAAGAACAGATCAATCTCGTGGCGCTCGCCTGGGTCGGTCGCGGCACCTACGAATTGTCGGAATGGCAACAGGCACTCGAAACGGCGCGCAACGAACACACCGGCCGCACGGCAGAATATCTGTTGGGCCTGCCGGTGCTCGGCGATTATCTCGAAGAGGGTCTGGCCGTGTTCAACGAAAGTTGCGACGAGTTCGACGCGCGAATCTAAGTCTGATTCAGCATGATCAGTTCGTGCTCTAGGCCTCGATCGTTCCACGCAGATAGAGGACGCATTCAGGGAAAATAAGCGAGCGCTCGCCCGCGTCAGTGCAGAGACGGTCGCCGCCGCGCGTCGAAATCGTCGCCGCGATCGCGAGAGGCTCGGGATGAGGAGATTTGTACTTGCACAAACAAAATGTAGCTCAAGCCGAGCCTGTCGGCGAATTTGCCAGTCGGCCGTTGGTACACCCGCAGGAGGGCAAGGGAAAAAGGCCCCCCATGCTGCGCTTGTCGAAGCATGAGCCCGGAAAGCTCAGCCTGCCATCGCAATGGTGTGCCGGCGCTTTTCTGCCAAGGCCTGCTTCATCTGCTGCTGGAGCTTCTCGAAGGCGCGCACCTCGATCTGCCGCACGCGCTCGCGGCTGACGCCGTATTTCTGGGACAGGTCCTCGAGCGTAGACGGGTCGTCGCGCAGCCTGCGCGATTGGATGATGTCGCGTTCGCGGTCGGTCAATTCGCCCAGAGCGGCAGTCAGCAAATCATGCCGCTCGCCCATTTCTTCGGCGTCGGCGAGGCGGGTTTCCTGGTCGAGCGTATCGTCCACCAGCCAGTCCTGCCATTCCGATTCCGAATCGGAGCGCAGCGGCGCATTGAGCGAGGAATCGGGCGCGGAGAGGCGGCGGTTCATGTTCACCACCTCCTGCTCGGGTACCGCCAGCTTGTCGGCGATCTCGCGCACCTGCTCGGGTCGCATGTCGCCCTCGTCGAGCGCGCCGATGCGGCTCTTCGCCTTGCGCAGATTGAAGAACAGCTTCTTCTGGGCGGCGGTGGTCCCCATCTTCACCTGGCTCCAGGAGCGCAGGATGTATTCCTGGATTGCCGCGCGGATCCACCACATGGCGTACGTCGCAAGCCGGAACCCGCGATCGGGCTCGAAACGCTTGACCGCCTGCATCAGCCCGACATTGCCTTCGGCAACGATTTCCGAAACGGGCAGGCCGTAGCCGCGGTAACCCATGGCGATTTTCGCAACCAGGCGGAGGTGACTCGTCACAAGGCGGCGCGCAGCTTCGGAGTCTTCATGTTCGCGCCACCGTTTGGCGAACATGTACTCCTCCTCCGGCTCCAGAAGCGGGAACTTCCGGATTTCGGAGAGATAACGGGATAGGCCGCCTTCGCCCTGAAGCGCCGGCACGCCGCGACTGCTCATCTTCATGGTCCCGTCTGGCGCTTCGCATACCCCAACGCACGCAAAGCCGCCGCATCTTGAGAACGCGTGGCGATGCGGTTCGGTCCGCTACCTTTGGTACCGAAATTCACCCTTCGATTAAACTATGTATGTTCGGCGTGGCCGGGTTGCAAGCCGCGCAGACTCGTAACCAGTTTCGCGAAATCGGCCGGCCAGGCCGATTGGAAGCGCAGCCGCTGCTGGCTCACCGGATGTTTGAAGCCGAGCACGAACGCGTGAAGCGCCTGGCGCCGAAAGCTTCTTACAATTTCGAAAGCTTCGGCTTCCGCCGGCGTCTTCGCGCGGGGCAGGCTGCGGGCGCGTCCATAGACAGGATCGCCGATCAGCGGGTGACCGAGATGCGCCAGATGCACGCGGATCTGGTGCGTGCGGCCGGTTTCGAGCCGACATTCGACAAGGCTGGCCAGCGGCCGCACGGGATCGCCGTACCGTTCGAGCCCGGCATAATTCGTGCGGGCGGGCTTCCCGCCGCCGCGCAGTACGGCCATCCGCTTGCGGTCGAACGGATTGCGCCCGATGTCGCCTTCGATCGTACCCCGCGCGACGCGCGGCGCCCCCCATACCACTGCGTTGTACGCGCGCTCGATCGTGCGATGGGAGAACTGGCCTGCCAGGCTGTGCATGGCACGGTCGTTCTTCGCCGCCACCACGAGCCCGCTCGTGTCCTTGTCGAGGCGATGAACGATTCCCGGACGCACCTCGCCGCCGATGCCCGCGAGCGATGCTCCGCAATGGGCGATCAGCGCATTGACGAGCGTGCCGTCCGGATTGCCGGTGGCCGGATGCATCACGAGCCCCGCCGGCTTGTCGATCACGATCAGATCGTCGTCCTCGTGTACGATGGACAGTGCAATCGCCTGCGCAGCCGGCGCGGCGGGCAAGGGCGGCGGAATGCGGATTTCGTAACGCTGCGCCGGTTTGACCCTTAGATTGGCGTCTCCTATCGTCAGGCCTTCGCGTGTGACACGGCCGGACGTAATCAGCTGCTGCAGTCGGGAGCGGCTGATGGCGGGAAGAGAATCGGAGAGAAAACGGTCGAGCCGAATTCCCGCATGCGTCGGACCAGCGGTCGCGTGCAGAATCGTCTCGTCGGGAGAGGCGCTCGCAGTGGCAGATTTGTCCGGCATCGACACGCGGCCTCCCATGCCGCCCCAACGACAATCGGCAGCCTATCGCCTGACCCTGGGGGCCGTCATCCTGCTGGGGGTTCTGATCGTCGTCGCGCTTGGCGTTCTCGTGGTCGGCCTCGTCACGCGCTTCCGCCATGGCGGCCACCAGGGGCCAGCCTCTGGCGCGGCCGAGTTCACGCTCGCGCAGGGCACGCGGCTCCTCGCGATGGATGTTGCCGCCGACCGCCTCGTGTTGCGCTTGCGCGGGCCTGCGGGCGACGAGATCGACATCATCGACACGCAGAGCGGCCGCCTGGTCGCGAAGATCCGCACGGCCGCGCCGCCGCCGCGCAAATGATCGAGCGTTTGGAGCTGACGGAACATCTGCGCGTGACACTGAGCGACGAGGCGCGGCGCGCTTACCCGCGCGAATGTTGCGGGTTGATCGAAGGGGTGTGCGACGGCTCCGTGGCGCGCGCCACGGCGCTTCATCCCACGGCAAATCTTGCCGCCGCGCCCGACCGGTTCGAAGTCGATCCCGCCGCCCACATCGCGCTCCTGCGCCGTTTGCGTGGAAGCGGGCGCAGCGTCATCGGCTGCTACCATTCGCATCCGAACGGCAAGTCCGGGCCCTCGGCCCGCGATCTGGAGAGCGCAGCGGAGGAAGGGTTTCTCTGGCTGATCGCGGCGCTGGAGAAACGCGATACGGAGCCGCATCTCGCCGGGTTCGTCAGCACCGGTCGTTCTTTCGTGGCGGTGCGGATGGAAGCCTGATAATCAGCCGCGCCGGCAGATCGCCTTGATCGCCCTCGCCCACCGTCGGTATAAGCGGAAATTCCGCCTGACAGCTCCCATCGTCTAGCGGTCAGGACGCGGCCCTCTCAAGGCTGAAACCGGGGTTCGATTCCCCGTGGGAGCGCCAAGTTCAGGCCCTCATGGCGCGCGTTGAACGAGCTCGCTGCTACCGCGTTTCTGTTCCGATTCGAGGCAGCCCGTCTGGCCCGGCCATTGCTGCGCCCCTGCGATGGTAACCGATTCGTTAAGGCCGGGCGCGATGCGTTATCTGAATTTTACCGTGAGGGCAGCCGCAGATGGCGGACGACAGCGTGCCTGCAATCCGAGGCGAATGGTCGCGATGGCTGCGCCTTGGCCGCGATGGATGCTGCTTCTGATCCCCCTCGTGATGATCACGAGCTTTGCGTTCGTATGGATGCTCTGAGCCCCTCCGCTTTCGGGGTCATACGTATTACATAAGCGTGCGCAATCGACGTCCTCGCGCGCCCGGTAAAGCTATCGGCGGCAGAGGAATAGGGCCTCCAGGGGTGGAACGAGGGTACGCATCGGATCATTCCCCCGGAGGGTTCAGTTTATTGTCCGGAAATTCGCACTTGCAATCAGCGACCCCATGAATGCGGAGCATGACTTAGGGCGGATATCTCGGAATGCTGCCTTGATGCGTGTCGCGTCTTGTCGGTGCGATCGCGAGAGACGGGGCGTCGTCGCCGGCAGCGAGCGACTGCGCAGGGCGAGTCGCTTCCGACGCCTTATCGCTCTCCCCAACTCTTGCGTAGGGAACACCTCGCGTTATGGGCTTCCAGCGCGATTCGAAGTGGTGGCTGAAGGAGGGATGACTGCCGCACGCCCAACTACACGAGTACCCGGATTGCTGCAATGCTCCGGTGGTCTGCTTCCGATCGTAAAGCCAGACAAAAGAATTGGGAATTATCGCGTTGACTCCCTTACGCCAAGACGGGCTTGCCGTTCTTGACGACGATTCCGGGGAGTGAATAGGCCGCCGCTCCCGCCAAGGTCTTAGCAGCGTTCTTGACGCCGAACGTATGT
>JBOHKH010000002.1:0-261636 GCA_050728995.1 Rhizomicrobium sp. | reverse complement strand
GCGCCTTCACATCGGACCCGAAGTCGATTCCGGGGAGAACGGGCTTGCCTATTTTACGACTGCGCTGAACCTCACCGGCACGTCGCGACCGTTCATATCGGCAACTACCATCTGCGGCTGCCTTGGCGCGAGCACCACGGGTGACTTCAGCGATAGTTCGCCGCGCTACGCCGCGGGCACGCATATCATTCTCGACGATTGCTATTCGCCCGATCTTGAGAGCGTCAGGCTGTGGAATGCGACGCTCGGCGTCTCCTACGATTGCCCGACCACTAAAGCGCAGGGCTTCACGGCTTCCGGCTGCACGATGATCGGCCTGCGAACCGGGATGTACATCCGTCATAAGAACAACCCGAACCCGAACGGGATCCTGGCCAATAACATGATCCAGTTCCGCGACATTGGCATGGACGTGGGCAACATCGATACTTGGCGGTTCCCCGGCAACGCCTTCTTTCTCGAAGGCGACATTCCGCGGGCGACGCCGGCCTATGACATGCGCTTTGTCGCCTCGGCAAACGTGTCGATCACGGGCGCAGGCTTCGGCACCTTCTGTACGACCAGTTCGAACTGCGGGTATCGCGTGAATATCCGCATCGATGCCGAAATCCCGTCCTATGGTGTCGCCCGCGGCGACAGATTCCTGATCGACACCGGCTTGTTCGGCGACCAGTCGCAGTACTTTGCGCTTTCGGCCATCCAGACGACTCAACATGCTACGAACATCCACATCGGCGCCTCCAACGCCTACCACGGCCAGTTCTCGGGCGCCGTCATTGACGATCAATCCGCCAGCGCGGTGACGCTGCTCGGCTTCCCCACCACCAACAACCCGAACAACCCGGCAGCCGTGGTGCCAAACGGCAACCCCACGATCGGCCTCCCGACATTGGGAAGCGCGAGCCCCGATCAGGCATGGCCGGCAACATTCAATAAATTACACTACTTGACTGCTACTCCTGTCCCCCTTGAGGGGCCAAGCAGCGGTTGGTTGCTGGTTTCGGACGGCACGACCCTCTGGGCCGTGCAGGGGACTATCAAAAAACCATTGGCGCCATAGCGTGGGGAGCACGTGATCCAATGGTTCGCTGTTTGAATACCGGCGCACTGACCCTGGTTTGCGTCCTTGGGGTTTCTTCCCCAGCGTTCTGTGCGCAAGCCGGGTTCAAAACCCTTCACTCGTTCACAGGCGATGAAGGCGACTGTCAGCCGACCGCCGGAGTGGTGCTCGACAAGGCAGGAAACCTTTTCGGGACGACCGACGGAGTACTTTGTAATGGAACCGGGTGGAATGGCACTGTGTATGAATTGAGTCCCGGCGGGAACGAGACCGTACTGTACCAGTTCGACGGGAAGAGGGGCTCTCAGCCGAATGCCCTGCTCATGGATAAGAGGGGCAATCTGTGGGGAACCACTTTGACGGGAGGGGTTAGTAACAACGGTGTGATATTGAAGCTTACAGCAACAGGGCAAGAGTCCGTCCTGCATTCGTTTCGAGGAGGGGCAGGTGACGGTTGTAATCCGGAAGGTACACTATTAGCTGCGGCAAACGGGAGCTTCTACGGGACGACGTTAGCGTGCGGCAAGCATCTCTGGTATGGCACCGTTTTCAAGTTTGAATCGGGATTGCACCGGCGAGAATCGTTGCTTTATTCGTTCAAAGGTGGCCGGGATGGGCGCAGCCCGGAAGCTGGTCTCATCGGCGATGCACAGGGAAACCTCTATGGCACGACTGCCTATGGCGGGAAGACGAAGCTGTGCACCGATGGCGGCTTTGGGGGGTGCGGGACGATTTTCCGGCTCGCGCCGGACGGCATGAAGACTGTGCTCTATGAGTTCAAAGGACCTCCCGATGACGGCTTCATTCCCGCGGCCAATCTCGTGATGGATGCGGCCGGAAATCTTTACGGGACGACCGTGGAGGGAGGAGTTTCGGGCTGCGGATACGTAACGTGCGGAGTCGTATTCAAGCTCGCGCCGAACGGAACCGAAACGGTACTCCATGTCTTCACCGACAAACACGGCGACGGCGGCAACCCGGCCGCCGCCCTTACCTTCGACAGCGCCGGCGATCTCTATGGCACCACGGAATACGGCGGCAACAAGAGCTGCGGCATCGGCTGCGGAACGATCTTCGAGATTGCGCCGGATGGGACCGAAACAATTCTTCACAAGTTCAGTTCGGCCGGAGACGGAGCGAACCCGACCGCTGGTCTGGTCGCGGATGGCAAGGGGAACTACTACGGCACGGCAAGCGGCGGCGGCCAATACGGCTACGGCACTGTCTTCGAATTCACGCCGTAGCCTAGTGTCGTCCCACTGGGAACGTTCTGGCGCTACCCATCGTATTCATCGATTTTTGGCTGATTCCGCGTGCGCGGCGGCAATTGGTGCTCGACTCGTGGCCGTGCGAGAATCAAAACCCAGTTCTCATTTTCATCCTGCCCGGTGCGCGAACCAGCGGCCGATCATCCGGTGGCGGCCAATCGAGGAGGGGACCATGAGATTTGTTTCCATTGCCGTTGTGGCGCTTTTTGCCTTCGCGCTGAGCCAGCTGCCGTCGCGAGCCGAAGAGGTCTGGCTTTCGAAAGCAGAGGCGCATTGCGCGGCCAAAGGCGGCGTCGTCCAGGAGCGCGAGCCATATTACGGCACCAATGGCGGCTCGCCGTTGCAGCTCGCGGGCAAGCAGTATTTCTGCCAGTTCACGTCCGCCAAGGACGGCTCGCAGATCAGCCTGCTTCTTTCCACGTTATGGACGAAGATGCCGACGCTCGCCGCGCTCGCCTACTACGCCGAGGAAGCCTACAACGGGAACTGCAACGGCAGCCCGGGCTCGTGCTATTGCTCGCAGCTCGGCGGTACCGATCTCTTCGGCGGGATCAACGGAGCCGGCGGCGGCTGGGTGCTGACCACCGATCCGAACGATGTGCTCGACGCCTGTATCTTCCCGGATTTGTCGTCGATCGACAGCTACGGCCTGTTCTATCACTCCGCCGGGATTATCCGCGGCACGAACCTGGCGAGGGTGCTTCGCTACAAGAATCCGTACTGACGGTCCGGGCGCCAAGGGTGCAAAAAAAGCTCCCCGGGAACCCGGGGAGCTTTTCTCTTGCGGTTTGGCCTGGGCCGATCAGGGCGGGCTCTGATAATTGCCCGAGCTGCAGTTGGCGAGGCTGTTGAGATAAACCTGCGTCACGTCATAACTGCGCGTCTTGTCCGTCAGCTCTCCCGAATAACCTTCGCAGAGGTCGCCGATCTCGTATCCATCCGACGAGTTCCAGGCCTGCGGAAAGGCCGGATTGCTACCTGGCGTCGGAATGTTGTCGGTGGTGGCTTCCGCGAATTCGTGCGACGCCGCGTAGGTGATGCTACTGAAGCCTCCGCCGCAGTCCGGCTCCACCGCATAGAAAATGTTGTTGGGCTTTTCCCTCTTGCCATAGCTGGCGAAATGGTAGGCACCGAACTCTACGCACGACGTCATTCCATCGAGTGTGATCGTGACGTCCGTGGGAAAGTAGATCATGTACAGCATGTTAGGCCCCTGCGGTGGCAGAGCGCCAATGCTGATCTGGTATTGCAATTCTTTCTGAATTTGGTTGTCAGTGATGTTCAGATTCTGGTTTTTGGGCGTGATCTGCACCTGGCCGAAATAAGTGCCGAGGCCGATCTTCTGGTGCGACCCCCGGTGGCCATTGATGGCTTTGACGTGCTTGGTGCTGTATTCCTTGAGCTGCTGGAGGAACGTGCTGTTGACGAGCGCGGCGCTGAAATCCGGAATCTCGGCGACCGTGGTTGCGTTGACGTTGGAACCCCACATCACCGAGACGACGTTGACCTTCGAAAATACCGTGCCGCCGAAATACTCCATTTCTCCTGTCGTCCCGAGATCGGGATAGCGGCCGGTTCGCGCTTCATAGGAGGGCGTGGCGAAGATGTGATAGGCGCCATGGTCGCCCGCGGGCTGGGCCTGCGTCGCTGCAGGAACCGCCGCGGCCAAGAGCGCTGCCGCCGCTGCGGCGATGCCCAGGCGTACTGAAAACGTCATTTGGAAGACCCCCGTGGTTGCAGCGGACACGCGTCCGCCTGGGACGACAATGCGATGGTCGAAAGGGCTTGGCAAGCCGGTTTGTCCGGCCAGGTGCGATTGTTCGAGCAATGCGGACGCATCCTCCCCGCGGAACGACTCACGGGGAGGATGTATAGGAAAATCCCGCTTACTGCCCCGGGCAGACGTTCGATTCGTCGTTCTGGAATGCCAGCCAGCTGTTCACCGACGTACTGCGCGGCGCACCAAAATACCCGATGAACTCAAGCGACTGGAGATTATAGGTGAAGCCGTTCAGCGTGTACGGATATCCGCCATAATTCGGTCCGCCCTCAAGCGGGTCGCCAACCTCCATAAGGCTGTTGTCCGTGCAGTTGACATGGTTGTCTACGAACGGATCGTCGAGCCATTCGCCAATCTCGTGCGAGAGCGCCGAGACGTCTTGCGCGAAGGCGCCGGTCGAATCCACATAGGTGGCGTAGGAGTAGGTCTGGCCGGTCGGCTGCGCGCCGTTGGCGGAATGATAGCCGCCAATGCAGCAGCTGCCGTTCTGGGTCAGATAGATGTCATACGTGAGAAAAATCGGCAGCACGCCCGAGTTGATTTGCGTCAGATTGCGCATGAACGTCTGCAGCTTGCTGTCAAACGCATTGATGCTCATCGTTCCGACCTTGCCGGGGCCGAAGGGATTGCTGATCACCCGACCCTGACTCGCGCTCACGCTGATGGTCTGTTCGGTCGCTACCGAAGGCGTTCCAAGCACAACGTGATAGCCGGAGTTCGTGCTGACCGAGGACCAGAAGTTTCCACGCTGATAGGCATCGATATACTGCGTGTTGCCGAGATCGGTACCACCCTGGTTGAAATCGATTCCCGCGTTGAACAGCGGCGAGTCGAGCGTATTCTGCTCGATCGTTCTGCCGTTCGAAAGTTTGTGGGTCGCAGGATCGAAGGTCATGTTTCCGTTTCTGCGGCCGTAAACCATCCTGACCGGCACCAGCACGATCGAAATGGTGGTGCTCGAATCCGTCTTCGTCGGATCGGTTCCGATCATTGTGTAGGTGATGGTCTTGCGCGTCAGATCCGTGAAGCTTCCGTTCCATTGCACAAGCTCGCTCTGTGGGTTTCGCGGAGCGAGACGGACATGGTTCGGAAGCGTGACGTACATCGGCTTCGGCTGGGTATGCGCGCCCGCCGAAAAAGGCCAAAGGCCGGTCAGCGCCGCAACGGCGAACAAGGGAAATCGCGATGGCATGGAATTCTCCCCACTAGGATGTGCGCGAATCCTATCGCGAGATTCGCAGGGCCGCAATGCGCGCCCGGTACGCTCGTCTGGAATGTTTGACAGTCAGTTACCAATTTGCCGAGAACTCTTCCGATATCCCTAGGTGGCCAGCAGTTCTCCGACGGCTCGATGCGCCTGGTTGATCGCCGAATCCGTGTAGGCGGCAAATCCGGCGTCCGAATTCGCAATTGCGATGCGTCCGAAACGCCTGCGCGCCACGAGATTCGGCGTGTGATCGGCGTCGAAACCCTTGTCCCACAGAGAATTGTATTCCGGTGCGTAGCCATGGGGCCATCGATTGACCGCAATGCCTTCGATGTCGCGTGCGGGATCGAACCCGACCGGACCGAGCGTGCGTCCGAGTTGATCGCGTATGTGCCGCTCGAAATCATCGAATGTTGTTGCGAGAAGCTCCATCCGGCCCGCGCGGTTCTGGTCGTATTCGGAAAGCCCGGGACGTGCCGGCGCACGTACCATGCGGATCAGGGTCGGCTCGTCGGGGCGACGCACGCTCCGGTATTCCCCGATGTTCACCGCCGGATTGAGCGTGATGCTCACATGGTACGAGCCCGGCGCCTGCACGCGCCGTACACCGAGTTTTTCAAAGGAGGTCCAGTTGCGGAGCGCCACATTCGTATAAACGAGCGGGCATTTTACCATGGCGTGCAGCGCGGCCTTCTGTTCGGCCGGCAATTCGGGCACGAGATACGGGATCATCGCATTCCAGTTTGCGAGTACGCATTCGCGCGCGCGCACGCGCCGAACTGCGCCGCCTCCGCGGCTCGCGGTATAGGCGACCTCCACGCCTTTTCCGGTGTTGCGCGCTCGCACCGCCAGCGCGTTGAGACGGATGCGCACGGGGTCCTGCCGGTCGAGCCGCGCGTAGTCCACGCGCGCGGTGACGATGTCGCGCGCATCCCGGCCCGGGATCGAATCCGGAATAAGCGCGCGCACGAGAAGCCTCGCGATGGAGGCATTGCCATCGGGAAAATGAAACTCCTCCGATCCTCCGGCGGTGGAATAGCCAGCCGGCGTATATCCCATCCGTTTGAGGCTCGGGCCGCCGGGTTGGAGTTTCAGGCCGGCAAATCCAGGGTATTTCATGCCCCAGCAGTCGAGGGCCGAAACCGCGTCGATTCCGCATCCCCACCATTCGTCGGTGTGATGCTGGTAGAACGGCATCGTGGCCGGGTCGGCCCCCACGACGTGAAGCAGATAGTCGCGGTAGGAAATCCTCCAGAGCCGGTCCTTCTTCTGGTCTGGAGTCAGACCGGGGTAATAGTCCTCGGTGCCGGTCTCGATCTTGAGAATGCTTCGCCGGACCGGGTCGGAAAGGGGCGCCTTCGCGACGAACGCGCTCCACGCCTGGGTATCCGCCTTGCCGCGCGCATCCGCGCCCAGTCTGACGAGGCGGTCGGTGCCGAAGGTCTCCCGGTCGAAAAACACGCCCAATCCGAGTCCGGCATAAACAGACGGGTCGTCGCAATCCTTGCTGAGCTTCGCCGGCTCGACACCTAGCGATCTGAGCAGACCCGCCGCGACCCGGCTGTAGGGATAGGGACTGTCGATGCCGAGAGTGCCGCCGTTGATCAGCTCCATCCGGCCGTTCGTGTGAAATTCGTTGCGTTTGGCATGGCCGCCGAAATCGTCGTGATTTTCGAGAATCAGGATTTTCGCGTCAGGTCTTGCCGCCCGATAGAACCATGCCGCCGAAAGCCCGCTAATGCCTCCTCCGACGATCACCAGATCGTAGACTTCGCCGGTGTCCACGAGCGATGACGTCCGACTCCAGAAGTCGCCATCGCGCAGCTCATGCGCAGCTTCGAACGATCCGGGATGGCTGCCGCGCATCCCGAGGCGCGTGGGCGGATAATATCCGGGAGCATTCTGTGCCTCCCGTTCTGCGGCCTGCGCGAGTTCCGGCGCGAGACCGCCGAGTGTCACGCCGATGGCGACGCCCTGCAAAAAATCGCGCCGCGCGATGGGGCGGCCCGTCCCAAGGTCACGATCGGAGTTTTCCGGCATCCCAACGTCTCCGCTGATCCACGCACTCTAACG
Organism: Rhizomicrobium sp.; assembly: GCA_050728995.1. Classification (GTDB taxonomy): domain Bacteria; phylum Pseudomonadota; class Alphaproteobacteria; order Micropepsales; family Micropepsaceae; genus Rhizomicrobium. The sequence continues at coordinate 254,248 of JBOHKH010000002.1, read as the reverse complement.
CATTGCAAGAGACGCGGGGAGGCGACCCGAAGACGCGTGGGCCCGCTCGGCCCAACGATGGCACTGCTCACGCGGCGCGTTTCTTTGCGATGTAACGGTACTCCACCGCTTTTTCCCGCGTCTACTTCATCGCATGAATGCCGGAATCGACGACGAGACGCCCGTTTTGTGGTTCCACGCCGAGCCGCATCATCAGACGTGCCAGTTCGGGTTGATTCGCGGTCTGGTCCCGGCAGCCGCGGACCGCTATATCGCGCGCCGATGGGCGAGACTCCGAGCGAGATCCGGCGCAAGCGGCTGCGCTTCCGCGCAGCGCGTCGCGGCTTTAGGGAAGCCGACGCGATTTTCGGCGCCTTCGCGGATCTGCATCTCGACGAGCTCGATGCGGCGGAACTCGCCAGCTTCGAGGCGCTCCTGGATGCGCCGGACCAGGATGTCTATGACTGGTTGCGCGGTTACGCGCCCGTCCCCGCATTGCACGACACTCCCGTTTTCGCGCGCCTGAAAGCAATTTGCAGCCGGAAGAATCCCGTTTGGAACGTCTGAACTATATTGCCCGCACCCCCGGTCATTTCGCGCTTACGGGCGCGCCAGCCGGCTATGACGCATTTCTCGCCGCCGAAGCTGCGAAGCGCCGCCCAGGCGTCGTTCTGTTCGTGACCGCTGACGACGCGGCGGCGCAGGTAGCAGCGGACGCGATCGGCTTCTTCGCGCCGAATCTGCGTGTGCTGCCTTTTCCCGCCTGGGATTGCCTGCCTTACGACCGCCTGTCGCCGAAACCGGATATCGAAAGCCAGCGTCTCGCAACGCTTGCGGCGCTTGCCGCCCGCGACAAGGACGCCGGTCCCGCGGTCGTGATTGCACCGGTCCACGCGCTCCTGCAGCGCGCGCCGCCACGCACCGCCATCCGCGGAGCGAGTTTCCTTGCGCGTGTGGGGCAGGCAATCGAATACGAGCAACTCATCAATTTCCTCGTGAAGAACGGTTACGTCCGCGCCAGCACGGTACGCGAGCCGGGCGATTTTGCGCCCCGCGGCGGCATCGTCGACCTTTGGCCGCCAGGTGCCGACGATCCGCTGCGTCTCGATTTTTTCGGTAACAATGTTGAAGCCATCAAGCGATTCGATGCCGAGACGCAGTTGTCGAACGCGGAGATTGCCGAAATCGAACTGCTGCCTGCCAGTGAAACACCGCTCGATGGCGCGTCGATCAGCCGTTTCCGCTCGGGCTACGTTGCCGCGTTCGGCCCGCCCGGACCAGACGATCTGCTTTATGAGGCCGTGAGCGCGGGGCGCAAGCATCCGGGCATGGAACATTGGCTCCCGTTATTCTATCCCGAACTCGAAACGCTGTTCGATTATCTCGACGAACCTCTCGTATTTGTTTCGTACCGGGTGGAGGAAGCGCGCGCCCAGCGCCTTGCGCTCATCGAAGATTACTATCAGACGCGGCGTCAGCTTCTGGCCGGCGCCGGAACCGATACGAAATCCAGCCCGCCATACCGGCCACTTCCCCCGGAGCAACTTTATCTCATCGAGCCCGAATGGAAAGCGGCTTTGGCGCATCGGCCCGTCCGCGAAGTCTCGCCGTTTCAGGCTCCGGAGTCCATGCGTTCGGTTGATGCGGGCGGAAAGCCGGGGCGCGATTTCGCGCCGGAGCGGGCGCAGGGCCGGGTCAACGTGTTCGAGGATGCAGCGGATCATGTGAAGGCTTTGCAGCAGACCAACAGACGGGTGGCCGTCGCCGCCTGGAGCGAAGGTTCGGCGGAACGTTTGGGCGGCTTGCTCTCCGATCACGGCCTCGGTGTCGTACGACGGGTGACGAACTGGCCCGATGCGCTGTCGATGCACGGCGAAGCTATCGGATTGGCGGTGCTTGGTCTCGAGCACGGCTTTGAAGCGCCCGATATGGCCGTCGTTACCGAACAGGATATTTTGGGCGAGCGGATGGCGCGCGGTCGCGCCGCAAAAGCGCGGCGTGCCCAAAATTTTCTTGCCGAAGTGGCCAGCCTTTCAGCCGGCGATCTCGTGACGCATATCGAGCACGGGATCGGGCGATATGTCGGCCTGCAGACGATCGACGCCGCGGGGGCGCCGCACGATTGCCTGGAGTTGCAGTACGAGGGTGGCAAGCTGTTTCTTCCCGTCGAGAATATCGAACTCCTGACACGCTACGGGGGAGGCGAGGCCACGGTGCAGCTTGATCGGCTGGGCGGCGCCGGCTGGCAGCAGCGCAAATCGCGCATGAAACAGCGCGTGCGCGAGATCGCGGCGGAACTGATCCGGATCGCCGCCTCGCGTCAGCTGAAATCCCTTCCGGCCGTTGATCCCCCGCAGGGGCTTTACGACGAATTCTGCGCGCGCTTTCCGTGGCAGGAGACGGAGGACCAGGATCGTGCGATCGCCGAGACGATCGAGGATCTCGCCAAGGGACAGCCGATGGACAGGCTCGTTTGCGGCGATGTCGGCTTCGGCAAGACCGAGGTCGCGCTGCGCGCGGCCTTTGTCGAAGCGATGGCCGGGGCGCAAGTGGCGGTGATCGTTCCAACGACCCTGCTCGCGCGCCAGCATTACAAGACCTTCGTCGAGCGCTTTCAGGGTTTCCCCGTCAAGGTGCGGCAGCTATCGCGTTTCGTGTCCGCCAAAGACGTGCGGGAAACGAAGCTGGGACTTGCGGAAGGCGCCGTCGACATCGTCGTCGGCACACATGCGCTGCTCGCGAAATCGATCTCCTTCAAACGGCTCGGCCTCGTCGTTGTGGACGAAGAACAACATTTCGGCGTCGCCCACAAAGAGCGCCTGAAGGCGCTCAAATCCGACGTGCATGTGCTGACCCTGACGGCGACACCCATTCCGCGAACGCTCCAGCTCGCGCTGACCGGCGTGCGCGACCTTTCGCTCATCACGACGCCGCCCATCGACCGGCTTGCGGTACGCACGTTCGTGACTCCATTCGATTCTCTCACCGTGCGTGAGGCGCTTCTGCGCGAACATTATCGCGGCGGCCAGAGTTTCTATGTCTGTGCGCGCATTGCGGATATTGCGGAGGCGATGGAATTTCTGAAGCACACCGTTCCCGAAGTGAAGACCGCAATCGGCCACGGCCAGATGCCGCCGGCGGCGCTGGAAGATGTGATGACCGCGTTCTACGAGGGAAATATCGATGTGCTCGTCTCGACGGATATCGTCGAGAGCGGGCTCGACATTCCCACCGCGAATACACTCGTGGTGCATCGCGCCGACATGTTCGGACTGTCCCAACTCTACCAGCTTCGCGGCCGAATCGGGCGCTCCAAGCAGCGCGCTTATGCGTATCTCACCACGCCCGCGGGCCGGAAACTGACCGAGACGGCGGAGCGGCGACTACAGGTGCTGCAATCCCTCGATCAGCTCGGCGCGGGCTTTTCGGTCGCCAGCCACGATCTCGACATACGCGGCGCCGGCAATCTGCTTGGGGAAGAGCAGTCCGGCCATGTGCGCGAAGTGGGAATAGAACTGTATCAGGAAATGCTCGAAGAGGCGGTTGCGCAACTCCGGTCGGGTGCCGCCGTCGAAGCCGACGAGCACTGGTCGCCACAGATCAATATCGGGACATCGGTCCTGATTCCCGAAACCTACGTGCCCGATCTCGACGTGCGCATGGCACTCTACCGCCGGATCGCGAGCCTTGAGGACTCGGAAGATATCGACCGCTTTGCAGCAGAACTCATCGATCGCTTCGGCGCTCTTCCCGAGGAGGTGCAGCATTTGCTCCACATCGTTGCGATCAAGGCTTTGTGCCGGCAGGCCCAGGTGGAAAAGATCGAAGCCGGCCCGAAAGGCGCCACCATTACGTTTCGCAACAACCTGTTCCCGAACCCCGCTGGTCTTGTGAGGTTGATTGCAGAGCATCAGTCGACGATGCGTGTGCGTCCCGACCAGAAGGTGGTGATTGCGCGCGATTGGCAAACGCCCGAAATGCGACTGAGAGGCGTGCAGGCCACCCTCTCGGGACTTGTTCGCCTCGCCCGGCGCGAGGCGGCATGAACTTTCATCGAGGCAGGAAATCAGGCGGCAAGGTCGCGCAGGACGTTGGCGATCTGGCCCGTGTCGAAGGGCTTCAGGATAAACCGGTCGTTGTCTGGAAGATCCTCGTCGCGCAAAATGAAGCGTCCGGACGTGAGCACCACACGAACCTGTGGCCAGTTGTCGGCGATCGCTTCGGCAAGCTCAAGGCCGTTCATCGACCCCGGCATATTGATGTCGGAGAAGACGATCTGGATGTCACCGCGGCGGTCCAGGATCGCGATCGCCTCATCGGCATTTGACGCATCGAGAGCCGCGTAACCGGCTTCCTCGACCATCTCGACCGTATTCATGCGGATAAGAAACTCATCCTCAACCACAAGCACAAGTGTCACATCACCAATCCCGGTCGCGCTCGCACGCGTCTGCGCGCGTCACCCCCTTCCTAACGTGGCTGCAAGATGAACGATCCTTGCAGGCTGGGCGCCGGTTTCCGCTATTTTCCCGCTGTGGGGAACCAGGAACTTGTTTCAACCCGACGCATCCTCGACATCGAGGTTTTCCGCGCGCCACCGCAGCATGCCGCCGGAGAGGTTCGCAACCCTGCTGAAGCCTGCCTGTCGCAATATATGATACGCCTGAGCGGAACGGCTGCCGGCTCGGCACACGGTCACGACCGGGAGATTCTTTTCGATATCCGGGATTCGCGTAGCGAGAACCGAGAGCGGGATCAGGCGCGCACCCCTGATATGGCCCAGCGGGCCCGTGAACTCGTGCGGCTCACGCACATCCACAATTTGCACCACCGATGCATGCTCATCGAGCACGTGAGGTGCGATCTCCCAGATTTCGGCGAAGGTATAGGAAAGTGCGGCCCAATCGGGATCGGTTCCGCACGGCAGCACGTCGGGAAGTCCGCAGCGCAGATTGGCGGGAACTGCAACATCGATCTGTCTGGGATGGGGCAGCTTCAGGTTTGCCATGTGGCCGCAGAAATCTTCGAGCGCCGCCGTGTCGCCCAGGCGCGGATTGAAACGCCTCTCCTCGCCCACACTCGTACAGGTAAGTCCGCGGTAGTCGTGCGCCGGATAGAGCAGGCAGGAATTCGGTAGGGACAGAATGCGTTCGCGCACCGAATGGTACATCTGGGGGGCGCTGCCGCCCTGAAAGTCGGTGCGCCCCGTTCCCCGCACGAGCAGACAATCGCCAGTGAATGCGCGGGCTTCGTCATCGCAAACGAAGGTGAGGCAGCCGCTTGTGTGCCCCGGGGTTGCCATCACGCGCACACGGTGCTCACCGAAGGCGACAGTGTCGCCGTCCGAAAGGTAGCGGTCGGCTCCCACTGCTCCGCTTGCCTGGGCCAGCGCGATCCGGCTGCCCAGTCGATCGCGCAGCAGAGACGCTGCGGTGACGTGGTCCGCGTGAATATGTGTTTCGAGTGTCCACACGAGCGAAAGACCAAGCTCCCGCACCAGCGCCTCGTCGCGCCGGGCCTGCTCGAATACGGGATCAATCAGTATCGCTTCGCGAGCCAGCGGATCGCCGAGGAGGTAGGTGTAGCTTGAAGATCGGGGATCGAAGAGCTGACGAAAAACGAGGCTTGGCCGGCCCTGAAGCTGTGGCGGAAGGGAGTCCAGATTGCCCATCGGTTCCTCCAGAGGGGGAATCTACCAAAACTATTCGGCCCCGCCAGACCCCCGCGGCCGGGCTAGATGTAGTGTTAACTCGCGAGTTTTCGCGCTTTACTGTTTTTTAACCACCTTATCTATGCCACATCGCTTCCGTCGCCTATCATAACGATTCCAAGGTGATTCGCCTTCGGGTGAAAAGCGGGGGGTGGCCCAGGACGATGCGTCCGGCCTCGAGGTGGCGGCTCCACGGGCTGCAGTGGTCTTTGGCTTGCGGGGTGGGTGCGACCGCCATTCCCGGAACCGCACTTGCCGCGGAGGGCCATCCAACGGGCATGATCGTGGACCTGATCGGGTTGGGCTCGCTCGCATTGGCGCTCGGAGCAGCTCTGTGGGCGCTGGCGCTCGCGGCGGCCGTTCTGCGTCTGCGTCGACGGCTTCGACAAACGCGCGCAATCTTTCGGGGTGCACTCCGCGCACGCGAAGCTTTGCTCGCCGCCGGTCGCGATCCGCTGATCGCTTGGGGCGCCGAGGAGGCGCCTCCGCAAAGCTTTGGCGCCGCCGAAGCGATTGTCGAGTCGTGCCTCGCCGGTCCGGACGGAATTGCTCTGGCAGAAGCTTTGGATGCCTTGGCCGAAATGGGTGCGCCATTCCTTCTCAAGGTTCGCGATGCCGAAGGCGGGACCGTGACACTGCGCGGCCGCCCCGTGGGCGCCATGGCCGCGATCTGGGTGCAGTCCGCCAGTTCTGCGGAGGAGACGGATTACCGCGCCGTTCTGGACGCAATTCCCGTCCCGGTGTGGCTGCGCAATCGAAATCGCGCGCTGGCATGGGGTAACCGCGCGTTTCTGGCCGCCGTGGGACAACAAGATGTCGAATCGGCCGTTGCCGCTCAAACGAGCCTGGAAAAATCCGATCGCGACCTTGCATCGTCCGCGCGCTCGGCGGGTCATGCAGTCGAGTCGAAACGCTATTCCGTTATCGCCGGTCAACGACGGGCGCTCACGCTCACCCATGCGCCCGTCTCCGAGGGCGTGGTGGGCACGGCCATCGATGTGACGGACCTGTCCAGTACGGAAGCCCGTCTGCAGCAGCATATCGATGCGCATGCCGATACCCTGGATAAGCTCGCCACGGCGGTGGCGATTTTCGATCGCGACCGGCGACTGTCATTCTACAACGGCGCCTTCGTGCGCCTGTGGAACCTTCCGGACTCCTGGCTCGAACTTCATCCGACCGACGAAGAGATTCTCGACCGGCTCCGTGAAACACGAAAGCTGCCCGAGCAACGTGATTACCAGTCCTGGAAACGCCAGCGGCTCGCGCTTTACGAGCATTCGCTCGAATACGTTCCCGAGGATCTTTGGTACCTGCCAGGCGGCAAGACGCTGCGCATCGTTGCCCAACCACACCCGTTCGGCGGCCTCACCTACCTCTATGAGGATGTAACAGAGAAACTCGCGCTCGAAAGTTCCTACAACACGCTCATCAAGGTTCAATCAGCCACGCTGGACACACTGAGCGAAGCCGTGGCGGTGTTTGGCCCGGACGCGCGGCTCAAATTGCACAATGCCGCATTTGCGCGCCTGTGGGAGCTCGAACCGGCGGCTCTCCAGGGCGAGCCTCACGTCCAGAAGATCGCCGAGGCCTGCTCTGCCCGGTTTGGCGACGTCACGATGTGGCAGAGTCTGGCGTTGAGCATTGCCGCCGGCGCGGAACGCGACAAGAATTGGGGACGGATCGAGCGCTCCGACCGCACCGTGCTCGCGCTCGCATTTGCGCCGCTGCCCGACGGTGCAACGCTGATCACGTTTGCGGACATGACGGACCGGTCGCGGATCGAAAGCGCCTTGCGCGATCGCGCGGAAGCGCTCGAGGCTGCAGATCGGCTCAAATCGGATTTTGTACACCACGCATCGTTCCTGTTTCGCGATCCGCTCAACGCGGTCCATGGTTTTGCGAGCCTGCTTGCGGCAGGCCAGGCCGGATCGCTTTCGCCCAAACAGGCCGAATATGTCGAGGACATCCTCTCCGCGTCCAACAGTCTTGCGGAGGTGACGAGCGACATTCTCGATCTGGCACTGATCGATTCGGGCGCGATGCGGCTCGAACGTGCATCCGTCGATCTTCATGCCCTCCTGTCGCGGGCGGCCGACGCGCTGCAGAAACACGCGGCGAGCCTCGCGATTGCGTTGCGTCGAGACTGGGATCCGCATATCGGACACATTTGCGCGGATGCCCGCCGGATCCGGCAGATCGTCTTTAATCTTCTGTCCAATGCGTTGAAATTTACGCCGCGTGGCGGCCGCGTCACGCTTTCGGCGAAAATTGCCGACGGCGAAGTTCAGATTGCAGTTTCGGATTCCGGTCCCGGATTTGCGCCCGAAGTGAAGGCCAATGCATTCGATCGCTTCAGCGCCAAGGGGCGGGCGGGACAACCCGCGGGCGCCGGACTCGGACTCGCGCTCGTCAACCGCTTTATCGAACTGCACGAGGGGTGGGTCGAAATCGAAAGCGAGCCGGATTGCGGCACGACCGTGCGGTGCCACATCCCGTTGCGGGCGACCGAAACGGGGCGCGCCGAAACGGCGGTGGCCGGTTAAGCGCCGGGATTCAGTGCTGGCTTTTCGGCAGCCTCACCACGAGGCCATCGAGCGCGGGCGAGACCTTGATCTGGCATGACAGTCGGCTTGTGGGCTGAAGTTCCTGCGCGAAATCGAGCATGGTCTCTTCCATGTCCTGCTTCGGCGGTAACAGGCCCGCCCATTGCGGATCGACGTGTACGTGGCAGGTGGCGCAGGCGCAGGCGCCCCCGCAATCCGCATCGATGCCCGGGACGAGATTTTTGACGGCGCCCTCCATGACCGACCAGCCGGAAGGTACCTCGACGATGTGCTCTTTGCCATTGTGTTCGATATAGACGATTTTCGGCATCTGCCTTTCCTGCGATCAAGCCAGTGATTTCATCGGCACCGATGGATCGGCGAGCCTTGCCGCATCGACGGCTACGCCTCCCGCGATCATTTTGCGCCCGACGATATATTCCGGGGCGGCATTGACCGCCTCTACTGCAGCCACCCGCCCCTCGCGGAGATGAAACACCGCGAACTTCCGTGTTGCCGGATCTCCGCGACGTACGCAGACATCGCCCATGCGGGCGAGCCCCGCGATCTGCAGCTTCAAATCGTACTGGTCCGACCAGAACCAGGGAACTTCCCGGTATGCTGTCGGCCGATCCAGCATGGCCCACGCGGCATGCTTTGCCTGATCGATCGCATTTTGCACGGACTCGAGCCGAATCGGCGTCCCGTCCCGGCCGATGTGCCGGGTGCAATCTCCCGCGGCGAAGATTGCGGGGTCGGCCGTGCGCGCACATTCGTCAACGACGATACCGTCATGGCAGGCAAGGCCGGCCGCTTGCGCCAGTTCGACATTAGGAACAACTCCAATTCCTACCAGTGCGAGATTGGCCGGGTAATGTTTTCCGCCTGCCCGCACCGCGCAAAGGTGCTCTGTCCCGTCGAAGGACTCAACCGACGTATTCAGTTCGAATCGGACGCCGGCGTGAGTATGCACCTGTTCGAAAAACGCCGAGAACTCCGGCGAAACGGCGCGCGCCATCACCCGGTCGAACGATTCGAATACGGTGACGGAAAGTCCGTGCTTGATCGCGACAGCAGCAACTTCGAGTCCGATATAGCCGCCGCCGACGACCGCAAGTCGGCCGCCGGCGGCAAACGCAGCGCGCAGCGAATCGACGTCCGCAATGCCGCGCAGATAGAAGATGCCGGGAAGATCGGCGCCGGGGACGGGCAGGCGCCGAACGCGTGAACCGGTGGCAAAGAGGAGCCTGTCGTAGGAAAGCGCAGTTCCCTCGGCGAGTGCGATGGTACGCGCACTCCGATTCAGGGCGGTGGCGGGGACGCCGAGAATCAGTTCACAGTCTGCTTCCCGGTAAAAGCTCTCGGGCTTGAGAAACAGCCGCTCGCGTTCGAACGTACCCGCCAGATAGGCTTTCGAGAGCGGCGGCCGCTGATACGGCGGAAAGGGTTCGTCGCCGACAATGCAAAGAGATCCTGCAAAGCCCTCCGCGCGCAGCGTGGCCACGGCCTGCGCGGCGGCTTGTCCCGCGCCAATGACGAGAATGCGCTGCGACATGGGCTAACCGGCTGCTTTCCATAGTGCTCCCGCGGGCGGGCTAGCAGAAATGGCGGCCCCGAAGAAGCCGTTTTTCCCGACCGCAGCCGGTGCGTCGAAAATATCAAAAACAGCCGGGCCTTTCGTCGAGAAGGACATCTGGAATGCCGAAGTCCTCCGCCTTGCCAGGACGTCGAAACGGCCTGCAATGCTTGCCATCCCGCTACAACTTCATTGGCTGCCGACCCCGAATGGAGTCCAAAATCCCGATCGCGCGCGAGGAAATCGGATGGTGGACCGCACAGCACTGATCGGAGCGGGGTTGCCGAAGCGCAGTCATTTTCCCCGGTACGCCACGCGCCAGACGGTGTTTGCGGCATCATCGGCGATGAGAAGGCTGCCGTCCTTTGCTACGGCAAGCCCAACCGGCCGTCCCCACACCCGCGCGGGCGATGTGCTGCCGTCCCACCAGCCGGTAATGAAGTCCTGATACGCATTCTGCGGTCGCCCGTTCGCGAAATGCACCCGTACAACCTTGTAACCGGTGGGGTGCGAGGTATTCCACGAGCCGTGCAGCGATACGAATGCATCGCCGCGATACTCTGCGGGAAACTGGGTGCCTTCATAGAATACCAGTCCCAGCGGTGCCGAATGCGCTTGAAACAGCACATCCGGCGTTTTGGCTTTGGCCACCAGATCGGGCCGCTTCGCGCCGAAATGGGGATCGGGATGGGGTCCGGTGTAGGCGTACGGCCAGCCGAAGAAATCACCCTGGCGGATTCGGGTGAGATAATCGGGCGGCAGATTGTCCCCCAGACCGTCGCGCTCGTTCACGGTCACGTAAAGATCGCTTGTACCCGGATAGAAGGCGATTCCGACCGGGTTGCGCAGACCGCTCGCAAACGTGGAGAGTGTACCGTCGGCGTTCACTTTCTGCACGCTCGCGTAAGGCAGCGGATTTTCGGCTACGTTGTCCTTGCTGCCGATAGTCAGAAACAGGTTGCCGCGCGAATCGAAGACGATGTCGCGCGTAAAATGACCGACACCCTCTTTGGGAGTCGTGTCGGCCACATGCTCGCGCTTGCCGCTCTCCTTCAGCGCACCGCTGGCATAGGGCATCTTCCAGATGGCCTTCACGTCGGCGACGTAAAGCGAACCGCCGTGCATCGCCAAACCATGTGGGCGTTCGAAGCCCGTCGCAAAGGTCGAGATCTTTGCTGCGTGGGTTCCGTCGGTCGAGGGACGGAGGACTACCACTTTGCCCGCGTCGGATTCGGCCAGGAAAACGTCGCCGTTCGGGGCCACCGTCATCCACCGCGCATGTGGGGTATTGGCGGCGAACACCGAGACCGTAAAGCCTGCGGGCGCCTTCGGCAGCGCGCCGGCAGGCTTTGAAACGGCTTCAGAAGTGTTGTCCACCGCCGGCGTGGCATAGGGCTTGGGCAAACTTGCCGGCGAAATCGAAAACCTCTGCCCCGGCGCGTCTGCCGCGTGCGCTTCGGTTCCGACAAGAGCAAGCAGAAGAAGGGTGGTCGCGCGTTGGATCATCTTCACACTCCGTCGTTATTCGAGAGCATAACGCGAATCGGTATCGTTGCGGCAGCAACGGCCTCGGCATAGACCGGACCCAAATGGCAGAGCGAGACAATTTTTCAGGTCAGCTCCTGTTGCGCACGTTGGGCGAGACGCGCGAACTCGGGCGGCGGATCGCCAAAGGACTCGCCGCCGGCGATGTGATCGCGCTCGAAGGCGATCTTGGAGCCGGCAAGACGACGCTCGCCCGCGCCATTTTGCGGGCGCTCGGCGTAACCGCGGAAATTCCGAGCCCGAGCTTTGCGCTTGTCCAGGAATACGAGACGCCCCGTCTGCGGATTTTTCATTTCGATCTTTACCGAATCGAAAGCATCGCAGAGGTTGACGAACTCGGGTTCGAAGAGGCGCAGGAGAGAGGGGCGATCCTCCTAGAATGGCCGGAGCGGGCGCAGGCGCGAATACCCTCCCACGCGCTCCGGATCGGAATCGAGATCGTTGGCGAAACGGTGCGCGCCGTGCAATTCTTCGGCGGTGCGCGCTGGGCGCAGCTTCTGGCAAGCAAGAAGGCGTGAAGGGTGCAAAACGAGCGGAGCGAGGCCGTGCGCGCGTTTCTCGCGTGGGCGGGGTGGGAAGGGGCGTCGCTGACGGCGCTCCCAGGCGATGCTTCGACCCGGCGCTATTATCGCGCCCGCCGCAACGGCCGGACGGCCATGGTCATGGACCAGCCGCAGAACACTGAATCTCCTCCCTGTCCCCCGAGCGCAACGCCGGAAGAGCGACACGTCCTTGGCTACAATGCCGTGGCCCGTCTGGCGGGCGCCGATTGCGCGCGCTTTGTTGCCGCCGCGCGCTTTCTGCGCGCACGCGGATTGGGCGCGCCGGAGATTTATGCGGACGACGCGGGGCAGGGGTTCGTGCTGCTCGAGGATTTGGGCGAGGACCTTTATGCCGACGTGCTGGGCCAGGCGGGCGAGGAAGACACGCTCTACGGCGCCGCTATCGACGCCATCGCCCTGCTGCACGCGGAACCTGCGCCGCAAAGACTTTCGCCGGAGGCGCCGTTCTACGAATACGACCTCGCCGCCTGTCTCGCCGAAACCGATCTGATGACGCAGTGGTTTGTCCCGCTGGCACTCGGACGCAAATCGCGGGCGGAAGAAATGGCGGAGCATCGCGCACTGTGGCGCGAGGCTCTCGAAAATGTCCGCGGCGCGGGGCCGGTCTTCGTACATCGCGACTATCACGCGCAAAATCTTTTCTGGCTTCCGCGCCGCGAAGGGACGGCGCGAGTCGGCATGATCGATTTTCAGGACGCACTCGCGGGCAACCGGACCTACGACGTGGTTTCGCTCCTCGAAGACGCGCGGCGCGATGTGGCGCCGGAGGTCGCGCGTACCATGAAGGCGCGCTACCTGGCCGCCATGAAATCGCAAGGGCGTGATGTCGACCCCGAATTGTGGTCGGCTGAGGCCGCCGTCACCGCGGCGCAACGCAACGCGAAGATAGCCGGCATTTTCGCAAGGCTGGCCAGCCGGGACGGCAAACCACGTTATCTTGGCCACCTGCCGCGTGTCTGGAGATATCTCGAATCCGATCTTGCCCATCCCGTGCTTGAGAAGCTCAGCGCCTGGTATGACCGGGCCATTCCGCGCGAGAGGCGCAGAGCGCCGCTGCGGGAAGGAGTGCCCGCGTGAACCGCCTCCGCTTCGCCATGGTGCTCGCGGCCGGTCTCGGCACCCGCATGCGGCCGCTCACCAACGACCTGCCGAAGCCGCTGGTCCGCGTGCACGGAAAGCCCTTGATCGACCACGTCATTGATCGGCTCGCCGCGGCGGGCGTGGAGCTCGTGGTTGTCAACGTCCATCATCATGCCGCGCAGCTGACATCGCATCTTGCGAAACGCAAGGACGTGCAAATCCGCATCTCCGAGGAGAGAGATACGATCCTGGGAACCGGCGGAGGCATTCTCAATGTGCTGCCGATGTTCGAGGGCGAGCCGTTCTTCGTGCATAACGCCGATTCGATTTGGGTCGAGGGTTACGCGCGCGCGCTCCCTCGCATGATCGCGCGCTGGGATCCCGACAAGATGGATGCGCTGCTGCTTGCGGCCTCGCTCGTCTCGGCCATCGGCTATGACGGTCCCGGCGATTTCGTAATGGAAGCGGACGGACATCTGTCGCGCGTGCCGGAACAGCGCCTGTCGCCGTTTGCATATCCGGGCGTGCAGATCGTGCACCCAAGACTTTTCGCCGGCTCGACACCGGGTGCCTTTTCGATCAACCCGCTCTGGGATCAGGCCATCGAACGCGGACGGCTGTACGGCATCCGCCTTGATGGCGTCTGGATGCATGTGGGCACGCCCGATGCTCTGGCGCGCTCGGAAGTCTATCTCGCCGATCTCTTGCCGGCCTGATCCATGGCCGGGGGGCTTTATACGATTCCCGCCGGCGTCCCCTTTGCCGAAACGCTCGCCCGCGGCGTCATCGACAGATTTGGCGCAAGCTGCGATCCGTTCGCGATTTCGACAACGATTTACCTGCCGACCCGGCGCGCCGCGCGGACTCTCTCGGAGTGCTTCGCGCGGCTTTCGGATGGGGCGGCACTCCTTCCCGACATTCGCGCGCTCGGCGATCCCGACGAGGAAGAGCTTTACTTCGATCCGGGTACGGAGGATCTTGCGCTCGCGCCGGCGCTCGACCCCCTGCGACGGCGGCTCCTGCTCGCCATGCTGGTGCGGCGGTGGGCGGCACGGCACGACGATCGATCGTCGGCATTCGCCCAGGCCGCCGCGATGGCGCGCCATCTCGCCCGATTGTTCGACGAAGCAGAAATCCGGCACGTCGATCTCGGCAGGCTCGACAGCCTCGTTCCGGAGCATCTCACGGAGCATTGGGCCGAGGTGCGCGATTTTCTGCGCTTCCTGCGCGACGCGTGGCCGGTGGTTCTCAGCGCCGAAGGCGCGCTCGATCCTGCGCACCGGCGCAACATGCTCATCGGGCAGCTTGCACGCCGCTATCGCGAATCCAGGCCAGCATTTCCGGTAGTCGCTGCCGGAACAACAGGCAGCATTCCTGCAACAGCCGATCTCCTCGCCGCCATTGCAGAACTGCCCCAGGGCGCTGTCGTGCTGCCGGCGCTTGATCGCGAACTGGACGACGAGAGCTGGGAGGCGCTCGGCGCCAGCCATCCCCAATACGGCATGAAACAGTTGCTCGCCAGCATTGGCGTTCCGCGCGGAGACGTAGGCGATTGGCCGGGCGCCGCGGCCGCGCGCATTTCGCGGGTTGCGCTATTCCGGGAGGTGCTGAGGCCGGCGCCGACGACAGATGCATGGCGTGCACTGGTCGATCGTGGCGCGCCCGAACTTGCCGAAGGTGTCGAGGGCATTGGCATTGTCGAAGCGGCGCATCCCGCCGAAGAAGCATTGGCGATCGCGCTGATACTCCGTGAAGCGTTGGAAGACGGGCGACAGACCGCCGCGCTCGTCACTCCGGATCGCGGACTCGCGCGCCGCGTCGCCGCTGAGCTCGGGCGCTGGGACATCGGCGTCGATGACTCGGCGGGCAAACCGTTGTCGCAGACACCTCCTGCAGTTTTTCTCCTGCTGCTTGCCGAAGCCGCCGCGGCACAGTTTGCTCCCATGCCACTGCTGGCGCTTCTCAAGCATCCACTCGCCTGCGGTGGCGAATACCCGGGCGTGTTCCGCCGCCGCGCGCGACTGCTCGACAGATTTGTCTTGCGAGGGCCCTCTCCCGATGCCGGTTTGGCGGGGATTTCGAGCGCGATTGCGTCACGACGCACCGAGTGCGCCGATCCTGCGCAGGAAGGACTTTTCGGGGAAATCGCCGGTTGGTATGCAAAAGTCGCGGCCGCCCTCGAACCGTTCGGCCGGGCGATGCAGAGCCAATCGCTTGCGCTTGCCGATCTGGTGCGCCGGCATCGCGATGCCGCCGAAGCGCTGGGGGCGAGCGACCATGAAGTGGGCGCTGTCCGCTTGTGGCGGGGGGACGCGGGAGACGCGGCAGCCGAACTTGTCGAATCGCTTATCCGCGCAGGCGAAGACCTGCCTCCCATTGAACCGTTAGCCTATCCCATTCTGTTGCGGCAATTCGCGGAGGAGAAAGCGGTTCGTCCGGCTTTTGGCCGCCATCCCCGGCTTGCGATTCTGGGGCCGTTGGAAGCACGCCTACAGCATTTCGATCTTGTCGTACTCGGTGGTCTGAACGAGGGCACGTGGCCGCGATCCGCCGCGGCCGATCCCTGGCTGTCGCGCCCGATGCGGTCGGCGCTGGGATTGGAATCCTCCGAGCGTGCCATCGGTCTGGCCGCACACGATTTTGCGACATTGGCCGCAATGCCCGAAGTGCGGTTCACGCGCGCGCTGAAGTCGGAGGGGGCCCCTACCGTCGAATCGCGCTGGTTGCAGCGGCTGAAACAGCTGACAAAGGGACTGAAGCTCGACGCAAAGCTCGATGGCGCGAAGCGCTACGGGGCTTGGGCGGCCCTGTTCGCGGTGCCCGAGCAGGCGCCCGTTCCCGCGTTGCGTCCGGCGCCTCGTCCGCCCGTTGAAAAGCGGCCGCGCACGCTTTCCGTCACAAAAATCGAAACCTGGCTTCGCGATCCATACGCGATCTACGCAAGATATGTTCTTCGCCTGAAGCCACTCGATCCGTTAGCGCAGGCGATCGGGCCGATGGATCGCGGCCGCGCGATGCACGAGATTCTCGAGCGGTTCGTCGCGGAAACGGCCGATGGAATTCCGCCCGATTCGCTGGCTCGCCTGATCGCGCTATCCGAAGAGGTTTTTTCGGCGCACGGCATTCCCCAATCGGTGCTCGCCCTGTGGCGACCGCGGTTCAGGCGCGCTGCGGCCTGGTTCGTCGAAGACGAACGCCGCCGCCGTGTGGAAATCCTGCGCTCCCATCTCGAAGTTGCCGGACGGCTGGAAATCGCCGCACCAGGCGGCATTTTCATTCTCACGGGCCGGGCCGATCGCATCGACGAATTGCGGGACGGCGGCGCGACTGTCGTCGACTACAAAACCGGAAAGCCCCCGACAGATCCTCAAGTCCGAACCTTCGCGGCCCAACTGCCGCTGGAAGGCGCGATGGAAGCGCGCGGCGGATTCGAAGGCGTTCCCGTACTCGTGCCCTCCAGGCTCGTCTACATCCGGTTCGCAGGCGGAGAACTGGCCGGCGAGACGCATGTTGTGGACGCGGACGCTCAGGCGCTGTCGGAGGAATCGCTCGCGAAGCTCGCCCAAAGGATCGCGGATTTCGATCGCGAAGAAACGCCGTATTTCTCGCACGTCGCTCCCTATCGAACCGACAGTACCGGCGATTACGACCATCTTGCGCGCGTGCGCGAGTGGGTGCTGGCGGGTCGCGAGGGCTGATGAGCGGCGCTTTCGAATCGGCCAGCCCTTTCAACCCTGCGATATCGGCGTGGGTTTCGGCGCATGCCGGTACCGGCAAGACCTACACGCTCGCCAACCGCGTGACATCACTTCTGCTCGACGGCGCCGCGCCCGAGCGCATTCTCTGCCTTACCTACACAAAGGCGGCAGCGGGAGAAATGGCCGGCCGGCTGTTTGGCCAGCTCGGTGAATGGGCAATGCTCGACGACGCGGCACTCGCCGAAAAAATAGCTAGCGTCGGCGCGTGCGTTTCGGATGCGGAAGGTCTCGCGCGGGCGCGCCGTCTGTTCGCACTCGCTCTCGAGGCTCCCGGCGGCCTGAAAATCCAGACCATTCACTCTTTCTGTCAGTACTTGCTGGCGCGCTTTCCGCTCGAAGCAGGCGTGCCGCCGTCTTTCGATGTGCTCGATGAAGAGACGGCCGCGGAACTCGTGGCCGGGGCACGCGCACGCGTGCTCGAACGCGCGGGGGCCGGCGAGCCGGATCTGGCCGAAGCAGTGAATCTTCTTGCGACGCAAGCTGGCGAAGGCAAGCTCGATTCGATTCTTTCCGCGGCGCTTGGCGGCGATCGACGGAAGTTCGAGCGCTTTCTCGAGCGGCTGGAGCGCGATTGCGAGAATATCGCGACCGCTGTTGCGCGCGCGCATGGGATCGAGCCGGGGACGAGCTTCGAGTCCGTCGAGGCGGGGTTCTGCGGACAGATGCGTACCGCGCGAAATGAGCTGGAAAAAATTGCGGCGTGGCTTTCCGATGGCAAAAAAACCGACGCGAAGCTCGGCGAGGCGCTCCGCGCCGCTCTCGCAAGTGGTCGCTTCGATGATTTTCGGGCCGTGTTCTCGACCGCCGGGGGCACTCCGCGCGCGCGGCTGGCGACAAACGATCTGGTCGCGGCGAACGGCGAATTACATGCGCGATTTAGGGATGCCGCGAACCGCTTTTATGAAGCCGAACAGCGTTGCCGGGCCGCGCGCGCGGCAGCGCTTGCGCTCGCCGCGCTCACACTCGCCAGGGCTGTCTGCGCCGATTATGCGTGCGCGAAACGCACCCGTGGGATGCTCGATTACGATGACCTCATCGCCGCGACATTGCGGCTGCTCGAACGGCGCGAGGCGGCCGCCTGGGTGCTTTACAAGCTCGACGGTGGGCTCGACCACATCCTGATCGACGAGGCGCAGGACACCAGCCCCGAACAATGGCGCATCATCCTCCGTCTTGCGGGCGAGTTCTTCGCTGGTGAAGGGGCACGCAGCGCGCACGCAAAGCCGCGCACGCTCTTCGTGGTCGGGGACGAGAAACAATCGATCTTCAGTTTTCAGGGCGCCGATCCTTCACAGTTCGCGATCAACCGGGAGTATTTTGGCCGGATCGCGGGCAACCGCTTCGTGGCCCTCGAACTCGTGCGCTCGCGCAGGTCTGCACAGGCGATTCTCGATTGCGTGGATGTCGTTTTCGCAGACGAGGCGGTGCGCGAGGGCGTGTCTTCCTCGCCGATCCGGCACGAGACGGCGCGCGAAGGTGCGCGCGGGCACGTTTTTCTCTGGCCGACGGTCAAGCCGGTCGAAGAGCCCCTGCGCGACCTCTGGCAGGCACCTGTCGATCTCGAGCCGGAATGGAGTCCGGTGTTCACGCTCGCAGATCAGATCGCCTCGCGCATCGCGCAGTGGACCGACGGCCGGCAATATCTCCCTGGCCACACGATGCCGATCAGCCCTGGCGACATCATGGTGTTGATGCCGCGGCGCGAGCCTTTCGCGAGCGCGCTGATCCGCTGTCTCAAGCAGCGCGGTGTGAGAGTGGCCGGTGCCGACCGCATCCGTCTGCTCGACCAGATCGCGGTGATGGACCTCGTCGCGCTCGGCCGTTTTTCGCTTCTTCCCGAGGATGATCTCAACCTCGCGGCGCTATTGCGTTCGCCGCTGATCGGGTTTTCCGAAGACGAGCTTTACGGACTCGCGGTTGATCGCGAGGGCAGTCTGTGGCGCGCGCTCGAAATCCGGCGCGAAGAAACAGCTGCGTATTCGTTCGCGCACGAACTTCTTGCCAAGGTGCGCGCGCGCGCGGATTTCACACCGCCATTCGAATTCTACGCCCAAGCGCTCGGCCAGGAGGGGGGCCGCAAGCGTCTGCTGGCCCGCCTCGGCGCCGAATCGAACGACGCGATCGACGAATTTCTCTCTCTCGCGCTCGCCTTCGAGAAGCTCAACACGCCCGCCCTCGAAACTTTTCTCGGCTGGCTCGAATCCGGCGACACCGAGATCCGGCGCGACATGGAGCGCGGGCGCGATCAGGTGCGCGTGATGACGGTGCATGGCGCCAAAGGTCTCGAGGCGGACATCGTCATTCTTCCGGACACCACCACGATACCGCGGTCTGCCAACCGGCATGCGGCGCTGCTTTATGACGGTGACGATGTATTCTTCCCGCTACGGGAGGAGCAGGCGCCGGACTGCGTGAGACGGGCCACGCTACGCGCCCGTGAAGAGGCGCTGCGCGAACATCGCCGGCTTCTGTACGTCGCGCTCACACGTGCGAGGGACGAACTGCATATCTGCGGATTCGAGACGAAGCGCGGCGTTCTTCCCGGTTCCTGGTACGACCTCGTCGGGCGCATGGCTCACATACATGGTTGGGCGATCGGCGAGGAGGATTCGATTTCGCGCGAAACGCGCAGCGCAACGCGCGTGCACGATGGTTCGCCTGCGCCGCTCGCACTTCCGCCATGGGCAGGAAAATGCGCGCCGAAAGAAGAGGCGCATACGCGACTCATCCGTCCGTCGGATGCTGCGGATGGCGAAGCCCCCGCGCGCGATTCGCCGCGCGGGGAGACGCGGTTCGCGCGCGGCCTCCTTGTGCATGCGCTCCTCGCGCGCCTTCCGGAGTTGGGCGGCGGCGAGCGCGTGCGCGCGGCGCGGCGCTATCTCGCTGCGCGCGGGCTTGCTGACGACGCGCGCGAAGCTCTGATTGAAGAAACGCTCGCGGTGATCGACAATCCTGTGTTTGCGGAGGCTTTCGCTCCGGGAGAATCGCGAGCCGAGGTGGCCCTGGTGGCCGACCTGCCCGAGCTTGGGGCGGGCACACGCATAAACGGCCGAATCGACCGGCTCGCGGTAACGGCAGAGCGGGTGCTCGCGGTCGATTTCAAGAGCAACCGACCGGCGCCTGCGACGGTGGCGGACGTCGCACCGCTCTACGTCGGGCAGATGGCACTCTATCGTGCGGCACTCGCCAGGATGTTTCCCGGCCGACGGATCGATTGCGCGCTTCTGTGGACCGAGGGCCCCTCGCTCATGGCGTTGCCCGCCAATCTTCTCGACGCGGAGATCGCCCGCATGGCCGCGCGACTTGACCGGTCGCGGTGTGGTTCCTAAATGGTGCTCCGACACCTCCTGGAAATTTCGCATGGCGCCGCTCAAGATTTCCGATTCCAGCTTCGACAACGATGTTCTCAAGGCCGCCAAACCGGTGGTTGTCGATTTCTGGGCGGAATGGTGCGGCCCCTGCCGCATGATCGGACCGGCTCTCGAGGAACTCGCCGCAGAGCTTCAGGACAAGGTCACGATCGCCAAGCTCAACATCGACGAGAGTCCGCAAACCCCGAGCAAATACGGTGTGCGCGGCGTCCCCACGCTGATGATCTTCCGCGGGGGCCAGGTGGCGGCCACCAAAGTGGGAGCGCTGCCGAAGTCCCGCATCAAGGAATGGATCGAGTCCTCGATCGCCAGCTCCTCCGAGACCGGGAAGAACCCGTCGTCGCGCTCATACTGATTCGTCTCCGTTCACGCCTGCGCCTGTCCGAGCAAGCCTTTCGATGGAGGAATTCTGTCCACACCTTTCCTGCGCCCGCATAAAACGAATCATTGCTGCGTCCGGTCTATTCACGCAACATCCAATCGGGCGAAGCGGCGGCTACCGAAATAAACCCCCTCGAGTGATCACAGTCGGCGCTCCGTCGCTCCGCCCACCATCCCTCGATCCTTCTGGGCTTTTCAAAAAAATTCCCTGTTTCTTTTCTGAAGCAGCGAATTCTGGCCCGATGCTATCGCCGCTCCTAAGCTCAGTGGCAACTGGCTGCACAAATTCCATACCAGAACGGTTGTGATACCAACCGAGAAATCGGCACTATTGTTGATCTCGTGAATCGACTTCAATCGATTCGCGGCCAAAACCCCTGCGAGACGGAATTTCCAATGAAATGTCCCAACTGCAATACCGAACTGGCGCCCGCGAAGCAGAGCGGCGTCGACATCGAACTGTGTCAGACCTGCAAAGGGATGTGGCTGACCCGCCAGGAGCTGAATGCGCTCGAGGACGAAGTCTTCGATCTCGGCGACGACGAGAAAGGCACTCTCGTCTTTGGATCGACGGCGGACAGGCGCGCCTGCCCGCAATGCGGCAAGCCGATGAACCGGTTCGAATACCGGTTCTACGATCTCGAAATGGATTTCTGCGGCGAGGGCCACGGCTTCTGGCTCGAGGCGGGCGAAGACAAGCGCGTTCTGGAGCTGATGAAGAAGGAAGAGGCCGGTCTCGAACGAAAAGTTCTCGCCGAGGACAAATGGTCGAAAACCATGAGGCATCTCCGCGCCGGGTCATTCATCGACAGACTTCGGAGTATGTTTCGGTAGAGCCGTGCAGAAGTCCATCGTCCGGAAGGCAGCCCGGAGGAATGCTTGCGCACCGGCACGGGCGTCGTGTTTATGACGGTCGAACCGGGCCGCGTCTCTACCGCCCCGGCGGCCTGTCGCAAAGCACACCCGCCTAGAGCGGTGCGCCGTTCAGCCGTTCGCGCAATTCCTTGCCGGTTCGGAAGAAAGGCGCGCGCTTTTCGCTGACGCTGACGGGTTGGCCCGTTCTCGGATTGCGGCCGGTGCGCGAGGATCGCAGCTTGACGGAGAATACACCGAACCCCCGGAGTTCCACCCGATTGCCGGACCTCAGCGACCCGGCAATCTCGTCCAGGACCGCAGTGACGATCCGCTCCACATCGCGATGAAAGAGATGCGGGTAGCGCTGTGCGAGACGCACCACCAGTTCCGACTTGATCATCCCCTGCCCCCCGCGGGCAATTCCCCGGGACGACACAACTGATGATCGCCCCGTCGCCGGCAGCGTGTCAGAGCGGTATACGAGCGTCAACCGCAACGGGTGCCGCGCGGGCGGCGATTGCTGCCGTTGCGGCGTTTATGTCACTCCTCCGCGGTATCTTCCGTGTCGCGGCGCTTGCGCAGTGCCGCGCCGAGAATATCGCCCAGGGAGGCGCCCGAATCCGACGAGCCGTATTGCGCGACCGCCTCTTTCTCCTCGGCGACCTCGCGGGCCTTGATGGAGAGGGAAATCTTTCGCGACGTCTTGTCCACGGCGGTGACGAGCGCGTCCACCTTGTCGCCGACGCCGAAGCGATCCGGCCGCTGATCGTTGCGATCGCGCGCAAGATCGGAGCGGCGAATGAACGCCTTCACGCCGTCGGTGAGGCTCACCTCAATTCCGCCATCGGTGACTTCGGTGACGGTCGTTGTAACGACATTGCCTTTCCTGATCGGTCCGGCCTTCTCGAGAGGATCGCCCGAGACCTGCTTGACGCCGAGGCTGATGCGTTCCTTCTCGACGTCGACGTCCAGAACCTTCGCCTTGACCGTATCGCCCTTCTTGTAGTCGGCGACGGCCTGCTCCCCGGGTTTATCCCAGGAGAGTTCGGAGAGATGCACCATGCCGTCGATATCGTCGGTCAGTCCGACGAACAGCCCGAATTCGGTGATGCTCTTCACCTCGCCCTCGACCACGGTACCCGGCGGATGCGCCGCGGCGAACTCGGTCCATGGATTTTCGGTGCACTGCTTGAGGCCAAGACTGATCCGGCGCTTGTTTGAATCGACTTCAAGCACCTGCACTTCGACTTCCTGCCCCGGCTGCACGATCTTCGAAGGGGCGACGTTCTTCTTCACCCAGCTCATTTCGGAAACATGCACGAGACCTTCCACGCCCGGCTCGAGTTCGACGAAAGCGCCATAATCGGTGACGTTCGTCACCTTGCCCTTGAAGCGGACGCCAGGCGGATATTTGGCGCCCACGCCTTCCCAGGGATCTGTCTGAAGCTGTTTCATTCCGAGACTGATGCGCTGGGTATCCTGGTTGATTTTGATGATCTGCACGGTGACTTGCTGCCCGACCGACAGCACCTCCGTGGGATGGCTGACGCGCCGCCAGGCGATGTCGGTCACGTGCAGCAATCCGTCCACGCCGCCGAGATCCACAAAGGCGCCGTAGTCGGTGATGTTTTTCACCGTGCCCTCCACGATCTGCTTTTCCTGGAGGCTGGCGACGAGCGAGGATCGTTCCTCGGCGCGGCGCTCCTCGAGCACCGCGCGGCGCGAGACCACGATGTTGCCGCGCCGGCGATCCATTTTGAGAATCTGAAAGAGCTGGGGCTGGTTCATCAACGGGCCCACGTCGCGCATCGGGCGAACGTCCACCTGGCTGCCCGGCAAGAACGCCACGGCGCCGTCGAGATCGACGGTGAAGCCGCCCTTGACGCGACCGAAAATGACGCCGGTCACCCGCGTCTGGTCGTTGAACGCCTTTTCAAGACGAATCCAGCTCTCTTCCCGCCGCGCCTTGTCGCGCGAGAGCACCGCTTCGCCGAGCGCGTTTTCGATGCGCTCGACATAGACTTCGACTTCGCTGCCGGTCTGGATGTTCGGAGGCTGGCCGGGCATCGAAAACTCCTTGAGAGCCACGCGACCCTCGGTCTTCAGCCCCACATCGACCACCGCATAATCGTTCTCGATGGCGACCACGGTACCGCGCACCACCGCTCCCTCGGCGGGAGCACGGGTTTCGAAGCTAGCCTCCAGCATCGCTGCGAAGTCGTCGCGGCTGGGGGTGGAAATGGATTCGGCGACTCGAGCCATGTTGCGTCCTTCTCGACAGGGTTGCGGCCGGCGGATGCCGCCGGAGTGCTCGGTGCGGCCGCGCAAGAGCAGCCGATGAAAACCGGAATTGTCCGCGGGCGTGCTCGGGTAGGCCGCCGGGTCTCCTTCAACCCCTGTGGCGGGCCTTGAGCGCTTCCCCGATCCTGGGGTCCACCAGGGCGAGGGCTGCCGCGAAGGCCGCGTCTATATCCAATCCGGTGGTATCGAGCAAGATCGCATCGGCGGCAGCGCGCAGCGGAGCGATGTCGCGCGAGCGGTCGCGGGCGTCGCGCGCACGGATATCGGCGAGCACGGCAGGTTCCGAGGCGATCATTCCTGCGGCGCGCAACTCGAGCCAGCGGCGGTGCGCGCGCGCCTCGGGCGCCGCATCCACGAACAGCTTCGCTTCGGCATCCGGACAGACAATCGTGCCGATGTCGCGGCCGTCGATGACGGCGCCGGCGGCGCCGCCGGGTGGATCGGCGGCGAAGGCACGCTGATAGTCGAGAAGGGCGCTGCGCACGCGCGGAAAGGCGGCAACGACCGAGGCGGCTTGCGCGATGTCGTCACCGCGCAGATCAAAACGCGCAGCGTCGGCGGGATCGATCGTGCGCGCCGCGGCTGCTGCAGCGGACTCATCGGCCGGGTGATGCCCGGCGTGGAGCATGTTCAGCGCGACAAGCCGGTAGAGCGATCCGGAATCGAGGCGCGCGAAATGGAAATGCCGGGCGAGGCGCGCCGCCAAAGTTCCTTTGCCGGAGGCTGCGGTGCCGTCGACTGCGATGACCATGCCGGTCCTCATCGCAGCGGCGGCACGATCTCGGCGCCCAGGCCGCGCATGAGCTGGCGGAACTGCGGGAAGCTCGTGCGCACCATCGTCGTATCGTCCACCGACACCGGCGCGCGCGCAGCCATCCCCGCAACAAGGAATGCCATCGCAAGGCGGTGATCCTGCTGCGCGGCCACCCGCACGCCGCCGGGAACGCCGTCGGCGCCGCGCCCTTCCACGACAAGCGTGTTTTCATGGATTCCGACGGCGACTCCTATCGCCTCAAGGCCGCGGGCAATTCCTGCCAGCCGATCGCTTTCCTTGACCCGCAATTCGCCGAGCCCGCGCATTACCGTCCGGCCTTCGGCAAAGGCCGCCACAACGGCCAGCATCGGATACTCGTCGATCATCGCCGGCGCGCGTTCGGGGGGTATGTCCACGCCGCGGAGCGGGGCAGCGCGGACAACGACATCGCCGATGTCTTCACCGCCGTCCAGACGGGCGCTCGCGATTTCGATGCGCGCGCCCATCTCGCGCAGCGTTTCGAGGAAGCCCGTGCGGCGCGGATTGAGCAGCAGGCCGGGCAGGACGATCTCCGAGCCGGGAACCAGTAGCGCGGCGGCGATCGGGAACGCCGCGGACGAAGGATCGGCCGGCACCGCAATCCTGGAGGGGCGCAGTTCTGCCTCGCCGACGACCGAGATCGCTTCGCCTCCGTCGGCGAGCGGCTCGACGGTGATGCTGACGCCGAAGGCTTTCAACATGCGCTCGGTGTGGTCGCGGGTCGGCGCGCGCTGCACGATGCGGGAGGTGCCCGGCGCGTTGAGGGCGGCGAGGAGAAGCGCGGATTTCACCTGCGCCGAGGCGATCTCGACTTCGTAGTCGACGGCGAGCGGGTGGCGTGCACCCGCAAGTGTCAGCGGCATGTATCCGCCTGCACGCGCGGAACAGGAGGCGCCAAACCTGGAGAGCGGATCAAGCACCCGTCCCATCGGCCGGTTCTTCAATGAGGAGTCGCCGGTGAAGATGGCCGTAATGGGCGTCGTCGCCATGGCCCCCATCGCGAGACGGGCTCCCGTTCCGGAATTTCCGAAATCGAGCACATCGCGAGGTTCGGCAAAGCCGCCGACCCCCATCCCGTGCACGCGCCATTCACCGTCCCGCTCACGCAGCACCTCCGCGCCGAAACTGCGCATTGCGGTCGCGGTGCCAATGACGTCCTCCGCTTCGAGCAGACCCAGAATGTGTGTCTCGCCGACGGCCAGCGCACCCATGATCAGCGCGCGATGCGACACAGACTTGTCGCCCGGCACTTCGGCCCTACCTTTGAGGGGCCCGGATCGGCGTGCTTCGAGCGGCCGGGGTATCTCTGGCGCTTGCATGCGGATGACCTTCCCCGGCTTTGACAGCCCCGGCGGGCCGTGGCAAACGACCCCACCTTCGGAAACCGAATACACCATGGGAAGCATGACACTGGTCAAGGCGGATCTCGGAACCAAGCGTGTTTGCCCGAGCTGCAGCGCTCGCTTCTACGACCTCCGGAAACGCCCCATCGAATGCCCGAAATGCGCGTTCGCCTTCGAGCCAGAGGCGCTTTACAAACAGCGTCGTCCCCGACCTGCGGAGCCAGAAAAGGCAGCCCAGCATGCTGAGGGCGCGGAAGCGCACGAGAGCAGGGAAGAAACCGCAACCGCGGCAGCCGGGAGCGAACTGGTCGACGAGGCCGCGGAGCCGGCCGAGGAGGAGGAGGTGATCGACGCCGAAGAGGAAGCGACGGAGAGCACGGGCATGTCGGTGGTCGATCCCGCGGCCCAGGGCGCCGAAATGGAAGACATCGAGGAGGGCGAAATCGCCGAGGACGATGTCGAAGATCCGGCGCTGCTCGAAGAAGTCGGAGAAGAAGAAGACGACGTGAGCGGCATCATCGATACGGATCTGGGGAAGGACGAACGATAGGTCGCGCCTGAGGGCACTGGGGCCATAGCTCAGTTGGGAGAGCGCTTGAATGGCATTCAAGAGGTCAGGGGTTCGATTCCCCTTGGCTCCACCAGGCTTCGCCGCTTCGTGGCCAACGATTTTTCGTCTCTGTGAATCGGGCCGCCAGGTCGCCGTCATTTCCGGATAGACCGCGCTGCAAGGTCCCGCTTGCGCGGGAATGACATCGAAAAGTGAAGTGATTTTCCCGCGTGGGACGCGTGGAGCTTCGAACTCGAAAGGTTGCTGCGTTGCGCGCGTTCATCGATGCCCGCTCAGTACCGGCGGGCAGCACGATCGAGACCGATGTTGCGATCGTCGGCGGTGGACCTGCGGGCATTTCGCTCGCACTTGCGCTCGCCGACACGCCTGCCCGGGTGCTGATGCTCGAAAGCGGCGGAGAAGCCTTCGACGCAGCGACTCAGAATCTCTATGCCGGCAGCGAGACGGGTGTGCGTTACATCCCGCTGGACGCCACGCGGCTGCGCTATCTCGGCGGCTGCAGCAATCACTGGGGCGGATGGTGCCGTCCGCTCGATCCGGTGGATTTCGAAAAGCGCGACTGGTTTCCCCATTCGGGCTGGCCGTTCGAGCGCCGGGAAATCGAACCCTATTATCCGCGCGCGCAATCGCTCGTAGAGGCCGGGCCCCTCATCTACGACGACTCGGCGAAATGGACGAAGGCGCTTGGTGCACCGCTCCGGCTGGGGTTGGGCGGTCTTTACACCACCTGGTTCCAGTTTAGCAAACAGCGCGGCAGCGTGCTGCCAACGCATTTCGGCACGCGTTACGCCCGTGACCTGAAGCGCACAAACAATCTGGCAGTGTTCCTTCACGCCAATGTGACACGCCTCGGATTGAGCCCCGACGCGACCAGGCTCGACCGTCTGGATATCGCCACGCTGGGCGGCAACCGTTTCACCGTGAAACCGAAAACCGCGGTGGTTGCCACCGGCGGCATCGAAACTCCGCGTCTCCTGCTCGCCTCCAACGATGTCGTGTCGAAAGGCGTGGGCAACGCGCACGATCTGGTGGGACGTT
Source organism: Rhizomicrobium sp. (assembly GCA_050728995.1). GTDB lineage: Bacteria > Pseudomonadota > Alphaproteobacteria > Micropepsales > Micropepsaceae > Rhizomicrobium. Next base: position 226,838 of record JBOHKH010000002.1, on the reverse strand, counting down.
TTTTTGCCGATCATCCAATTCCGCCGCAGACCGCGACGCTTGTCATCTTCGATGGGCGCATCGCGCCCTACTATCAGCTGACGCAAATCGCGAACGGGGCGAACTTCCGCGCCGCCTTCGCGCCCGCGAACGCGTTTCGGCGCGCGCGCGGCGTTCCCGGCGCGCTTATCACCGTCGAAGGGGAAGTGCAGCTCGACAGCATGGGCCAGGCCGCGCTCGCGGCTGCGGCGGGGGCATTCGGCGCGGACGCTTCGCAGATGCGCGCCTTCACGCTCGGCTGCGGCCTGGAACTCGCGCCCGATCCCGAGCGGCGGCTCACGCTCACCGACGAGAAGGACGCGCTCGGCATGCCGCGTCTAAAGCTTGCCATGCGCGTCTCGGACGATGATTTCGGGCATTATCGGAACACGCTCAGGGAACTTGGTCGCCAACTGCTCGCCGCGCGCACGGGTATGCTGCGCATCCTCGAGTCTTCGCGCGCCGAGTGGCTGTCGGGCCTCGATTGGGGCAACCATCACATGGGCTCCGCGCGTATGCACGACGATCCGCGCCAGGGAGTTGTCGATGCCAATTCGCGCGTCCACGGCCTCGCCAACCTTTATGTCGCCGGAAGCGCGGTCTTCCCGACCTACGGCGCGTCCAATCCGACTCTCAATCTGATCGCGCTGACGCTGCGGCTCGCGGATCGCCTCAAGAGCCAATTCCGATGAGCTCCGCGGACAACCCACAGATCGCCCGGCGTCCGTTGTTGAAAGGCCTGCTCGCAGCCGCAGGTCTTTTCGCTGCTGCGGCAGTGGCGTTCGAAGTACCGCGACTGTTGGCGCACCATTATCCGCCGACGCCGTTCGACGATCTTTTCGCCCTTCTGCCCGACCGTGACATCGCCGCGCGCGTGGGCGCGGCTGCGGTGGTGAATCCGCATACGCCGTCCGCGGCGCTCGCCAGGACGTTGCGAGAGCGCATTGGAGGCCATTCACTTGGCACGATCCTCGACGCCGATTTGGCGGAGGCGCGACTGTCCGAAGTGCGTGGTTGGGTGCTCCCCGAAACGCTGGTGCAGCTTTGTGTGTTGGTGGCCCGCGCCGGCAGTTAAGCGAAGGGGCAAAACGTTCCCTTGCCGATTACGCCGGAAATGCGGCGAGCGCCGCTGTCTTGATCCGCCGTCACCACATCCCACATTTCACGTGCGGTGCCTTTCGGGGGCCGCAGACGTTATTCAACTAGGTGGTCGCGCAAGCGACGCCGGCAACGTTGCTCTCCGAGGGCTTTGGGTGAACGTGATTAGCACTCGATTCTGGCAGCACCCAGGCGATGAACGTGACCGAAAGGAGATAATGATGAGCGTATTCGATCAGTTTCCCGACGCCACGGAACCCTTCGACTCACATATCGCCTACATCAAGCCGACGCCGGTCCGGGAGGCGAGGAAGATGGGTATTCTTCCCCCGGGGATACGTATCCCCGATGATGTGAAGTTGTACGTCCTGCATGCAAGCGACGGACGCGTGCTCGGCTTTACAGACGCCTGGGAGACGGCCTATGGCGCCGCCGTCGAAAATGAGTTGACGCCGTTGAGCGTGCACTGACGGGAGCGTCAGGGCTGGACAATGCGTCAATGCCGGCCAGAACTGAGGGCAGCGATAATTCCGGATTCTTTTGTGCGCCCGGCTGTTTGGCGGGGATGGTTTTCGACGCGCTACGCCGCCTGCGAGGACGACGAACTCGCACCGCCGTTGGTCGGTTCGGTCAGGAGCGAGTAAAGCACTTCCGCGCCCGCGGCGGCGCGCAGCTTCTCGCAGGTGATCTGATTGCGCAGCAGGCGTGAGACGCGGGCAAGCGCCTTCAGGTGATCGGCGCCTGCGCTTTCGGGTGCCAGCAGCAAAAACACCAGATCGACCGGCTGGTCGTCCACAGCTTCGTAGGCAACCGGTGTTTCGAGACGCGCGAAAAGGCCGGTGATTTTCGCGAGGCCCGGGATGCGGCCATGCGGAATTGCAATGCCTTGGCCCATGCCCGTGCTGCCAAGGCGTTCGCGTTCGATCAGCGTTTCGAAAATGCGCCGTTCGGGGATCTGCGTCAGGCGCTGGGCATGATGCGCGAGTTCCTGCAGAAGTTGCTTCTTGCCCGGCGCCCTCAGCGCCGCAATGACGGCTTCGGGTGCCAGCAAATCGACAATTTCCATGATGGCCTGCCTGGGCTTGATCAGACGCCTGCTTCTTTGGGCAGCTTCGCCTTTTCGTGATGATTCCTGAGCTTGCGCTTGTATCTTCGTACCTGCTTCTCGAGTCTTTCGAGCGCGACCTCGAACGCATGGTGGGCATCTGGTGCGTCGCCCTGGGCCTTCAGTACTGCGCCCGAATCGAGGTGCGCCGTACAGTCCGCGCGGAATCCGGCGCCTTCGTGCGAGAAGACGACATTGACTTCGGCGCCGCCGTCAAAATGCTTGGAAAGCGCCGTCTCCACGCGCTGTCGCGCATGGTCTGGCAAAGCCGAGCCGATTTCGATCTGTTTGCCCGAAACCCGAACCTTCATGAGCCCCACTTGCGCGGCTGTTTCATCCGGCTCGGATCTCCATCCGGATGCCGGCGGAGCCTGCTCGAAAAAGCGGCGGACCATATGTCCCGCCCCCCAGCGTGTCAATCGCGGAAATCACGCCGGAACCGCTGGGTTTTGGCGCAGGCCGCGCGCGCTCTGGCGCAACCTCTTGCGCTCGACGGAAGACGGAATTCGCATCGCATCGCGGTACTTCGCAACCGTGCGCCGCGCGATATCGACTCCATCCCCGGTGAGAAGCACCACAATCGCGTCGTCGGAGAGAATGTGCTCCGCGTTTTCGTTGTCGATGAGGCCGCGAATGCGGTCGCGCACCGCTTCCGCCGAATGCGCATCGGCGCCATTCGTCGCCTGGATGGCGGCAGTGAAGAAATACTTGAGTTCGAATGTTCCTCGCGGGGTCGCCATGTATTTGTTCGCGGTGACCCGGCTCACCGTCGATTCGTGCATGGAGATGGCTTCGGCAATGGTGCGCAGGTTGAGCGGGCGGAGGTGACGGACTCCATGCGCGAGAAAGGCGTCCTGCCGGCGCACGATCTCGGCCGATACCTTGAGGATGGTGCGCGCACGCTGGTGCAGGCTCTTCACGAGCCAGTTCGCGCTGTTGTAACAGTCCGAGAGCCAGGACTTGGAATCCCTGTCCTGCGTCGCGGCGGAAACGCGCGCGTAATAGCGTTCGTTCACGAGAAGTTTCGGCAGGGTGTCGGCGTTCAACTCGACAAGCCAGCTCCCGTCCGGTGCTTCGCGAACGAAAATGTCCGGCACGATCGGTTGGACCGGTTCAGACCCGAAGGCCAGTCCGGGCTTTGGCGTGAGCGAGCGCAGTTCCGCGATCATGTCGGAGACATCTTCGGCGTCGACTCCGCAGCTCGCGCATAGGCCCGCAAAATCGCGCCGTGCGACCAGATCGAGGTGAGACAGAAATGCTTTCATCACCGGGTCCAGGCGCCCCCTCTCGCAAAGTTGCAACGCGAGGCATTCGGAAAGGTTGCGGGCGCCGACGCCGGTGGGTTCGAACCCCTGGATCGTCTCCAGAACCGCTTCAACGTCGGCGTTTTCGGCCCCCAGCCGGGCGGCGATCTCAGCCGTTTCGGCGCGCAAATATCCCGCCTCGTCGATTGCATCGATCAGCGCCGTGCCGATCAGCCTGTGGCCAGCATCGAGGCGTGCGATACCGAGCTGGTCGAGCAGATGATCCTGAAGAGTCTTCGTCTTCGCGAGTACGCGCTCGAGCGGATTGTCTTCGTCGGTGGCAAGCGAAGCGGAGCGAACGCTCGTCCAGTCGGTGCGTTCCGGAGGCAACGCGTGCGAAGGCGCATCTTCCGCGAACACGTCCTCGCGCTCGGCGTCGAGTTCTTCGGCTTTGGTAAAATCGTCTCTGGCGAGCGCGGTTTCGAGCGGTTCGCCATCGGCCGCCGAGGTGTCCGGCGCGGTTTCGGATTCGACCGCCGCATCACTCGTTTCGTCGCGTTCGAGCAACGGATTGCGCTCGAGCTCCTGTTCGACGAACGCACACAGTTCGAGGTTGGAAAGCTGCAACAGCTTGATGGCCTGCTGCAGCTGCGGCGTCATGACGAGCGCCTGGCCCTGCCGCAGTTCGAGCTTTTGTGTCAGCGCCACGTGCCCCCGCCCAATCTGCTAAAGCGAGAACCGCTCGCCCAGATAAACCCGGCGGACGTCGCGATCTCCCACGATCTCGCCGGGCGTTCCTTCCTTGATCACCTGGCCTTCGTGAATGATGTAGGCCCGATCGATCAGGTCCAGAGCGTCGCGCACATTGTGATCGGTGATGAGCACGCCGATGCCGCGGTCCTTCAGGTGTTGCACCAGCGCGCGGATTTCCGTCACCGCGATGGGATCGATGCCGGCCAGAGGTTCGTCGAGAAGAATGTAGGATGGATGCGTTGCGAGCGCACGGGCGATCTCGACGCGGCGGCGCTCGCCGCCCGACAACGCGATTGCGGGAGTGTCGCGCACATGGGCGACGCCGAATTCCGCCATCAGGTCTTCGACCAGCGCTTCGAGACGGGACGGATCGGATTCCACCAGCTCTGCCGTCGCGCGGATGTTCTCCTCGGCCGTCAGTCCGCGAAAGATCGAGGCTTCCTGCGGGAGATAGCCGATGCCGAGCCGCGCGCGGCGATACATCGGCAGGCGCGTCACGTCATGGCCATCGAGTTCGATGGTGCCGTAATCCGCCGGCACCAGTCCCGTTATCATGTAGAAGCACGTAGTCTTGCCGGCGCCGTTCGGGCCGAGAAGGCCCACGACTTCGCCGCGGCGCAGCGACAGGCTGACGGAGCGCACCACCGGACGTCGGCGAAAGCTCTTTCCGATGCGCGTGACGACCAGCCCCTGGCCGCCTTCGACGACACGCACCCGGTCGCGGCGCTCGTCTCCCCGGTCTGCTGAAAGTGTGACCATCGCAAGAACCTTGCCTGCGCCCTTTTAAGGAACGGTGAAGCTATTTGGGAGCACCGGGCTTTTTCCCTGATGAGGACGGCTGTTGCACGAAAAGGCCCTGCACGCGGCTGCCCGGCGTGCCCTCGGCGCTCAGATGCGATTCCCCCGTCGCCATGTTCACGGTGAGCCGCGTCCCGTGCATTACGTCCTTCGCTTTCGTCAACACGACATGGCCGGTCAGCGTAATCGTGCGGGGCGTCAGATCGTAGACGCCCTCGTCGCCCGTCGCGGTGCCCGATGCGGAGACGAACACGACGTGTCCCGTCGCCTCGAAGCGCGACGGCTTGCCCGAAACCACATTCACCTTCACGCGATCGGCGCGGAGCTTGTAGTCCGCCTGGGTGACGATCACATTGCCGATGTAGGTGCCGACTTTCGTCTGGAGATTTCCCACGAAATCGTCCGAGCTGACATTGATTGGCGCATCGGATGCACGTTCGCCCGACGGCGATTCCGTGTGCGCGGGTGCCTTGGCCGCGTCCGGCGCCGTCGCAGCGCATGCCGGCGCTGCCGCCATTCCGGCCGCGACAATCAAAACCGCCACATTGCATCGTGCGGTTGCGGGCCATGACAATACTTTTTTTGCGAAAGCTGGCGCGACAGTCATGACCGCTTCTCTAGACGGTGGTCGATCGTCATGTGGACATTGCCGTGGAGAAATACGAGTCGCGCGCGGCGATCGATCCGGAACCGGTCGGCGCGAAATGTTCCGAACGGTCCCTGGCCCGTGACGGGGCGGTCGCCGCTGATGACGGCCTTGCGCATATCCACGGCGGCCATTTGCGTGTGCAGTTCGTAGCCGCTGTCGGAATAGACCGCGACGCCGCCCAGCAGGCCGAGCTGGCGGTTGCGGGCGTCGAGAGTCCCGCGAGGCGCGAGCGTATCGATCCAGCTGCCGTCCTTCAGAGTCACGTCCGCCTGCACGGTTTTGAGCGCGGCGCGCTTGGCGTTGTTCCTGTCCTGGATAGCTTCTTCGGCCGTCACCGTATAGGGATCGCCTTCGTTGTCGGTGCCGGTGAGGCGCGGCTTCAGCATCGCGAGATCGTCATTGACGATTCCGAGACGCTGGAAACTCATGGCCACGCGCTGGCTCTTCTCCTGGCGCGGCTGAAGCGCGTAGACGAGAACAGCGACCGCCAGCGCCGCCGCGGCGAGCGGCAGCGCCCGCTTCATGATGGCGACGAAGCGCGAATAGCGTTCGGTATGCCGCACGTTCTCGCGCACCCGCGCGCTCCATTCGCGCGTGCCGTGGGTGCGTCCGAGCGGCCCCGCCGTGGCGCGTCCGCGGTCCAGAGGCTCCGCGCTCATTGAAGCCCCGCGCGAAGGCAGTCGTGCAGATGCAAGATGCCGAGCGGCCGCCCCGAAGCGTCCGCCGGATCGACCACGAACAGCACGTTGACCTTGTGCGCGTTCATCGCGCCCAAGGCCTGTGCCGCGAGGTCGGCCGGCGCCGCGATCTTTGGAGATTTCGTCATCCACTCGGCGATGCACGATTCCGGAGCGATCCGGCCGACCGAACGCTGCAGATCGCCGTCGGTGAAGATGCCGACGAGCCTGCCGCCGCCGTTGACGATTCCCGCGCAGCCGAAGCGTTTCTCGCGCATGACGAGAAGAACGTCCGACAGCGATGCGGCCTCCGCCGCAAGCGGCAATTCCGCGCCCGCGTGCATGATGTCTGCGACCCGGATGAGAAGGCGGCCCAGCGATCCGCCGGGATGGAGTTCGCGATACTGATCGGCGGTGAAGCCGCGCCGTTCCATCAGTGCGACCGCGAGCGCATCGCCCAACACCAGCATCATCGTGGTGGAGGTGGTGGGCGCCAGTCCCATCGGGCACGCTTCCTTCGCCCGCGGCAGGAGCAGCGCCACGTCGGCGGCGCGCAGCAGCGCGGAGTCGACGCGTCCTGCCAGCCCGATCAGCGGCACCGCGAAACGTTTGGCGAAAGTAATGAGGTCCTTGAGTTCGGGCGTCTCGCCCGAATTCGACAGAATAAGAAGCGCGTCCGCGCGTGTCACGGCGCCGAGATCGCCATGACTTGCTTCGGCGGGATGGACGAAGTGCGCTGGTGTGCCCGTCGAGGCAAGCGTCGCCGCAACTTTGCGCGCAACGTGTCCCGATTTGCCCATGCCGCTCACGATCACGCGACCGGAGGTTTCCGCGAGCACGTCGAGCGCGCGGCTGAACGCGCCGTCAAGCGATTTGCGCAACGCGTCGAGAGCTTCCGCCGCGCAGGCGAACACCCGTTCCGCGGCGGCGAGATCGCCGGCCAGCGCGCTCTCGTTGTCGCGCGTCCCGGCCGTCGCTGCGGCGCGCGGAAGGCTGGACTCCATCAAGGACACCTCAGGATCGTCTCGATCATGGCCGGCCGCGGCGCACCCCGAAAGGTGCCGCAACCGAAACGGAGCGCCCCAGCAATACCCGCCTGCACGCGAAATTCATGCCGCCTTGCGCCCGATTATGGGCCCACAGCCTGCGGTATTCAAGCGCAGGCATGCGGCCGCGGGACTACCGGCGGCTCGTCGCCTTTGCTCAGGACGCCCTCACCAAAGCCGCGGCAGCCAAGCAGTGGGCTGTGGTCCGCCGAAGTTCAGGTAGGTGGAGAGTAAAGAGTTTTCTTATTCCCTCAATGCGCGAAGATGTCCACGTCCGCCCAGCCGGCGAGGTCGAGTTCGGCGCGCGCCGGCAGGAACGAGAAGCACGCCTCTGCGTGCGCCGTGCGGCCTTCGCGGACAAGCATCGCATCGAGCGCGCTCTTCAGGCGGTGGAGATAGGCCACGTCGTTCGCCGCATACGCGAGTTGCTTTTCGCTGAGCTGCGGCGCGCCCCAGTCGGAACTCTGCTGATCCTTGGAAAGATCGACGCCCAGGAGTTCGCGGACGAGATCCTTCAGTCCGTGCCGGTCGGTGTAGGTGCGCGCAAGCCGCGAGGCGATCTTGGTGCAATAGACGGGCTGCGGCATGACGCCCACATGGCGCTTCAGCGCCACGAGATCGAAACGCGCGAAATGAAACAGTTTCAGCACCGCCGGATCCGCGAGCATGCGTATCAGGTTGGGCGCGTGCACGTCGTCCGACGAAAACTGCACTGCGTGGCAGACATCGTCGCCGGCCGACATCTGAACGAGGCAAAGCCGGTCGCGAAACGGATTGAGGCCGAGCGTCTCGGTATCGATGGCGACCGTGCTGCCGAGATCGACGCCGTCGGGCAGGTCGCCCTGATGCACTTTGATTTTCATGGTTTCGATGCCTCCCGATGCCTGGTTTCGCACCGGTCCGGCAAGGGCCGGCGAATGGTGCCCAGAAGAGGACTCGAACCTCCACGCCTCGCGGCGCTAGTACCTGAAACTAGTGCGTCTACCAATTCCGCCATCTGGGCCCGGGGGCCGGATGTGTAGGAGCGCCCGCCTGCCCTGTCAAACCGGGACATTCGCGCGATTTCCCGCCATAATGGACTCCGCAAGGATGGCGGAGAGGCAGCGATGTTGGTGACGACGACGGAACGGGCGACGGGCTATCGGGTCAAGGAAACGCTCGGTCAGTGCTTTGGCGTAGTGGTGCGTTCGCGCGGACTCGGCGGCAACATCATGGCGGGCCTGCGCTCGCTGGTGGGCGGGGAAATTCTCGAATACACCCAGCTCCTAGAAGAGGCGCGCCGCCACGCGGTCGACCGCATGGTGCGCAACGCCACCGTGATGGGCGCGAACGGCGTGCTCATGATGCGTTTCGATTCGGCGGAGATTGGCCAGACGATGAGCGAGATCGTGGCCTATGGCACCGCGGTCGTGCTCGAACCCGAGGCCCCCGGCTCCAATGCTGCGTAATGTGCTTCTGATCCTCAGTATCGCCGCGCTCGCGGGCGGAGTGCTGTGCCTCCTCTTCGGAGGCGCGCCGCCGGCCTACACGCTGCTTCTGTGGGGCGCGATTTTGTTCGCGGCCGTTGTGTACGAGCGGTTCCGCTACAAGCCGATCGAACGCGCGTCGCCCGGCCAAGGCTGGGAGCGTACCAACGAGCGGTTCGTCGATACCGCTTCGGGAAAGACGGTGACGGTCTATATCGAACCCACGACCGGAGAGCGGCAATATGTCGAGGAATAGATGAGCGCGCGGTTGCAATCCGGCGACGCTTTCGGCATGTCGCGACCTCAGAGGCGATGCGGGTCAGACCTATGAGCATTCTCGTCACCGTGTTCGGAGGCTCGGGCTTTCTCGGCCGCTACGTGGTGCGCGCGCTCGCACGCGCCGGCCATCGCATTCGCGTCGGCGTGCGCCGGCCGAACGTCGCCAACTATCTCCTGCCGATGGCGCATGTCGGGCAGATCCAGCTCGTCAAGGCCGACGTCACCGACGCCGACGCGGTGGGGCGCGCCCTGAAGGGTGCCGCGGCGGCCGTCAATCTCGTCGGCATTCTTTACGAGTCCGGCAGGCAGCGCTTTGACGGCGTGCATGCCGAAGCCGCCGCAACGATTGCGAAGGCGGCCCGCGAGCGGGGATTGCGCGCACTCGTACATGTGTCCGCGCTCGGTGCGCGCACCGATTCCTCTTCGCTGTATGCGCGTAGCAAGGCGGCGGGCGAAAGCGCGGTGCGCGATGCGTTTGCCGGTGCCGCGATCCTGCGGCCTTCGCTTCTGTTCGGGCCGGAGGACGATTTCTTCAACCGCTTCGCCGCGCTGGCGCGCCTCTCGCCCGTGCTGCCGCTGATCGGCGGCGGGCGCACCCGCTTTCAGCCCGCCTATGTCTGCGATGTGGCCGATGCCGTCGTGCGCTGCCTCGAAGACGGGCAGGGCATTCTTTACGAACTTGGCGGCCCGCGCGTGTACACTTTTCGCCAGCTCCTCGAGCTCATTCTTGCGGAAACCAACCGCCGCCGCCTGCTTTTGCCGGTGCCGTTCCCTCTCGCGATGGCGAAGGCTTCGCTGCTCGGGCTACTACCCAAGCCATTGCTCACACGCGACCAGGTACGACTTCTGGAACAGGACAATGTCGTCGCGCCGGAGGCGCGCACCTTCGCCGCTCTCGGCATCGAGCCGGAATCCGTCGAGGCCATCGTGCCGAGCTATCTGTGGCGATTCCGGCGCGAGGGGCAGTTCGAGGCGCAGCCGCGCCAGCCCCTCAGTGCGTCGCGATAAAGGCGAAAAGCGCCAGCGCCACGGCAATCCGGTACCAGCCAAACGGCGCAAGGCCGAAACGGCCGATGAAGGCGATGAAGGTCTTCACCACGCCGTAGGCGACGACAAACGACACCACGAATCCGATGGCGATGAGAATTTCGTCCTGGTGGGACAGGCCCGCGTGTTCCTTGTAGAGTTCGAAGACAGTCGCGCCGAACATCGTCGGCACCGCCAGAAAAAAGGTGAATTCCGCGGCCGCCTTGCGTTCCACGCGCAGCAGTTCGCCGCCGAGAATCGTCGCGCCCGAGCGCGATACGCCGGGCAGAAGTGCCAAGCACTGGCAAAGCCCGATCTGGAAACATTTCCACAGCGGAAGATTGTCGCTCTGCGTGTAGCGGGGCCTCGGCGCTGCGCGCTCGAGAACGAGGATAAGAATGCCGCCCACGAGCCATGCCGCGGCGATGACGGGGAGCGCGCGCGTCGGATTGAGAAGCACCTCGTTGATCGTCTTGATAAGCAGGGCTCCCAGCACGGCGGACGGTATGAAGGCGACGATGATCATCGCGGCGAAACGCCGGGCCGCGGGATCGCTCGGCAGGCCGACCAGCGCGCCCCAGAATTTGCGCCAATAAACGGCGACCACGGAGAGGATGGCGCCGAGCTGAATCACGATCGTGAAGGCGTGCCAGCGGTGGTCGTCGAGGCCCATCAGTTTTTCGGCGACGAGCAGATGGCCCGTCGAGGAGACGGGCAGGAATTCCGTCAATCCCTCGACGATGCCGAGGATGATCGCGTTCCAGATGTCGTGCATGCGCCCCTTCCGAAGCCGTTCCGGTGCAGTCGCCTAGCATGGTGGCGGATTCGCGCCTACGCATTTTCGCCAGGTTGCGGCAAACCATGAGCGACCGTAACCGGAAGGCACGGACTGCCGCACGCCGCCCGACCAGGGCCGCGCGAAAACGCCGGCTCATGCGCGCGACGGGATTTCTCGTTGCGCTGTTTGTGGTGATCCCGGCGCTTCTGCTTCTGCTATTCCGGTTTGTCCCGGTCCCCGGCACTCCCCAGATGCTGGTTTCGTGGATCGCGGGAGACGGTGCTGATTACCATTGGGTCGAACCGGACCGCATCTCGCCTTATCTAGCCCGCGCAGTGATCGCTTCGGAGGACGAGAAATTCTGCTTCCACCACGGATTCGATTGGGGCTCGATCAACCAGGCGGTGCGGGCGCACGAAGAAGGTGCTCGACTACGCGGTGCGAGCACCATTAGCCAGCAGACGGCGCGAAGCCTGTTTCTTTTGCCCGTGCACAGCTGGATCCGCAAAGGCCTGGAAGCGTGGATCACCGTTCTCGAAGAGGCGTTGTGGTCCAAGCAGCGCATTCTCGCAGTGTATCTGAACATCGTCGATTGGGGCCACGGCCACTTCGGCGCTGAAGCCGCCGCTCGGGCCTATTTTCATCGCTCCGCGGGATCGCTGTCCCCGAACGAGGCGGCGCGGCTTGCCGCCGTGCTGCCCGATCCCGACGACTGGCACGCCGCGCATCCCGGTCCGTACGTGGCCCAGCGTACGCTGGTGCTGCGCCGCCGCATGAAAGCCGTGCGCCGCGACCGCCTCGAATCTTGCCTGGGTCAAAGACACTAGGAGCGCGGCGGCGGGTTCTCTAGATTGCGGCCATGCGACGTCTCGTCCAGCTCCTTCTGTCGCCGCCCTCGCGCTTCGTCCGGCTCGTCATCGCCGAAAAGCGGCTCGCGTGCGATTGCAGCACGCCGGAGGATCCGTCCGAACATCTGCCGGTTTTCACCGACCTCGACGGCACGCGGTGCGTGGGCCTGTGGGCGGTCGTCGATCATCTCGAAGGCACCTATCCCGAGCGGTCGCTGGCTCCCGAAGACGGCGCGGCGCGCGCGGAATCGCTGCGGCTGCTCGACTGGGCGATGGGGTCGCTCCAAGAAAACGTCACGCGAAAAATTGTCTATGAGCGCGCGTCGCAACGCTACACCGGCGCGACCGCCAGGCGCGCGCCGGATATGGAAATCGTGCGCGCGGGGCGAGAGGCGCTGCGCGGTGCGCTTGCCGAAATCGGCACAAGCGCCGAACGGAACGGTTATCTCGCCGCGCGCGACTGCAGCCTCGGCGACCTGGCGGTCGCCGCCCATTTGTCCGCGCTCGACTATTTCGGCGAAGTTCCGTGGACGGACTATCCGGCTGCAGCCGAATGGTACATGCGGATGAAATCGCGGCCCTGTTTCCGAACCCTCCTCGCCGACCGCGTTCCCGGCCAGCCGCCGGTCGCCCGCTATGCGGATCTCGATGCCTGACGCGGACCCGCGCGCCCTTATCGAAGCGCGTGCGAAAGAGCTTGGTTTCGAGGCGGTGCGCTTCGCCCGCTCCGGGCTTTCCTCATCCGCCCGCACCGACCTTGCGCAGTTTCTCGGCGAAGGCCGCCACGGAGAAATGGACTGGCTCGCGCGCCATGCGGAACAACGCTCGGACCCGCAGACGCTGTGGCCCGACGCGCGGTCCGTCGTCATGCTCGGCATGAACTATGGACCATCCGGCGACGCCGGTGTCCGGCCGGCGGACCGCGGCGCGATCTCGGTCTACGCCCAGGGTGACGATTACCACGAGGTGATCAAGCCAAAGCTCAAGACGCTCGCGGGCTTCATTGCAAACAAATTTGCAGCCGGCGTGAAAGTGTTCGTCGATACCGCGCCTGTGATGGAGAAGCCGCTGGCGCAGGAAGCCGGTCTCGGCTGGCAGGGCAAGCACACCAATCTCGTCTCACGCGAATTCGGTTCGTGGCTGTTTCTGGGCTCGGTGTTCACGACCCTCGAGATCGAGCCGGATGTCCGCGAGGAAGACCATTGCGGCAGCTGCCGGCGCTGTCTCGACGTCTGTCCGACGGACGCGTTTACCGCGCCTTACCGCATCGACGCGCGCCGCTGCATCTCCTATCTCACGATCGAGCACAAGAGCCATATCCCGCGCGAATTCCGGGAAGCGATCGGCAACCGCATCTATGGATGCGACGATTGCCTGGCGGTGTGTCCCTGGAACAGCTTCGCTGCCGTCGCGCACGAATCGCGCCTGTCGGCACGCGCAGAGCTCGCAAGCCCGGCGCTCGCAGATTTGTCGGACCTCGACGACGCGGGGTTTCGCGCGCTGTTTCGCAAATCCCCGATCAAGCGCATCGGCCGCGCCCGCTTTATCCGCAATGTATTGATCGCCATGGGCAATTCCCAGGATGCCGCGCTTGCGGAACATCCCCGCCGGCTGCTCGCCGATCCATCGCCGCTCGTGCGCGCCATGGCGGTGTGGGCGCTTTCGCGGCTGCTCGACGCGTGCGACTTCGCGGGGCTGCGCGAATCGTATCTGGATTCCGAATCCGATGCAGATGTTCGAAACGAGTGGTTGCGCGAAGGCGCAAAGACGCGGAATTAAGACGCGACAAACTCCGCGGCTCCGCGGGAGTTTACTTCTTCCGCGAGGCGGACGCCGATAGGTGCGCGAGCCGGAGGCGGGCGGCCGTGCCGGCGTCGCCGTCAGGCGCCTCACGCAGGACTTCCTGCCAGTCGGCACGGGCGCCCGTCCGATCGCCGGCTTCGAAGCGCATCGTGCCGCGTTCGACAAGCGCCTCCGGATAATCCGGATAGATCGCGAGCGCATGGGCGATATCGGCGTGCGCTGCGTCGGTCTTGCCTTGCGCATGGCGTGCGCTCGCACGCAGCACGTAAACGTCGGCGCGATCGGGATCGAGAGCGAGCACGGCCGTGAGATCATCGATGGCGCCGGTCCAGTCTTTTGCGGCGCCGCGCGCCCGCGCGCGATCGAAAAGAACGTCCTCGTTTCTGGGAGAGAGCGCGAGCGACGAAGTGAGCGCGGTCTCGGCTCTTGGCGGATCGCCGGCCAGAAGCCACGCATTGCCGGCCTGGTCCAACAGCGCCGCACGCAACGGCGTGTTGCCCGCGCCTGTGTCTGCGGCCGCGCTCTCGAGCGCACGCGCGGCTTCGGGAAAACGCTTCATCGCGGAATACGCCAGAGCTTGGCAATGCAGTGCGGCGGCGCCGCCGCCCCTGTTTGCCCAGGCGGCCGCGTCCCTCGAGGCACCTGCGGGATCACGCTTGACCAGTTCGAGGCAGCGGTCGTACCCGTTCGGGCCCGACAAGTCGGTGGATGCCGCCAGGGCCGTGCCCGCGAACGCAAACGCAAACGATGTGCTCGCGGCTGCCCGCATGCAACGTCGCGTGAAACGATTGCCGCTGTTCGTAGCCAAGGAAATCCGCCAGAATCCGATCCGTGAGCGACAATAGGGCCGATGACCACGCGGGGCCAGCGGTGCTCCAGGTCGTGCCGCACCTCAATTCGGGCGGCGCGGAACGCTCGACCGTCGATATCGCCGGCGCGCTGGTCCGTGCGGGATATCGGTCGCTCGTCGCCTCGGAAGGCGGACGGCTCGTGCCGGAACTCCAATCGCTCGGCGGCGAATGGGTCCGGATGCCCCTCGATGCGAAATCGCCGTTTGCGCTTCTTGCCAATGCCCGAAAAATCGCAGCACTCGTCCGTACACAGAATATAGCCCTTCTGCACGCCCGCTCCCGCGCGCCGGCCTGGAGCGCGCTGTGGGCGGCGCGGCGGGCGGCGGTGCCGCTCGTCACCACCTGGCACGGCGCCTATGCGGTCGACCTGCCGTTCAAGCGCTTTTACAATTCGGTGATGTTGCGCAGCGACGCGGTGATCGCGAATTCGCATTGGACGGCCGAGCACATGCGCGCGAACTATCGCAGGGCGCCGAAGCTGTGCGTGGTGATCCGCCGCGGCGTCGATCCGGACCGCTTCGATCCCGCGCGCGTACACCCCGAGCGCGCGGTTGCGCTCAGGCGCGCCTGGCGAATCGGCGCCGACGACGTGGCGGTCCTGCTGCCGGGACGGCTCACACGATGGAAAGGACAGCTCGTGCTGATCGACGCCATCGCGAGACTCGCCAGAAACGGCGAGGGCGGACATTTGCACGCGGTCCTCGCGGGCGACGAGCAGGGCGGCGGTTATCGTGCGGAGATCGCGCGTGCGATCGTGCACTGCGAACTGGAGGAGCAGGTCAGCCTCGTCGGCCACATCGATGACATGCCCACAGCCTACGCTGCAGCCGATATCGTGGTCTCCGCCTCGACAAAACCCGAAGCGTTCGGGCGCGTTGCGGCCGAAGCGGGCGCCATGGCCCGCGCGGTGGTTGCCACCGATCATGGCGGCGCGCGGGAGACGGTGTTGGCTGGCACGTCCGGCGTGCTGGTGCCGCCGGGCGACGCAGAGGCGCTGGCCGAAGCGCTGAGATACCTGCGCGATGCCGGCCCCGAACGTCGCGCGCTCATGGGTGCGGCAGGCCGCGCGCACGTGATGCAGAATTTCACGCTCGCGCGCATGACTACCGAAACGCTGGCTCTCTATCGCGAGGTGCTCGCGGCGCATTCTGCCGCGGGCCGGTGACTGCCGCGCCGCAGTTCGGTCTGCTAGCGTGTTCCAGGGGCGCACCGGAGGAAAGAATGGGCTCGAAGATTCTCGCCGCGGCGGCCGTCGCGGTTTTGATTGCGATGGGGATATTCGGGATCGCCGGACAGGCCGTCGCGCAGCAGGATCTCCGCGCAGCGCCCCTGGCGCCTGTGACGGTGCAAAGCCTGGCGGTGCACAAGGCGCGGCCGGCGCACGCCGTGAAATTCGATCCGGTCAAGGCGACCAATGCCTACCTCGCGCAATTTTCCGGCGCCGCCCGGACTCGATCCGACTCCTATTTCGAAGGCGGCTACCTGCTGATTCTGGTGGACGCGGTCTACGCCATCGCGGTCTCGGCACTGCTCCTGTGGGCCGGCATCTCGGCGCGCATGCGCAACATCGCCCAACGGCTGACGCGCTCGCGATTCTGGCAGGTGCCGATCTATGTCGCGATGTTCGCAGCGCTCACCACCGTGCTCACCTTTCCGCTGACCGTGTACGAAGCGTTCTTTCGCGAGCACGCCTACGGCCTTTCCAACCAGAATTTCGCGCAATGGCTCGGCGATTTCGGAACCGGCTTTGGCGTCGAGCTGGTCGCCATGGTGATTGCGCTGACGCTCATCTATGCCGTCATCCGCGCCAGCCAGCGGCTGTGGTGGGCGTGGGGCACGCTCATCGCGATCGGGCTTGTCGCGATCTTCACGACCGTGCAGCCGGTGTTCATCGCGCCGCTATACAACCATTATCGGCCGCTTCCCGACGGCCCCATCAAACAAAGTATTCTTAGGCTCGCGCGCGCGAACGGCGTTCCGGCCGACAACGTGTACGAGTTCGACGCATCGCGGCAGAGCAAGCGGATTTCGGCGAACGTCTCGGGACTTTTCGGCACCACGCGCATTTCGCTCAACGACAATCTGATGAATCGCTCCAGCCCGCGGGAGATCCTGGCAGTACTCGGTCACGAAATGGGGCACTACGTGCTCAACCATGTCGCCATCGGGATTACCTGGTTCGGTCTCGTATTGCTCGTGGCGTTCCTGTTCCTCGACAGGGGTTTCCGGGTGCTGGTCGGCATTTTCGGCGGAAACTGGGAGGTGCGCAGCATCGCCGATCCGGCGGGCCTGCCGGTGTTCAGCGCCCTGCTCGCGTTCTTTTTTCTGATCGCCACGCCGGTCACGAACACGATCTCGCGCACGCTCGAAGCACAAGCCGATATTTTCGGCCTGAACGCCGCGCGCCAGCCCGACGGGTTTGCGACCGCGACGCTGAAGCTCGGCGAATACCGCAAGCTCGATCCCACCCCGCTCGAGGAGTTCGTGTTCTACGATCACCCCTCGGGGCGCACGCGAATCCGGACCGCGATGCGATGGAAGGCTGCGCATCTCAATGATCCCGACATCGAGGCCGGGCCGGTGTCGCCCCAATGAACGGATTCGCGTTCAGCGTCGGCCGGCCGGGCGCCCCCTTGCATGCTGCGGCGCACAGCCATCATCCATGGCCCGACGTCACGCGGTCCGCGCAGGCACTGGCATGGGACGATGCGGGCCGGCTCCTCGATCGCAAATGGGAGCATGTTTTCGGGGAGGTTATTCCCGAAGCGCAGGCGCACGTCGCGCGCGCGTTGCACCTGCCGGATCCGAAAAACCTTGTTTTCGGTCCCAACACGCATTCCTTCGTGTTGCGCATTCTCTCCTGCCTGCCGCGCACCCGTCCGGTCCGGATACTCACCACCTCGTCGGAATTCCTGAGCTTTTCGCGGCAAGTGGCGCGGCTCGAAGAAGACGGCGCGGCCGTTGTAACACGGGTTTCGTGCGAGCCTTTCGCCTCGTTCGAAGAACGCTTCGGCGAAGCCGCGCAAAGAGCCGGCCATGATCTCGTCTATTTCAGCCAGGTGTTCTTCGATTCCGGGTTTGCGGTTTCCGGTCTTGCGGCAATCGTGAATTCCGTTCCGGAGAGCGGGACCGTGATCGTCATCGACGGCTATCACGGCTTCATGGCGGTTCCGACCGATCTTGGCGCAATCGCGGAGCGCGCATTCTATCTGGCCGGCGGCTACAAATATGCGATGGCAGGCGAAGGCGTCTGTTTCCTGCATTGTCCGCCCGGCACTTGCCCGCGCCCGCGCGACACCGGCTGGTATGCAGGGTTTTCCGGACTCGAAAGCGCCGGGAAAGGCGTTGCGTTCCCAGGCGACGGCAGCCGGTTTTTCGGCGCGACCTTCGATGTCTCGGGGATATATCGCTTCAACGCCGTGCAGGAATGGCTGTTGCGCGAAGGCCGCAGCGTGGCGTCGATGCTGGAAAACGTGCGCACGCTGGAGCGCCGCTTTTTGGCCGAACTGGATGTTCTTCGTGCGCCCATCGGTACGCGCGATCTTCTCGTAAGCGAAGAGAGCCGACGCGGGCGGTTTCTCGCCTTCCGTACCGGCTCCGCTGCCGACATTACGGCGCGTCTTGCCGATGCCAACATCCTCGTCGATCACCGCGCCGACCGTCTGCGCATCGGCTTTGGCATCTATCACGGGCCCGATGACGTGCTTCGCCTGGCCAACGCGATCGCGAGGTGATATCGGTGCGCGATTATCTGCACAAATACCTTTATTCCGGCCCACGCAGGAATGACAACGCAATTACAGCAACAGACTCGCCGCGACGTTCACGGTCAGCGCCAGCAGCACGGTGTTGAAGGCAAATGCGAATGTCCCGTGCAGCATGGCGAGACGGCGGATCGAGCGGCCGCTGATCGCCACGTCCGACGTTTGCGACGTCGCGCCGAGCACAAAAGAGAAATAGAGAAAATCCGCGTAATCGGGCGCTTCGCCGCCCGGGAAATCGAGGCCGCCGCGGTGGGCGTCGGGATGTCCGGGGTTGCGTTTCGGCCAGTAGTAATGATGGGCGTAGTGCAGCGCGAGGACGGTGTGAAGAAACAGCCACGACCCCGCGACGGTCACCACGGAGAGCGCCAGCCGGAACACCTTCTTGCCTTCGGGCATGTCGCGCAGCCCGACGATCATCCCGGTGATTGCGACAAGGCTCGCCACCACGGCCGCCACGCAGAGCAGCAGCACGACCGTGTCGGAGGTGTCGTAATGGGCGGCGCGGTAGCGCATGGTGCCATGCCCGCCGCGCAGCATGACGGTCCATGTCAGCGCCAGGAAAACAAGAACGAGAACATCCCAGCCGAAAATGCCGCGCAGCAGGATGGTAGCTCCCGCAGGAACGAACCACGCCGCGACAAATCCCGCCGCACAGCCCGCGAGCAGGCCGGGATGCATGCGCGCGGGTCTCATGAGATTGCGCAGGCGCATCGCTCCTCGCGCGCGAATCGGTACCGCTGCAATCTGGAGCAAGTAGCGCCGACGCGCCAGCGTGCCGGTCAGAAGGCGTAGCCGACCGTCACCTTGACGAGGACGCTTGCCGCGACCTGGTTGCCGTCGAAGTGTTGATAGAGCGGCACTTCCACGGCGCCGTAGATTTTCCAGGCGGAGATGTCCAGTTCGGCACCAGGCGCCGCGAATACCCGCTCGTAGCCCGAATTCGGCGGATCGGCGTCGGCGCCACTGTCGCGCAGCCGCCAGGAATCGACGAGCTGCAGCGAGGGCATCACGGCCGCCTCGCCAATGGGAAGTCCGGCGGCATATTCGATTCCGAGAGCGCCATCGGCTTCGTCTCCAGGCCGGTAACTGCCGGTTTCGGCAACGGCATGGTCTCCAATGGCCTGCGCAAACCATCCCCATTTGTTGTCGGGCGTAAGCGAGCCCGCATGAAAGAAACCAAGCAGCAGATCGGTCGAACCGGAGCCGATCTCGGTGTCGCGGTCGAAACCCGGATAGCTGGAATCGCCGGTCGGAAGTTTCGTGCCGAATACGATGCCGCTCGACAGGTCCGGCGAAAATCCCGAATAGACGCCCATCAGGCGGACGTCGCCGAGCGCGTCGTGATGGAAGGTATCGATGTTGCCCGGTGTGACGGCCGTCGTGAAGCTGCGGTCCCAGAAGGGGATTTCGGCCATAACACCCCAGCCACCGTCGAACATATATTGAGCGCCGGCGGTGAAGAAATTCGTCCGCAAGTCCTTGTCCGGATTGTCGGCTGCGGGCGACGTCCCGGTGCCGCTCCAGTTCTGGTTCTGGTCCATGAAATCGTATTCGAGAAAGGCCGTGCCGCCCTCGATGTTGGGCAGGAGCGGCAGGGTGCCTACTCCGAACACGCCGCAACCGCACGCACAGGCGTAAGCCTGCGCCGGTGCGACGAACAGGACTGCCGAGAGAAGCCAGAGGATTCCCGCCTGGGAGCACGCGGTACCGCGCCGCGAGGGCAGGGCAGAGAAGAACGTGGGCATGGAGATCTCGCTCAAACGTAACCACGAATGCGCGGAGCCTTGGGCGGTGCCGCGCGGACGAAGATTCAACGTTCAGGCAAAGGCGGGCGGCGCGCGCGGAGAATGGCGGATGAGCAGGCGCCGCACCGCAACGGAGCGGCGGGACGCGTCCGGCACAAGCCGAAGCGCGATCGCAGACGGCGCGTCCAATGTGGCGAATGCGAGCGGCGGCGCCTGATGGGCGACTGCCGCGAAGGGGCAGATCCGGTTGCCGCGATCGGGAAGCGTGTGGCCATCCTGCCGAGGCGCGGTATGGATGGTTCCGTGTCCGGTGCAAATGACGATCTCCCCCGAGCCGTTCGGGGCCGGCATCCAGCCCGCAGGTAAAAGTCCGCGCAGCAGCATCGCAAAAAGTGCGAGCGAGACGGCGAAAGCGCGCGGGGCGGAGGTCACGGGGAACAAGAATGCCCCGACGTAGGGCGCAGTCCTATCGGGCCTGCGGTCGCGGCATGTTACTGCTCCACCTGCGTGGCGCTTATGCAACAGTCCGAAATGGGCCCTGTACCTGTGCGCGGAAACTTGCTTGCTGCAACGCGTTAGAGCGGGGCAACCGGAAATCGAGCGGGGTACTCCAATGACGCTGCGAACTGCTGCATTCGCCTCGGTGGCGCTTTTTGCGCTGGCCGGACCGGCAATGGCCGGCGAGGGATTATATCTTGGATTGGGCGTGGGCTGGGACGGCCAGAACAACATGCGGGTCGACCAATTCGCGCCGCCACCGGCAACGGGAACTGTTACGAGCGACGACGGCGTGATTTTCGCCGGTACGCTCGGCTACAAGCTGCCGACGTTTCCCATCCGGCTCGAGTTCGAGTCGGGCTACGACTGGCACTCAATGAACCAGTTCACGAGCGGCGGCGTGTCGGTTGGAGCCAGCGGTCATGCGAATATCGCTTCCGAGCTCGTCAACGCGCTCTACGACTTGCCCGTTGCGCCCGGCTGGAATCTCTATGGCGGCGCAGGTCTCGGCGCGGGACATGTGTATTTCGCGCCTTACGAGACCAATACCGGCTACCAGATCGCCCATGTCGATCACTGGGGCTTCATGTGGCAGGGAATTGTCGGCGCCTCGTTCGAGGTTGCACCCGATGCAGACATTTTCGTCGATTACCGCTATCGCGACGCAGCCGCGCACATGATCACCTACACGCCCGAATTCGGACCGGTCGGCTCGCACAGCATCACCGAAAACGTCGTGATGGCCGGCGTGCGGTTCTACCTGTTCCCGCCGGAAGGCGCCGCCGTCCCGGAGGAGGGTCCGCCACCCACGCCGTATTACAACCAGCCGCCACCGCCTCCGCCACCGCCGGAGAACAATGGTCCGATGAACAACGGAGCGACCTCCGGCGGAGCAACCTCTGGAGGCGCCGGGAGCCCTCAGTAGCAGCCAAACACCAACTCCTTCTGGTTTCGCCGATCCCATACCGCCGCTGCGGAAATACAGCGGCGGCTTTTTTCTTCGGATCGCGGAGCGTGCGACATGTGATCGACATGCAAGTATGTTTTTCACACGTCGAGGATGAACCTGTTGCGCCACGTCCGGGATGTGTAGCACCGGCGGCTGAAATCGCAGGTGGCACCCACGGATCAGTCCCTGTCCGATTTCCTCGACCGCGAGGCGCGGAAGATTGCCGAGCAGCCGGCGTCCGAGGAGACGCGAGAGCGACGGGCCGAACACGGCACGCATTGAATTGACTCTTCGCCCGCGCCATAGAGGTTCGGCCCATCCGGGGAATAGCACATGCCCGTCTATCGCGCGCCGCTCGCGGATTATCGCTTTCTTCTGCACGAATTCTTCGAGGTCGAGAATCAGGGCGATCTTCCGCAGTTCGCCGGCCTCTCCGCCGAGACGATCGACGACGTGCTTTCGGGTGCGGGGAAGCTCTGCGAGGAAGTGCTGCAGCCGCTCAACCAGTCGGGCGACGAAGAGGGCTGCCATTACGAAAACGGAGTGGTGCGCACGCCGAAAGGCTTCAAGGACGCATATACGCAGTTTGTGAGCGCCGGCTGGACCGGCATCGGCGCGCCAGCGGAATTCGGCGGCTCGAACCTGCCGATGTTTCTCACCATGGCGGTGGGCGAGATGACGCAGGCCGCCAACCTGTCCTTCGCGATGTATCCCTGGCTGTCGGCGGCGGCGTGTTCGGCGCTCATCGCAAACGGCGCGGCGTGGATGAAGCAGCACATCGTGCCGCGCATGGTCTCCGGCGAATGGACGGGCACGATGTGCCTGACGGAACCTGACTGCGGCACCGATCTCAGGCTGATGAAAACACGCGCGATCGAGCAGGACGACGGCACATACCACGTAACAGGAACCAAGATTTTCATTTCCGCCGGCGAGCACGATCTCGCCGACAACATCGTCCACCTGGTGATTGCGAAGATTCCCGACGAGACCGGACAGGTGCGCGACGATCTGTCGACGGTCAACTTCTTCATGGTGCCGAAATATCTCGTGAAGCAGGACGGCAGCGTCGGCGCCAGGAACGGCGTCTTCTGCGGCGGCATCGAGCACAAGATGGGCATCCGGGCCAACGCGACCTGCGTGCTCAATTTCGACGATGCTGTCGCCTGGCGGCTGGGGCCGAAACCCGTTGCGCCGGCCGCAGGCGCGAAGCGTTCCGCCTCCGAAGGCATGAAGGGCATGTTCGCGATGATGAACGCCGCGCGCATCGGCGTTGGCATGCAGGGGATCGCGACCGGCGACGTGGCAATGCAGAACGCGCTTGCCTACGCGCAGGAGCGTCGCGCGGGCCGCGCGCTTACCGGCGCCGCGGATCCCGACAAGCCCGCCGATCTGCTTCTCGTTCATCCCGACATCCGCCGCATGCTGCTGCACGGACGCGCCTTTGTGGAAGGCGCACGCGCGGTAGCGCTGTGGACCTCGCTCAACATGTCGGTCGCGCAGTCCACGCGGCCGGAGCGCGAGACGGCGGCCATGCTGGCCGATCTCATGACGCCGGTCATCAAGGGCTTCTTCACCGACATGGGCTTCGAGTGCGCGAACATGGCCATGCAATGTTATGGCGGTCACGGCTACATCCGCGACAACGGCGTCGAGCAGTTCGTGCGCGATGGCCGCATCGGCCAGATCTACGAAGGCGCCAACAGCGTGCAGGCGATGGATCTCGTCGGCCGCAAGCTCGGCCGCAAGGGTGGCGCCGCGGCGCTCGCGCTGCTTGCGACAATCGGGAATTTTCTCGATGACAACGAGGGTGACGCCCAACTCGCCGATTTGCTGAATCCCGTGCGTCGCGGGCTCGATTTGCTGAAATCCGCAACGCTGTGGTTCGCGCAGAACGCGCCCGCCAATCCGAACAATGCCGGCGCCGGCGCAGTCGATTATCTGCGCCTGATGGGAATCGTGGTGACCGGCTGGATGTGGGCACGTGTCGCGAAGTTCGCGCAGGCGAAGCTTGCCGGCAGTCCGCACGATCCCGCATTCTGGCGCGACAAACTCGTCGCCGCACGCTATTGGATGGAACGGATGCTGCCCGAATGCCCGATGCTGCTTGCGCGCATCGAGGCGGGCAGTGCCACCGTGATGGCGTTCGAGCCGGCGGAGTAGTTAAGGAGGCAACAATGCTGCGTAAAATGATTTTGGCCGCTGCGGCCGCTCTGACATGGACGGCAGCGCATGCGGCTGGGGTTCCCGTCGGGGTGACCGGCACACCAGGCATTTACGCGGATGCGGCCCTCGCCCAGGCCGTGCGCAGCCCCACCCGCTCGGCGCAGAACGTGGCGCGTGACCGCTATCGCCATCCGCGCGAGAGCCTGACATTCTGGGGCCTCAGGCCCGGAATGAGTGTCCTCGAAATCTGGCCGGGCGGAGGATACTGGACCGAAATTCTCGCGCCATACGCCAAGGCGACCGACGGCCATTACATCGCGGCGGTGCCGAGCGAAAGCCGCGGACTGCCGCCGAAATTCGCCGACAAATCGATTTACGGCGACATCGCACTGACGGTGTTCAACGACCGGTCCGGTCCGCTGGTCTCGCCAGGAACGGCGGACTTCGTGCTGACCGCACGCAACATCCATGACTGGATGGGCACGCCGGGCATGCCGGAAAAGGCCATGCGGGATTTCTATGCCGCGTTGAAACCCGGCGGCATTCTCGCGGTCGAACAGCATCGCGCCGATCCCAGGCCCATGCTGAAGGATGCGAGCGACGGCTACGTGTCGACGGCTTACGTCGAGAAGATCGCCGAAGACGCCGGATTCAAACTGGAAGCGTCCTCGGAGATCAATGCGAATCCGAAAGATACGAAGAACTATCCGTTCGGCGTGTGGACGCTGCCGCCCACCCGTGAAAGCGCTCCGCGAGGCCAGCCGCCCAACCCCGCCTTCGACCACAGCAAATACGACGCGATCGGCGAAAGCGACCGCATGACGCTGCGTTTCCGGAAGCCGATGTAAAGATCAGGCCCTGGCGCGGCGGCGGGAAGGAAGTGCGCCGGCGAGCGTCCGCTCTTCGAGGATGGCCGCGGTGGCATCGCGCGCGGCGAGCAGGACCTTGCGAATCGCGCAGGTCTCTTCATCCTCGCAATCGTCGCATTTGTGATAGGCGGTGACGCTGACGCAGGGACTGAGCGCGAGCGGCCCGTCGATCGTGCGGATCACTTCCGCAAAGGTGATGCTTTTGGGCTGTCGGCCCAGCAGATAACCGCCGGAACGTCCGCGCAGGCTTCGAACGATGCCGCGGCGTTTGAGGTCGAGAAGGATCTGCTCCAGAAACTTGCGCGGAACCCGCGCGAGCCGCGCGATATCTGCGATCATGATCGGCTCTTCGTCGCCGTGTTCGGCGAGCACGATCAGCGCGTGCAGCGCGTAGCGGGCTTTTTGGGAAAGCATTCACAACCGCGTCAAGTCGATAATCCATATCGGCTTTTGGCGACTGACCCGTCAAGGGGTCATGCGGCCCGCCTCTGCGCGGTCTGGCCGAGTTTGCGCACGAGGTGGCCACAGAGCCTCGGTGCGACAAACTCCGCGCCGACCATGAAGCGCATCAGCGGTCCGAAACTGTCGATGACGGCCGGCCCGATCACGTAAAGCCCTCCGACCGGCGTCTCGAAATTGTCGGAGACCACGGGCGTGTGGCGGGCGGAAGCGATGCGCCCGGCAAGCCCCGGAGCGAGAAAATCGATCCGACGCGTGTCCGGACGATATCCGGTCGCCGCAACGACGTGATCGCAGACGATGTCCGCGATTTTGCCGGCGCGATCGCGCAACGCGAGCGCCACGCGACCGCCCGCTTCCTTTGCCGAAACGATTTTGCGCCCCGGAAGCGTTTCGATGCGGCCTTCGATTTTTTCGCGCATGAACCAGCCGGCCGCCGGATGCATATGGCTCTTGACGCCGCGCGTCCGAAGCGCCTCGGGAAGGCGGTAGAACAGGAGGGGCGCGTTCGCGCAAAAATACGAGCGCCAGCCGCGCCCGATTCCCGAAGCGGGGCGGCGCAGGCGATAAAGCAGGGTCTCCGCGTCCGGATCGGGTACGGTATTGTATTCGACGAACGGCGCTCGCACGGCGATCCTCACCAGAGCGCCACGCTCATGGAGGAGCGCGGCGAGATCGATCGCCGAGGCGCCCGCGCCGATCACGACGACATCCCTGTTCGCGAAGCCATCGCCTTCGCGATGGTCGTAGCTGTGAGAAACGAGTGAGCGTGGAAGGTCTGCAAGTTCGGGCGGGATGTAAGGGAAGCAGGAAATGCCCGCGGCGACGACCACTTGACGGGCGCAAAGCCGTTCGCCGCTTTCGAGCGCGAGCCGGAAGCCTTCGCCCGAGCGCTCGATGGAACTCACCATGAGATCTTCGACGCTGCCCACGTGACGCGCGATGAAGTCCGCGCCGTAATCGAGAAAGGTCTCCATCGTCACCGGCAGGCCCTGGTTGGCGTAGGGCAAGCGATGGCGTGCGCACCACGTCTCGAGAGTCGAATCCGAACCGGGCGCGGAGAGGTTGGAGGCGAAGCCGTCCGACTTCAGGACCATATTGACGGGCATATGTTCGCGCCACGTACCGAGGGGGCGCCCGAACACACGGACATCGATTCCCGCCGCGCGCAAATGCGCGGCAACCGAGAGACCGTACGGACCCGCGCCGACGATTGCGACATCGCAAGGTGTGCTCATGCCCCCGCTCCTCTCCGTTCCGATTTCGCAAACTCCGGTGCCACTCCGGCACACTCGCGCAGCGGGAAGCCCATGATTCGACCTTGCGGCTGGATTGCGCGTTAAGGCTTTCCAAATTCCGTGCCATCGCGAGCGGTTCATCTCCGGTCAACGCATGGTCGGTAGACTGAAGAGATGCCGCCCCGCGTGCTGCTCCTGTCGACCGTTCGCTGGCCGTCCGTGGCGCGCCTGGCGCACGGCTTCGCCCATGCGGGCTGCGCGGTCGAGGCGCTGGCTCCGTCCGGCGCAGCAATCCTGGCGAGCCGATATCTCGTGCGGGCTTATTCCTATCGGGCCCTCCGCCCGCAGCATTCGCTGCAAGAGGCGATCACGCGGGCGGGACCCGACCTTGCGATCTGCTGCGACGAGCGCGCGCTGTCCCATCTTCTCGTGCTCTACAACGGCCGCGCGGCCGACAGAGCGGTTCGCGAACTAGTCGAGCGTTCGCTCGGAAATCCGGCTGCTGTGCCGAGGCTCATTTCCCGCAACGGATTCCTCGCCGAGGCGCGCGGGGAGGGCATTGCGGTGCCCGACACTCTGCCAGTCACGACCGAAAACGAACTCGACGCGGTCCTGGGCGCGCTCGGCTTCCCCGTCGTGCTCAAGTCGGACGGAAGCTGGGGCGGCGAAGGCGTCGCGGTTGTTCGAAACAGAGCGCAAGCCCATGCGGCGTTCGCACGTCTGGCATTTCCGCCTTCGCCCCTTCGCAGCATGGCGCGCGCGCTGAAGCGACGCGACCTCAATTATCTGCACGAAGCATTTGGCGCGCCGCGACGCATGGTGAGCGCGCAGCGCTTCGTGCCCGGTGCTCCTGCCGCGAGTGCCTTTGCGGCCTGGCAGGGCGAGATCGTTGCGGCGATCTATTACGATGTGCTGATTGCGGAGGGTACGGTGGGTCCGCCGAGCGTCATTCGGCGCACGGATTGCCCGCAGATCGCCGATGCGACGCGGATAGTCGCGCGCCGCTTCGGTCTTTCCGGCATCCACGGCATGGATTTCATCCGCGATGCTTCGGGCGTCGCACAGCTCATCGAGATCAATCCGCGCGCGACCCAGGGCAGCACGCTCGCATTCGGCAAGGGCCGCGACCTTCCCGCCGGCCTCGCCGGCCGTCTCCGTCCCGATGCATCTGCGCGCCCCGCGATTGCCGACGATGTCGTTGCCTTCTTTCCACGCGAGTGGAAGCGCGATCCGTTAAGTTCCTGGTTGCGTTCGGCACATCACGATGTGCCGTGGGATGATCCGGGCGTGCTCTATGCGAGTCTCGGCCGCAAAGTGCGGCGGCCCCGAAAATTGTCCAGGGCTTCGGCGGGGCGCGGGAGAGCCAATTCATCGTTAATTCACACAAGCTCGCAGAATCCCGGAACCGCCGGTTAACCGTTCGGAAGTTCCTGTCCGGTAACGTCCTGGGTCGAACAGCCGCGCCCATAGAAGGTTTGTCCGCTTTGTCCGCGATTCCCACGACGGCCAATGCCGCCACGGCACAGGGCGAAACCGGCCGGCCTTTCGGGTTCTCCGACGTGGCGCGTCTCCTGCGCACGCGCTGGCGCGTGGTGCGCAATGTCGCCCTGGGAGTTGTCGCGCTGACCGTGCTCGTGTTGGCCGTCTGGCCGTCGCGTTATTCGAGTACGGCCGTCGTCATGCTCGACCAGCGCCGCAACAATTTTACCGACCGATCCGCGGTGTTGTCCGGACTTCCGACCGATCCGGCTTCGGTGCAGAACCAGATTCAGATTCTCACCTCGCGCGATCTCGCCGCCCAGGTGATCGCGCGTCTGCGGCTCGACGAGGATCGCGAATTCAACGCCGCGCGCGCGCCGTTTCCGTTCGACATGGCGGCCGCGGGATTGACGCCGGACGCGCAGCGCTCGCTCGTAATCGACGATTTCCTGAAGCACCTTTCGGCGGAATCCGAAGGACTGTCGACAGCGGTTTCCGTCAGCTTTTCCGCGCAGGAACCGGAGAAATCCGCCCGCATCACCAACGCGGTGGTTGACGCCTATGTGGGATCGCAGGTCCGGCAGAAGGCGGACGCCGCGCGCCGCACGACGGCATGGCTCGAGTCCCGCATCGCTCAGCTTTCCCGGCAGGTCCAGGCGGCCGACTCCGCGGTCCAGATCTACAAAGCGAAGAACGATCTCAACGATTCCGGTCAGGGAACGCAATCTCTTGTCGACCAGCAACTGGCGGCGATCAATACGCAGCTTGTGCAGGCACGCGCCGACCTTGCGGAAAAGCAGGCGACCTACGCGCACGTCGAATCTCTCGTGAAGTCTGGCCGTGCGGACGACGTCTCCCAGGTCGTCGCCTCGCCCCTGATGGTGCAACTGCGCGAACAGCAGGCCGACGCAATTCGCAACCAGGCCGATTTCGCCTCGCGCTATGGGCCGAAGCACCCCAAGCTCCTCGCCGTCGAATCGCAACTGCGCGACCTGAACGGCAAGGTCGAGCAGGAGGCCGATCGGATCGCCGGCTCGGTGCAGAACGATGTCGCCGTCGCGGACGCCCAGGTGCAGTCGCTCCAGGCGAGTCTCGCCAGGGCGCGCGCGCAATCGAATATGCAGAATTTCGCGCGGGTGAAACTCCGGGCGCTCGAGGCCGCCGCCGCTTCGACGCGCAACATGTACGAATCCTTTGTGACGCGCTTTCGCGAAGCGCAGGACCAGGGTGCGGTAGACACGCCGGATGCACGCATCATCTCGCATGCGAGCGTTCCGGTGCGGCCAAGTTCGCCGCCCAGAGCCCTCGCGGTCTGCGCCTCCATTCCGGTGGGCTTGCTGCTTGGCCTGCTCTGTGCGCTCACGATGGAACGCGCGGGCTTTCCCGCGCAGGCGCGCTTGCGCGACGTGATTCCGGGAAAGTCACCTGTCCCGGTGCTCGGCACGGTGCCTGGCGCGTTGGCGCCGCTCGCCGCCGATCAGATCGTGACCGACCGCGACGGCGCGTTTGCCCGGGCGATGTTTGCGCTCGCGGGCCGGCTCGCAAATCCCACCGCGGCGGCTGCGCCGCGCGTGATCCTGGTCAGCGGCACGAACGGCCGGGAGGGCCGTGCCAACGTGGCGGTGGGCCTTGCCCGCGCCCTGGCCATCATGGAGAGGCGCGTCATCCTGATCGACGCGGATTTCGCGAGTGGTTCCGCCGCGTGGACAATGGGGCTCGAGGCCGGGCGCTCGGGCCTCTCGGACGTTGTGA
The DNA here is from genome assembly GCA_050728995.1 of Rhizomicrobium sp. Taxonomy (GTDB): domain Bacteria; phylum Pseudomonadota; class Alphaproteobacteria; order Micropepsales; family Micropepsaceae; genus Rhizomicrobium. The sequence goes on along the minus strand of JBOHKH010000002.1, from coordinate 197,480 downwards.
ACGGCCGTCATCCGCTCGCCGGGGCGGCGGCAAAGGATGTGCGTTCTCCCGCGCTCATTCTCGCCGGCGGAACGGCCCTGTCGCAGGACGCGGCCATCTGGACGGCACAGGAAACCCGGGATTTCCTCGGACATCTGCGAAAAGCCTGCGACTTCGTTCTGATCGACGCGCCGGCAGACGCGGGCACGCCGGGTTTGGCCGAAATTGTCGACGCCGTGCTGCTCGTGGGTACGCGCGCGAGCGCCGCACGGCTCAAACAGGCTGCGGCGTTCCTTGCCGGCGTGCCTCTCTGCGCTATCGTGCTGACGCGCTAGGTTCTATTCTCGATCCGCGACTGAGTGGTTTCTTCCAGGTTCGGTGCCGATGCTTCTCGTCAGCCGCCGCGCGGTCATGTTTGGGACGGGCGCCCTGCTGGCTTTCCCCCTGACGCTTGCGCGCGCGGCGTTGGCGGGTGCCCGGGTCGAGATCGCGAATTTCGATTCCGCGGGCAAGAGCCTCGGCCGGAGTCTCAGCACCCGCGTCGTGCGCAGCGACAGCGATTGGCGCAGCCGTCTGTCGCCGGAATCGTTCGCCGTCACACGCGAAGCCGCAACCGAGCCCGCGTTCGGCGGCGCGTACTGGAACTGGCACGGGGACGGCCTGTACCGCTGCGTGTGCTGCGCGACGGCGCTCTTCGACTCGCGCGACAAATTCGATTCGGGCACCGGCTGGCCCAGCTTTACCCGGCCGATTTCCGCGGCAAATATCGTGGAGATCAGGGATACAAGCTGGCTCATGGTGCGCACCGCAGTTGCCTGCAGGCGCTGCGATGCCCATCTGGGGCATGTGTTCGACGACGGTCCGCAACCGACGGGCTTGCGCTATTGCATCAATTCGGCGGCGCTTGTGTTCGTCCGACGTTCAGAGGTCCGGAACCGAAAGGGTTGAACAAATGAACTGCCAGATCGCCATTTCGGCCGCCGTTTTCGCGACCTTGCTGTCGGCGCGGGCGGTTGCAGACGAACAGCCGCACGCGATTCCGCCACCGGCCATCGATGAAAATCACATCGGGCGCAACGGGCTCGAGACCGCGGTCCTGTCCGGCGGCTGCTTCTGGGGCATGCAGGGACTGTTCGAACACGTCCGGGGCGTGCGCGAAGTGGAAGCCGGTTACGCCGGCGGCTCCGCCGCCACGGCGCACTACGAGATGACCAGCACCGGGACGACAGGTCAGGCCGAGTCCGTGCGCATCCACTTCGATCCAACCAACGTCACCTACGGACAGATTCTGCGCATCTTCCTTTCCATCGCGCACGATCCCACCGAGAGCGACCGGCAGGGCCCGGATGACGGTCCCCAATATCGCTCGGATATCTTTTATGGCGATGCCGCGCAGGAGAAGGTCGCCCGCGCTTACGTCGCGCAACTTTCGCGCCAGCACGTCTTCGGCGCGCCGATCGTCACCCGGATCGATCCGCTAGAGGGTTTTTACCTTGCCGAGAGCTATCACCAGGATTACCTGATCCATCACCCTGACAGCCCGTATATCGTGGCTTTCGACCTGCCCAAGATTGCGCGGCTGAAGGCGATCTATCCGGCGCTCTATCGTGCCGATCCGGTGCCGCTTGCCGTCGCACAGGGGACGAGCGGCAGCCGGAGCGAAAAGTCGCGCCTCGGTCGGCGCTGACATTAGCAAATAAGGGCGCCGCCAGCGGTTCCATTTTTTCCCGTCCGCGAACCTTGCGGAGGTAGTCATCTGCCGCTAACTTGCGCCCGCGAGAACGGGGAGCAGCCCCGTTCAAAACCCAGGGGGTTTTCATGAACAAGACAGTACTTCTGGCCGCGGCAGCGGCTTTTGCTCTGACCGCGGGCGGCGCGTTTGCCGCGCCGGCTCCGAGCGTCGGCGTCCATGGCGCCAAGATCACGCCCGTCATTCATCATGTCCCGGGCCTGAAGATGCTCTACAATCAGAACAGCAACAACTCCGGCGTCGGACTGGTTTCGCAGAACTTCAGCGCGACCGACAGCGCGTATGACGACACGGGCGCGGACGACTTCGTGGTTCCCGCCGGCTCGAAGTGGAAGGTCAAGGAAGTCGACGTGACCGGCGTCTATTTCAACGGCAGCGCTCCGGCGACATCCGAAAACGTGACCTTCTACAAAGACAAGAAGGGCATGCCGGGCAAGGTCGTCAAGGCGGAGACCAACCTGAAGGGCAAGGACACCGCCGGTTCTTTCACCATCAAGCTCAGCAAGACCGTGAGGCTGAGGCCCGGCACGTACTGGGTCGGTGTTGTCGCGAACAAGAACTTCGGGGGCGGCGGCGGCGAGTGGGGCTGGGAACTCAACAGCACCATTCACGGCAAGCCGGCCATGTGGGAAAACCCGAACGGCGGCTTCGGCGTCTGCCCGACATGGGGAACCGTCGGAAGCTGTCTCGGCTACACCGGCGACTTCATGTTCGACCTGCAGGGCAAGGGCTGATTTCGAGCGCGAACCCAACCGCGGCAATCGCGGTTCTGATACGGAAGAGGGCGGCGCCAAGCCGCCCTCTTTTGTTTTCGGAGAGGCTTCGGCCATAAGGCGGCATGGCAGAAAGCACCCGTTCCGCAGATCATCCGTATGAGGCGCAATCCGCGCCGGCATTTTATGACCCGGTTGTACAAAGGCGACCGCGAAATCCGCGGCTGCAACGAATCGCAGCTCGGTTGCAGACGGCCGATACCGAACGGGCGGATGCGGAATTGCAGAACTATCTGCTTCGCCATCCGCACGATGCCGACGCGCTCTTCTTGGCCGCGCAGGCGAACTTTCGGCAAGGCCGCGACCGCGACGCCATATCCCTGATCGAGAAAGCGCTCGATTTCGCGCCCGGCTTTGTCGCCGCCAGGAGCCTGCTGGCAAAGCTGCTCGTCCGCCTGCACCGCTACGCGGCTGCGCGCGGCGAAGTAGAAAAGTTGCTCGTTTGCGAGCCGCGCAATCCAAAGTTCCAGCAGTTGAAGGCGGCCATTCTCGGCGCAATCGGCGACGACGCTGCCGCGGCCGAGCTGTGGCGCGAGCTTGCCGAGCAAAATCCCGGACATGCCAAATTCTGGATCGGCCGTGGAGACGCGCTCCGTGCTTTGGGAGAGCAGGCGGAGTGCCTTGGCGCGTATCGCCGGGCGATCGGCCACCGGCCGTCTTTCGGGCTCGCCTGGTGGTGTCTCGCCAACATGAAGACGGTCCGCCTGGACGACGCGGACATCGCCGGCATGCGCGCGGAACTGGCTGGCTCCAGAGCCGACGCGGAGGATCGGGCAAATCTTCTGTTCGCGCTCGGAAAAGCCCACGAAGACCGCGGCGATTATGTCAAAGCCTTCGAGCATTACGCGAGGGGAAACGCGGCTCGACGGCTGTGCAACGATTACGACTGGGACGACATTGCGCGCGAGCCCGCCGCGCAAAAAGTGCTGTTCACGCCCGAGTTCCTGAAAAGCCGGGGCGGCGCGGGATGCCCGGTACGCGATCCGATTTTCATCCTCGGCCGTCCACGCTCGGGTTCCACCCTTGTCGAGCAGATTCTGTCCAGCCATTCCGCGGTCGAAGGGACAGCAGAGCTTCCCTATGTGGCCGACCTTGCCTTGGAACTCGACGAACGTGCATCCGGCAAAGACGGGAACGGTTATCCGGAGATACTCGCATGTCTGGAGCCGGCGGCGTTCGCGGCGATGGGCCAATCCTACATGGAAAGGACGCGCATCCATCGCCGGCTCGGGCGTCCGCATTTCATCGACAAGGCGCCGGCCAACTATCATCATGTGGGCCTGATCGCACTGATGCTCCCGAATGCGAAAATCATCGATGCTCGGCGCCACCCGGCGGCGTGCTGTTTTTCGATGTTCAAACACAACTACACCGAAACAAATCTGCGGCTCGGCGAACTCGGAAGCGTCTGGCGCAATTATGCAGAGCTGATGGCGCATTTCGACCGGGTGTTGCCGGGCCGCATCCACCGCGTCATCTACGAGAATCTGGTCGCCGACCCGCGCGCCGAGATCGGCAGGCTGCTCGAATATCTCGCATTGCCGTTCGAGGAGAATTGCCTGCGTTTCCACGAAACGAAGCGCGCGGTCCGCTCACCGAGTTCCGAACAGGTCCGCCGGCCGATTTCGGCCGAGGCGGTCGAACACTGGCGGCATTTCGAGCCTTGGCTGAAGCCTCTTCTCGACAGTCTCGGTTCCGTACTTTCCTGCTACCCGTGCCTGCCCGAAGACCTGCTTTGAACGAACGATGATTCCCGAAGGGGAACGCACAGCGCGAAGGGGCGCGGATCGCGACGGGCTGCTACACCCCCGTCTGCGCGAGGCCGCGCGACTGATCAAAATCGGGCAAGCCGCTCCGGCGGCCGGCATTTTGCGGGACTACCTGAAACGGCATCCGCGCGACGGCCGGGCGCTGCACCTTCTGGCGGGCATCGCGCGAAGCGGGGGACGGCTTGCCCATGCGCTCGAGCTGTTGGCGCGCGCGGTGGAGTGCGCGCCGGACCTCCTGGTTGCGCGCTGCGACTATGCCGCCGCGCTCCTCGAAGCCCACCGGCCGGACGCGGCATTTTCCCAGACGGAAGAACTGCTGAAGCGCGACGGCCGCGAACCGGCGTATCGGGCGTTGCGCGCGCGCGCGCTGGAGGCGCTCGACGACTACGCGGGCGCAGCGGATATTTGGCGCCGGCTTCTCGATGACCAGCCTGAGAACATCCAGTATTGGACCCGCTATGCCTGGGCGTTGCGCGCGCTGGGGCGGTCTGACGAAACGATCGCCGCGTATCGTAAAGTCATCGCTCTGCAGCCCGGATTCGGCGGCGTCTGGTGGAACCTCGCCGATCTGAAGACCTATCGCTTCAGCGACGCCGAGATCGGACGGATGGACGCAGCGATCGCAACGCCCGGCATTCCGGCGGAAGACCGCGCCTGTCTGCATTTTGCGCTCGGAAAAGCCTATGCGGATCGCGGGCTGTATGAAAGTTCCTTCGGAAACTACGCCAAAGGGAATGCCATCCGGCGGTTGTCCATCGCGCACGATCCCGATGTGCTGACTGCCTACGTCGCCCGTGCGAAGCGCGTCTTCCGGCCGGATGTTTTCGAAAGCTTCGCAGATTGTGGAAGCGACAGCCGGGAACCGATCTTTGTCGTCGGCATGATGCGGTCCGGTTCGACCCTGGTCGAACAGATACTGGCAAGTCATTCCCAGGTCGAAGGGACACGCGAACTGCCCGAAATCGCCGCCATTTCCCGGCATCTCCAGCAGCGGGCCTCACAAGCCGCAGACGAATATCCCGGTTTCCTCGAACGCATCGAAGCCGATGCCCTGCGCGACCTGGCCGCCCGCTATCTCGAAACTGCGCGCGCCCATTGCCGGCTCGGCCGCCCGTTCTTCATCGACAAAATGGGCGCCAACTTCGCCCATGTGGGCCTGATCCGTCTGCTCTTTCCAAAATCCCGCATCGTGGATGTGCGACGGCATCCTCTGGCCTGCGGGTTCTCGATCTTCTCGCAATACTTTCCCGAAGGGCAAAACAACACGTTCCGTCTCGCCGACATCGGCCGCCACTACAGGGACTATGTCGAACTCATGGCGCATTTCGATCGCGTGCTGCCCGGCGCCGTGCATCGGATATTTTATGAAGACCTCGTCGTCGATACCGAAGCCGGAATCCGCCGCCTGCTCGGCTACCTCGAGCTTCCGTTCGAAGAAGCTTGTCTGGATTTCCACCGGACGAAGCGCCCCGTCGCGACGGTCAGCGCGGAGCAGGTGCGTATGCCGATTTACCACGCCGCTCTCGAACGATGGCGTAATTACGAACGGTGGCTTGGTCCGCTGAAGTCCGGTTTGGAACCGGTGCTGGAAAGTTATCCGCTCGTGCCCGAATTCGACTGAACGGCTGCGCTCGACACATTATCCGGCTTGGGCGCGTCCGGATAGCTGTCGAGCACGGCTCCGAGGGCCGATTTGAGAGGCCCTAGCCAGGGCACGTAGGGCACCCATTGCGCCATGCCGCTCCTGTTGAGCGGCTTTCGCACCTGTTCGGAACTCTGCGTCGCCACTGCGCGCGGATTCTCGTAGAAGCGCAAGCAGGAATCCTCGAACGGAATGTCGAGGTATTCGAAGAGCCGCAATAGCTCGCCCCTGGGATCGGCGATCAGGCGTTCGTGGATGACACGATGGATTCGGCCAGGAAGCACCCGGTCGAAATGGTTCATGAGCCGCACGTAATTTGCGTAATCGTGGCCGATATCGGCCAGCCGCAATGCAAAGTCGGAGCCCCGAAACTGGCTCTTGAAGCAGGACCAACCACAATCCAGGGGATGCCGGCGGGCGTCGACGATCTTCGCATTCGGCAGGATCAGGTGAATGAGACCGATAAAGAAAAAATTGCGCAGCGACTTGTCCGTGAAGAAGGGATGTCCTTGGGTCCGGTTCCGGGCAGCCAGCGCGAGGTAATGCTCGCCAGTGCGCCGGAATGCTTTGGCGTCCATTCGACCGAAGATGCGGATGTAAGCTCTTACAAGTTCACCCTTGTCGACGACATTGCCGGCAGCGACTTTTTTGAGTTGGATTTCGTCACCGAAATCCTGCAGCGGCGTCAGCAGCGCCATATCGAGATCGGCGCGCTCGCCGAGACCGTCTATGGCGGAGTGGCTGGACAAAATCTGTTCAAGCAGCGTCGATCCGGATCGCGGCATTCCGACGATGAAGATAGGCGCCCTCGAATCGCAGCCCCACCCGTTTCGATCGCGAAACAGGCGCGCATCGAAGAATCGCTCGAAGACGGCCCTTTGGCTCGCGAACGCGCTGCCGTCGAAATCGCTACGCAGGCGTTTCTGAGCGTTGGCCTTGGCGTAGTTTTCGAAAGATTTCGCGTAGAGTTTGGAGTCTCCGTAGGCCTGACCGAGCGCGTGATGCAGAGCCGTGCGATCCTCCGAAGCGAGGCTCTTGTCGGCGATCAATGTTTCCATGCACTCGGTTTCCGCGGGCGTGAATCGGTAAACCTTGAGCCCGGCAAGGCTCGAGTAGCCGCCCGCCAGCGCAGGGGAGAGCGCCAGAGCCCTGTGGATTGCGGCGATGCATTCGTCCTGAAAACCCATGTCGCGCAGCGCGTGCGCATAGCGCAGCCAGATGTCAGCCGAATCGGGATAGTCCTTGGCCAGCCGGCGGCGCAGTTCGAGCGCCTCTTCGTGGCGCCCCACGTCCGATAGGCCGGTCGCCCGCTGGTTGCGGAACAGCGGATTTGCCGGTTCCAGTTCTACGAGACGCTCAAGAACGGCGAGCGCCGCTTCGTTCTTGTTGAGGCGGCGAAGAACGACGGCGTAATTGTAGCGGTATCCGACGCTGTCGGGCGCAAGCGCGAGGCACTGCGAAAGAAGCTTTTCCGCGTCCTCGAAACGGGTCGCACGCCTTGCGACATCGGCCATCAGGTTGAGCGCTTCCACATCCCGCGGCTTCTTCTTCAGATGCCGGGCGAGCAGCTGTTCGGCAATCGCGACGTGGTCGCTTTCGATCGCTGAAACTGCAGCGGACAATGTGCGGTTGGCGATGGGCGGAAACAACTTTTCTTTGGCAGCCTTCATTGGATCGCGGTTACAGCCGCCGGTACCGGCGGTCGGCCCGACCATGGTCGCACTCATCGAGGTGGCTTTCCCGACGCTGCGGGGGTGCCCGTGAATCGCGGCGCGGTTTCGAACGAAATCCGGCGCAGTCCGGTCACGAAGGACGCGCGTGGCGCCGGGTCTTCCTTGACTGGCGCGGTCGCCGCATGCGTGGAAGCGAACGCAGGGACACCCGGGTACACATCGAGCACATCACCCAATGCGCGCCTAAGGGGCTCGAGATAGGCGTCGTACTGGCGCCAACGGCCGATACCGCTTCCGAACAGCGGCTGGCGCACCTGGTCGGCGCTGAAAGTCAGCACAGGCCGCCGGTTTTCGTAAAACCTGAGACAGGCCTCGTCGAACGGGATGCCGATATGATCGAGCATGCGCCGCACTTCCGCGTCGGGGTTTTCGACCAGGTCTTCGTAGATGATGCGATAGACGCGGTCCGGAAGCACCTCGTCGAAATGCGCCATCAGTTCGACGTAGTTGGCGTAGAACCCGCCGATATCGGCGAGATCGAGCGCGTGCAGGTGACCCGCGGGAAAGTAATGCTTGTAGCAGGACAGGCAGCAGTCGAGCGGATGCCGCCGAACGTCGATAATGCGGGCATTCGGAAGGGCAAGATGAATCATGCCGACATGACAGTAATTTCCCGGCAGCTTGTCGGTAAAGTAGGGCCTGTCCGTTCTGCGCCGGGACAGCGTGGAGCGCACGTATTCTTCGCCCATTCGCCGGAAACCGGCTCCGTCCAGATACTGCAGAACGCGGGGATATCCGCCCTGCGGATCGTCGGGGCGCCCCGGTGCGAGCCGCTGTCCGGTTTCCGTCAGATTGGCGATCTCGCCCAGTGCCTCCACCTGCGGATGGCTGGACAGGATCTGTTCGACGAGGGTCGAACCGGAGCGCGGCATGCCGACGATGAAGATCGGGCTTTCCGCGTCTGCTCCCGCGGCGCCGCGCGTAATGAAGAATTCCTTGGTAAAGAACGCTTTTGCGTCGCGCAGATAGAGATCGCTGTGCTCGACGCCCGACCCGCGAATGCGCTTCAGAATTTCGTTGGATGCGCGATACGCAGCAAACGAATCCGCGTAATCCCCGAGATCCTCGAGAGCCCTGCCGAGAACGTAATTCAGCCGGGCGCGATCGTCCGCCGGCAGGCCCCCCGGCGCGAGCTGCGCGCGAATGCGTTCGATCAGGCTTTCGTCAATGCGGATCGATTTGGAATTGGCGAGAGCGACGTAAGCTTCCGAAAACGAAGGAAGCCGTGCGATCGCCGCGGCGAACGCGTGCGCCGCGCGGTCGTCGCCCGTCGCGCGCAGGAGCCGCCCGTATTCGAGCCACACGCCCGGTCCGCAATCGGCTTCGCGGGTGACGCGCGCAAGTTCCTCCACGCCCTCGTCGAACTTCCGGCTCCAGGCCAGTGCGAGCCCTTTGAGCGCACGTAAGAACCCGTTCCCGGGATCGGCCGCGAGGAGCCCTTCGAGCTCCGGCAGCGCGGCTGAATAGCTACCCTGCGCGAACAGGCGTGCGACCGACTGAAACCGCACCCGCGCATCCGCGTCGGAAGGCTCGGCCGCTTCGCCAAGCGCGAGCCATGCTTCGCGGTCGAACCAGTCCAGGTCGATTGCCTGCCGGAGGGCCTCGAAAGCGGAGTGCCGCTCGCCGAGGTCTGCATGGGCGAGTCCCAATTCGCGCCAGGCCTGCGACATTTGCGGCTGCGAGGCTGTCAGGGCCTCGAAAACGGCAAGGGCTTCCGCGCTGCGTCCCTGCCGGCGCAAAGCAGCGCCGAGACCGTAAGCCGCGTCCGAATCCGCGGGATGCTGGACGAGCCACGCGCGCGCCTGTGCTTCCGCCGCCGGAGCATCGGTGGCGAGAAGCTGCTTTCGCCGTCGGATGTCCGGAAAGACCGGACAGATTTCCGGTTGTGCGGGAGCAGCCGGATCAAGACGCGCGGAGAGCGTCCAGACGCTTCGGTCCGGTCCCGTCGCGGAACGCTGCTCGCCCATGCCGAAAGCTCCAGTACCTGTGCCCGGATGTGCCCGGACAGGTGTCGATAACAAATCCGTCCCTCCGCTCCAACCGGCGTCGCCTGGCGCTGCCGCCGGGCGGTCTCGAACCGCTATACTTTGATGGAGTATCGACTACATTCCCGCCGCCGGCGCCTTTCGGTCGCCGGTCGAAATCCCGGAGAATCCAGCATGAAAAGACTTCTGACTGCCTCGGCTGCTGTCGCCTTCGGCGCCGTCGCTCTCGTCGCCGCCGATCAGGCGCTGGCGCAGCGGCAGGGGCCGCCAGCCGGAACCTACGAAAGGACGCCGGTGGGGCAATACGCCTTCTTCGCCGCAAGCCAGCCCGCCAACGCCACGCATGTCGGCATTTTCATCGCGCGCAGGCTGCCGCAAAAAGCGCCGCAGCTTTATTACTGCTCGTCCCCGTCCGATGCAGGCTCGCAGCAAAAGACCGCCTGCCGGGAGATCAAAGCCTTTCCGAAGTGAAATGTCCCTCCCAGCCCCGGCCCGCTCGGGCCGGGGTTTGCATCCGGAAAAGCTGCTCGGGCAATCTCGCGCCGCCGGTTCGCGTCACGCGATTCCGATACCGCAGGACCCAAGCAGATATTAACCATCGCGCACCGACGATGTTTGCGACTTAGCCGGGAACCGACGTCGCTATTTCGAGCTTGATCCGATCGGGCTGCAGCTTTCCTTAAATCGACGTTAGCTGCTGGCAGTAAAGCGCAAATCCATCTGCATTCAACAAATTAGCGGACCGCACAGGTGCATTATGTCGCCCGCCGCGGCAGGCTTTCCCATTGCGAGATGCAAGGTGGTCCGATACGCTCGACGTGCGATGGCGTAAATAAACTCAATAAACATCGTCACAAAAAACGCGTCCTCGCGAGCGATAAGAAGTGCGGGCGGGATCGCCCGTTCTTCGATGGTGATGTCAAGGGAAAACCTGACGAAACGCGAGCGGAGTCTCGCGCGGTCGATGTGACGGCTGAGGGGGTGAGGCGTGGTGTTGCAATCGCAGACGACGACGCGTGGTCGTCTGCCAATGATCGCCAGAGTCGGACTTGGGCGAGGGCGCGCCTGGCGGGATCCGCCGCCGGTGCGATGGGACCATCCGGCTGCGGTCGGCAGCAACGGTACCGCCCGGTCGCCGGTCTCGTATTGGGTGGCAAGCCGCGACTTGCGCTCGCCGCTCCATATTGCCGCGGAGAGCATTGTTATCTTCGCGCTCGCCCTACTCACGGGCATTGGCTATCACTTGGCGATTTGGAAGGCCGCCGGATCATTTGAAGGGTTCGCCGCGACCGGGTTGATCGTCGCCTTTCTCTTCGCCTGCGTGTCGCGGCTGCTGGACGACCGGCACGCCGCGGCGCTCACCACCCGGTTCGACCGCCTGCGAAATGCGGTTCTTGCCTGGAGTCTCGCCTTTGCTGCGCTTTTCTTTGTTCTTTTCGCCTTCAAAGTCGGCAATGGCGTATCGCGCGGCTCCATCTTGGCATTCTATGTCACGGGCATCGCGGTTGTCGGCCTGTGGCGCACCTACCTGCCTCGCACCATTGCACGAATCGTGCGCGGCAGTTGGTACGGCGCACGGGATTGCATCATCCTGGCCGACGAAAGTTGCAGCGCCGCCGGACTCCTCGCGGACGAACTGATTGCGAGCGGCCTTCCGAGACCCACCATGCTCACATTCCGGGCGGGCTGCGATGAAAGCACGTGGCCCGCGGAGCACAGTCGGCTGATGACGGCCACCGTTCAGGCGGCTCAGTTGCTGCGGCGCGGGGAAATCTACATCTGTGCCAGCGGCGTCCAGACGTCGCGGCTGACAAGCATTCAGCGCGCGCTGAGCATTCTGCCGCGGGCAATCTATGTGATTCCCGAACCACGCGTTTCCGAGCTGGTGAGGAGCAAGATCTCGGCGGTCGGAACCCATGTCGCGATCGAGGTGCACCGCGAGCCGCTGGGGCTTTTCCAGCGTACGATCAAGCGCCTGACCGACGTGTGCATTGCAGCCGCGCTCCTCGTCATTTTGGCGCCGTGGTTCTGCATCGTCGCTATGGCAATCAAATTCGATTCGCGCGGGCCTGTGTTCTTCCGGCAGACGCGCAATGGCTGCCATGGCCGGCCTTTCCACATTATCAAGTTTCGTACGATGACAGTGCAGGAAGACGGCCCGAACGTCGACCAGGTCCGCCGTAACGACCCGCGTGTCACGAGATTGGGCCGCTTTCTGCGCAAGTGGAGCATAGACGAATTGCCGCAGCTACTGAATGTGCTGAGGGGCGATATGTCGCTTGTCGGGCCGCGCCCGCACGCCACTGTGCACGACGATATCTATGCCAAGGCGATCGAGAACTATCCCGTACGGCAGCATGTGAAACCCGGCATCACGGGATGGGCGCAAGTCAACGGTCTGCGAGGCGGCACGCCGACACTCGATTTCATGTACAGGCGAATCGAACTCGATCTGTGGTATGCGGTAAATGCGTCTCTGCTGCTAGATTTCGAAATACTGGTGCGTACATTTTTCGAGATGTTCCGGCAGCGCAATGCCTATTGAGAACGGTAGGCCGGTCGAACAAGCGGAATCGTGCGTCGGGGGGCAGTCGCGTTTGGCGAAGGAGGGCGCGTCTGAGGGCAGGTAAGGGTTTTGGGCCGGGTTTGAGTACATCATCAGATGAGAACCCGTGCGATTCGTTGACGGTACGGTGGTACGTCGTTCAGACACGAGCGCGCGCGGAGAACGGCGCGATTTCCCATCTGGAACGCCAACGAGTGTGGCAAGCGTGCGACTGCGCGCCGTGCCGCGCCCCGAATGCCGAGCGGTTTGCTTGGTGATCGGGTGCTCGGGGGGTTTGCGGATTTTGAGGCAATCGGATGCTGATCGTTCATACCGATACGGACGATTTAGATAATCCGATGCGTGGCGGGCAGCCCGTACGTACCTACGAAGTAAATTCTCGCTTGTCCCAGCGGCACCGGATCACCGTTCTAACCGCGACCTATCCGCGCTGCGAGAGACGAGTGGTGCGGGGCAGTCTGACGTATACGCGATTGGGCTTTGGCGTGCCGGGTTTGGGCTTGTCCCGTCATTTGACCTTTCTGGCGCTGCTTGGCAATACGGTGCGTCGGACGTCGCATGATCTCATTGTCGAAGAGTTTACGCCTCCCATAGGCTTTTGCCTCCTTCCGCTCTGGACGAAGAAGCCCGTTGTGAGCGTCGTGCAATGGTTCTTTTTTCAGGATTGGGAGCAGCGCTATAAGTTGCCATTCGAGCATATGATGCGCTCGACACCAAGGCATATGAGCTATCGGAATTTTATCGTACAGACCGAAAGGATGGGGGATTATTTCAGAGAGTTGGTACCGCTTGCGCACGTCTGGAAAGTTCCCTGTGGGATCGCCGACGACGCCTTTAGCCCGGCGTCTGGAGATTCGGCCGGCGACTACGCGTTGTTTCTCGGCCGCCTGGATATCCATCACAAGGGACTCGATTACCTTGTGGACACATGGGAACGATTGCTATCAGCTGGCGAAACCATACCTTTGCGCATCGCTGGTGCAGGGCCGGGTATTAATTATCTTCAAACCCAAATTTCGAGGCGGAATCTCTCGCACCTCGTAGAATTGCTCGGCAGAGTCGAGGGCGCGGCAAAGCAGGCGCTGCTGAAGCAGTGCCGGTTTCTCGTTATGCCTTCGCGCCATGAAACCTTTGGCATGACCGCGCTTGAAGCGATGGCGGTCGCCAAGCCTGTGCTCGGCTTCGATATTGCCCATCTCAACGAGGTGCTGAACCCCCAATGCGCGAGGCTGGTTCCTCTTGGTAGCGTCGAGGAACTCGCGGCCGAAGCGGCGGCGCTATGGCACAATCCGGGCCAGTGTCTTGCCCTTGGCAAGAGGGCCTACGAAAAAGCGCAGCGGTACCGTTGGGATGAGTTGGCGCGTATTCAGGAAGCGGTCTATCAGGAAATTGTAGCTCAGGGGACGAGGGAATGAAGCTGGCACTATACCATCCCTGGATCTACCTGCGCGGAGGCATAGAACGCAGTATTCTGCAGCTGGTGAACCATAGCCGTCACAGCTGGACGATATATACCGGGCGCTATGATCGGGATCACACGTTCAGCGAGTTTCGTTCGCTCGACATCAGGGAGCTTAACCGAACCAGTGTCGACAGAAGCTACGCCGGAGTTCTGGGAAGTTCTATCCAGGTCCTGCGGCAGAAGCTGCCCTTGGATGACAACACCGACGCGATTGTGGTGTGGTGTGATGGCATCGGCGACTTGATCGTGTTTCGCAACAAGTCACTCCCGTTGTTCAATATCTGTAGTACGCCGCTCCGGGCGGCCTTCGATCCTGTGTATGAACGGCTTGCTTTGCGACAGCGTGGGTTGGCTGAGCGTGTTGCCTATATGGTTCTCAAGCATGGCTTTCGCGCGATCGATCGGTTGGCGTGGCGGAACTACACCGGTGTGATATGCACGAGCACAGAGGTGAAGAATCGGATTGTCCAGGGAGGGCTGTGCTCGGACCAGAGACGGATGGCCATGGCCTATCCAGGCATCAAATGGAACCCTGATACCTCGGGAGCAGAATATCAGCCGTTTATTCTGCTTGCCGGCCGCATTATGTGGACGAAGAACGTCCAACAGGCCATTCGCGCTTTCCTAAGGGCCGCCCTGCCGCCCCCTTGGCGGCTGGTCATCGCCGGCTTTGTTGACGGGAAGAGTGCTGAATATCTCTCTCAAATGCAGATGCTCGCGGGCAGCAATGAGTGGATCGAATTCGTCATTTCCCCCACCGATCGGCAATTGATTGAGCTGTACCGTACGGCGGTGTTCTGTCTGTTTACGCCTCTAAACGAGGATTGGGGGATTGTAGCGTTGGAAGCGATGGCAGCCGGCAAAGCCGTAATTGCCCTCGCGCGCGGCGGTCCGAAGGAAAGCGTCGTAGATGGCCAAACGGGCATCTTGCTTGACCGGGACGATGATGAGCAATGGGCAAACGCAATCAGGAAGCTGTGCCTCACTCCTGGCCTTGCGAGAGAAATGGGTATAAATGCACACCGCCATGCGAGCCGCTACACCGAAGAGCAGTTTGCTCGTACCGTTGACGACGCAGTTGAGAGGTGGATGACGATCTACCGGTCCAAAGGACGCGCGAGTAATATTCAGTGCCCATCAGAGCGCTCATTAAAACGGTCATTGCAAGGGCCGGCAACGGAAAATTTACCAAAATTAAGCCATGATTGACGCACCGAGCGAATCGCTTTGCAGACGGAGGGGGCGCGGGTCAACGATGTTTCGAGCCGTGGCTTCAATGCTTGCCCTATTGGCGGTCTCGGGTTGCGCGAGCACCGGCGTGTTCGTGCTGACCCCGGGTCAAAAGCCGGTGAGGCTCGACGCCGATAATCCCTCGTTACCAAGGGGAGATCTCCAGTTCCGTGTCTCCCCGCTCGATACGCTCCAGGTCGATGTCTATCCTGAGCATCTACCGGTGCGTAATTACAAAATTGATGCCGGGAATGAAATTAAAGTAGTTCTAGCGTTCAAGGGCGGGGCTTACCGGATCGCCCCGGGCGATACCCTCGAATTGGATTTCAGTTCCGATGCCATCAGTAGTGGAAAGGTGTTGGTGCGCCCGGATGGCGCGATCACGCTTCCGCGACTCGGCACGGAGTTACGCGCGACCGGTCTGACGCCAGACGAACTCCGGGCGGCGATAACGCGGGCTTACGGGCCGCTGCTACAGAGTTCGCGGATTACGGTATCGGTAATCGAATCGAGCTTGAACCAGCTGCAGGCTCTTAGCACCAACTATAATGTCGGCCGGACCGGCAACATCGCTATTCCCCTCCTCGGCGGCTTTGATGTGGCCGGACTGACGCCGGCGAGCGTCGCGAAGCTGGTCGGGGCTGCCGCAACTACCTATTTCCATAATCCGATCGAGGCAGATGTCTCGCTCGCTGAATCGACGAACGGACCGCCCAACCCGCAACTTTCCCCTTCCGGCCTGCAATATTTCCATCAGCCCGTTGACGTGGCGCCGAACGGGACCATTTTCGTCCCGGATGCGGGGACGATTCCGGCTGCTGGCAAGACGCTGGCTGAACTGGACGAGCTTCTCACGAAGAAAATTCAGGCGGCGTACGAGAATACGATTGACGCACGTGTATCGCTTTCGAAGTCCAATGACTTGGACGTATTCGTCGGCGGTGATGTTGTGCATCCCGGCTCTTACCCGTATTCGGACTCGCTAACCATCTTGCGCTTGGTCGCACGTGCCGGTTGGATCGACGGCGACGGCGATCTCGATAATGTGTTCCTTTTGCATCGCGTCGGAGACAACAAATTTTTGCTGTTTAAGACAAACGTTGCGGATGTGATCGCCGGAGATGCGGGCTCGTATCAGGATTTACGTTTGACGGCTGGCGATCTTGTGATCGTCCCGAAGACGGGCATAGCCCGCGTTGATGCGTTCGTGGAAAAGTATCTGCGGAACATATTGCCGTTCAATACGAGCGTGAACTACACATTGGTTAACCAGTTTGTGCCATGAACGAAGATAAGCGTGATATGGCGCTGCCGACCTATGCGGAACCGAGGCGCCGAACAATTTTGGGAGCGCTTGCCGGGGCAGGTCTGATGGCCGTTCTCCCGGCGCGGGAGGGACCTGCCGCCGAATTGAATGCGCCTCATGAATATCCGAAACGAACTTCGGGACGGATCCTCGAGTGCGTTGTGGATGCTGGCGTTCGGATGGGGCCTGTCGATTCACGGCTCTTTGGGACAAATCTTGAGTGGTTCAATGAAGGCGGAGGGTTCATCAATGCGGATCCCGAATTTAGCGCCAAGCTGATATGCCTCGCGCGAGAGCAGGGTGTAACGGTCTTCCGGTTTCCAGGCGGAACGCTCGCCGACTATTACCACTGGATTGATGGTACCGGACCGTGCGCCGCTCGGCCCGTGCGGCGGCATCCTACTGACTCCGGGCAGTCTCCGAATCACTTCGGTACTCCGGAATTTTTCGAACTGCTGCGGGCGACGGGCGCGCAAGGACTGATCACTGTCAACGCCGGTACTGGCACGGCGTCTGAAGCAGCCCAGTGGGTGGCCTATGCCAACGAGGCCAAAAACGCGCGGCGGCAGGCAGATGGGTTCAAGCAGCCGGTCGGGATTAAGCTTTGGGAGATAGGCAACGAACTCTACCTTCCGGGCAATCCTCATGAGCAAAAAATTACCGTGACGCCCGAGGTCTATGTCGGCCGCTTTCGAGAGTTTGCGAGTGCAATGAGGCATGTGGACCCGACGATCGAGGTCATCGCCATAGGGGTGGCGAAATCACATTCCGGGCCCGGTACGCAGTTTCCAGAGTGGACTGAAACGCTGTTGCAGCGGGCGGCCGGGGATATCGACATGATTGCCGTCCACAATTCGTACTTTCCTGTGCTTTATCGGGTAGGGCGTCCGCCGATCGAGGAGGTCTACCGAGCGCTTTGGGCCGCGCCCGAGGCGGTGGATCGCAGCTTGACCGCTTTGGAAGAGTTGATCGGAAGGTATGAGCGCGGACGCCAAATCGGGATTGCCGTGACCGAATGGGGCGCGCTGTTTTCGCTGCCGTCGTTCGATCCATATTGGGTCGATCACGTGAAGACCTTGGGTTCTGGTGTTTATGTCGCGCGATTGCTCCAGGTTTTCATGTCCCACCCCCGCGTCAAAATGACCAACTATTTCAAACTCGTCGATAGAAGTTTCATGGGTTGGATCAATTATGCTGGAGATCCAAAAGTGCCGTATTGGGTTTTTCAGCTTTATGCCAAATACTCCGGGGACCAGCGGCTTCGTGCGACCGTTCAGACACCGACATACGATGTCGGCGCGCTTGGGATCATGGATGCAGAAGCTAAAGTACCGGAAGTCACGGTGTTGGCAACGAGGAGATCGTTTGACGGCAGTGTATATGTAAACTTTGTAAATCGTAGCATGACGACCACCCACCGTGTGCATCTGAACTGGAGGGGCTTTTCTCCCCAAAGGACCGAGATACTTATGATTACCGGCGACGAGCCCACAGCGAACAACGGTCGCGACATTCCCCCCGAGTGGCAGTACAACAAGGCCTATGAACCCTACACAACCGCGGCGCCAAATTCCATTCGGATTTCGCGGAAAATTTCGCCCGCGAGGGACATCGTGGATATACCGCCTTTCTCGATTGTGACATTTGCTGGACTATCGACATGCCTTGCAGCCTAAACCGCGGAATCCGAACTCAAATCGGCAGGGTATCTCGGTGAGCGAGGGGCATCTGGCGCAAACCGCTGAACGAATCGCTGACGGAAATCCAGACGTCTCCGTTCGGGAGTTTCTCACGAAGGTCTACATACGGCCGAAAATGTTTTGGTCGTGTGTTCTCATCCCTCCGATCATTGCCCTCTTTCTGACCTATCTGATCCCGCCTTCTTGGGAGGCGACGGCAGAAATCCTTATCCGATATGGTTCGGACGAATCCGCCTTTCTGACGGGACTGATCCCGTCCGACAGAGAACTCCTGTCGGGCCAGACGAGCGCAGAAATTCTACAGAGCATACCTACTCTCGTTGCCACCATTAGGCAGCAGCACATTACTGCGGATGATATCTATCAGAAGCCACAGGACGTTCTCACTGGTTACATATCCGGTTATCTTGGCATGCTCTTTCCGACAAGTCTGCCTCCCGGGTTGCCGGGCATCGATCCTCGGACCCTCATTCTCGCCAACAATTTGAAGAAATCCCTGCAGAACTCCAGCAGCAGCTCCCTTGCAATATCAAGCAAGGACATGGTGCAGGTGCTGCAGTCGACCTCCAATCTTCCGATGGCAATGAGGGGAGACGAACTAATCACCGTTACAGTACCGTCGTTCAATCGCAACAAGGTCGCGGCCATGGCGAACGGTTTGGCGCATGCGTTCATCGACGAATACTACCGGGTATCTTCTGCGGATGCCCACCATTCGTATGAATTCCTTTCGAAGCTTGCCGCGCAGGCAAATCAGAACGTGGTGGCGCTCGAGCAAGGGAATGACGCCGTAGTCGACCCTGCGACGTCCCGGGACAGTACGGGCATGGTCGACATCGCTCGTCAGGATCCTTTGCTGGAGAATCTTTCTAAGCAATTGGCGGATACACAGGCGCGACTGGCCCAAGCGCTGCAGTTGTATCATCCCTCGTCGGTAGAAGTCACGACGTTGAGCGGCGAAGCTCGGTACCTTCAGAATTTGTTGCGCAGTCAGAAACGCATCGCGATTGCGAGTGACGCCCTCGAGGAACTCAAGGTCCGTCGATACCAGGCCGAGAACACGGAGAAAATGTACCAAGACAGGCTGGTTCCAATCAGCATTGTGGAACCGGCATTCACTCCGAAAAGCTCGATATCCAAACTTATCGTGCGCTACATCATCGGCGGCGGTGTTGGCTTGGTGCTCGGCATCGTGCTCGGGTTATGTCTGGCCATCGTGTTCAGCGTCACTGACCGGCGTTTGCATACATCGTGGGATACCGAGAAGGCGTTTCGGCTGCCGATATTCGGATCGCTGCCGCTGTTGCGCAAGAATTCGAAGCGACGCTCGAACGAACAGCACCTCGAAGCGGATCCGACACTCGTCAATGGCGTAATGCAGATTATGGGCCACCTTGACACCGGGCACGCACAGAGTGCCGGGACGGTTGTGGCAATTTCCAGTTCGTGCAACGGCGAGGGGAAGACATTCACGGCTCTCGCTCTAGCCAATGCGCTGGCGCAGGGTGGCAGACATCGTGTGCTATTGATCGATGCGAATTTGGGTGACCCTGCACTGACCAGAACGTTCGGGGAAGAAAAGGCGCCCGGCTTCGTCGAAGGCGTCCTCGCGTCGACCGATCTCTCGGGATACATTCTGCGCGCCAGGAAAAACGCGGTGGACTTTTTGCCGGCTGGAGATACTTCTCGGCGCCGCGACCTTGGCTTTTACGGCGCGTTTCTCAATAATCAGTTCGACGAACTTCGTGCTGCTTACACCTTCATCATCGTCGATACTCCGGCCGTGCTCAGCGGCAACGAAGCATTAACCTGTAGCCTCGCCGCCGATAGGACGCTTCTCGTCGCATCAATGGGCGCAAGCCGTAAACCGTTGGTCCGTGCCGCCCTGCGAAAGATGCGCGACGTAGGCGCCAATCCGAACGGCGTCATTCTCAATCGCCAGGGGCGGATCTTGCCTGCCTTCATATACGATCGAGTGTGATGGCGCTGAGTTCGGCGAACAACGTTCCATCCGGGCGGCGCTTCATCGAGCTGGTGATTGCATGCGCGCTCGCGGTTGCCATGGGGACCGCGGTGGGGCTCATGAGCGATCTTTCAGTCAAGTACGAGATCGCGACGATCATTGGATTGGTTGGTGCGGGATTTCTCATTCTGTCGCCGGACCGGCGCATTTGGTGTCTGATTCTGTGGATACTGATCATGCCACTGAGCATCGAGAAGGTATTCTATGTACCGCCGCCGATTGCCCCCGAGTTTATGGATCCGGCAATAGTCATCAATGCCGGCGATGCGCTGCTCGTCATACTGTTTGCGTTTCTCGTCGTAAGGCAGCAACTGTCCGGCGAGAAGCTTCTTTGTTGGCCGAAGGTTGCGACGGTCTTCTCCATTTATTGCGTATGGGCAATAATCTCATATCTGATCCATGCGACCGTTCTTCGGGATGGCTTGGTCGACTCTTCGCCGCTTGCGCTGCTTCACTTGTTCAGGACCCTCGTATTTATCGTATTGATCTACTCGGCCGTTCGGTCGCGCGGCGATGCCGTTCTTGTTCTATTGGCTATCATGTTTATTTTGTTGTTCGAATCTATTCTCGTTGGTGTTTCATACGTAACCGGCCACATTCTGAATTTCACTGCGCTGATTGGTGGGCAGCCGAACCTTCACTTGCAGACGTACGCAGGCGACGCTAGCGACATGGTCCGTGGCAACGGCACCTTGGGTCAGACCAACGAGCAGGCCACATTCGAAACGTTTTACGCCCTGTTCTTGCTGAGTGCATTTGGCCTTAGGAACCGGTTCCTCCAATTCCTTGCGGTCATCGTCCTTATTGCAGCCAGCATGGCTATCTTACTGACCTTTTCTCGCTCCGCGTGGCTATCCTATGCTCTGGCTCTTGTTGTTGCGTTCTTTATCTTTCTGCGAAAGGGAGCGATATCGAAAGGTGCTTGGCTTACGGGGGCTGGCGCTGCGATTCTGATCGTCGTCGTTCTCGGAGCGCTGGCATCGCCGATCTTCGACCGCATCAGCAAGAAAGGAGACGAAGGGGCGACGAACTCCCGCCTGCGGATGATCCATGTCGCTCTGGATCTCGCACGAGCATATCCAATCATCGGTGTCGGACCGGGTGAATACCCCCAAGCAGGGTTGAGCTTGCGACCTCCTGTATTTCAGGTACCAGAATGGGTGGCGCTGGGAGACAAGCCGATTGAGGGAACGATAGGACGACTCGACGTTGTCACATTGCAGCTGCCCGGTCTGCCGGCGTTGCGCGAACCGCTGTCCGTCCATAATAAGTTCCTGCTTTGCCTTGCGGAACTCGGTGTCGTCGGGCTCCTTCTGTGGCTCATGGTCTATTGGTTGTTTTTTCGAGATGCCCTAAAATGCGCGCGTTCCAAAGATCCATTTTTTCGCGCGATCGGGATCGCCGGTATCGCCTACTTTGCGGCGGCGATGATCTATATGAACCTGGATTTGTTCGATAACGATAAGTCGATCCAGTTGCTCATCTTTATTCCTCTGCTTGTTACCGCCGTGGCGCGATGCGTACGAGACCGAGACGGTGGATCGACGCAAGCCACCGCTTCTATCGGCATCGGCGCCTATCGGTCCACCACTGCCAGACTCGTGAGTTGAAGAGATGCAGAATAGGGCGTCGCGGATCGTGGGAAGAGTTTCGTATTGGATGACCCCCGTCTATGAGCGCATGCCCAGTAGCGTGTTTCCCTTATATCGGCGGCAGTTCCATGCGTTCTGTGTGGGGATCGCGCGCTCCGGTACCGTGTCGATCACCGATCAGTTTCCTGCTCAATATCGTGTGGCGCACGAACCGGAAAGCCGGTTTCTGACCGATAAAATTGTTGCCTACAGGCGTGGGCGAATAACCTCGGAGAAAATGTCGCAATACCTCCGCCGACGGGACCGTCGAATGCAACTCGAGATGGATTCGTCATATCTGAATTCGGAAGTCGTGGAGTTTCTCGCCCAAGCGTTTCCGGAGGCTAAATTCATTCTGACTCTGCGTGATTGCTTCTCGTGGGTCGACTCGTTTACTAATTTTTTCCTCAACAGGCCTGAATTTATGATGTCCAAGCGGCATGTGCAGCGACATATGGCGTTGCTTTTTGGCGAACCTCCTTATGAATTCTCTCAGCATGACCGAGCATTGGAGCGCGCGGGGCTACATCCTCTGCGGCGGTATCTACGATACTGGCGAGATCACAATCGACGGGTTCTCGATGTTGTTCCGGACGAGCGCCTCCTGATTGTGAAAACAAACGACATCGAGAAAAGCGGGAAGCGTCTTGAAAGATTCCTGCGCCTCCCTCACAATTCATTAAGATTGCACATTCACGCAAATTCTGCGCTTGCCCGGCATGGCCTCATAGGACAGATTGATCCTGGCTATGTTCGCGAAAGCATCATGGATTGTTGCGGGGACCTCATGGCGGAGTTTTTTCCTGAAATGCTCAATTTGGCGTCTGATGCCGGCGATTACACCGAACTCGCGCCCCCGTCTCCAAGAGCGAGCGGTGGCACCCTGTAGCGCCCGCCGCAAAAGTCTCCTCGAAGGCCGCAGCAATTCTCTTGCTCGTTGATTGCCAAGTGAGGCTTGCTGCACGAGCACGGGCAGCCTCTCGCAATACGTCGCTGGACGTTGGCAGAGTCAGCACCTCAAGGATATGAGAGGCGAGAGCCTCCGGTGAGTTCACCGTGAAAAAGCGGGCACAGTTGTTGAAAAGTTCTCTGTGAACGGGAATATCCGAACAGATTACCGGCGTTCCACACGCCATCGCCTCAAGCGGAGGGAGGTTGAAGCCTTCGTCCCGTGAGGCAGTGACGAATACGTCGGCATTCTGATACAGCGCTAGCAGAGTATCGGCGTCGACGAACCCCAGTTTTCGGATGCATGGGGTAAGGTCGAGGGAATCCGCAAGGTTGGCCAGCTCTGATTCGTAGACCCGGTCGCGAACGAGTCCGGTCAAAACTAACTGTACGGGGACGCTGTCTGCAACTTCGCGGACCGAACGATAGATCGTTTCGAGATTCTTGCGAGCTTCGATAGCACCGGCAACAAGGATATACGGCTTATGAATGCCGTACCCTTCGAGCAACCGGAGCGACCGAGGATTGCCGCTATCCGGGGCAAAATGGTTCCCGTCCACCCCGTTATAGAACGGTAGGACCGGCGTTTTATCGACACCAAAGCGGACCTTGACTTCATCGGCAATCGTCTGGCTCGGCGTCAGGATGAGCTGGGCACGCCGGACGCTGCTGCTGGTGAGCTTTCGTATGAGCTGGTTGGTTAACCCGCGGTATTGCAGCGGGAATTTCAGAGGGGTGATGTCATGAATGGTTAGTACCAATTTGCAGTTGCCGCACAACCAAGGTGAAAGTCGCTGTACGATCAAGGCATCCAGTCGATGGCGGCGAACAAGCCACGGGAGTATTAGAGAACGCTCGATTAATGGGTTTGAGATCGCCAGAGGTACTACAAGGGCGTTAGGCGCCAATTTAAATGGAATGTTATGCGCCGCCCGGCGGTTGAGGAAAATTACGTAATCATGTTGAGAGGATATGACGGGCAGGAGTGCGACAACGTGGCGAAGGACTTGTTCGACGCCGCCAATGCCTTTCCCCAAAACATGAGCATCGATGCCAATTCTCATCGTCGATCGATCGGGAAAAGGCGCACGAACCCCAATACATCAAGCAGCCGCGCGGCGGCAGCGCACAAGAGAAAATTTCTACGTATGCCTCTAGCCGGAATCAATGCAAGGCCGACAAGCAGGCGCAGCAGCAATCCCGGTACAATAACCGCGCGCGCCATCCAAGTCACAAACGTGCCAGACATGCCGGATACTATCTGCAGAAGATTGCGTTGCTGCCAGACAGCATTTATAATGCGGTTCGATGCCGTCTTGGTGCTCGCTCCGCCGTAATGGATAACCGGATGCTCATCGAGCAAAACTATTCTTCCGCGGCGTCCCAGGCGTCGGCATAGATCAATATCCTCGCAATACATAAAAAAGCGTCGGTCGAAGCCACCTGCACTCGTATATTGTTCGCGGCGCACGGCCATGCATACGCCCGAAACCCAGCCTACGTCTATCTCTCGAGCGTTTCGATGTTCTACGTCGACTCCGGCGAAGAAACGGCTGCGCGGAAGGGCGCGATTGATGCCGAAGCTCTGCATCGTGACGCGCCAAAGGGATGGCAGATTGCCAAACACCTTCGGCTGGATTGCGCCGTTTGGCAAGACTACGCGCGGGGCGACGCAAGCGACATCCGGATGAGCGTCAAGATACTGGCAAAGGGCGTGAGGCGTATCGCTAGTTAGAACGACATCGCTATTGAGCAGCACGATGTTTCTCGCCATACTTGACTCGACGCCGCAATTATTGCCGCCTCCGAAGCCGAGATTGGTTTGTTGTGCGAGCAATGTGACGGTCGGAAACTGTGACCGCACCATGTCGCAGCTTCCGTCCGGCGATGCATTGTCCACGACGATAATTTCGGTGTCGCTCGCTCCCACATGCGTGAGCACGGAACGAAGGCACGTACCGAGAAAAGCCTCGGTGTTGTAGTTTACGATAACGATCGCGGTATCTGTCATAACAAGAAGTGCGAAATGAGGACGTTAAGTGTTTCCCACGCGACGGGCAGGCACGCCGAATAAGACAACCTTGGCAGGGAAGCTGCTGTCGACCGCGGCATTCACTCCGATCTTGCAGCCGTCCCCTATTGTGATGTCGCCGAACGCACATGCTCCGGCTCCGAAGATGACGTCGGCGCCGATGACAGGTCCCTTTGCAAGAGCTCCCGGGCCGAGATCCTGGAAAAAGGGCGAAAAGCCAACCCAGTTCTGATGAAACATGAGACACCGCGGTCCGATCTCGACTCGATCGCCGATGATGACGGAGTTCGCATGAATGATTGTTAGGCCGCCGGCAATCGTTGCAGACGAGTGAATGGAAACGGTGAAGGCAAAAAGATTGAATGCGCGGAGCAGGCAGGCCATTGGCGCTAGGTGATTGGTCTCGAAAAATGTCTGCCAGCGGTACAGAACCACGCAGAGGGCGCCTGGGGTAAGGAGCAGTTTCAATCTCGTGCTCGGGGTTGGAGTTTTGTGTTCGTAGCTGCAGCGGAAGTCGAGGTCCTCCCGCACGAGGCGGATTGTGTGGCGAAGGGATTGCCGCTGGGGGTGTAGCGTCCCGCGCGACCCGCTGCTAACAGTATCTGTTCCATTGTGGTCACAGGCCGTTTGTATCATGGCGAGCCCTTTGAGAGGATTCCAGGACGCTACACTGTCTGGCGGAATTTTTGCCCTACGCCGTCCCGGTATCCCGGATACCACCGTGCCTGAGTCCTTGAAAGAGGTAAGCACGACGGAATTGGGCTTGATTTCTATGCCATCGGCGAGTGTCACTGCTCCCAATATCCGTGCTCCCGCCCCAATAATGCAGTTATCCCCGAGGTAGAGTCTGTCCCACTCCAGATTTATGCCTTCGATGCCGCCGATGCTTAAAAGCGCCCGGCCGGTGAACGTGCAATTCGCGCCAATATTTGCAAAGGCTGGGATCCCGACGCCGCCTATATCGGGCAGGATTAGACCAGGACCGATCGAGGCTCCAGGATGAATTTCATTTCGAGTGAAATAGATTAACA
Organism: Rhizomicrobium sp.; assembly: GCA_050728995.1. Classification (GTDB taxonomy): domain Bacteria; phylum Pseudomonadota; class Alphaproteobacteria; order Micropepsales; family Micropepsaceae; genus Rhizomicrobium. Next base: position 171,920 of record JBOHKH010000002.1, on the reverse strand, counting down.
ATTGCACAAGTGTCGAGAGGAAGTGTCGGCCGCCCTGATGAAAGTAGTCGCCGATCCTAAACAGGATCACGGCAAGCACGCTGGGACGCGCTAAACCAGTTAAGACCTGCCAAGTCGTCGAACGCCCTTCCAGAATCAGGCGCCGTCGAACATCAGCGCGAATCAAGCGGAACGCGTCAGATAATGCTGACACGAGAAGCCATCGCTACTAACGCATAGATTAGCGCCCCAGCAGAAAAAGCCCCATGCGACGACATTTGCGCCTCGACAAGCCCCCAAGCATGACCATCACGGTAGCGGATACCACCAATCCGACGGCCGCGAGCGCTGGCCACGTGTAACGCACAATATCCGAGCCCGCCATCCGTGTAAACCAAAGCAAAGCGATGGAGACAAAATACGCCAGAATGCTCGCAAGTGCTGGTTTGCGGGCAATCAAAAGCAGGTCACGAGCCTTCAATAGCTTACCCGAGAGATAGAAGCGCCCAAGCAGCGTCACGATCGTGGCAGAAACAAACGCCACGGCTGCACCGAGTGCCCCGTAGAGGCTTCCAAGGGCTACCGTGCCGATCACGGCGCAGATCGCGCCGAAAGTAACCGCGATACGGTCGTTTCGGAATTGGCCGTCCGAAATCATTGCCTGGGACAGCACCTGATCGAGGGCCATGAGGGGGGCGGCGATCACAAGAACGCTGAACGGCAGTGTCGCGCCAGCGTAACGGCTTCCAGCCAGGAAGACGAGGATGTTCTTGCTAAACGCTATCGAAAGCGCCGTCAGAGGTAACGTATAGCTGACGGTAATGGTCAGAAGGCGCATGATCGCCAGGCGCAGGGACGCGCGGGACTGGGCGGCGGTGCGCGTTAAAACAAAAGTTGACGTGAGTGCCAAAATCGTAGGTGCGAGGAGGAGCAAGTCGTACAGTTGATAGGGCACTGCAAACAATGCGGTCTCGCGTTCTCCGGAAATCGCCGGCAAAACGATCAAAGCTGCGTTTCGAATGCAAAGGAAGGCGACCATAATTCCAGCGAATTGTGGCGTTTGCCGCAAGAATAGCTTGAAGAAGTCCTTGCGCGGGCGAATGTCCGATCCGCCAAGGCGAATCAAAGTCACGGCGAGGCCAACGATCATAATGCCCCACCTCGTAGCGACAAATACTATGATGATGCTCAAAACGGGCTGCTTGAGAAGAACAAGGGCTATGCCGATAAGCGCGCGGATTACGTTCTCAGTGAGATTGAGTAAGCCGACTTGGGAACTGTATCCCATGCCGACGAGGGTTGTCTGAATGCACGTTAGACATGCCGATGCTAGGGCACCGCATGCCACAAATCGGAGCGCGACTGATATGTTGCCACTATAAATTCCGGAGTATGAAATGATGTAATAGACCACGGCGATGCCGGTGGAAACGAGAAGCGCGTAAGCGATACCTGTTACGAAGAGTGGTCTGCGCTCGGGCCCGCGCATGGCGATCTCGACAGCGAGCCAGCGGTGGGTTCCCAGCAAGCCGAGAAATTCGGCAATGACAAGATAGGCAACGGACGTACGAAACACCGCGGCCGTTACTTGCGATTGTCGCGCGAGCAACATGAACAGCAGGAACGAGAATGCCATTCCTATTGCTCTGGCACCCGCAATGGAACCCCCGCCCCTTGCTATCGAATCGGATCTCATAAGGTCTGCGTTACCTGTGCTGCGGGAGAAATCGATATGCGCGTCCACTCGATTTCGAAGGGGACACTCCTTCGCCAAGGGCGGAATTATACGCACGCACGTGCGGGGACACTCTACAACATCGAGGATGACGACTGCGACCACGTTTTGGCTGGCGCTGTCCTCGCACTGTTCGAATAGCCCTTAAACTCTGGGATTTGCTTTCGGAAAAGAAGCCCCCCTCGTAAAGGCATTGATCTCTAGTTAAGCTTGCTAAGCAGTTTCGCGCTGAGCTGGTGCGCCTCGCTTCAGGCAAGTTGCGACCTGCGCTCGGCTGAGCAGAATCATTTTGTGTGGAGGCAATGGCGGCAGGCAATCGTCGAATTCAAAGAGGGGCGGCCGCGGTAGGGAAAATGGCGCCGCACATAGGTCGAGCGGTCTAAAATCACTTGTCAGAATATTCCGGTTCTTGACCTCGCCCGTATGTGTCATCACTAACGCATATTCTATATTGGACTCGGCAAACCGCCTTAATGTGTTCCAAATATCCCGGTAGGAAAGGTGAAGGAGACAATCGCGACACATCCACAAATCAGCTTGCGGCATCGGATCTCGGACAAGATCGTGCATGCGGAAGGAAGCATTGACGCCGGCAGCGTTGGCGGCGGCGCGGTCTACAACCTCTGCAACGATATCGCCTCCAAAATAGCGTATACCGGTCGAAGCAACGACATCCCGCATCCAGTAGAAATCACCACACGGAGCGTCGAATAGTGACCCAATCGAGAATCGCTCGAATAGGATGGGCAGCTCTCACCGAATGCTTTCCGTGAAAGCAAGCCGCGACCCGATTCCGCTGACGCTTTCGTCGTCTCCCCAGAGGCGCTTTTCGAATGTAGACGAGAAAACCAGCTTTCGGCCAGAATGCCCGAATAAGGTCCATCGGCGCAGCTGAAGAGCCACCGAGGCATTGGTTGGCATTGAGGTGGCTCCTGTGCCCGGGGGCCCCCCGAACGACGCCCCCTCGAACGACGCCCCCCCAAGGCGCTAACAATCGAGCAATCTCGCCAGCTGTGCAAGTCTTCTGTATTGGTGCAGGATTCCTATGCGCCGGTCTGATTCGATGCGGAAGCACTAGAAACCGCAGACTACGACAATCGCACGCGCTGTTCACGATCGCTCTATCGCAGGGCGGCACCTCGCAATCGGGGCGCCGCCTTTTTCGTTTCGATGTCGCCCGTGGGCGTGACACGATGCGGGAAAGGCGGGGTCGATGAACGAGCCGAGTACGCAGAAGTTGAAGACCATCGAAGCCGTTGCAAGGCATTTCGGCGCAAGGTGCGGCGACGATCCGCGCGATGGTCATCTCCTGAACGGAGGCAAACGGATCGCCGTCGAAGTCGCGACGCTGAGCGATCGGGTTGTCGGTCCGGGCGCCGCGACGAAACCCCGCTTGCGCTTCGACAAGGTGGCGCGGGGGCTTGTTGCGCGCCGCAAGGCCGGCCTCGGCGAGTTGGTCCCGGACGGAATGACGGTCGTGTTCACGATCACCGCGCGGATCCGGCTCGCATCGCAAACGGCCGCGGCGATGGAAGAGAGGATCGGAACGTGTCTGGCGCGCCGGACGGCTGCAAAGGACTTCGTGGACACGATTCACGAAAACCGCATCCGCGTCCGTTTTGTGAAGAGCGGCGCGCGGCGCGCAGCGAAGGTCGTCGGGTTCGTGCACAATCCCGATCCCAGTGCGGGCTTGTTATTGGATATGACCGCATCCCTGCTGCGGCACATTGGAGCAGCAGCGGAAAAGCCTGCGCGATCGGGATCGAAGCGGGAAAGGTGGCTCGTGATCGTCTCTCCGAATGGCTCGCGGCTGTTCGGGACATACCGGCAGGTCTATGCCGAACTGTCCTTGCAGACCGGCTTCCGGAAAATCCTCGTGATGTTTCAGGATGGCAAGGTCGAAACTTTGTCCGGGTAAAGCCGAAAAAACGGATCGGAGGATCACGCAAGGCTCGCCGCCAGCCGCCGTTCCATTTCGACTCCGATCGCGAGCAGGCGGCGGTCGGACATTCGCGCGCCGATCAGCATCAGCCCCACGGGCGCCGTGCCCGGCGCGTGGCAGGGAAGGGTGAGCGAAGGCGCATCGAGCAGATTGGCGATCATCGGATTGCGCAGGATCAGCGCGTTCGCCCGGCGGAAACATTTGTCGTCCTCCATGTCGGCGATCTTCGGCGCCACGACCGGCACCGTCGGGGCGATCAGCGCGTCGAAGGACGTCATGGTGTCCTCGAACCGCATCATCATCTGCGTGCGGTCGCGCGCATTCGCTTCGAGATCGGCTTCGGTGATGCTGCGCCCGCGCAGAATTCTTTCCGCGATGCGCGAATCGATGTCGCCAGGCCGCGCCTGAATGAGTTCGCCAAATCGCTGCCAGGCTTGCGCGCCCGAAAAGCTTCCGCGCCGGATATACAAGGCCATTTCGTCGAACGCGCCCGCCGGCAGCGGCACAAGGCTGGCGCCGGCGCGCGCCAGCGCGGTCTTCGCCTGCACATAGGCCGTACGTACCGTCTCGTCCGCGCCCTCCAGCATGAAATCGTCGGCGGTGCACAGGCAAAGTGCGCCGGTGAAACCCGGGAGCGCCTCGGTTTCGCCGCTGAGGATGGTATCGGCGAGCGCGCAGTCCGCGATGTTCCAAGCGAGCGGCCCAACACAATCGAGCACGGTCGAAAGCGGCAGCACGCCGTCGCGCGGCACCCGCGCCTGCGTCGGCTTGAACCCCGCGAGTCCCGTCAGCGCGGCGGGAATGCGCACCGAGCCGCCCGTGTCGGTGCCGATCGCCACCACCGCCATGCCGTCGGTCACTGAAATCGCCGCACCCGACGACGAGCCGCCCGGAATGCGGCGGGTCGCGCGATCGAACGGATTGGCCGGCGTGCCGGTGAAGCGGTTGTAGCCGATCCCGGAAAACGCCAGCTCCGACATGTTGGTGCGGCCGACGATCGCCGCGCCCGCGGCTCTGAGCCGCGCGGCGACTTTGGCATCGGAGCGGGCCGGCGGCGCCTGTTCGAGCAGCTTCGAGCCGCCGGCGGTGATTTCGCCTGCGACGTCGATATTGTCCTTGAGCGAAACCGGCAGGCCCGCGAGCGGGGACAGAATTTCGCCGCCTGCACGCAGGCGGTCCTGTTCCTCCGCTTCTCGGCGCGCGTCATTCTCGCGCAACGCGCGGAAAACCCACCGGCCCTCGCCGTCGGGGTCCTTCGCGCGGCGCAGTGCAGCTTCGACCAGCGCAGCGCAGGACGTCTCTCCCGCCGCAATCGCGGCATTCAGGAATTGAATGGTCGGACTGGCTCCCATCGGCTCAGCGTGTCGTACCGATCGTTTCGATCGAGACCTTGAAATACCCCGGCCGGCTGATGTCGGCGATCAGGCCGATCTCCGTCGGCTTCCAACCCAGCCATCGCTGCGTGAGCGCGCTTGAGGCGGCGCCATCCCTTCCGGCAAACATCGCCATCATCCCGAAATGCGCCGGGGCTTCCTCCGGCGAGATCGAAGTCACCGGCAGCTTCAGATGACGGCCTACAATCTCGGCAATGTCGCGTGCCGTCACTCCTTCGTCCGCCACGGCGTGATAGCTGGTGCCTGCCCGGCCTTTCTCCAGTGCCAGTCGGTAGAGACGCGCCACATCCTGCCGGTGCGCCCCGGACCAGCGGTTGCCGCCATCGCCGATATAGGCGGAGACGCCTTTCTCCCGCGCGATGTCGAGAAGCCAGTTGACCAGGCCGCATTTGCCGTCGCCGCCATGCACCTGCGGCAACCGTACCGCCATGGCGCGCACACCGTGTGCGGCAAAGGCCAGTCCGGCGGTTTCGGATACGCGGGGGAAGCCGGGCATCACGGGATCCTCTTCCGTGGCGAGCCGCCCCGGTGCCACAAGCAGCGTACCCGACGTGACGATGAGAGGCTTGTCCGATCCGGCCAGCACACTACCCATGGCATCGATGGCGTGCTTGTCGATCTGTCCGTTTTCCGCGAATTTCGAGAAGTCGTGGATGAAGGCCAGATGGATGGTGCCATCCGCTTTTTTGGCGCCTTTGCGCAGGCTGTCGGGATCCTCAAGGGAACCGCGATGGACTTCGGCGCCCAATTTCTCAAGCGCATTCGCATTATCGTCGGAGCGGGCAAGGCCGAGCACCTGGTGCCCGTTCGCGATCAATTCCCTGGTTGTGGCAGTACCGATAAATCCGGCCGCGCCGGTAACGAATACACGCATGAGAAACACTCCCTGTTCGGACGGGCGGGATATTGGTACGTTATCGATCAGGGTAAAGTAGTGAGATTATACGGGTATGATCGCTAACAGGATGACGGTCGCAAACCCACTTGGGAATTACCTGAAGGACCGCCGCGCCAGGCTCGATCCGACGGCGTTCGGTTTTCCGCTGGCGCGGCGGCGGACACCGGGGCTTCGGCGGGAAGAAGTCGCGCAGCGCGCCAATGTGAGCGCCACCTGGTACACCTGGCTGGAGCAGGGGCGCGGCGGCGCTCCCTCCGCCGATGTGCTGAACCGCATCGCCCGCGCCATGATGCTGACCGATGTGGAGCGCGAGCATTTGTTTCTGCTCGGCCTGGGCCGGCCACCCGAAGTCCGCTATCGCGCGCCCGATGCCATAACGCCACGGTTGCAGCGCGTGCTCGACATCCTGGAATACAGTCCCGCGTTCATCCGCACGGCCACGTGGGATGTGATCGCCTGGAACAGAGCTGCCGCGGCTGTGCTGACCGACTACAGTTCGCTGCCGGACGGGCAACGCAATGTGCTGCGCATGATGTTCCGCGACTCGCGCGTTCGCGCGGCGCAGCCCAACTGGCAGAGCGTTGCGCGATATGTGGTGGCGTCGTTCCGCGCGGATGTGGCGCGCGCCGGTGCGGCGCGCAACGTTCAATCGCTTGTCGACGAGTTGTGCGCGACGAGTCCCGAATTCGCGGCGATGTGGCGTGACAACGATGTACAAGGGCACGGCGATGGCCTGAAAGTCCTGCACCATCCCGTCGCCGGGAAGCTGTCGATGGAGTTTTCGGGGTTCGCGGTCGATGGCCGACCCGATCTCACCCTGGTGATCTATAATCCCGCGACGCCCGCGGACGCGGACAAGATCGGCGCGCTGCTCAAGGCCACGCCGAAGCGGATGCGACAAGCGCGATCGCGCTAATCGGTAGTGATCGATCACGGATATCCGCGCGCCCGTTCTCGCAGAAAGCCTTCTCAAGGGGCTGGACCTTCGATTCCGCGGTGCTGGCTTTGGCTGTGTTGACGGCGCTTCGGACACTATCGGCGGGATGGTATATTGGCGCAAAGGGAAATTGGCTTCTGAGGATCGCCACCTATCTTCCGAGCATGACCGAACCGGTCGCGACCATCTACTGATTAGTTGTTTTCAAGGCGGGGGGGGGACTCCCGACGGCCGCCTGTTTCGCTTTTGGCCCGTGCGCTCCCGGTGTCTCCGGGTTCGATTGAAACTGCACGCTCACTATTTGGGCGGTGGGTTGGTGCGGAGATAGGGAAAACCACTGTTGATGTTCGGATCCTCCGCCCACATGGCCGGATCGAATCCGGCGGGCAGGCCGGACTGGAACTGCTCGGTCGTCAACCCAAGAACCCCGGACGACAACCCGCTGCCCACGCCGACATCGGTGCCGCTCGTTGTCGTATCCCAATAATCACTTTTGGCAGCGCCATTCTCGGTTCCGGCAAATCCACCCACAGTACCCGATCGAGCCGGAACCTTGCCGGTGGAGTAGCTGTTTCGTATTTGGCCGCCGGTATCGTTCAGACCGACAAACCCGCCGACTGTCGAGCCGCGCAAAACGCTTCCCAACGCATAACAATTCATGACGATGCCGGAGTTTTGCCCGACAAATCCACCGGTCGCGATGAATTCATTTCGAGCTATGACTTGTCCGGTCGAAAACGACGTCTTGATCCGGCCGCCGTAATTGTCCCCGACCAGCCCTCCAACCTCCCCGGAGTCCGACCCCTCGATCACCTTGTCGCTCGACGATGAACTGCTGATTTTCCCCTGGTTCAAACCAACAAGACCGCCTACCTGATTCACAACGCCCCTTGCGAGGCCCGCTGAATGACCGTCGACGATTGCGCCCAGATTCAGCCCCGCAACTCCGCCGACAGTGCACGCGTCGCCTCCCCATATTCTCCCGCTGACGAACGAATTCTCAATCAGTCCTGCCGAAGTGCCTGCGATCCCGCCAATGTAGCAATTCAGGTTCGTTTGCCTGATGATCGCGTTTTTGAGGGAGATGTTGCTGATGGTTCCTTTCTTTTTTAATTTTGCGAACAGACCGACATTCGCGCCGTCCGAATCGTTGACGACAACCAGGTCAGTGATCGAATTGCCGAGCCCGGTGAAAGACCCGAGGAACGGGGACGGGATCGGAGAGTCCGGATAAACCCCATCACCTTGTGCATCGTAGTCTTGGGCGAGCGCAAATGACCGGTCCGAATGGGCAGCTACGTCGTAAGCGAGCTGCTTGAGATCGTTTTCAAGCCGGTATCTCGTGCCGTTGATGGCGAGAACAGACGAAAGATTCTGGAACACAATTTTGCCTCGGCCGGCAAATGACAGCAGACCGCCGCTGCCCCCGTCGTCCGTCTTAAGCGTCATGCCAGCGAGGCCGGCGACCGAAATGGGGCGCCAGACCGTGATCGATCGATACGCGTCGAGCGTGAGCACGCTGCCGTTTGACCAGGAGACGCCCGCTTTGATGTGGATATCGTTTGCCTGCACCCCGGCGCCGGTTGTGGTGACAGTCGCATTGCCGGAAGCGAGGAGATTTTCAAGATCGGAAACGTTGAGCACAGCATCTTTGGCCGTCGGTTCGCACACGCCGTTCGCGCACGACATGTTGGCCGTCGCGGCGGAGCCGATCTTGACGATTGCCTGCGCGCCCGATGCCGAAAGCAGCACCGTTGCAAAAGCTGCAACTACGGCCACGCAGTCCAGAGAAGTCCGGTCGCGCCGCGTTTGCATGGAATAGCCCCCAAACTGCAAATCCGGGTGCGATCCTAGCACTGCGAGCAGCCATTGGGTAAGATTTTCCACTCTTGCGAACGGACCAGAAGAAGAGAGGCTACGCGGCGGAAAGATGATCCAGCGTGGCCTTCAAGGCCCACCACAGCGCATGATACGGCCCGAGGCCTGCCGAGATGCTTCGCCGGCACCGCGCGGCCGTCTGCGGTCGAGGGTTCAGTCTTCGTTGGCGGTCACGGCCACGTCGTGGCCATTGTCTCCGTCCGCTGTCGTTCTGTGAGCCTCGCCGGCTTCTTCACGAAACTAACAAAAGTCGGTGCGGGCCAGGTCAGGGTGGTCGACATTGCGTCGTCTGGTCATTCTTTTCTTTTTGAACCAATCGAAGGTGATGGCGAGTCAATAGCTCGCAAATCGGGAGCGAGTGTTTTCTTATTGCGCCAACAGGCGTGAAGATCGGGACCGGCAATGGAGTAGCCGTCACCGTCCGTTATTCAAACCCTGCTTTTGGCCCAACGGCCGAAGCGGGTATGCACGTTCTTCCAGTATCCAAATCGTTCCGGAATATCGCGCCAGGGAATGCCTGCGCGATAGCGGAAGATCGCCGCCTCAACAAACAGACGGTTACCGTCAACAATACCGTCAGGCATGTGGTGTAGAGCGGGGTGCTCTGGGTTACGACGGAATAGGATATTTAGAGATTTCCGGGGTTTGCCAAGTCTACCGGGAGCGCTGGCGCAGGTTCGGATAGAGATTGGCTGGGGGACTAGGATTCGAACCTAGACTGGCGGAGTCAGAGTCCGCTGTCCTACCGTTAGACGATCCCCCAACGGAGGCGGGCGTTTAGACCATGCGGGGCAGGGGCTTTCAAGAGAAGTGCACGAGGATCTGCCTCGTCCGAGGCTGTTCGTGAAAAAGCGCTCGGGCCGCTCCTCCGGCCGCGGAGGCCTTCGCGTGAAGGTGAAGTCCACAAGAGGCCGCGGCGCTTCGTCCACGCGCTGGCTCGCGCGCCAGCTGAACGATCCCTATGTGCGCGAGGCGAAAGCGAAGGGCTATCGCAGCCGCGCGGCATTCAAGCTCGTCGAACTCGATTCCAAATTCCATTTCCTGAAGGCCGGCGCCGTGGTCCTCGATCTCGGCGCGGCGCCTGGCGGATGGAGCCAGGTGGCGGCAGCGTGCATGGGGCGAAGCGGGCGCGTGATCGCGACAGATATTCTGGAGATGTCGCCGCTTCCCGGCGTGGCATTTCTCGAGGCCGATCTGCTCGATCCCGCAACGCCCGCCCGCCTCGCCGACGCACTCGCCGGCAAGGCCGATGTGGTGCTCTCCGACATGGCGGCGCCGACCACCGGCCATCGCGCCACCGATCATCTGCGCACCACCGCGTTGTTCGAAGCGGCGCTCGACATGGCCGAACAGGTGCTGAAGCCGGGCGGCACGTTTGTGGGCAAAGTCTTTCAGGGCGGCGCGACGGGAAACCTGCTCGCCCGTGTCAAGCAGCGCTTCCGCGAAGTCCGTCACGTCAAGCCGCCAGCCAGCCGCGCCGAATCCGTGGAGCTTTATCTGGTCGCGACGGGGTTCAAGGGATGAGACCGCCAGTCCTCCGCCGTCCGATTGACCCGAATCGCGCCCGGCGCGTTGAATCGGCGTGACGATTCGGGAGTGTTTCGCGATGCGCCGTGGTCTGGCCGCGCTCTTGCTGCTCGGTCTGGGATTTTCGCTCGCCGGCTGCGTCTATTACGGGCCGCCCCCCGGCCCGGGGCCGCGCTGGTGCTATCATCATCCGCGCCAGTGCCCGCCGCCGCCGCCCTGAGCGGCCGGTAGCGCACCGTCGGCTTGCGCGGGGCCGGCCTCGCTGATAAAGGCTCGGCGCTCCAAGCCTCTGGCCGGAGCTTTGCCCTGACGATCCGCGAAGCGCTTACTTTCGACGATGTGCTGCTGGTGCCGGCAGCCTCCGAAGTGTTGCCCGGCCAGGTCGATACGCGCACCCGCCTCACCAAAACCGTCGAACTCGGCATCCCTCTCGTTTCCGCGGCGATGGACACCGTCACCGAAGCCCAGCTCGCCATCGCCATGGCGCAGGAAGGCGGGATGGGCGTCATCCACCGCAACCTCGGCATCGAAGAGCAGGCCGAGCATGTGCGCCGCGTGAAGAAATACGAAAGCGGCATGGTGGTGAATCCGGTGACGATCGCGCCCGGCGCCACCCTCAAGGACGCGCTCGACCTGATGGAGCGCTATCGCATTTCCGGCATTCCGGTGGTCGAAGGCGCGACGAACGGCGCCGGCAGGCTCGTCGGCATTCTCACCAACCGCGACGTGCGCTTTGCGACGGATCCGCGCCAGCGCGTCGCCGAACTGATGACGAAGGACAAGCTCGTCACCGTGCGCGAGGGCGTCGGTGCCGACGAAGCCAAGCGTCTGCTCCATCAGCACCGCATCGAAAAGATTCTGGTGGTCGACGATTCCTATCGCTGCGTCGGCCTCATCACGGTGAAGGACATCGAGAAGGCGCAGAAATATCCCAACGCCTGCAAGGACGAACGCGGGCGGCTGCGTGTCGCCGCGGCCACCAGCGTGGGCGAGGAGGGCGTGCGCCGCGCGCTCAAGCTCGTCGAGGCGGAATGCGACGTCATCGTGGTCGATACCGCGCACGGCCATTCGAAGGGCGTGCTCGAGACGGTGCGCCGCATCAAGCGCGAATCGAATTACACCCAGGTGGCAGCCGGCAATGTGGCGACCGCGGACGGCGCCAAAGCGCTGATCGATGCGGGCGCGGATGCGGTGAAAGTCGGCATCGGGCCGGGCTCGATCTGCACCACGCGCATCGTGGCGGGCGTCGGCGTGCCGCAGCTGACCGCGGTGATGGATGCGGTGTCGGCCGCGCGCGACGCGGGCGTTCCGGTCATCGCCGATGGCGGCATCCGCTATTCGGGCGACCTCGCAAAGGCGCTCGCCGCGGGTGCGCATGTGGCGATGGTGGGCTCGCTCCTTGCGGGCACCGAAGAAAGCCCCGGCGAAGTGTTTCTCTATCAGGGCCGTTCCTACAAGGGCTATCGCGGGATGGGCAGCGTCGGCGCGATGGCGCGCGGCAGCGCCGACCGTTACTTCCAGGCGGAAGTGAAGGACTCTCTCAAGCTCGTGCCCGAAGGCGTGGAAGGGCAGGTGCCCTACAAGGGACCGGTCGCCAATGTGGTGCACCAGATCGTGGGCGGCGTGCGCGCGGCGATGGGCTACACCGGCTGCCGCAATATCGGCGAGCTCCACACCAACGCGAAGTTCGTGCGCATCACCGGCGCCGGCCAGCGCGAAAGCCATGTCCACGACGTTGTGGTCACGCGCGAGTCGCCGAACTATCCGGGCGCGACGTAATCAGCTCACGCAGAGCCGCGGAGACGCGGAAAACCAAAAGCTCATCATGGCCGGCGGGGCGTAACCGCGATCGGGCCACCCATGCGCCGCGCGCGTCGGCGAATGATTTTTTTGGCGCCCGGATGCGCGGCAACCGGGTGGACGGATCAAGCCCGGCCATGGCCAGACGGGATTTGTGTCTCCGCGGCTCCGCGTGCCAATAGATCATGACGCCTTCCGCGCGTGTCCAGGCCGCCATCGAAATCCTCGATGCGCTCGCACACACCAACAAGCCTGCCGACCGGTTCATCCGCGACTGGTTCCGGGCGCGGCGCTATGCGGGTGCGAAGGACCGCGCCGCGGTGGGCGAGCGGGTGTTTGCGGTGCTGCGCAGGCGCGCGTCGCTTGCCTGGTGCATGGGCGACGACAGCCCGCGGTCGCTGGTGATGGCAAGTCTCGCCGCCGAGGGCTCTGACATCGCGGCGCTGTTCGACGCGAGCAAATACGGACCCGCGCCACCGGGCGACGACGAGCGCGCGGCGCTCGCCTGCCCGCGAACGGAGGCGCCTCCGCCCTGGGTGCAGGGCGAGTTTCCGAAATTTCTCGAATCCGAACTGGCGCGCAGTCTCGGCCGCACGCTGCTCGACGACATGCGCGCGATGGGCGACCGGGCGAGCATCGATCTGCGCGCCAACACGCTGAAAGCCGCGCGCGACGACGTGCTCGACGAACTCTTCGGCCAAGGTTTCGCCGCCGAGCCCACGCCATTTTCGCCGCGCGGCATCCGCATCCGCGAGCACGCCGGCGCCTCTGCACTGTCCCGCACGCGCGCCTTTCTCGACGGCCGTTTCGAGTACCAGGACGAGGCGGCGCAGATTGCGTCGCTGCTGTGCGCGGCGAAACCGGGTGAGCGCATCCTCGATCTCGCATCAGGCGCGGGCGGCAAGGCGCTCGCGCTCGCGGCGGAGATGGACAATCGCGGGGTGATCGTCGTGCGCGATCGCGATCCCGCGCGTCTTGCGCAGCTCGCGCCTCGGGCTGCGCGCGCGGGCATCACCATCATCCGTTACGAGCCCGAAGGGGACGCGCTCGACGCGGTCTTTGTCGATGCACCGTGCAGCGGCTCGGGCGCGTGGCGCCGACAGCCCGAGCAGAAATGGCGCCTCACGCCTGCGCGCCTCGCCGAACTGCAAACCGTCCAGGACCAGCTTCTCGACGAAGCGGCACGGGCCGCGCGCGGGCGGATCGTCTATGCGACATGTTCGCTCTTCGCCTGCGAAAACGAGGATCGCGTCTCCGCCTTTCTCGCCCGCCATCCAGACTTCCGCATCGCGCCGGCTGCGGGGATATGGCGCGACGCGACCGGTGCGGTCCCGCCGCCCGGCATGGCCGAAATTTTCCGCGCCACCCCACGCCTGACCGGCACCGACGGGTTCTTCGCGGCGGTGCTGGCGCGCACGCCCGCGTGACCGGACCCGCGTTCTGGACAAGGTGAAAGCGAGCCATTAGGTGATGGCATGTTCTCCACCGATTCCGCGCGCCCGCTCCACCGTGGAGCCTGTCCTCGTGCCGGCCTCCGGCCGGGCACGGGGACGGTCCCCCTCCCACACCTTCGGCGGCGGAGGAAAGAGAAGGGCGTGTTTCCTCCCCCGTGCGACACATGGTGGACGTGCCCTCCCCGCGCATGCGGGGAAAGGGCGGAGGGGAAACGGCGCGCGGCGATGCATCCGCCAAAACTTCAGCGAAGGCTGGGGGGGCACTAACCCCATGTCCGCCCCCGTTCTCGTCATCGATTTCGGTTCGCAGGTGACGCAGCTGATCGCGCGGCGCGTTCGCGAGGGCGGAGTCTATTGCGAGATCGTGCCGTTCGATCGCGCGGACGCGGCGCTCGCCGCAGCGCCGCCGAAAGCGATCATCCTCTCGGGCGGCCCCGCGAGCGTGACGCGCGAGGGCAGCCCGCGCGCGCCGGCCCGCGCCTTCGAGCTGGGCGTGCCGGTGCTCGGCATCTGTTACGGCCAGCAAGCGATGGTGGCGCAGCTCGGTGGTCGCGTCGAACCTTCGTCGCGCCGCGAATTCGGCCGCGCAGCAATCGAGGTGAGCGGCCAGAGCCCGCTCTTCGACGGCGTGTGGGCGCTCGGCGCGAAGGACGATGTGTGGATGAGCCATGGCGACCGCGTGACCGGCCTGCCGGCCGGCTTCCACGTCATCGCCGAGAGCAACAACGCGCCTTACGCCGTCATCGCCGACGAACGCCGCCGCTTCTACGGCGTGATGTTTCATCCCGAAGTGGTGCACACCCCGCGTGGCGCCGCGCTGCTCGCGAATTTCGTGCAGAACATCGCAGGGCTGGCGCCCGACTGGAACATGAAGGCCTTCGCGCGCGAAGCCGTCGCCCGCATCCGCGCGCAGGTCGGCGGCGCCCGCGTGATCTGCGGGCTCTCCGGCGGCGTCGATTCCTCCGTCGCGGCACTCCTCATCCACGAAGCGATCGGCGAGCAGCTCACCTGCATCTTCGTGGATCACGGGCTTCTGCGCGCGGGCGAAGCCGAGGAAGTGGTCTCGCTCTTCCGCGGGCACTACAACATTCCGCTCGTTCATGCCGACGCGGAAGATTTGTTTCTTGGCCAGCTCGCAGGCGTCGAGGATCCCGAGCGGAAGCGCAAGATCATCGGCTCCGCTTTCATCGAAATGTTCGAGCGCGAGGCCGCGAAGATCGGCGGCGCGGAGTTTCTGGCGCAGGGCACGCTTTATCCCGACGTGATCGAGAGCGTGTCGGCGCTCGGTGGACCCTCGGCCGTCATCAAGTCGCATCACAATGTGGGCGGGCTGCCGGCGCGCATGCGCATGAAACTCGTCGAGCCGTTGCGCGAACTGTTCAAGGACGAAGTGCGCGCGCTGGGGCGCGAACTCGGACTGCCCGAACGCTTCGTCGGCCGCCATCCGTTTCCCGGTCCCGGTCTTGCCATCCGCGTGCCCGGCGAAGTCACTCGCGAGAAGCTCGACATCCTGCGCCAGGCCGACACGATCTATCTCGACGAGATCCGCAAGGCCGGTCTCCACGACGAGATCTGGCAGGCTTTCGCCGTGCTGCTTCCGGTGCGCACCGTCGGCGTGATGGGCGACGACCGCACCTACGAACATGTCTGCGCTTTGCGGGCGGTGACGTCGACGGACGGCATGACCGCCGATTCCTATCCCTTCGACCACGCATTCCTCGCCCGCACGGCCACGCGCATCGTCAACGAGGTGAAGGGCATCAACCGTGTCGTCTACGACGTGACGAGCAAACCGCCCGGGACCATCGAGTGGGAGTGAGGGGAGTACTATAGCGTAGAGGAGGATAGAGCAGCGTATCAAAGACACCTTTGTCCTACTGATAGCGGTCGATAGCTCTGGTGTCATCGCGCCGGTGCTGCTGCTCGTCCATTTGATGTCGATACGAACAGGAGTGTGTTGTGACGAAAGTGCGCGTTGCAGGCTTTTCGATCTCGCTTGATGGTTTCGGGGCCGGGCCGGACCAAAGTCTTGAAAATCCGCTTGGCAGGCGCGGGCGGGAACTGCACCAGTGGTTCTTCGGCACGCGTACGTTCCAGGCGATGTTCGGCAAGGGCGGCGGCTCGGACGGCGTTGATGAGGCTTATGCACACCGTTCGATGGACGGGTTCGGCGCGTTCATCCTCGGTCGCAACATGTTCGGACCGATCCGTGGCCCTTGGCCGGATGACATCTGGAAGGGCTGGTGGGGCGATAATCCACCCTACCACGCGCCGACCTTCATTCTTACCCACCACCCACGCGACCCGATCGAGATGGAAGGCGGGAGCACCTTCATCTTCATGACCAACGGCATCGAGGCGGCGCTGGAACAGGCGAAGCTTGCCGCCAAGGGTCGCGATGTGAAGATCGGCGGTGGTGTCGAGACGGTGCGTCAATATCTTCGCGTCGGCTTGATTGACGAGCTGCATTTCGCATTGTCCCCGGTCGTGCTGGGGCAAGGCGAACCGATGTTCGCCGGGATTGACCTACCGGCGCTCGGCTACCGCGTTACCGAACATCAGGCGACCGACCACGCCACCCACATCGTCCTCAGCCGATAGCTTCGTGACGGTCTTTTTTGGAACGGCACGACGACGATCCATTCGCGGCCGTCAAGGAAAAATCGACCGATTGATGCCGATAGTCGCTGAAACCGAGCAAATCGAGGACAGTCGAAATTGGTGTTTGAATTCGAGACCGCAAATTTCTGACGGATCAACACCTGGGGCTCGCGTCCATCTCCGAGGCTCGCGCCAGCGCCTGCGTGTCGATGAACTCCCGGATGTTCGTCAGCTTGCCGTCCTGGATGGTAATGGCGAAGACCCAATGGTCCTCGAACGTCTTGTTCGTGGCTTTGACCTTGCCCCTTGCGAAACCGACGACCAAGACCCGGTCTCCCTGAGCTATGTATTCGCGGGGCTCCGTGGACGTTTCCAACATCTTGGATGCCGTCTCAAGCAAATCCGCCAACCCTGCGTGCCCGCGGTGCGTACCGGCCAGCGGCCAGTCCTCCCCCGGAATGATCCACTCGATAGCTTCGGCAGTCAGCGCCAGCAGACCCTCCCTGTCGCCGCGGCCGATTGCGGCGAAGAAGTCTTTTACGGTCTGGACGTTCTTCTCGGTGCTCATAGGAATTTCTCCATTTCCATCGGATCGGATCGCGCGCGATCCGATCGCCTGAGTCGCGTCTCTGCCGGTGGGAACGTCGTGTTCATCTGTCGAACTCGACCAGGTCCTTAAAGATCAATTAACCCGAGCTATTTCCGCGCACCTGGACCAGCAGCCCACCTTCCGAAAGCCCGCCAAGTTTGATCGGTGCGAAACCAAGAGTTTCCGCAAGCGCACCGATCTCCGCTGCGGTGCTGTCATCGTCGCTCGCCAGGAACACGATTCTCCTGCCACCATGTATTGCCGGGTTTTGGTCAAGCAGCGCGGCGGCCAAATGGTTGAAGCCCTTGACCAGTCGCCCACCAGTAAAAGCCCGCGCGACGACCTTGGAGGAAGGCTGTCTTCCCAGTTCCTCAGGCGGCACGCCGTAGGCATTGGTCACATCGACGATGATCTTCCCCTGCCACGTGGGGAGCGCCTTCGCGACATCCGGGTGGGACTCGAAACGGACAGCCGGAAAGATGATGTCTGCCTTTACGGCGTCCGCCAATTTTTTGGGAACGACCTCGGGTCCGACCGCAGCTGCAGCGGACGCAAAGCCTTCCGGCTCGCGCGTGGTTGCAACGGACACTTCAATGCCGTTGCGGGCAAACGCTTTGGCAAGAGCGTGACCGATCTTGCCAAAGCCGATAATTGCGTAGCTCATATATTTTCGTTCGGTTTTTCGGCGCGGTCAGAGTTTGTAGCCGCCGCTCGCCTCAATCGTCTGGCCGGTCACCCAGCGGCCTTCATCGGAAGCCAGGAACGCCACGACGGCGGCGATTTCCGAAGGCTCGCCAAAGCGTCCCAGCGCGATGTCGGCCTCGACCGCCTTTACGAGTTCGGGATTCTCTCGGAAGGCGGCGTTCGCATCCGTTCGCGTGTAGCCCGGCGCTACGGCGTTCGCAGTAATTCCGCGCGGTCCCAGTTCGGACGCGAGCGCATGAGTCAGGTTGTTGATGGCCGCTTTGGCCATCGAGTAAACGGGCGCGGCTGTCACGGGCTTCGTGGCGGCAGCGGAAGAGATGTTGATGATGCGTCCGCCATCGGCGAGACGATCCAGAGCGGCCTGAACGATGAAGAAGGGCGCGCGGGCGTAGACCGCGATCAGGGTGTCCCAACTGTCCGGCGTCGCGTCTTTGAAGCCAACCCAGCCGGAATTGCCAGCGTTGTTGACCAGAATGTCGAGGGCTTTGCTTCCGTTCCGCTTGGTGAACTCGTCGTCGAGTCTCTCGAACAAGGTCGGGACGGTCGCCGGGTCGACGAGGTCCGCGTGGATCGCGAACGCAGTGCCTCCAGCTTTCTCGATTGCCGCGACCGTCTCGTCTGCGCCCGATTTGCTGGCGTTGTAGGTTAGCGCGACCGTCGCGCCATCCTTTGCAAGACGTTCGGCGATGGCGCGGCCAATGCCCCGCGATGCCCCGGTAACGAGAGCAGTTTTTCCTTTAAGAGGTTGTTCCATTTCATTTCCTCCGATGGATGTGTGCATAATCGGATCACTGGAGTGCCCGGCCGGACGTGGCGCGTCAGATTTGCGCCAGGCCGCCGTCGACGGCGACCTCGCTGGCGGTCATGAAGCTGCTGTCCTGCGATGCGAGAAAGGCGGCCACCGCTCCGATCTCCGACGGATCGGCCATGCGCTGGAGCGGATTCATCGAGGCGAAGACCTTCTGGCCTTCCTCGCCCAGCGCTTCCTTCGCGAGTTCGGTCGCGGTCGGGCCGGGCGACAGCACATTTACCCGGATGCCGGTGCCCTTCAGGTCCTCCGCCCAAGTTCGCGCGAGGTTGCGCACGGCCGCCTTGCTCGCACTGTAGGCGCTCATTCCCGGGGAGCCCGTGGCGCCGGCGCTCGATCCGGTCAGGATGATCGAGCCGCCCTCGCCCATCAGCGGCAACGCCTTCTGGACCGTGAAGATCGAACCCTTCACGTTGGTGTCGAAGATTTCGTCAATGTGCTCGGCGGTGATCTTGCCGAGCGGAAGCGGGCTTCCCGCCCCGGCATTGGCGAAGACGATGTCGAGGGTTCCGCGCTCGGCCTTCACCGCCGCGTAGAGTCGATCGAGGTCGGCCAGATCGGAGACCGAGCCCTTCACCGCGCGGGCATTGGGCCCGAGTTCCGCCACGGCGGCGTCGAGCGCTTCCTGCCGGCGGCCGAAGATGAAGACGAAGGCGCCCTCCTCGATAAAGCGCTTTGCTGCGGCGCGGCCGATGCCGGTGGCGCCACCCGTGATGACTGCAACCTTACCTTCAAGCTTTGCCATGACTTCTCCTCGCGTGTTGTCGGGCAGCATCTCTGTTCCCGATACTTCCTTCCGGCTCCGCTCTTGCCTCGTTGAGATGCCTCCGAGAACCTTGAAATGGGTCTGCAGGTGTCGGGTGTGGAGTGCGGAAGTGCGCACATTGGTGGTGCGAAAGCGATCCGGCGGAACGACGGATGCCAGCCGTGACAGTCGGTGTCCGCGGTTCGTGAGCAAGGGAATTGGGCCGCGCTTCCCAGCGCTGACAATCTCTCTTGCTCCCCACATAGGAGATGCTGTTCGATGATGTTGGACACGGGCTTTGGGAAGACACCTCGCGGTCCGGATCGCACCATGATCGACTGGGATGACGTTCGCTACTTTCTTGCCGTCGCGCGCGGAGGCTCAGTGCGGGCTGCCGCCGAGCGCCTCGGGGTGAATCACTCGACCGTGCTGCGACGCATCGCCCAACTCGAGGAACGCCTCGGGGCGCGCATGTTCGAAAAGCTGCCTTCGGGCTATAGCCTGACGGCTGCCGGCGGGGAGGTCCTCGAGTTCGCGGACCAGATGGAAGCGTCGTCGCACCTGCTGGAGACGCGCGTCTTCGGGCGCGATCAGAGTGTGCGCGGGCTTTTGCGGGTGACGCTGGCGCCGACCCTCGCGACACACCTGCTTATGCGGGACTTCGCCGATTTCGCGCGTCTGCATCCAGACATCGAGATGGAAATCTCGTCGTCCGGCGAGCTGGCAAATCTGACCAACCGCGAGGCCGACGTCGCGATTCGCGTCGTCTACGACCGCAAAACTCTGCCGCTTAATCTTCTCGGCCTGAAGGGACCGGAGCTGTTCGGCAGCGTCTACATGTCCTGCGATCGACTAGCCGCGTGGCGTGCGGGCACGGCTGATCCCATCCGGTGGATCATCATAAGCGTTCATGGAATTCCGGATTGGGCCAGCGAGGGAGAGGTTCGCACCACGGGGGCTCCGTTCAGGACCACGGACGCCGAGGCGCAGATCGTTGCTGTACGGCAAGGGCTCGGGATCACGACGCTACCGTGCTTCGTCGGAGATGCCGACCCCCTACTGGTAAGGGTGCCGGGAACCGGCCTGCACATGTACGGAACGGTCTGGCTTCTCACACAGGGGGAGACTCGCAAGACGAAACGCGTGCGGCTCTTCACTGAGTTCGTATCTCGCAGGCTCGCCGCGTACGCTCCGCTTCTGGCAGGGCTGTCTCGCGCGACTGACACGCGGCAGGTCGCCGGCGACGCTTGTGGTAACCCGGTCGGAAGCGTGGCTGTGATCGCCTGAAGCGGCGTCGTTCAATCCGCGAATGATGCGCCGTATCGCAACCGGCGCGAAGGCCACACTACTGACGGGCGACGGGCTTCACCATCGCTGACGGTCTTTTTGGGCAAGCTGGAGACGCCGCTTTTGCAGAGGACAGCAAGTCACCTTCCCGGATATCTATTGCGGGTCCGTCTCATCGATTGTGGGTTCAGTCTCAGCTATTGCGCGTCGGGCCGTTCATCATTGCGCGCTGGCGATATCCTGCCGACCTGAAAGAGACGACGGCGGCGATATGAAAAGGGGCCCCAATGGGGCTCTTTGCATATCGCCAGGACATCATCGCGGCTGGCCTGCTTTTACTCCGCCCCGGTGACCTGAAATTACTCCGCCGTTGACATCGAGGGCCGGACGAAGATGTTCGTCTCGCTACTCCAGATACGGGGTCAGCACATTTTCGATCCATTTCATGAATGCACGGACTCGGCGCGACAGATTGCTCCGATGTGCTACGACGAGGGACACGGCGAGCGCCCGACGACGAAATTCGGGCATGATCTCCACAAGCGCTCCACTCTCTAAGTATTGGCCAACCCCCAAGAGTGGCGCCTGAATCAGGCCAAGGCCGGCGAGGGCAGCGGCTTCGTAGGTCTGTGCGCTGTTGACATGTAGCGCACCTGGCAACTGACGCGTCGCGTAGCTGTCGCCGTCCGGATATTCCCATCCAATCGGTCTTGCGCCCAGCATCGTTGTAAAATGAATTGTCCGATGTTCCTGACGCTGGAGATCTTCTAGCGATCGAGGAACGCCAAAGCGCGCCAGATAGGCGGGACTGGCAGCGTTGACCATACGTAACAGGCCCAGCGGGCGGGCAATCAGCGTCTCGTCCCCGATGGGACCAAGCCGCAATACGCAGTCAAACCCCTCTTGAACCAGATCAACTTGCCGATCCGTACTCGACACCTCCAGCTCCAACTCGGGGTGAGTCGCCATGAAATCGGGCAACGCCGGCACGATCGTTGTGCGCGCCACCTCGGTCGGAAGATCGACCCGTAAACGACCGCGGAGTGCCACGCGATCGCCTGCGAACATCGAATGCAGGTCATCGACTTCAGCAAGCACATCGCGGGCACGGGCATGAAATGCGCGTCCATCCTCCGTCAACTGCACGCTGCGCGTCGTCCGGTGCAGGAGCCTGACACCGACGTCTTCTTCCAGCTTTCGGACCGCTGTTGAGGCCCTCCCTTTTTGGATGCCCAGGCTATCGGCCGCGCGGGTGAAGCTCCCCATTTCCGCTACCGTTATGAAAATGTGGATGGGTTCGAGATTTCGCATTTTTCCTGCCTCGGAATTGTTCACCGCGGAGAGAACAGTGAGTTCATTTTATCGGTATTTATCATATCCAGGAGACACAGTAAGTTCGGAATACGGGATCCACCCATCGGAGAATGACAAATGTCCGAAACGATGAATCTGCATCAGCTGCCTGAAACGATGACCTTGCAGCGCGCCCTGTGGACCGGCCGGATCATGAGCGCGTTTGTCGTTATCGCTCTGGTGGCAGACGGCACTATTCAGCTTTTCGCGCCGGCACAGATCGCGACCACGTTGCAGGAAACCGGGTTCGCGATGGACCTGACCCGTGTCGTGGGTCCGATCATCCTCGCCTGCGCCATCCTTTACGCCATCCCGGCCACCGCCGTCCTCGGCGCGATCCTGGTGACGGGATTTTTGGGAGGTGCCATCTGTGCTCATGTCCGCATCGGCGAGTTGGGGTCGCCGCCGGAAATCATTTCCCTGCTTCTGGGCGCGATGACATGGGGCGGCCTCTACGCGCGCGATCTCCGAATCCGGGCCATTCTGCCGCTCATCCGTTGAACCAACAGGGGCAGGGCTCTGTCCCTCAAGATCAGGAGAAAACACATGTTTTTAGTAATGGGAATCACGGGAAAGGTGGGCGGCGCAACGGCAGAACACCTGTTGGCGCACGGGAAGGAAGTGCGCTCGCTGGTCCGCAATCGCGAGAAGGCGTCAAGCTGGGCGAATCAGGGAGTGGAACTGGTTGACGGCGATTGGAATGATTTGGCAGCCATCGAGCAAGCGCTCAAAGGCGTCGAAGGCGCGTTCGTCATGTTGCCGGCTGTCTGGGCGCCGTCGCCCGACTACAAAGAAGCAAAGGGCGTGATTTCAAACTATGTCGAGGCGCTCACCAAGGCAGCGCCGCCGCGAGTGGTTGCGCTTTCGTCGATGGGTGCGAACCGAACCAGCGGGCTCGGGATGATCACGGCCTTGTCGCTTCTGGAGCAAGGTCTTTGCGACCTGCCATCGCCAATCGCATTTGTGCGCGCAGGTGGATTCTTTGAAAACTTCCTCTACGGCTTGCAGGTCGCCCAGGGCGGAGCGCTACCGGTTTACTACAATCCGACAAACCGGAAATCGACCATGGTCGCGACGAAGGACATCGGCGCGGAGGTCGCAACCCTTTTGACCGGGCCAGCATGGTCAGGGCAGCGCGTCGTCGAGCTTGGTTCGATGGTCAGCGCGGATGAAGTCGCGGAGCAATTGGGTGAAGTCCTGAATCTCGACGTGAAAGCCTTTGCAGTCCCGCGTGCAGGGTGGGCGGAAGCGTTCGAACAATCGGGCATCCCGAAGGGCCACACCGGACCTGCCGAAGAGATGTTTGAGGCCGTGAATGCGGGATGGATGGAGCTCGGAGTCGAGGGTACGGAGCACGTAGCGGGTACGACGTCCGCACGCAATGTATTCGAGGCTGCCCAGCAGGCCGTCAGGGAGTGAAGGTTCTTATTTTGGGTGCAACGGGCGGAACCGGACGGCCGATCGTCCGCGACGCTGTGGCAAACGTCCATTCCGTCGTGGGGTTGGTTCGCTCGAAGGCCCGCGCCTCCGAGCTTGCGGGAGCCGACCTGATCGACGGCGATGCTCGCGACCAGAGCGCTCTTCACGTTCTGAAATTCGCCTGTGCCCGGAGATGACCGCCTCGAGCCGAGCCGTCTTGCAATCGGCGCGATTGCTACGTTACGTGCGGATCGGTAGTTCGCCATCGCTGACGGTCTTTTTGGGCAAGCTGGAGACGCCGACCTCGCGGAAGAGCTCGAGAAGAATCGACCAATCGTTATCGATAGTCGCTGAAATCGGGCAAACCGCGGATCATCGAAATTCGTGTTTGAAATCAATAGCGCAAATTTCTGAGGGATCGGCGAGACGGTTCTTCATCGCACACCGAAAAAATGTGCGCTGAGAATTCAGTGCATTACGATCCCCCAGAACAATCGAGTGGGAGTGACGGGAATAATGGCGGAATAGTACTTCGCGCCGTTCTGCTTGAGGTCGCAACTCATCTTCGTAGTGTGTCCGGGTGTCTTTCAAATTTGTCCCGCGAATGCTCCGTATTTGGTGCAACGTTATCGGAACCAATGGGCCGCGAAGAGAAAACACTTTCTGTTTGCGAGAGGGCAGTGGCGTAGCCTGGCGCAGAAATCGGCGGGCTCGCGCTCTCGTCTGCGGAGTTGAAATCGAGGTCCATCGGCGACTTGCCTCCCCTCGCTTCAGTGAGGCACGAAAGGCGCCGCGAGAACTGCGAGCGTGCCAAACGCGGCGACGTTCCAGAACAGCGAGCGGATGAGCGGTATTCCGGATACATAAAGCGCAGTGTAAGCGACGCGGCCGCCGATATAGGCAATCGATCCCCAATTGGTCAGCTCATTGTGAACGCCTGCTGCGTGGGCAGTGAGGATTGCGGCGGCAAAGAATGGAAACGTCTCCATATAATTCCGGAAATTTCGGTTGATGCGGCCGGGGATGGGCTTGAGCGGCGGCATCTCGGCGTCGCGCGGGCTCGCAGCCCATCTAAGGCCGTACTGCGCGTTTGTGGCTTGCGCCGCGGCGACAAGCTGAAGGAAGCCCCAAACAATTGCGGCTGTCAGCATCAATAACTCGAAGCTCATCCCCATGCTGTGTCCCCTTCGAATCGTGCGACCAACTCTTGGGTCTCTTGGGCCTTGTGGACCCTTTTGTGAGGACCACAGTAGCCGGGATCTAAGTTGGAAGTGCAGCTATTTCTTTCTTCTACCATCATCGAGCTGCATATACATTCTGCTGCGGCTGTGGGCCCGTGGGCGACGCGGCGAGGATCTGGTTGAGCGTGGTCGGTGGACCCGTTGTCCACATGTCCACCGCCTCTTTGCCGCCAGTTTCCGCCAAGTCCTTTCGCCACACGCTCATCGGCGTTCTGTAGCCGAGCGCCTGGTGCGGGCGGCGGCCATTGTAGAACGCGAACCATTTGGCACTGCCGCCGCGTGCTTCGCGGCCACACCTGGTTCGGCCTGTCGATGGTCAGATTGCGCAGCAAATAGGGATAGAGTCGGTGCCCTGGTCGGTTTCTTTTGGCGGCGCGGGCTCGCGATACACGCCCGACCGCGCCAGCCCCACCAGTGCGCATTGTCGCCGCACCGACAGCTTCTCGTGCTTGCGATCGAGCCGGCCTCTGCGATCCGGGGTGCTCATCGTCCGGACCTCCCCGCTAAAAAATCGCGTTCCACAATCAGCTGCCCGATCTTGGCGTGCTGCTTCTCGATCTCGGGCTCTTTCGCCGTTTCGGCTTCCTTGCCCACACCCCCATCGAACGGGCGCGCCGCCTGCTCCTGAAGCTGCTTCTTCCAGGCGTAGATCTGGTTGGGATGGACCTCGCTGCCTTGCCGTCGTTGGCGTCGGCTACGAAGGGGGACGCGGGGGTAGCGAGAAAGGAGCAAAGCGTTTATGCAAACGGCCGGAAACGATTCTCCATACAGCAAACAGGGATCCTTCATGCACGCGAAATCGATTACCTTGGCGATGCTGCTCGTTCTCGTCGCGGCCGCGCCCCTGGCCACGACGGCCACGGCCGCCCGGGTTTCCCGGCCGGACGGGCTCACGATCACTGACGTCAAGCCCGGCACCGGCGCGGTTGCGAAGCCGGGAGAAATGGTGACGGTCAACTATACGGGCTGGCTCTATGTGCACGGCGCCAAGGGGGCGAAATTCGATTCGTCGTTCGATCACGGGCAGCCGTTCAGCTTCCCGCTTGGAGCCGGAAAGGTCATTCCCGGTTGGGACAAGGGCGTGGCCGGCATGAAAGTGGGCGGAGAACGCACGCTGATCATTCCGCCGGAACTCGGCTACGGCCCCATGGGCACGCCGGGCGGCCCGATCCCGCCCAATGCGACGCTGATCTTCGACGTGCAGCTTCTGAAGGTAGGTTCGTAGGCGGCGGCGCCTGACAGATCCTCGGGACAGGAAATGCCTTCCTGTCCCGATCACCCGCAGGCAGTCCGAAATCTACCGCCCCGCCTGTCGGGGTTCGCCCAGCTTCTCGCGGAAGAAGTCAGCCAGCCGCGCGCTTTCGCTGGCGCGCAGTTTCGGATCTGCCAGCATGTGCGTGCCGGGAAGCAGCAGGAGATTATAGGGTCTGCCGGCCTTCAAGAGCGCCAGCACGAGCTTCATGGTGTGCTCGAAATAAACATTGTCGTCGGTCACGCCGTGCACGATGAGGAGCGGCCGCGCGAGCGCGTTGGCGTAAGTGAGCACATTGCTCGTGCGGTAGCCCGCTTCATTCGTCTGCGGCAAACCGAGATACCGTTCGGTGTAGAACGTGTCGTAATCCTGCCAGTCGACCACCGGCGCACCGGCCACGCCGGCTGAGAACACGTCGGGGCGACGCAGCACCGCCATCAGCGTGAAATAGCCGCCGAAGGACCAGCCGGTGACGCCCACGCGGGACAAGTCCATTTCGCGGTATTTCGCGCCGAGCGCTTTGAGGCCCGCAACCTGGTCGGCCAGCGGAATGTCGATCGCATTGCCTTTGACGGCACGCAACCAGGCGCGGCCGCGACCGGGCGTGCCCCGATTGTCGAGCGTTGCCACCACGAAGCCCTCGTCGGCGATACACTGGTTCGCGAACGCCATGCGCGGCGCCGCCCAAACCAGCTTTGCCGCCGGCCCTCCGTATACGGAGAGAATCACCGGATAGCGCGCGCCGGCGCGGAAATTCCGTGGACGGACGATTTCCGCATCGAAGCGGAGCGCACCGGCGGTCGTCCAGGCGATCCGCGGCATCGCGGGCGGCGTCTCCGCCTTTGACGGCAGCGTGGCCAGCAATCGGCCGTCGCCGCCGCGAAGGTCCGCCCCCTGTCTGCCGTCGGCGAGATTGTAGAGATGTGCGAACACCGCATGCTGATGGCCGAACTCGCCCGAATTGATTCCGCGCTCGGCCGCAAGCGCCACCGGCGCTCCGCCCGCGAGCGGCAGGCGGTAAATCCCACGCGACAGCCTGTCCGGTCCGCCCTCGACGACCGCGCTGTGCGTGACGGGATCAACATCCAGGAGTGCATCGAAGCGGAAGCCGGCCGGCGTCACGGCGTTTGTCAGCGCGCCGGAGGCTGCGTGACGCTCGAGCTGCCAGTCGCCGCTCCGTTCGCTTGCCCACAAGAATCCGCTGCCGTCGGGCAGCCAATATGGCAGCTCGTGCGGCTTGGGCTGCGGCAGCTCGAGCCAGTCGGAATCGCGCTCGGTCCAAAGCAGATGCGTTGCGCCCGATTTCGCGTCGACCGAAAGCAGTTGTTCTTCGGTTTGCGCCCGGTTCTCGACGAGGATCGTCAGCGGTCCGCCTTTTTGCCACGCGACGCGCGCGAGATAGGGAAAGGCGCCCGCGTTCCAGCTGGCCCACACGGTCGGGCCGCCCCCGGCCGCGATGATTCCGAGACGCACGTTCGCGTTCGCCGTGCCCGCGCGCGGATAGCGAAACGCGACCGGCGGCGTTTGCGGATTGAGCGGGTCGGCGATGTAATGAATCTCGACCGGTTTGAGATCGGCCTCTTCGTAGGCCAGCCAGTGCGAATCCGGCGACCACCAGAAACCGTCCCTGCGATCCATCTCTTCCTGGGCGACGAACTCCGCCTCGCCGTTGAGGAGCGTGTCGCTCCCGCCATGCGTCAACGCGCGGTCGGTGCGGCTTTCGATGTCGAGCACGTGCAGATCGTGATCGCGAACCGCGGCGATTCTTGTGCCGTCCGGCGAAAGCCGCGGCGCGAGAAATCCCGTTCCGGGCAGCGCGGTGACGGCGCCGCCCTGGCGTTCGACCACGTAAAGCCGGTCATCGAGCGAAACCAGCACGCGGCGGCCGTCGCGGGAGAGTTCGAAATGGGTGAAGCCCTTCACGCTGACGCGCTGGCGCTCGCGGCGCGCCTTCTCTGCGGCGCTCAGCCGTTCCGGCTTACCGCCAAGGAGCGTTTCGGGCGCGGCGAGCTCGCGCTCGTGTTTGTTCGCGAGGCTATATTCATAAAGACGCTGGACGGTGTCGCGCGGGCCGCTGCGCAGATAGAGCACGGCTTTGCCGTCCGGCGTCGGCTCGGGCTTGACGGGAATCCCGAGGGACCAGGAGCGCGTCGCCGCGACGTCCTCGAAACACGATCGTGTTGCGGCGCGTGCCGCACCCGAAGCGAGCGCGATCGCCAACAGAGCCGCCGCGAGCACGCGCATGTTGTCCCCCGCCATCGCTATTTCCTCCGCGTTCGCGCTCCTTTTCCTCCGCCCCCGCACCGTTGTCCACAATCGCGCTCCGTGCTTACTCCCTCACGCGGTTCACGCGCGGGGGAGGAAAGATAGAACTGCGCGAGTCACCTCTCACGGCCGGCCGGTGCTCTGCCTTTCGTGATCGCCGCGGGTGACAACGCCGTGCCAGTAGGGATGGGCGGCGGGTCCGACGGTCATGTCGACAACCACGTTGCGCACGTTCGCCGGGTTGCGGCTCAGGTCGCGGCTGTCGGTGACGCGAAACTCCATCGGGGTCGTTGTGCAGACTTTTTCGGGATTGGTGGCCGTCGGGCAGGGGTGGCTCGATGCAGGAACATCGAGTTGCCAGACCGCGCCCTCGTTCGCGGGAAGCCTTGACAGCAGCGCGTAGTCGTACCGCCCCTCCTTGTCGATCGTGCGCAGGAACGGCGCGCCATCGGCTCGGCGCCCGGTGATGAGGAGGCCTTGCGTGGTCTGCGCCGGCAGGTTTCTGAACGGCGGATAGACGTTCGTTTCGCGACCGATGATGAATGTTTCGCCGCTGGCGGGATTGGTCAGGCAGTCATTCGACGTGTAGCTGATCCGGTTCCGGTAGGGCCGGAACACCGGGTTTTCGGGCGTCGACAGCGCGCGCACATAGTCTTCGAACGGACCTGTCCAGACGCCCAGGAATTGGGTGTAAAGCGGACCGCAGGGAACGACATGGCAGCCGGCCGGTTTGCCGTAGACCTCGGAGCAGTCGACTGAGGCGCCCGCAGAAGCGGGCACCGCGGCCGTGGCGTGGGCGCAACCGGCAATCCCTGCTGCAACGAGTGCCGAAAGGGAAAGGTAGCGGGCGGCGGTGTGCGTCATTGGAGTTTCTCCTTTCAGTGGTGAGGGCCGGCGCGTCATTCGCGCGCACTCGGCGCGGTGGATTCGACGCTGTCCGGTGGGTCAGGTCGTTCCCGATTGCGCGGCGGCCCGTTTTCGTCCTGCCGATCCGCGCGCGGGGTATCCTGCCCACGGCCGCCATCAACGGCGCCTGCAGGGTCGTGAATTCCCGCGTCTGCATGTCGGGGCAGTCCATCGAGCGCGCCTCGCAATCGAGAAACACAGACTACTCTAATGCACAGAGTAATCTATTGCAAGGGGAAATTTGCGGAAAACGACCCGGCCGAATTGACCGGGGAACCCGGTGCAGGCGGTCTCCAATGCCCTATGCCTTCTTGTTCCATGCGAAGCCGTTGTCTGGTCCTCGCGGGCGCTTTGCTGGCAGGCCTCACGCTCCAGGCCGGGGCGCAGAAGCCCGCGTCGACCCGGCCGGTCGCAACGGTTGTCGTCACCGCCGAGGCGAGGGGCCCGGCAATCTGGCACGCCACGAAAGGCGGCGCCGACGTTGCGATCCTGGGAATCGTCGAGCCGCTGCCCGACAATTTCGCCTGGAACACGAAACCGCTCGAGACGATCCTGAGCGGAGCGCACCGCGTACTCCTGCCGCCGCAAATCCGCATGGGGGTTTTCAGCGGCGTCTGGTTCTATTTGACCGAGAGCGATCTCCTGCACCCGCCGCACGGCCGCACTCTCTGGGACATTCTCGCTCCCCGCGTGGCGGCCGAGCTCGCGAACGCCTGCGAATTCCTGCATGAGCCCGAAGGTCGCTACAGCGACAATTCCCCCATTCTCGCTGCCACGCGGCTGGGCAGCGATTTCCGGCACGTCGAGGATCTGACGACGCACGAGCCGGAGGATTCGATTGCCGCGCTCGCTCGTGCGCTGCGCGTGGAGGTGCGCCGGATCGCGACCTTCGACCTGATCCCGAGCGGCGAGGAGCTCCTGAAACTTCCGCCCGCCGTCACCGGCAAGTGCGTCGAAGCCGCAGTCCGGGACATTGGGTTTCAGAGCCGGCATGTGAAGGCTGCCGCAAATGCGTGGGCCATTGGCGACGTTGCCGGTATGATGACGAACTGGTCGCCATCGAATTACACCGCATGTCTGGTGCAATTGTCGCCGCACGCCACTGCCATCGACGCGCGCTCGATCGACGACACCGTCTCCGCGATTCATCAGGCGATTGCGGATGGCGGACGCACCGTTGCCGTCGTCCCGATCGGCATTCTGCTGCGCGAAGACGGTGTTCTCGACCGACTGAAGGCCGACGGGATTTCCATTGCGGGGCCGTGAGGCCGGATCACCGGTCGCTGGACATCTTTGTTGTCATCCTCTGCCGATGCGCACATCCACCCTTCGATAACCCTTGGTGAGGAAAGCATGACATGACAAAGACAAAGAAGGGCGCCGAAGAAACTGACGGCGGTGGCCCACAGCCCCGCATCCGGTTCAAAATAGCAGGAGGACCCGGACGCACGGCCGATCGGCCGCGAGTCGGCATCGGCTGCGGGCCGTCCGGCGTCGGAGAAGGGTGACAGAACAGGGTGACGAAAGCGCGTGCCCCGGCCGAACGTGCGACGGGAATCGTTACTCCCATCACCCTGTTTCCTTACCGCTCACAAAGCGCGGGTCCGGTTATTACTTCGTCAGGCTGAACACGACGCCATTATCATCGGTGCCGCCGTACTCGGTGGTGCCGTAAAAAGTGCCGTCGCTCAGGGTCAATCCGGCGGAGTAATAGTTGCCGTTGGTGGCAGAAAAGTTCTGGAGCACCTTCAGCTTGCCCCTGGACGTGAGCTCGTATATCCCGCCGTCGCTGTCGGCGCCGCCGCCGGTGGTCGTGCTGTAGAGATTCTTCCCCACCCGCAGCATATCGCCTTCGGGGTATTCGCCGTCGGCGCCACCCGTGAAGTTGTAGAGCGTGGTCAACGCTCCGTCGGAGGTCATCTTGAACACCGTTCCGGCGCTGTCCGCGCCGCCGTCATCGGTGCTGCCGTAGAGGTTTCCGTTCCTATCGATCGCCAGACCGCCATAGAGGAAACCGCCATCGGCGCCGCCGGTGAAACTGTAGAGCGTGCTGAAGGTCCCGTTCTTGGCGATCCTGTACACCGTGCCATTTTCGCTGGCGCCGCCGAAGGCGGTGACGCCGTAGAGATTGCCGGCCTTGTCGCGAACAACGCCGTGTTCCGGAAACTCGCCGTCGCTGCCGTTGAAGGCATGGAGCACGGTGAGCTTGCCCCTGGCACTGTATTTGAAGACGGTGCCGTCGCCGTTGACGCCACCGAACAGGGCGGTCCCGTAGAAATCGCCCCTCCTGTCCTGGATCAGCCGTCCGCGCGCAAAGTTGCCTTCGTCCGTGGTGAAATTGTGCAGCACCGTGTAAGTCCCGTCCGTCGCGAGCTCCCAGATGTTGCCGTTACCGGACCCGCCGCCAAACGTCGTCGTGCCGTACATGTCCCCGTTCGCCTCGATGGTCACGGCGCCATCAGGCGTCTGGCCGTCGCCGGCGCCGCCGAAGGAATGCAGCAGATTCTCCGTTCCGTCAGGCGCGAGCTTGAAAATCACGCCGTAGGTATTGGCGCCGCCGTAGTCGGTCGTTCCGTAGATATTGCCCGCGCTGTCCAGCGTGACTTCGGCGCCGGAACCGGCGCCGTCGTCGGGCGCTCCGGCGAAGTTATGCAGCACCGTGTAGGTGGCGCTCACATGCGCGGCGCCGGAAGCGGCGCTGCGATGCCAGGTAGACGGATGGTTTCCCGTGACCGCCAGGTTTCGCTTCCAATCGTCGCGCGTCAGGGTCGCGCCGGCGGCCGGGGCCATAGCGGCGGCTGCAAGCGTCGAGCCCAGCAGCGCGCCATGAAGCAGCAGGTGACAGATACGCATGGATAGTCTCCCTCTCGTTTTCTTCGGCGAATGCCGGAGCCGCACACTAAGCGCGATGCGCTGCGCCATTGCAATCGGAGAGGTCAACCGGCACGCGTTGCCGCAGGGACAAAAAAGCAGCCGGGAGGGATTGCTCCCTCCCGGCGAAACATTGCGTGTTCAAGGCGGCGGTTACTGTTTGATCCGCCAGACGTTGCCCGGATAGAAGCCGTTCTGCCCGCCGCTGCCCTGGCTGGTGCCGTAAAGCTTGCCGTGCTTGCCGATCAGAACGGTCGAGTAGGGGTATTGCGATTGCGCGCCGCCCTGGAATGCATAGAGCACCATTGGTGTCCACTGGTTGTTCTGACCCGGCGTCAGCTTGAAGACTTCGCCATTGTTGTTCTCTCCGTCGGCGAGTGTCGTGCCGTATAGCGCGCCGGAGGAATCCATTGTGACCGTCTGCCATGGTCCGTTGCCGGTGTAGCAGCCCTGACAGGCGGGGATGTTGTAAAGAACAGTGTAGTTGCTGCCGTCGGTATTCAGCGAAAAGACATTGCCGTAGGCGTCGTTGAATCCGGCGGTCGTGCCGTAGAGCGTGCCGTTGGCGTCCTGGATCAGCCCGTCGCGCGGCACTTCTCCGTCGGTGCTGCCCTGGAAGGCGTGCAGGACCGATTCGCTCCACGCGCCGTTGGCGGGCGTGAGCTTGTAGATGACACCGTAATTGTCCTGTCCGTAACCCGCCGTCGTTCCATAGATGTTGCCGTCGTTGCCGAGCAGCACGTTCCCCATGGGCTCGCCGCCGTCATTGTTGCCGGTGAAATTGTAGAGGATCGTCTCGGTCCAGTTGGTGCTGCCGTTGGCTGGCGGCGACAACTCGAAGACCGTGCCGACGACGCCCGTGCCGCCTTCCGTCGCCGTGCCGTAGAGATTTCCGTTGGCATCCATGGTAAGCCGGCCGGACGGCAGGCCACCGTCAGTGCCACCGGAGAACGTCCACAGCACGTGGTAGTCCCACGTTTTCTGCCTGCCCCGGCTGAGCTCGAAGACGACGCCGTAACCAGAGCCGCCCTGATAGGTGGTGCCGTAGAGATTGCCGGCGGAGTCGACCATCAGGCCGGCCTGCGGAACGCCGCCGTCGGAGCCGCCGGTGAAGGCGTAGAGCGCAGTTTCGGTCCAGGCGCCTTTCTTCCTGTCGACTTCGAAGATTACACCGTTGTGGCCGCTGCCATCGCTGGTGGTGACGCCGAACATTTTCCCTCTGGCATTGGCGACGAGACCACCTTGCGGAAATCCACCGTCGTTTCCGCCGGCGAAGGAATAGATGGCCGTTTCCGTGGCCGTCTTTCCGGCAAACGCCGCGGTTCCGGACGCGCAAAGAAGCGCGGCAGCGGCGGCGGTCATGACAAATGTTGAACGCATGCTGGGTTGGTCTCCTCGTTCTCGATGGTTGGTGCGGCGCGGCTTGCCCCATGTAGCCCAGGGCCTTTCGCGTGCAGGCTCGCATTTACTTGACGGAGAATGACTGCCATGTCCTGATTCAGAACCTGAAATTTTCCTGATGGTGTCCGCAGTTGGAGACGAGCGCCGGGGGGCAGCCATATCGCTTCGGCCAATTCACGCTGGATCCGGCGAACCGTCAATTGCGTGCAGGAGGCGCGCCCATTCCGCTGGGCTCCACCGATTTTCGTATCCTGATGACGCTCGTCGAGCGCGCCGGCTCGCTGGTGTCGAAGGACGAGCTGATGTCCCGCGTCTGGGGCCGCTCGATCGTCGGCGACAATACGCTCCAGGTTCACATTACCGCACTGCGCAAGGCGCTCGGGGACGGCTTCATCGCGACCAGGCACGGGCACGGCTACAGTTTCGTGCAGCATGTGATCCGCGCGGAAGCCGAGCAACCCGGCAATCTGCCGGGCCGCCTCGCAGGCCGTGCCCATGGAGCGCCGTCGCGCCTGATCGGCAGGGACGCCGAACTTCGTGTTCTCTCGGAGCTGCTCGCGCGGAATGCGCTTGTTACGCTTGCGGGCCCCGGCGGCGTTGGAAAGACACGGCTGGCGCTTGAGGCGGCAAACGAAAGCGCGAGCGGGTTCAAGGACGGCGCATGGCTCGTGGAGCTGGCCTCGCTTTCCGACGGCGCTTCGACCGCAGGCGCCGTCGCCACTGCTCTCGGCATCCAGATCGGCGAGGGCGCCACCCCGTTTGACAATCTGGCGCGGCAGCTGGCGCGCCGGAATCTTCTCATCGTGCTCGACAATTGCGAACAGATTGTCGGCTCCTGTGCGCAGCTCTGCGAGACCGTGCTGGCGGCCGCGCCAAGCGTCAGGATCATCGCCACCAGCCGCGAGCCTCTATCATGTCGGGGCGAGCAGGTGTTCGAAGTTCCTCCGCTTGCGCTTCCCGATGAGCATACGCGAGGTCCGCTTCGCGAAGCGGCGGCTCTTGAGCTGTTTGTCGAACGATCCCGGGGCCTTAATCCCGACTTTCAGCTCAGCGACGACGATCTCCCGATTTCGGCCCGGCTGTGCCGCCGGGTCGACGGCTTGCCGCTCGCGATCGAGATGGTTGCAAGCTGGGCAGGAATGCTCGGACTGGAGGCGCTCGAAGAACAATTGGATGGTTCGCTCAAGGGATGGCTGGGCGCGAGAAGGACCGGGCCTGCGCGCCATTCCACGCTGTCGGCGACGCTCGAGTGGAGCCACGATCTGCTGTCGCCCGACGAGCAGGTCGTGCTGCGGCGTCTCGCCGTGTTCGCGGGCGCGTTTTCCCTCGCGGCGGCGGAATCCGTTGTTGCAAATCACGACATCGCGAAAGCGGAGGTGTTCGGCCATATCGCGCGGCTGATCAACAAGTCGATGATCGCTGTCGTTCCCGGCTCGCGCGAGCACCACTATCGCCTGCTCGAGACGACGCGCGCCTTCATGGCGGAAAAGCTGGGGGCCTCGCGCGATGCCGAACTCGCGCGGCAGAGGCATGCGCACCATGTGCTTCGCACGCTCAGTCGCGCAGGCGACGACTGGGAAGCCATGAGCGATGGTGCGTTCCGCGAACGCTATGGGCCGATCCTCGACGACCTGCGCAGCGCACTCGAATGGACCACGAGCCGCGGTACGGACGATGTCATTGCACTGGCCGGAAACTCCTGGCCGCTCTGGCGCGATCTCAATGCGCGCGCGGAAGGCCGGCGCTGGCTCGTCGCGGCGGCCTTGTTGCTCGGTCCCGACACGCCGCCGGCGCTGGAAGCGCAGCTGAGACGCGGATTGGGCGCCCTGTATTTCAACACCGCATCGGTGAAGTCCGCGCAGCGGGAATTGAAGTGTGCCGTTTCGCTTTACAGGTCGCTCGGCGACATGGTCCACCTCGGCAGTGCGCTTGCGGCGTTCGCACACGCATCGTTGATGCTCGGCAATATCGAGGAAGCGCGCCTGGCGATCGCGGAGGCCCTGCCGCTCGTCGAGGAAGCAAGACGGCCGAAATCGCTCGCCGCGGCCTATATGGTGAAGTTTTTCGAGGAGTCGCGGCTGCGCTCGCCAACGATGCGCGAGGCGGGTCGAAAGGCGATCCACCTTTGCGAGGTGGTCGGTGCGGAGCGCTCCGCTCTGGTGGTCTCTTCAAACCTTGTGGAAGCGATGATGGAGACGGGCGACATCGATGACGCAATCTCGAGCGGCGAAGACCTGATTGCGCGCCTGCGGGGTACATCCCACACCGACATTCTCGGCAATGTCCTGGCGCTGGTCGCCGCCGGGTTGACACTGAAGGGAGACACGATGCGGGCATTGTCGCGCGCGAAAGAGGCGGTGCCGCTGTTGCGCGACGAGGGCATGCTGTTCTGGTTCTTCGATCATCTGGCGCTACGCGCTGGCCTCGCCGGCCGCACGAAAGATGCCTGTCTGATTGCCGGCTATGCCGACGCGCTGTCCCGCGAATTCGGCCGTCCGCGGGATCCGATGGCGCGGGAAGCCGTCGATCGACTGACGGCGCTCCTGAAGAAATCTTTCTCGGAGCGGGAGATCGGACAGTTCGGCCGCATCGGAGCGCAGCTGTCCGAGGCACAGGTCGTGAATCTGGCGCTGGGTGACCGACGCGGACCGAAGATCGGGCGGCAGTCTCGCGTACGAACGAGCTAATCCGAAAGTGGGCCAGGTTGTATTCCGGCAAGTTCGCCCAGGAGGGACAATCGCCAGGCAAGGCGCTTTCGTATTACAGGCCCGAGCATGCTGACGATGAAGTTACGCATTGGGCCCAGTTGAGACGGAAAGGTCGGACCTGCTTCGGGGGCTTCCTGGTTGCCGGCGCCTGAACCGCCGGGCTCCTGCGAACGGAGAATGGGCGGCGTTGTTCCAGGTTTCCGACGTGAATTTCATATCCCGGTCTTGATCGGTTGGCGGCGAACTTGCAAATTCGGGCAAATGTCAGATCCGTCGGTCATGGACGAGAAACGTCCGGGACGTTTCCCGCCAACGCTCGGCGATGTTCTTTACGCCAGGCCCGCGGCCCGGCTGCCGGAAGGGGACTGGGTGGCGCTTGTCCAGGCGGTCGCCGCGCGCGATGAGCTGGCTCTGCACGCGCTCTACGCAAGGGCGCATCGCGTCGTCTTCACGCTGATCATGCGAATGACAGCCAACCGGGAAACCGCGGAGGAGCTCACCATCGACGTCTTTCACGACGTCTGGCGGCACGCGCCGCGCTACGAAGCCGCGAACGGCACGGTGCTCGGCTGGATCATGAACCAGGCGCGCTCGCGGGCGATCGACCGGCTGCGCTTCGAGAACCGCAAGAAGCGCAGAAATGCCGTCGACGTGCTGCCGCCGGACAGAGTGGCTGCCGATCCGCAGGACATGGCCGAATTCCTGACTCAGAGCGAGTCGTTGCGGGCGGCCCTGGCGGCGCTGACGCCGGGCGAACGCGAAGCGATCGAAACGACGTTCTTCGACGGGCTTACGCACGCCGAAGCCGCGGCGCGGCTCAATCAGCCGCTTGGCACCATCAAGACACGGATACGTTCCGGATTGCACAAGCTGCGGCTCGCGCTGTCCGCGGAATCGGGGAAGCAATGAGCACAATCGATCAGAACCACTGCGAGCAGAGCGAGGTGACATGCGCATACGCGCTCGAGGCGCTGCCCGCGGGCGAGCTTGGGGCGGCGGAAGCCCACATCGGCACGTGTCCGCATTGCCGGGGCGAATTGGAAAGCCTTGAACCCGTGATCAGGCGATTCGTCGGCTGGCCGACCGACGTGGTGCGCCCGAGCGCGTCGCTCCAGCGGCGGCTCGCCGAGCGCATCGGCAAGGAGATGGGGAAACAGCCGGTATTGCCCGCGGCACGGCAGTGGTCCGAACCGGAATGGGAACACGTCGCGCCCGGGATCGAATGCAAGTTGCTCGCGGCAGACGCGAAACGGAACCTGGTCAGCATGCTGGTGCGCCTGGCGCCCGGCGCCAGTTATCCGGCGCATACGCACGCGGATACGGAAGAATTGCATCTTCTGGACGGCGAACTGTGGATCGACGACTGCAGGCTGTTTCCCGGCGACTACAGTTGCGGTGCCGCGGGAACCGCCGACCATCGCGTCTGGAGCGAGACCGGCTGCACCTGTGTTCTTGTTACGAGCAGCGAGGACATCCTCAGCTGAGGTCTTGAGCTCTCCACCAATCCAAGAACCGGCATTTGACGTAATTGGGACATGCGACGCTCGCGTCCCGCGCCGGTCCGAAACCCGAACGAAGGTCCTCGCATCGCCGCGGGCGCGAGGTTCCTCGCGCCCGAAACGGACTGCGAGGCCGGAGGGCGCAGGTATCCGGGAAGGGGGAATCGGGACATGCACGAGAAGATCGAATTGGCCCTCCGCCAGGCCGCGGAGGCGCGGGACACGTCGTTCGAATGCATCGACCAGCGCATGAAGGACGAGTGGGTGATGGTTGCGGAGATGTGGGAGGAACTGGCCAACGAATACCGCGCGCTGCAAAAAGTGCGGCCCCGCCCCTGATTCCCGGATTTATTGGACCATGCCGCCGCGGCTGCGGAACAAGGCCGGGAACGGGATTTCAATCATGACTCCCAGCTGTTGGCGTTCTTCGGAAAGCCGGGGCGCTGCACGCGCACCACGCAGAAGCGGTGACCGGTCGGGGCACGCATGATCACCCAGCGCTCCTTGCTCTCGTCGACTTTGGCACCCAGCTTCTCGAGCCGCGCCACCTCGGACGCAATGTCGTCGGTTTCGATATCGATGTGCACGCGGCTTTCGTGGTTCACGCGCTGGATCTGAACGCTGAGTTCGTCCGGTGGCGTCTCCAGCATACGGTAATTGCCGCGGCTTCCTGCATGCTTCGGATCGACGGCGCGGCCCAGCGCCGCCGCCCAGAAGCGGGCAGCTTCGTCGATGTCGTCCGTCTTGCAATCGATGAGCAAGCCATTGATGCGCGAGCGATGCATGTCGTTCCCCTTCGATTGTTCGAGCAAGTGTAACGTACCGGGGATGATAAAGCTCGCATTTACGCGGTGCTTCCTCCAGCTGCGCCAGGGCTTGGGCGGACGGAGCGAACCAATCAGCCGCAGCTTCAGCGAAGGCAGACTCAGTCACGACTGCAACGAAGCAAATTCGTAGCGGTTGCGGGAACTTTGCTGCAATCTTTCATCCACAAGCGGAAACGGAGAGGCCGGTGCAACGCTTTTTGCGACGCCGCTGACCACCTGTTCGTGGTGTCATCGCTTCGGATTCGTCATTGCATCGCCTCTGCGCAGTCTGCATAAAGCCGACCAGGCAATCGCCGATACACAGAGGGAGTTTTCAATGCGTAATCGACACACACTTTATTTGGGCGCGCTGCTCGGCTCGGCGCTCGCGCTCGCCGCTTTGACGCCAGCCGCTGCCGCCAGTGCATCTCGCGCCGATCTGAAGCGAATCCTGGCGGCTACGGGGAGACCTGCTTCCGCTGTGCCGCAAAAAAGCGGTGCCGTTTCCGGATTCGCCGCCGTGCGCCAGCCCTCCACATACACCGTGCTGCATGACTTTGCCGGAGGGACCAACGATGGCCAGGATTCTACCGCCGAAGTCACGCTCGACGCGTCGGGAAACATCTACGGAACGACCGCCGGCGGCGGCGCCAATAGCATGGGCACACTCTTCGAGCTCGCACCCGGTGGAACGGAGACCCTCCTCCATTCCTTCGGCGCCACAGGCGACGGCGAGTTGCCCGACGGCGCCGTGACCGTCGAGTCCAACGGGGACATGTACGGGACGACCAACTACGGCGGCGCGTCCGATAACGGCACCATCTGGGAACGCCAGGCCGATGGGACATACAGTGTGCTGCACAGTTTCGCCTACGACGAAGGCAACTTGGTCAGAGGACGCCTGGTCCAGGACGGGAGGGGCAATTTCTACGGCACGGCTCTGTTCGGCGGCGCCCCCGGCGACGGCACGGTCTTCAAATACAGCGCCAAGGGCAAGCTCACCGTCCTGCATGCATTCAACGGCACCGACGGCGAGTTTCCGGAGCATGGCGTTGTCCGCGACAAGGCCGGCAATCTCTACGGAGTCACCGCCTTCGGCGGCTCCAGCGGCGACGGAACCGTGTACGAAATTGCCGCGGATGAGACCTTCACGACGCTTTACAACTTCACCGGAGGGGCCGACGGCGGATTCCTCTATGGCGGTTTGGCCATCGACAGGTCCGGGAACCTCTACGGCAGCACTGTGGACGACGGTGCCGACAGCAACGGTACGGTCTTCAAGCTGGCGCCCGATGGAACCTTGACCACGCTTTATAGCTTCACCGGCGGCACGGACGGCGGCGGTGCGGAAGGCGATATGCTGCGTGTCGGGAAGAAACTCTACAGTACAGCGACCAGCGGCGGCGCCAACGGCGACGGCGGGGTCTATGAGGTCACGCTCAGAGGCAAGGAAAAGATGCTCCACGCCTACACGGGCAGCGACGGCAGCGGCTACTCCGCCGGTGTGACCAAGAGCGGTCGCAGCTTCTACGGCACCGTCAGCGGCGGCGGCACCGACGGAGACGGCGTTGTGTTCAGCCTGACGAAGTAGTAGCCGGACCGCGCGCGTCCTTTACCGTTGCAATTCAGAACCTGGCTTCCCTCCCCCGACGTGGGGAGGAAAGCTGCATTGACATATAGTTCTCTCTATGGTGAAATATTGTCCGCATCGTGAAAGGAATCCCACAAATGGAAGGTACGTTCCGCCGCCCGACGCTGAGGGCCGCCGTTTTCTATCGCGGCCCATGGGCCGCGCTCGAGTGGCTCGAAAAGGCATTCGGCTTCGAGCGCAGCATGGTCATCACCGACAACGACGGAAAGCTGGCTCATTCGGAGCTGCGCTTCGGCGACGGTTTTCTTATGGTCGGCTCCGAATGGGCGGAGTTCATCGCGAGCCCAGCTGCTGTCGGCGGCAAGAATACGCAAATCCTCCACGTCCATCTCGAGGAGGACGTCGACGCGCATTGCGCCCGCGCGAAAGCGGCCGGCGCCGTGATCCAGCAGGAACCGGCAGATCAGTTCTATGGCGACCGCACCTATAGGGCGCGCGATCCCGAAGGCCATGTCTGGACATTCGGCCAGACCGTCAGGCAAGTCTCGCGCGAAGAAGCCGAACGCAGAACAGGCCTGAAGATCGAGGCTCGCGAGTGGCAGTGAGGCCTGCACGCGAACTCGACCGGACGCTCGCCGCACTCGCCGATCCCCATCGCCGCCAGGTCATCGAACTGTTGCGAAAGCGCCCGCACAGGGCCGGCGAACTGGCCGAGGTGGTCGGGCTTAATCCGCCCGCCCTCAGCCGGCATTTGCGCACGCTGAAGGCGGGCGGGCTGATCGAAGAAATCCATCCCGAATTCGACGCGCGCGTGCGCATCTACAGTCTGAGGCCCAAACCGATGGCCAATCTGAAGGCGTGGCTCGAGCAGACGGAACGGCTGTGGGCCGAACAACTCGCGTCCTTCAAGGCGCATCTGGAGCGGGCGTTGTGACATCGCGCATTCTCGTGTCGCTGCACGTCGGCGCGACGCCGGAGCGGACGTTCGACGTTTTCGTCCGCGAGATCGGCGCGTGGTGGCGGCCCAATGCGTTGTTCCGCTTCACGCCGCGTTCTCCGGGCAGGGTCGCGTTCGAGCCGGAGCCAGGCGGGCGGTTCACGGAAACATCGGTCGATGGCGAGGTCTTCGAGATTGGCCGCATCACGCATTGGGAGCCGGGCGTTCGGCTCGCTTTCACCTGGCGGCAGACGGGTTTTGCGCCGGATCAGATCACGCACGTCGAGGTTCGCTTTGAGCCTGTCGGAGCGAAGACGCGCGTGAGCGTCGAGCATCGCGGTTGGGACGCCGTGCCGCAGGCGCACGTTGCCCGTCACGGCTTTCCCGACGCGATTTTCCTGCAACGCCATGGCGAATGGTGGCAGATGCTCCTGGCAAGTCTCGGGCAGCGAAGCGCAAGGACGTAACTTTCCTCCACGCTTGTCGCTTGACTCACGCATATCTCTGCGGTTATATGTCTATCCATAACCAACGGGTTATCGATCACAAATGCCGAACCTGCGCGATACGCTCTTCCGGACGCTCGCCGATCCGACACGGCGCGCGATCTTCGAGCGGCTGTGCCGCGACGGCGAGCAGACGGTCGGGGCGCTGACGGTTCGGGCGAAGGTCTCGCAACCTGCTGTCTCGAAACATCTCGGCATTCTGAAAGAGGCCGGGCTGGTGCGCGACCGCCACGAAGGCCGGCAGACGCATTATCGTGCGCGCGCGAGTGCGCTTGCCCCGCTGATCGACTGGACAAGCCAGATGACCGGCTTCTGGCAAAGCCGGTTCGATCAGCTCGAAGATATGCTCAGGCGGATGGATCAATGAGCGAACCTGCGACCGGAACGCGCTCGGTTGTCATCGAACGCGAAATCCCGCATCCGCCGGAAAAGATCTGGCGCGCGCTTACGCAACCTCACCTGATCGAGGAGTGGCTGATGAAGAACGATTTCAGGCCGGTCGTGGGTCACCGCTTCACTCTTCGCAGGAACCCCAAACCCGACGTGAACATCGTTGTCGATTGCGAGGTCCGGGAAGTCGAACCGAACAGAACATTGTCCTATACATGGTCGGCTTTCGATCTCGAGAGCGTCGTCACCTGGACTCTCACGCCGACACCCTCGGGGACCCGCCTGCGCATGGAACATTCGGGCTTCGGCACGGATCGGAAACAGGCTTATGCAGGCGCAATGGCCGGCTGGCGACAGTTCTTTGGAAAACTGGAGACGCTGCTCGCGCAGCCAGAGCGAACGTTGCCCCGTAAAAACGTAACAATGGAGAATCACCGATGAAGATCAAACTGACGAGCGTGTACGTGGACGACCAGGAAAAGGCGCTGCGCTTCTATACCGACGTGCTGGGCTTCGCGAAGAAGGCCGATTTCAGCAATGGCGGGTATCGCTGGCTGACCGTGGCCTCGCCCGCCGAGCCCGACGGGACCGAACTGCAACTCGCGCTTAACGGCAACCCGGCGGCCAAGGTCTACCAGCAGGCCCTGTTCCAGCAGGGCCAGCCCGCGGTCATGTTCTTCACCGACGACATCAGGGGCGATTGCGAGCGCATCAAGGCTCGCGGCGCCGAGTTCACCAAGCCGCCGACGGAGGTCACCGGCTCGACCATCGCCCAGCTGAACGACACCTGCGGCAACCTCGTCCAGATCACCGAGCTGGCGCGTTGGTAAGACACACGGGGAAGCGGGCATGCAGAAGAATGCATCGCAACCGGGCACCTCTCCGTCCCGGCTGATCGACGCGCGCATCAGCGAGCTCGGCGATTGGCGGGGCGCGATGCTCGGCCGGCTCCGTGCCCTCATCAGGGAAGCCGATCCGCGGATCGTCGAGGAGTGGAAGTGGAGGGGCGTTCCGGTCTGGTCACATTACGGGATTGTCTGCACCGGGGAGACCTACAAACAGGTCGTGAAACTCACTTTCGCGCGCGGCGCCAGCCTCGCCGACCCGTCGCGCCTTTTCAATTCCAGCCTCGACGGCAACACGCGAAGAGCGATCGACATCCGGGAAGGAGAGATGATCGATGCGCGCGCGTTCAAGTCGTTAGTGAAGTCCGCGGTGGCCGAGAACGGGCTGCGTGCGAAGAAAAAATAGCCTGAATGCTGTTGAACGCGTGGGCAGTGGACAAGGGGGGCGCCGGACAGCAGGCAGCGCGGATCGCTACGAGAACTGCCGCCCGATAATCGTTCCGATCTCGGCGAAACGCTTCTGAAGTTCGGGTTGTCCGGCTCTGCCGCCTTCGGTGTAAAGTGAGATCACGAGCGGCTGGCCGGGCTTGAGCCACGCAACGGCAATATCGCCAAGAATGTCCGCGCCATTGCTTCCGGTCTTGTCGCCCGTGATCCAGCCGGCAGGCAGTCCGGCGCGCAGCATTTGCGTGCCCGTCTTGCACGCCCGCATCCATCCGATCAGCAAGGCGCGCG
This sequence comes from Rhizomicrobium sp., assembly GCA_050728995.1. Classification (GTDB taxonomy): domain Bacteria; phylum Pseudomonadota; class Alphaproteobacteria; order Micropepsales; family Micropepsaceae; genus Rhizomicrobium. The sequence continues at coordinate 128,916 of JBOHKH010000002.1, read as the reverse complement.
ACGCGGGCGACAGCACGCGGCCGAGCACGAAACGGTGCAGGTTGCCCGCCATCGCCGCGGGCGTGGTGGTATTGCGCAGATCGGGCGGACGCGTTCGGTTGAGCATGGGCTCGTTTTCGTCGAGCCGCGTCACCGCATCCCCGGTCGCGCGCCAGAACGCGGTGAGCGCAGCGGGGCCGCCGATGCGCGCGAGCAGCAGGTTGGCACAGGTGTTGTCGCTGAGCTCGACCGCCGCTTCGCACAGTTCGCCGACAGACATCCGGCCGTGCGCGAGATTTGCTTTCGCAGCCGGTGCATACTCGAGAATGTCCGCCTGCGTGAACGTCACCGTTCGCTCGAGGCCGTCTTCGCCGCGATCCACCCGCGCGAGAATGCAGGCCGCGAGCGACAGCTTGAAGGTGCTGCACATCGTGAAGCGCTCGTTGGCGCGCCAGGCGAGCGTTGCGCCGGTCCTCACATTCTCGGCGTAAAGCCCGATGCGCCCGCCGATCGCCCGCTCCTGCGCTTCGAGTGCCGGCGCCATCGCATCGGCGAAAGCTGCCCCCGCGATCAGCGACGGAACTGCAACCATGAGAGCACGCCGATGGATCATGATCATACGAAATCCGGGGAGACGACTCGCTGGCGAGCCTCCTGCAAATGCGCGACCCGATCAAGTTCGCGGCGAGTGGGCCAGGGTAACTGCTACGTAACGCATGGTTGCATGACCGCGCCGCGGCATGGCAGCGGAAGCCGCGCCCGGCATCGCGATGATCGCGGTCGGCACGCTCGACGATCCGAGCTGGCTCAAGCCGACGTCGCAGATCTACTGCGCAAGCGCGCCGCCCTGCGTCCAGCTCGACGCAGACATGAAGCGCTTCGACACGACGCCGGGTTAGAGCACGCCTTTATCGAACTGGCGATCGCTCAGCGGGCGCACCCGCCGGGGCTCGCCGATCTCGCATTCGAGACTTGCGCGATCCCAGCGGCCGAGGCCGGCGGCCGCATCGTACGTACTCTGCAAGAATGCCATGAGCGTTGCTTCGGGGTCGCCCGAGCGTCGAACAACGTCGTACGGTAGCACAAACTCTCCCAGAGTTTTTTCAAAACGCGCCTCCGCAGGCTCGACAGGCGCGTCGGCAAAGCCCGCAGGCGCGGGATAGGCGTACGAATAGAAGGCAGGGACATCGATGCCGCCACCGCCTGGCCAGAAGCCGGCGGAAGAAACTTCGTGGCTGTAGGCCTCGCGCGTGATCTCGTCGGGCAGCGTGGGGATGCCGCCCGGATGCAAAGGCGCCGCACGCCCGGAAAAACGCGTGACCGCAAGATCGAAACTCCCCCAGAACAGATGAACGGGGCTCGCCTTGCCAAGAAATCCCGTGCGGAAATGTTTGAGCACTCGGTCGACCGCGACAAGCGCGCCGAAGAAGCGCGTCACAGCCTCGGCATCGTAGGGCCGCTCGCTGCGATCCTCGGCAAACGGAACGGGATCGGGTAGTTCGTTCGGATGTCCATCGAATTCTGCCGTGCCGCCGAGGCACCGCAGCAGCTCGCGGAACCGCGATTGAAACGACGCGACCGACATCTGTTCGAGAGGAAAGCTCGCGCGCCGCCCGTCCGTCGCCGCCGCCGCGACCTGATGGGACAGAAGATCGAAGACGATCTCGATGCCACACGTGGCATCGGGAACGAGCGAGGTCGTGAGTCCGCGCGCGTTCACATAGAGTGTCGCGTGCCAGGAATGGTTGATCCATGGGGTGCGCGCGAGCCGGTACTTGCCGACGACCTGGGTGAAAAGATGCAACGCCGCGCAGGTATCGCGCCACGGTTGGCAAGGGATGTCCGGCCAGATCGCAGGCATGGCGATATTCTAGCTCAGGTTCCGCCGCCGTTCGAGTTCGGCTTCGCTCGGTTCGGCGTGCTGGAAATCGCCGGTTTGGACCGCACCAGCCGGCTGGTAGTTCGCGACGATCACGCCCGTCGGATAGGACCGGGATTTCACGAGCTTCAGCCCGAAAGGAGGCGCGCGGTCGGCGAAGATGCGTTTGCCGTGGCCCAGCACCAGCGGGAAGATCAGCACGCTGAATTCGTCGACGAGGTCGTTTCTCCACAGCGTCTGGAGGAAATCGCTCGAACCCTGCACGAGAAGATCGGGTCCGTCCTCGCGCTTCAGCGCCTTCAGCGAGGCGACGACGTCTTCGCCCAGAAGCCGGCTGTTCTGCCATGCAAGCTCCGGCCGCGTGCGCGAAGCGACGTATTTCGTCACCGTGTTGAACACGCCGGCGATCGGATTGTTGGGGTCGCTGACGTGAGGCCAGTGCGCGGCGAAAATGTCGTAGGTCTTGCGGCCCAGCAGCAGGTCGAAAGGTCGGCCGAAAATTTCGCCCATCGCGGCGCCGAGCGCGGCGTCGAAATGGGGCACGGTCCAGCCGCCCAGCGTGAAGCCGCCGGCCGGGTCTTCCTTCGGTCCGCCGGGCGCCTGCATGACGCCGTCGAGGCTGGTGAACGCGGAAACGACGATCCTGCGCATTGGCGTCTCCTGTTGGGCGCGGCTTCGATGGCCCGAGGACGTATCGCATGGAGCCGCTCCGACAGGGGGGAAAAATATTTTCGCCCGGAATGCTTGACAGGTAATCAAATGGTTGCGTATTAACAGGCAACTAATTGGTTCCATGACGATATGGATGACGATGCTGTGTTTCGCGCGCTGGCCGACAGGAGCCGCCGGCAGTTGCTGGACCGGCTGCACCGCAAGAACGGCCAGACGCTGGGCGAGCTCTGTGGCGGTCTCGACATGACCCGGCAGGCGGTCGCCAAGCACCTCGCGATTCTCGAAGTGGCCAATCTCGTCGCCTCGCTGCGCCAGGGCCGCGAAAAGCTGCACTTCATCAATCCCGTGCCGATCAACGCAATCGCCGACCGCTGGATTAGGAAATTCGAGCGCCGCCAATTGAGCGCGCTCTCCGCCCTCAAGAAAAAATTGGAAGGAGAACGTCAATGAGCGACAAGGCCGAAAGCCGTTTCGTGTACGTCACCTACATCAAGACGACGCCCGCGCGCCTGTGGTCGGCGCTTACCGACGCCGAGTTCGCAAAGCAGTACTGGAATGGCATATGCATCCAGGCCGAGTGGAAAAAGGGCGGCGCGTGGAGGCTCATGTTCCCCGACGGGCGCCTTGTCGACACCGGCGAAATCGTCGCGTTCGAGTCCGAAAAGCGCCTCGCCATCCGCTGGCGCAACGAGTGGAAACCCGAACTGAAAGCCGAAGGTTGGTCGCTGTGCACGATGGAGATCGAGGGTGCGGGCGAGGCGGTGAAACTCACCGTGACGCACACGATCGAACGCGAGAATTCGCAATTCATCGACGCGGTCTCCGGCGGCTGGCCGCAGATTCTCTCCAATCTCAAATCGCTGCTCGAGACCGGCTCGGTCGTTCTGCCGCCGAGGCCGTTTCCGAAATGAGGCAGGCGGAGGACGGATTGAATTGAGCAGGCGGGGTGCTGTCCACATCGGGCGGTTCGCGCGCGCCCGCGACCGAAGCATACGTTTCCGTGGGCAACCACACCCAACTCATATTGTCATTCCCGCATGCGCGGGCGTGATCGGGTATGATTTGTCGAAGGTCCTAATCCGACAGCGCGGGGGTGTAGGTGGGGACGGAGCGGGAGGGTGGCCGGCGCCGCGGAAGTCCGCCGCCGACCAGTGCACCGGCAACGGGTACGCGCAGCAGAAGCGCGGTCGCGCTCCAACTCAGCGCGGTGGCGCAGACGAAAACCAGGAGCGCCTTCGGGATTGCGGGCGCAGCGATTCGCAAGCCCGCATACTGCAGCCACGCCACGATCGGGTAATGCACCCAGTACATGCCGAAGGCGCAGGCACGCAGGCTGTCGAGCACGCGGCCGCGCACGCCGGCAAAGCGGGTGGCAAGCCCGAGCGCCGCGCAGCAGCTGGCAAAACAGGCGGGCACGAGCGCAACGGCATCGGCGAATTGCCAGAACAGCGACGGGCCGGGCGTCGTGAAGGTCTTGGCGGAAACGGCGAGCCAAACGCCGAACATTACGGCTGCCGCCGCCGACCAGCGCTTCCAGCGGCGCGCCAGCATCGGAAGCGCGCGTTCGTAGCCGCGTGCGCCGACAACGACGCCTCCGAAGAAATAAAATGCTTCGAGCCCGATGCAGTTGAGCTGGAACGAGAAAGGTCCGAACTGAAACCACCGCATCGGGCCGAACGCGGTGCCGAGCGGTACATACGCGAGCATCGAGAGCGCGAGGAACCCGGCGAAGAAGCGCTTCGGCGCGCGCGCGGCGCGGTCGGATAGAGCCGACACCCACGCTTCGGGCAACAAGAGAAAACCCGCAGCCGCGAGGAGATCGAAGACAAGCAGCACCCACAGAAACCACATCGGTCCCGCCGGCCAGAACGGCAACGCGGTCAGACGGTGCCAGTAATCGACGAGGCCCGGATGCGTCGCGGTCCGTGCATAGGCAGGATAGACGGCGATGGGCAGGAGAAGCCCCACTCCGACCAGAAACGGCGGCACCAGCCGCGCTGCGCGGCGACGGACGAACCGGTGCGCGCCGTTTCGTTCGAGACTCTGCCAGACGAAAAAGCCCGAGACGAGGAAGAACAGCGGCATGAGAAAGACGTCGGCCCAGGCGCAGAACACGTCGAAGCCGATGAAGCGGCTGGGATCGAGAACCGGAAAGGTCCGCCAGTTGTAGGGCGGCCGATCGAACGGGATCGGCGCATGGGGCGCTGAGGCCGCGTAGCCCAGAACCGAATGCACCGCGATGACGAAGAGCACCACGACCGCGCGCAGATTGTTGATGGCGCCGTCGGTTCGAGGCGCCGCTGAAGCCACCCGATTCCCCCCCGTCATCGCCGTCGTCCGACAGGCACCGGAGCGAGAATATGTTCGTGGGCGATGGCGCGCCCGAGATCGCCGGTCCTCGGCGCCGCCACCTTGCGCGGCGGCCCCATCAGCACCGGCTGGAACAGGACCGCGGCCATCATGGTGCACACAAGCGAGAGCGCCATCAGTTGTCCCATGCTGGACGTGCCCGGATTGTTCGACATCCACAGCGTGCCGAAAGCGGTCGCGGTGGTGAGACCGCTGAACAGGACCGCGCGCGTCAGCGTGGACTGCACGAGCGCGGTGCCGCCGCGCCGCCACGCCATGATGTAATAGATCTTGAACGCGACGCCGACGCCCAGCAGCAGCGGGAACGCGATGATGTTGGTGAAGTTCAGCGGCACGCCGAAGACGACGCAGAGTTCGAGCGTGAGCAGGGCCGCGAGCAGCAACGGAACGAGCGTGAAAACCACGTCGCGGACGCGGCGAAGCGCGATCCACAACAGGAGCGCGATCGCCGCGATGGCGAAGACACCGGCTTCCACGAACGCGCGCACGATCGTGCGGCCGGCCTCGTAGAGCAGCACCGCCGGTCCGGTCGCAGCCGAATTCTGCGCAAGCACGGCGCTGACGAAAGCGGCAAGCGATTGGGTGTTTTCGGGATCGCCTTTGGGCAGGATCTCGACGCGCGCCCGCCCGTCGGGCGCGAGCCAGTCGCGCTTCAGATCGGAGGGAATGCCGGCGATGCCGACGGCCTGCGCCTTCAGTGCGTCTGCGAGATCGGAGAGAGACGTTTCGAGCGGCGGCACCATCGCCCTGCTCGCGCGCGCGCGCATCGCCGGGCTCGCCTGGGCGAGCCGCCGAAGCAGCCCGGACAGCCGGGCGGCCGCGCGGCCGCCCCGTCCGCCCTGGCCGGAAATGCCCGAGAGTTGCTGCGCCACCGATTTCAGCGCGGCGACCGTTTCCGCATCCGTCGGCGCAGGACGCGTGAGGGGCGGCGCGAGCGCCGGTCCGAGCGTCATCGCCATGCCGCGAATGATGGCGAGTTTCGCCGGCTGATCGGCGGGAACGAAATCCGCAAGGGTGCGTACGCTCGCGACCTGGGGCAGCTTTTCGAGCTGGCGGGCATCGGCGCTCGCTGCGGCGAGGTTGGGCGCGACCACATCGACGGCATTGGCGCCCGTTGCGGGGTTTTTCTTCAGCTCGAGATAAGTCGCGACCGCCGGCGATTTCGGATTCTGCAGATGCAGCGCGTTGAAATCGAAGCGCAGGAAAACCAGCAGCGGCGAGGCGAGACACACGACAGACAGTGTGATCCAGAGCACCGCATAGCGATAATCGCGCAAGAAGCGGTCCACCGGCGCCAGAACCGCAAAGGCCATCTCCTTCGGCTCCGGCGGCGGATCGAGCACGCGCAGGAGAGCCGGGAGCAACGTGATGCTGGTGATAAAGGCGATAATCATTCCCGGGCCTGCAATTTCGCCGAGCTCCGAGAGGCCTCGATAATCGGTCGGCAGGAATGCGGAAAAGCCGATGGCCGTGGCGGCGGCGGCGAGCGCGAGCGACCAACCGGCCTTCTGCGCGGCGCCCGAAAGCGCGGAGTTCAGCCGCCCGGTTTCGAAGCGTTCCGCCCGGTAACGCACGCTGAACTGGATTCCGAAGTCGACGGCCAGTCCCACGAAAAGAACGAAGAACGCCACGGAGATCAGGTTGAGCGAACCGACGATCGCAAGACCGAGCGCCGCGGTAAACGCCATGCCGCACGCGACATTGAGCGCCACCGCCAGAATGATCTTCCACGAACGCAGCGCGAGCCAGAGAATGACCAGCACCGCAAGGATCAAGACAGCCCCGTTCAGCGCCGCGTTTTCCTTGAGCGTCGCAAACTGCGCGTCGTTCATGGGGACGAGCCCCGTCAGCCGCACGCGCGCCTGGTATCTTGCGGCGAGCCCGAGCCGACGCACGATATTCTCGATGGCCCCGGCCGCCGGACGGCCCGGCTGCAGGGCGCGATAATCCATCACCGGCGCCACTTCGATGAAGCGGACGAGATTGGTGCGCGAGCCCGTCGGATTCGCGAGCGCCTGCCACGAAAAATGTGCGGGACGGTCGTGCAGAACGTCATCGACCGTATCGGCGCCGGCGTTGAGCGGCTTCGACAATGCGTCGAGCGCGACCGCATGTTTCTCCACGCCGGTCAGGCCGGCGGATAACGCATTCAGGATTCCGCGCAGGCTCGGATCGAAGGCAAGGACTTGAAGGAGCGGCCGTGCGCCGTCCATTTGGGCGGCCATCCGTGACAGCCGGTCCTTCGGCAGAAAAAGGAGTCCGTTCTGGGCGAGAAAGTGGCTGCCCTGGGGCTCTTCTGCGGCGCGGATATGCGCGCGGTCTTTCGCGAGCGCGGTGAGGAGCCGACCGCTTGCTGCCTGTGTCAGTTCCGGTGTGGGTGCGCTGACGACGACGAGGATGTCACGTTGCGGAAAGGTCTCAACGAACTTCGTCGCGCGCTGGGCCCACGGGAGACGGGCCGGAAAAAGCTCGCGGACATCGGTCGCGACCGAGAAGTGCCGCACCGCGTAAACGGTGCAAAACATCGCGAGAATCGCCCCCGCCACGATGACGGCCCAGGCAAAACGCGAAGAGGTTTCGACGAGTCGAACAACGAGCGGTCGCAGCATGGTCGGTCGGTAAAGCCAACCCCCGGCCAAGCCTCCCGGTTCCGCGTGCCCGTCATTTGGCAGGGCGGCGGTGTAGCGGCGCCACGCAAGTGGCAGGCGTGCCGTGTGAATTTTCCGAAGGGCAAGGAAAAGTAAATGCGGGAACATGCAAACTCTATAAGGTCCACGTCCGGGAGGTGCTGAAATGCCGACGATCCGCATCGCGCTCGGCGCGCTGGCCGCCTCGGCAAGCATACTGGCGGCTCCCGCTCTGGCGAGCCCCGATTCGCACACGGTCAAATTCCTCGTCACACGCAACGGCACGCCCATCGGGACGAATTCGATCCGTGTCGGACACGACGGGGCGGACACCACTGTCGAGATGGTGACGCATGTGAAAGTCGGCTTTGCATTTCTGACATTCTACAAATTCGATCAGACCGAAAACGAGCGCTGGTCCGACGGCCGGCTGCTCGCGCTTGATTCGATCACCGACGACAACGGTACCATTCACAAGGCCACGGCCACGGCGCGGGATGGCGCGCTCCTGGTCGAGTGCAACGGCAAAACGCTGCGCTCTCCCGCGACAACGATTCCGTTCAATCTGTGGAATTTCGAACTTGTGGCGCAAAACGTGGCGCTCGATACGCGCTACGGCAGCATGGAGACGCTGAAGGTCACGGATCGCGGCGAGGAAAACGTGATGGTGCAGGGGCACCCCGAGCGCGCCCATCACTACCAGATCGTGACGAGCTTTCCCGAAGACGTCTGGTACGACGATGCGGGCGAGCTGGTTCAGGTCGAGATGAAGGCGATGGACGGATCGATCATCCGTTATCAGTTGGCGTAGCGGCCGGCTCCCGCCGCAACCATCGCCTCACCCACGAATGCGCCCACGCGCGCGATGGCGCGTCCGGCCTCGGGCATGATCGGCGCAAACGCGTGCCAGACATGCGGCATGCGCGGCCACACTTCCAGCGTCACCATGCATCCGGATTCGCGCATCCGCGCGGCCATCCGGACCGAGTCGTCGCGGAGGATCTCGTCGCTACCGACCTGCAGCAGTGTCGGCGGCAGACCTCGCATGTCGCCGTAAAGCGGCGATGCGTATGGGTTGCGGCAATTTGCTCCGCCGAGATATTGCGCGGCGAAGGGCCTCAGGCAGTCCGACCGCAGCATCGGGTCGGCCCTGTCGTTGCGGACGGATTCGCCTGTGATGGCGAGGTCGGTCCAGGGCGAGAGCGCGGCGATGGCGGCCGGCAACGGGATCTGTTCGTCGCGCAGCCGGAGCGCGAGGCCGAGCGCAAGCCCGCCGCCCGCGGAGTCGCCGACGATCGCGCAGCGCCGTGGGTCCGCTCCGTCTTCGAGAAGCGCGCGCCAGGCCTCTGCCGCATCGTCCAGCGCAGCCGGAAAAGGGTTTTCGGGAGCCAGCCGATAATCGATCGCGGCGATCTCGCTCCGGCAGGCATCCGCAAAGCGCCACAAGATGTGCTGGTAAAGGGCAGGCGAGCCCGCAATATATCCGCCGCCGTGCAGAAACAGGACGTGTCGGCCGGGTTCGCAATCCGGCCGGGCAACGCGGATGGCCGGAACAGTTCCGAGCGCGTGGTCGTTCGTCTCGGTCCCGCGAGGCGGGTGCCGAATCCAGCTTTCGTAGGCGCCCAGTCGCTTTCGGCGCTCGGTGATGCTGATGCCCGGGTGCAGGCCGGGTTTCAGGAAAAGACGGATTCCAAGCCTCAGCAGTTCGGCACGCAAACTCATGGAGAATCGGTGTCCCAGCCCTTGACCGGACGCCTTTACTGGAGCGCTCGGCCGTATGCCAGCACCAATTGCGATCGTTGCCGCAGGTTTAGGCAGGCGCTCGGGGCGCGCGGGGGGCCGGCAGGAACCTTCTTTTCCTCGGCCGCTTTCCTTGGTTACGGTGGCGGTCGTACGCAGGGGGGAGGCTCGCATGCTGCATCGGTTATTTGAGTCGGTCATCAAGAAAGGGACGCTCGTTCTCGTCGCGCCCGACGGTGGGCGTACGAAATTCGGCTCGGGCGCGCCCGAAATCGGAATGCGCCTGCATGACCGCAAGGCGTTTTTGCAGCTGGCGGCTAATCCCGAACTGAAGCTCGGCGAGCTTTACATGGACGGACGGCTGAGCGTCGAAGGCGGCGACATCGCCGATCTGCTCGATCTTCTGATGGGAAATCTCGCGCTCGCCCGTCCGCTCGGAATCCTGACGTTGGTCCGCCGCTGGCGGCTGATGACGCGCCGGTTCGCCCAACTCAACTATTCGAAGCGGGCACGCCGCAACGTCGCGCACCATTACGATCTCTCGGACACGCTCTACGACGTTTTCCTCGACCGCGACCGGCAGTATTCCTGCGCCTATTTCTCCGCGCCGGGCGAAACGCTCGAAGAGGCGCAGATCGGCAAGAAGCGACACATCGCAGCCAAGCTCCACCTCGATCGGCCCGACCTGAAGGTGCTAGATATCGGCTCCGGCTGGGGCGGGCTCGCGCTCGATCTTGCGCGCGACTGTGGCGCCAGGGTTCTGGGCGTCACGCTGTCGAAGGAGCAGATCGACGTTTCGCGCAGGCGCGCGCAGACGGCCAATCTTGCCGAGCGCTGCCGCTTCGAATTCGTCGATTACCGCGCGCTTTCCGGCACGTTCGACCGCATCGTGTCGGTCGGCATGTTCGAACATGTGGGCGTGCCGTACTATCCGGCCTTCTTCGCCAAGATGGGCGCGCTGCTCAAGGACGACGGTGTTGCGCTGCTTCACACGATCGGCCGCAGCGACGGACCAGGCGTCACCAACCCCTGGACCGCCAAATACATTTTCCCCGGCGGTTACACGCCGGCCCTGAGCGAAGTGATCCCGGTGATCGAACGCCAGGGACTGATCGTCACCGACATCGAGGTGCTCAGGCTCCATTACGCCGAGACGCTGAAGGAATGGCGCCGCCGTTTCAAGACGCAGTGGAACGCCGTCGCCGAGCTTTACGACGAGCGCTTCTGCCGGATGTGGGAATTCTATCTCGCCGGCGCGGAGATGGCGTTCCGCCGCGACGGTCTCGTCGTGTTCCAGATCCAGATCGCGAAACGCGTCGATGCGCTGCCGCTGACCCGCGACTACATGTTCGAAGCCGAACGCACGATGCGCTTTGCGGGGACCGAAGCGATGCCGCGCCCGGTTCGAGCGGCGTAAGCGGGGCGCCGCCGGCCATCTTCGAATTAAGCTGTGGGAAAGAGCGCGGGCGTCTTGCGTGCTGCGCGTTGCCCCGATTGATTCGCGCGGCCGCAATTTCCGCGATCGGGGCTCCAGAATGGAGCAGGAGGTCTATCGCCACGTCCCGTACGACATCGAAGTCGAGCAGGCCTTGCTCGGCGCGATGTTCGTGGACAACCAGGCGATCGAGCGCGTTTCCGCGCTCCTGCGCGCCGAACATCTTTACGATCCGCTGCACCAGCGCCTTTACGAGGCGATGATCGCGGGCTTCGAGCGCGGCGGCATGGTAATCACCCCGCTCACGCTGCACGCCCAGATGAAGGCGGATCCGGGCCTGATCGAGGTCGGCGGCCTTTCCTATCTCGCCAATCTCGCCGCCGCCGCGCCCGCGCTGCCAAATGTCCGCGATTACGCGCGCATCCTGCACGATCTGTGGGTGCGCCGCGGACTGGTCCGCATCGGCGAGGACATCGTCAACACGGCCTATGAAGCGCCGCTCGAAAAACCGCCGCAGGTGCAGATTTCGGAAGCGGAGAAGGCGCTTTACGGGATTTCGGAAAGCTCGCGTTACGGCGAGGGGCCGCTCGATTTCGCCGAAGCACTGCGCCGCGCCGTCGAAGCGGCCGAACGCGCGCAGAAACGCGGCGGGCGCATCTCGGGCGTATCGAGCGGATTCTCCGATATCGATTCCCTGCTCGGCGGCCTGCAGCCCTCCGATCTTTTGATCCTTGCGGGCCGTCCCGGTATGGGCAAGACGGCGCTCGCCACCAACATCGCCTTCCACGCGGCGCGCCTGCACGCGATGGATGTCGCCGACGGCGCCGAAGTCTCGCGCGGCGCGCCGGTGCTTTTCTTCTCGCTCGAAATGGCCGCGCAGCAGTTGTCGGCGCGCGTTCTTTCCGAGCAGACCGAAATCGAAATGTCGAAGATCCGCTCTGGGCGCTTTGCCGAATCCGAATGGGAGCAGTTCGTGCTCAAGATGCAGGAGCTGAGCACGCTGCCGCTCTACATCGACGATTCCGGCGGCATCTCCATCGCCCAGATCGCGGCGCGCGCCCGCCGCTTCCGCCGCGAGAAACAGATCGGGCTCGTCGTCATCGACTATCTCCAGCTGATCGAGCCGACGCGCCGCTCGGACAGCCGCGTGCAGGAAATCACCGAAGTGACGAAGGGCCTCAAGACGCTCGCCAAGGAACTGAGCGTTCCGGTGCTCGCGCTGTCGCAGCTGTCGCGCGGCGTGGACAGCCGCGACGACAAGCGCCCGGTGCTCTCGGACCTGCGCGAATCCGGTTCCATCGAGCAGGACGCGGACGTCGTGATGTTCGTGTTCCGCGAGGCCTATTACCACAAATCGCGCAAGCCCGAGGAAGGCGATCCGGAATTCGACAAATGGAGCGAGAAGATGGAGCGGGTGGAGCATCTGGCCGACCTGCTCGTCGAAAAGCACCGCCACGGGCCGACAACAAAGATCGAACTGTTCTTCGACGACCGCTTCACGCGATTCAAGGATCTGGCGGAGCGGTAGGGGTATTCTCTGGCGACGGCACGAAGGCCAGCGACGGGATACATACATATGTGGGCAATGCCGGACCCCAGTCAGCGGATGCAAGTAATATAGAAACGGCAGTCGTAACCGGGACACGATCTCAATCCACGCATCGGCTCTCGATTTTCAGAGATGCTGGATCTGCGATGTGTCCGGCAACGCGCCGCCTGAACTGCTCCGCCAAAGTCAAGCGCTGCCAGACGAGGCGTCAAACCACCGCTGACAATCGAGGTGCTCAAGGTACGACGCGGGTCACGATGAACGACCCTTTATGGTGCGGGTCAGGCTGAAAGCGGTAGTCCTTTTTCAAGCTGAGTGACCAGTCTTTTCCGGCCAGTTGCAAGCCCGAAGGCGCTTTTTCCAAGGGCACAGTCACGCTGCCGAATGTCGAGGGGATAAGCGCCAGACCGTCATCGTGCACATTCAGGCTGCCCCAGGCATCGCCGAGCGTCAGGGTCTGATACACGCTGCCTTGGCCAGGCAGGCTATATACCTTCCGAGGATCGAAGGAGATCGAAAACTTCGCTAGTGGCAAGGTCAGAGTTGGGCCGTCAACCAGCGCTTTGGTGAAGCGGGCATTCCTGACGGCAGTGACTTTGGCGCGGACGTCTTCCTGGGCGATAATCTGTTTACCGTCATACTTCCCGATGGCAGCCAGTGCCAGATTTTTGTCCGGTTTCGGCATTGCGACGTGATAGGCGGCGGCCGCGGCCTTGCCAAACGCGAATTTCGGCGTGACCTCGCGGCGCCAATCCGGTTGCACGGCATCGAGCAACTCCGCGTATGCCGGTCCTGTCGCGTAGGCAAACGAACGTACGAAACTGCGCTCCCTTTCTACGCTGTCAATATCGTGAATTGCGGCGGTCACACGGGCGTCGCTGCTGCGCCGTGATGCGTCGATGCCGGTGGATTCGGCCAGGCCTTCGTTAAGTTCCAGGTTGCGCTCATCGGTCGCCGCATGCGGCCACAGGCTCATGCGATAGACGCGAAACAACAACGCGTCGGCAAGCGCCTGCTTGCGTTGTCGGCCGGATGTCTGCAAGGCGGCTCGCAGGGCCGAGAATTCGGCGCGCAGCCATATCCGTCCGTCCCGAGAATCCAATTCGCCATTCTTGCCAAGCCCGCCATTACCCTGCAGTCCAAGCGCAGGCTGGATGCTGTGATACGACTCGTGCATGAGCAGGATGTCGCGCTCGACGGTATTCGCCGGTAGCGGCCACGTCACCATGCTCCAGCGCTTTCCCTGGAAATTGAAGGACGTGTTGGCTATGCCGATGTCCTGTGGCAGCGTCAGGCGGTATATCGCGCCGACCTTTACGGCACCGTTGGCTGGCCGATTCAGCACTGCTTCCCGGCTCCCGGGATCGACGAACATCATCGGCACACACAGAGAATGGCCCCAAAGCCTGCCATGTTCCGCAGTGCACAAGGCATGAACTTCCACGAACGCTGCCGTTGCCTTGTTGGCGGAGATGGCTTGCGAAGGCGAAGTGGACTGAGCTGCGAGAGTAACTGGCCCCACCACTAACCCAGCCGCACCAAACATGAAGAGCGAGAACAAGTTCATGGCTTTCTCCATGCTGTCATTCTTGTTGAGGTGTATGGAATCGTCAACACCATCGATGTAGTGAGGATTGGTGTGCGCTTGAGCTGCGCAGGTCGAGCCTGAAGCAATACCCGAACTTGGGGGCGACGCCTCCGGAGGGCTCCATCGGCATCGGCCGCCCACCCCGCCGCGTTCGCACCATGATGGCAGATTGCCCGTGCGGGCGGTGAGGCAATCCGGGTCGCGACCGGCCGCAATCCAAAGATCATTCTATACGTGGTGTGGGCGCGGTATCTATTGTGGCGCGCATGAAAGCCGCTTTTCTTGCCGCCGCCCTCGCTGTCGCGCCAGCCGCCACCGCCTATCACATCGACCTTACTCGCTACTTCGCGACGCCCGCAACGGAGCAAAGCACGCGCGTTGCCCTGATAAAACGCATCGATGCATTCGTAAAAGCGCCTCCGTCTTCGCTGCACAGTCCGAAATCCCTGCTCGCATGGTTGAACCACTATGACGGGCTGGTTAAGGCACTCCAGCGCCACGACATCTATGTCTATGTGCGCAGTGAGGAGAATTCGAGCGATCACGCAGACGCGGCAGCCGATGATGCGCTCGGCGACATGGCTGACCGCATCCACAGTACTACGTCGCGTATGCTGACCGGGATCGGTGCGAAGAAGCTGAACGATTATATGGCCCGGACCGAGGCCCTCGCCCGCTATCGCTTCTTCATCGCCACGTCACGGGCGCAAAGCGCGCATGAAAGCCGGGATCCCAAAGCCGAAGCGTTGCTCGCAGGCCCCGCACTCGACAGTCTTGAAGATTCGTACAAGCGCCTGCGGCCGAAGCCGGCAACGTCAACCGTCGGCAATGCGCAAACCGATGCCGCGGCAAGAGCGGCGTTCAACGCGAAATGGACGCCTTATTCGCGACGCGGAGAGGCGCTGTCCGCGATCCTGATTCCGATCGTGAAGCTGCAAAATGGCGTAGCGAAGCTGCACAACTTTCCCGGTGCACCGGATCGCATCTATTTCGATGCGGGGCTGACTCAGGTGTTGGTGAACCAGACCCTGGGCGCGGTGCGGGCGTCGGACAGCGATAAACGCTTCGAGACCATTGTCGCGCAGCAAGTGGCGCGGCGTTTGGGCGTGCCGATCGACAAAGTGCATGCGTGGGATCTGAGCCTGGCCGACTCCTACCACCCCGCGGCCACACCCTTTGCCGAAGCGGTGCGCGACGTGCTGGCAGCCGTTAGACCCATGGGCGCCGAGTATGCGGAACAATACGACGCCCTGTTCGCGCCGCGGAACCGGCGCGTCGAGTGGTGCCACGCCAGGACATGCGATCCTGCCGGGTTTTCCGTCGGCTTCGCGGGATCGACATCGGGCCTGTTCTATGGCGCCTATCGCGGCACGACCGACAATATTCGCGCCGTCGCGCATGAAGCAGGTCACGCGGTGCATCGTCAGTTTATGAACGAGAATCAGCCTCTGGCCGTCTATAACAGCGGCCCGCACTTCCTGTTCGAGTCCTTTGCGATCTTCAATGGCTTTCTGCTGGAGGATTATCTGTATCGGTCCGCCAAAATGCCCGCGCAGAAAGCCTATTACTTGCACCGCTTCCTGGACGATGCCACATTCAATGTATACGGATCGGCCAAGGAAACCGATTTGGAGCAATCGATTTATGCCGGTGTGGAAAAGGGCACGATCGACAATGCCGCGGAGCTGGACGCGCAGACCTTGACAGTATTTGCACGCTACGTGCCGCCCGTTGCGTTGAGCCCTGCGATGCAAGCATATTGGGCGCGCGATACGCTCTATTTCACCGATCCACTCTACGACGTAAATTATCTGTTTGCCGGTCTTCTGGCGCTCAACTATTTACGGCAATTTGAGAAGGACCCGGCCGGGTTCTCGCGGCACTATGTGGCGTTGCTGAAGAACGGCTTCACCAATTCGCCACAGGCGATGCTTGAGAAGTTTCTTAACGTCGACATGACTGACGTTCCGGGCCTCGTCAAAGGCGCCACCACCGAGATCGACCGACACGCAACCAGGCTGGGCAGCCTCTATGCCGAGGCGCGCAAGCGGCGTACGCGGTAAGAGCCTGGCGTCACACCGAACATCCGGCGAAAATGCCGCGTGAAATGGCTTTGATCGGCAAAACCGCAATCGGCCGCCAATTCGGACAGTTTCGAATCGCAGTTACGATCGAGCGCGTCCCACACGCGCCACAGGCGCAGTCGGCGCACATAGTCGCCGACCGTCATTCCATAGACGCGCTTGAACGTGGCTGCAACGTAGGCTGGATCGCGACCAACGCTGTGGGCGAGTTCTGATAAGGACGGCGGTGGGCCATCGCAATCCCGAAGCTGCTCGCGCACGCGCGCGACCCATCGGGAGACGCCCGAATCCGCTCGCGGCATGGCGGAGACCAGAATGCACGAGACGAGCAGCGCGAGGCCTTCAATAATCAGGTTGCTGGCAACGTCACTTGCGGTTGCTTCGCGCTGCAGCCCGATTGCCGCGCGATGCAGGCGCGGATCGTTCATCGCCTGTGCATGGCCAGTCACCGGAAGTCCGAGTTGGTCTGGCAACAGCACGGTCACGCAGTCCATGGCGTCGTGATAGACGTCCTCATGCTCGTCGTTCGCGGGCCGGTAAAGGGCACCGCCCGTTCCGACCTGGACGAGGCGGCCTGCGGATTTCGTTTCGAACCATCCGTGCAGGGGTAGCGCAATGCGCGCCTCGCCATGCGCATGGCGCCCAGCCGCGCAGCGGGGTAGATAGCGGCTGTAACGCAGCGAAAACGGACCCGCGCGACGCATAACGGCCATGCTGGCGGGACAGCCGCAGGCTAGAACCGGATGACTATTGAAACTGTCTGCCATTCCGAAGCCGATAGGGTCTGACGAGATTCGTGACCTTTACCACATCGCTACGGAGGAATACGACGGATTGAAGCACCTGACCGCACCAACGCCCATTGCACCGACTGGAATCGTCCCAAGGTGGAAATGACATTCGGTGGTTGGAAACCCGAACGAAATCCCCTGACAAAGCCGGGAGGCGGCGCATGGACGTAAATCCCGGCCACGCGATAATGCGCAACTGTTTTAGACGGCTGCAAAATGTATCCTGTCGCTGTAATCCTTGAACGTAGAGGTGAACGTTGGTCCTCTCGCCGAAAACCAGGCCGGCTGCGAACAGGCGGGACGTGCCCGGCCAGTCGCTCATCAAGACCTGGCTTTCTGAAGATGTCGGGCGGTAGTCGAGGAACTCCGGGGAATTGGGATCTCGGCTTATGAGTGAATCAGTTAAACCGCCAGCCTGCCTGACGATCTGCGTGAGCGCCGTGGTGGAAAATTACCGCCTGTGCCGAAGTCTCGCGGGCGTGGAGGCCGCGGCGGTGGTGAAGGCCGATGCGTACGGCCTCGGTATGGAACCGGTGGCGTCCGCGCTTGCCGCCGCAGGATGCCCAATATTTTTCGTCGCGCGGATCGAGGAAGGGATCGCGCTTCGCGCGCGCCTTCCGAAAGCGCGCATCTTTGTTCTGGACGGCGCGTCGGAGGAGACGGCGCGCGCGCTGATCGCGCACCGTTTGATTCCGGTTCTTAATTCGCTCGGCGAAACCGATGCCTGGTCGAAAGCCGCCAGCGCGCGGCGCACGAGCCTCGACGCCGCGGTCCATGTGGACACGGGCATGAACCGGTTGGGATTGCCGCCGGCAGAGTTGTCGGTGCTCGCAAGCGAGGCCACGCAGCGGCTTGCAGGCCTCGATCTGGTGCTCGTCATGAGTCACCTCGCCTGTTCCGACGATCCGGCCTCTGCCATGAACGCCATACAGCTCGCGCGATTCCGCGCCGCGCTCGCGACGCTCCCGCCCGCGGCTGCAAGTCTTTCGGCGTCGGGCGGCGTACTACTCGGGAAAGACTACGCCTTCGATCTGGTGCGTCCCGGCATCGCGCTCTTCGGCGGCAATCCACGACGCAATCCGCCCAATCCGTTCACGACCGTGGCGCGGCTCGCCGGCCGCATCCTCCAGCTCCGTCGCGTTGACAAGTGGGAGAGCGTTGGTTACGGAGCCACGTTTCGCACGGAGCGTCCGACCACGCTGGCGACCGTGGGGCTCGGATACGCTGACGGTCTGATGCGCGCGATCGCAAACAGGGGAGCAGGCGCCATCGGCGGCGTGCGCGCTCCCATCGTGGGGCGCGTTTCCATGGATCTCGTTTCCCTCGATGTGACGGACATTCCGTCCGCAGCCGTCGGCAGCGAGGTGGAATTCCTCGGCGATACGATTTCGCTCGAAGATATGGCCGCGGCGGCGGGCACCGCGAACTATGAAATCCTGACCCGGCTCGGCAGCCGGTTTCCGCGGGTCCATACGGGCGCGCCGTGAACATCCTGGCGGGTATCGGGCGCGTCTTCATCGGCTTTCTCGCGCAGACGGGCCGGCTCGTCGTCTTCACCGTCTCCGCATTGGTCGCTTGCGTGCGTCCGCCGATCTACTGGTACCTGATCGGCCAGCAAATGTTGCGCATCGGGTATTACTCGCTGCCCGTGGTCGGTCTCACCGCCTTTTTCACCGGCGGCGCGCTGGCGCTGCAGATCTATGTCGGCGGCAACCGTTTCGGCGCCGAAGCGGTGGTGCCCAACATCGTGGTGCTCGGCATCACGCGCGAACTCGGTCCCGTGATTGCGGGCCTGATGGTCGCGGGCCGCGTGGCCGCCGCCATCGCCGCCGAAATCGGCACCATGCGCGTCACCGAGCAGATCGATGCGCTGACCACGCTGTCGACCAATCCGATGCGCTATCTCGTCGTGCCGCGGCTCATCGCGGCCGTCGTCACCATGCCGCTGCTGGTGCTCATCGCCGACGCGATCGGCGTCTTCGGCGGTTACGTGATCTCGACCGAGAGCCTCGGCTTCAACGGCGCGATCTACATCAAGAACACCATGGATTTCATGACCACGGCCGATGTGGACAGCGGCGTGATCAAGGTGGCGGTGTTCGGGTTTATCATCGCGATCATGGGTTGCTACAACGGATTCTATTCCCGCGGCGGCGCGCAGGGTGTGGGTGCGGCCACCACCAATGCGGTCGTCACCTCGTCGATCCTCATCCTCGCGGCTAACTACTTTCTCACCTCCATTCTGTTCCGGTGATGGCGGTGGCGGAAGGAACACCGAGAATCGAGTTGCGCGGCGTCAAAAAGCGCTTCGGGCGCAAGATCGTGCTCGACGGCATCGATCTTGCGATTGCGCCGGGCGAGTCGCTGGTGGTGATCGGCGGCTCCGGCACCGGCAAGTCCGTCATGATCAAATGCGTACTCGGAATTCTCAGGCCCGAAGCCGGACAGGTGTTCGTGGACGGCGAGGAAGTCACGCATCTCTCGGGACGACGCCGCGACGCGGTGTTGCGGAAATTCGGCATGCTGTTCCAGGGCGCGGCGCTCTTCGACAGTCTTCCCGTGTGGGAGAACGTCGCCTTCGGACTCATCCAGGGCCGCGGCGTTCCGCGTGCGCGCGCGAAGGACGTCGCCATCGAGAAGCTCGCGAAAGTGGGGCTCGGGCCCGAAGTGGCCGCCCTCTCGCCGGCCGAACTTTCCGGCGGCATGCAGAAGCGCGTGGGGCTTGCGCGCGCCATCGCCGCCGAACCCGACATCATCTTCTTCGACGAGCCCACGACGGGTCTCGACCCCATCATGGCCGACGTGATCAACGATCTGATCGTCTCGACGGTGAAGGATCTGGGCGTCACCACGCTGTCGATCACCCACGACATCGCAAGCGCGCGCAAAATCTCCAACCGCATCGCCATGCTCTACAAGGGCAGGATTCAGTGGGAGGGACCGACGGCGCAAATGGACGAGAGCGGCAATCCCTACGTCGACCAGTTCATCCACGGCCGCGCCGAAGGGCCGATCAAGATGGAAATTCGCGGGTGAGCGGGCGCTCGTTGATCCATTACCTTGAATCGAAGTTGCGGGTAATAGCGCAGAACCCGAACGCCGTGCGCAATGCACTGAAGAGGGACGCCGGTTGAAGCACGCGCACAGACCGCTCTGATGGCCCGAACACAATCGAGTTTCGTCTGTCAGTCCTGCGGGGCGGTGGCCACCAAATGGTCGGGACGCTGCGAAGCGTGCGGGCTCTGGAACACGCTCGCGGAAGAACGCGCAGGCACGCCCCTGGGCGCAGCAGCACGAAAACCGGGCCGCGGACGCGCGGTCGCACTCGAAGATCTGAAGACGGAGGAAGCCGCGCCGCCGCGTCGCGCCACCGGCATCGCCGAGTTCGACCGGGTGTGCGGCGGCGGGCTGGTGCCCGGTTCGGCGCTGCTCGTCGGCGGCGATCCCGGCGTCGGCAAATCGACGCTGATGCTCCAGGCGCTCGCTGCTTTCGCGAAGCATGGCGGCCGCGCCGTGTACATTTCCGGCGAAGAAGCGATGGGGCAGGTGCGGCTGCGCGCGGCCCGCATGGGGCTCGGCGAGGCGCCAGTTGCGCTCGCCTCGGCGACCTGCGTCGAAGACATCCTCGCAACGCTCGAAGCGGGTCCGCCGCCCGGCATCGTCGTGGTCGATTCGATCCAGACGATCTGGACATCGGCGCTGGATGCGGCGCCCGGCACCATCGCGCAGGTACGCACCGCCTCCTTCGATCTCGTGCGCTACGCCAAGGCGAGCGGCGCCGCGATCCTGCTGGTCGGCCACGTCACCAAGGACGGCCAGATCGCCGGGCCGCGCGCGGTCGAGCATCTCGTCGATGCGGTGCTCTATTTCGAAGGCGAGCGCGGACATCACTTCCGCGTGCTGCGCGCGGTCAAGAACCGCTTCGGCGCCACCGACGAAATCGGCGTCTTCGAAATGACCGGAAGCGGTCTCGCCGAAGTGGCCAATCCGTCCGCGCTGTTTTTGGGCGACCGCAACAGCAGCGCGCCGGGCGCTGCGGTGTTTGCCGGACTGGAAGGCACGCGCCCGCTGCTCGTCGAAGTGCAGGCACTGGTTGCGCAGACGAGCTACGGCACGCCGCGCCGGGCGGTGGTCGGCTGGGACAGCGGCCGGCTTGCCATGATCCTGGCCGTGCTCGATTCCCGCGCTGGGCTTGGGGCGGGCGGACACGATGTTTATCTGAACGTGGCCGGAGGTCTCGAAATCGGCGAGCCGGCGGCCGATCTGGCCGCGGCGGCGGCTCTCGTCTCTTCGTTGAGCGGAACTCCGCTACCCAGGGGGAGCGTGTTTTTCGGGGAGATCAGCCTTTCGGGCGAAATCCGCCCCGCGCCCCAGCCGGAGCTCCGCCTGAAAGAGGCGGCAAAACTGGGATTTACCGCGGCCGTGGTGCCGCCCGGGCTGAAGGCGGTGGCGGGCGGCGTTGCCCTCCACGAAGTGCGCGACGTTGCGGAACTTGCACAATTCGCCGGCAACGGAGAAAGACAGGCGCGCCGGCAGAAGGCGTGATAGAAGCGAGTCGATGCACGGACCGGACAGCCTCTGGGTCGATGGTGCGGTCGCCGCGGTCGTGATCGTTTCCACGGTCGTCGCGGTTCTGCGCGGCTTCGTGCGCGAAGTGCTCTCGATCCTCGCCTGGACCTGTGCGGCCGTGGCGGCGATCTGGTTGGGGCCGCGCGCGGCCCTGCTTCTGCGCGCGCATGTCTCCACGCCTTTCCTCGCGCCGGTGCTCGCCTATGCCGGCATTTTCCTTCTCGTACTTATACCGCTTGCATTCTTGAGTGCGCGTGTCGCCTGGTCCGTGCGCCAGTCTCCGATCGGCACGGTCGACCGTTGTCTCGGCGTTCCGTTCGGCATCGTGCGCGGCCTTGTCATCGCCGGTCTCGCCTATCTTGCCGTCAGCCTCGTCGTTCCCTTTTCCGAGCAGCCGACATGGCTCACAAGGGCCAGGCTCATGCCGGTGGTCAAGGAGTCGAGCGATGTGATTTCTTCGCTGCTTCCGAATTTCGGCCGCGCTTTCACCGATCGCGACGATGCGCCCGCCATCCATGTCGAACACGGTGCGCGACCGCTTTACCAGGCGTCTGATCGCCGCGCGCTCGATCATCTCATCGCCAGGACGAGCGCGAGCGGGCGGCCATGACGACGCCCTTCGACGACAAGTTTCATGAGGAATGCGCGGTGTTCGGCGTGTTCGGCCACGTCGATGCGGGCGCGCTGACCGTCCTCGGCCTGCATGCGCTGCAGCACCGGGGCCAGGAGGCGGCGGGAATCGTCACCTACGACGGCACGCAGTTCATTGCCGAGCGGCATGCGGGTCTGGTCGGCGACGTGTTCGGCAAGACAGGCAATCATGCGCGCAAGCTCAAGGGCACCCAGGCGCTCGGCCACACGCGCTATTCGACGACGGGTGGCTCGGTTGCCCGCAACATCCAGCCCATGTTCGCCGATCTTGCCGGCGGCGGCATCGCGATCGCGCACAACGGCAATCTCACCAACGCGCGCGAACTGCGCGCCGAACTTGTGCGCGACGGCGCGATCTTCCAGTCCACCTCCGACACCGAGACCATCATCCATCTGATGGCGCGAAGTCTCTATCGCCCGGTGGTCGACCGGCTTGTCGATGCGCTGCGCCAGGTCAAGGGCGCCTATTCGCTCGTGGCCCTCACCTCGCACAAGCTGATTGGCGCGCGCGATCCCTTCGGCGTGCGACCGCTGGTGCTCGGCGAACTCGACGGCGCGCCGATCCTCGCCTCGGAAACCTGCGGGCTCGACATCATCGGCGCCGATTTCGTGCGCGACGTCGAACCCGGCGAAATCGTCGTCGCGACCAAGGACGGTCTTCAGTCCTATCATCCCTTCGCGCGCGAGCCGCACCGCTTCTGCATTTTCGAATACGTCTATTTCGCCAGGCCCGATTCGATGGTGGAGGGCCGCAACGTCTATGAGGTGCGCAAACGCATCGGCGAGGAGCTGGCGCGCGAGGCGCCCGTCTCCGCCGACATGGTGATCCCGGTGCCCGATTCCGGTGTGCCGGCGGCCCTGGGTTACGCGGTGCAATCGGGCATCCCCTTCGAATTCGGCATCATCCGCAACCATTACGTCGGGCGCACGTTCATCGAGCCGTCGGAACGCATCCGGCATCTGGGCGTGCGCCTGAAGCACAATCCGAATGGCGCCATGCTTGCCGGCAGGCGCGTGGTGCTGGTGGACGATTCGATCGTGCGCGGCACGACCTCGAAGAAGATCGTGCAGATGGTGCGCGACGCGGGCGCGGCCGAAGTGCATTTCCGCATTGCCAGCCCGCCGACCACGAATTCCTGCTTTTACGGCGTCGATACGCCCAACCGCGAAGAACTGCTCGCCCATGCCATGACCGTCGAGGACATGCGCCAGCACATCCGCGCCGACAGCCTCGCTTTCGTTTCGCTCGACGGGCTCTATCGCGCGACCGGCGACGCCGACCGCGATGCCAAGGCGCCGCAATTCTGCGACGCCTGCTTCTCGGGCGAGTATCCGATCCGCCTGACCGACGTCGAAGGCGGCCGCAACGACGCCCAGCTGTCGCTTCTCGCCGAAGTGGCGTGACCGCAACGCCGCTGCTTTCCGCGCACCGCTGAATGAGCACTCCCCGATTCTCCGGAAAGATTGCGCTGGTCACCGGCGCCTCGCGCGGCATCGGGCGCGCGGCGGCAAAAGCGCTGGCGGGCGAAGGCGCGCATGTGATCCTCGTAGCGCGCACGGTTGGCGCGCTCGAAGAACTCGACGACGAGATCCGCGACGACGGCGGTTCGGCCACGCTGGTGCCGCTCGATCTTCGCGATTTTCCGGCCCTCGACCGTCTCGGCGCCACCATCTTCGAACGCTGGGGAAAGCTTGATGCGCTGCTCGGCAACGCCGGCGTGCTCGGGACGCTGACGCCGCTTGCCCAACTCGATCCAAAGACTTTCGCGGAATGCCTCGACGTGAACGTGACTGCGAACTGGCGTCTGATCCGCTCGATGGATCCGCTGCTCCGGCGCTCCGGGGCGGGGCGCGCCCTGTTCATCACCTCGGGCGCGGCGCACCGCTTCCGCGCCTACTGGGGCGGCTATACAATGAGTAAGGCCGCGCTCGAGGCGATCGTTCTCACCTACGCGGCGGAATGCGACGGCACGAGCGTCGCCGCCAATCTCCTCAATCCCGGCCCGTTGCGCACCCGAATGCGCCAGAAGGCGATGCCCGGCGAAGACCCGGAGTCCCTCGAACCGCCCGAAGCCGTGGCGCCGCTGATCCTCGATCTCCTGGCGCCTGGGTGTTCCAAAAACGGAGAACTCGTCTCGTACAAATAACAACCTGGTCTGCGCCTTGCCGCCCTCTGGCGCCGGACATATGATCGTGGGCGCGACGGGCCGGGTGATACGCGTCATGACAACCAATACATTGGTGAGCCCAGGCCCGCCGGCCATCCGGCTGCGGCTCGCCGACAGATATTTCTATTTCGGAATGGCGATCCTGATCGCCGTGATTGTGCTCTACGGTTTCAGCAATACGGTCGGCGGCAATCTCTTCCATCCCGTCCACCCGGCGATTGCCCGCCCGCACATCCTTTATTTGCATGCGGCGCTTTTCCTCTCCTGGATTGCGCTCTTCGTCGTGCAGACGGCGTTGATCCGGGCGCGAAATCTTCGCTTGCACCGCCGGCTCGGCGTCTTCGGGGTCGTGCTCGGCATTTCGATGTTCTGGGTGGGTCTCGTCACCGCCATCGTGATGCGGAAATACCGTCTCGCGCACGACAGCACCGAGACCGCCGCTTTTCTCGCCATTCCGTTCAACGATCTGCTGGATTTCACGATCGCTTTCGCGCTCGCGCTCGCCTGGCGACAGAAGCCGGAACTGCACCGCCGGTTGATGCTGTTCGCCACGATCGCGCTCACGGGAGCGGCCTTCGCGCGCTTCCCGCTGGCCATGATGAACAATCCGTGGTTCTTCTACGTCGGCACCGATCTGCTCGTTGCGATCGCCGCTGTGCGCGACCTCGTGACCACCCGGCGCATTCACCCGGTCTATCTCTTGGGCCTGCCGGCGATGATGTGCGGCGAGTACGGCGGGGTTTATCTGTTCCTTCACCAGCCCCCGGCGTGGCTCGCCATCTGCCGGTTCATGCTGGGATAGCGGTTCGCGAATCGTACATTCCCGCGCGCGTCACCAGAACGGTTCGGCGTCGGAGAGCTTCTTGCGCGCCTTCCTTGCGTCGGCGAGGGAGGTGCGGACTGTCTTCTGTTCCCGGCCGGTCAGGTAGCCCATGGCGTAGGCTTCCGGCGCCGACTGCGCATTGCGCGCGGCGGCCGTTGCGAACTCGTGCGCGAGCTTCTCGTGCGTGGTGATGTCGTTGAGCCTGCCCAGCGCCTGCTGCAACGCCTTGACGGCGGCCTCGAAATGCCGGCGTGCCTTTGTCCCGCCGCTCGTCGCGAACAGGTCCGCGAAGAATTCCGTCGCGTAGCGAAGCTTCTTGACCGAGATGCGCAGTTTGTGCCGCTTGTGTGCATCGAGCGCCGAAAGCTTCCCGCTCTTCTTCAGTATCTTGCCTGTGCGCCGGGCCAGCGCATCGCGCGCAAATTCCGCCACAGGTGTTTCGCGGCGGGCGAGGGCGAGCGCATCGGCGTCTTCGGTCCAATCGCCCGCGGCAAGCCAGAGCGCTGTTCGAAGCACGAGCGTGCGGTAGCGTGCGCTTGCCACGGTGGCTTTCGCGTCCGCGATACCGCTGTCGCGCCGGCGTTCGATCTCGGCGGCGAGGAGCGCGATCTCGGGTGAGTCGGGCTCGGCATCGCGCAGCGGCACGAGCGAATCCCGCAGGAGCACGTCGTAGTCGCGTGCCGGCGCCAACTGCCCGGTGAGCCATTTCAGTTCGCTCTTGATCTCCTCCGTTTCGGCGCCCGCAAGCATGTCCTTGAAGACGGAGATCGCCGCCCTCAGGCGCCGCAGCCCCACCCGCATCTGGTGAATGCCGTGCGTATCGCCCTTGCGGACCGCATCGTTGTTGGCAGCGAAGTGATGCAGGCACGACTGGCCGATCACCCCAAACGCCTCGCCGCAGGACCGGGCGACAGCGAGTCGAATGTCGGTGGCCTCGAACGCCGCGTGGCGCAAACCGTCGCTCAGCGCATAGCCCCGCTCGGCTTTCGCGCGCGCGCCCCAGGACACGCGAACCGTGTCGGCCAACCTTTTTGCCATCTTCGCCAGATCGGCGGGATCGCCGTCTTTCAGTTCGAGTTCGATTTCTCCGATGCGCTCGCGCCGGCCCCCCGCGCGGATCCAGCCGCGGTCGATGGCGAGCTCTATATCGCTCGAGCCATAGCGGAGCGGCAGCGATTTCCGCTCGACCGCGGTCTCGAAAACCGGATGCAGCCCGTTTCCTTTTTTGCCGGACAAGAGCGATCCCAGGGGCGTGTTTTTCGCCAGCGCGAGGTCTGGGACATCGCCATCGATTTCCTGCTCCCATTCGCCGCGCCCCAGTGCCGAACCGTTGGTCGCGGTTTTAACGGTTTGCAGCCGCCGCCGTCCGATGGTGCGGATGCGCAGGGAAACGTCATGCCGGCGCAGATCGCATTTGGATGTATCGAAATAGACGGAGACCAATTTCTCGGTGCGCGCCTTGCCGGTCGCGAGCGCGCGCAGCCAGGGCTGCCGGGCCGCCATCGACAGCACCCTGGGCGCCGCGATCAGCTTCAGTTCGACTTCCTTCGCCATGGCAACTTATGAGTGTGGGCAATCGGCCGACCAGAGTCGAATCCCGGCCAGAGCCGCGCCCCCGTCCCTGATATTCCCTGATAAATTCCCTGTTATGCCGGATTATACCTGCCCGGCCCGGAGATTGCAGGTCTCGCGGGCGTGACAGGCTCCGACGCACTGCGCCGCGTGGCGCGCTGGGTTCCGGGAGCGGCGCTCAGGCCGTTCGGCCGGCCCGTTGCCGTGTTCTTCCACGGCGTCGCGGAAAAAATTTCCGACCCGCGCATCGAGTTCAACCATCACAGCCGCGAGACATTTCGGGCGATTGCGACCCGGCTGAAGCAGCGCTTCGACGTGCTGCCGCTTGCGGCGCTCGACGACGTACTCGCGCGGCCCGAGCGGCACACCCGCGCGGTGTTTCTGATGGCCGACGATGGATATGCCAACACGCTGGAGGTGGCGGCCGGCATTCTCGAGGAATTGCGGCTGCCCTGGACGCTGTTCGTCAGCACACGTCACATCGAGACCGGCGAGTGGAATCCGCTCATCCTGGCGCGCCTGTTTCTCTATCACGCGCCAAACGGCCGTTATGAAATCCCGCATCTGCCGCAACCGCTCGTGCTAGCCGCAGCGGCCACGCGCGCGGCGGTCGTGCCGCGCACGCTCGAGTCCCTGAAGCGTTTGCCGGCCGGCCCGGCTCGCGAGGCGCTTGCCGCGATGTGCGACGCGTTTCCCGAAGGGCGGCTCGATGAATTGCGCCGTCGGTTTTCCAGCGAACGTTTTCTCACCTGGAGCGAAGTGGAGACGCTCCACCGGCGCGGCGTCGCCATCGGCGCCCACGCGGACTGGCATTGGCCGATGAATGGCTGGCAGGATGAACACTGGGTGCGCGATCAGGCGTTTCGCGCACGCGAACGTATAATGGCGCGCATCGGCGTCTGCAGCGCTTTCGCGTATCCTTTCGGCAATGTCGGCGACATCGCGCCGCGAGCCTGGCAAGCGGTGCGGGATGCAGGCTACGGCCACGCCTTCACCACGCTCAGCGGAACGCTTCGCACAGATCTTAATCGCTGGCTCCTGCCGCGTTACGCACTCCGCCCCGAAGAGCCCGCTATCGATGCGCTGCTTCCGATGCTCCGCCTGGCGGACCCGCGCGTGGCGCGCCTGACGCGGCGCCGGCAAAGCCGGCCGGAGCCCTGTTCCGTCCCGCAATGAAACTGGCAGGAGTGCCGTGACCGCCGTGTCGCCCGCAAAGTTTACCGCCCGTACCGAACCGGAACAGGGTGAACGCGCCCGAATGGCGCGTTCGCTGCAGCAGGTACCCCGGGGATTATCCGGGAGTTGGCAGTGGCTCTCCGCGAGCAGCTTGTCGAAGAATCGAACTGGAGTTCGTTAAGTCAAACAACGACGGCGCTCCGAATCGTAGCTGGCTCGGGCGTTGCGATCCCGCAGCCGTATCCGCGGGACGGCGAGTCACCGCTTTGGCAGCGGATCGCGAAGCGCACCATCGATCTTGCCGGTGCAAGTGTCCTTCTCGTTCTCCTCGCGCCGCTGCTTTTCGTCCTCTGCATCGCCATTCGCATCGACAGTCCGGGACCGGCGATGTTTCGGCAACGGCGGCTGGGACGGGACGGCAGGCCGTTCCGCATTCTGAAGTTGCGAACGCTCTCCGTGATCGAAGACGGATCGGCGATCCGGCAGGTGACGAAAAACGATCCGCGCGTAACGCGGCTCGGACGCATTCTTCGCCGCTTCAGTATCGACGAATTGCCGCAGCTCGTGAACGTCGTGCGCGGAGACATGTCGCTCGTCGGACCGCGCCCGCACGCGCTCGCCCACGATCGCGATTATGCCGCGCTGATCCCGGAATACACGCTGCGCCAGAGCGTCAGGCCCGGCATCACCGGCTGGGCACAGATTCACGGCTGCCGCGGAGAGACGGCGACGCCCGAAGAAATGCGCCGGCGCGTCCGTTTGGATCTGTGGTACCTGGCGCATGCGGGTCTGCGCCTCGATCTCGGGATTCTCTTCGCGACGCCGCGGGTCGTTTTGTTCGGCCGGAACGCCTGGTAATGAGCACGCTCGCGGGCACGGGCAAGCTCTATCCCGAAATCCGCGCCGGTGGACTTCGCATTGCCTGCGCCGGCCGGGCGGAGCTCGCGCGGCTGATGGTCCGAGAGTGTCGCGAAGCGCGTGCCGGGCGCGCGCCGCCCAAGCTCGTCTTCGGCGTCAATGGCCAGACGATTTCGTACGCGGCGCGCGATCCCGAACTCAAGCGCTGGCACGATCTGGCCGATCATGTACACGCCGACGGCCAGCCCCTGGTGCTTGTCGCGCGCCTGCTCGCCCGCCCGCGCATTCCCGAGCGCTCGCCGGTGACGGATTTCTTTCATGATGCCGCGGCGGCCGCGTGCAACGCGAGCTTGCACTTCTATCTGCTCGGCGGCGCGGAGGCGAACAACGCCGCCTGCGCCGACATCATGCGCGCACGCCATCCTGGTCTCATCATAGCCGGGCGCCACCATGGCCATTTCCCGCCGGAGGACGAAGCGGCGATCTGCGACGACATCAATGCCGCGCAAGCCGACGTCGTGTGGGTGGGCCTCGGCACCCCGCTCGAACAACGATTTTGCGTACGCAATCGCCATCGCATTCGCGCAGGCTGGCTCGTCGGCGCCGGCGGCTGTTTCAATTACGTCAGCGGCCATTACGGCCGTGCTCCGCGATGGATGCAGCATGCGGGACTCGAATGGGCCTACCGGTTGGCGCGCGAACCGCGACGGCTGGCGTGGCGCTATGCCGTCACCAATCCGCACGCGCTCTATCTGCTTCTGACGCGTACCTCGTCGCTGAAGCCCGGCCATGACGACATCGCGGTCGGCGACGTGGGTGCCGCCCGAAGCCCCGGATGAACGTCTCGTCGATGGCGTCCGCCGGAACGTCTGCCGCGCGGGGGAAAAGTCTTGCGCCGGTGGTCCTGCGCTACGGTCTTGCCGCCGCCGGCCCTATCTGCATTTCGCTCGCCCATTTCACGGCGGCGATCCTGTTTCTGCACGGATTTGCGCGCGCCGATTTCGGGCTTTTTTCGTTCGCGCTCGTTCTCGTCCCCTTTTGTCTCAGCCTGTCCGGCGCGCTGATCGGAGCGCCTGCCGCGATCGGCGTGCGGCGCGGAGCGATGCAGGAGGGCGAGCTTGCGACCTACCTCACGGCAAACCTCCTGCTCGGTGCGGTGGCCGCATCGGCGGTATTTCTCCTGATGTTGCTGAGCCGGGCGGCGCCGGGGCTGGCGCTCGTTTTCGGATTCTACGCGGGCATGATGACGCTGCGCTGGTTCGCGCGCACGCTTGCCTATGCGCAGGGACCCGCCGCGCGCGTTCTCGCCTCGGACCTCGTTTACGGCATTCTTCTGCTTGCCGGGTTGTTCGCGTTGCGGGCCGCCCATGCCCTAACTCCGATGCACGCGGCCGGACTGCTGCTCGCGGCCTCGACGATGGGGCTTGCGGCCTTCGGCCGGGCCTATCTCGGTGCGCAGATCCGCTTTGCCGGGATGGGCGCGCTTCTGCGATACCGCGCCGTGTGGATCGATCTCGCGCGCTGGTCGGCGGCGGGCGTGCTCCTGACAGAAATGACGGTCAACGCGCACGCCTATCTCGTTACTTTTTTCTGCGGGCCTGCGGCCTTTGCGCCTCTCGCCGCGGGCGCGCTCTTCATCCGGCCCGTGCAACTGGTGCTCGCCGCGATTCCCGACCGGGAGCGACCGATCATGGCCCGGCAACTTGGCCGCGGCGATGCGGCCGGCGCGCGACGTTCGGTTAACCATTTTCGAATGGCCGCAGGTGCAGTCTGGATTGCGACCGTCACGGCTTCCACGGCACTTCTTTTATGGGCTCCGCAGGTGGTTCTGAGAAAGGGCTACGATCCGGCGCAGGCGCTGGTCGTGCTGGGTTTCTTTGCGGCCATCACGGCGGCGCGGATCCTGCGCACGCCGGAGTCTGTGCTGCTGCAGTCGGCGGGCCAGTTCCGGGCGCTGGCGAGCGCGAGTCTGTGGTCGTCGCTGGTCTCACTGGCGGCGACCTTCGTGCTGTTGCTCGCGGCTGGTCCGGTATTTTCGCTCGCCGGCATTCTGGCGGGCGAGCTGGTCATAACAAGCCGCGTGCTGACGCTGTCGCAGAGCTGGCTGCGGCAGGCATGCCTGGCGTCCTGATCGCAATTCCGACGTTCCGCCGGCCGGGAGGGCTGGCGCGCCTGCTCCACGCGATCGGTCGGCTCGAAACCGGCGCGCATGTCCGCGTGCTCGTCGCCGACAACGACGCGGAGCGTCGCGAGGGCATCACCGTCGCGGAGCGGTTTGCCGCCCATTCCTGGCGCTGGCCGATCGAGACCGTTCTCGTGCCCGAGCGCGGCATCGCGCAAGCGCGCAACGCCTTGGTCGCGCGAGCGCTCGAGTACGACGGAATAAATTACATCGCCATGCTCGACGACGACGAATGGCCCGATCCGCGATGGCTCGACGCGTTCCTGGCGGTCGCGCAGCAGACCGAGGCGGATGCGCTGCACGGCGCCGTGATACCGTGTTTCGAACGTGCGCCCGGTCCGTGGGCCAAATCCTGCCGCGGACTTCGCCCGCTTCGCCACAAGACCGGCCCGGTGGCGATGATCCACGGCACTTCGAACGTGCTTATTCGTCGCGCGGTGCTGCAGAGGCTTGCGCCGTCGTGGTTCGATTCCGCCTTCGCCCTGTCGGGCGGCGAAGACAAGGATTTTTTCACGCGCCTCGCGAGGAGCGGCGCGCGCTTCGCCTGGGCGGATGGGGCCATCGCGCATGCGCACGTTCCCGTGTCGCGCAGCAATCCCGGATGGGCGCTGAAGCGCGATTTTCGCGTCGGCAATTCCGACATGCGCGTGTTCCTGAAGTACGAGCACGCGCCGCTCGCACGGGCGGGCGAGGCCGCCAGGATTGCGGCGGCTCTGGCGGTTTCGCCTTCGCTCGCGCTGCTGCTGGCGCCGTTCCCGGCGAAGCGGATGATGCCGCTGTGCAAATTCGCGCGGGCGAGCGGAAAGCTCGCAGCCGCGTTCGGTGCGCACTACGACGAATATGCGGTGACCCATGGCGAGTGAAGCCGCCGCCTTTCGGGCTGCACCACCGTCGGCGCAATCGTCCCTGGGATTCGCGGACGCGGCGCTTCTTTGTTTTTTGCTGCTCATCTTCGTCACGCTCGCGCCATTTGCCACTCGCGATCCCGCGACACTTTCAACGGGCGGACTCGCCTCGAACGGCGCCGGCAACGCCATCCGGCAGGTGACTTTCCTGGGCTCGTTTCTTCTCCTCGCCGTCGCCGGGGTGCGCGCAAACGGATTTCGCGCTCTGAACTGCCTGTCCCCGCTGTTCGCCGCGCTCCTTATCTGGTGTGCGTTGAGTGCGTGGTGGGGCGCCGCGCCTCACGTCGTGCTCCGGCGCGCGATTCTTGAAACAGTCATCGTCCTGTCGGCGATGATGGGTGTTGCGACGGTGGGAAACGGGCGAAGCCTTGCGCTCCTGCGCGGCGTGCTGGGCGCCATCCTTGTCATCAACTGGCTGTCGATTCCGCTTGTCCGCAATGCGGTCCATCTGCCGGGCGAACTCGATCCGCAGCTCGTCGGCGACTGGCGCGGACTCTACTTTCACAAGAACATCGCGGGCTCGGTCAGCGCGCTCACGGCCATCCTGTTCTTTTTTCGGGCCTGGAAGGTGCGCCCCTTCCTGAACGGTGCGTTCTGTCTCGCTGCGGTCGCCTTCACGATCATGACCGCCTCGAAATCCTCGCTCGGTCTTTTGCCCGTGGCGATCGCGGCGGGCTGCCTTTACGGGGCCGCGTGGCGGCGTGGCCTCGACCGCGCGATTCTTTGCACCGCGCTGTTGCTCGCCGCGATTCTCGCCGGTGCCGTTCTCGTGTCGTGGTCGGGGCTGCTCGCGCACGCGTTTGCGGATCCGACGAAACTCACCGGCCGTACCGCCATCTGGCAGGGCGAGATTGCGTTCATCCGCGACCATTTCCTTCTGGGCGCCGGTTTCGGCTCGTTTTCCGACACCGGCGCGGCGTCGCTCCTTCACAACTATGTCGCCGACACCTGGGTGCTGAGCATCAGCCAGGGGCACAACGCCTATCTGGAAATCCTCGTCACCATCGGCGCCGTGGGATTTGCGCTGGCGATGCTGGTTCTGGTCGTCGCGCCCGCGCGTGCGTTTTGGCGGTTCGGACCGGCAAACTTCGACGAGCGGGCGGTGCTGCTTGCGATCTTCGTTTTCATGCTCGCGCACAATTTTCTCGAATCCGATTTTCTGGGCGGCGACGACCCGGCCTGGGTCGTGTTTCTGATGATGCTGGCGATGCTGCGCCCCTCGACGCCCGGCTGGCGGAGCACGCGCCCGTGACGCCGCATTTCACCGTCGTCGTCCCCGTTTTCAATCGCGCCGACCGGCTTGGCTCGGCGCTCTGCTCGGTCCTCGAACAGAGCGAGCAGGATTTCGAAATTGTCGTCGTGGACGACGGATCGACCGATTCGCCGGAGCAGGTCGTCGCCGCGCTCGAAGATCCGCGCATCGCGATCTTCCGGCAGGACAACCGCGGCGGCGGCGCGGCACGCAACGCGGGCATCGATCGCGCGCGCGGGACGTTCATCGCCTTTCTCGATTCCGACGACCGGTTTCTGCCCCATCATCTGGCCGCCATGCGACGGCTGCTCGACGGTGAGGAAAACATGATCGGCTACGCGCCGGTGGTGGTCGACCGCGGGCAAGGCTGCCGTTTCGTGAAGCCGCCGCGTGCGCTCCGGCCCGGCGAGCACATGGCAGAGTACCTTCTTTGCTCCCGCGGGTTCGTCCCCACGATCACGCTGGTGGCGCCGCGCCGGCTCGCCCGGCAGGTCCGATACAGCGACACGCTTCCCTTCGCGCAGGACACCGACTTTGCGATTCGTTTGTTTCTTGCCGGTTGCAAATTCCGGATGGCCGAAGAACCGGGCGCGGTCTGGATCGATCGCGGCGATCCCGGACGCGTTTCCGCCCGCCGGCGCTGTACCGAGTTGCAGGGCTGGCTGGAAGGACTTGGCCCCTGCCTGCCGGCGCGGGCGCTGCATGGCGGGCGCGGCTGGATGCTCGCCAAGGCTCTCGTGCGGACCAGACCGGTCGCCGCCCTTCGGCTCTACGTCGCCGCCGTCATGCGCGGCTGTTATCACCCGAAGCTCGCGCTGGCGGTGTTCCTGCAGATTTTCGCGCCGGACAGCGTTTACCGGAGATTCTCCGATTGCGTTGTTCGCATCCTGCGCGGCCGCATCTGGTCCGGCGAGGACCGGATCGCGGCCAGGGCCGTTACGCGCTGAACCGCAATGCTGTCGCGCCGCGGTTTCCTTCGAAGGAGCATCGCGCTGGGCGCGGGCGGCCTTGTTTGCTCGACCGCACGTGCGCAGGCCTTGCGGGGGAGCGTCGTCGACGGGGCCGCCACGCTGCGCGCGGCGGCGGCCGCGCGCGGTATTCTCTACGGCTCCGCAGTGGCGTCGGCAGAATTTGCAGAGACGGATTTCGCCGAGGCGCTCGCCCGTGAAGCGGCGATCCTTGTCCCCGAATACGAGATGAAGCGCGCGATCGTGGAGGCGGTGCGCGGGCAATACGATTTTTCCGGCTGCGAGCGCATTCTGGCTTTTGCCCGCGCCCACGACCAGCAGTTTCGCGGCCACCCGCTCCTCTGGCACAAGCGCAATCCGGCGTGGCTCGAAGATGCGGTTCGCCGCTCGCGCGACGAGCGCGTGATTGCGGACTACGTCGGGACGGTTGTCCGACGGTTTCGCGGCCGCGCCCGTTCGTGGGACGTCGTCAACGAGGCCCTGGCGCCGGCGGACGGGCGCCCGGACAATCTGCGAACCAGCTTCTGGCTGGAGACGTTTGGCCCTCATTACATCGACATCGCCTACCACGCGGCTCGCGCAGCCGACCCCGAAGTTCTTCTGGTTTACAACGACTGGGGCTGCGAACTCGGCGCGCCGGCGAACGACCGCTTCCGCGCCGCGACACTCGAATTCCTCGAGCACGCGCTGGCGCGCGGCGTGCCCATCGGAGGGCTGGGGTTGCAGGGTCATCTTCGCGCCTTCGGCACGCCGGTCGACCAGAAGAAGCTCGCCACCTTTCTCACGCAGATCAAATCGCTGGGCTTGCGCATCCTGGTGACGGAACACGACGTGGACGACAGCGGCGGTCCGGCGGATATCGCCTCGCGCGACCGGGCGGTGGCAGATACAAGCCGGCGCTTTCTCGATGTCGTTCTCGATGCGGCGCCCGTCGCAGTGCTGACCTGGGGGTTGTCGGATCGATTCCTCGATCCTCCGGGGCTGATGGCCGCGTTCGATGGCTCGAGCCCGCGCATGCTTCCGCTGGACGGCAATCTTGCCCCAACGCCGATGTGGCACGCCATGATGGGCGCCTTTGCCGCGCGCTGAGCCCGCTCCCGCGATCGGGCTCACAAGGGTCTCGCGCGCGCCGCCCGCCTGCGCTAGTCTCGTCTGCCGGGCACCGGGTCTTTCATGGGCATGATCGTCGTTTACATCGTCATCGCGCTGATCGTTCTTTACGCGATCTTCGCCTACAACCGTCTCGTATCCCTTTCGCAGGGGTGGAAGCAGGCCTTCGCCGACATCGACGTGCAGTTGCGCCAGCGGCACGATCTCATTCCTAATCTCGTGGAGACGGTGAAGGGCTATGCCGCGCATGAAAGTGGCGTTTTCACGCGGGTGACGGAAGCGCGCGCCAATGCGATGCGGGCCACGACTGTGGCGGAGAAGGGCGCGGCGGAAAGTGCGCTGTCGGGCGCGCTCGGCAACCTGTTCGCGGTGGCGGAGAATTATCCGCAACTCAAGGCGAACGAGAACTTCCGCCAGCTCCAGGACGAACTGACGGACATCGAGAACAAGATCGCGGCGGCGCGGCGCTTTCTCAACAACGCCGTCGCCGAATACAACGCCGCGATCCAGAAATTTCCGGCCGTGCTGTTCGCGCGGACGATGGGATTTGGGCCCGCGGCCATGTTCGAACTCACGCCGGCCGAGAAGGCGGAGGAACTCGCGCCGCCGAAAGTTTCGTTCGGCAGCTGATGTCCACTCCGTCGCCGGTCGCCGCGCTCGGGCTTACGACCTGGCGGCAGAGCAACAATATCAAGTCCGTCGCGCTCCTGGCCGCCTTTCCGGTGCTGCTTCTGGTTCTGCTCGGTGCCGTCTTTTACTTCTACGACCTCGTCACGGGAACGGGCCGCGCCTACGGTTTCGGTCCGTGGCAGGCGCTCGGCATCGTGCCGGTGCTCGGCACGGGCGGTCCGTTCGATTTCGCACTGTCCGCCATTGTCGCCTGGTGGCCCATCGTGTTGGGGGTCGCAGCCGTATGGCTTCTGATCGGCTATCTGTTCAACGATTCGATCATCCACATGGCGACGGGTGCGCGGCCGGTCACGCGGCAAGAGCAGCCCGAACTCTACAATATCCTCGAGAATCTCTGCATCAGCCGCGGCCTGCCGACGCCGAAACTGTACATCGTCGACAGCGAAGTGATGAACGCCTATGCGAGCGGGATCGACAAGCGCAGCTACGCCATCACCGTCACGCGCGGCCTGCTCGAGGCGCTCGACCGCCAGGAACTCGAAGCGGTGCTCGCGCACGAACTGACCCACATCATCGACCGCGACACCCGGCTTCTCATCGTCACCATCGTCTTCGTGGGCATGATTTCGTTTGTGGCGCAGCTTCTATGGCGGAGCATCTACTTCGCGGCATTCTCGCGCGGGCGGGGGCGGCGCGGGGGCGGCGCCATTGTCCTCGTGCTGATCGCCGCTGCGGTGATGCTCGTGGGTTATCTGCTCGCGCTCGTGCTGCGCTTCGCGCTCTCGAGGCGGCGAGAGCTTCTGGCCGACGCGGGTTCGGTCGAACTGACCAAAAACCCGGACGCGCTGATCGCCGCCCTGCTCAAGATCTCCAGGAATGCCGCACTGCCGCACGTGCCGAGCGAAGTGCGCCAGATGTTCTTCGAGAACCCGCCGTCGGTGTTCGATCTCGGCGGCCTGTTCGCCACCCATCCGCCGATCGAAAAGCGGATCAAAATTCTCGAACAGCTGGGCGGCCGTCCGCCCGCCGACGCCGCCGAAGCGCCGGCAGTCGCTCCGGCTCCGGCCGGAGCCGCGCCTCTTTCGCACCATGGTCCCTGGGGATGAGACTCCTCAGATGAACGTTCAATACCGGTACTGATCGGACTTGAACGGGCCGTTTTCGGGCACGCCGATATAGGCGGATTGCGCGTCGGAAAGCTTCGACAGTTTCACGCCGATCTTGTCGAGGTGCAGCCGCGCGACTTTCTCATCGAGATACCGCGGCAGTGTGTAGACCTTCCTCTCGTACTTGCCCGGATTGGTGAAGAGTTCGATCTGCGCCAGCGTCTGGTTGGTGAAGGAGGAGCTCATCACGAAGGACGGGTGGCCCATCGCATTGCCGAGATTCACCAGCCGGCCCTCGGACAGCAGGATGATGCGCTTGCCATCCGGGAATTCGATCTCGTCCACCTGCGGCTTGACGTTGTGCCAGCGGAAATTGCGCAGGGCTGCAACCTGAATCTCGGAATCGAAATGGCCGATATTGCTGACGATGGCGCGATCCTTCATCGCGCGCATGTGATCGATGGTGATGACATCGACGTTGCCGGTGGCGGTGACGAAAATGTCGGCGCGCGGCGCGGCCTCTTCCATGGTCACGACTTCGTAGCCTTCCATCGCGGCCTGCAGCGCGCAGATGGGATCGACTTCGGAGACCATCACCCGGCAGCCGGCCTGGCGGAGCGATGCCGCCGAGCCCTTGCCGACATCGCCGAAGCCCGCGACCATCGCGACCTTGCCGGCCATCATCACGTCGGTGCCGCGGCGGATGCCGTCCACGAGGCTTTCGCGGCAGCCGTAGAGATTGTCGAACTTCGACTTGGTGACGCTGTCGTTGACGTTGATGGCGGGGAAGAGCAGGCGCCCCTCCTTCTCCATCTGATAGAGCCGATGCACGCCCGTCGTCGTCTCTTCCGTGACGCCCAGGATGTTCTGGGCGAGCTTTGTGTACCAGCCCGGCTTGTGGCGGAGCCGGCGGGCGATGGCCGCGAACAGCACCTGTTCTTCCTCGTTCTGCGCCTTGTCGAGGAAGGCCGCGTCGCCTTTTTCGGCACGCGCGCCCAAATGGACGAGGAGAGTGGCGTCGCCGCCATCGTCGAGGATCATGTTGGGCGTGCCGCCGTCGGCCCATTCGAAGATGCGGTGCGTATAATCCCAGTAATCTTCGAGGCTCTCGCCCTTGATGGCGAACACGGGCGTGCCGCCCGCGGCGATCGCGGCCGCGGCGTGGTCCTGCGTCGAATAGATGTTGCACGAGGCCCAGCGCACATCCGCGCCGAGCGCGGTGAGCGTTTCGATCAGCACGGCGGTCTGGATGGTCATGTGCAGCGAGCCGGCGATCCGGGCGCCGCGCAATGGACGCTTCTCGTGGAATTCCGCACGGGTGGCCATCAGCCCGGGCATCTCGACTTCGGCGATGTCGATTTCCTTGCGTCCCCATTCGGCGAGATTGATGTCCTTGACGGCGAAATCCTGGGCCATGGGAAACTCCGATTGGGGCGCGGGCGGCTATAACAGGTCTCGCGGCGCCCCGGCAAGCAGGATATAAAGAAATGTGCATATCCTTATTCGCGGGACGCCATTCGGGATGAGCGCGACGGATTTCCCTCCGACCGACGACGGCATCTTTCTTTGCGTCCGGGTGCCGAAGAGCGGCAGCGAAAGTTTGAGGCGCGGGCTTGCGGCGGCGTTTGCGGAGCGCCGGATATTCTATCTGCCCGACACGCTCGATCCGGACAGCAAGGTGTCGCGCCTCCAGCGGCTTCGCTTCCTGCGTTCGCGGTGGCGCAATCTCTTTCGCCATTACCGCAGTTTCGACATCGAAACGGCCTTTCGCTGCATCGAACGCGACGCGAAAACGGGCGACCTCGTCATGGGCGGTCACATCGATTTCCCTACCGCCGCCAACGGGATTTCGCGGCGGCTGCGCATCATCACGCTCCTGCGCGATCCGTTCGACCGCGCCCGCTCGGAATACGATTACATGCGCCGCGGTTTCTTGCGGAAGCCGCGATGGGGCAGGATCGATGCGAGCATCCTGCACAAGGCGGCCGGCCGCTACGATTTCGATTCCTATCTCGATTATCTGTTCTCGCACCGCGCCATCTACGGCGATGTGGCCTGCCGGTATCTCGGCTGGAACGGACGCGACGACCTCGAGCGGTTTTTCGCGCTCAATGTCTTCCAGTGTGGCGTACTGGAGCGAAGCGCCGACTTCGCGACCGCCCTCGCCGAAAAGCTCGGACGGCCGTTCGCGCTTCCGCACGAGAATCGGGTGGAGGACGAACGGCCGGCGTTCACGCGCGCGCAGCGCGCGAAGCTGGAAGCCATCTACCCGCGCGATCTCGAATTATACGGCCGGGTGCGATCGCATTTGTTCACCCCCGCGGCTTGCGGAACTTCAGGATGAACTGGTCGGTGTGGCCGCGGATCGCGGGATTGAACACCCGGAGGGTGTGAGTGTCGGCGGGATTGCGAAGAACATTGCTTTCCGCGACGAGCTTGAAACCGGCCGCTTCCACTTCCTTCTTCACCGCGGCTTCGTCGATGCGGTGCAGCGTTTCGGTGTCGCGCAGGCCCGAGCCCGGCGCGGCTGCGTGATCGAGCACGAGGTAGATGCCGCCGGGCTTGAGCGAATCATAGATCGCCTTGTTGACCGCCGGAATGTTCGCCGGACCGAAGAAACTGTCGTGCAGATCGTGATAGTTCTGCGAGGTCCAGACGAGATCGAGCTTCTCCGGTGTCACGAATTTCTCGACGGGCGCGTGAATCACCGAAACATTGGCGTAATGCGGATCCGCCGCGATCGCATAAACCGGCGAAGGCTTCTTCATGTGCTTGTCGATGTTGGACGGCAGGTAGGCGTAGACGTAGCCTTTGGGCCCGACCGCCACGCTGAACATGCGCGTGAAATAACCACCGCCAGGGATGAGATCGGCCACCCGGTCACCGGGCTTTACGCCGGCAAAGGCGAGGCATTCGGCGGGCTTGCGCTCGGCGTCGCGTGCCCTGTCGGCTTGCGGCCTCGCCGGGTCGGCGACGGCGGCAGCGATATTGGGAGGGATCGTTGTCCGTGCGGCCAGCGCAGGTCCGGCCAGGATGACTGCGGCGGCCATTGCCGCGCATGCCAGTTTTGGGTTCATGGCGGATTCCCTCTCCGAGAAGCGTCCCGCATCTCAGCGCCGGCCATTAAACATTTGCAAGTTACGACCCCGCAAGGCAGGGTTACCGCGGATTCCGGAAACCCCCGCGCGAGCAGACGGGTTTCCGGATTTCAGAAACCGTGTTATCGGACGAAATCCGTACTTTCGGCAGGAGAGCGACATGAAGTGGACGACACCCAAGGTCGTCGAGATCTGCGTCGGCATGGAAATCAACTGCTACGCCTGCGCGGAGCTCTGATCCTTCGAATTGCGCCTACCGGGGACGCCGTGCCAAAAGCGCGGCGTCCCTTGGCGTTCTGATCGTTCGCGATGCTCCATGTGCTGGTCCTTGGCTCCGCCGCCGGTGGCGGCTTCCCGCAATGGAACGGCAACGACGAAGCCGCGCGGCGTGCCCGCGCGGGCGACCCGCGTTGCCCCTCCAGAACACAGTCCTCGCTGGCCGTCAGCGCCGACGGGCGGCGCTGGGTTCTCCTGAACGCCTCGCCCGACCTTCGCCAGCAGATCGCCGAACGCCGGCAACTGCAGCCCGGACCCGGGGATGCAAAACGCTCCAGTCCGATTGCCGCCGTTGTGCTCACCAACGCGGATGTCGATCATGTCGCGGGTCTTCTTACGCTGCGCGAGAATCACCGCTTCGCGATTTACGCGCACCGGCGGGTGCTCGATGTGCTGGCGCAGAACCCGATTTTCAACGTGCTGCCCGAGGACCGGGTCCCGCGTGCGAGCGTGCCGCTCGATGAAAGAACGCCGATCCGCGATCCATCGGGCGACAGTCTGGGTTTCTGGATCGAAGCGTTCGCCGTTCCGGGAAAGGCGCCGCTGTGGTGCGAGAATGGCGCGTTGCCGTCCTGGGGAACGCAGCAAGGAGACACGGTCGGCCTGGCGCTCGGCAGCGGCGACGGCGCGCCCGCGCTGGTTTATGTTCCCGGCTGCGCGGCAATGAGCGAAGCTGTCGCGGACCGCCTGAACGGCGCGCCGCTGGTGCTGTTCGATGGGACGTTGTGGCGCGACGACGAGATGATCCTGCAGAATGTTGGTACAAAAACCGGCTGCCGCATGGGCCATATGAGCTGCGCGGGCGAGGACGGAACGATGGCGGCCTTCGAAAGGCTGAACGTGAAGCGCAAATTCTTCGTACACATCAATAACACGAACCCCCTCCTCGATCCTGACTCGCCCGAACGCCTCGAAGCAGAGTCGCGCGGCTGGGAGGTCGCCTGGGACGGCATGGAGATCCGCGCATGAGCGCGCCGCTTGCGCCGGCCGCATTCGAATCCGCTCTGCGCAAGGTGGGCGAAGAGCGCTACCACGACAAACACCCATTCCACATCCTGATGCATGAAGGACGCCTCGACCGCGGCCAGCTGCAGGCGTGGGTGCTGAACCGCTTTTACTATCAGAAGTCGATTCCCCTGAAGGATGCCGGTCTCATCGCGCGCACCGAGGATATCGGGCTTCGGCGCGAATGGATCGGCCGGATTCGCGATCACGACGGGGAGCGGCCGGGCGAAGGCGGGATCGAACGCTGGTTGAGGTTAGCCGAAGGCGTGGGGCTCGACCGCGCCTACGTCGCAAGCTGCGAAGGCGTGCTGCCGATCACGCGCTTTGCTTGCGATGCCTATGTCCGCTTCGTACGCGAGAAGACTCTCGTCGAAGCGGTCGCCTCATCGCTCACCGAATTATTCGCGCCCGATCTGCACAGGACACGCATCGACGCGCTTCTCGCGCATTACTCCTTTGCGAATGAGTCGACGCTTGCCTATTTTCGCACGCGGCTCGTCGAGGCGCCCAAGGACGTGGCATTCGGGCTCGATTACGTGCTTCGTCACGCGCGCACGCACGAAGAACAGATGCGGTGCCTCGCGGCGCTTCGCTTCAAGACAGATGTGCTCTGGGCACAGCTCGACGCGCTGCATCACGCATATGTGGTCCCGGGACTTATTCCGCCTGGCGCATTCGTTCCGGAGAATTGCGGATGAGCGGCCGTCCCGCAATCGACACTGCGTCACGGCCGATGCTCGCGCCGCATCGGCGGCTGCACTATGACAAGGCGCGCGGCGGCTGGACCATCCAGGCGCCCGAGCGCGTGTTCCTGCTCGACGGGCCCGGCCATGCGATCGTCTCGCGGTGCACCGGCGAAAACGCCGTCGCGGCCATCGTCGATCAGCTCTGCGAAGCCTACCCCGATGCCCCGCGGGAAGCGATTTCTGCCGATGTCGCGGCACTCGTACAGGACCTCGCCGACAAGGGCGTGATGTCGCTGTGAGCGCGCCGGCGCCGCCGCTCGCGATCCTGGCGGAGCTCACCCATCGGTGTCCGCTGCAATGTCCCTACTGCTCGAACCCACGCGCTCTCGAGCGCGCGTCCGCCGAACTGCGCACCGAAGAGTGGTTGCGGGTGCTCGCGGAAGCGGCCGCGCTCGGTTGCCTGCAGGTGCATTTGTCGGGCGGCGAGCCGACCGCGCGTCGCGACCTCGAAGAGATCGTTCGCGGCGCGACGGATTGCGGCCTTTACACCAATCTCATCACCTCCGGCGTTCTGCTCGACGCGCGCCGCGTCGCGCAGCTCGCCGGCGCCGGACTCGAACATGTGCAATTGAGCTTCCAGGATTCGCAGGCCGAAGGTGCGAACCGGATCGCGGGCTTTGCGGGGCACGCGAAGAAGC
The DNA here is from genome assembly GCA_050728995.1 of Rhizomicrobium sp. GTDB lineage: Bacteria > Pseudomonadota > Alphaproteobacteria > Micropepsales > Micropepsaceae > Rhizomicrobium. The sequence goes on along the minus strand of JBOHKH010000002.1, from coordinate 86,469 downwards.
TCGAGGTCGCCGCCCAGGTTCGCGATGCGGGACTGCCGCTCACCGCGAATTTCGTCGTGCACCGGCAGAATCTGGCTCATCTCGAAGCGATGATCGATCTCGCCGTCGCGCTCGGAGCGCAGCGTGCGGAAATCGCGCATGTGCAGTATTACGGATGGGCGCTTGAAAATCGCGGCGCGTTTTTTCCCACGCGCGAACAGCTGGACATGGCGACGGCAACGGTCGAGCACGCGCGCGAAACGCTCGCAGGCGTGCTGGCGATCGATTATGTGGTGCCCGACTATTACGCGCGCCGTCCTAAAGCCTGCATGGGCGGTTGGGGTCGGCGTTTTCTCAATGTCACGCCGTCGGGAAAAGTGTTGCCCTGCCACGCGGCGGAGTCGATCGCGGAACTTTCCTTCGAGAACGTGAGAGACCGGCCGCTCGCAGAAATCTGGCGCGACTCCGAATCCTTCAACCGCTTTCGCGGGACCGGCTGGATGCCCGAGCCATGCCGCTCCTGCGAACGCGCGCAGATCGATTGGGGCGGCTGCCGCTGTCAGGCTTTTGCGCTTACCGGCGATGCGGCGCGCACCGATCCTGTTTGCGCACTGGCGCCAGACCACGCGCGCGTTGCCGAGATTGCGGAAAAGGAATCCGCCGGAGCCCCGAAGTCTTTCGTCTATCGCAATTTCGCGACCGCGCCGTGACGCCGGACTATCCCTTCACCGGTTGCGAGGCGGGGGAGGGCGAAGGAGACGGAACGGGCGGGATTGCCGGCGCGGAACCCGGCGGGAGTGGCGCAGGTCTGGTGGTAGCAGGAGCGGCAGGCTGCACAAGCAGCAACGGCTGTCCGGTGTCGGTTGTTTTCTGCGTCGCGTCGTCGGCGTTCTCGGTCCATCCGCCGCCGAGCGCCTGATAGAGGCCCACATCGGCCTGCAGGCGCGAGAGCTTCACGAGGATCAGTTGGTTCTCCGCGGAAAAGAGTGTCTGCTGCGCCTGAAGCACCGTGAGCAGCGCCACGATGCCCTCGCGGTACTGCAGTTCCGAGATCCGGAACGCGTTCGCGGACGCCGCCACCTCTTTCTGCAAAGCCGCCTGCTCGCCGCCGAAATTGGCGACCTGGCCGAGCGACGTTTCCACACCCTCGAAAGCGGTCAACACGGTCTTGCGGTAGGTGGAGATCAGTCCCAGTTGCTGCGCTTTGGCCAGGTCGCTTTCGCCGAACAGCTTGCCCCCGTCGAACACGGTCTGAAGGGCGCTGGCGCCGAGCGACCATTCGAAGCTCGAAGCGCGGAACAGGGTTCCGATGGTCGCGCTGGCGAGGCCGCCGTCTCCGGTGAGCGACAGCTGGGGAAAGAATGCGGCGCGCGCAGCGTCGACGCTCGCATGGGCACTGGCGAGATTGGCCTCTGCCTGCGCGACGTCCGGCCGGCGCTCGAGAAGAGCGGAAGGAAGCCCCGGCGCCACCGTCGGTGATTTGAGGGTGTTCAGATTTTGCGCCGCCACCGCGAAACCTTCCGGCGGGCGTCCGAGCAGGACGGCCAGCGCGAACACGGCTTCGCGCTCCTGCTCCCGTAACGGCGGGAGCGCAGCCAGCTGTCCTTCGACGGTCGCCTCCTGCTGCGCGAGATCGAGTTGCGACGACACGCCGTTCGTCACCTGCGCGCGGGTGATCGTCAGGATGCGATCAGCCGCCTGGATGTTCTGCTCGATGGTGGCGATTTCTTCGCGCAGCGCCAGGATGCTGAGATAGGTATCCGCGACGGTGGTCGTCGTCGTCAGCGCGACTTCCTGTTGGGCAAAGCGCGAGGATTTCAGTGCTTCGTCGGCGGCGCGCAGATTGTCCTGCGCCAATCCCCAGATGTCGGGGACCCACGTACCATTCAGCAGAACGCCGAACTCATTGCCGGTGAATGCCGTGCTGACGCTCGTGGTGCCGCCCGTTCCGTTCGCCACCGGGATATTGCTCCCCGGCGTGTGGCTGCGCTGCGCCGTGCCTTGCAGATCGATGGTCGGAAACAGGGAGGCCCTGGCGATATCCCGGTTCGCGGTCGCCTGAAGCACATTTGCCATGGCGACCGCGATGTCGAGATTGTTGGTCTGTGCGGTGGTGACCAGGCCGCTCAGTTCGTCGCTGCCGAATGCCTTCCACCAGTCCGCGCTCGGCCATAGCGAGGAGCCCGGAGCTACCGGACCGATGAAATTCGGCGGAACGTCCTGCGCCTTCAGCGCCTGGGGAACCGGAGTCGAACAACCGGCCGCGAGGCAGCCCACCGCCGCCAGGGCGAAAGATCGAACCGATGAATGCATGAAGAAATACCCGCTCTTGGGGCCTGCGCCGCCAGCCTCGCCACCTTCATATCTTGTGCGGGCGACAACACAAGCCAAGGGGCACAGATCGGCTATACACAGACAAGATGGCTCAACGAATACCGAATCCCACCGGCAGCCTAGCCCATCCCGAGCCGTCCGCGCGCCATTGGGGAAAAGTGACGGCCGGACACGCTTCCCGGTTCGGGGTTCGGGAAACGGCCCGGCCGTCCGCGCGGCCACACCCTGTTTGGAGCGCCGTCGAAGGTGCGAACGCGACAGCATGGGCCGCCGAGTCCGGACGCGGCACGCCGCAATCCGCTTGGGTCGGTCCGGTTGGAACGGAAGCCGGAACTCAAATCCGGCAGGGAAATCCCCGCCTGTCCATACGCTCGTCGCGTCATCGCCTTTCGCAGCGAAAACATCCGGCCACTCCGCCGCTACGCGGGCAAAGCAGATAACCGTTGCCGGACGACGCGCAACACTGGAATTGTATCAATCTGTCGCTTGGGTGCTGCTGGTATCAGGTTTTGTTCGGCGCATGGCGCACGACGCGGAAGCGCGACAGTTGTTGGGTAGCCAGAGAAAAATCCGGTTGAATCTTCGCGGCCTTCTTGTAGTCCTCGTATGCCGCGCGGATGTTGCCCAACGCTTCGTCGACAACCGCGCGGTCGTAATAGGCGATCTGGATGCGGTTGGCGCCGAGCGAAATTCCCTTGTCGAGATCGGCAAGCGCATCGTCGTAGCGCCGCAGCACGATCATCGAGGCGCCGCGATCGACATAGCCTTCGCCGAGTTTCGGATTGAGCAAAAGTCCCTGATCGTAATCCGCAAGCGCGCCCTCCGTGTCGTTGTTGCGCGCGCGAAGAATGCCGCGATTGATGAAGGTCGCCGACCGGTCCCTGACCGACAGCGTCGTGTGCTCGAGAGCGAAATCGCAGGTCGAAATTCCATCCGTGGTATCTCCGCCGAACTCCGCAAACTGATAGCAGCTGTGGGCGACGCCGTTGCCAATCACGGTGACGGCGGCCTGGGCACCTGGAACGACGGCAAAGGCAGCCGCCGAAAACACTACCGCCGCCAACCAGGATACTTTCATAGTGCCCTCCATCCGAGACGCACGATTGTGGCACCTGGTGGTATTTTCGTCCACGCGATGGCGGGCCGCGATCTCCCCGGAAAATTGCCCGAAATCATGACCTCATCTTCGCCGAAGTCACTGTTCGGCTTTGCTTTTTTCCGATCCGCCGTCCCGCAAGGCGGAGCAGCCGCGCTTTCAATTCGCCGTGAGGTCGCGTCGCGCGCTTGCGTCCCCAGGAGCGGGCCCGGTGCGGCCGCGCGCCTCTTGCCAAGCCTCCCGCACCAAGCCGATACCTCGCTCCCCGATTCGAAGGATTTTCTCCGTGGACGCGCACACCCTTCCCGACGGATTTCTTGCCCGGTCGCTCGGCCGGATACAGCCGGCCCAGACGATCGCGGTGACGCAGAAGGCGCGGGATCTGAAGGCCGCCGGCCGCGACGTCATCGCGCTCGGAGCGGGGGAACCCGATTTCGACACGCCCGACAACATCAAGGAGGCGGCGATCGCCGCGATCCGCCGCGGCGAAACGAAATACACGGCCGTCGAAGGCATCCCCGAACTGCGCCGGGCCATTGCTGAAAAATTCCGGCGCGAAAACGATCTCGCATACACGCCGGCGCAATGTTTCGCGGCGCCGGGCGGAAAGAGCGTCATCTATCACGCGATGATGGCAACCCTAAATCCGGGCGACGAAGTCGTTATCGTGGCGCCATACTGGGTCAGCTACCCCGACATCGTGCTGCTTGCCGACGCCAAGCCCGTCATCGTGAAGACGAAAATCGAAAACGGCTTTCGCCTCACTCCCGGGGACCTCGACGGCGCGATCACCGCGCGCACCAAATGGCTCATCTTCAACCAGCCCTGCAATCCGTCGGGGGCCTGCTACACGGGCGAACAGCTGAAGGCGCTGACCGACGTACTGTTGCGCCATCCTCAGGTGTGGATTCTCGCCGACGATATGTATGAACATCTCGTGTTCGACGGCTTCCGTTTTGCCACCGTCGCCCAGGTAGAGCCGCGCCTTTACGAGAGGACTCTCACGATGAACGGGGTGTCCAAGGCGTACGCGATGACGGGGTGGCGCATCGGCTATTGCGGCGGACCCGAGCCGCTGATCCGCGCCATGGCGAAACTGCAGTCCCAGACGGTGTCCAATCCGGCGTCCATTTCCCAGTGGGCGAGCGTGGAAGCGCTGAGTGGTTCGCAGACATTCATTCCCGAGTTCCGCCGCGCGTTCCAGGAGCGCCGCGATCTGGTGGTCGCGATGCTGAACCAGGCGCGCGGCATCGAATGTCCGCGACCGGAAGGCGCTTTCTACGTGTTCGCGTCCGTGCGCAACCTGATCGGAAAGACCTCGCCGCGCGGCCGTCCGATTGCGACGGACGAGGATTTCGTCACCGAGCTGCTGGACGCGGAGGGCGTGGCCGTGGTGCACGGTGCGGCGTTCGGCCTGTCGCCGTTTTTCCGCGTCTCCTATGCCGCGTCGAACGCGTCGCTCGAAGAGGCGTGCCGTCGAATCCAGCGATTCTGCGCGGCGCTGCTCTGACGCCAGCCCCCCTTGCCAGAGCCAGTTCCAGGCGCGAGCATCTTTCGCGGGTGCGAGGCCAGGCCCGAAGAAGGCTTGTGTCGTTCGCCCGCACAAGCGCGGAACAACTCGGGGCGAGGAGGCGATATGTCCAGAAGAGATGGAGGCAGTGGGCCACGCGCAGTGGCCCTGGTGGGACCCTACGGCAGTGGCAAGACGACCTTGCTCGAAAGCATTCTTTCGATCACCGGCGCCATTCAGCGCAAGGGCTCGGTCGCACAGCGCAACAGCGTCGGCGACTTTTCGCCCGAGGCGCGCGCGAGGCAGATGAGCGTCGAGGTCAATTGTGCCACGACGAAGTATCTGGACGAGAGCTTCACCTTTCTCGACTGCCCCGGTTCGATCGAGTTTCTGCAGGACTCGCTCAATGTCCTGCCCGCCGTCGACGCCGCCGTGGTGGTGTGCGAACCCGACAGCGCGAAGGTGCAGATGCTAAAGCCGTTCCTCAAACGGCTGGCCGACCTTTCCATTCCGCATTTCCTGTTCATCAACAAGATCGACAAGGCGCCCGGTAACCTGCGCGAGTTGCTGGCCAGTCTCCAGGAAGCCAGCGACCGGCCGCTTCTTCTGCGCCAAATCCCGATCTGGGAAGGCGGAATCGTCACCGGTTTCGTCGATCTCGCGCTCGAGCGCGCCTACGTCTATCGCGAGCACGCCGAATCGAAAGTTATCGAACTCAGCGGCGACGTCAAAGAGGAGGAGAAGCAGGCGCGGTTTTCGATGCTCGAAAAGCTGGCCGATTACGACGAACACCTGATGGAGGAACTTCTCTCCGATGTCGAACCGCCGCGCCACGAGGTGTTCGAAGATCTGTCGAAAGAGCTGGCCGGAGGTCTCGTCGTTCCCGCGCTGATGGGGTCGGCGGAAAGGGACAACGGCGTCCGCAGGCTGCTCAAGGCCTTGCGCCACGAAGCGCCCGAGGTCGCGGTCGCGGCGGCACGGCTCGGCGCGAAATCCGGCGGCGAAGCGGTCGTGCAAATCCTCAAGACCTACAACGGCGCGCACGGCAAGCTCAGTCTGGCACGGGTTCTCGCAGGTACGCTGAAAGACGGCGCCGTTCTTCACGCGCGCGACGGCCGCGACGCGCGCGTGGCGGGTCTTTTCGCGCTGCGCGGCGAGGCGCAGACCAAGCTCTCGGAGGTGGCGACGGGAGATACGGTCGCCATAGCGCGGCTGGAGGGCATTGCGACCGGCGAGGCGGTGTCGACGGCGAAGGCAGCGCTGCCCAACGTCGCGATCGAGGCGCTCGAGCCCGTTTACGCCCTCGCCATCGAAACCACCGACCGCAAGGATGAGGTCAAGCTGACTGCGGCGATTCACAAGATCCAGGAAGAAGATCCATCGCTCCATTTCCGTCAGAATGCCGAGCTCCAGGAAATGTCGCTGGCGGGTCAGGGCGAAATTCACCTGAAGGTGGCGGCGGAGAAACTCGCGAGCAAATACGGACTCAAGATCACCACGCACCAGCCGAAAATTCCCTACAAGGAAACGATCCGCAAGCCCGGCCGGCAGCACGGTCGCCACAAACGGCAATCGGGCGGCCACGGCCAGTTCGGCGATGTGCACATCGACATCAAGCCGTTACCGCGCGGCAGCGGGTTTGTGTTCGAAGACCAGATCAAGGGCGGCGCCGTACCGAGACAATTCATTCCTTCGGTCGAAAAGGGCGTGATCGATTACCTCAAGCAGGGACCGCTCGGGTTTCCGGTGGTCGATGTGGGCGTTGCGCTGGTCGACGGTTCCTATCACAGCGTCGATTCCTCCGACGCCGCTTTCCAGACGGCCGCGCGCGTCGCCATGACCGAGGGCATGCCGAACTGCGCGCCAGTGCTGCTCGAGCCGATCATGCGCGTAAAGGTTCACGTGCCCAACGATGCCACATCGAAAGCCAATCAGGTGGTGAGCGGTCGCCGCGGCCAGCTGATGGGCTATGACGCGCGTCGGGGCTGGAAGGGATGGGACACCGTGGAGGCGCAAATGCCGCTATCGGAACTGCACAATCTCATCATCGACCTGCGTTCTCTGACGCAGGGCGTCGGCACATTCGAAATGGAATTCGATCACCTGGCCGAGTTGACCGGAAAGCTCGCCGATCACGTGGTGGCGTTGCACAAGGCCGCAGCCTGAGACACAAAAAAAGTGAGCCGGGACGATCGCTCGTCCCGGCTCCATGTGCCTGGATGCTTCACGCCCGAGGGGATACTGGGCGGAAAGCGGCGAAGTTCGACAACCTTCGCCCTGCCGCCGCCGAAGGGGGAATCGGCGGACGGCCCGACGGACGCAGCGTGCACGCAAAACGTTTCGATTGGATTGAAACAGTCGGGCGAAAACAGCGTGATCCGCCGTTTTTTCGGCTCAGTATTTCCAGTCTTTCGCCTCGCGGACGAGAAAATCGCGAAAGGCGGCGACGCGCTTGGATTGGCGAAGGGCATCGCAATAGACGAGATGCACGTCGAAGGTCGGCCCCTCGACGTCGGGAAGCAGGCGCACGAGACCTTTGCGTTGCGCGGCGACATAATCGGGAAGCGCGGCCACTCCGATGCCGGCTTCAGTGGCCTGCACGATCCCGGAGAGATTGTTGATTCGCAGCACGCGGCCGCGGGTATCCGGTTCGATGCGGATGGTCTGGCTGGCCAGCCAGTTGACCTCCCGGATTTCGGGGGCCGCCGTCTCGCCATAGACAATGAGTCGATGGGACGCGAGATCCTCGAACGTGTCGGGCTTGCCGGTGCGGGCGAGATAGGCCGGCGCGGCGTAGATGTGATAATGCACCGTAAAGAGTTTGCGCTGGATCAGATCAGCCTGCACGGGCGCCCGCATCCTGAGCGCGATGTCGGCTTCGCGCTGAGCGAGGTCGAGTTCGCGATCCTCGAAAACCAGATGAAATTGCAGTTCCGGAAAGTCGCGCAGGAACGCATCGAGCCTCGGCAGCAGCCAGAATGTGCCAAGGCCGTGGCTCGTGGTGACTTTGAGCGAGCCGCGCGGCGCTGCCTGCGCGTTCTTGAGAGCTTCCTCGGCCTGGCTAAGACGTGCGAGCACGTCCGAGACGGCGCTGTAAAGCAGTTCGCCTTCGTCCGTCAGCGTCAGTCCGCGCGCGTGCCGCTGGAAGAGGGGCATTGCGATTTCTTCTTCGAGTGCGCTGACCTGTCGACTGACGGCCGACTGGCTCAGTGCGAGCATCTGGCCGGCATGGGTAAAACTTCCCGCGGAGGCGACGGCGTGGAAGATGCGAAGCTTGTCCCAATCCATGACTGCTCCCTTGCGCGGCGGGCTAGTGGCCGCCCGCGAGAAACCGTTCCGCTTCCAGCGCCGCCATGCAGCCCATTCCGGCTGCTGTCACGGCCTGGCGAAACACCCTGTCTTTCACATCTCCGGCAGCGAAGACTCCGGGCACGCTGGTGCGCGTCGAATCCGGCTCGGTGCGAATATAGCCCTCGTCGTCCATGTCGACCTGGCCGCGGAAAATGCCGGTGGCAGGCGTGTGGCCGATCGCCACGAACAGCCCGTCCACGGCAAGCGTTTCGAGCGCTCCGTCTTCCAGGCTGCGCAGCCGGATTGCGCTCACCGCCCGCGGATTTTCCGCGCCGAGAATCTCGTCGACCACGGTATCGTAGCGGATGGAGATTTTCGTATTTGCTGCAAGCCGCAGCTGATTGGTTTGGTCGGCCCGGAGAACCGAGCGCCGATGGATCAACGTCACGCGATCGGCGAAATTTGTGAGAAACAGCGCCTCTTCCGCCGCCGTGTTGCCCCCGCCCACCACGGCGACGTGTTTGCCCCGGAAAAAAAAGCCGTCGCATGTCGCGCAGGCTGAAACGCCGAATCCCTTGAACGCCTCTTCGGTCGGAAGCTCCAGCCATTTTGCCTGGGCGCCGGTTGCGATGATGAGGGATTCGGCGCGGTAGCGCGTTCCGCCGTCGCCGGTCAGCACGAAGGGACGGCCGGCCAGGTCGGCGTCGACGATCGTGTCCTGCACGATTTGTGTGCCGACGTGGCGCGCCTGTTCCTGCATCTGATCCATGAGCCACGGCCCCTGGATCGCTTCTGCGAAGCCTGGATAGTTTTCTACATCGGTGGTGATGGTGAGTTGTCCGCCGGGCTGGAGTCCGCCGATCATCACGGGTTCGAGCATGGCACGCGCCGCGTAGATGGCCGCAGTCGCACCTGCCGGTCCGCTGCCCAGAATGACGACCCGCGCTGTTTTCCCCGCGTCGGCCATACCGCTCCCCGAAGCCTGAATCGCGAAAGGTGATCCCACCGCGTTGCCGCGGTCCGTCAGCCCCCTGCCGATATCGGAACAGCGGCGCGAAAGGTCAAGCGCGGTTTTCCGCCCCGATCTTTGAGGGTTCGCATCCGAAACCGGATGGGGAATCGTCCGAAATTTTATTGCGCGGACAACGGCGGGGCGGTAAATGCACGTCCGCATTCGTTCGAAGGGTCACGCATGGAGCGCCACAAGCTCGACTCCATCGATGTTCGTATTCTTTCAGAGCTGCAGAGCCACGGCCGCATCACCAATGTCGAACTCTCGCGGAGGGCGCAGATTACCGCGCCGCCGTGCCTGCGCCGCATGCGGGCACTCGAGAAATCCGGCTACATCAGGGGCTATCACGCCGAACTGGACGGGAAGCTGCTCGGCTATGAGGTGACGGGTTTTGCCTTTGTCGGACTTTCCAGCCAGGCCGAAGCCGATTTGCGCAAGTTCGAGGAGCAGATCCGGGGCTGGCCCGAAGTTCGCGAATGCCAGATGCTATCGGGTGAAGTGGATTTCCTGCTGAAGATCGTGGCGCGGGATCTGTCCTCTTTCCAGTCCTTCGTCACCGGCAAACTGACCGCTGCCAGGAATGTCGCGAGCGTGAAAACCGCGCTCGTCATTCGTCCGAGCAAGAGCGAAGCGGGTTTTCCGATCGAGGAACCGTGAACGCGTCCTACATCGTGGCGATTTCGCGCTGCCGCGTTTCGGGAAGGTAGAACAGCGCGACGAGAAAGCCGATTCCGGCGACGATCGTGGGATACCACAGGCCGGCATAGATGTTTCCCGTTGCGACCACGATGGCATAGGAGATCACCGGCAGGAAACCTCCGAACCAGCCGACGCCGATGTGATACGGCAGCGACAGCGCAGAGTATCTGATGCGGGTCGGGAAGAGTTCGACGAGGGCCGCTGCTTGCGGCCCGTAGAGCGCGGCCGCTGCGACGATGAAGATCAGCAGGATGCCAAGCGTGCGTGCGACGTCCAGCCGGCCCGAATCCGCCGCGGCCGGATACCCGGCGCTCTGCAGCGCAGCTTTCAGCCGATGCGCGAAACGCGACCGGGCGGTTGCGAACGCAGCGGACCCGAGGCTGCGACCGTTGGGACTTTCGACGATCGTGCCGCCCACGGCTATGCGCGCTGGCGTGCCTGCGGGCGCGGCCTGGTTGCGATATGGCACGCCCGCCGAAGCAAGCGCGCCCTTCGCCAGATCGCACGACGTCGCGAACTTTGCCTTTCCGATCAGATTGAACTGGACCGAGCAGTCGGCAGGCGCGGCGATGACCGTCACCGGTGCGCGCGCTGCGGCGCTCACCAGCGCCGGGTTTGCGCTTTCCGCGAGCCAGTGGAATCCGGGAAGAAAGCTCGCTGTGGCGAGCGCGAGTCCGAACAGCATCACGGGTTTGCGTCCCGTCCGGTCCGACAGCCAGGCGAAGAACTGATGTAGAGCCGCGCTGGCGACCGTCGCTGCCATGATGAGCATATTGACCAGGGCCGGCGCGACCTTGACGACGTCTTCGAGAAAAAATTGCGTGTAGAATTGCGCCGTGTACCAGACAACGCCCTGGCCCATGAGAAGTCCGAAAAGGGCGATGAGCACAGTCCTGAGATTGCGCCAGCGCAGGAAGGATTCCGCGAGCGGTGCTTTCGACTGTGCGCCTTCCTCCTGGATCCGGCGGAACAGCGGCGATTCGTCGAGCCGCAGACGAATCCACAACGAGATCGCAAGCAGCCCGGCCGAGAGTACAAAGGGCAACCTCCAGGCCCAGGCATGGAAGGCATTTTCGCCAAACAGCGTCCGACACGAAAGGATCGTCGCGAGTGCAAGGAACAGACCGATCGCCGCGGCGGTCTGGATCCATCCTGTGGCGGCGCCGCGGCGGCCTTTTTCGGCATGTTCGGCGACATAGACCGCGGCACCCCCATATTCGCCGCCGATGGCAAATCCCTGGATCAGCCGCATCGCCACCAGCACATAGGGCGCCGTCGCGCCGATCGCCGAATAATCGGGCAGCAATCCGACTCCGACAGTCGCCAGACCCATCACGGTGATGGTGATCAGAAAGGCGCGCTTGCGGCCCTTCCGATCACCGAACCGGCCGAAAACCAGCGCACCGAGAGGGCGAACGGCAAAGCCGGCGGCGAACGTGAGGAGCGCGAGCACATAGCCATGGGCAGCGCCCGCGCCGCTGAAGAAATGCGCCGCGATGATCGCGGCAAGCGAGCCGAAGATGAAGAAGTCGTACCATTCGAAAACCGTCCCGGCGCAGGAGGCCGCGACAACGAGCGTCATCTGCCGCGATCCAACGCCGGCGGTGGCTGTCGCGGCCCGGACTGCCGACATGGGGAATTCCTAACGGTTTGCGGCAGCTAACGGCGATCCCGCGCGGCCCGCAAGTCGCAGCGATCACCGCCTCCAGATAACATTTGCTGTCGGCACGATTCCGGCCCGCTTGCAGGCGCCCTCCTGTCGCGCTATGCACAAACCTCTTCGGCGAGCGGGCGGATGCGGTACCGGGCAGGGACAACAGCAGCATCAGTAATAGTTATTGCGGCACTGGCCTTTGCCTTGCCCGCGCGTGCTGCGCCTTTCACGAAGAATCAGGAACTCGAGCTGCTCGCCGCGCACAACAAGTATCGCGCGGCTCTCGGAGAATCCGCTCTTCGCTGGTCCGACGATCTTGCGGCGAGTGCGTCGGCCTGGGCGCAGCACCTGGCAAACGACGTCCATGCGCTGAAGCACAGTGGCGCGCTCGCAAAGGGCGAGAATCTCGCGATGTGGTCGGCGGGACGCGCGTCGCTGACCCAGCTCGTCGATCTGTGGGGTGCGGAAAAGCACTATTTCGTCGAAGCCTCCTTCCCGAATGTTTCAACGACCGGGAACTGGAGGACCGTCGCGCATTACACACAGATGATCTGGCGCAACACCACCGAGGTCGGCTGCGGCCTCGCGACCGGAGGCGGCAACGATTATCTCGTCTGCCAGTATTCGCCGCAGGGTAATTTCATGGGTCAGAAGGTGTTCTGAACCGGCGGTAGTCCGCGCTTACCGGTTCTCCGCCAGCACGCGCCCTGCGAGGTAGAGCGAGCCACAGATAAGTATCCGTGGCGGCCCTTCGAAGGGGCGCGCGCGCGACCAGGCGGAGACCTGCATCATCGCGTCGTCCAGGCCGTCGCAGGGGCTTGCGTCGAGCCCGCTTGCTCTTGCGGCATCGTAGAGTTCGCCGGCGCCGCGGCTCGCCGTCTCGCCTGGAATGCAAACGGTTGCGACATGGCGCGCGAGACCCTGAAAGGTCGAAAAGAATCCGGCCGCGTCCTTTGTTTTCAGCATCCCGCAAATCAGATAGAGCGGCTTCTCCGCGCGCTCTTCGAAATCGGCCATCGCGCGGGCGATCGCCGCTGCACCGTGAGGGTTGTGACCGCCGTCGAGCCAGATTTCCGCGCCCGAGGGTGCGAGGTCGATCAAAGGTCCGCGCGACAATCGCTGCAGACGCGCCGGCCATTCGACGCTGCGCAAGCCTTTCTCGATGGCGGATTCCGTGCCCCAACCCGCCTCGCGCAGCAGCGCGATAGCGAGAGCCGCATTGTCGATCTGGTGTCGCCCGGAAAGCCGCGGCAACGGCAGATCGAGCAACCCCCGCTCGTCCTGGTAGATCATCCGGCCGTGTTCCTGGTGGGCGAAGAAATCGCGGCCGTAGAGCAGGAGCGGCGCATTCAGAGCTTCGGCGCGGCGGGCGATGACATCGCGCGGAACATCCTCCTGGAGACCTACGACCGCGGGAACGCCCGGTTTGACGATTCCTGCTTTTTCCGCCGCGATGTCTGCGAGCGAAGATCCGAGAAATTCCTGGTGATCGAGGCCGACTGGCGCGATGGCTACGGCGCGGGGTGTCTCGATGACGTTGGTGGCATCGTATTTTCCGCCAAGTCCGACTTCCAGGACGAGCGCGTCGGCGCGATGCCGCGAGAACGCGAGAAACGCCGCTGCCGTCGTGATCTCGAAGAAGGTGATGGGCGCGCCCGCATTGACGCGCTCGCATTCCTCGAGCGTGGCCACGAGTTCCTCTTCGCCGACGATTTTCCCGCCGATCCGGATGCGTTCGTGGAAGCGGACGAGATGCGGCGAGGTGTAGACATGCACCCGCAGCCCTTGTGCTTCGAGCATGGCGCGCGAAAATGCGCAGACGGAACCCTTTCCGTTCGTTCCCGCCACGTGCAGGACCGGCGGAAGCTTTCGCTCCGGATGATCGAGAGCTGCCAGAAGCCGGCGAATCCGGTCCAGCACGAGATCAATGCGCTTGGGATGGAGTGCGAGAAGCCGCTCCAGGACGGCGTCGCTGACCGCGCTCGCATTCACGTGCGGATGGCTTCTGCAGGGGCGGAAAGTTGCGCGGCCGGCGTCCTGGCGTTTTCGGCCGCCGCTGCAGCCGGCCGGTTCAGCAGCAGCCGCACGAGACGCGACAGCGTGGCGCGCAGGTCGCGCCGCGGTACCACCATGTCCACCATTCCGTGTTCGAGCAGATATTCGGCGCGCTGAAAGCCTTCGGGAAGCTTCTCGCGGATCGTCTGCTCGATCACCCGCTGTCCTGCAAAGCCGATGAGGGCACCGGGCTCGGCGACATGCACGTCGCCCAGCATGGCATAGGAGGCGCTGACGCCGCCCGTGGTGGGGTCGGTCAGCACGACGATGTAAGGCAATCGGGCCTCCCGCAGCATTTCCACGCCAATGGTGACGCGTGGCATCTGCATGAGCGACAGGATTCCTTCCTGCATGCGCGCGCCGCCCGAAGCGACGAAGAGAATGAACGGTCTTTTTTCCTGCACCGCCGTCTGCATGGCGGAGACCAGCGCCTCGCCGACGCCCATGCCGAGCGAACCGCCGAGAAAGTCGAAGGCCTGTACGGCGACGAGAACGGGAATTCCGTCCAGCGTGCCGCGCGCGGCCGAAAGCGCATCGGAGCGGCCGGTCTTGGCGCGCGCGTCCCTGAGCCTGTCGGTGTAGCGACGTTCGTCGCGGAAGCGCAGCGGATCGGCCGGCACCGAAGGGGGTGGCAGCTCCTGACAGGTTCCGCCGTCCAGCGTCATGGCGAACCGCTGCGATGGCCCGATCCGCATGTGGTGTCCGCATCGGGGACAGACATGCAGCGCCGCGTCCAGGTCGCGATGAAAGATCATTTCGCCGCAGCCGGGACATTTCTTCCAGAGATTTTCGGGCGTCGTGCTGCGCCCGGCCATCAGCCCTTTGATCCGTGGGCGGACGAAATTGGTGATCCAGTTCATGGCAGGCCCGTCGATGCGCAGCAAAGGGTACTCCAACAGGTTGACGATCCCATAATCAATTCGCCGCGCCGGCACGCGCGCCATGCACGGCGCGCGACAGGGCGGCGCAGAACTCGGTCACGTCCTTGACGAGAGCGCGGCGCCGCCGGCGTCTTTCGCCGCCCGCGGCGATGCGCGCGACAATGGCGGAACCGACCACCGCTGCGTCTGCAATACGCGCGACTTCGGCCGCCTGTTCCGCGGTCCGGATGCCGAAGCCCACCGCGCAGGGAAGCGGCGTGTGCGCCCTGATCCGTTCTACGGCAAGTCCGACATCCGCGATCGAAACGCTCTTTGTCCCCGTTACGCCCGCGATCGATACGTAGTACACAAAACCGCCGGCGCCGCGGAGAATCGTGCCAAGCCGTTGCGCGTCCGCGGTCGGCGAGGCCAGCCGGACAACGTCCAGCTCCTGGGCGGCGGCGGGGGCGCGGAGCACCTCGTCCTCTTCGGGCGGAAGGTCGACGACGATGAGGCCGTCAACACCCGCCGATGCGGCTTCCCTGGCGAAGCGGGCGGTGCCGAACGCATGAATGGGGTTGTAATAACCCATCAGGATCAGCGGCGTGTGTTGGTCCGCGCGGCGGAAGCGGCGGACGAGTTCGAGCACCCTGGAAAGCGTCATTCCCGAAGCGATCGCCCGTTGCGACGCCGCCTGAATGGCGGGACCGTCCGCCATCGGGTCGGAAAAAGGCACGCCCAATTCGATCAGGTCCGCGCCGGCCCCGGGTAGTCTTTCAAGGATCGCAAAGCTCGTCTCCCCATCGGGATCGCCTGCAGTGATGAAGGGAATGAACGCCGCAAGCTGCGCGCGCCGCAATTCCTCGAAGCGCGCCGCGATGCGGCTCACAGCCTCTCTCCCAGCGCAGAGGCAACGGTGTACACATCCTTGTCGCCGCGGCCGGACAGCGCCACGACCACGATTTCGTTCTTCGCCCGGCCCGGTGCGATTCGCACGAGATGGGCGATGGCGTGCGCGGGTTCGAGAGCGGGAATGATGCCCTCGAGGCGCGACAGCGCCACGAAGGCGTCGAGCGCTTCACGATCGGTCGCCGAGAAATATCTTACCCGTCCGCGGTCCTTGAGCCAGGCGTGTTCCGGCCCCACGCCCGGATAATCGAGACCGGCGGATATCGAGTGGGCCTCCATCACCTGACCGTCACGGGTCTGCAGGAGATAACTGCGCGCGCCGTGCAGCACGCCCGGTTCGCCCTTGCTCAGCGTGGCGGCATGGCGAAGGGTTTCGAGACCCGCGCCGGCTGCTTCCACGCCGTGGATTTCGACGGTCTCGTCGTCCAGGAACGGATGAAACAGTCCAATCGCATTGGAGCCGCCGCCGACGCAGGCCACGACGAGATCCGGCAGGCGCTGCTCGGCTTCGAGAATCTGCCGGCGCGTCTCCTCGCCGATGACGGTCTGGAAATCGCGCACCATGGCCGGGTAGGGATGAGGGCCGGCGGCCGATCCGATGATGTAGAACGTGTCCTCCACATTGGCGACCCAATCGCGCAAGGCCTCGTTCATCGCGTCTTTCAGGGTTTTCGATCCGGAAGTGACTTCGCGAACTTCCGCGCCGAGGAGCCGCATACGAAACACGTTCGGCTTTTGCCGCTCCATGTCCACGGCGCCCATGTAGATGACGCACGGCAGACCAAAGCGGGCCGCCACCGTTGCGGTCGCCACCCCGTGCTGGCCCGCACCGGTCTCCGCTATGATGCGCGTCTTCCCCATTCGCCGCGCCAGCAATATCTGGCCCAGACAATTATTGATCTTGTGAGCGCCCGTGTGATTGAGGTCTTCGCGCTTCAGATAAATCTTCGGCCCGCGCAATTCGGCGCTGAGGCGTTCGGCGAAATAGAGGGGGCTTGGGCGTCCGACGTAATGGCGCAGAAGGTTCTGGAGCTCCGCTGCGAAACCCGGATCGCGTCTTGCCGCCTCGTACGCATCCTGCAATGCGAGCACGAGCGGCATCAGCGTTTCGGCGACGAACCGACCGCCATAGGCGCCGAAATGTCCGGCTGCGTCGGGGCCGCTACGCCAGGAATTTGCAAGTCTCACGAAAGCTTCTCCGCTTCCTGGTGTGCAGCGCGCGCCGCGGCAACGAACGCCTTTATCGCCTCACCGCTTTTTGTCCCGGGCTCGGCTTCCACACCGCTCGAAACATCGACGGCCGGTGCTCCGCTGCACTGCACGGCGCGGGCAACATTCTCGGGCCCGAGGCCGCCGGCAAGCAGCCACGGTTTCGCGATCCTCCGCCCACGGAGCAATTGCCAGTCGAAGGCGCGTCCGTGTCCGCCGGCCGCGCCGCCGGAGCCCGGCCTGGAATCGAACAGCAGCATGTCTGCGACCGACTCCTGCCCGGGCAGGGTTTCGAAATCGCTCTCATCGCAAATGGGAATGGCCTTGATCACCGGCCTTCCGAAGCGGGCCCGCACCTCCGCTACGCGAACCGGCGGTTCGCGGCCGTGGAGCTGGATCAGATCGGCGCCGGCTGCGGCAAGCATCTCGGCGATGAAGTCGTCCACCGGATCGACGAACAGCGCCACGATCCGCACCCGATTGCGCAGGCATTCCGCAATTGCCTTCGCCTGTTCCGGCCGCAGATGGCGCGGCGAGCCGGGATGGAACACGAGACCGGCGAAATCCGCGCCTGCGGCCACCACCGCGGCAGCATCTTCGACCCGCGTCAGTCCGCAGATTTTCACCTGCACCGTCATGGGGGGCCGCTTATGGCCGCCCGCTGCCGGGAAAGCAAGCTGCGGCTCTCGCCAAGAAAGCGAACGCGAGCCGCGATATGATTGACGGGTCTGTAACCGCGTCGCTGGAGTGGCATCGATACTCCCGCTTCGAAGAACCGAAACGTCGGTCGGCAGCGGCGTTACCCCCGCTCCTGCTCACCTTTCCGGCCGGCTATGTGGATTATGCGAGCGGACCAAACATTTCCACGTCAGGTTATTACTTGCTGCCGCTGGCTCTGGCGGCCTGGTACGCCGGGCCGGCGTGTCGGACGAGACCTGCACGACGGTGGCGGTCCCGGGGCATTGCCCAGCATGGCTAAGCGATTACCCTGCATTCTCCGGCACCTGAGACGATTTCGAGAGCCGGTCCAGCACGAGGTCCGAAAGGGCTTTACGCAGCTGCTGGTTCTCGGCTTCGATTTCGCGCGAGGTGCGCCCCGCCTGCAGGGCGTTCGCGTCGCGCCCGCTCGCAGCAAAGGACTCGCGGATGCGTTCCTCGAGGAGCGGATATTTTCTGCAAAGGCGGCGCAACTCCTCGCCGGGAAACGCGATGAGGCGCAGGTCCGTCTCGGCGGTGACGCTGCGGCCGTAAACAGTGGAATGGTGGAATGCTGCCTCCTCTCCAAACGTGTCGCCCGGTCCGAGCTCGATATTGGTTTCGCCGATTTCGGCGCAGGCTCGGCCGGCTACGATCACGTAGAAATTGGTCGCGTCCTTGCCTTCGATGGCGACCTGTGCGTGTTCGCGCGCAATGAGCGCGGTCGGTGCTTCGAGGATCGCGTTGAGCGCCTGGATGTCGAAGCCGCGGAACAGCGGCTGGCGGCGCAACATGCTCCACGTGATTGCAAAGCGTCTCCGGCTGAGGCCGGTGACGAAACCGTTGGCGATGATGCCGACGGGCAGGGCGAACATGGCGAGGCCCGTCACCATCGTGAGGCCGGCGATGAACTTGCCGAGCGGCGTTATCGGCACGACGTCGCCGTAGCCGACGGTAGCCAGCGTCGTGATGGCCCAGTACATCGCGCCCGGCATGGTGCCGAGCACGTGCGGTTGGACGCCACCTTCCACGAGATGCATGAGTTCGCCGTAAAAGCAGACGGTCGCGAACAGAAGGATCGCCGAGGCGAACAGCGCCGACCTTTCCGCGGCGAGAACCGACAGAAGCGCCTGCAGGGCCTGGGAGTAGCGCGCCAGTTTCAGAAGCCGGAACAGGCGGAAGATGCGCAGCACTCGCAGGTCGAGACCAAAAAACAGGCCGGCGAAACTCGGCGCGATGGCCAGGAAATCGACGATCATCATCGGGCGCAATGCGAACGCGATCCGCCCCGCCACGGGACCTTTGGCTGCGATGCGCGGATCTTCCGGCGCCGACCAGACACGCGCAACGTATTCGAGGGTGTAGGCGGCGAGCGAGAACTCCTCGAAGGCGAGGAACGCCCAGGCGAAGCGCGCGTAAAGCGACGGGATGGATTCAAGCGCTACCGCCGCGACGTTGGCGATGATAAGGCCGGTCAGAAATCCCTCGATGAGCCGCCCCCGGAGGCTCTCGAGCTGGCCTTCCTCGAGCAGCGTGTGAGTCCATTGCCTTAGGCTGGGGCGCGCTGCAGCGTCCTTTGGCACATCGGAATGCGACTTCATCGGTGGATCGCATTGGTCGTCCGCGGTCGCGCGGACATTCAGGGCCTTGCCGATCGCCGCGTGCGCGCGGTGCGCCAGCTTCTCGCTTGCGAATTCCAGCGTGGAAAGCGGTCGGGTTTCGTGATCGAAAAGGCCGACGCTCCAGACGGTGTTGCGGTCTTGCGGATTGCCGACCTGCAAAGGGGCGCGCCGCGGCCGGGCCTCTGTTTCGGTACTGCTCATCCTCAAACGTCCCCAGGCGATTTGGCAAACGGGCAGGAGACCTTTGTGCGCCTTTGTACCAGCGCGCTCAAGTTGCCGGCCACACGCGTTTACCGAAGCTCTCGTTCAGTCGGCCCGGTTCGTCCGTAGCGCGCAAATCGTGCCTCGAAGTGACGGCGGCCGGCCGGGGAATCGCCAAAGCCACGCGCCAGATATTTCGCCGATCCCATGAGACGCTGGCCACGCTCGGACCAGCGGGAATTCACAAAGCTGTTCGTTCGGTTCTCCGAGGCGCGACAGGCGGGCAGCGGCGCGGAGCAGGACGGCGAATTCGATGCGCTCCGGGCCACAGCCGCCGCGGCCCGCGTTTCCCTTCGCCATGCTGCCTCGCGGCGTTCAAAGGGCACCGGCGAGCGCGACCGGAAATCCTGACCGCAAGCTTGCCCTGCACGAGGTTTCACCCCAAAACACCCGTCGCCGATCGCGCCTCTCTCCCCTTTGCGTCAGATCGTATGTAGGACGATACCCCAAGGTGGGAAACTCTACGTGAGCAAGATTGCCGCCACAACCGTCGCGGGAACGCCGCCGGGCTCAACGACCCGCACCGCGGCGCTGACGCTCGGCGCGCTCGGCGTCGTGTTCGGCGACATCGGCACGAGCCCCATTTACGCCATGCGCGAGACGGTCCGCGCGACCGGCGGTGCAATGCCCGCGCCCTTTGCGGTCATGGGTGCGCTGTCGGCGATCGTCTGGGCGCTGATCCTGGTGGTGACCGTCAAATACGTCGTCCTCATCATGCGGGCCGACAACGAAGGCGAGGGCGGGGTGCTCGCTCTTGCCGCGCTGGCGCATCGCTCCCCGCGGCTCAAGCGGCAGGTGAAAAACGTCATCGGCGTTGCGGCGCTCCTGGGGCTGGCCCTCTTCTTCGGCGACGGCATGCTGACGCCGGCCATCTCGGTCCTGAGCGCGGTCGAAGGTCTGGGCGTGGAAGCCGCCAGTCTCCAGCCGCTGGTCGTGCCTTTGACTCTCGGAATCCTGATTGCGCTGTTCCTGATGCAGAGCAGGGGAACGGCGACCATCGGCCGCCTGTTCGGGCCGATCATGCTCGTCTGGTTCTGCGTTCTGACGCTGCTCGGCGCGCGGGGGATCGTGCAGGATCCCCGCGTGCTGCTGGCGCTCAATCCGTTCTATGCGATTGCGCTTTTCGTGCATGCGCCGTGGACCGCGTTCGTGGCACTGGGCTCGGTCGTGCTCGCCGTCACCGGATGCGAGGCGCTTTATGCCGACATGGGGCACTTCGGAAAGGGACCGATTCGCAACGCCTGGCTTTATTTCGTATTGCCAGCGCTGCTGATCAATTACTTCGGTCAGGGCGCGGAATTGCTGCGCAACCCGGCGCTTTCGGCCATCCCCTTCTACGCGCTGGCGCCGCATTGGGCGCATTATCCGCTGGTTCTGCTTGCAACGGCGGCAACGATTATCGCCTCCCAGGCGGTGATATCGGGAGTCTTCTCGATTGCGCGGCAGGCCGTGCAGCTCGGACGGCTGCCCCGGATGGAAATCCGCCACACGTCCGCGACCGATGTCGGTCAAATCTATGTGCCGCGCATGAACGTCATCTTGTGCGTCGGGGTGGTCCTCATCGTCATGATCTTTCGTAGTTCGAGCTCGCTGGCCGCAGCCTACGGCATCGCCGTCAGCGGCGTGATGGCGATCGACACCTTCCATGCCTCGATCGTGGCCCGGCGGCAGTGGCACTGGAGCCTGCGCGCGGCCCTCGGGCTGTTCGGCGTCCTTTGCCTGATCGACCTGTCGTTCCTCGCGGCAAATTCGCTCAAGGTGGTGCAGGGCGGCTGGTTGCCGCTGCTGATTGCCGCTTGCGTTTTCATCATCATGCAGGTGTGGCGCGCCGGCCGCCGCGTCCATCTGGAAAAACTCCGCAACGAGACATTGCCGCTCGAACTGTTCCTCGAACGTGCCGATCGCACGCCGCAGCGCGTGGCGGGCACCGCGGTGTTTCTCGGCTCCCGCGGGGACACGGTTCCCGGCGCACTGCTCCACAGTCTCAAGCATTACAAGGTTCTGCACGAGCGTGTGATCGTCGCGCACGCGGTGGTGGAAGAGGTGCCGATCGTGCCCGAAAGCCGGAAACTCGATGTCCGCAAACTGGGCAAAGGCTTCTTCGGCGTCACCGTTCATCACGGATTTTTCGAAACACCCGATATCCCGCGCATCCTCGAGCGGGCGCGCTCGTTCGGACTTGCCGTCGACATCGCCACCACGACGTTCTTCATCGGGCGCGAAACGCTCGTGCCTTCCGAACAGCCGGCCCTTGGCCGCTGGGCCACCTGGATCTACCTGCGTCTCGCCGCTTCGGCGCTTTCCCCGGCGCGGTTCTATCGCCTGCCGCCGAACCGGGTGGTGGAGTTCGGGACGCAACTCACGATCTGAGAGTCGTAGGTTCGGTCCGCCTGCGGGACAACAATATCCGGCAGCCGGACCTGCGATGTCCGGCAGTTCGCGAAAGTCAACGAAAGGATCGGCGGCATTGCAGCCGCCGGCCCGCCGATCCCGCTGCAACTATGCGGGACCGGGAGCCTCGGCCGGATCAGCGGCCGCGCGAATTGAGCGAGATGCCGAGATGCAGCGCCTTTTGGCGGATCGCGCCTTCGGTTCTCTTGAATCGGCGGGCGATCTTCGCGGCCGGGGTTTTCGCCTTTGCAAGCGACTTGAACTCGCGCACGTCCGCAGGAGTCCAAGCGCGGCGTTTGACCGTCTTCCGTTTTGCTGGCATGTCGAATCTCCGGTGGTTGAACCAAATTTGTTTAGCACGAAGTTCCGCGATGTCTATAGCTCACGATGGATAAAATTGCGGTATAATTGCAACGGCCGCCCGGTAGTTCCCGAAGAACGAAATAGGGACGTTCGGCAGCCGATTGTTGGAAACCTGGCGATTCGTTTGTTATTCCAGGACCGTTCCGCGCTGAAATTACTCGGCCGGCGCCGGACAAACAGCCCGAAGCCGGCGGCGTCGGCGGGTGCGTCCACACACTTGCCCGTGCGCAAATGGGCGTACCAAAATGAGCATATGTAGCGAACCCAATGATAGGTCGTCGCCGGGGCGCGACGGCTCCGGCCAGCACCATGAAACAGTACCGCCGCCTTTGGTTCAGGTTTTCGCCTTCGCCTTGCCCCGCCGTTTCCCGGCCTTCTGTTTTTCCAGGACGACGCGGTAACCCTGGTACGGCTCCTGCCTCAGGAACCGTGCAACACGGGTGATCGTCGCCAGGCTGCCGCCGGTCCGGTCATGGATTTCCCGATAGGACAGCCGGTCCTCGTCGAGCAGGCGCGCGATCTTCCAGCGCTCGGCAAGAGCGGAAATTTCTGCCGGCGTGCACAGATCGAGCAGGAACAGCCGGCATTCCTCCGCGGTGTCGAGATGAAGGAACGCCGCGCAAAGCGTTTCGAGATCGCCAGCGCCACCGGCGGCTCCGGCCCGGCGGACCCGGACGGTTCTGTTCATGGTTGCCAAGCCCTTGCCTTTCGCCGGTGCCGTGCTATTGTTCTATCATGATAGCACAAGAGATCGTCTGCGACGTCAACGATGCCGGGCGCCCGATGGGCGACCGCGTCCGTATCGCGGTACAGAAAACCGGCCGCCTGGCCGAAGACAGCGTCGCGCTGCTCCACGATTGCGGGCTGCATGTCGACCGCAGCAAGGACCAGCTGTTCTGCCGGATCAAGGAACTGCCGATCGATCTCCTGCTTGTACGCGATGACGACATTCCCGGGTTTGTGAGCAGCGGCATCTGCGATCTGGGCATTGTCGGTGAAAATGTGTACGCCGAATTGAAGGAGGCAGGCAACGGTAGCCTCGCCGCGGACATCGTCGAGCGGCTGGGGTTTTCCCTGTGCCGGCTGGCCATAGCCGCGCCGGACGATTCGGCGATCGCGGCGATCTCCGATCTCGATGGAACAACCATCGCGACGTCCTATCCAGGTCTTCTGAAGCGGTTTCTGCGAAAGAACGGCATATCGGCCAAGACCCTGGTCATGACCGGCTCGGTCGAGGTCGCCCCCCGCTTCCGGATCGCCGACGCCGTCTGCGACATCGTTTCGTCCGGCGCGACGCTGGCGGCTAACGGGTTGCGGGAATTGGCCGTCGTGCTGCGCAGCGAGGCGCTGCTCATCCGTTGCGCCCAACGTCTGTCGGCCCGAAAGGAAGAGACGGCTTACCGGCTTCTCGAACGGATGCGCGGTGCCTTGCTGGCGGTGGACAGCAAATACATCATGCTCAATGCGCCGCGCGCCGCCGTCGACCGGATTGCGCGACTTCTGCCCGGCTGCGACGCACCGACGATCGTCGATCTCAACCGGGAAGACATGGTTGCGATTCACGCTGTCTGCAAGGAAGCGGTGTTCTGGGAAACCATGGAACAAATCCGCGCCGCAGGCGGACGGGCAATCCTGGTGCTGCCGATCGAAAAGATGATGGCGTGACCTGCCCGGTGGCCGCCATGAGAACCATTGTCTGGAATGACATTTCGGAAGCCCAACGCAGGCAGGTCCTGGAGCGGCCGCCCCCCGGCGGCGAAACAAATCTGCGCGAAAGCGTCGCCGCGATAATCCGCGAGGTGAAAGCGCGCGGCGACGACGCCGTCAGAGATTTCGCCCGTACATTCGACCGCTTCGAGGCCGCCGATTTTCGGGTCCCGATCTCCGAAATCGCCGCGGCACCGGACCAGATAGACGCGCGCCTGCGCGGGGCCATCGAACGCGCCATTTCAAACCTCACGGCTTTCCACGAAGTGCAGATTCCGCGTGACATCCGCGTCGAAACCATCCCCGGGGTCATCTGTGAATTGCACTGGCGTCCGCTGGAGAGCGTCGGCTTCTACGTCCCCGGCGGAACGGCGCCGCTGTTCTCCTCGCTTCTCATGCAGGCGATCCCGGCGCGCATGGCGGGCTGTCCGGAGCGGATTCTCTGCACACCGCCGCAGCGCAACGGCAAAGTCCATCCCGCCATATTGGCCGCCGCCCGTCTCGTCGGCATCGAGAACGTCTTTGCGGTCGGCGGCGCGCAGGCGATCGCAGCCATGGCCTACGGAACGGTCACGATTCCCAAGGTCGACAAGATATCCGGACCGGGCAACGCCTTCGTGTCACTGGCCAAGCAGCTGGTGGCGCACGACCCGGCAGGCGCCGCCATCGATCTGCCGGCCGGCCCTTCGGAAGTCATGGTCGTGGCGGACATTTCCGCCCGGCCCGATTGGGTCGCGGCGGATCTGCTCGCCCAGGCCGAACACGGAGTCGATTCTCAAGCGCTGCTTGTCGCGACGAGCGCCGCCTTCGCCATATCGGTTCAAGGGGAAATTCGTTCCCAGATCGCCTGTTTGCCGCGCCGCGGCATCGTGGAGGCAAGCCTCGAAAGCGGCTGCATCGTCATCGTTCCGGACATGGAAACGGCAATCGCCGTGGTGAACCGCTATGCGCCGGAGCATCTCGTCCTGCACGATGACGACGCAACGCGTTGGCTGCCGAAGATCCGGCATGCCGGCGCGATATTTGTTGGGAGCCATTCACCGGAAACTGCGGGCGATTACGCAAGCGGGGCCAATCACGTTCTGCCGACCTCTGGCTTCGCGCGCGTCCATGGCGGCCTGACCGTTTTCAGTTTTCTGAAAAGCATGACGGTGCAAAAGGTTTCGGCCGAAGGCTTGCGACGCCTCGGGCCAACGCTTGTCGCAATGGCGCAAGCCGAAGGATTGCAGGCGCATGCCAATGCCGTCTCCATCCGTCTGGAGGCGGCGTGAACTGGCTCGAAGAACTCATACGTCCGGATTTGCGCTCGTTCGTTCCCTATCGCTGTGCGCGCAGCGAAGGCGATGCGCATCCGATAGGCATCGACGCCAACGAATTTCCGTGGCCGCCTTTCAGCCCGAATGCCGCGCAATGGAAGCCCAACCGCTATCCGGAGGCGCAACCGCGAGAACTCCTCGAGCGCCTGGCTGCGATCTGGAATGTCGGGACCGACAGCATTCTGCTGACCCGCGGCAGTGACGAGGGTATAGATACGCTGGTGCGCCTGTTCTGTTGCGCCGGCCGCGACCAGGTGCTGATCTGTCCGCCGACTTACGGGATGTACAAGGTCGCCGCGGCGATACAGGGTGCGGACGTTCTCGAAGTTCCGCTGCAAGGCGACCGTCAGCTCGACGTTGCGGCAATCTGCAGAAAGTGCACGCCGGCGACCAGGCTCATCTTCATTCCTTCGCCCAACGCGCCCATGGGCCACCTGATGACGCGGGCGGATATGCGTTCGCTCTGCGAGACGCGCGCCGGAAAAAGCCTGATTGTCGTGGACGAGGCGTATATCGAATTTGCGCCGGAGCCCGCGGGAATGCTGCCCGAACTGGGAGCGCGCCCCAATCTCGTTCTCCTGCGCACGCTCTCCAAGGCACACGCTCTGGCCGGCGAACGGATCGGTGCGGTGATCGCCTCGTCCGGTGTGATCGAACATTTGCGAAAAATCCTCGCGCCCTATCCGCTGACGCGGAGCAGCATTGGCGTGGCGCTCGATGCTCTCGGGCCGAATGGCTTCATTCAGAATGCCGAACGGCGCCGGTTGCTCGTATCGGAGCGGGAGCGCATGGCGAAGCTGCTGCCGCAATCGCCGTGGGTTGAATACGTATTTCCAAGCGTCGCCAACTTTCTCCTCGTGCAAACAGAAGATTCCGCTGCGCTCGTCCGGCACTTGCAGAAGTTCGGGATATTGGCGCGCGACAGAGGCCGCGAGGTTGCCAACACCGTGCGCCTGTCGATCGGCACGCCCGAAGAAAACGGCCTCGTCCTCGAGGCGCTCGGCATCGGGCATGCCCAAACGGCACCGGCCCAACGGCTTTTCAGCTTTCGACGCGAGACGGGGGAAACCGCGATCGACGTAACCGTCAATCTGGACGCGTGCAATTTTCTGGAGATCGATACCGGCATCGCCTTTTTCGATCACATGCTGTCGCAGCTGGCGGCGCATGGCGGTTTCGGCCTGGAACTGCATTGCAGAGGCGATCTCGGGATCGACCAGCACCACACGATCGAAGACTGCGCCCTCGCTCTGGGCGAAGCATTGAAGGCCGCACTCGGCGCCAAGGCCGGTATTGCGCGCTTTGGCTTCAACGCACCGCTGGACGAAGCGCTGGCGCATGTCGCGATCGATCTCTCCGGCCGGCCTTACCTTGTATTCAGGGGTGCGCTGCCCGCGGAAAAAATCGGCCAGATGAGTTCGGAGATGGTGCCGCACTTCTTCCGCTCGCTGGCGACCGCTCTCGGGGCGACGGTGCATATAACTGTCGACGGCGCAAATACCCATCACATGGTGGAGGCGATCTTCAAGGCGACGGCACGCGCCCTGCGCCAGGCATTCCGCCGCGAGGACGGCACCGGCATTCCTTCGACAAAGGGCATTTTGTGATCGCCGTGATCGACAGCGGAGTGGCCAACCTCGCGTCCGTCCTCGCCGCGCTGTCCCGACTTGGCCGCGCCGCGCGCGCGACTGCCGATGCGGATCTTGTTCGAGACGCCGATCGCATCATCATACCCGGTGTCGGTGCCGCTGCCGCAGCTATGGAACGTCTGCACGGGAAGGGACTGGTCGATGTCCTGCGCGCGGCGAAACAACCGGTTCTCGGCATCTGTCTTGGCATGCAGCTTCTCTTTGCCCGGTCGGAAGAAGGAGACGGCGTCGATTGTCTTGGTGTCATGGCGGGAAACATAACGCCATTGAAAGCCGCGCTCGCCCTTCCGGTCCCGCATATGGGCTGGAACAGGATTCGCACCGACGGAACGCATCATTCGCTGCTGCGCGGCATAGCCGACGGCAGCTTCATGTATTTCGCCCACAGCTTTGCCGCGCCGCCCGGCAATCATGCATTGGCGTTCGCCGAATATGGACGCCGATTCGCCGCAGTGGTCGCTCGCGAGAATTTTTTCGGTTGCCAGTTTCACCCGGAACGCTCGGGAAGGGCGGGCCGCGAATTCATCGCGAATTTCCTGGGCCTGTAACATGGAGATTTTTCCGGCCATCGATCTGGGGAACGGACAATGCGTGCGCCTCGCGCAGGGCGATTTTGCCCGAACCACAATCTACGAAGCCGACCCGGTCCTGCAGGCGCAGCGTTTCGCTGAAGCCGGCGCGGAATGGCTCCATGTCGTCGATCTCGACGGCGCGCGGCACGGAAGGAGCCGCCAGCTCGATGTCATAGAGAGAATGGCGCGAAGCGTTCCCCTGAGATTGCAGGTCGGGGGCGGCATTCGCGACGAGACCGCTGTCGAAGCACTGCTGGATCGCGGCATCGAACGGGTCGTCATTGGCAGCCTCGCCGTTCGGGATCCCGCCGGGATCAGGGGCTGGCTCCGGCGTTACGGCCCAATCCGCATCGTTGCGGCGTTCGACGTGCGTCACGATGATTCGGGGGAACCGCGCATTCTCATCGAGGCCTGGCAACAGGAGAGCGGGAGCAGCCTGTGGGACGTGCTGGACGCCTATGGGAATGACGGTCTCAAGACCGTTCTCTGCACCGATGTCGGACGCGACGGAATGCTGGCAGGGCCGAATCTGGCCTTGTATCAGGCAGTACAGGCGCGCCGGCCCGAACTCGATCTTCTGGCGTCCGGAGGCGTGCGCAACGTCGCCGATCTGGAGGCGTTGGCCCGGCTCGGCACAAAAGGAGCGATCGTCGGGAAGGCGATCTACGAAGGGCACATCGACCTCGCCGATGCGATCCCGCGGGTGAAGCATGCTCGCTAGACGCATCATCCCCTGCCTCGATGTCAAAGACGGCATGGTCGTCAAGGGCGTCCAGTTTCGCGATCACGCGGTGGTGGGCGATATTGTCGATCTCGCGCAGCGCTATCGCGATGAAGGGGCGGACGAGCTTGTGCTTTACGACATCACGGCCAGCAGCGACGGACGTTCCGTGGATCGCAGCTGGATCGCGCGCATCGCCGCCGTTCTCGACATACCCTTTTGCGTGGCCGGCGGTATCCGCACGTCCGACGATGCGCGCGGAATTCTGGCCCGGGGTGCGGACAAGATCTCGATCAACTCGCCGGCACTCGAAAACCCCGATCTCATCGACGAACTCGCGCAACAATTCGGCAGCCAGTGCGTGGTGGTTGGGATCGACAGCCGGCGGATGGGTAACGATTACCGCGTCCATCAATATACCGGCGATGCCGCCCGCATGCGGACGACACCGCGAAACGCGCTGGCATGGGCCGCCGAGGCCGCGCAGCGCGGTGCCGGCGAGATCGTGCTCAACTGCATGGATCGGGACGGCACGCGCGATGGCTATGATATCGTACAACTGTCCGCAGCGCGCGAAGCCGTCTCTGTTCCACTCATCGCATCCGGCGGTGCCGGAGCGAAGGAACATTTCCTGGCGGCGTTTCGCGACGCCCATGTCGACGCGGCATTGGCGGCCGGCATCTTTCACCGGCAGGTCGTGACCATCGGCGAAGTCAAGCAGTTTCTCGCCGGACAGGGGATCGACGTTCGAACATGACGGTCGTTACGTCCGGATCCGGAGTTGATGCCATCGATTGGGCGAAGGGCGATGGCCTTGTTCCGGCCATCGTGCAGGAGGCGCGCTCGCTACGCGTTCTCATGCTCGGCTATATGAACAGGGCGGCGCTGCAACGGACTCTGGAAACGGGACTCGTCACCTTTTTCAGCCGCAGCAAACACCGGCTGTGGGAAAAAGGCGAGACGTCCGGCCATCTCCTCAAGTGCCGGGAAATCAGGCTGGACTGCGACAGCGACACCTTGTTGGTACTGGCCGAAGCGGATGGACCTGCCTGCCATCTCGGCACGCGGACCTGCTTCGGGGAGGAAGAACCGCCGAGCCTCGCCACGCTCGCCGATCTGGCGGCCACTATCCGGGATCGTCGCAAGACTGCGCGTCCCGGCAGCTATACGGCGAAACTCTTCGATGCCGGCATCAGGCGGATTGCCCAGAAAGTCGGCGAAGAAGGGGTCGAGGTGGCGCTCGCGGCCGGGAACGCGGAAGAACTCGCTGCGGAATCCGCCGACCTGATTTATCATCTGCTGGTTCTGCTCGAAGCAAGCGACGTGAACCTGCACGACGTACTGGCGGTCCTTCGCGGCCGGGCGCAGACAACTGGACCGTGCTGACGATGGATTACGAACGCGCGTTTTCCGGCCTGTTCGACCGGATGGCCGATGCGGCGGGCGAAATCGCGCTCGGATACTTCCGGACCGAGCTCGCCGTCGAGGAGAAAGACGACCATTCGCCGGTCACCCGGGCGGATCGCGAAATCGAAGCGAAGCTTCGGACCATGATCCGCAAGGAATTTCCGACACACGGCATCGTCGGCGAAGAGCACGGATGTGAAGACGAGCACGCCGAGTTCGTGTGGTTCATCGATCCGATCGACGGCACGAAATCCTTTGCCATCGGACGACCGCTGTTCGGTACGATCATCGGCCTGACGCATGCGGGACGGCCGGTCATGGGCCTCATCGACCAGGCTTTCACGAAGGAACGCTGGTTCGGAATCACCGGCGCCTTCTCGACGCACAATGGCAGGCGCGTGAAGGTTGCCGCCGCGCCCCGCGATCTCGGGCGGGCGCGCCTTTATGTCGGCGCACCTTCGACCTTTCGGAACGCGGACTGTTTCGCCGCCTATGAAACGCTCTGCGCAACCGCAAAATGGACGCAATACTGCGGCGACTGTTACGCCTATGGCCTGCTCGCCTGCGGCTGGATCGACCTGGTCGTCGAACGTGGTCTCAAGCCGCATGACGTTATCGGTGTCGTGCCAATTGTCAGCGGCGCGGGCGGCTACATCGGCGACTGGAACGGCCGCGACATCGATGCGACGACGGACGGCACGGTCGTCGCCGCCAGCTCGAGAGATCTGGCACTGAGTGCCATTCGCGTGCTGCGGACGGCGCATTCTGTGTAATGCTGTCGCAGCGCAAATTATGGCGTGACAAGCAAACCCCGGGCTGCTAGGCAACGGCGTCGCGCCGATTTGATGCTCAGCTTGCGGGCGCGTTACAAATGTCGCTAAAGCGAAGTCGGTGTTGACCGCCGGCTCTGCCCGCAGGCCCCATCATCCCCGTCGCGAACGAAGCGGAATTTCTGGTCCGGAGGCGTCGTGCTTTCGGCAAGGAGAAGCCATGCGCGCGTGCGACGAAACGATCGCCTGTTCCATCGGCATCGACGACGATTCCTCATTCGGGGCCGTGACGCCGCCGATCCATCTGTCGGCGAACTATTCCTTCAGGGGATTTCGCGAGCCACGCGCCCATGACTACACGCGTTCGGGCAATCCGACGCGCGATCAGCTGGGCGAGGCGCTGGCGAAACTCGAGCGCGGCGCCGGCGCGATCGTGACTTCATCGGGCATGTCGGCCATCCATCTCGTGTTGTCGCTCGTGCCGTCCGCCGGTCTCGTCGTGGCGCCGCATGATTGTTATGGCGGGACCTGGCGGCTGCTCCACGCGCTGGCGGAACGCAAGATTATCGAGGTTCTGTTTGCCGATCTGACCGATGCCGACGCGCTGGCGGATGCTTTTGCGCGGCGGCCGTATCTCGTCTGGGTGGAGACGCCGAGCAATCCGCTGATGCGGATCACGGATTTGCGCGACGTGGTCGCGCGCGCGGAATCCGTTGGCGCTCTCGTAGCGGTCGACAACACGTTTCTCTCGCCGGTCCTGCAAAAGCCGTTGCTTTGGGGCGCCGACCTTGTCGTCCATTCCACAACCAAATATCTGAATGGTCATTCCGACGTTGTGGGCGGCGCCGTCATTGCAGCGCGGCGGGAGCACCTGGAAGTGCTCGCGGCGTGGGCAAATTGCACCGGCGTCACCGGTGCGCCGTTCGACGCCTGGCTCACGCTGCGGGGCTTGCGCACCATCAGCGTCCGCACCGCGCGACAGGAGACGGGTGCGACCGCCATCGCGCGTTTCCTGAGCCGGCATTCACGGGTGAAAAGGGTCCACTACCCCGGCCTCGCATCCCATCCGGGCCACGCGCTCGCGAAAGATCAGCAATACGGTTTCGGCGGCATGTTGAGCTTCGAGCTCGAGGACGATGCCGCCGCCGAAGCCGTGGTGAGCGCCGTCCGGCTGTTCACGCTGGCCGAGTCGTTGGGCGGGATTGAAAGCCTTATCTGTCACCCGGCCTCGATGACGCACGCCTGCCTGACCGCGGAAGCAAAGGCTGCCTCCGGCATCGTGCCCGGACTGTTGCGTCTGTCGGTCGGCCTCGAAGCGGAGTGCGACCTTGTCGGCGATCTCGCGCAGGCGCTATCGGTGCTCGACAAACAGGAACATCCGGTCGTAGCGCGGAACTGCCAGCGGGCGCTCTTCAGCAGCCAGCCACCACGCGCGGATGCCGGCCGGTCGGCGGTCGACGCGCTCATCGAAGAGCGCCGGGAAGGGCGATGAAATTTTGGAATGCTTCGGCGATCGTGCCACTGCTTGTTGGCGAACCCACGACGCAATACGTGCAAGCGCTCGCGAGGCGCGATCCCGACATGCCTGTGTGGTGGGGCTCGGAAGTGGAATGCGTCTGGGTTCTGGCCCGCCTCGAGCGCGCCGCGGCGCTTGATGCCGCCGCCTAAACGCGGCAAACGCGGAGCGAATTGTTGCAGTCCTAAAGAATCGTGGTGTGATATTTACCGGCGCAGAAGGGGGAGACGGTGTTGGCGTTAAACTCCGCATGAGTCCGCCGCCCGTGTTCGGCCAATTCAAGACCGTGAAGCGCAGTTCATAGAGTACAGGGCGCCGGCTCGACACATGGCCAAAGGTTCACGTCCAAGCCCTAAAGTGAAACCCACTGTCCCATGAGCAAAAAAAAATCCAAGCGAGCACGAGCGAGACGGGCAAGCGCCTCTGGTCCGCCATCGCGTCGCATCTCGAAAACTGGATTTCTCACTGGCTACAGCATTGAGGATAAACTGCTGCTTTCGCCAGACCGCACAAGCGGTCGATCGGGAATCATGCGAGCACGCGACAATGATGCGCGCGATGTTCTTATTAAGTACTGGCCGAGAATAAAAGAAAGCGATGACAGCGATCTCGAAGAGATTTGGCGCAGCGAAATCCGTCAATTGCAACGACGTGCAGCGGTTCCCCGAGCAGACGATCTTTTCGTTCACATGCGGGCAAGCGGCAAAGACAATACCGCGTTCTACCTTGTCCTCGATCCAGGTACCGGAACTCCTCTGGACCAACTCCAGCGGGCTGACCGAAAACCAGACCCACTTGCAGAGGCGCGGCAAGCGCGCGTTCGCCCTATACTCTGGGCTAACGGCAGACGGCTAGGCTTCCGACTAATCCGCAATTGGAGAGCCGGGCCGCGGGAACGTGCTTCGGGCCTCGAAACCGGACGCGGACATACGCCGACAGGTCATGCATGACCTGTCGGTGTTGAGTCCCGCTTTCACGCGACATGACGAGCACGGGGGGTATGCGGCCGCTTGAACGATCTATTTCTTGAGCTGGAAGACGGTACCGCAGCCGCCGCCGCCGCAGCCCGTGCCGCCACCGGTTATCGTCGTGCCGTAAAGGAGACCGTGTTGGCCCAGGACCAGGCTGCTGCCCGGCTCTGCGCCATCCTCTGCGCCGGCGAAACGATGCAGCACCTTCTCGCTGCCGTGCCGCGTAATCTCGAAGACCGTGCCGCAGCCATCACCGCCGCAACCGGACCCGCCACCGAGGGTTGCCGTGCCGTAGAGATTTCCCTTGCCGTCCTCGACCAGGTCGGCTGCGGGATTGGCGCCGTCATTTCCGCCCTTCAAGGCGTAGAGCATCGTCTCGGTGCCATCGGCCGCGACCTTGAAGATGGTGCCCACGTTGTGCAGGCCGCCCCGATACGTCGTGCCGTAGAGATTGCCTGCGTTGTCCATGATCAGGCCGGCAAATGGTTGGGCGCCGTCGCTGCTCCCGCTGGTGAAGGAATGGAGCACCGTCTCGGTGCCGTCGGGCGCGAGCCTGAAGACCGTGCCGTTACCGTCCGCGCCGCCGCCGGAGGTCGTACTGTAGAGATTTCCGCTGGCGTCTTCGACGACGACGCCCTCGGGTCCGCCGCCGTCGTTACCGCCGGTGAAGGTATAGAGCACGGTGAACGTGCCGTCGCGCGCGAGCCTGTAGACGTCGCCCTGGTCGTAAGCGCCTCCCAGAAGCGCCGTGCCATAGAGATTGCCCGAACTGTCCTCGATCACGCCTCCCCGGAGGAGCGCCCCGTCGGTGCCGCCCGTGAAGGTGTAGAGCACGCTTTCGGTGCCGCCCGGCGTGAGCTTGAAGACAGTGCCGGCACCATACGCGCCACCGACAAACGTGGTGCCGTAGAGGTTGCCCGCGCCGTCCATGACGGGAGCAGCGCCGGGTTCGCTGCCGTCCGTTCCGTCAAAGGAATGGAGCACCGACTCGGTGCCACCAGAGGCAATCTTGAAAACGGTGCCACCGCCGTCCGCGCCGCCGAGGGTTGTGGTGCCATAGAGGTTGCCCGCGCCGTCTGCGATCATTCCGGCGAACGGTTCGGACCCGTCGCCCCCGCCCGTGAAGGAATAAACCACCTTGTCGCTTTTTGCCTGGGCACCGTGGAACGGCATGAACAGCGCCAGGGCCAGGCCGCCGCCCAACATGGCGTTGCTGCAGAGGTCAAAAGTTCGGATCATAGGGAATTCCCTCGGTAGAACGTGTTCGCCGCCAGGCTGCGCCTAGGGCTTGTCTCACCTCCATGACGTCCCAACGGTACCGGCTATTCCAACGCATGTCCAAAAAAACGCCGAATGGAAAATCCCCGCGCGCTACAGTCCGATTCACCGCGCGCGTCCTGCCGGGCACCCAACCTGGTCGAGCGGTCCTTCACAAGGTCAGCCGCGTCGGCAGTGCGGCAAGGCTTTGCGACGAGCTCGCGGCCAACCGCCTCGCATTTGTCCGGAGTGTTTCTCAACGACCTAACCTCTCGGCTGAATTGGAGCGTCCCTTTGTGGACGATATTGCCGCATTCTACGCTTCGGATCGTCCACCCGGCGCGAACGGTAGCGCACGCTCATCCGGTCGCAGCCAACCACCTTGCACGCCCGCCGCTCGCTCATCTCATGACCGCTCTTCAGATGGCCACGTGCTGCTGTGGAAGCGAAGGGTGAGGCCGGCCACGTGAAAAAGCCGCGGTACCCGAGCGGGCGAGCGCATTGGGTCTTTTGCTTCCAGAATGGGCATGGGGAAATATTATGTTCTTCTGGCGCTGCTCCATCGGACCCGCTCACATACGCTCGGAACGAAGACCTTGCCCCCGATCCCTGTTGCCCAGACCGCGAATTTCGTGAAACGACTTTTGTGGTTAAACCGCGGGCGGCTGATCGTTTTTCTGCGGCGGGAAGGCTTTGTGGTGAATCACAAGCGGCTGTTCCGCATCTATCGCGAGGAGGGGCTGATGGTTCGCAAACGCAAGGGTCGCAAAAGAGCGGTGGGCCAGCGCTTTCCCATTCCAGTGCCCCGCCATCCCAACGATCTGTGGGCGATGGACTTCGTTTCCGACCAGTTCGAATCGGGCCGCAGATTCCGCATCTGGGCCGTCTACGACGTCTGCACGCGGCAATGCCTGGGAACGGTCGCGGACATCTCGCTTACCTTTGGGGATGTATGGTCCAGTGATCTGTGACGCGGACTGGCTAACCTCCTATATAGGTTAGCCATCAATCCCAAATGTAGCGCGCCAAAAAATGTGTGCGGCGCGCCAAAAATAACGTTGCGGGACGGCGCGATGCAAATCACAACCTAAGCCTTTGGCGAGATTAGAGCTTTCACCAGACGAGGCGGCTCCGGCGCCCGAGCCCGGAACAGCCCGTTTTCGCGGGTCTCAGGGCGAAGTGGGACGGCGATTCGGCGCATTTCCGGAGGGTCGTTAAGTGCCATCGAAATGCGTCCCTTAAACCCTCCCAAGATCGAGACGACAACGCCGGTTCCCCGCCTTGCGCGATTTCGTGCAGCAGCGCAGCATCGATGGGTCGCATGGGGGAGCCTCGCGGATGGCGGTAAGCGATCATTTCGCCTTTGGCGAAAACTGGCGTGCGTTCGCGGAGAAACTGGACGAAAACCGAATCACCTCTGCGACTGTCGCGATGCGTGCGTTGCTGGGTGCCGACACCCTGCGCGGCAAAACCATGCTCGACATCGGCTGCGGCTCGGGCCTTCACGCGCTGGCGGCGCTGCAGCTCGGCGCGGCCGCCGTCCACGCGATCGATGTCGATCCGGTTTCGGTTTCCACCACGCGCGCGGTGCTGCAGAAATTCGCGCGCGGCGGCCAATGGACCGCGGAGGTGCGCGATGTCTTCGACAGCTCGGGCCTCGGCACGTTCGATGTCGTCTATTCCTGGGGCGTGCTGCATCATACGGGCGACGTGTGGCGAGCCATTCGTTGCGCCGCCGCGCACGTCGCGCCGGGCGGCATCTTCTGCATCGCGATCTACCGAAAAACCGCGCTGTGCGGCTTCTGGAAGGCAGAAAAGAAGTTCTACAGCCGCTCGGGGCGGCTCGTGCAGAGAGTAACCAGGTGGCTGTATCTCGCGGTCATGTTTGCGACATATCTTCGACGTGGACGGCTCGCACCGCTGGCGCGCGGCATGAACTTCTCCAACGATGTTCATGACTGGCTCGGCGGCTACCCCTACGAGTCGATGTCGCCGGCGGAAGTCCGTGCGCTCTGCTCCGAGTGCGGAATGACGGAGCTACGCGCCAACGCCGCGCCCGGACAGCCGTTCGGTTTGACCGGCTCCGGATGCGACGAATACGTGTTTCGGCATGCCGCGCCTAGCAGTGCGTGACGATGCCGCCGACGCTGGCGAAGCTGGACGTCGGCGTACCCGAGCAGGTCGCGCCGATGGTGCCGTTGGCATAGATCGCGCCGGTCATGTTGAGCGTGCCGGACCCCTTCACACCGCCAGTCGCGGCGCCAACCTCTACGCCGCCGCCGAGCAGGTCGATCCCGTAGCCGCCGAATGTTTGCAGCGCAAGATCGTTGCCGTTGCGCTCCAGTATCGCGTCGCTATCGCTGCCGACGTAGATGTCCCCCGATGTCTGCACGGTGGAAAATCCCGTGCATTGGAGCGTGGAGGCACAAAGGAGCGTTCCGCCGACAGTGAGCGATGCGATGGATGTCGTACTGTTGACGCCGCCCGATGTGTTGCCGCTCTGCGTGGTGCTCGTCGTGTTGATGAGGCCCAGGTCAACGCCAGAATTTGCGCCCCATCCGCCGTTGTCGTTCTGAAAGCCGCCGGACCCGGATATGTCAATATAAGAGAATGTGGAAGCGCGGGCGCCATCGGACCCGTTGCCCGAGATGTTGCCGGTTGCACAAGCGAGTTTTGACACATTGTCGGCCGTGACGCCGTACGTCGTGTTGCCGGAAGCAATGCAGCTTCCGCCCAGAGAGATGACTGAATTCGACAGTGCATGAAAACCGATCCCGTTGCCGCTGCTGGCGACCGTCGCCGACGAATTGATTTCCGAACTCAGCGTTGCGTACACGCCGGCACCGCCGAAACCGTACACGCCGAAATCGTTGTTGATGTACGCGCGGCCATTGTCCTCCACGTCGAGACCGTTCGTGTTCGCGGTCTTGTTTCCTACCAGCACCACGTTCTGCAAATTCACAACCGCCGCACCGGCCCATACGTCGATTCCGTTGACGCCCGTGAACGCCAGCACGCTTTGAATATCTGCGACCGTTGCGGTAACGGAGCCGGACGGCGCCGCGGCGGCGTGGTTTGTCGTGGTAATGGCGATCTGGTTGGAGCCGGTGTTGACCGCGGTCACGGGCCACACGCCGACAAGCCGCGTCGGGTTCGTGCCGCCGCTCGCCCCGGTGATGATTACATAGTCGTTGTCGGCCGTGATGCCGGAGACGCTCGACGAGAGTTGCAGCGTGACCGTCCATGCGCCCGCGCTGCCGGACGAGGATACAACGCTCGTGGCGCTGTAGTTCGTATGCGCGCAGCCGGAGATATAGAGGCTCCCGCCAACCGGCGGGAAGATGGTGACGGGCGTTGTGCTCGTCAGTGCGGTGCAGGGAAGGCTGAGATTGATGATCGCGCCGGGCGTCACATTCATCGCATTGATGGCCGTGACGGCCGCCTGCACGGTCGGGAAGGCGCAGCCGGACGCGCAGACCGTGAAAGTCACGTTGCCATTGATCGTACCGGATTGCAGCAGCCACCGCCCGGCCGCCGGGCTGTCGCTCGGCTCGATGACGCTCACGCCGTCGGGCGTGGCGCTCGAGGTCGGGCTGTAGCGCCAGAAGCCGAAATGTCCCCATTCCACCACTTCGGCGGTCGCAAGCGTGCCGGCGACCGTCGACGTGTAGGCGCCGAGATTGGCGCGCGAGGCGACGATGCTCGGGAAATTGGTCGCGGCAAGCCCGATGGCGGCGACGAACAGCGCGGCCGCGACGATGTAAAGGCGCTTTGGCAAACGCATCATGGAACCCCT
This sequence comes from Rhizomicrobium sp., assembly GCA_050728995.1. Classification (GTDB taxonomy): domain Bacteria; phylum Pseudomonadota; class Alphaproteobacteria; order Micropepsales; family Micropepsaceae; genus Rhizomicrobium. The sequence continues at coordinate 48,846 of JBOHKH010000002.1, read as the reverse complement.
TCGGTTCTGAGATTTATTCCGTTGCTCGACACGTCGCACCAGCCGCCGAGATTGCCATCGGCGTTGGCGGCGCTGGCCAGCGCGAACACCACGTTGGTGCCGTCCGAAATCGAGACGGCGTTGGCGCTCGTGTCGATCTTGCGGATGCGCAGCGGCGCGCGGCCGTCCACGGCCGATGGCAGAACGGTGATCGTGAACGGACCACCCGCGGCGTCGCACTCGATGAAGCCTTCGCTGCCGGCCGCGGCGAAGTTCGCGCTCTTGACGACGAGCGTGGCCGAGCCGATTCCGGCAAGGAACTTCGCCAGTGACGGCCGCATGCTGCTTCCGTCCTGAGCGGCTGAAAAATCGACGTCGGTCTCCGCGTCCGCCGTCAGCCAAAGGTCGAGTATCCCCGAGTTTGTCTGGAGCTGCTGGATGTCCTGAAGCGGCGTGCTGGTCATGCGCTCCTCACGTCGGGTTGAGGTTGATCCAGGCCGCGCCGGTGAGCTGCACGGCGTTGCTCGAATTCATCTTGAAATCGGTGTCGAGGCTGCCCTGGAACCACGGGAACAGGCTCTGGTCGAGCACGAGCTGCTCGCCGGCCGCGAGCTTGAGCGCAGGCACGAGCGCCGTCGCGCCGTCGTAGAACGTGATTGTCGTCGCGCCATCCGCAACCAGGAACAGGCGGAACAGCCGGGTGAGATTGCCGGCGGTTGCCGCCTGCAGCGTGGACAGCCCCCCCGACGAGGTGTTGATCGCGATCGGCGCGAGGTCGAGCGGCGGAACGGCTACATCGTACTGGGTGCCCGTCCCGTCGATGAGTGTCTGTTGAAGCGGCGTGCAGTCGGCCATGTCCTGCGTTTCCCTTTGTCAGTGCCACATGGCGCTGAGCAGGGAGTAATTCCCCGCGTTCGCGCGCGCCGAGAAATCGAAATTGGCATTGATGATCTCGATGAAGCCTTCGACGTCGACTTCGGTCACCGTCCACGCGCCCACGCACGACGCGCCGATCCCGCGCACCGCGACCTCGATCGCGCCGCGGCCGGAACGGAACTGGAAAACCGGGCTCGAATAGTTGGCGATCGGTCCCCACGAGCCGCCATCGCGATAGCGCGTCTGCAGGTCGAACGAGACGGCGTCCGGCGCGCCGCCCACGGTAACGGTGCACAGCGACGCCGACGCATCGGTCGTCGCCACGGCCGGCGGGTTGGGCACCTCGCGCACGAGCAAATTCACGATGGCGAGGTCTTCGGGCGTCGTGTCGCCGGGATAATCTGCCGGAGGCGGAACGGCACCTTCGTCGGCCGTGTAGACGCGCGGATCGTCGACCGCGCAGGCGACGGTCGCGTTCTGCCCGCTCTGCGGCGTCATCGCCACCACGAGCGCATCGACGGACGTAGTGGCGTTGTCGCCCAGCATCGCTTTCGGGCGCTCGCGCTGAAGCCCGCGCACGGTATCGCCGAAGAGTCCCCACGCGCGCGGCTCCTCGCCGGCGAAATTGCCCTGGTCGGCCGTGCAGCTCTCGGTGAGCTGGACAACCGCGCGATGTGTGGTCGCGCCGTCGTCGAGGATGCTCACGCTTGCAGGTCCGGCAATGTAGCCGTCCGGCGTTGCGATCGACACGACGGGACTGTCGGTGCTGAGGGTCCACGGCTCGCTCAGCGTGAGAATGTCGCCGGCGTCGTTTTCTTCGAGCGCGACCACGTCGGCCTGGGCGCCCCACTGCGGCATGACGTGGGATATCTTGACGAGATCGCCACGCTGGCACACGCGGCCGTCGACCTCCGTGTCGAAGGTCGGAAACTCGCGGCGATAGCAGGAGGCCGCGAGATTATACATCCACGTGCGGAACACCTGATCGCGGGAGACCATGCCGAACCCGGTCACCTGCGGCGCGGTATCGGCGTCGAGCGTCGAGCCCGGCAGCGCGCAGAAGACGGTGTTCGTCTGCCAGTTCACGCTGTCCATGTAAGTGACGTTGGCGGCGTCGGCGTTGTTCTGATCGAAGAACACGTAGTTGATGGCGAAGCTGTCCTTGACCATCTGGCGCGGACCGAAGGCACAGCGATAGACCGTTTTCGGCTCGTCGCGCACGAAACCGATGAGCGGTCCCGGCAGCGCCTGGGCGCGGCCGACGTTCATCACCTGGTTCAGCATGTCCCAGAAGCTGCCCTGGTTGTCGAAGCCGCCGTCGAAAGTATCGCCGCGGCCGTTCCATACGCTCTCGTATTGCAGGAGCCAGTCGCCATCGACGCGGGAAGGATCGAGCCCGGCGTTGTTGCTCGACGTGAGGAGATAGTACGCGGCGGCCCCGATCGAGCGCGTCGGCTGCGGCGTATCGGACCACTGCCACACGCCGTCCACTTTCACGGGCGTGATCAGCTCGCGCTCGACGACGGCGTTGATCTGATCGCTCGACGTGCCGTTCAGGTTGCGCGTGGCCTGCGCCTCGATGGCGAGCATGGTGCAGTCCTCGTAGGACTTCTGGCTCGGGAGCTGCGCGCGCAGCGCGAGCCAGCTCAGCGTGTCTCCCGTCGACGTGGTGACCGCCTTGGAGTTCGTGCGCTTCATCCGCACCTGGTAGCGGGCGAAGGGAACGACGCGCAGCCGGCTGACGCGGTGCGGCGTGATCGTCGCCATCACGAGTTTCTCGTCGAGGACCAGGAACGCGTCGCCGGTGGGGCGATCGTAATCGTCGACCGGCCGCGCCCAGACCTCGAAATCGATCTCCGCACGGTTGATGTTGCCGTCGTTGGTCGTGTGATAGAGGCCGGCGGGAAGCGCAACGTCGATGGTGATGCGCAGCGTTTTCGTGCCGGGCGGGTTGGCCGCGAACCACGCGGTGAAGCCGTCGCCATAGCCGTCTTCGTTGTCGCCGAGGATCTCGATGCCCGACACCTCCGTCGACGTGACCACGTTGTCGGGAAACAGCGTCACGTCCTCGCCGCTGCCGGCGAGCTGCCATTCGATCTCGGGATAGGCGTCGGTCGATTGCAGCACCCCATCGGTGAGGCGCGCGAAAACATTCATGCCGATCCGGAGCGCGTGGACCTCGTAGCTGCCCTTGCCGACGCAGAACAGCTCCTGAACGTATTCCTGGTTGAGGTTGTAGTTGATGTAGGGCTGGCTCCGCAGATCGGGGACGACGTCGTAAAGCCCGAACCATTCCGGCACCGCGGCACCGAGCCGCGCCATGTTGGACTGAAGGCCGAGATCGTAGGTCGGTGACGCCGTTCCCTGCGCCTTGGGCTTCGGCTGCGGCAATACGGCCGACAGAAGCAGCATGCCCCCGATCATGATCGAGGATTCGACGAGCGCCGCTCCGACCGCGGCCGACGTGCCGATCTCGGTGGCGAGCGAGGCGCCGAGTCCCGCAGGGCCAGCAAGCACGTAGGCGATGAGCATCAGTCCGATCTGGGCCACGATGGCACCGATGTTCGATCCGCCGCCGCCGCCGCCGCCGCCTTGCGGCAGCGTGACGAGCACGCGCGTCTCGCCGTCGTCGAGCGCCTCGGCGTCCCATTCGGCGCGCCGCACGAACACGTCGGCAAAGGCCGCGCTGTTCCAGTCGAGCACGCGATCGAGCGCATCGCGCCGCACAAGGAACGTCGCGCCCGCAAGATGCCATTGCGCGTCCGCGATCGCGCGCGTCAGCACGACGCCCGGTTCGACCTCGAAGCTGCGAAGCCCGATCTGCGGCGTGAGGGGATTCCTGATGTGGGCGATGCGCGCGGTCATTGATGCGGTGTTTCGCTTCTAGAGCGCTGCGCTTCGCTGCTTGAGCGCGGGCTCGGCCTGTAGGTGTGAAACCGGAAGCCGCGGAAGCCGAGGATTTTGAGCTGCATCGGCGTGACGAAGGTCACGCCTTCGCGTTTCGTCGAATGAAGAATGCCGCCTCCGTCGAGCGCCAGCCACGTGCCGATGTGATGGGGATGCACGGCGTGGCTCATCGTCACGAGATCGCCGTGCCGCTGGCGCTCGACCTCGGGCCAGCAATCGCGCGCCGAGTGGTCCTCGATCATCCTGATCAGCGCGCGCAGCGTCAAGGGATGAGCGACGATCGGCAGGTCGCGGTCGAACGCAATGCGCTGGCAGGCGCGCGCCAGGCCCCAGCAGCTATAGCTGTCCGGGCCCATGCCGTTCTCGTCCCACGGCTTGCCGACCGCGCTGCGCGCGAAGCACTTCGCGAGACACAGCTCGTCGTCGTAGCTATGAGCGGTTGAGGCCAGGGGAATTCTCCACGGTGTAGCGATCGACGGGGCACGGCATGTTCAGGAGATCGCCGAAGCCGCAGGTTGCGGTCACGCGCCGGATGTTCGAGGTTGCGTTGTCGAAGGTGAGCCCGTGCATCACGAAGCACGGTTCGGTGAGATCGTCGGCGAGGAACTGGCGCAGCGAAAGCTCGACCGGTGCGACCGACGACACCGCGAGCGACAGCCACGGCGAAACTTCGCGCATCACGTTGGCGACTGCGATCTGGGCCTGCGGCAGTCCCGTTTCGGGCGAGTCCGGCTTGACCAGGTCGAAGCGCGACGCGGCGAAGGTGACCGTCTCGCCGCCATTGAGCGGCGCGCCTTCTTCGAGGGTCGCGGCAAGATCGAAAGGCGCGTTGACGAAGCGCACCGCGATCGGATTGCCGTCGCCGTCGACGAAAGCGGGATGGCGAAGCTCGATGGCGTCGTAGATGACGTCAGCGCCGGCCGGCGAGAACATGTATTCGCGCGCCTCGTCGGTGTAGGTGTAGCCGGCGCTGCTCATTCTTCGCCTCGCGCTGCCGCGACGCTTATTAGCTGTCCGCGCCTTGCGCGGTTCAGGGGGCTGTTTGATCCCGTCATGCGAGCGCTCCCCCCAGCGTCGCGATCGCATCGTCGAGCGCACCCACGATGTCGGAGAGCGAAAGCGTCTGCTGATAGGTGAGGATCAGCGTGGCCGTCTCGATCTCGTCCGGCGCGGTCTCGTCGGCCGTCTCGATCACCGCGGCGTACATCCATTCGCCGGCGTTGCGCGTGATCTGCGCGCCGCTCGACGGCCCAACCGGCTGCGCCACGTCGACGAAGCGCACCTTGAAGGTGCGGTAGCAATCGTCGTTGAAGATCGGCATCGTGAACCAGTCGGCGCCGTTCGAAATCTCGTTGCGCCAGAAACCGTGGAATACGCGCATCTGCGCGGCGTTCATCGGCCAGGTGATCCATTGCGTCGTCGCGCCCTGCGACCAGTTCGAGCGCTGGCGCGACAGCCCCTGGCTGAAATCGGTGCGCGTGACCAGATCCGGGTATTCCTGCGAGAGATTGTCCGACAGCGATGGCGCCGGGAGCACCGAGACGGGCCATGCGGGAAGAACGGAGCCGGTCATTTGTTTTCTCTTCGCGCGCGCGCGCTCATCGGCGTCATCCGATCGGCGTCCTCTTGATGCCGTGGGTGTTTTCGAGCGACTGCACGAAGGCGCTGCGGCCCTTGCGGCTGCGCTGGGCGAGGCTGCGGTCGATCTGCTCGACCATCACGTCGATCGAGAACGAGCCGTCGCTGTTGCGCCGCTGCTGCGCGGTCGCCGTCGTGCCGGGCGCCGGATGGATGTTGACGGTGACCGGCGCCTTGTCGCTCGCCAGCGCGCCCTGGAGCGCGACCGGGCGCATCAGCAGCGCCGATTCCAGGTTGGCCATCTGCACCGCCGTGAGGATGCGCTCGCCGGCCTGGGCGATGATCGGCACTTCGCCGGGCTGTATCCAGCCGCCGCCGTGGTAGCGCGGCGCGCCGTCGAACACGGATATCGGCACGCTGCGCACGACGCTCGCGTCGCGGCCGACGATGCCGCCGTCGTGCATCGTTCCGGCTCCGAAAATCTCGCCTTCGCCACCCCCCGCGCCACCCCCTGCGCCGGCGCCTGCGCCCATCAAATCGCCCAGGCCGCCCACGATCCACCCGAACATCGCGTTCATGCTCGTGGCCATGTACTCCTGGTACATCATCTTCACGAGCTGCTCGGCGAACCAGGTGAAGAAGTCCTGCAGCGTGTTCTGGCCGGTCACCACCATCTGCGCCAAATCGTCTTCGAAGTGGCTTGAGAGCCCTGTCACAAGGTCCTGGGACGTCTTCGCCCAGTTCGCGGTTTCGCTGGTGAGCTGGTTCAATCCGCGCTGCACGCCCGCGGCCCAGTCGGTGCGGCGCGCCAGATCGTCCGTGTAGAACTTCGCCATGTCGGCATTGAAGATTAGGCCGAGCTGGTCGCGGAAAGTCTGCCACTTTTGAAGTGCCTGCTGCGAGCCGTCGCTGTTGTAGACCAGCCAGTCGTCGATCGCGGTGCGCGTCTGGTTCACCCACTCGGTCAGCGCCGCGGCATTGGCGTTGAATATCTGCGTGCTCGTGTTGGCGATGAACGCCGAGTCCGTCGTCGGCTGCGTGACGTTCGAATTCTGGATCGCGGAGAGCCCCTGAAACTTGCTCGCGATCGTCTGCATCGCGTTGAGCTGCTCCTGCGCCGCGATCTCCGCCTTTGCCGAAACCGTGATCTGTTGCATCGTCGAATTGAGCGCGGACGCCATCTTCGTGTAGGCGGACTGGTTGACGACGCCCTTCGCGTGCAGCTCATTCAACTGCGTGAGTGCGGTGATGTAGGGCTGGATTTTCTTCTGGACGTCGTACTGGTCCTGAAGGTTCTTGATCGACTCGGCCGTTCCGTCGCTTGCGTTGGCTTCGGCCTGCAGCGCGACCACGTCGGCCTGGGCGAGCGCAATCTGTTGGGGGCCGGCGACGATCAGATGTTTGATGGTGGCGAGATGCGCCTGGTCCGTGGCGTCGAGCTTCTGCTTGGCAGCGGTGCCCTTGTTGATCGCGTCGGTCTGCTCCTTGTCGAGCGCCGCCAACGCCTGGGTGTATTGCTGCTCGGTAATAAGCCCTTCGTTGAAGGCTTTCTGGAGCAGGATTTCCTTGTTGTAGCTGTCGGTGACGGTCGTCTGTCCCTCGATGTTCATGCCGCTCAGGATATTGTTGGCCTGGACGCCGAGCTGGTTGCGCTGCGCGGCGTCGGCCTGCGCCTGCGCCTGCGCGGCCGATTGCGACGGCTCGGGCATGTTCGGATTGTCCGGCGATGCCGTTACGCCGCCGGGCAGCCACGACATGTACCGGGCCATCTCGTCGTTGAGCTTTCCGAGCGACGCGGCGGCGTTGCTGAAGCCGGTTTCGAGCAGGTCGAGCGATTTGCTCCAGGCGCTGGTATTGTCCGTTGCGCCGGAGTAGGCCGCGCCGACCGCCTTCGCGAACGCAACCTGTGCGTCCTTCAGATCGCCCTGCGCCTGCAGGTTTTTGATGTTCTGGACCTGCTGCTCGTTGAGGAGCCCGAGCTGCGTGGCAAGCTGCTCCGCGCTCTGCGCCGGATCGGCTTCATCCTTGGCGAGCTGCTGCATGGCCGCGGCGAGGTCGATGCCCGTCGTGCGGGCGAGATCCTCCGCGGCGGCGGAGAGGGCGCTCCATGCGGACGTGGTGACGTTCGATTGAACGAGCGCGGCGGCCATCGCCGCCGCTTCGCGCTCGGTCGAGCCGGTTGCGGTCTCGATGTCGCCCGCAAGCTGAACGTACTGTTCGTGCGTCTGGCCGAGCTGGTTGTTCTGCTGCCCCGCCGCCTGGTAAAGCTTCTGGTACACGGACTCGTAGGATATGGACGCCCCGATCAGGAGCAGAAAAGCGGCGACATAGCCGGCGAGCTGTGCGGTGCCCGTCTCGAACAACATGCCGAGGCTGCGGAAGCCGTCGTAGAACATACGCGCCTGGACGAAGCCGACGCCGCTTGCCGCGCCCAGCCGCTCGACGTCGATGGCCATGTCGGCCGCATGTCGGCCCGTCGTTTCCGTAACTTCGCCAAGCTCCTTCTGGGCAGCGCTCAATGCGGCCGCGCCGCCCTCCTCCTTCGCGAGCGCGCCGCCGGCCTGGCTGTGGATGGCCGTCGACAGCGCGAGCTGCGACGACGCCGCGGCGACGGCCTTTTCGTAGTCCGCCTGGCTGACGGCGCCCGCGGCGAGCAACGCACGCGCGCTGTTGACCGTCGAATTGTACTTGCCGTGCGCGGCCGAGAGCGCGGTAATCGATGCCGTCGTTGCGGAACTCGCGCTGGCGAGCTGGGTGAGCCGTGCGATCTCGTCGACCTTTGCCGCCCCGCTCGCGGTGAGCGCGCTCGCCGCCGCTTTCGAGGCCGCGGCCTGTTCCGTGATCGCGACGGCTGCGGCATTGTAGGGAGCTGCCATTCCGGCGCCAGCCGCGCCGGCGCCCGCGGCGCTCGTCTTCAGGCGATCGAGCGACGCCGCGCCGTCGTTGGCCGCGCCGACGATGCCCGACGCATCGCCCTTGAGGACGAGGGATGCCGTGAGCGCGGCGCCGCTCATGGGACTTTCCTATGCGCTGCCGCTGCGCTGCCTGAGCGCCTAGCGCCCAAGCGTTTTTGCGACGCGCGCGGCATGAAGGCGCAGTGTTTCGTCTTCGAGGATGCGCAGGCCGGCGAGCAGCATTTCGTCGAGGCCGAGCGCGAGAGCGGTCGCCGTGGCGGGAACGGCCGCATAATCGAGCCCCGTGCGCGCCATGATCTCGATCTTTCCGTTCGAGCGCATGACGTGGCGCCATTGCGTGCCGAGCGCGAGGAACAGGCGTACCGCGCCGGCGTTTTCCGGCTCGACCTCGATCGTTTGCCCGCGGAGTTTCGCACGCGCCTTCGCGAGCGTTTTCGCGCCCACGCCCATTTGTTGCATCTCGGCGATGGTCTCCTCGTCCATCGCCTTACCGCCGTCACCCTCGCCCGCGAGCGCGAGAGCGACGGATTTCAGTTTTTTGGCAGCCGCCCCGCGAGCATGTCGAAATACCCGCGCACGAGCCCGGCGACCGCGTAGGGCAGCGAGAGCATCAGCGGCACGGATATTTCGTCGGAGACGGCGTCGCCGGCCTCGTCCTTCAGATCGGAGAAGCCGACGAGGCATTCCTTCAGAAGCGTGACGTCGCCGGATTGCACGATCGCGCCGCGCACGATCTCGGCCGCGCGTTCGGGCGCGAGCAGCCTGAACTTCGCCGATATTTCCTGCTCTTCGCTCGCGCCGCCGGATTGCGGCACCGTGATTCTGCACGGCCACGCGACGACGCGCGCCGGCTCGTCCTTCCGGAATACGAATTTTGCCATTATCGGGTAATCCTCACCTGATCGTGAATGTCAGCTCGTCGTCGCCGTCGGTGCGCAGGAAATAGAGCGGGATGGTGACGCAAAGGATGCCGCTCTGGTCGGCGTAGGTCGGATTGCCGAGCTGCACGCGCGGCGCGGCGATCGACACCTCGTTGCCGGCCTCGGTGCCCTGGACGAGCGCGAGCGCACCCGTGGTCTTGGCGGCGGCGGCGCTTTCCCAATCGTAGGTCGCAATCGCGTCCGCCTCGAAGGTGATGCTGCCAGACGCGCTCCGGTCGGTGATCGCGACATAGGCCGCGTTCGGACGGTCGCGGAACATGACCGTGTTTCCGACATCGACCGTCAGCGTGTCGAGAACCACGTCGATGCCGAACAGCGAGCAGGTGGTGTTGGCGACGTTCACTTCGGCCGCGTCGAGGAACGCTTCGAGATCCGCGTGCACGTCGGGCAGCGCCGCATCGGTTGCGGCGTTCCACAGTCCCTGGATCGCGAACGTCCACAGCGGCAGCGCGCCGCCGGCGATCTTGAGCGACGCGGTGCCGCGGCAGCCCGTCAGCCGCTGCTGGAGGCCGTCCTGGTTGAAGTGCAGCGACGTCGATTCGGTGTCGTCGGTGAGCGGCGTGTACATCGCGTTCACGGTCGCCGTGAGCGTTTCTTCGAGCCCGCAGCAGCGCAGCAGCGCGCCGTAGAGCGGCGGGTCGCCGGGAACGCCCGCACCGCCCATCTCGACATCGACGCCGAGCGTCGCGTGTTTCTGCGTGATCTCGACCGGATCGGCGCCGAAGAGCGCGTGGGCGCGCTGGCGCTTCGACACGGTCGCGGCCATCGGCGCAAACGAAAAATTGCTGCCGAGGATGCCGTGCGCGGCGCCCGGATCGGAGGTGATGATATCGACGCCGTAGCTGGTCTCGATCTCGGCGACGAGAACCTTGCGGGCTGAAAGTTTCGGATTGCCGACCATCACCTGGCTCCTTTCGGCGTGTTGTTCTTCTGGCGGAAGCGCTCGTTGAAGGCGCGGCCGCCCGCGTTGTCGTAGCCGTGCGCGCGGCTGTTGTCCGCGCCCGGCTCGAGATCCACGTCGACGCGCTCGCGCACGCCGTGCTCGTCGACCAGGATGCGGTTGCTCGGCCGCGATGTCGGCTTCTTTGCGTTCTCGTTGCTCATGCCGGGATGGCCCTCACATAGTACGTGGTGGAAAAATCGCAGGCGTAGAACACGGTGGTGCCGTCCTTGCCTGCCGCGAGCGCCTGCGTGGCGACGAGCGTCATCGGCGCGTAGACGGTCGGATCGGGCGTCCAGCCGACGAGCGCGGTCTTGAGCGCCTCGCGCGTCGTGTCGACGTCGCCCGACTGATCGGCTTTCGTGGCGCTGCGCACGACGAAGCCGAGCACGATGCGCACCGCGACCACGGAGCGCTGCCGCACCACCTGCGTGCCCGTCGTGTTCTGTGACGCCTTTTCGACGGGCGGCATCACGAACGCGCTGCGCGTCGTGCGCAGCTGCTCGGCCGCGCTCGCGAAGTCGCCGGCGCCGCCGACGAACTGGAAGGCGCCGTTGCCGGTGAGCAGCTCCTGGATTTGCGCGGCTGTAATCATCTGGCCGCGCTCATTCGATGCTTCCGGGCGACGTGCCGAGCAGCGCCGCTTCGAGATGGCGCGCCGCCATGCCCTCGATCGTCGCTTCGTCGGCCGCGTCGATGCCCAGATAGGGCCGCGCCGGGATGTGGATGTCGTAGGCGGCGTGCGTCACGTCCTGGGCGAAGTTCGACTGTTTCTTCTTTACGAAGCGCGCGCCGAGCTCGCCCGATTTCGACACCTTGCGGTAGATCGTGTGCTGTCCCGCTTCGCGGTGAATGTCGCCGCCCGTCTGATGGATCGCCGCGTAGACGAGCGCCGAGCCCCACTCCACGCCGTCGTCGAGGACGTTGTGCGTCTGCGAGGCGAGCAGATAGCCGTGCTCGATGAGCGTGGCGCCGCCGTGCCTGAGGACGCGCTCGCTCGGTTTCCACGGATCGCCGGCCGGATCGTGCTGGCCGCGGAAGCGCATCTGGGTCGAGGCGACCATCGCCGCGCCGATCCCGTCCCACAGGGCGCGCGCGCGATCGTCGGAGAATTCCGCGAGCCGCTGCAGCGCCGCGTTGGCCTCGGCCGAGCTCAGCGTGACTTCCATGGAGACCGAAGACATCTCTCAAAGCCCTTTGAGCGAGCATTTGGTGAAGGTCCGCGGATTGGCGGCAAACTGCGGCGCGGTCTCCGCGGCCTGTTCGGTCGGCGCGGCATTGTCGCCGAGCTGTACCTGGCCGGCCGCGAGCTGCTTCAGCCACGCAACGGCCGCGGCATAATCGTTCTGCACCGCTTCGCTCGCCCGGCCCATGCGGCTCCAGAGGCGATAGCGACAGATATCGATGGCGCGCAAAACGATGACGCGCGGAACCGGGTCGAGCGGGACCGTCAGGTTCGCCGCGGTGATGTAGGAATTGATCTCCGCGTCCGCGTCGTCGAGCGCGTCGCAGACGGTCGTCTCGTCGATCGTCGTCGGCGGAACGTTCGTCGTATCGGTGAGATCGATCAGCTCCTGCTCGTAGCCGCGATCGAGCATGTTCTGCAGCGTCGCGTAGCTCATGCGCGCATTCCGAGAGCCGACAGGTACAGGTCCAGGATCGCTTCCTGCTCCTGGCGATCGGCGCGGTCGAGCCGCCGGAGCCTCACCACCTGGCGAAGGATTTTCGTGTCAAAGCCCTGGGCCTTGGCCTCGCCATAGACTTCGCGAACGTCGTCGCCGAGCGCCGTGCGCTCTTCTTCGAGCCGCTCGATGCGTTCGACCAGGCTCTTCAGATGGTCCTTGGCGAAGGCGCGCGCCATCAGTTTTCCCCGAGATCGAAGTTCGCCGGCGTCAACGCCAGCTCGCCGTTCTCGAGTACGATCCACAGATAGCCGCCGCGGCACGGATAGCGGCACACGATCGTCGAATATCCGCCGTTGCCGTCCGGAAGCCACGTGAAGTAGATCGCGCGCGGGTCGGTCAGACCGGTGAGCGTTCTCGTGAATGTCGGCCCGGTGCATCGTCCCCTGCAGATCTCCGAGAGATCGATCACGTCCTTCGGGTAGAATGCCTCGATACGGTCGAAGAGCGGATGGCCACCGGTCTCGCCCGCCACGCTTTCCGATTCCGACATGTAAACGTAGCGGTTCGTCGAGCCGGGCGGCGACGAGTAGGTGTCGCCCCCTCGCTGGCTTACGAAGATGTTGTGGCCGGCGCCGCCGAAAATCTTTCCGCCTCCGGAAATCACCTGCGCGCCGAACGCAGGCGCAAGCAAGATGCTCGCAGCGAACAACGCGAGACAGAACCGCACCGGCTTCATGGGTTTTTCCTCAATCCGAGAGACGCGAGATCGGCGATGCGCGCGCGCCAGCGGCCGAAGCGGCCGCGATCGCATTCGCCGCGGATGGCTTCGAGCGACGTCTTCATGCGCTCGTGACGCATAAGGAACAGCGCGAGATGCTCCAGTTCCTTCGGCGAGAGCCCGTCCGCCGCGCCGCCTGCGCGCGTCATGACTGCGCACCTGCTTCGCTGCCTGGGCGCGCGGTGCTCACCGTGATGGCGAGCGATCCGATCGCATCGCCCAGGTGCTCGCCCGAGATCGTGACCTTCAGCGTGCTCGGATTGCCGTCGAGCGCGCCGACCGCGGCGATCGCAAGAGCGGCGATGGCGGAAGGCACCGGCACGGATCCTTTGATCCGTGCCAGGGCCTCGGCCTTCGACCCCGCGTGGAAACTCACTCCGAACTTCATTTCAACCTCCGGCCGGCGTCCGCGAGACCGCCGGGGCTGATCGTCAGGACTTGTCGCTCGGCTTGTTGCTCGTCTGCGGGCCGGGCGTCTTCGGCGCGTCGACGTAGGACACGCTGAGGTTCGCGTCGCCGTGCAGCGCTTCGAGTTGCGCCGGCGTGAACGTGTCGTGGGCGTGGTCCGCCCCCGCCTTGGTGTGTGCGACGCCTGCGCGGCGGTAGCCGTCGCGATGCGCCTTGATGCGGACGAGCTGCCCCTTCTCGGGCAGCTCGATCTTGGGTGCGTCTTTCTTCGCCATTGCTCTCTCGTTGTGCGTGGGGGGCTTCAATCAGGCCAGCCAGGGGACGTTCACGGCGTCCGCGGTGTGGAACCACACGTTGGTCGAACCGTCCGCGTTGCGATCCGCGTTGAGGACCTGCAGCGCCGCGGCTTCGAGCGACGGCGGGTAATAGAGCGCGAACTGGTTGGCGCCGAGCGGGCGCCCGTAGTCGCCCTTCATGCCGATCAGCGCTGCGCGCGCCGCCGCGTAGTTGTCGGGCGTCAGATCGTTCTTCGAGCCCCACGCGTACTGCCACAGGCCGTAGCCTGCGTTGTAGCGCGCGTCGGTGCCGTAATAGAACTTCTTCTGCCAGAACACGCCGTCGTCGTTCGGCGCATCCTTCGAAACGAACGCGTAGTCCTTGCGGAGCTGCAGGATGACCGGGTTGATCTTCTTGCCCTTCGCGATCAGGAACCAGGGCGTGCCCGCGCCGCCGTCCGTGTTGGCGACCGACTGCGAGACGCCGTTCTCGTCGAGCACCGGATGGTCGGTGTCGAAGAAATACTGTCCGTCGTAGCAGGTGCTGGCGAAGCCGTTGTTCAGCATCGGCCAGACGAGCTGGTCCTTGTGCGCCTGCGCGGACGAGCCCAGCTCGGCGATGTAGCCGGAATAGATGCCGAGATTGTCGTCCTCGATGTCGTTGCGATCGACTTCGAGCGTGCCTTCCCAGTCCTTGTTATCGACCGAGTAGGCGAAGCGCGTGAGATTGTTGACGACGCGATCGCCCAGCCATTCGCGAATGTTCGGCAGCTTGCCGAGCCAGCCGTAATCCATGCTGCGGGTGGTCGACGGAACGATCGTGGCGACGGCCGGGTACATGGTCGCCGCGCTGGTGAGCGCGTCCTTGAAGGCCGTCGAGAACCCGATGCCGAGGGTTCGAAGCGTGCCGCGGGTAATTTCCATTGTTCAGGTTCCCTGGGGTTTCGCTGGGCGACGCGTCAGACGCCGGGCACGCGGGTGTCGACCCACACGCCCTCGGCGTCCACGTCGAAGACCTTGCCGGCCACGCTGCGCGTGGAAGTGCCGCTCGTGTGGGCGACCGTGTGATCGTCCACGACGTAGCAGTCGGTGCCGACGTGCTGCATCGTGATGAGGTCGCCCGACGCGGAGTTGTCGAAGCGGAACACGCCGCGCCGCACGCGCACGTTGATCGCCGCGTCCGCACCGGCCGAATTGTCGGCCTGCGCTTCGGCGCGCCCGTAAGAGATGAGCGTGGTTGCCGTGGCGCCGGGCACCGCGTGGCTCGTCGAGTCGAGGCAGACGAGCGCGCCGGCGTAGATCAACGTCGCCGCCTTTACCGGCAGCGACACGAAATCGCCGTGGCGTTCCTTGGTGTCGCGATCCTCGGTGAGAGCGCTCACAGTGCACCTTCCTTTCCTGCGGCGGCGCGCGTCATCAGCGTGCGTTCCGCCTTGAACTTGTCTTCGCTCACGCCGAGCGCGGCGCAGAGTTGCTGCTCGGCCGGCGTAAGGCCGCCTTCCGGCACCGCGTGGCTCGCGAGTGCGCCGGCAGCGACGATCTTCGGCGCCGTGCCGATGAACGACTTGAAGCCGGCCGGATCGCGCGAGCAGTAATCGACCGCCCACTCCTTCTGCGCCGGCGCGAGCTTGCCGCCCGCGATCGCCGCTTCGACTTCGGTCTTCGCGTCGTTGCCGGCGAGGCGCGCGTTGAGCGAGGCGAGCTGTTTCTGCAGCTCGTCGACCTGGCCCTGGAGCTCGGTCGCCTTGTTCGCGCCGGGCGAAGCCGCAGTGCCCTTCAGTTTCGCGCACAGCGCGACGGTGGTTGCTTCGTCGAGCGCCGCGTTGGCTGCAAGCCCCGCGGCTTCCAGAATGCGCGACATGTTCGTCGCCTGCACGCCGACCTTCTTCACCGCGGCCATCAGGTCGTCGTCGGTTGCCGTCTCCGGCACGCCGAGCGCGGAGGCGAGCTTCTTTTTCGCGCCCGCGTCTCCCTTCTTGATCGCGGAAGTGATGTCGTCGTCGCTCGACGTGCCCGGAATTCCCAGCGCGTCGCAGAGTGATTGTCTGTTCACTTCATCCATCTCCTGGACTGAGAAGAGGCCCTTCATCACAAGGGCCGGATCGTTGGTGAGCGCCGCGCGCCCGATCGCAATGAGATCGTTCTGTTTGTTCGAGAGAAGCACCGGCGAGATGTAACGATACTCGCCTTCGCCGACCGCCTGGCCGCCTTTCGGCGTCCACTTCACGCGGCCCCACAGTCCCGGTTCGTTGTTGGGACCGTGCTGCGCGATCTCCTCGATCCATCCCGCGGCCGGCGCGGAGATGCCGGCTTTCGCCGCCAGGTCCGTCGCATGATCGTAGTCGATGCCGATCGGACCGCTCTGCAGCGACGTGCGGATGACATCGGCGGCGTTGCGGATGGTGAACGGTCCGCGCCCGTCGCGCGTCGAGAACGTCGCGAGGCTGGGTGTAAGCTGCACCCACTCCGGAGCGGTCCCGGTCGCGCCCAGGGCAAACAGACTTCGCGAAGTGGCGAGGCTGCGATCCATCGGCGCCGAACGTCGCCGATCCGGCAAAGCCGTTTCAGGGGCTCAGGTGAGCCCTGCGCTTGCGATGAGGGAAGGCGGCGACGGTGCGCCGTTCGGCCGGCGCTGTCCAGATCGGAAGGCAGACCCTACCGCGGGTTGCAAAGCGGACGGCGCACGACCCGGTTTTGGACCAGGGCGGCGCGCGGGACGAAAACGAGGGGGTGGGTCGGGGCCTGATCGCCACGTAGAGCCTTTTAGCAGCCTCTTTAGAGGCCCGATTCCGTTTTTCCCGACCCACGGTAGCCTGGCGGGGCAAAAGGCCAAAATTTCGGCCTTCCTACGAGGGCTTGTGGCGTGCCCCCGTTAACACTCCTAAATGAATGGTTAACGGAAAGCCAAATCGCGGCGGTGGTCCCACGGGAGGCGGCTCGCGCCGCCTCCCGGACCAGCCCCGCTAAGCCTCCTCTCCGAGCGACGACGCTCAGATACCTCAGCGATGAGGCCCGCGAGGCCATGCCTGCCCATGACTTTTCGATCACAGCGGTCCCGCACCCAAGGGATTCTTGAGCGGCCCCGACAAGTGCTTATATCGGGCTCTAAATTGAGGGATGGAAAATGCGTGTTCCGATGCTGGCGCTCTGCGCCGTTTCGCTGGGCGGCTGCTTTTCTATTCCGCAGCCGTCCATGGATCAGTGGCGGCAGGCGCAGCAGCGCCACTTCGACCACATCACGACTCCCGAATTCGAGGCAGCGCTTCAGCGCGTATTCAGCGCCAGCGTGCCGGGAGGTTATTCGGTGCGCCCCGCGCCTGGCGGCGCAATCGCCGAGCGTAATTACGACGATTTCGCTATGCTTGCGGTCGCGCGCGGCCTGGAGCGCTGGCAGATCACTTACGCGGCCAAAGGCGACGACATCGACGCGCACGCAGATGTGGTCAACATCCCCGGTCAATCATTTCCCGCTGACATCAACGTGCAGATCAGGCCCGACACACCGGCGACCTACGAATTATTCTGGCAGCGGCTCGGTTACGTTCTGAACGCTCGCAAAGAGTGGCCGACCTGCCGGGATTACGCCGCGTCACTCCGGTTCAAATCGAAAGACCCAATCCAGAGCTGGGGGCTCTGCGGAACGGGCTCGTCCGACGTCCCGCCGCAGAAAATCTCTCAGCCTCCTGCCAGTGCGGCGAGGAAAGCCTTCCCGACATTGTAGGCGAAGCCGGGATCGATGCCGGCCGGCGTCGGCGTCACATCGCCCGTGCGCGGGTTGACGATGTCGCGCCAGTCGATGCCCGGCGCCTCGGCGGTAATCAATCCGGCCCCGTTCATGTTGTTGTATTGCGAGCGCGTGAGCTGGATGACGCCGCATTTGCATCCCCAGCCGTTCGGCGGGTAATGCGTGGCCCACCACGGATCGTCGACCGGCAGCGTGATCCCGTCCCAGGCGAGATGCTCGATGCGCGGGTGGATGCTCGTGGTGTGCGCATACATCAGATAGGGCAGATCGCCTTTGGTGCGCTCGATGCCGGCCCATTTGCCCGCCGCATAGCTCATCCGCAGGTTGGTGTCGTAGATGATGCGCAGGCGATTGAGGCTGCCGAGCTGCGCGGTATTGAGCTGGCCCGTGACCGGATCGAACGCTGGGCCCGTTCCCCACCAGCCCTTCTCGACCAGGATCGGCTCGATGTCGGCGACGAACTGGTCGAACGTCTCGCCGTTGGCGATCGCGTTCTCGACGGCCTGCGCGATATCGTCGAGCACGTCGGCGCCGGCCGTCTTCGCGACGGTGAAAGCTTGGCTGTGTTGTTGCTGCCAGACATCGTACCACGAGTAGCTCTCCGTCGGGTTGTCGTCGCGCTGATTCCACGCTTCGAGCGCGGCCTCCGGCGAGAGATCGTCGAAATTCAGATCGGAAGTCATGGCTAAGGCGCCCGCACTCTTCGCGTCTCCGCGTCTCCGCGTGCCATTTCACTTCGCCGGTTGAGCGGACGGAGGGCCGGCCTTGTCGATCTTCGCTTTCCACGCGGCGACGATGCTGCCTTCGATGCGATGCACCTGCGCGGCCGTGTAGAGCGCGCGGTCCTTCTCCTGGTGGATGTAGGTCCACGCCGCGCGGATGCGATCTTCGGTGTCGAGCGGATAGCGCTTTTTCTTGTCGGGCTGGTAACCGGGATCGGCATACTCGACGTCTCCGTAAGGTGCGGCCGCCGAGGCAAGACTTTTCAGCGGACGATCCTCGATCTCGCGGCCGAGCGCGCCGCCGGCGTAAGCCTGGAAGGTGAGCGACAGGAGGCGCTTGGCGAGCGGCGTCATGTCGATCCCCGCGTGGAGCGACTGGATGCGCTTCTCGAACTCCGCGAAGCTGTTCGCCGTCTGCGCCGCGGCGAGGATCTGCTTCACCGCGTCGCCCATGATCGACTTGTAGTCGGCGAGCTGGGATTGCGTGACGCGCTCGATCGCGTCTCCCGCTTCCGACGCGAGCAGCTCGTAAGCGAGCAGATGCGCGCGGCGCGTGGTGGAAAGATCGACTTTCAGATCGGCGGTCGGAATGGCGTTGCCCGATGGCGGTGGCGCACCGGCGCCGGCGCCAGGCGCCACGAGGAGCTCGTCGCCGGCTTCCGGCGTGTTGAAGCCGACTGCGGCGGTGATGTCTTTCTGCGCGACCTTGAGCCCGAACGGCACGAGCTTCAGGGCGGTATCGACCATGATCGCCGCGTTCCTGGGCTCGGTGATGCCGATCTGCACGTAAGGATAGTTCTGCTGCGGACCCCAGTTCAGATCGACCCAGGGCCGGATGATGTCGCGGTTGATGCAGACGGTGAGCGCGCGTGCGTCGGCGCGTTCGATGTCCTCGCGCACCTGGGTGTGATCGCCCGTGCCGCCGAGCTTGCCGGGCGTCGACTGCGTGGTGCCGGTCTGGCCGAGCACCACCTTGGTGATCTGCTCGTCGAGATAGGTGGTGAGCGCGCCGTGCACGTCGCCCGCGCCCGAGCCGCCCGATTTCGTCTCCTGGAACACGATGTCCATGTTCGAGGGAATGATGCATGCCGCGTCGGATGAGATCGCGGAGACCGCGCGCAGGAGCGCGTCCTTGTCGCTTTCGCTGGCGCCGGGCGCGAACTTGCCCACGCGCAGCGGCATTCCGAACACTTCGCAGAACTGCACCCAGTCCTTCAGCGCGAAATTCTTGAACATCCACGCCCAGGCGACCGGACGCACGATGCCCGAGCGCACCGGCAGTCCCGATTTCGCCTGGATGCGCAGCCACGCGAACTTGTAGGGCGGCAGCGGTAATCCGATTCCGCCGTCGTTGTCGGCGCGCAGGAGCGGAATGCGCCGCGTCGGACGGTCGAAGCGGATGAACCGCGGATCGACATAGTCGAGCGATGCGATGCCCCAATGGCTGCCCTGCAAATCCCACACGATCTCCGTGAGCGAGTAGCCCTTGCCCACCGCATCGAGCATGTCGAACAGCGCGCTCTCGATGAGGCCCGAGTCGATCATCTCGTCCTGGCACGCCGCGGTGATCTGCTTGTCGGCGCGCTGCTGCGATCCCGCCTCGATCGAGATGTCGAGCTGCGCCACCTGACGCTTGCGCGTGCCGAGCACGGTTGCGTACTGCAGCTCCTTTTCCTCGATCTCTTCGGCGAGCGACATGTAGGAATAGGGATCGCCGTCGATCGCTTCGAGCATCAGCGATGCCAGGCCCTGCGGATCGAGGCCCGGCGTGACGATCATGCCGATGGCCTGGCGCACGCCGGTGAGCGTGGCCGCGGCGATCTTCTCCGTCATCACTTCGCGGATGATCGGCAATCCGTTCGGATAGACGAGGCCGGTGTCCTGCTGCTGCTGGACGCCGCGCGTGTTCGCGGAAACGACTGCTGTTCCGGTCATTTATTTGCTCTTCGCGCGTGTGCGCCCATCGTCACCATGCTTCACCCCTGCGGAAGCGCGCCCCGCCGCCCGGCCGTTCGCGGGGCGTCATGCGCATGCGCCCGATGCCGCGCTCCGCTTCGAAGCCACGCGGAACGTCGCTCCATTTGTCGTTTCGAGGCGCGGCCTGGTAGCCGTAATAGGCGGGCTCGCCGAGATCGGCCATCTTGCACATGAGCGCGCAGGCCCAGAATTCGTCCGCGTGCACCGTCTCATCGTTAACCAGGTTAACAACGTTCCCTTTGCCCTTCGCCTTCTTGATGGCGCAGAAATCGGCGCGGGCGTCCGGATCGAGATAAATGCGGATCGTGCCGTCCTCGAAGCGCTTCAGCATCGCATTGGCGATGTCGAGCCGGTTGGCCGGCGTAAAGGTGACGCCGACGACGCGGGCTTCGCCGAGCTCGTCCTGCGCGCGCTCGACCTCGCCGATCCCCATTCCGGTTTCGTCGACGCCGGCGCGGATGATGCGCAAGCGCTTCATATAGGCCGCAAACTGTCGCGCACGCTCGGTAAGCTTTGTGTTCCTCGCGCGATCGCGCACGCGCAGCCACAGAATGCCATTGATGAGTTCGCCGGCGTAGATCACGTCCAGGTCGCGCCGGCGCGCGATGTCGCGACCGCCGAAGCAGTTGCCGCCCTGGTAAAGTTCCGGCTTGCCGCAATCCTCGTGATGCGCCGCCGCGATCAGCGCCGGCGACAGGAACGCCCCCGAGCCCGTGGCCGGAATGCAGTCGAGTTCTTCGGCCGCGGCATCGCCATAGCTCGCACGGATGTCGGCTTCCCAGGCGATCTTGCCTTCGGGCGTTGCTTCCTTGCCGGTGACCAGGCACACGCGCTCGTAGAGGCCGCCCGCGATGGCATCGCGCAGCGTGATCTCCATCGTTGTGCCTCTGCGCCGTCCGGAGCGGATCTCGTCGAGCAGCTGGTTGAACGGATTGTCGACGCCGTTGTGCGTGGAGACGACGATCACGCGTCCGCCCCACATCAGAAGCGCAAGCGCCGCCTTGAGCAGCTCGGCGAGATTGTCGACGAAGGCGGCCTCGTCGATCATCACCACGCCCTTGCGGCCGCGCAGGGAACGCGGTGCGCTCGACAGCGCCGTGATCTCGAACCCGCTCGCGAACGAGATGCGGAAGGCTTTGATACCGCGCGTGTCGCCGTGCTCGTCCTGATCTTCGAACAGGAATTCGTCGACGTCGGAGCCGGCGATCGCGAGCGCCTTGGCCCACATCGCGCAGGCGTCGATGAACTCGCGCGTCATCTCCTGCGAATAGGAGATGTAGGAGAAATCGTCGCCGCCTTCCCCGCGCCTGGCGCCGGCTGTCAGGACCGCGTCGGAGCCAAATCCCCATGTCAGGCCGATGCGCCGCGACTTCGAGAACACGCTGAGCGCCGACGCGTTGGCGAGCCGCGACGCCGCGCCCTGGTAGCCGAGCAGCAGATCGCCGCGCGGCATGCCGGCAAGTGCATCAGGCAGCTCGCGGCCTTCGTGGCGCGGAACGAGATGATCGATTTCCCTCACGGCACCAGCGCAAGTTGAGGCACGGGCCCGTGGCCGGGACACCAGTCGATGTCGTCGGCCTTATGAACCGCGCAATTCGAGCACAGCGGCTTGTCGCAGGTATGCCCGCGCACCGGGTAATCGCAGAGCAGCCCGGCGCGGTCGCCGCACACGCTGCATTTCTTCTGCGGCGCGCGTGCGACCTTCGCGAGCGCGACCGTTCCGTCCGGCAGCGTGATCCTGATGCACGGCATCACAAAGTCTCACGCGGAGACGCGGAGGCGCGGAGAACGTGGTGTTCAACCCCCGGCAGCGTGCCGCCATGGCGCACTCCTCCGCGCCTCCGCGTCTCCGCGTGAAAGACCTTTTTCACGCCGCCACTCCGAGCACGGCGCGGCGGATCTCCGCGACGGTGTCTTTGGAGAGCCCCGGAGCGGTCTTTTTGAGCACCTTATCCACCTCTTTGGCGGCGCTCGACGCGGTCTCCTGGCGGATTTTCAGCACGCGGTCGGCGTTGATCTTCGAGGCGCTCGCCGCCGCCTGGAGCGCCTTGCCGATCATCATCGCTTCGGCCGGCGTGAGATCGACGTCGGAGCCGTCGCGTTCGGTGCCGGATTGCAGCCGCATGATCGCGCTGTGCAGCAGCTCGACGTTCATGTTGACGAGCTGGCCGTCGTCCTTGTTGGCGATCGTGGGCGCGATGCCTTCGGCGACCGCGCGTGCTTCGCGGATGCGCGCGCCGACTTCCGCGAGCTTCTTCACGTGGCGGCCGACCGCGCTCTTCGAAACGTGCGCGTTCATCGACTTCAGGTATTCGACGATCTGCTCGATCGTGAACCCCGCGTCGACGCGCAGCCGGTTCAGCTCGGCGCGGAGCGCGGGATCGAGTCTGTCGATGGTGGAGGGCCGCATGCGTTCACACGCCCAGGGCCGGCCGCTTGACGCCTTCGACCCTGATCTGGCCGGCGGCGCAGTCGACGCCGCGCCTGGTGAGCTTGGCCACGGCAACGCGATCTTCGAACCATTCCACCTTTACGCAGCCGGCGTCTTCGAGAAAGCGCAGGTCGTCGCGCACCGTCTGGTAGGTCATGCCGGCCATGTGGCCGAGCAGCTCCAGGCCCTGCCTGAGCACGCTCTCGTTGGCGCAGCCGCCCGCTTCGGCCATCAGCTTCAGCGTGGCGAGCCTGCGGTCCTGCGCCAGCGCCTCTGAAAACTTCATTGGAACGACCCCCTATGCGCTGAGCGCATGCTCACGCCCCCTCGATGTGGAACAGGTGGTTCTCGACGCGCTTTATCGCGATGCCCGTGATGCGCGCGCTCTCGTTCAGCGATTCCATCTTCACGGCCATTGCCTTCAGATCGCCCGACATGCCGACGAGCTGGAGCGAGAGCTTGTGCAGATCGTCGCGGCGCGCGGTGTCGTCGACCTTTGTTTCGACGATCTGCAGACGATCGCCGAAGCCGTTGATCCGCGCATAGAGCGCAGCGGCGACCGCCTTGGTCTCGGCATCGAACTCCTTCTTCAGTTCGTCGCGGCAGCTCGCGATCTTGCCGCCGGCGACGGCGTGCACGTAGAAGCCGAACGCGAACGCCGCCGCGGAAAGCACCACCGCGGCGACGTCGGCAATCGCAATGATCTGGTCCAGGGTCACGGGACTGCCCCCGGATCGGCTATCAGTACTTTTCGGCGGCTTCGAGCGCGGCGTCGGTCGCCGTCTCTTCCGGCTGCAGTTTGGCGCGTTCGGACGCGAGCGCCGCATCGATCGTCGCCTGATCGTTGGATGTGAGATCGGTTTTCACCGTCTCGTAGAGCGCCTCGATCTGCGTGATCGCGGCGGGCGCCTGCGTGATCAGCGCCAAAATCAGTTGAGCAAGTGTCATGTCTTCAGGTCTCCAGAGGATTCGCTGCGTGAGCGCGTGGCGCTACTTGCCGGTCGTGCCGGGGCAGCTCTTGTTCGAAATGCAGGGCGCCGGGATGAGCGCCTGCGCCTTCGCAGTGTCGCTGCCGGCGTTGGCGACGTCGGCTGCGGCGAGCACGGCATTGCCGGCATCCCAGGCGAGATCGGCCGCGGCAAGGTCCTGTCCGACCTGGTCGTAGGCCGACTGCGCCTGCGTGGCCGCCGCGCCATGCAGCACGCCCGTCGCCGTCGCCGTCTGGAGCGCGACGCTGATCGCGTCGTAGCTGGCGTGCGCGCCGATCAGCGCCTTCTCGGTGTCCTGCTGTGCGGTACTTCCCGTCGCGCAGGCGCCGAGTGCCAGCGCGCAAGCGAGCGCGCCGAATGCAATCCATTTCTTCATCACTTCGTCTCCTTTGGTTTGACGGGATCGAGCTGCTGCAGCGCCGAGCGCACGAGATCGATGACGTGCTGCTCTGTGAACCCGAGCTGCGCCAGCTCGGCCGGCGCGTGGCTCAGGATGAAATTGGCCGCGCTCGCGATCGTCGCGTTGTTGGTCTCGATCGGGCCGACCTTCGTTACGGCGGTCACCGCGTATTTCTGCGCGAACGGAACCGCGTCCTCGACCACGCCGTCGAGCGCTGCGCGCGCGGTGGCATTCGACTGCAGGTGCAGCTTCGTGGTGACGTAATCGTAGAGCGCGTTCACACCCGGCACGGCGATCGCCGCCAGAACGATGAAGAACGCCTGGATGAAGTCGGTGAGCCAGGGCTGAAGCTGAATGGCGGTGTTCGCGTTCATCAATTATCCCTTCGCGTAGAAACTAAGGCGCCCGTGGACGGCGACGAGCTTCACCTTTCCCCACGCGGCCGGAGGTCCGAAGCGCGTGACGTCGTGATAGAAGACGGCGCCATGCGTGTTGTCGGCGAGCTTGCCGCCGGCGGCGACGAGCGCGAGCCCCAGGCAGGCCGCGTAAGCCGGATCGCCGGGCGTGGCGGCTTTGGTGCGTGCGCAGTCCGCACTGCTTGCGTCCCAGCAATCGTATTGCCGGTGTGCGGTGCAGATCTGGCCGACGTCCGTCCCGCCCGGAAAATGGCCGTCCTTCGCGCGGTTAAGCACCGAAGAAATGACGCCGATGCGCGCCGCATCGCCTTCGCTGCTCGCCTCTCCGTAGGCGGTGCGCGCGAGCGTTTCGACGTCGGAGGGCGTGAGCGTCATGCACCGGACACTGGGCCGTGCCGCGCCCGTGTTTCAGGGGCTCAATTAGGCCCTCTTAACCCGCTAACAAATCTTCGAGGTCGATCTGGCGGGCGTCCTTCCGGCGCGGTATCGGCGGCGCGGCCGGATCGCGCGGAAGTTCGCTGCGCAGCCGGCGCAGGATACGCTTGGCGCTGGAATAGGAAACACCCAGCGCCTTGACGATCGCATGGCGCTTGCCGCCGCTCGCCTGTCCGATCGCGTCCGCGGCGATGTCGAGCCTGAGGTCGCGCCCCACCGGGACGACGATCGACTCCGCGCCGTATTCGTCCTGCAGAACCTCGGCCGCGCGGCGCCCGATCGCCACCACGAGCTCGTGATTGTCTGCCATCGGCCGGCTGGGCACGTAGATGCGCCGGCCGCCGAAATGGCGCACGAGCTTCTTGGCGGCCTCGATGCCGCCGGCGTTGGCGACCAGCACCAGCACGCGCGACGGCTGCCAGGTGTTTTTCCCGCGGCGAGTCATGCCTGGGCGGCTGCGGTTTCAGCGGTGAGGAGCGCGACCCTGATCCATCGCCCGAGCCGGATCGCGGCCTGGTCAAGCTGGTGGCGCTTGAGCGTGCGGTGCGATTCCCGGCGGCCGGCGATGTTTTTGCTCACCCAGCCGTCGAGGCCCGCTTCGTCGGCGACCATTATCTTGCCGAGCGATGCGAGCTTGGCCCATTGCGCGCGCAGGAGCGCCTTGCGCGCCTCCATGCCGTCGCCTTCGACGACAAAGCCGTGCCGCGCGCAGATCGACTTGAGCGCCTCGGTCACCGCGTTGGCTTCGGCCGGCGTGAGCCATGCCAGCCGTTCCTTGCCCGTCTGGCGCTTCGCGAACGCGTCGAGCGCCGCGTCGCTGCCCGTCTCGAACGCGCCGAGGTTGAAGGCCGCGATGAACAGCGCCTTTGTCTTCGCGAGATGCGGATGCGCCGTCGTTTGTTTCACGTGAAACGCATCGAGCACGCGCGCGAGTTCCGCGTCCGTCAAATCCTTCGCGCTGCGCTTTCCGGTGAGGCTCTCCAGGCGCGCGCGGTAGGCGCCCTCGTCGAGGCCCATGGCGCGCGCCGACGCGTGCAGCCTGCGATAGGCCGCGTTTCGCGACGAGGTCGCAGTCAGCCTGTTCATGGCGCCTCGATGCTCCGCGCATGGAACAGCGAGAGCAGCGCGAGGCACCGCTCGATCGCTTCGCCGAGATCGGTGCGGCCTTCCGGCAGCGCGTGGTCATTATAGTTCTCGACCAGTTCGACGCGCTCGACGCCGGCGACGAGACAAAGCTGGATCACGGCGCGATGCAGGGCATGCGCCGCGCGCTGCGGGTTGGGCGGCAGATGCGAGGGATCGGTTCCGAGTGCGCGGGAAGCCATGTCGAACACCGTGGCGATGAAGGCGCGCTGCAGCCGGGCGCGTTTATCGCCCCTCAGCACATGGAGAAGAGGGTGGATGGTGAGCAGGAGATCGCCCGCCGGACCGTCGAACGCCCGTTCCGCGGCGCTGTTCACGGCCGACCCTTGGGCTCCGCGAGCGCCATGCCGACGGCCGCGACAAAGAAATCCTCGCCGGCGGAGCCGATCACGACGCCCTTCACGGTCGCCGCGACGTCGGGCTCTTCGAGCATCCGCTCCTTGTTGGGTTCCTCCTTGATACGCAGAAAGCGCCTGAGGCCCGCGTTCTTGATCGCGACCACAATATCCTCGGCCTTCATGCCCTTCACCCAGCGCACCGACGGCGGACGATGGCGCCAGCCGATCTGGCCGGCCGGCAACAGTACGGTTTTGGACTTGCCGTTTTCCGTCAGCCGGTCGCGGTGCGCCGCGCCCCACGAGGTGAGCTGCAGGAATGCAATCTTGAGCTTCTCCTGAAGCGGCGCGGATTGTGTTTCGAAGAGCCCCTTCACCTTCGCCAGCGCGTCGTCCAGATCGGCCTGCAGCTTCGCGATCGCGTTGTACGTCTCGCCGTATTGCGCGAGCAGCGCGTTCGCCGCCTCGTCGCTCTGCGGCACGTCGATGGCGGCTGTCTTGGTCTTCGCGGTGGCCTTCATGCCGTGTTCCCCTTGGTTATTTGCTATGCGCGTTCAGTGAAGGGGGCTCAGACCCCCCCCCGACACGCCGCGAACTGCGAGTGATTTCTTGCGCTGCTGCTTGCTCGGCCAGGGTCGCCTCCGCCGATATGAGAAATTCACGCGGCAGCGCGAAGGTGAGGACGTTCTTGACGTTCGTCGGCTGAACTTCGACGCCCTTGGCAACCGTGTGGAGGCCCGGAACAATGGCTCGGACCAGCGCCGAGTTCTTCAGCCGCGTGCATTTGAAGCGCGCCGGTGCCGGTGCGATCTGCAGCTTGCCGCGATCATCGCTGCCGCCCACGGCAACGCTCATGAAATCCGGCGCGCCGATCGTCTCGAAAAGCGCGACGCCGATCGAGATGCAAAGGCGCAGCGGCGACGTTGAGACTTTTTTGCGCGAGCGAACGACCGAAACACGGATGGCGTGAGGGTTGGTCTTGTTTCCATTCACGGGCGGCTGGAGGACGGTGAACATTAGTTTTGCTCCTTTGGTGCCGGGCGGTTCGCGGCCGGCTCGCGTTCGACGAGTGCGCGGGTGGCGTTGCAGAGCGCTTCGAGGCGCGCGCGGACGTCTTCGGGCGCAGCACCGTCGTCGGAAGCTGCGACGAGCTCGATCGCGAGATGGAGGATCACGCCGGCGCCTGCCGCGAGCTGCGCGATCGCGCGGCACTCGTCGAGCGACAGCATGGTCGCACGCCTCGTGTTGCCTGCGGCGACCCCGGCGGCGAGCGCGAAGACCTCGCCCGTGTCGGCGAGGTTGCGGATTCTCCGGCCGCCGGAGCGCTCGTGGAAAATCTTCGTCGTGATGCCGAGGCCCGTGGCGCCGGGATTGGCGATGTTGCTCATGTGCGGATGTCCATCGCTTTCGCGAGCGCGCATTCGAGCGCAGCGGCGTCGTCGGCGAGCTTCGCGAGCTCGCGCGCGTAGCCGCGCAGCGACGCCGACAGCGTCGGATCGCGCTCACGGCAGGAATTGCCCTTGCACCTCACAAAGTCGGCCATCCCGCGCAGGCGATCGCTCACCTTCATTTGCTCGCCTCAATGCGGTTCGGGCAGCTTCTGCAGACGAAGGGGAATTTCGCGCGCGACGGGTTGGCGGCGGAGAATTTCAGCGCCTGATTGGCGGCGCAGCGATCCAGGCCGATCGTTTCCTCAACGGGGCAGACGACGGTCGCGGACATCAGGTGCCCGCGCACCTTCGCTTCGGCGACGTCGTAGCGGCCGGGATAGGTTTTGCCGATGACGGCGGAAATCACGGAGCCAGAGATGCCGAGGCGCTCGCCGAGATCGCCCTGGCTCTGCCCTGCCGCGCGCGCGCGATCGGCTTCGGCCGCGAGCGCACACACCCAGTCTGGTGGCCGTCCGTTCCAGCGTGCGCTCGCGCGCTCCGCGTACGAAACGCCGCTGCGAGCGCCGAGCGATTTGCCCTTCGCGCTCATCCGAAAATCCCGAACAGCAGATGGGCCGCCTCGACGAACGCGAGCGACCACACGATGAGGCCGACGATGTAGCCGAACGACAGCCATGCGTGCATCTATGCGTCCTCCCGCAGTCCGAGCTTCGCGCACACGGCCTCGATCGCCTGGTCGCGCGCGTCGCGGTAGCGGCGGATCGCGTCGAGCGCTTCGGCGTCGTGGCGGCGCTGCATTTCGCGGCAGGTGTCCCATACGGCGTTGCGAAGGATGACGGGCACGCGAAACCAGTGGCGCTTGCACATCAGCTGGTTGACGGCGTGCATCTGCGGGCAGCCGGGAATCGGGCAAGGTTTCGTGCCTTTCATTTCGCGGCTCCGTAGGGGATGAACTTTTCGTCCGGGTTGCGCCCGCGGGCATTAAGGTTGACGAGGTGAGACTTGCCGGCGCAGGGCGCGAGCGGCCCGAGATCGCGGATCAGCGCAAAGCGCACGTGGCCCGGCGACGTAAGCGCGAGGCCCTTTTCGCGCGCCGGCAGCCGCGCGGCGACGCCCGCGCGCACGAGCGACTTCAGATAGGAGAGCGCGTTGGACTCGACGCGGCCGTCGCGCGCCTCGCGCGCAATCTCGATGAGCTGGGGGAGCGTCGCCTTCTTCTGGATGCGGAAAGCGTTCCACAGCCGCTGGCGAAAGGTGCCCTCCCGCGGCTTGCCGGCCCCAGTATGCGGGCCGTTCGGGCCGCTCGTGATGCGCTTGCCCGAAGCGACGAACGCGCGCCCGGCCGGCGTCGCCGCGTAGAGCGGCTCGCTGCGATCGCAGAAGCCGGTGCGTCTGTTGGCGCGCGCGACGAGCTTCTTCTGCATCAGGCGGCCGAGGCATTCGAGGATGTTCTTGCGGCCGGCCTCGCACGACACGAGCTGGCAGCGGCGAACGATGTCGGTCGGCGAGCACGGGCGCCCGGCCTCGACGAGCCATTGCAGGATCGTTGTCTGGTTCGGCGTCATCGCGCGTCGTCCTTCGGCGGCTCGATCCAGTAGGCAATCTCCGGACGCGCGGCGGTCGGCATCTCCGTCAGGGCTTCGCCGCGCTCGGCGTACTGAGCGAGGATGCGGATCACGTTCATCATGAAGCCCGAAGGCTCCCCGATCGTGCCGGGGCTTTGGCCGAGCCGGATCGTGATCTCGCGCGCGCTGAGCTTCGCGCCGCCGGCGAGGCGGAGCACCTTGCGCACGTTCGCCGACATGAAGGTCGGCGGATCGGCCGGGAAGTTCCCGTTCATCGTCACGCGACCTCCGAGAGCTTTTCGTTGCTCTTCGCGCTGGCGCGCTCATCGTTGCTCTTCGCGCTGGCGCGCTCATCGTGGCGATCGTCGCCGGCGATCAGCGGTTTGCCCTTGATGTCGGACACGCCGAGCCTGCCGCCGCGCGCGCCTTTGCCGAAGCGCTCGACGCGCGCGATCGCGTTCATCACCAGGCGCACGCGGCCGGCCGTGACGCGGCGGATCTCGTCGGCGAGATCGGGCGCCAGGTCGAGGTCGCAGAGCTGCTCGCAGATCAGCGCCACGTCGGCCGCGCTCGCCGGCCCGAAATTCGTCACCTTGGCGATGCGCGAATGGATCTGCGGATAGCGCTTCATCAGGCCCTCCGCGTCCTTCATGCCGCCGGCGACGAGAACGCATTCCGAAACGTCGGTGATGTCGCGCAGCGTTTCGAGCACGCGCACGCTGCGCGCGGCATGATCGATCTCGTCGACGACGAGCGGCGGACAGCCCTTGGCCATCAGTTCGTTGCAGACGGCCTCGAACATCACGTTGACGCGGTGGCTCTGCTGCAGGCCGAGGCACGCGCTGATG
This sequence comes from Rhizomicrobium sp., assembly GCA_050728995.1. GTDB lineage: Bacteria > Pseudomonadota > Alphaproteobacteria > Micropepsales > Micropepsaceae > Rhizomicrobium. The sequence goes on along the minus strand of JBOHKH010000002.1, from coordinate 19,227 downwards.
TCCTTGAGCGCCCAGGCCGGCGTCCAATCGGCCTTGGCGCGAACGACGACGTTCGTCTTCTTCGCGCCCCACCACATCAGTGTGCGCGACTTGCCGTAGCCCGGCTCGCCCTTGACGAGATGCCAGCTCGCCTCGCGCGCGCCGCGGCCTTCTACCGTGCGCTGCCCGTCCAGAAACCGTTGGACGTTGGAAAGCCCTTCGACGAAATGCCCGGTTTTCATGTGGCAGCCCTTTTTGAGTTTCTGAGAAGGTCCTGAAACGACGCATCGGACTCGAATTCTTCGAGCGTCACACGGTCGCGCGTGTCGATGGCGTCGCGGTGCACATCGAGCCATGCAAACAGCCCGAGCTCGTCGCCGACGAAAGCGGGACGCTCGTATCCGTCGCAGGCGACCATGCGTCGCGGCGGCGGCTCGTGCTTCTGCGCTTCCTCGATGTGGAAGATGACCGCGCTTTCGCGCTCGGCATCGGTCGCTTCGATCGGCTGTTCGGGCTCGGTGTCGGTTTCGAGCGCGGCGAGCGCCGCGCGCTGTGCAACAAGCGTCGGCCTCGCAGCGATGCGCATCGCTTCGGCCGACTCCGGATCGGGCACAAAAGCGCCCCGCGCGTCGATCAGCAGTCGATCGGCCATGCCGTCGGCCGGATAGAGGCGCTGCACCTTGCGCGTGGCATCGCGGATGTCGCGGATGCGCGCGGCGTTGAGTTTCTTGGCGCGCTCGGCTTCGCGCGCAAGCTCGGCGTCGGCCATCGCGTCGCGATCGCGCGCGATGCAGATGAACTTCGTGCGCGCGACGTCGTAGACGACGATCGATTGCGGCGCGTGCGGATCGAAGCGGCAATGGACGCGATGGCCGCTGAACTCGCCGAGCTCGCCCGCGACGTAAAACCGGTTGCCGATGCGGATGCCGCTCTTGCCGACGATGCGGATGCCGCCGGCGTCGGGTGCGTCGAGCAGCAGCGCGTCGAGCAGCCGCCCGTCTTCGAGCCGGCGCACGTCGCCCGCGTGCGCGAGCGCGCGGTCATGCGGGGCGCACGCGATCCCTGCATGGACGCGCCGCGCGTAAACATCCTCGCACCAACTATCGATGCGCGCCTGCAGGTCGGCCGGCGACAGCGAGACTCCGAAGGTGAGCTGCGCGTCCTCGCCGAAGCGATGCGCGAAACTCCTGCGCGCCTCAATGCCCTGCCGCTCGGCGACGCTGTGGCCGATATAGCCGGGCAGCATCTCGAACAGGTCGCGGGCGATCGTGCCGAAGAAGCGCTCGATGTGCGGCTTTTGCTCGGGATTGAAGGGCCGCGAGAAATCGGTGGCGATTCCGGCGTCGGCGCAGAAGCGCTCGACCGCGCGGTTCTTGAACTCCTTGCCGTTGTCGATCTTGAGGAGTTCCGGCATTCCCCACGCCGCGATCGCGCGGCGCAAGAGCGCCATCGTGGCGATTCCGCGCACCTGGTCGGAGACGAGCACCATGGCGCGGCGCGTGAACACGTCGACGACGCCCACGAGCTTCACGCGCAGCTCGCGCCCGTTGACGAGGCACATCGCGTCGGCCGGCGACGCGTCGATCTCCCAGCGCGCGTTGATCCGCTCCACACGTGCGCCCACGATGCCGAACGCCGGCTTGTGGTGGCTTCGGTAGCGGTCGGGATTGGTGAGCGCCTTGAGTTCCGGCGCGGCGGTCTTGCGGAAGGTCTTCAGAAAGTGCTGCAGCGTGCGCAGCGGAATTTCCCGGCCGAGATCGACGGCGATCTGACGGCGGATGTGCGTCGCCGAAAGCTGCGGTCGCGCGGCTACCATCGCGACGACGAAATTCCTGAGGTGCAGATCGGCGTCGAACAGGCCGGAGCCGGATGGACGGCCGCGCCCGTCGCGCAGGTTGTCGCCGCGGCCGAGCCGCGATCCCCACAGCGCGAGCTGATGCGGCGCCACGGACGGGACGGCAGCAAACACCCAGGGATCGAGCTTCACGTGGCGCGCCGTATACGCAGCGCAGAAGCGTTTGCGCGCCTGACACTTCGGACCCTTCGAGGTTTCGGCGAACGCCGATACGATGAGGCCGCGCGCTTCCGCCAGAATATCCTTCTGACAACCGCGCGCGGCCGGATCGCCCAGGGGGACCGGGTTCGTGTGTTCGCCATGGCGCTTGAGATATTCCGCGCGCGCCGCCGCCGGCATCGTGCTCCAGTGAAACTCGCGACCGCCCCCGCGACCGGAGCGCACGCGCGTCGCGATCTCGTGCTCGGCGATGTAGCGGTTGACGTTGCGCTTGCTCGACGGCAGCCCTGGCAGCTGTTCGCTCGCCGCTTCCGTGGCAGTCAACCACTCCCGCTCGCCGAGCACGTGCATCACGTGTGACCCACGACTGGCGCGGTGTCCGCAAGGGCGGCCGCACCGGCGGAGGAGTCCCACGCCGGCGCGGCCTTCTCGCGTTCCGCGCTCGCGGGCGACGGTTCGACGCGAGAATTATTGAAGAGGGGAGTTTCGGAGCGCTTCGCAAAACGATGCACGTCTTCCGGCCTTGAAAGACGTGCGCGCGTTCCCGGCGGAATGGCGATCAGTTCCGGCGAGCGAAGCCGCGGCCACTCCTTGTCGAAGAAGAACCACGCATAGGCCGTGGCGCTCGACGCCTTTGGACTCCAGCGCCCGAGCGTCATCGGCACGCGCTCGGAAAAATAGGCGCAATGGCTCAGCGGATGTTCGCTGCGAAAGAGCAGATCGAAGCGCTCGGCGCTTTCGAGAAATGCGAGGCGGCAGAGCACCGCAACGCCGCGGCCGGCAATCGTGAGCCCCTTGCGGACAAATTCCGCGGCGGTACGGAATGGCGGGTTGGTGATGATCCAGTCGACGCGGTGTGGCCGATAGCAATCCGGCCCGAGAAAATCGTTTGTTTCATAGCCAGCGTCGAACTGGTGAATGTCCGTTGCGAAAACGGTCCACTTCGCATTCTCTCCGATCGCCGCAGCCATGTGGCCCTCGCCGCAGGCGGGTTCCCAGATCGTTTTTGCGCGCGGATCGAGGAATTTGACGATCTCGGCACCGGCGCGCGCAGCCCATGGCGGCGTCGGGAAGAATTCGAGCGCGCGCCAGAGCTTCGTTTGCGCGTCGTCGCTTTCGACGTCGGCCGGCGCGCGCTGCGCCATTACCGCGGAAGATGTGTTGCCCTGCTTCACCGGATCGGCCCGCTAACGAGCGCGATCGCGGCGCAGGCGAGCAAATAGGCGCCGGCGCAGAACGCGACGGTGAACACAAGCGCTGCGATATCTTCGAGCCACGGCTTCATGCGCGCCTCCTCTGTTGTTGATCCATGTGTTGCCAAAGACGGCCGATGGCCGATTTCGACGGCGCGCGGGCCGCGCCGAACTTCTCGACGATGTGTTTGTGCGCCGCCGCGATGATCATCTGTCGGTGCAGGGCAATCGCTTCCATGCGCACGGGCAGGTCGCTCCAGAATTTCGGGCGGTGCCCGTCGGCAAAGGCCATCCCGTCGCCCTGGGCCGTCCCGGAAGGCGGTTTCAGCGCGGCAATGTCCGCGCGCAGCGCTGTTACATCGCCGCGCAGCGCGTCGATCGCCGCAAAAATTTCACCGAGCCCCCGTTTGCTCATCGCCGCGCCCGATCCGCGTAGCGCCGCGGCCATATCTGTTCGGGGCGCAGGCGTAGAGCGCGCGCGATCAGCAATTGGGCGCGTGGCGACCATCGGGTCTTGGCCATGCACAGCGTCGCGCGGCTGAGGCCGTTCGCGCGGGCAATCGAGGCGATTGATTCGCCGCGTTTTTCGACGGCGGCCTTCACGTCGGCCCAATTCCAGTCCCGGGAATGCCCCATCGAATCCTCGCAAACTGCGAACATGTTAGCGTGAGGCGCGCTTTCTCTCCTGTCAAGAGCGAAATTAAGCATCGCGCCAGCTTTCTGGCGCGGGCCGCGCCTTTCTGTGGCGGGACGGCCGGAAGCCCCTATAAATCCCGCCTCATGGACGGGTTGGGCGGTCGGCTGCGCGCTGTGCGGGGCGCTTTGAAGGTGCCGGCATTCGCGAGTTCGGTGGGCGTGAGCCGCTCATCGATCGAAAATTGGGAGAAGGGCAATCATGTCCCGCCAGGCGACGTGCTCGCGCGTGTTTGCGACCTCTACGATGTCAACGAGGCGTGGCTGCTCTCCGGCCGCGGACGCATGACGCGCACAGATGTAAGCCTCCTGATGGAGCGCGCGCTCGGCGTGCACGAAGACGCGCTGCATCTTCGCGCCGCGCCGGAGGCGGAGAGCCCGCCAGGCTATTTTCTCGTGCCCGTCTACAGGGTTTCCGCCTCGTCGGGGCATGGCGCCGTACCGCTCGCCGGCGAGCTGCTCGATCCGATGGCGTTCCCGCGCCGGCTGCTGCGCAAGCTGACGGGCTCGGCCGAGTCGAAACTCTGCATCGTCTTCAATCGCGGCGAGTCCAACGAACCCGAGATCATGGACGGCGATGCGATGCTGGTCGACCGCGGCATCGAGCGTGTCCGCGACGACGCGTTCTACGTCTTCGAGCGCGGCGGGATGCTGCTGGTGAAGATGATCGAACGTCTCGCCGCCGGCGGCGTCGTCCTGAAGTCGAAAAACCCGGCGTACGAGCGGGAAACACTGTCGGCAGCCGACGCCGAAACCATCACCGTCTTCGGCCGAGTCATCTGGCGGGGCGGATTAGTGTGAGGCGACCGCCGCGCCGAAGATCGTGAGCAGGGCGATCATCGCCAAAGCCGCAAAGAAAAAGGACCGTCCGGTCGCGCGTTGGTCGGCTTCGGCGCGCAATGCGGCCCGCTGCTCAATTGTAGTCGGTTGACCGCAGGCGTAGCCGCAGTTTGGGCACGCGGCGGCAGTGTCGGAGACACTCCGTTTGCATTCCGGACATTCGATCAGCATTTTCCGCCCTCCGGTCGCCTTCAATTTAGGGTGTTTTCCAGGCTTTCAAAAGAGGCACTTTCGCACCTTGTAGGCGGCCGAAGTGGGACAAGTGGGGCAAGTGGGATAGCGCGCGTCCCGGTTCGGCCAGCGTTTCCCTAGTGTTTCCGCGGAATTTTGCCCCCGATTTTTTGGCGCGCCTGTCCCACATCGTTGCGCGGCGCGATTTCACCTTGTCCCGCTGCCAGCGTGCATTTTCCCAATTGATACAGCGTTTTCCCGCACCTTCCCGGCTCACCCGTTCCACAACGTGTTTCTTTGCGCGGTACACCAAAAAGTACCTGATTTCTTTGCTTTCTTCGGGATGGGTGGCGGACAGGGAGGGATTCGAACCCCCGATACGGTTGCCCGTATGCCGCATTTCGAGTGCGGTGCATTCAACCGCTCTGCCACCTGTCCGCGGCGGCCGGGACTATAGCGGCTTCTTCCTTCGCCGCAACGATCAGCGCGTATCGGTACTCGCCCGTCCCACGCCGAGATCGTGCTCGGCCGCGACCACGGAAATCGTGTAGCCGGCAGTGACGTCGAACGCCGACATCAGCAGAATGAAAAAGAACACGGAGGTGGAGAAGCCCCGCACCACGATGAACTCGACGATCGCGATCACGAACACGAGCACCGACAGACCGTGGTTGACAAGCTCGCGGCGCGTGGTGCGCGTCGCTTTCACGATTTCGATGAACAGGCAGACGAAACCGAGCGTGACCAGAAGATCGCCCAGCGTGTAATTCCAGACGTCGCCCGAAAACATGTGGAAGGGAACCTGCTCGCGCGCGAGAAAACTCTGCATGGCGTCGTTGCCCGCCAGCCCGTGCGCGATCGCCAGCAGATTGTAGACGACGATCACGATCAGCAGCACCGGAAAGATGCGAAACATCGCCAGCCCCTCTTGAAGTCGCGGGAGACTGGCAAGAGTTCGCTGCGGCGGCAAGTCGCCCGCTCTGCGTCTGCGACAGACGGGCCATGAAAATGCGTGACGCGCTCAGGCGCGCCGGCCGGTTTCCTGCAGCGCGGCATGGCGCAGGAGCGTTCGCTCCCGAAAAATGAGGTAGAGATTGCGGCTGTACACGACGAGGCCGCTCCCCTGTCCAAGAATGAACACCGGATCCTTCTTGTAGATCGCATAGGCGAGCAGAATGATTCCGCCGCCGAGGCTGAAATACCAGAAGGCGAGGGGAATGACGCTGCGTCCTTCGAGTTCGCTCCTGAGCCACTGAATGAGGAAGCGGGAGGCGAAAAGCGCCTGGCCGGCGAATCCGACCGCCAGCCAGACGCGTTCGGGCGTGACCAGTCCGTGCGGCAACTAGAGCTCCATCGTTTCGACTGCCCCGCGATATCGCTTCCTGAGCCAGAGCACGCCGAAAATATCGTGTACGCCGACGAGGAAGCGGTCCCAGACGCCGTATTTGGAGCGTCCGTGAAGGCGCGGCCGATGGCCAACATCCACGAAGCGGACCTCGTAGCCCTCGCGCAGCATCAATGCGGCGAGGTAGCGGTGCATGTGATCGAAATAGGGCAGGGCGAGAAAGGCGTCGCGGCGGAAGGCCTTGAGCCCGCAGCCCACGTCGGTTGCACCGTCGTCGAGCAGCCTGCGACGCACGCCGTTGGCGAGTACCGAGGCGAGGCGCTTGCCCAGACTGTCGCGCCGCCGCGTGCGAGTGCCCGAGACCATGCCGATGCGCGCAGCGCCGGAATCAGCATAAAAGGGCGCCAGCACCCTCGGAATATCGGCCGGATCGTTCTGGCCGTCCCCGTCCAAGGTGACAATCATGCCGGCCCGCGCCGCGCGCACACCGCTGCGCAGCGCCCGGCTCTGCCCGCCATTGCACGTGTGACGGACCACGCGAAGTCCGGGCAATTCGGCTTTGAGGCGAAGGAGGCGCGGCAGGGTCTCGTCCGCCGAACCGTCGTCGACGAAAATGATCTCGACGGAGGCGTCCCGATCCACGGCGGCGGCGATTTCCCGCGCCAGCGTTTCGACGTTCTCCGCCTCGTCCTTGACGGGTACCACCACAGATAGCGCGACGGTCATGGGAAGAGGTTCCGTTCGGGGCCGCCTTAGAATAAGGTGCCATCTCTTCGTCGCAGAGTCCCCGTGAAGCAGGCTGGGCGGGTATTTGCGGCCGACTGGCGGGCGCGCTTATACCAGCCCGGTCATCGGGGGATATAGCCTGCCCAACCCGGGCACGGAGCGCGGAACCGCCGGCTCCGTCAAGGAAAGCGCGTTTTCCGATTCGATGGCCGAGGCCGCCCTGGTCCTGACCAAGCCTGCCCCGTCCTGGCTCGAGCGCGCCGGAAGACGGCCGGTTCTTGCCATTCTGCTGTTCGTCCTGGTGGCCTGGCTTCCCGCAGCGCTCGCTTTGCCGCCGCTCGACCGCGACGAGAGCCGGTTTGCGGAAGCCTCGCGGCAGATGGTCGACACCGGAAATTACATCGATATCCGCTTTGCGCAGACCGCCCGCTACAAGAAGCCGATTGGAATCTACTGGCTGCAGGCAGCCTCGGCGAAGCTGCTCGGGCCGCATAGCGAAAGCGCGATCCGGACGTACCGGCTGCCGTCTCTCCTGGGGGGATTCCTTTCGCTCCTCATTCTCTATGGCCTGGCGCGCAGTATCGCGCCGCCGCAGACGGCGCTCCTCGCGTCGCTTCTGCTCGGAAGCACCGTGCTCCTCAGTGCGGAGAGCGACATGGCGACGACCGACGCGGCGCTGCTTGCCTGCGTGACGGCTGTCCAGGCGGCACTCATGCGCGTCTATCTCTTCGCACGGGGAAACAAGCCGCCGTCAGCGGCTTTGATTTTCGGCGGCTGGGCTGCCCTGGCCGTGGGCGTGCTGCTGAAAGGTCCCGTCATTGTCGCTGTCGCCGCCGTTTCGGCCATTGCGATTGCGCTGTGGGACCGCGACTGGCGCTGGCTGAAAGCCACGCGGCCGGTCGCCGGTTTTGCCCTTGCCGTCCTGATTGTAGCTCCCTGGGCCGTGGCCATCGGGCTTGCGAGTCACGGCGTATTTTACCAGCAATCGCTCGGGCACGATTTTGCTGCAAAGATACTGGGCGGCGAAGAATCGCACGGCGCGCCGCCCGGTTATTACCTCGCACTCGCCACATTGACCTTCTGGCCCGCGATCCTGCTGCTGTTGCCCGCGCTCGGCTTCGCGCTTTCCAGGCGCAGTGATCCGGCGGTCCGCTTTCTGCTCGCCTGGAGCGGTGCGACGTGGCTGCTGTTCGAACTGGTACCGACGAAGCTGCCGCATTACGTGCTTCCGGCCTATCCGGCGCTGGCGCTTCTCGCCGCGCTCTGGGCGAGCCGCAGCCAGACCGGAACGGAGCGGCCCTGGGCGCGTGTCTTGCGCGTCGTCGCCGCTGCGCAATTTGCGATTGGGGCGGTTGCGTTCGCCGCCGCCGCCATTGTGCTTCCGCGATACCTCGGAGGAAACGCGACCTGGCCCGTTCTTGCGGGCGCGGCCGTCGCTCTCGCAATCGGGCTGGCGGGTGTGGTCCTGTTGCTGCGTCATCACGCACACGCGGCTGCGGGAGCTGGAATCGTTTCTGCACTGGCTTTCTATATTCTCCTTGCGTTCGGCGTTGTCCCGCAACTCCCGACGCTCTGGTTGTCGCCGCGCGCCGCGCAGCTCGTTGCGGCGCACCGCGGACGGGGCGATCCGCCTGTCGTCCTCGATGGGTATGCCGAACCAAGTCTTGTCTTCCTGCTCGGCGCAGATACGCGGTTCGAATCGCCGCGCACGGCAGGTGCGGCGGTCGCGCGGGCGGGCGGGCTCGCACTCGTGGAAGATCGCAACAAGTCATCGTTTCTGGCGGGCTTGCGCCGGTTGGGAGCCTCGGCCGCTTCGCAGGGAGCGGTTTCCGGACTCGATTATTCCACCGGCCGCAAACAGCATCTGACTCTCTATCGCGTCACGCCGGCTTCGGCAGGCTCTTCACACGCATGACCCGCGCGCCGGCCGCGGCAATGGATGGGCGCAATGCCCTGTTGTGGACCGTCGCAATTGTCGCTGCGGTGACACTGGCGCGCTGTCTGGTTCTCGTCCTGTCGCCGCTCAATCTTTATCCCGACGAGGCCCAGTATTGGTGGTGGGCACAGTCGCCGACGTTCGGTTATTTCTCGAAGCCGCCGATGATTGCCTGGATCATCGCGCTCACGACGGCCGTATTCGGCAGCGCGGAGTGGGCGATCCGGATCGCCTCGCCGATCCTTCACGGTACGACTGCCCTCCTCGTATATGGCATCGCGCGCCGGACCGCAGAGCCGCGATTTTCGCTGTTCGCCGCGCTCGCCTATCTCACACTGCCGGGAATTGCCTGGTCGAGCGGTCTCATCTCGACCGATGTGCCGCTTCTTTTCTTCTGGGCGCTCGCGCTCTACGCCTTTCTCTGCGCCTGCGAAGATCGACGCTGGCGATGGCCGCTGCTCTGCGGCATCGCCTTCGGGCTCGGGCTCGAATCGAAATACGCGATGCTCTACTTCGTGCCGGGTGCGCTGCTCGCGGCGCTATGGTCGGCGAAGGCGCGCCGCGTGGTGTTCGGGGCGCGCGGCCTCGCGATCCTGGCGTTGGGGCTCCTGCTTCTTTCGCCCAACATCGCGTGGAACGCGCTGCACGGGTTTCCCACCGTCGCGCATACCGAGGCGAACGCGGATTGGGCGCGCTCCCGCTACAGCCTGGGCGGCGCGGCCGCGTTTTTTCTCAGTCAGTTCGGAGTGTTCGGTCCGCTGCTGATGGCGGGCCTGATCGGAGCGCTGTGGCGCCTGGCGAGCCGGGCAGGGCGCGCCGAATCCGATCTGCTGCTGGCCGCTTTTTCCCTGCCGCCGCTGATTCTTATTCTCCTGCAGGCATTTGTTGCCGGCGCCAACGCCAACTGGGCGGCGACGGCCTTCGTCTCCGCCACACCGCTTGCGGTCGCAGAGCTTGTCCGCTGGTGGAAGGGGCGCGCGCTCGCCACGTCTTTCGTTGTCGACGGCGCCGTTGCGCTTCTCGTTCTGCTGCTCGTGTGGCAGCCGGACATCGCCGATGCCGTTCACGCGGGCAACGCCTTTAAGCGGGAGGAAGGCTGGCGGACGCTCGGTGCACAGGTCGCGGCGGCGGCGGACAAGGGGCGCTACGATTCGATTGCCGGCGACAACCGCAGCGTCGTCGCAGAGCTTCTCTATTACGCGCGGCCGCGCAGCACGCCGATAAGCGTGTGGACCCGGGACCTTAACATTCGAGACCATTTCGAGATGACGATGCGTCTGGAACCGGGCACCGGCCACGTGTTGCTCGCAATCGAGCCCAAGGCCGCGCGGCGCGTGCTCGCCACATTTGATTCGGCGACTGTCGTAAAGCGGATCGTCATCGGCGTCGGCGGCGGCCATTTACGCGCGATCGATTTGTACGATGCACAGAATTATCGCGGACCGCTCATCGGCCCGGCCCGGACTCCGCAACAGTCCTCCGAATATGTTGCGAAGGCGCGACCGCGGTCCTGATTTCTTTGCGTTCATTCCGGAAATGGCGCGAGAGACATCGTCATGCAGGAATTCTGCTTGTCTCGCCGTGAACTGGCCAGAGACGAATGCACGGTGGTAGTCCCGTGGACTGCGGCTTTTCCATTTACTTGGATGCTTCTTCAGTAATGCATCCTTAATACTTGGAGCGTAGAGCCGGCCAATATTGAAGAGCACTGGAGCGTTCACAGTATTCGCGCGCCTTCGCTTGACGAGTGGGGGGAAGCTTCTAAATATCCGCCGTCCGGTTCGCCGTTCGATGGGAAGCCGCTGGGGCTTTCGAGGCGTGACCTGTAGAGCGCCATGAGACGACGATGAGTCTGCAGTTGTTGCGGAGGCGCGACGTAAAGCCTCCGTTGCGGGCGTTGCACGAGAGGCCGGAAAACGGTTCGGGCTCCCATCCAGAGCGGACGATAGGGCTTCCGGAGATCGGCGCAGGCCGGCCGCGGACGGCGCTGCGTTTCCCGGTCGCGGCCGAAGCACGGACCTTCTACCAGCGCTTCTATCCGGGCACCTCCGCGTCCGAGTGGAACGATTGGCACTGGCAGTTCCGGACCCGCATCCGGACGCTCGCAGAGCTCTCGCGAATATTCGTCCTCTCCGAGGACGAGCGCACCGCCGTCGCGGCCCATCAGGGATCCCTGCCGGTCGGGATCACGCCCTATTACGCCAGTCTGATGGCGCGGGAGGACGCGAGCGAGCCGCTTCGCCGCACCCACATCATGACCGGCGACGAATCCGTATCGCTCCCCGGTGAGGCGGACGATCCTCTGGGCGAAGATCACGACACCGTCGCGCCGGGTCTCGTCCATCGCTACCCGGACCGGGTGCTGTTCCTTGTCACCGGCACCTGCTCCACCTATTGCCGCTACTGCACGCGTTCGCGGCTGGTGGGCAATCCGGGCGGCGAATACCAGTTTTCGCTCCGCCAGTGGGAACGCGCGCTCGCCTATCTCGAAGTCCACACGGAAGTTCGCGATGTACTCCTGTCGGGCGGCGATCCGCTCAGCATCGGCGACGACAAGCTCGACTGGCTGCTCGGCCGGTTGCGGGCCATCCGGCACATCGAGTTTCTCCGTATCGGCACGAAAATGCCCGTCGTGCTGCCGCAGCGCATCACGAAGAGACTCGCCAAGATGCTGAAAAAGCATCATCCGCTATGGATGAGCATTCACTTCACGCACCCGCGCGAGCTCACCCCCGAAGTGAGCGAATCGACGGCGCGGCTCGCCGACGCGGGCATCCCGCTCGGCAGTCAGACGGTGCTCCTGAAGGGCATCAACGACGATATTTCCATCATAAAACCCCTGATGCAGGGCCTGCTCGCGCGACGCGTGAAGCCATATTACCTTTATCAATGCGATCCGATCCGCGGCTCGGGCCATTTCCGCACCAGCGTCGAAAAAGGGGTCGAGATCATCCGCGGATTGCGGGGCCACACGACCGGCTATGCTTCGCCAAGCTTCTGCATCGACGCGCCTGGCGGTGGCGGAAAGATCCTGATCGCACCGGATTCGGTTGTGGGTCGCGAGGGCGGCGATCTTCTCCTGCGCAATTTCGAGGGAAATATTTATCGTTATCCCGATCCCGACGGCACACTGGGCCTGGACACGACCGGGCGCGCGGCCGCGGAGTGATGAGCCGCCAGGGCGCCCTCGGCGGATCCGCGTGAATCCCTTTGGTGTCGAAACTTCCAGGACCGCGCGTCGGGATTACTTTCGATCTTCGCTCGACCTATCGCGACCAGGGCTATAGCGAGGAAGAGACCGCGGAGTTCGACAGCGAAGCCACCATCGACGCGCTGTTCGGGGCTCTGGAGGAACTGGGATACGCAGCCGAGCGGATCGGCGATGTGCGCAGGCTTTGCGAGGAGCTCGCGGCCGGCCGACGTTGGGACTGTGTGTTCAATTTTTGCGAGGGCCTGAAAGGCGTCGCGCGCGAAGCGCAGGCGCCGGCGATTCTCGAAGCATACGACATCCCGTATGTTTTTTCGGATCCGCTGACGCTTTCTCTGGCGCTCGACAAAGAAATGGCCAAGCGGGTGGTTCGCGATTGCGGCATTCCAACCGCGCCGTTCGTGCTGATCGAAAAGGCCCCCGACGCGGCGCTACTCGGTCTTCCTTTTCCGCTTTTTCTGAAGCCGGTCGCGGAAGGATCGGGCAAAGGTATCGGCAGGCGCTCGAAAGTCGACACGCAACCGGAACTCGAGAACGTCGCCGCAGATCTGCTCGCCCGCTTTGGCCAGCCGGTCCTCGCCGAAGCGTATTTGCCGGGCAGGGAGTTCACGGTGGGCATTACGGGAACCGGCAGGGACTCCGAAATCCTGGGCGTCATGGAGGTTCTCTGGCGCGAAAATGCCGCTCCCCATGGTTACGGCTACGACAACAAGGAGCATTTCGAAGATCGCGTCGACTACCGGCTCGTCGACGATGGGGAAGCGCGTGAAGCGGGAAAAGTCGCGCTCGCGGCATGGAGGGCGCTGCGCTGCCGCGATGGAGGCCGGATCGATATTCGCAGCGACGAGGCCTCGCAGCCTAACTTCATCGAAGTCAATCCGCTTGCCGGTCTCAATCCCGAACGCTCCGATCTCGTCTTCATTGCACGCTTCCGGGGGCTCTCCTATCGCGAGTTGATCGGACGTATCATGGCGGCCTTTCATGCGCGGCATCCGCAGATTGCCCGCCCCGCTTCGCGCTGCTGACGCATGCGCGTCCTGCTTCTGCATTCCGATGTTCCCCCCGATGCGCCGCCCGACGAGCAAGACACCCTCGTCACGGCGGAGGCGGTTGCCAAGGCACTCGAAACGCGCCGACACACGGTTCGCCGCAGCCCCTTCACGCCCGATCCGGAGACGCTCGACCGGCTCCTGGCCGCCTGCGCCGCCGAGGTCGTGTTCAATCTGGTCGAGAGCGTTTTCGGTCAGGGCGATCTCGCCGGCATCGCACCTGCGATGCTGGCCCGGCGCAACATTCGCTTCACCGGCGCGTCTGCAGCGGCGACCGGATGCGCAGCCGACAAGCCGTTCACCAAGAAAATCCTCCGCGCCGCCGGGCTGCCGACGCCGGACTGGTCGGAGGCGCCGCACTGGGAGGGTCTCGCGGAGGGGCGCAGCTATGTGGTGAAATCGGCGACGGAGGACTCCTCGGTCGGACTGAGCGATGAAGCCGTGGTTCAGGGACCCGAGGCAGCTCGCCGCCGCGCGAGCCTCAGCGGGAAGCGATACGGCGGCGCCTGGTTTGCGGAAGCGTATTGCCCGGGCCGCGAGTTCAACGTGTCGCTCCTCGAAGAGCAGGGCGGAGTCCGCGTGCTACCCATCGCGGAAATCGAGTTTTCGGACTGGGAACCGCAGCGCCCGCGTCTCGTGGGCTATGCGGCAAAATGGGACGAGGGTTCGCGCGATTGCGCGGCAACCGGGCGCGTCTTCGGCCTCGAAGAGACAGCTCCGGAACTCGCTGCGAGTCTCTCGGCGTTCTCGCTGTCGGCGTGGAATTTGCTCGCCCAGCGAGGCTACGCCCGGGTCGATTTCCGGCTCGATCGGGAAGGGGCCCCGACCATCCTCGAGATCAATCCCAATCCGTGTCTCGAACCCGGTGCCGGGTTCGCGGCCGCGGCGCTGAGAGCGGACATTTCCTATGCCGAACTTGTCGAGCGAATCCTCGAGGCGGCCATCCGCTCCTGACGAGGAAATGCATGCGCCGCTTCGCGACGTTCTGCTCCGCGCGATGGCCTTCCGGTCGAGCGGCTCGTCACCTCGTCCGGCGTTTTCAACACCGAAGTAACTGCGACGGCGCGCATTCGGCGAAGAGACGCTCGCGATGCCGGAACGCGCATGCCCTGTACGGCGCACTCGGCTATGCGCGCTACTGCACCGTTTCATCCCCCCTGGCGACGGCGGCAGTCTCGCCATTTTCGGCAAGAAACTCTGCGCGCCGCTCAGCGCGGTGCCAGCACCATCATCATCTGACGGCCTTCGGTCTTGGGGAATTGCTCGATTTTTGCAATCGGCTCGACGTCCTTCTGGATGCGGCCCAAAAGCTCCATGCCGAGATGCATGTGCGCCATCTCGCGGCCGCGGAAGCGCAGCGTGACCTTGACCTTGTCGCCCTCGTCGAAGAAGCGGCGCATGGATTTCATTTTCACGTCGTAATCGTGATCATCGATGGTCGGGCGCATCTTGATCTCCTTGATCTCGATGACCTTCTGCTTCTTGCGCGCCTCGGCCGCCTTCTTCTGCTGCTCGTATTTGAATTTGCCGTAGTCCATGAGCTTGACCACGGGCGGGCTCGTCTCGGGTGAAACTTCAACGAGGTCGAGGCCCTGTTCCTCCGCGACGGCGCGGGCGTCGTCGGTTCCGATCTCTCCGAATTTGTGTCCGTCGGCGCCGATGAGCAGGATCGTGCGTGCGAAAATTTCTTCGTTCACGCGGGGCCCGCCCTTGGCCGGAGCCGGGACGGGTATTGAAAAACGTCTGGCGACTATGACTCTCTCCTTCTCTTGGGACCGTGCGACCCGGCCGCGCTGGGCGCGCTCGCCGGGGCATCTACGGCCTGTGGGATTGCGGATTCCCTTGGCGATCCAGTGACGTGCTGCGCCACATCCCTGCGCGCAAACGACACCCCGCACTCCGGCGGTGAGCCGGCGAACTCGTCCGAGAATAGGGGGCAATCGGCGTTTCGCAAGGGCTAATCGGCCACATCCTGCCGACTTTCGGCCTCCTGCCGGATGCGGCTCATGAAAGTCTCGAGCGGCACCGCGCCCAAATCCCTGCCGGACCGGAGTCGCACCGCGACGCTTCGCGCCTGCGCCTCCTTGTCCCCGATCACCAGCATGTAGGGGATTTTCATCGTCTGGGCTTCCCGAATCTTCCGCTGCATGCGTTCGGCCGACAGGTCGATGTCGACACGGAGCCCGGCGGTGCCGTTCACCACCCGCAATTCCAGCAATCGGTCGCGCACCTCGAGCGCATAATCGGCCACGCGATCGGTGATCGGGATGATGCGGGCCTGTATCGGCGCAAGCCACACGGGAAACGCGCCCGCGTAATGTTCGATCAGAAATGCGGTGAACCGCTCGTGGCTGCCCAGAGGCGCACGGTGGATCACATAGACCGGCTGTTCCTTGCCGTCATCGCCGATGTAGTTCAGCCCGAACGTCTGTGTGGCAAGAAAGTCGAGCTGATTGGTCGAAATCGCATATTCGGTACCGATCACGCTCTTGATCATGAAATCGACCTTGGGACCGTAGAACGCGGCTTCGCCCTTTGCCTCCACGTAGCGGTATCCCGATTCCTTCATGGCCGCGCGGATGATCTCCGCCGCCGCGAGCCACCGGTCGGGTTCGTCGACGTACTTTTCCAGATTTGCGGCGTCGGGCAGCGACAGCCGCATGTAATATTCTTCGATCCCCATCAGATCGTAATAGCGCGCGTGCAAGCGCATCACGCGGATGAATTCATCCTTCGCCTGGTCATGGCGGCAATAGATATGCGCATCGTTCTGGCAGAAGCCACGAACGCGCATGAGCCCGGAAAGGCCGCCCGAGGCCTCGTAACGATAATCCTGCGCATATTCCGCGATCCGGATGGGCAGTTCGCGATAGGAATGCCGCGTCGCTCCGTAGATCAGGTGATGATGCGGACAGTTCATCGGCCGCAGGTAATAATTTTCACCGTCGATATCGAGCGGCGAATACATGTCCTCCTTGTAATAGAGGAGGTGGCGCGAACGCAGGTAAAGGCTGTCCTTGGCGATATGCGGCGTGGCGACGCGGCGATAGCCGTCCTTTCGCTCTTCCTGCAGCGCCAGGAACTCCAGTTCCTGCCGGATGACCATGCCGTTTGGCATCCACAGGGGAAGGCCGGCGCCCACGTCCGGAGAAAAAGTGAAGAGCTCGAGTTCCTTGCCGATCCGACGGTGGTCGCGCCGTTCGGCTTCCGCCAGTCGATGGAGGTGGGCTTCGAGTTCCTTCTCGTCGCGCCAGGCGGTGCCGTAGATCCGCTGCAGCTGCGCGTTGCGCGAATCCCCCCGCCAGTAGGCGCCGGCCACGTTGGTCAGCCGGAAGGCCTGTCCGATTTTCCCGCTCGAGACGAAATGGGGACCGCGACAGAGATCGTGCCAATCGCCGTGGAAATAGATCGAAACATCTTCGGTCGCAGGGATGCTGCGGATGAGTTCGGCCTTGTAATGCTCGCCGATATTCTCGAAGTGCTCGATGGCGCGCTCGCGCGGCCAGACTTCGCGCCGGGTGGGCACGTCCTCTTCGACAATTTCACGCATCCGCGCTTCGATGCGGGCGAGATCGTCCTTCGTGAAAGGCTCATCGCGCGCGAAGTCGTAGTAAAATCCGTTCTCGATGGCCGGACCGATGGTTACCTGCGTTCCGGGAAACAGATCCTGCACCGCCATGGCCAGCACGTGGGCGGCATCGTGGCGGATGAGTTCGAGCGCCTCGGGATCCTTGCGGGTGACGATACGTAGTTGCGCGTCGGTGTCGATGGGACGAAAGAGATCCCACAGGCGGTCGTTGACTTCTGCCGCCAGCGCGGCTTTCGCGAGGCCCGGACCGATCGCAGCCGCCACCTCCGCGCCGGTTACACCGGCCGGAAAACTCATCGTCCTGCCGTCGGGCAGAGATATGCTGACGGGAGGACGGCTCACGCAAAACACCCTGTTTTCGAAAGGCGGCGGACCATCGGAAAGCACCGCCGCGAAGTCAAGCTGCCTTGCTTGCGCCCGATTTGGAGGGCGATCATTCGCGGACGATTCGGAAAGCGTATCCCATGCGTACAATCCGGCTTCTTCCGGCAGTAGTGCTTTTTCTTTCCGGTGCGGCCTGGGCTGCCGAAACCGGTCCCGATACGACGAGCGCCGTCATGAGCGATTGCTCGTCGCCGGGTCTGTCGGCTGCCTCGGTCGATTCCTGCCTCGAACGCGTGCGCATCCTCGAGGAGACGGACAGCGCGCCGGGTCTCGCGAGTCTGGAAGCGCGGCTCGAAGCGCGGGTTGCACAGGATCATGAGCCGGTCGGGCCGGTGCCCGCCGGAAGCGCTGCCGTAGAGGTTCGTCCTTACGCTGCCCCCGGCTCGCCGGATGCCAATGCCGGCCCGGCGGAAGAGGCGAGGCAAACGGCCACAGATGCTCCGCGCACGTTGCAGACCGAAGAGCCGCCAGCCCCCTCCGCGGACGATTCGGCGGCCGGCAACACCGCGCAAGACCGCGTTGCACCCGATGACCAGGCGCCGGATGACTGGGGTGCGGCTGCGGATAGCCCGCCGCCCGACATCAGTCCCGATGATGAGCCGCCCATTGCCGATCCTCCCGACAGCGACGCGGGCCCGCGGGCGGGCGAGGACGGACCGCCGCCAGGCGATCCGGACCAGGGGGGCACCTGAAACGTTACACGGGGACGTGCATTGACGAAGTGTGCCGCTCGTGCCCCACAATATGGATGGAGGAGCAGACGCCAGGAGAATCGACATGAAAACCCTATCTGCCGCGGCGCTTCTCGCCGCCTTGACCGCAGTCCCGGCCCTCGCGCAGCCCGGACCTCCACCTGCGCGGACCACGGGCGTGGGACCCGTCTGCCTGCACCCGTTTTCCACCCCGGACGATGCGATCAACCACACCCATGTCCTCGATCCCCGCCACGTTCTTTTCTACATGCGGGACGGCAAGGTGTGGCTTAACACCCTGAAGGGACCGTGCCGGGGCCTGATGTTCCATGGCTTCAGCTTCGTGACGGCCCAGGACGACGTGTGCGCGAATTCGACGCCCATCAGGGTCGTCGAATCGGGCGAGACCTGCACGTTGGGGCCCTTCACGCCCTACGCACCCACCGCGCCGGGTGCTGCCCGGTAGTATTCGGCGCGCGTAGCGGACCGGATTTTCGCGCATTCCGCCTATGGCGGCGCGCAGTCGTTGCGCGTCATGACCACGCGCAGTCTTCACGTCCGCTGACGCTGCGCGGAAGCTTCATGCGAGGATTTCGTCGCGCACCACATGCAACCGCGAGCGCCTCGGCGACAAAGCCGCCATCGGCTTCCTACGGATCGGCGCGACGCCGGTCGCGAGTTTCGCCAGACGCTCCTGCAGGTTCTGCGGGTCGATCGGTCAGTAAGGGCGTCGGCTGGAGCGGCTCAGAGCTCTCGAATCAGCTGATCGTATTCTGCGTGCAGTCGATCGTTTCCTGGAGATGCCCGCCCCGGCACCGCCCGTGACCGGCGATGGCGAAAGCGTCAACGTCGCGGCGGCGGGTTGGCGAGCAGATAGGGGAGTCCGCCGTTGAGGTTGGCCTTCTCGGCCCACACTTTCGGATCGAAACCGGCAGGCAGGCCGGACTGGAACTGCACCGTCGTCAGGCCGGTGATGCCGGGATCGTTGGCGATGTTGCCGGCACCCTGGTTGAGATTGGTGATGCCGCTCGTGTCCGTGTCCCAGTAGGTGTCGTCGAGACTGCCAGACTGGGACTCGTCGTCTCCGATCAATCCGCCGATGAAACTTCCAGCTTCTCCGCTCACCACTCCGGTCGAATAGGAGAAGCTGATCGTCCCCTCGTTTCCCCCTATCAGTCCACCGACATGAGAGCTCTGTCCGCCGCTGACGGTTCCTGTCGCGTAGGAATCACTGATCGGTGCGCCGTCATTACGCCCGACGAGACCGCCGCCATAATCGAAACTAGAGCGGTTTCCGGCCGGGTTGAATCGGGATTCCCATTGGATGCCGGAAGGCAGAGTCTTGGCAAGTGATTCGGCTTGCGGAGGGCGCCATGGGCAAAGCGTATTCATCGGATTTGCGCGGACG
>JBOHKH010000001.1:0-364905 GCA_050728995.1 Rhizomicrobium sp. | reverse complement strand
CGCGGGAACGACGGCAGGGGTCATTCCGCGCCTCTGTGTGTCTCCACTCGACAATCACGCGCCGAAGCGGCGCGAGACGGCGTCCCGGATCTTTCCGGCCACGTCGTCGGGCGGCGCGGTGGAGTCGATGAGCACGCAGCGGCCGGGTTCGCGCGCGGCAAGGGCATGGAAAAATTCGCGCAGGCGCGCATGGAACGCGCCGTCGAACTGCTCGAAGCGGGAGTCGTGCGCCTGACGCGCCGCCGCGCGTGAAAGGCCTGTTTCTACAGGGACATCGAGGATAAACGTAATATCTGGCTTGAAGTTCTCGGTAGCTGCTTTTTCGAGCCGGGCGATGGTTTCGGCCGCGAGCCCGCGCCCCGCACCCTGATAGGCGTAGGTCGAATCGGTGAAGCGGTCGCACACCACCCAGCGCCCAGCCGCCAAAGCCGGCCGGATCGTCTGCGCAAGGTGATCGGTGCGCGCGGCGAACATCAGCAGCGTCTCGCTCAACCCATCCCAGCGGCCGGGCTCGCCTTTGACCAGAAGCTCGCGGATCTCCTCCGCACCGGGCGCGCCGCCGGGCTCGCGGGTCAGGCAGACGCCGATCCCGCGCGATTCGAGCGCCGCGGCGAGCCGCTTCGCCTGGGTGGATTTGCCCGCGCCCTCCCCGCCTTCGAAGGTGATGAAGTGCGCGGGTGTGACCGCCGGCGACATCAGCCGCCGGGCGGGCCGAGGATCAGCGTCCGCAGGCCGAGAAACATCCGCCCGAAGATACCGGTGCGCGGGACCGACTGGGCTGCGTAGAGCGGGAACTGCGCGCCCGGATAATCGGGCGCCGTGATTTTCAGCGTCGCGACCTTCTGGCCCTTTTCGATCGGCGCTTTCAGCGGACCGTCATAAACGACCGCGACTTTCATGCCGGACCGGGAGTCGACCTGCATCGTGACGTCGAGCGGCCTTTCGACGGTCAGCGGCACGCTCGCGCGCTCGCCCTGCCAGACATGCGCCTCGCCCACCACGTCGTTGGGCTTGAACAGTTTGTATTGCCGGAACTCGCGGAAGGCGATGCCGAGGAGCCGCGCGGCCTCGTCGCCGCGCAGCTGCACGCCATGCCAGTCCTGCGCCGCGGGCGACATCTTGTCGAGCTGCGGATAGCGCAGGCCGTTCAGCACCAGGATGAGGCGGTGTCCGTTCTGCACGGCGGAAACGGTGATGCCGTAACCCGCCGCGTCGGTGTGACCGGTCTTGAGACCGTCGGTGCCGGGATATTTGTCGAGCACCGAATCGCGGTTCGGCTGGGTGATCCTGTGCCCGTTGCCGAGATCCATCGTGAAGGTACGTTCCCCGAAGTAATGGTAGTACTGCGGATAATCGTAGATCAGGTGCCGGGCGAGCTTCGCCAGATCGAGCACCGACATCATCTGCCCCGGCGGCTGGGGCAGTCCGTCGGGATTGACGAAATGCGACTGCGTCAATCCGAGCTGTTTCGCCCGCGCGTTCATCATGTCGGCAAACGCTTCGACCGATCCACCGAGCGATTCGGCGACAACGACGCACATGTCGTTGGCCGAGGCCACGATGATGCCGCGGATCAGCGTCTCGACGGGAATACGTGCGCCGAGCGGCGCAAAGCCCTTCGAGCCCTGCGTGGCCCAGGCGCGTTGCGACACGGGAAACGTGTCGGTGAGCTTCACCCGCCCGTCCTTCAGCCGCTGGAACAGCAGCTCGAGCGTCATCAGCTTGCTCATGGAAGCGGGCGGCGACGCGATCGTGGCGTTTTTCGACCACAGGACCTGGCCCGTCGCGCCGTCCATCAGCACGGCGTGCTCGGCTGCGGTCTCCATCGCGGCGCTGGCGCCTTGCGCGCCGAATGCGAGGCTCGCGATCATGGCGAGCGAAACGGAAAGAAAGCGCATGAGGCCCATCCGCCGAAACTCCTTTCGTGCTTTGCAGACTACCTGTCGGCGACGATTTTCGCCCCGCTGCCGCCGAGTTCCCGAAGCCGGGAAAGCGCCGCATTGGCGGCCTCGATATCGTCGAACGGGCCGAGTCGCACCCTATAGAGAAGCCCGCCATCGCTGTCGATTGAAGAAATCGTCAGATTGCCCGCGGCAGCAAGTCGCCATTGGCAGCGTCGTGCGTTCGCAAACTCGGCAAAGGCGCCCGCCTGCACATAGAGCTGCGGCATGCCGGAATCCGCCGCGGCCGTGTCAGGCTCGGCGATATCCGAAGGCGGCTGTGCGTTTCCGATCGGGCCCACCGCGACGGGATCGAGCGCCGCCATCTGCACCGGCGGCGCAGATTCGGCTTTGGCCGCGGCTGCAACAACCGCCGTGCTTTCGGCTGGCGCGCCGTGTGGCTGGTCGGCGCGGGCGAGATAGGTGACGCGCACAGGCGCGGTCCCTTTCTCGTAGAAGCCAAGAAGCTGCGCCGCACGCGCCGACACGTCGATGATGCGGCCGCGGGCAAACGGCCCACGGTCGTTGACGCGCAGCACGAGCGAACGGCCGTTGTCGAGGTTGGTGACGCGGACCTTGACCGGCATCGGCAGGGTCGGATGGGCGGCGGTGAGCCCGTTCGCGTCGTACACCTCGCCGTCGGCGGTCAGGCGGCCGTCAAAACCCGGGCCATACCAGGAGGCGGTCCCGACTTCGTCATAGTCCGGCTGCTCGCGCGGGTAATACCACCGGCCGTCCTCTTCATAGGGCTGGCCCACCCGGTACGAGCCGCTGCCTGGCGGAGGGGTGATCGAAGAAAGCTCGGGTTCGGTCGAACAGGCGGCGACCATTGCCGCGCATACGCAGACAAGTCCTGTCCGTTTGACCGCACCCCGCATGTGCGGAATTGGGCCGGCGAACGTCCTAACGAATGGTTAACGCGCCGGGCGCTCCGAATCGGTAATCGGCTTACGCGAACCAGATCAACGCTGCGGCGCCCGTGGCAACGAAGACGGCCGAGAACATCGTCCAGGAGAAAAACGCAAGAGGCGGCCTGAATTCTTGTGCGATTTCGGTGCCGAGGCGGCTGTTCACCACGAACCCCGGATCGATTTCAAAGCTGAAGCGGCACATCTCTACCCTCGTCATTCGGCCGCGGCCGCCTGCACAAATCGGAACGCGGACGGCGTGCGGTTACTGCGAGGGAGAAACAAGCAGGTTTCGGGCCAAGAGCGCTCGCCTCCTCATCCGCGCTCGGCGCCGGGCGCGTCTCGGCTCAACGGCCCGCGAACTGACAGCTGCGGGACGGGCCGGAATCGAATCCGCGGATGCGCAGCCACTCGAGATTCGGGAAACAAAACTCCATCGCCAGACGGAACGACGTAGAGGCGCCGGCGAGCGCTGCGAGATCGCGCGTCTGCAGGGCCGTCCAGCCATCCAGCGCGGCGCCGGCGAAGAGCATGGCGCCCAGCTGCAATTGGCCGAATCCCGTCCGATGCGCGCTCACCTGTGCCTCGATCCCAAGTGTCGCTCCAAGGACGAAGGCAACGCGCCCGATCCGACAGGGTGTGAGAGATTTGCTTCGGCGGCCGCTCGGATTGCTCAGCTCATACGAAAGCCGATCGCTTGCGCTTCAAAGGGTCGTCGTTTAGTCCGATTCCCCCGCCGGATGGGTGGTCGAGCGGTTGAAGGCACCGGTCTTGAAAACCGGCAGACCCGCAAGGGTCTCGTGGGTTCGAATCCCACCCCATCCGCCACTTCAGAACGGTCCGTTCCGGACACGTGGGCAACGGTTCATACCGACGCGAGAAGTGACAGGTTCGAAGCGCCGGACCGGTCTGCTCGCAGGCGTAATCGAGCGTCATTCTGGAACCCGTGCAACCGAATCGCGCGCGCGCCGTTGTCTTGCCGAGCGGACATTCCGGTCCGGTACGCCCCAGCCCCTTCGACACCCCGCATCGGGTGTCCGCTCAATCTCCTCC
The DNA here is from genome assembly GCA_050728995.1 of Rhizomicrobium sp. Classification (GTDB taxonomy): domain Bacteria; phylum Pseudomonadota; class Alphaproteobacteria; order Micropepsales; family Micropepsaceae; genus Rhizomicrobium. Next base: position 361,004 of record JBOHKH010000001.1, on the reverse strand, counting down.
CGAAAATTTCAGCCAGAGATCGTCTCGCGAGGCGCGAGGTTGCAATCGTGTCGCGAAGCGCGTGCACGGAACTCACTTCCGCGGCGGCGGTCCCGTCCATTCCCAGTGCCACGGCTCGAAGGGGTAATTGACGAAGCCGAAGCGGGAAGCGTTGCGCACGAGCCAGCGATAGCCGATCGAGCGCGAGAGATAGAGCCGGTTCACGTCGGCCGAGGAATCCGGCGCAAAACCCGGTGCGGCGCCGAGATACAGATCCATCGCGAAACCCGTGCGATGGGCCGAACACGTCGCGCGCACGACGCCCTGGCAGTTGCCTTCGCGCGTGCAGCGCGCCGCGTCGTAGGCCGGACTGCGATAGCCGGAGAAGATGGTGAAAAGTTTCGGGTCGGAGGCAAGCGCGTGCCGTTCGGCCCGCGCGGCGGCGACCATCAGGCGGTAGGCGCCCAACGCTTGCGGTCGCAGGAAAATCTGTTTGCCGCCGTAACTCTCGTCGGGCGCCGCCTGAACGAGCTCCGATTGCTGCGGCGCCGGCGGACAGGCTTTCCGCGATTGGGCGACGAACGGCCGCCGCTCTTGAAGCACCTGTTTCATGCGCGCGAAGGTAGCGCGGTCCAGAATGCCGGTCGCTTGAGTGCCGTGCGCTTTCTGCCAGGCCGCCAGAGCGGCGGCGAATCCCGGCGAGGCGGCAGGGCACACGGTGCCTATCTCTCGCGCAATCAGGGGTTCGTACACCTCCCAGCCCGTTTCGGGCCGCTCGAACGGCGCCCATTCGAGCGCGTCGAACGAGGCCGCATTTTTCGCTGCGGCCGTGGCGGGTCCCACCTCGCAGGGGCTCGTCGCGCAGGACGCGCAGGACGCGAAGAACAGGACGAGCAGGCCGGCGGCGAATGATCTCATCGCCAGTTCGCCGAAACGCGGTGGGGAACCGGATTTGATGGCGCGCTTTGCTCAGAGGCCATGCACAGACAACGCCCGAATAAGCTGCCGAGCGGAGGACCGCGGAAACCGCCGCGTCTGTTCGTCCTCGCCGGCGCAGCGGCCGCGTGTATTGCACTGGCCGCTGCCGGCATGGCCGCCCAGCCCGCGAGTCCGAATGGCGCGCCGGCGAATGTTCCCGCTCCGCAAGCTTCGGATCAACCCCAGGCGCAAGCCATCGAAGCCAGCACCCTGACCGACGAGCTTGCGCCCGAGGCGCAGGCGCCGCTGCTCGTGAAAGTCGAAACCCTGCTCGATCGCGCGCATTTCTCGCCCGGCGCGATCGACGGACAAGCGGGAGCCAATCTGCACAACGCACTCCGCGCATACGCACAGGCGCATGGCCTGCCGTCCGACGGCACGCTCACCCCGCAGGTTTTCGCCGCGCTCGCGGCCGCCGACAAAGGACCTGTTACGCAGACCTACACCATCACCGGCGAGGATGAGAAAGGCCCGTTCATCGGCCGCGTCCCGCGCAAATTCTCCGCGCTGGCGAAGCTCAGGCATCTCGGGTTTCGCGATCCCGTGCAGGAACTCGCCGAACGGTTCCACATGAGCGAAGCGCTCCTGCGCAGCCTGAATCCCAGCGCGAATTTCCGCGCGCCGGGGACAGAGATCGTTGCGGTGCGTCCCGGTAACGGGGATCTCGGAAACGCGGTGGCGCGCGTGGAGGTCAACAAGAGCGACGACCAGGTTAAGGTCTTCGACGGGACGGGCAGCGTGATCGCGACGTTCCCCGCGACCGTCGGCAATACCGAGCGACCGGCCCCGAGCGGCCGCTGGCACGTCAAGTTCGTGACGTTCAATCCCACCTACATCTACAACCCGCGTCGGCTGACTTTCGGCGACAAATCGAAAGGCGTGCTCACCATTGCGCCCGGACCGAACAATCCGGTCGGGACGACCTGGATCGAACTCACCAAGCCTACTTACGGTATCCACGGCTCTCCCGATCCCGAACGCGTCGGAAAAACCGCGTCGCATGGCTGCGTGCGGCTGACGAACTGGGACGCGGCTACGCTCGGGCACGCGGTGAGCAAAGGCACGCCGGTGCTGTTCGTCGGACAGACGAACAAGGGCTGACCGGAAATTTCCGTCAAATCGCCGGAGAGGGATTGACGCTGCATCCCTCGTCAATGACTCTGATCCATCGACCGGCAAGGGCGCGGTTCCGGCGAAGGCGCCAGATTGCGATATGGGAACGGTGGACACGATCGGGCACGGCGCCCTCTCCGGCGAATTGACCGGAATGCTCGATCTCGGCAAACGCGCGCTTTCCGGGACGTCCGCTGCGCACACACCCCAGGAGGGCGCGCGGATTCTGGTTTCGGCCGCCGAAAAGGGCTCGGCAGAGGCCGATGAAATCATCTCGGTGGTCATCGCCACCGATGCCAAAGATCCGAAGGACTGGTCGCTCGCGCTCGGCTACGTGCAGCGCGCAGCGGAGCGCGGATCGGCTCTCGCGCGCGATCAGCTTTGCCTCCTGGCGTCGGATCGCGAACTGGCATGCGCGGCGGCGGCCGGAAGATTGCCGGACGGCGGCTGGGAACGCCTGCGCGACACGATCGACATCGCGGCGTGTCTGAATTCGCCGAATTCGGACGTCATCTCCGAAAGTCCCCGCATTCGCGTGATCGAGGGTTTTGCAAGTGCCGGCGAGTGCAAGTGGATGATGGCGCGGGGAAGCAGGCGTCTCGGCCGGGCGGCCGTCTTCAACCAGACCCGCGGCGGCACCGAAATGGATGACTCTCGCAGCAACAGCGCCATGCTGTTCAACATTCTGGACACGGATTTTGTGCTGGCGCTGTTGCGTGCCCGAATCGCGAATTCGACGCGTTTTGCGCGACCGAGCCTCGAAGAGACAAATGTGCTCCATTACGCGACGGGGCAGGAATTCACCCGGCACTTCGACTTCTACGATCCCGCACGCGAGGCCAACGCGGCCGAAATCGCTGCCAAAGGGCAGCGGGTCGGAACGTTCCTTCTTTACCTGAACGCGGATTTTGACGGAGCGGAAACCGATTTCCCCGTTCTCGACTGGTGCTACAGGGGACGGCCGGGCGATGCGCTTTTCTTCATGAATGTCGACGACAAATGCCTTCCCGACAGGCGGACCATGCACGCAGGGCTGATGCCGAAGGCCGGCGAAAAATGGCTGCTCTCGCAATGGATCCGTGGCACGCCCGGCGTGGGACTTTAGACGCGCGCTACGGGTTCCGCCGCGGAATCCGGGGCGCATTGGTCACCTGTGGAGACTCCTCTTGAGCGGACTCGAACTCGCACGCTTTCCGGTCCATCTCGGACTCGGCGCAACCGCTGTCACCGAGCCGGAATTCACCGGCGACCCGCAATGGTACGCGAATTACGGCGAGCGCCGTGCCGGCGATGGCGCGGAGGGACGGCTCGTCAGCCTGCACACGTTTCGCGAACCATGGTCGAGCTGGGAAATGCATCCCGCCGGCAGCGAATTGGTCGTGTGCGTGAGCGGCACGCTCGTGCTGCACCAGCAACAGGGCGACGGCTCTGTCGTTACGACGGCGCTCGCGCCTGGCCAGTACGCAATCAATCCGCCGGGCACCTGGCACACGGCCGATGTAACAGTCGAAACGACCGCCTTTTTCATCACCGCAGGAGTCGGAACGCAGGTCCGCGTGCGCTGAATCCGGGCGCGCGGCAAGCTGCAACGGGAACCGGCCGGCGGCAGCAAACGTTCGCAGGATGCTTTTTGTTGGGGGAAACCCAGTGCGCTCCTGCCTCCTGTGGCTGATCGGTGTGCCAATCCCGATCATCATCATCATCTGGCTGATCACCGGGCACGCCTGAGGCGCGCCCGGATTCCTGCCGCCCACGCTCAACCCGGGGAACTCCGCCATGACCGAACCGCTGGTCGTCGAAGGTCAGGAAAGCAGTGGCTTCCGCTTTTCGTGGGGGCTCGCGTTTGCCGGTGGTGTCGTCGCAACCGCCGTCACCTTTTTTCTGCTCATGCTCGGAGCGGGCTTCGGATTGCTTCTGACCGGTCCGGTGAACCACACGGGGCCTTCGGTGCCGGCCTTTCTGACCGGGGGCGCCATCTATTTCTTCGTGGCGCAGGCTTTCGGATTTGCCGTCGGCGGTCACCTGGCGGGCCGCCTCCTGGGACCCCAGGTGGAAAGCCGGGAGCAGGAAGAAATCCGCGCCGCCGCGCACGGGCTCGTTGCCTGGGCGGTGACGATTCTCGCGACCCTTGCCGTGGTCGCGCTCGCGGGCGTCGCTGCGCTCCGCGGCGGAATGGCCGTGGCGCCGCTGTATGGCTCAAACGCAATGCCGGGCACGCGCGCGGTCTCCACGGACTACGTCGTGGACGGCCTCTTCTGGCCGGACATCGGCCGTGCGGCGGTCCGAACAACATATGCAGGCGGAGCAGATAACGAAAATGCGCTCGGTGCCCGGGCGGAAGCAACGCGCATCCTTCATGCCGGACTCATGCGCGGCGAACCGATCGCGCCGAACGACCGCGATCGGCTCATCTATCTCGTCGCCGCCGATGCGCACATTTCGGTTGCGCGCGCGACCGAACGCGTGGACCGCATGCAGGCCGATGTACAAGCCCGCACGCGCAAGGCAACCGACGACGCCCGCAAGGCGGCGAGTTACGCCAGCCTGTGGATCGCGTTCTCGTTGCTCTTCGGAGCCATCGTGGCGGTGTTCTCGGCGATTTCAGCCCGGATCGAAGACGACCGCGAATACTGGAATCCGATCGGCATCCTGCGCCGCCGGGTCTGATCCGTCCCGCAGTTTTGCCTGCCGGTCCGACGAACCGACATCACTCCATGAGCGAGGCGCCCAGCCGGTCGAGCAGATGGCCCGTTCCGTGCTCGCGCGATCCCGCATCGTCGTAGGCATCCAGAAACGCGCCTTGTTCCGTCACCGTGACTTTCGTCCGGCGCGGCCCCTCGGCCGTGAGCTGAATGGTCGCGAGCGAAACGGAAATCTTGCGGTCATCGAGATGCATTTCGTAGGTGTAGATAATCCGCTCGCCGGGCACGATGTCGTGATAGACGGCATCGAAGGTGGAGACGACTCCGCCCTCCCACCTGCCTTTCAGCCGTTCGCGACCGCCGACGCGGAAATCCGTCTTGCGTTCCAGCAAATGCCAGCGACCCTCCTCGCCCGAAAACCACTTGCTCTTCGCGGCTTCGTCGGAAAAAGCGCGGAACACGCGCTCTGCCGGCGCATCGTAGGTGCGCGCGATTTCGAAGCTCGCGTGCACGACGGAGCGCCCGGTAGGATTGCCGTTCCCGATCGCGCCAAGCTCCCGCTCCAGGCGGTCGAGCGTTTGCACCCATCCCTTGGGCGCCTGCGCCAGAAACAAATCGGCGTCGGCCGGATTTTCGAAGGTATAGGTCTGCAGCACGTCCATCCGCGTGCCGCCGAGCACACTGACGAAATCTACTTCGGTGAGTGCCCGGAACAACGCGCGCTCGTCCCTTTCGAAGACGTGGAGATCGAGAACCAGGCGGTCGTGCGGCGAAACTTCCACGAACGTTCCGCGGATGCGGTGGTCCAACCCCTGGGGCCCGCACATGCGGACCTCGAAGATTCCACCCACCCGTATGTCCACCCGGGCGTCGGGAACGTGGCAGTCGTCGGGGCAGAACCAGCGTCGGATGTAATCGGCCGAGCTCCAGGCCTTGAACACGAGCCCGCGCGGAACATGAAAGGTTCGGGATATCTTCAGCGGTTGGTGTGGCGACGGTTCAGTTTTGTCCGTCATCCTTCGTCTCCTTCGTTCCTGAGGGTTTCGAGCAGAGCGTCCAGGCGGTCGAGCCGGCGTTCCCATTCGTTGCGGCGGCGCTGGATCCACTGCTCCGCCCGGCCGAGCGCCGCCGGGCTGATCCTGCAGGTGCGCACGCGTCCGACCTTCTTCGAATGCACGAGGTCCGCCTCCTCGAGGAGCGCGAGGTGCTGCATGACCGCCGGTAGCGACATCGAAAATGGCTGCGCCAGCTCGCTGACCGAGGCCGGCCCGCGCGCGAGCCGCTCCACCATCGCCCGCCGGGCCGGGTCGGCAAGGGCGCGGAACGAACGGTCGAGCCGTCGTGATTGGTTAAGCATATGCCTTAGTAACTGGAAGCTGATAATAAAGCAAACGCTTTAGTGACAGCTAGGGCGCTATGCCGAGGTCGGAGAAACTGGCGGCGATCGTCGGATCCTCTGCCTTCGCCGTTGCGATATCGCCGTTGCCGGGGCCTGCTTTCCCGAGCTTGAGCTCGATCACGCCGCGCATGTAAAGCGCGCCGGCGAGTTTCGGGTGGCTGGCGAGCGCCTTGTCGAAATCATCCGCCGCCGCGTGCAGATGTCCGAGCCGGTATTGCACGAGGCCCGCCGCGCCCACGACCTCCGTGTCCTTGGGATCGCGTTTCATGCCTTGGGCGCAATCGGCGAGCGCCTTGTCGAGATCGACTCTCGCGATGGCGCGAATGCGGCAGCGGATCGCATAGGAGGTCGCCGCATCCGGGGCGAGCTTGAAAATCTCTGCCGTGTCGGCGAGCGCAAGATCGGTTCGCCCCGTCAGCGCATAGACTTCCGCGCGGCCTTCGAGCGCGGCGACGATCGCGCCGGCACTGGGCAGGGAGATCAGGGAGCCCGGCGAGATCACGGACTCAGGTCTGTCGGCGATCCCCAGCGACTCGTAGCCGATTGCGCGGCTGTAGGTCTGAATGGCGTCCGGATAGTCGTGCTGAACGCGATAAATGCCGCCCAGCACGGTTAGCACCGCGACTTCGCTGTTGGCTCCCCCGCCGTTGTCGACAAGCCGCTTGCAGTGCTCGATCCGCCGCACCGGCGTCAGTCTGGCGTCGTTGCAGCGGCTCCAGTTGTCGAAAAAGGTCTGCGCCGGCGCAGCCGTCACGGCAAGGAACGCAATCAGAAGCGCCGCGGCTCCCGGGCGAAGCACCGCTCTCACAACCGGCGTCGAACCTCCGTGTCCCGCTGCGCCACCGGTGTTTGAGCGCACGAAACGCCGTTCGGCAAGACAGTGAAGGAATTTTCCCGCCCGACACTCGAAGGGCATGCGTTCCTGTTATCGCGCGCTCGCCATCATGGGTCCGGGTTCTTCCGCCGGAGGCGTCTCGTATTGGCGATAGGCCGGCATCTCGTCGAGCCGGACGAAACTGTAGCCTTCCTCGACAAGGGGCGGCACGATTTGCGAGACGAGCGCGGCGGATTGCGCATTGATGCAGTGGATCAGAACCACGCCTCCGTCTTTGCGACGGATTTCGCGCATGTAACCTTTGGCGCAGGTCGCTGCGCTCCAGCCGCGGCGCCAACAATTCCAGTCCGCGGAACTCAGCACATAACCGTCGTTGCTGAAGCTCGTTTCCCCGCCGATGTCCCAGTAAATCGGCCCGACATATTTGCGTAAGTCCGGATCGGCGTTGAGCGCGTTGGCAAACGCCGGACGCCATGAGCCGTATGGCGCGCGGAAGTAGAAGTGAGCGTCGGCCGGCATCAGGGGCGCGATTTCATCGTCCACGCGACGAATCTGGTCGAGCAACAGTTCGGGATTGTCGGCGTAGTGCTGGCCGAAAAAAGGGTGCGTGGCAGTGTGGTTGCCGAGGAGATGCCCTTCGTCGGCGATGCGCGCGAGTATGGCGGGATGGGCTTCGGCCATGCGCCCCACGATGAAGAACGTCGCTTTGACACCCGACTGTTTCAACGCATCCAGCACCGCCGGCGTATAGCGGTTGGGGCCATCGTCGAAGGTGAGCGCGACGACATGGGAATGCCGAAGACCAGAATGGAAGATGTTGGCAGGCTGGAACCAGGCGAATTCGACCTTCGGGGTGCGCCGCGCGGACTGCGCCTCGCCCGCCGTCGAAGCCGCCAACGCCGCTGCCAGCGCGACAATGGCCGTCAGAGCCTTCCGCATCGCCATCCCCCGCTCGCGAAGCTGATCAGGCCGGAACTGTACCGCCGGCTGGACCACACGGCAACGTGTTTGCAACCCCGCCACCGCAAGGCGGGGCTGCGAGCCGGCCCTGGTGAAGGAGCGGGCACACGCGCGAACTTACCCCAGCCGGGCGACGGCTTCGGAGAGGCGCTGCGCGAGAGCTTCCGTATCGGCGCGGCGCTGCTTCTGTTCCTGGATCACGTCTTCCGGCGCGCGCGCCGCGAAATCCGCATTGCCGAGCTTTGCATCGATCTTGGCAATGTCGGCTTTCGCGCGCGCCAGTTCTTTTTCGAGCCTTGTCCGCTCTTGCGCGAGGTCGATGACCTCGCCGAGCGGCAGCGCGGCTACGGATTCGCCGATCACAAACTGCGCGGAGGCAGGCGGCACGGTCGCCGCAAATTCCACCGACGAAAGTCGCGCCAGCGTCGTCACTGCGTCGCGATTGCGGGCGAGCCGGTCGCGCGTTGTCGCGTCGGCGCCGGTGAGCACCAGAGTGATGCGCGCCGCAGCTGGCACATTCATTTCGGTGCGCACCGAGCGCACGCCGGAAACGAGCGCAATCACCCATTCGATCTCCGCACGCGCGTCGTCGTTCTCCGGCCCGGAGAGCCTGGGCCATTCGGAGACGATCAGAAGGGCAGCACGACCCGCCGTTCGCCCCCATAGCTCCTCGGTGACGAACGGCATAAAGGGATGCAGCAGCGCAAGAATACGGTCGCGCACGAAAGCTGCGGCCGCTCGCGTCTCCGCGGCGTGCGCGGCATCGCTCCCGGCGAGAACCGGCTTGATCAGCTCGAGATACCAGTCGCAGAAGCGCGACCAAACGAACTGGTAGGCGATGGCCGCCGCCTCGTTGAAACGGTGTTGCTCGAGCGCGCGCGTGATTTCCCGCGCGGCCGCAGCGGCTTCGGCGACAATCCATTTGTTGACGGTCAGTTGGACGCCCGCCGGATCGAAACCGGCGCGGGTTTCGCAACCGTTCATTTCGCAGAAGCGGACGGCGTTCCAGAGCTTGGTAGTAAAATTCCGGTTGACCTCGACACGCGAGGCACCGATACGCATGTCGCGGCCCTGTCCCGCCGCAAGAGCGAGCGTGAAGCGTAGCGCGTCGGCGCCGAATTCGTCGATGAGCACCAGGGGATCGACAACGTTCCCCTTCGTCTTCGACATCTTCTGCCCCTTCTCGTCGAGAACGCGGGTATGGATGAACACCGTGCGGAACGGCACGTCGCCCATGAAATGCAGCCCCATCATCATCATCCGCGCGACCCAGAAGAAGATGATGTCGAAGCTCGTGACGAGAACGTCGGTCGGATAGAAGCGCGCCAGTTCCGGCGCAGGGTCCGGCCAACCCAGCGTCGAGAACGGCCACAGCGCCGAAGAAAACCAGGTATCGAGCACGTCGGGATCGCGGGTCAGCGCGACGTCGCGCCCGTGCTTTTGTCGTGCCTGCGCACGCGCTTCGGATTCCGTTTCTCCGACAAATGCGGCCCTCTCGTTGTCGTACCAGACGGGAATCTGGTGGCCCCACCAGAGCTGGCGCGAAATGCACCAGGGCCGGATGTTGCGCATCCAGTTGAAATAAACGTTCGCCCACTGCGCCGGGACGAAACGCGTGCGGCCCTCCTCCACGGCCGCAATGGCTTTCTCCGCCAGCGGCCGCACGTCGAGATACCATTGCTCCGTGAGGTAGGGCTCAAGCACGACCGTCTTTGTTTTCTCGTCGTGCGGCACGGCATGAACGATCGGTTCGGCGCGATCGAGGAGACCGAGCGATTCGAGGTCGGCGAGCACAGCCTTGCGCGCCACGAAGCGGTCAAGCCCGCGATAGCGCTCGGGCACGGACTCGTTCAGCCGCCCGTCTCTCTCGAGAATGTCGATGAGCGGCAGGTTGTGGCGGCGCCCCACTTCGAAATCGTTGAAATCGTGCGCCGGCGTGATCTTGACCGCCCCGGTCCCTTTTTCCGGATCGGAATATTCGTCGGCGATGATGGGAATCCGGCGCGCAGCCAGCGGTAGTACGACATGCCTGCCGACAAGATCGCGATAGCGCGCGTCGTCGGGATGCACGGCCACCGCGACATCGCCCAGCATGGTTTCCGGCCGGGTCGTCGCGATCACGATGAACCGTTCCGCTTCGCCTTCAATCGGATAGCGGATGTACCAGAGGTGTCCCTTGATCTCGAGGTTTTCCACTTCGAGATCGGAGACCGCCGTCTGAAGCCGCGGATCCCAGTTGACGAGGCGCTTGTCCCTATAGATCAACCCCTCGCGGTAAAGTTGCACGAAGACTTTTGCGACCGCGCGGCTGAGCCCTTCGTCCAGCGTGAACCGCTCGCGCGACCAGTCGCAGGAAGCGCCGAGGCGGCGCAGTTGCTGCACGATCGCGCCGCCCGATTCCTCTTTCCACTTCCAGACCTCGCGCAGGAAGGCCTCGCGACCCAGTGCGATGCGGCTTTGCTGGCGTTCGGCGAGGCTTCTCTCAACAACAAGCTGCGTGGATATGCCGGCGTGATCGGTGCCGGGCTGCCACAGCACGTCTTTCCCGCGCATGCGCTCGAAGCGCGCCAGAATGTCCTGCAGCGTGTTGTTCAGCGCATGCCCGATGTGGAGCCGGCCCGTAACGTTGGGCGGCGGAATCATGATGCAGAATGACGCCGCATCTGGTCGCGAGCCGGCACGAAACGCGCCCGATTCTTCCCAGAGACGGTAAATGCGCCCCTCGACGTCGCGAGGAGAGAATGTCTTGTCGAGCATGTATCGCGATTCGCGAGGCGGGTGGCGAAGGGTCTCTCAAACCGGCCGGCGCCCGGGCCGTCAAGTGGCGAACCGCCGTGAGAGCAAATTCAGGTGCCGGCCATGCGGCGTATCATTCAGCGGCGCGGTCGCGAGCGGGCGGCACGGGCGAGCTCGTTTCTCACGGCGCCTTCAAGCATCGCGGGCAAATGCTCGTCGAGCCATTCGCGGATCACCGGCTTCATGTGCCCGATCATGGCATCGCTGTTGTTCGCGAGCCATTTTTCCAGGACCGGCTCGAAAGCGTCTCTCACGGCGCGCTCGAAAGCTTCTTCGACCGAGTCGCCGGACGGGTCCGACGGCTCGCGCGCTTCTTCGGCAGGTGCCGTTGCGGTGGAAAGCTCCGCCACGGTTTCTTCGACCGAGGCCCGCGTCTTTTCCGAAAACAGGCCGTCGCCTGAATGCGCCGGAACTGCCGCGGACCGAGACTCTCGGCAATCGTTTGCGGGCGCCTGCCCTTCTGAAGATGGATGGGTGTCGTGGACCTCCTGCGTCAGGTCGAGCACCTCCGCTTCGCCGTTCGGCTGCGCCTCATCGGAGGCAGCCGGGCCGTCTTCGGAGATGATCTTGCGGATCGAGGCGAGAATCTCCTCCATCGTCGGTTCGTGTTGGGGATTCGCCATGGATCTTACTCCGACCGGGTGCCGCACCCGCGCGCGAAAACCCTAGAATACTTGCTGAAAGAAGGAAAGGCGCAGTTAACATTGGGAACCAACGCCCGCGCGGCCAAAGTTCCTGGAACCAGCGTCAGAACACGAATCCGGCGGGCTCCCGGAAACTGGCGAGCACATGGGCCGATGCGTCGAACGCCATACGGCGGCCGGTCTGGCCGCCTTCCTTGCGATAAATCATCGCGTGACCCTGTGCTTCGCGCTGCAGGATGCCGACGAGACGACCACCTTCGGCAAGCTGCGCGAGCAGGCGCTCCGGATCCTGCTCCATCGCGCCTTCGACCAGAATCGCATCGTAGGGTGCGCCGGCGCGATGGCCTTCGGCGAGACGACCCTGCACGATCTCCGCACCGCCCACATCCATTCCGCGCAGCGTCTCGGAGGCGATGCGGACGAGATCGGCATCCTCTTCAAGCCCGATCACCTGGCGGGCGAGCCGCGCCAGCACCGCGGTCGAATAACCGGTCGTGCATCCGACATCGAGCACACTGTCGTCCGGCGCGACTCGGGCGAGCTGGACCAGTCTTCCGAACGTTCCCGGCGGCAGGAGCCAGCGGCGGGTCACCAGTTCCAGGGGCGCATCGGCGTAAGCGATGCTGCGCTTCTCGGCCGGCACGAAAAATTCGCGCGGGATCGCTTCCATCGCCTCGAGCAGGCGTTCGTCGGTCGCACCGCCCGCAAGCAACTGCGAGGCGACCATGATCCGACGCTGGCGGGCGTAATCGGGCATTTTCCGTATCTGCGATTGAATTCCCCGGGGCGGCGCTTATACGTGGCGCGCCGGGCGGTGACAACGCGTGGGCGACGCCGGCGCGAGCCGGCCGGCCCGTAGGGGGCGTAGCGCGAAATCCCGCAGGTTCGGCCACGTGGCGGAGTGGTGACGCAGCGGTCTGCAAAACCGTTTACCCCGGTTCAATTCCGGGCGTGGCCTCCAACCTTGCCGAAAGATTCACGGCGCATTAACGTATCTTTAACCTTAACGGACTAAACGTGTGAGCGTCTTCCCTTGAAGACACCCCACCATACCCAAACCCCTGGGGGGCCGGAGCTCTCGCCCGGCCCCTTTTTTCGGTCGTTAACGCCTATAGCCATCGCGGTACGGATGCGCTAACAGGCGAGCCAGTTCCCCGGTAGCTCAGTCGGTAGAGCAAGCGGCTGTTAACCGCTGGGTCGCTGGTTCGAGTCCGGCCCGGGGAGCCAATTTTACCAAGCACTTAGCTGATTTTCATCCCGGAACGAGTGCCAGGACATGGCTCAGGGGCAACATGTGGGGCAACATTGAGGGCTTCTCACTGATAAAATTTGGCACGTGAAACGCCTCACATTCGAGCACCAGTGCCGACTCGAGCGTCGTCGTCTTCGCATTGAGGACAAACGTAGGCGCCGGCGCGTTCGCTCTGCGCGAAATTTTATTCGCCCGGCCGGAAAACACCGGGTTCAGCCAATCGGCATGCGGGTGCGTTGGCAGGCAGGCAAGAAGAAAGGCTGGATACGTGCCGCTACTCGCATTTCCATGCCGAGGAAGCTGTGTCTCGAAACCAATTACGAGGAAACCGCGGAATGCCTTATGGGCGTAAGAAGCCGGCTGATCAATACGCTTCAAACGGCACAGGAAAACGGAACTGTACCGCAGCGTTATCCATCCGGTATTATGCCAAGCTTCTGGGACTTCACCGAAATTGAACATTGCTCACCGTCTGCCGCTCTCATCATCGCAGCGGAGTATGATCGTGTACGACATTTCTACCGTTGGTTTATTCCCGTCATCGAGCTCGACCGGTGGAACCCTGGCCTGCTAGCAATGCTGGATGGAGTAGGATTCTTTAAGCTGCTCGGGATTGCGCGGCCAACCTATCGATCGCCGAACCCGAACATGACGATTCTGCCGTTTAGGACTGGAAGTTCCGTTGGCCAGAGCGAGGCATCCGAAATCGTTCACTCCTTGAGCTTGTCCGATGATCGTTCCGAAACCATCGACGAGCCTACTCTTCGATTCGGCGCCTTGGTCGAAGCCACCGAAAACACGTGTCACCATGCGTACACCGACATCGGCGACCCCTTTACGGTCAAACAGTGGTGGATGACGGGCGCGATAGATCGGTCGACCAGTTTCCTAAATCTGGTGGTATTCGATCAGGGATTGACAATCCCGGCGACGCTTTCGAGTTGGCCGCGTTATCCGTGGGTGGCAAAGGGCCTTCGACGCTTGCGTAGAATCTGGCCGGATCGCCTCGACCATGAATTTGATGCAGACCGACTGAGGCTTGCGATGGACGCCCCCCGATCCTCGACCGGCGAGACGCACCGTGGTAAAGGTTTTCCAGCCTTTCGCGACGTCCTGGACGAAAGTCGCAACGGCAACCTTCGGATCATTAGCCGACGTGGCGAATTGTATCAGGAAAAGGGGAAAAGGGCTCGGGGCCGGGTGTTAAAGACTCCGTTACAAGGAACACTTATAGAATGGAATCTCTGGTTGTGAGCGGTCGAGCTACCCAATGAGCGAGACAACGATCGAGGTCGGTAGGGACTTTTCACCTACCCCGGGCGGCCGTTACGTAGCGAATGGTGCAAGCAGCGGCGAAGAATTTCGCGAGCGCCTTCTCGCGCCTGCGCTTCGAAATAACGACAAGGTAGTCGTGTTCTTGGATGGTACAGCGGGGTACGCCGGATCATTTCTGGAAGAGGCGTTCGGCGGACTGGTGAGAGCATGTAGGTTTTCGCTCGATGAACTGCACGCTAAGCTCTTTATTCGCATCAAGAATCATCAGTACGAAATCTATCGCCGCATGGCCGAGCAATATATTGCAGAAGCAGCGGGTGGCTCAAACCGCGTCGCTTAGTGAGTTCCTTCCTCACACCAGCCGTTAGCGCACTACTCGGACTGATCGTCGGTCTTTGCGTACAGTGGTGGCAGTCTGCGCGCTTAGAGCTCCGCACGCTGACAGATGATCTTGGCAAAATCATTACAGAGGCTGCAAACGTCGGCACGCATTACTGGTTGAACAGCGGCAGCCATCCAGAGTGCGGCGAGGCAGAAGCGCGGCTCATAGGCTATCAGCGCGTGATTTCCGGCTACTGCAGCTTGTTAGATTCGAGGCTTCACGAGGAGGGTGGCGACTGTGTCGAAGCGGCTCTCGCCAGGCTGTTTGATGCGCTAACTGGGGGAGAGTTCCAAGATCCACGACGACCGTCGAGCATGGCCCGCGCTACACTTGTGCAAGCTATGGCCGCCGAAGCCGTCCTAACCGTAAGGCGAGGGTTTCTCGAAAAGGTCTCGGTTACCGAGATTTGTTGGCGCCTCGCTTGTCAGTTCCCTCCTCTGCGCGCTTGGCGTAATCGATCAAAGTAATACCAACGGAATTTGGGCAAGCCTTGGCTCAGAGCCCGGTCCTCGCTCTTTATCGCGCGTCATGTGGCGAACCATCAGCCGGAAAAGGTCCGCCGGCTGTGGCTAAATGTTGGCCCCGCCTCGGACTCGGGTAAGACTAAGCCGGGGCGGGATCATGCAACCTGCGCCAGCGACCTACGCTGTTTTCGCGCATGACGGCCACGTGACGCAGATTCGCCAGAGCTATGAGTCGATCCGGAACGAATGGTTTCCGAAGAGCGGCATGACAGCCGCCGGAGCGCCGAGTCTGGAGCGCCACAACAAACTCTTCGATCCGCGCACCGGCAATGGCGGCGTAACGATCTGGATTCCGATAAGCGCCCGATAAACTGGAGCGTGAAACGTCCGCACGTTCCGAAAGGCTTTTGGCCTCCCTTTACGCCGCCGCCTTCGCGAACCGGCCGTTGTTGAAGTCGTCGATGGCCTGACGGATTTCCGCTTCGCTGTTCATGACGAAGGGTCCATAGCCGACGATAGGTTCGGCGATGGGTTCGCCGGTGAGCACCAGCAGCGACGTGTCGCCGCTCGCGCGGACTCTCGCATCGCGGCCTTCCGGCGCGAGCAGCACGTACTCGGCCTCCCCCACGTCAGTGCCGTCGCCGACGACGATGTGGCCCGTCAGAACGACGACGATCGCCGTGTGCCCTTCCGGCAGATCGAGTGTCAGATCGGCGTCGCGGTTCAGCCGCACATCCCAGACATTCACCGGCGTAAATGTGTGCGCGGGCCCCTTCGCGCCGAGGAGTTCGCCGGCGATGACCCGCGCTTTTCCCGCGCCACCGGGGAGATTGACGACCGGAATCGCTGCGTTCGAAATCGCCTGATAGTGCGGCGCCGCCGTCTTGTCCTTCGCGGGAAGATTGACCCACAGTTGCACCATCCGGAACGGGCCGCCGGCTTTCGCGAAACCCGCTGAGTGATACTCTTCGTGAATGATCCCGCCCGCCGCTGTCATCCATTGCACGTCGCCCGGACCGATCACGCCGCCGTTTCCCGCGGAATCCCGGTGCTCCACGCCGCCGTCATAAACGATCGTGACCGTCTCGAATCCGCGGTGCGGGTGCTGCCCCACGCCTCGCCGCTTCGTGGTCGGCGCAAACTCGTGCGGACCGGCATAATCGAGCAGCAGGAACGGGCTGATCTGTTGCCCGAGCGCGCTGTAGGAAAAGAGCGAGCGGACCGGGAAACCGTCGCCCACCCAATGCCCCTCTTCGTTGCCGTACCGGCCGAGAATGCTCTTGCTCATCTGGTGCCTCCGGAGCCGTCGCCGCCTGAAGCGGCTGTTCGCGACGTCAGCACCGGAAGGTGGGAACCGCTCGCACGAATTTCCATATCCGGGACCGTGCTGGCCCCGGCAATTCCGGCAGGCGTAGAGTCCCGCCGATCGATTCGGACCTTCACGACTTTCTCATCACAAGCGGCCTCGCCCCGGCGGGCGCGCCGTCGGATCGATGTCCCTCAGCCGCGCAAGTGCGAGCCCCGCTCTTGCGAGGTCGGCTGGAAAATCCGGCCCTGATAAGTAATTCCATTCGTCAGCCCTGGTCGCGCATACCGGGTCGCGTCGGGCAAGGACGTCGTCGGGATGGCCGGGATGACAGATGACGAGCGTACCCTCCCTCGCGTCCGCGACCATTTTGCGGAACAACTCGCCGAAGGGCGCGGTCTCGCGAAAGGTGCGCACACCACGGAAACCGCGGTTCGTCTCGACGCCGGCTGCATGCGCAAGACGATCGAGCGCGCGCGAGGCACGCGAGAGATAGAATGATTCCGGGGCCGATGGCCGGCGCCACATCGCAATGCCGATCGGCTCTCTTGTGCTGCGGACATAGGCTCCGATGCGCGCCGCCGCGCCGACCACCGCTTCACGCACCACCGGCAGCACGTGAACATGCTGGTGCCCGTCGATGTAGTCGGGAAGGCGACCCACGGCGTCGGCGAATTTCCTGAGTTGCCGCTCGACCTCGTCCCGCATGGCTGCGGGCGGAGGCGGCTTCAGATGGCATTCGATCGCAACGCTTGCAATCGAGCGGGACTCCGTCAGGGAAAAATGCAGGCCCATATCGGCGCGGCCCGCGAACGGTTGAAGCAGCGTCGCGTCGCGGGCAAATTCCGGATAATTCACCATGCAGCTCGCGGCGGACAGTCGACCCTTTTCGAGCAGTTCGACGATGCCCCGGTTCACCCCCGGCGAGAGCCCGAAATCATCGGCACAGAGGACGATGCGGCTCGCGCTCATGCGGAATTGTGGAGCAGCCGGACAACAACACCAAAATGGCGGACCGGTCGAACGAGATGGAATGTTCGCGCGTTTCGATTGCTGCAGCGAGAGAGAACTCCGGCCATGGCAGCGCACGCGTCCCGAAAATCCAAAACAAAAGAAAAACCAACCCGCGGCCATGCAAACAGATGGTCCGGCCGCGTGACGCGGGAAAGCAACGCGCTCGATTTGAAAGGTGGTGTGTTCACGTGGCGCGATCCCAAGAAAATCGCCGCTTCTCTCAAACACTCGGCCGAACAGAGCCGGCGGCGCAAGGCCGATCCCTACCGCTCTGCGCTGTCGATGCTCACGTTTTATATCAATCGCGGCGGGCGGAATCTTCCCGAAAGCCGCAAACGGATTCTGGAGCGCGCGAAGGCGGAGCTGCGACAGCAGTTCGGCCGCGCTTGAAGGCCGGAGGCCTCGCGACTAGGTTCCCCCCGGAGCAAGCCCGCACGCGGGACATGGACATCAAGCCCGATATCATTGCCGCAATCGGGAACACCCCGCTTATCCGCCTGAAGCGCGCCTCCGAGCAGACGGGGTGCAACATCCTTGGCAAGGCGGAGTTCATGAATCCCGGTCAATCCGTCAAGGATCGCGCGGCGCTGTTCATGATCCGGGATGCGATCGAACGCAAGGTGCTGAGACCAGGCGGCGTGATCGTGGAGGGCACGGCCGGCAATACGGGCATTGGGTTGGCGGTCGTTGCCAACGCGCTTGGCTTTCGCACGCTGATCGTCATTCCCGAGACCCAGAGCAAGGAGAAAAAGGACGCCCTGCTTCTCCTGGGAACGGAGTTGGTCGAAGTTCCGGCGGTGCCGTATCGCGACCCCAACAACTACGTGAAACTGTCGGGACGTCTCGCGCAGCAGCTGGCGGAGAACGAGCCCGCCGGAGCGGTGTGGGCGAACCAGTTCGACAACATCGCGAACCGCCGCGCCCATGTCGAAACCACGGGCCCGGAAATCTGGCGCCAGACGAGCGGGAAAGTCGATGGATTCGTCTGCGCCGTCGGCACCGGCGGTACGCTCGCGGGCGTTGCCATCGCGCTCAAGGTGCGCAATCCGGCGGTGCGCATCGCCGCCGCCGATCCGATGGGCGCTGCGATTTACAGCTGGATCAAGACAGGGACCCTCGCTTCCGAAGGCACATCGATCACCGAAGGGATCGGCCAGGGTCGCGTGACCGCCAATCTCGAAGGCGCCCCCATCGACGACGCCTATCGGATCAAGGACGGTGAGGCGCTGCCCATCCTCTTCGACCTCGTGCTTCACGAAGGATTGTGTCTTGGCGGCTCGAGCGGCATCAACATCGCCGGCGCGATCCGGCTTGCGCGCGATTTGGGACCGGGCCATACCGTCGTGACCATTCTCTGCGACTACGGCACGCGCTATCGCGCGAAACTCTTCAACCCCGAG
This sequence comes from Rhizomicrobium sp., assembly GCA_050728995.1. Taxonomy (GTDB): domain Bacteria; phylum Pseudomonadota; class Alphaproteobacteria; order Micropepsales; family Micropepsaceae; genus Rhizomicrobium. The sequence continues at coordinate 342,565 of JBOHKH010000001.1, read as the reverse complement.
TTCCTGCGCGTGCACGATCTGCCCGTCCCGCCCTGGCTTGCTCACGGGAGCGAGCATCGCGAGCTCCCGCTGCAATGACCACACCCGCTTCCCCGATTGTTTCGACCGACTGGCTCGCCGAGCATCTTGCGGCGCCGGACATCCGCGTGGCGGACGCTTCCTGGTATCTCCCGCAGAGCGGGCGCGATGCCAAAGCCGAGTATTTGTCGGTGCACATTCCGGGGGCGGTGTTCTTCGATATCGAGGACCTGTCCGACGAAACGAGCAATCTGCCGCACATGCTGGCCCCGGCGCCAAAATTCGCGAGCCGCATTCGGAAGCTGGGCCTGGGCGACGGCAATCTCATCGTCGCCTATGACGGCGTGGGAATTTATTCCGCCGCGCGCGCCTGGTGGATGCTGCGGGCCATGGGGCACGAGGAAGTCGTCGTGCTCGACGGCGGATTGCCGAAGTGGAAACGCGAGGGCCGGCCTGTGGAGGATCTCGTTCCCCATGCCCATCCGCGGCATTTCACGCCCCGGCCCAACAACGCGCTCCTGCGCGAATTCGCCCAGATCACGGCAAATCTGAAGACACGCCGCGAGCAGGTGGTCGATCTGCGCAGCGCGCCGCGGTTTGCCGGAAAGGAGGCGGAGCCGCGTCCCGGCGTGCGGCCAGGGCACATTCCGGGAAGCGCCAATGTTCCGTACACGGAGCTCACCGATGCCCTGGGCGCGCTGAAGCCGCGCGACGCGTTGCTGGAGATCTTCCGCGATCACCGCGTGGACCCCGCCAAACCGGTTGTGACGACCTGCGGATCGGGGATTACTGCTGCGATCGGCATGCTGGCATTGACGGTCGCCGGCGCTCGCGACGTCGCGCTCTACGATGGTTCGTGGGCGGAATGGGGCGCGCGGGCCGAAGCACCGGTCGCAACCGGATGACCGCCGCCCGGTCACCCCGCCGCGTCCCGACCGTCGTCACTTTCCTCGAGATGAAGGCGCGCCCCTCCGCCGTTCCACCGCCGCAGCCGAAAGGCAAGATCGCGCTCCTGCGCGCCCAGCGGCCGCCCGTTCACTTTTACCGCTACCTCTACGATGCAATCGGCCGCGGCTATCACTGGGTCGACCGCAAAAAACTTTCCGACGCGCAACTCGCAGCCTTGCTCGCCGAGGATCGGCTCGAAATCTATGTGCTTTATGTCGACGGGTGTCCCGCGGGCATGGCCGAGCTCGAATTCCGCGACGCGACGACCGCCAATCTTGCCTATTTCGGCCTGGTCCCCGACTATATCGGCCGGCGCCTCGGCTATTTCTTTCTATATCAGACGGCAGCGATTGCCTGGGGGCGGCCGATCTCGCGCTTTCTCGTCAACACCTGCACGCTGGACCACCCCCGTGCGCTACCCCTCTATCAACGACTGGGGTTTGCCCCCTACAGCCGCGAGGATCGCTTCATCGAACTCGTGTGAAAAGGACGGCAGCGCCCGATCGATTGCGTCCGCTTCCGAACCGTGCAGACTGCGCCAGGTGTCGAACGGAGGATGTTGGGGATGGCTGCCCAAAGCACGGCTTCGCCGCGGGAAAGGACACTGTTCGGGCATCCGCTCGGACTGACACACCTCTTCACCACCGAAATGGCAGAGCGGTTCTCCTATTACGGGATGACCTCGTTCCTGATCCTGTATCTGACGAAGGATCTTCTGCTCGCCGGCCATCACGACAGCGTCATCGGCTATTCGGCGATCAAGAGCGCGCTGGAAACCGTGCTGGGTCCGCTGTCGGTCGTGCGCATGGGCTCGATCATCTTCGGCCTTTATACCGGGCTCGTATATCTGACGCCGGTTTTTGGCGGGCTGCTTGCCGACCGCGTCCTTGGGCAGCGCTACGCTGTGGTTGCCGGCGGAATCGTCATGGCCGCCGGCGAATTCATGCTGACCCAGGATTCGCTCTTTTTCTTCGGTCTCCTTGCGCTCATCGTCGGCAATGGCGGCTTTAAGCCAAACATCTCCACGCAGGTCGGCAATCTCTATGCCGCCGGCGATTCGCGGATCGACCGCGCCTATTCGATCTTTTATGTCGGTATCAACATCGGCGCGACTCTCGCGCCGCTGATCTGCGGGACGCTCGCTACCGAAGTTGGATGGCATTGGGGTTTTTTTGCGGCCGGCGTCGGCGTGTCGCTCGGTGTCATCAATTATCTGTTCGCGTTGCGCACTCTACCACCCGACCGGATTACGAAGGCACGCCGCACGGGCGAGAAATTGCAGCGTGGGACTCTGACGACCGAGGACCGCAGGGCTTTGCTCGCTCTTATAGTCCTCATTGTGCCAACCGCGCTCTTCTGGACGGCTTATCAGCAGCAGTCGATCACGATCAACCTTTGGGCACAGGATTACACCAACCGCACGCTCGCGATTCCGGGACTCTTTCGGTTCGATATGCCGGCGCCCTGGTCGCAATTCATCAACCCGGCATTCATTTTTGCATTCACGCCTTTCGTCGTCGGTTATTGGGCCTGGCAGTCGCGGAAGAACCGCGAACCGTCGACGGTGCTCAAAATGGCCATCGGATGCGCGCTGCAGGCACTCTCGTTCCTGATCATGGCGGGCGTGGCGCTGATCACCGGCCCGCACGGCCAGGCGAGCTGGCTATGGCTTATTCTCTTTTTCGTCATCTATACGACGGCGGAGCTTTATGTCTCTCCCATCGGCCTCGCGCTCGTCGCCAGAGTTGCGCCTCCAACCGTGCTTTCGATGATGATGGGTCTGTGGTTCATCGCCGTCTTTGTGGGCAACATCGCGGCAGGTTACATGGGCGGCTTCTGGGACAGTATGAGCAAACCTGCGTTCTTCCTGATGATCGCGGCCGTACCAGCGGTGGCCAGCGTGATCATCTTCCTTTTCGACAGGCCGCTCCGGCCAATCCTGGAAAAGCGGACAAACACACCGCTGACGCCCGGCCCGGATCTCGCGACCGAAGAGGCCCTTCCGGCGGAATAAGGGTCTGACGCACCGGCGGGAGATGACACGCGAAACACGTTTTGCTCCGGATACCGTCGCGGCCCATGCCGGGCGGATGAGCCGAGAGCATTTTGGCGTCGTCAACACACCGGTGTATCGCGCCTCGACAATTCTTTACGACACGCTTGCGGCGCTCGAGGCCGCAGACGCGCCCTACATCTACGGCCGGCTCGGTACGCCGACCTCGCGCAGCCTGGAAGAGGCAGTAACCGCGCTCGAAGGCGCTGCCGATAGCGTTTTGTGCCCTTCGGGACTGAGCGCCATCACCACGGCCATTCTGTCGGTCTGCGCCGCGGGCGATCATCTTCTCATCACCGACTGCAGCTATGGCCCGACGCGCAGCTTCTGCGACAAGCTATTGAAGCGTTACGGCGTTGACGCCACGGTCTACGATCCGGGCATCGGTGCAGGGATCCGGGAATTGTTCCGGCCGAACACGCGCGCGGTGTTTTGTGAAAGCCCCGGCTCGCTCACATTCGAAGTACAGGACGTGCCGGCGATCGCCGAGGTCGCTCACGCACGCGACGCGGCGGTGCTTCTCGACAACACCTGGGCGACGCCGCTCTATTTCGACGCACTCGGCCACGGCATCGACTTTTCGATCCAGGCGGCAACCAAATACATCGGCGGCCATGCCGATGTGATGTTGGGCTATGTCGCGGCCAACGAAGCGCACGCGCAAGGCTTGCGCGAGACGCACGAGCAGCTCGGACTTTGCGCGAGCGGCGATGACTGTTTTCTCGGGCTTCGCGGACTGCGCACCATGCCCATCCGCCTCGCCCGTCACCAGGAGACGGCGCTCGTCCTCGCGCGCTTTCTGGAAACCGAGCCCGCGGTTGCGCGTGTGCTTCATCCCGCGCTCGAGAGCGATCCGGGTCACGCGCTCTGGGCACGCGATTTCAAGGGCTCGAGCGGACTGTTCGGTGTCATTCTTCGCCCGGTCTCGGACGCTGCACTCGCGGCTTTCTTCGATGGATTCGAACTGTTCGGCCGCGGCTATTCCTGGGGCGGCTACGAGAGCCTGATCGTGCCCGCCCATGCGCGCCGCACGGTGCGGCCTTTCGTAAGCGACGGACCGTTCCTGCGCATTCACGCCGGTCTCGAGAACCCGAAGGACTTGCTCGACGATCTGCGGCGGGGTCTTGCACGACTCGCCGTGCACGTCTGAGCCCGCCGTGAACCGGCCCACGAGGCTATTTCATCGTCTGCGCCAGGATTTTCTGATGGGCGACCGCCTCGCGCTTTATCGCGCATTGCTGCGGCATCTGAAAGCGCTGGATTACCGCTTCTACACCATGTCCCACTATCTGGACGCACTGTCCCGCGGCAACACGTTCGTGGAGCCCGTCTGTCTCCTGCGCATCGACATCGACAGCGATCCCGGGGGTGCCGCACGCATGTTCGAGATCGACCGCGAAGAGGGTGTGCGCGCGACGTATTTCTTTCGCCTTTCGACGCTCGATGCCCGTCTAGCTTCGCGTATTGCCGGGTATGGCAGAGAGGTTGGGTATCACTACGAAGAAATCGCGACGGCCGTGCGCAGGCTCGGGCTTGCACACCCAAACGAGATCGAAGCGCACATGGATGCCATCCGCGCCGCATTCCGGAGCAACGTGATCCATTTTCGAGAACGCTCCGGCATCGCACCGCGCGTCGTCGCCGCTCACGGCGATTTCCTCAATCGCCGGCTTGGCACCACCAATCGGCATCTGCTCACGCCCGCGCTCCGGGCGGAACTCGGTATCGTCGCCGATGCGTACGATCCCGAGCTTCACGATCGGCTTGCCGCGCGCTTTTCCGATCGCCCCGCGCCCTTATGGTGGTATCCCGCCGATCCGATGCAGGCTCTCGCGTCGCGTCCGCCCACCGTGTCGATCCTCGTTCATCCTCGGCAATGGGTCTGCAACCCTCTCGAGAACGCAAATCGCGCCTTCACGCGCCTCACCCACGAAATTGCGTGGCAAATCCGCCGCTGACGCCCAAGGCTAAGCATGCTAACATTATGGAAAGCGGGGTAATCGAGCATGTCTTCAATTATGTTCCTGGGACGGTTTTGCATCGTTGCAGTTCTGGCATTAGCGGCGATCGGCTTGCCAAACGCGTCCCATGCGGTGACCTTTAGAGTACTTCACAAGTTCCGCGGATATCCAAAGGACGGGGCCGGTCCTCGTGGCAGTCTCGTAATGGATGCAAGCGGAAATCTCTATGGCACCACCTATTATGGCGGTGTCGGCGCCGATATCGGCACCATATTTATGATTGCTCCCGACGGTACCGAGTCGGTGGTGCATTCGTTCGGTTATGGCGACGCTGCCGGAGCTCCCTCTGCTGGCCTGACCCCGGACACGCAGGGAAACTTTTTTGGTACGGATGTCGGTGGTACCAACTCGTGCGGTGAAGTTTTTGAGTACACGCCAGGCAAAGGAGAGCAGGTCCTGTACGTCTTCTCCGGCGCTCCAAATGATGGATGCATGCCGACCGGTACATTGCTCATCGATAATGATGGAACTATTTACGGAACGACGCAAGAAGGCGGACTTCACAACGTTGGGACCGTTTTCAAGCTTTCGAAGGAAAAGGAAACCATCGTACATTCATTCGTGGCAAAGCGTAGCGACGGTTGGCAGCCCATTGCGGGTTTGATCATGGATCAAAGCGGTAACCTGTACGGTACGACGCGTTCGGGCGGCGGATACAATGAATGCGACGGCGCGCAGGGTTGCGGCACTATATATAAGATCGCGCCCGATGGCACCGAATCCATCCTGTTTCGGTTTGGCGATGGCGAGCGCGGTGCCACCCCATTCGCTGGATTATTCTTGGATGCGGCGGGGAACTTGGTGGGAACCACGGTCAATGGCGGCGCCTACACCTGCGCGAACAGCTATGGATGCGGTACGGTTTTCCAGCTCACGCCCGATGGCAAGGAGACTGTTCTTCATGCTTTCACGGGAAAGCGGGACGGCGACAGTCCATTCGGAACGCTCATTGCCGATGGCGCGGGCAACCTTTTTGGGACGACGGCGTATGGTGGCAGACGGAGTTGCGGTTGCGGTACGGTATTCGGAATCTCATCAGATGGCAGCTTTGCGACACTCTTCACTTTCAGAAACTCGAAACTCGAGGGTGCCAATTCGCTCGCCGGCCTTTATGAAGATTCGTCCGGTAATCTGTATGGAACAACTTACGACGGCGGTCGCAACAATTATGGCGTCGTGTTCGAGATTTCGCCATAGCGATCGCAAGACATTTGATACCAAACTGCGTAGAAATCTTCGGCGCGAATTGCGCATCACGAGACGGCGCGGGTCGTCGCAGCTGCGCTAATGAAATGCATTGCAATCGTTGTGGTCCGTTGTTGCAGGCCATGGCATTCTGGGAGTGGCCGAGCCTATTCGAACAGCGCGCGAAGATACGGATTGAGAAACTTCCCGCGCGGATCGAGCGAGCGCCGCAGCGCGCAGAAGCGCTCGTAGCCCGGATAGAGGGTGGCAAGATCGTCGCGCGTGCGGCTATGGCGCTTGGCCCAGTGCGGGCGGCCGCCGTGATTGCGGAAGATGGCTTCGCAGGCGGCGAACAGCGCCGTGGGGTCGACCTTGTGAAACTGATGCACTGCGATGGTGGCGCTGTCGCGCTCGAAAAACGGGCTCAATGGAATGTCGTCTGCCGCCACTGTGCGAAACTCCAGCGGAAAGCCGGTGACGAGCCGCTTCTTTCGGATTTCCGTCACGAGTTCGCGCAGGCAGTCCGCGCCCCGCGCGCTCGGCAGCGCATATTCCATTTCATCGAATCGGACAGGCCGCGCGCTGGGGAACACTTCGTGACTCCAGCGCGCGCGCGCGGGCCTCGGCATCACCCGCGAAAACAGCCCGTGCACCGGTCGCGCCAGGAAGGGCAGATAGGGTAGCGCTTCGTTCAAGCCGGCGAACACGCGTTCCTCGAGACCATGGCACGCGCCGCGCCGTCGCATGGTTTCCGCGCCAGCCGGTACGGGCGCGGGCCGTTCCGTCTCGTTCAGACTCTTGCAGACCGCAGTATCCGAAAACGCGAACCAGAAAAACTCGAAGTGCCGGTTGTCTGCAACAAGTTCGTCCAGCCGTTCGAACAGTTCGTCTGAAGGCAGCAGGAAATCGTTCTCGGTGAGCCGGTAATGCGGCCGCACCGAGAGCGTAATTTCCGTCATCACGCCGAGAGTGCCGAGCGCCACCCGCCCGGCTTGGAAGATATCCACGTTGTCTTCGGCCGAGCAGTTGAGCACGGAACCGTCCGCGAGAATGAGCCGGAAACCCGAGAGATAGGCGGAGTCGCAGCGCAGCATGCTGCCGGTTCCGTGGGTAGCCGTGGCAACTGCGCCGGCAAGCGTCTGCCGGTCGATGTCGCCCATGTTGTTGAGCGCAAACCCGTGCGGATGAAGGGCGGGACCAATCGCCCAGAGCGGCGTCGCCGCAAAGAACGTGGCGCGCTCGAACTCAAACGATATGTTTTTCAATCCCGCGAAAGCCGCGAGATCGAGAAGCTCGCCATCGCTCGCCGCGATCGGCGTGAAGGAATGCCCGCTCCCGACGGCGCGGATGGGTCCTTCAGAAATGCGTATGGCCGCCGCAAGTTCGATCTCGTTCGACGGCGCGAGCACGCGGCGCGGGCGGCACTTCACGCCGCCCGACCAGTTTCGCCATTTGCCACCGACGAGCTTGATCATCGTCGTGAGAGAACGGCCGGTGCCAAGAAAAAATTCGCCTGTCTCAGCGGCCGTTCAACAGGCGAATCGCCTGATCGAGACGCCCGCTGTAGGCATCGAGCGCATCGGCGGTAAGTTTCGCATAGCGGTCCGCATCGGCGAAGCGTTCGTCTTCGATCCCTTCGCGCACGCCCGGCAGCGTCTTTACGCCATAGCCGGTATTGCGGCCGGGCGCATAGACGAGATTGCGATACCAGTTGCGGCCCGGCAGGCCGACAGATGGCGCGAGCGTCTGATCGATGCCGTTCACGATGGCGCGCAGGCGCGCGCGGGCAGTATCGCTCAGTGCGGTCCCATGCGCGGCCACCGCCGCATCGTAACCGTGTGCGGCTTTTTCGAGCCGCTTCACGGCCGCATCGAGCGGTGCGAAGCGGATTTGCGGCACAGACTTGAGCGCCACTGGCGGACCGTTCGTTTTCGTGGGATCCGCCGAGAGCGCAAAGGCGCGGTCCTTCAACATGGCGGCCTGGGTCTGCGCGTCTTCGCGCTTGTCCTTCGCGAGCTTCTTGAGCTGTGCGAGATCGGTCGCCATCGCGTCGGCAAAATCGCCGGCATGATCGAGCGGCATCGCGGAATCGGCGGCACGGATCACCAGCCAGCCAACGGTCTTCGCGAGCAGCGCATCGTAGACGAAGCCCGGATCTACGAAGCGGCTGTGATTCTCGAACGTGTCGTAGCGCGAATGATAGACGCCGGCCGCGTTGCCTTCCCGGCCGAACCCCAGACTGAGCGCCGGAAGACCGAGATGATCGATGAAACTCGAATAATCCGAACCCGAACCGATCGCCGCAATCGGAAAATCCTTCTTCGGATCGGCCGCGATCTTCGCGTCGGCTTTCTGTTCGTCGGTTGCATCCGGCGCGAGCGCATCGACGCGGATCTTTGCGCGCAGCCGCTGGCCGATCGTGGCGTGGGTTTCCGGATCATCGATCTCGCCTGCAATCGCATTGACGAAATGCGTGAGGTCCTGGCTTCCGCCCGGACGGAAGAAGCCGCGCGCGTTCGAATCGCTGTTGACGTACAGGATCGCATGTCGCTTCAGGTCGTCTGCGTGCGCTTCCACCCATTCTGTCGAACCGAGCAGCATCGGCTCTTCGCCGTCCCAGCTCGTGTAGATAATGGTGCGCTTCGGCCGCCAGCCTTGCCTGGCGAGTTCGCCGAGCGCCTTGGCTTCCGCGAGCAGCGCCACCTGCCCCGACAGCGGATCGGTCGCGCCGAACACCCAGCCATCGTGATGATTGCCGCGAACTACCCACTGGTCGGGCCAGGTCGAGCCCTTGAGCGTGGCGATCACGTCGTAGATCGGCCGGAGCCGCCAGTCGGACGTGACGCGCAGATGCACGACGGCAGGCCCGGGTCCCACATGATAGGTGATGGGCAGCGCGCCGCGCCAATCGGGTGGCACGACATCGCCGCCGAGTGCGGCCAGAAACACCTGCGCGTCCGCATAGGACATCGGCAGCACGGGTATCTTGAGAATGGTCGGCGCCTCCGCACGCGTGCGCCGTTTGGCGTCGGGAGTTGCCGCAACTCCCGGGGTCAGCGGATCGCCCGGATAGAGCGTCATGTCCGCGACGGATCCCCGCTGAATACCGCGGGGCGGACGGGCCGGACCTTCGGGATAGGTCTTGTCGACCGCATAGCCATCGTCGGCCGGATCGGAATAGATAAGGCAGCCGATCGCGCCGTGCTCCTCGGCGAGCCGCGGCTTGAGTCCGCGCCAGCCCTTGCCGTAGCGCGCAATCACAATCGCGCCTTTTACGTCCACGCCCATCCGCGCGAGCGCCTTGTAATCGTCCGGCATGCCGTAATTGACGTAGACGAGTTTCGCCGTCACGTCGCCGTCGCCCTGATAGGCGACATAAGCCGGCAGCGCCGGCTCGGTCGCGGTCGCGCTCGTATCGCCGGGGATCGGCGGCTCCTGCAGCATTGCCCTGTAGGGCTTGGGCGTAACGAGCTCGAGCGCCTCGTCGATGGGCGTCGGATAGAGCACGTCGAAAGTCTCGATATGCGCGTCCCATCCCCAGTCCTTGAACCGGGCGAGAATCCACTGCGCGTTCTTCGTATCATGCGGCGAGCCCACATGGTTCGGCTCGGCCGCGAGCAACTTCATCCAGTCGCGGAGATCGGACGGGGCGATGGCCGCGTCGAACTTCTGCTGAAGCGCCGCATCGTCGGTCGCCGGCGCAGCACCGCCGCTCCCGACGAGGGCCAGCAGGGCAACGCCAACGGAACAGGCAAGATGAGTTGAACGCATCGTTCTGTTTCTCTCGCTCTGGAAATTGCGCCGTGCAAATGGTGACCCCGGCAGGAATCGAACCTGCGACCCGCTGCTTAGAAGGCAGCTGCTCTAGTCCGCTGAGCTACGGGGCCGATGTCTAGGAAATATCAGGTCTCAAAGCCACAGATAAGGGACGCCGCGCGACAGTTCGCCCCCGCCCTGTGCACCGGCATCGCCTGACGGCATCTCCTCGGCATCCCTCCACTTCTGACGGGAGCCCCGCCTCTCAATGCGTCCAGGGGCCTTTCCGGTCGAAGCGGAAATTGTCGGAATAGGATTTGGGCCGCGGTGTGGAGGAATGTGGCTCGAAAACCTGATAAGGAATCCCGTGCCGCTCGGCATACGCCATGGCCTCATCGCGGGTGTCGAATTCAAGCACGATCTGGCTGCGCATGTCGTCGGAACTCGTCCAGCCCATGAGGGGTTCGACGGTGCGCGGTGTCTCTGGCTCGTATTCCAGCACCCAACGCTTCGTCAGGGCGCGCCCGGCTTGCATCGCTGTTCGTGCGGGTCGGTAGATTCGTGCAAGCATCATGTCACCACGGGGTCGCGCGACGGTTTTGTTCGGGCCGGCTGGTCGGGGCGGCGTGATTCGAACACGCGACCCTCTGCTCCCAAAGCAGATGCGCTACCAGGCTGCGCCACGCCCCGACTGTCCCGCCGGTCACGATTCCGCGGGCGGTTGCCATACACGCTCGCGCCTGCCCGTTCAACGTTTCATGCCTTATTTCTGTCCCGGCAGTGCATTTCCGAAGATCGCGTTATGCACGCGCTGTCCGCGTTCGATGCCGAGTGTAGCGGCGCGGCCGCCATTGATCTCGAGCACCGCGCGCACCGGCTCGTAGGAGGGAATGGGCGTTTCCGAATATGGCGTCGCCTCGGCCGCGATCGAGGAGATCGTTCCATCGGCGCGGATGAAGATCATGTCAAGCGGCAGAATGGTGTTCTTCATCCAGAAGGTCTGGAAAGCCGGCGTATGAAAATCGAACAGCATGCCGGCGTTCGGCGCGAGCTTCGTCCGGAACATCAGCCCGCGTTCCTGCGAGGCCGGATCGGCTGCCACTTCCGCCGTGAAGCGGATCGGGCCGCGGCTGGAATCGATCACGACCGAGGTGACAGGCAACGACGTTTGCCTTTCCGGCGCGGCTGCGTGTGCATTATCCGTGGCGAGCAAAAGATCCGTGGCGAGCAAAAGCACCACGCCAAGTGCGGCGAGAAAACCTGTTCTCATCTCCGGAAACCGTCAGTGGATCTGACCGGAGAGTGCCACAAGCGCCGCAGCCGATCTATCCTTCCAGGAGGGCGATTTCTGCGGCAAGCTCGCCCTTCGGGCCATCGCCGACGCGGACGCGCACCTTCTGGCCTTCCTTCAGTTCGCGGATGCCGGCGCGGCGCAGCATTTCCATATGCACGAAAATGTCGGGCGTGTCTGGGCCGCGGGAAACGAACCCGTAACCTTTGCCGCGATTGAACCACTTCACGGTTGCCTCGAAGGCGGGTCCGCGCGGCACCACATTGCAGCGCGCCGAGCGCTGGGCCGCCGCGGGCGGGGTCTGCGCCATCGAATTATCGAGCACGAGCAAGCGTCGGGCCTGCAGCCCTTTCGGCCCCTGCACCGCTTCGCACACCACGCGCGCGCCTTCCTGCGCCACCTTGAATCCGGATTGCCGCACGCAAGTCTGATGAAGAAGTATGTCCCCTTGCGGACCCGCCGAAGGCTTGATGAATCCGTAGCCTTTCGCCACATCGAACCACTTTACAGAGCCGGCGATTTCGAGCGCCTCGCCCGCGATCCCGGGCGGTACAATCTGCGATTCCATCCCCTTCCCCCAAACGCAATTTTCCCCGAACCATGCAGGAATTGTTAAGCACAATAGCACGGATGCGGCGGACGGAAAAGCGCGGCGGCGGTATCCTCGGCGAGAAAGTTTTTTCCATGTCCCAAAAGCTGGTAAGTCCCGGTCGCGTACCGAAGAATCCACCAAGGAAGGGCCCGATGGAATTCGCCGGCCGCTATCTCATTCCGGCTGCACCGGAATTCGTCTGGGCCGCGCTCAACGATCCCGACGTGCTCAAGGCCTGCGTACCGGGCTGCGAGCGCCTCGCGCGCATCGATGCCCATCGTTTCGATGCCATCGCTTCGCTGCGCATCGGACCCGTGAAGGCAACGTTCAAGGCCAACATCGAACAAAGCGATCTCGATCCGCCGCGCCGCTGCGTACTCAAAGGCGAAGGGCGCGGCGGAGTCGCCGGTTTCGCGCGCGGAGAAGCGGAAATTCTGCTCGCGCCCGAGGCGGGCGGTACAGCCCTTTCCTACAATGCGAAGGCCACGCTTGGCGGCAAGCTCGCGCAAATCGGCCAGCGTCTGATCGATGGCGCGGCCAGACAGATCGCCGACGATTTTTTCGCGCGCTTTGCAGCCCAGGTAAAAGGCCCGCCAAACCTGGCCGCTCCTGATGCGGCAGCTGCCGCGGCCCAGCCCGAAGCGATGCACGAGCCGCTCGCGGCATCGGGCGGACCAAGAGAAGGATTGGCACCCGAAATCTGGGTAATCGGTCTCGTCGCGGTGATCGTGATCCTTCTGGTGCTGTTCGGCGTGGCATTGTAAGTGGTGCCGACGTTATGAAAGAGGGCGCGTGACAGTCGTCAGCATGGTCGTAAATGGCGAGCAGGTGCGCTCCGACGTCGAGGACCGCACGCTGCTCGTCTATTTCCTGCGCGAGCATCTTGGGCTTACCGGTACGCACATCGGCTGCGACACGAGCCAGTGCGGCGCCTGCGTGGTGCATGTAAACGGTCGCGCGGTGAAAGCCTGCACGCTGTTCGCTTGCCAGATCGACGGCGCAAAGGTCACGACAATCGAAGGTGTGGCGAATGACGGTGCGCTACATCCCGTGCAGGAGGCGTTTCGCGAGCACCACGCGCTTCAATGCGGCTTCTGCACGCCCGGAATGATCATGACGGCCATCGACATGATCCGGCGCGGGCGGGCGGGCGACCGGCCGACCATCCGCCGCGAACTCGAAGGCAATTTCTGCCGCTGCACCGGTTATCACAACATCGTGAACGCAATCGAAGCTGCCGCGCGGCGCGGCGAAGGAACGCCGGCGTGATTCCCTATGCCTTTCGCTATCACCGTCCTCAGAGCCTTGAGGATGCGGAAGCGCTGTTCGCGCAAGGCGAAGATGCACGATATCTCGCGGGCGGTCAGACTCTCGTTCCAACAATGAAACAGCGCCTGGCCAGCCCGTCCGATCTCATCGATCTATCGCGCCTCGGGCTGAACTACATCGAGGACGAGAATCAGTTTGTGATCATCGGTGCCGGGACGTGCCACGGCGACGTTGCCGTTTCGGCGACCGTCCGGACACGCATTTCCGCGCTTGCGATGCTCGCGGACCAGATCGGCGATCCGGCGGTCCGCCACTGCGGAACACTCGGCGGTTCGCTCGCCAACACTGATCCTGCCGCCGATTATCCGGCCGCGGCTCTGGGGCTGGACGCCACGATTGAGACAAGGCGACGCTCGATCAAAAGCGATGATTACTTCACCGGACTTTTCGAGACCGCTCTGGAGCCCGGCGAAATCATTACCGAAGTGTCGTTCCCGGTGCCGGGGCGCGCCGGCTACGCCAAATTTCGCAATCCCGCGTCCGGCTATGCGGTTGTCGGCGTGTTTGTCGCACATTTCGGGCACACGGTTCGGGTGGCGGTCACCGGAGCGGGGCCGTGCGTGTTTCGTGTCCCCGAAATGGAAGACGCGTTGTTGCGCCGGTTTGCGCCTGACGCGGTGGCCGAGATCGCGGTCTTGCCAGATCGCCTCAATGCCGATCTGCACGCCTCGGCGGAGTACCGCGCTCATCTGGTGACCGTGATGGCCAGACGGGCCGTGGCCACGGCACTGCGGACGCCGACGGACTGTTCGCCATGAGTGCGGACGAGAATGTGTTCGAGGCGGCGCAGCGCTGGCTGGAATCCGGGCGCACGGTTGCGCTCGCGACCGTTGTTGAAACCTGGGGTTCGGCGCCACGCCAGGCCGGAAGCGCAATGGCGATCTGCGACGACGGTGCCTTCGTCGGCTCGATTTCCGGCGGCTGTGTGGAAGGCGCGGTAATCGAAGTGGCGGCCGAAATATTGCGCAGCGGTTCTCCGCGCGAGCTCAATTTCGGTATCGCCGATGCGAACGCCTGGTCGGTCGGACTCGCCTGTGGAGGGCATATCCGGGTGTATGTCGAACAGATCGCATGAAGCGCTCGACGCTCGAATCGCTGCGGGAAGCCGGCAGGCTGGGCAAAGTCCTGGTGCGCGCCGTCGATCTCGGGAGCGGCAAAGAACAGCTGCTTGACCTATCCGACGAAGAAACGCCGCTTGGCCGCGCCGCAGCGGAAGCCGCGCGGAAGGACCGCAGCGCTCTCGCGGATATCGAAGGCCGGAGCTGGTTTCTCGAGGTTCACAATCCGCCGCTCGAACTCCGCATCGTGGGCGCGGTGCATATCGCCGAACCGCTGGCACGCATGGCGACCCTCGCCGACTACCGCGTGAGCGTGATCGATCCGCGCGGCGCGTTCGCGACGGCGGAGAGATTTCCCGGCGTGCGGCTGTCGCAAGATTGGCCCGACGAAGTATTCGCGCGCGAACCCTTGTCGTCGCGCAGCGCACTCGTCGCATTGACTCACGATCCCAAGATCGACGATCCCGCGCTCGTCAGTGCTCTTCGCTCGGACTGCTTCTACATCGGGGCGCTCGGCTCGAAGAAGACGCATGGCGCGCGCCTTGGCCGCCTCGCCCAACAGGGATGGAAGAAAGAAGAGCTTGCGCGCATAAGCGGTCCGGTCGGACTTGCGATCGGTGCGCGCTCGCCGGCCGAGATCGCCATCTCCATTCTGGGGGAAATGACATTGAGGCTGCGCGCGGACGGCGGTTGGGAGCACTCCGTCGTCCGCGCGACAGCCGATACGGGGTTTTCCCCCCGTTCCTAGTTGCGGCTGGCCACTTTGCTCCGCCGCGATGTCGTCAGTTCGTCCTCTGTGATCACGCCGTCATTGTTCTTGTCGAGCCGCGAGAACAGCCGCTCCTGCGACGCGGCGAACTCGGCCAGCGAGAGCTTGCCGTCGCGGTCCTTGTCCAGCCGCTGGAAGACACGCGCGGAGATCGCGCGCGACTGTGCAGCGACGAGCGCGTAGTACTGTGCGGGATTGAGGCCGCCACCCTTCGCAATGGCGTTGAACTGCTGCGCCGTAAGCTTGTCGAATTCGGCGCGCGTCACCTTGCCGTCGCGATTGAGGTCGTCGGTAAAACACAGGTTGGTGCGTCCCCGGGCGCCAAATCCGCGAGAGGACGACGAGCTGCTACTGCTCCGGCTGCGTGACGGCGCCGCCCCGTACGTCCGGGATCCCCGCGAGGAACCGCAGGAAATCACGCCTGTGCCGTCACGGTCCATCTGTTCAAAACGGTCGCGTTCGGACGCCATATACTCGTCGAGCGTAATCTTGCCGTCACCATTCCAGTCGATGCGATGGAAGTCCTGGGCGGCCTGGCCAGGGAGATCCTTCAGATGGATCGCGGCATACTGGTCGAGATTCATCGTTGGGGCGCCTTTCGTCGACGTCGCAAATTCGTGCGCCAGCGTCCGGTTGAACTCGTCGTGCGTGACCTTCCTGTCGCCGTTGGTGTCGAATTCGGCAAGAAATTTCTGGGCAAACCGCCCCCGTCCGGGATAGGTGCCGAAATTGCTATGGGAGGTGTTCGGCTGTCTTGCGGCACTCCGTTTTGCAGCATATGCCGACGAACCGCCCATGCTCGCTACCGCCACTCCCGTGCCGACAACCAGCGTTGCCGCCACCAGCAGTCCGTATCGAATCGTCTGTTTCATGGAAGTCATCTCCTCTTGGCGCTCCCCATGGCGCGAAGTGATAACTGCCTGTTCGTCGCGGAATGTTGTCGGGCCGGCCATGAAACGGTCGCAACTTGCCCTGCCTTGCCGGGCTCCCGCGACAACTTGTGACAAATCCGCATTGCGGAGCGCGCGGGGTCGCGGCATGTTTGGAACCGGAGGCAGGTCATGCTGAAAGACGACGCCAAGCCGCACGTACTGATCGTCGAGGACGCCCGCGATATTCGCGAGCCGCTGGCGCGCTACCTGCGCGAACACGGCTATCGCACCACCACGGCGGCCGATGCCCAGGTCGCCCGCAAGGTGATGAAAGGCGCGGCCATCGATCTCGTGGTGCTCGACATCATGATGCCGGGCGAAGACGGCTTGAGCCTCTGCCGCTACATCCGCGAAACCTCGCAGATTCCGGTCGTGCTGCTGACCGCGCGCGGGGAAGAAGTCGACCGCATCATTGGCCTTGAGATGGGTGCGGACGACTACATCCCGAAGCCGTTCAGCCCGCGTGAACTGGTCGCGCGCATCGCTGCCGTGCTCCGCCGCACCCAGGCGCTGCCACCCCGCCAGCAGCCGCCCAAGGCCGACCGCGTCCGTTTCGGGGATTGGACGCTCGATACCGGCCAGCGCGAGCTGATCGACAAGGATGGGATGGCCACGGCGCTGTCGAGCGGCGAGTTCCGGCTCCTGAGCGCACTGATCGACCGACCCAAGATGGCGCTCAACCGCAACCAGCTGCTTGATCTGACCAAAGGGCGCGACGCCGACCTGTTCGACCGCAGCATCGACAACCACGTGAGCCGGCTCCGCAAGAAAATCGAACCGGACCCCAAGAATCCGCGCTATATCAAGACGGTGTGGGGCGGCGGATATATGTTCGCAGTGGAACCCGAATTCGGATGAGACTCTGGCCACGGCACTGGTGGCCTCGAACCCTGGGCGCGCAGCTGGTCGTGGTTGCGGCCACTGCCGTGATCGGCTCGAACGTCGCCGTCGGCATCTGGTTTGCGACCTCGCAGGAACAGCTTGCGGAAGCTTCCATCGCCGAACGGCTGCTCGATCGCGGCGTTTCGGCCGCCACTCTTCTGAGCGGCATTCCAGCGCACGAGCGCGAGGCCGCCGTGCAAACGATGAGTTCGGGGCCGTGGCATTTCCGTCTGGTATACGGCCGGCCAGCGATGCGTCCGATGGACGACGAGGAGGCCCGATACGCCGCGCGGGTGCGCGCCATGTTGCCGCCCGCGCGCGCCAAGCTGCCAGTGGTCGTCAGCATCCGCAAAGGTGTGCTGCCGCCGGCAGCGGGTCAGACGAACGAGGCCCGGCGGACGGGCACCATCGTCGAAGTGACGCTTCCGGTCGTGCGACGTACGCAGCTCGTCACGACGTTTTCCCGCCCCTCGCCGCCCACCTTTCCGCTCGAGGTCATCATTGCCGCGCTCGTGGCGTTGCTCACGACATCGGCCGCCGCAGCGTTCATCGCCCGTCGCGTTGCCCGGCCGCTTTCCCAGCTTGCCGCAGCAGCTAGCGAAGCTGCCGATGGCGGCCACGCTCCGCCGGTGCCGGAAGAAGGCCCCGACGACGTGAAGCGCGCCGCACACGCGTTCAACCGTATGACACACGAGGTGTGGCGCACGCTGGAGAAACAGCGCCAGCTTCTCTCGGCGGTTGGCCACGATCTGCGCACGCCCATCACGGCCCTGCGGATCAACTCCGAATTCATCGAAGACGAGGATCTGCGCCAGCGCATGCTGCGAAATCTTGGCGAACTTCAGGAACTGACAGAAGCCGTGCTCTCGGCCGCGCGCGGCGCGGGCGGCGAGAAGACGCGCAAGATCGACCTGGCGGCGCTCGTCGAGAGCCTCTGCACCGATCTCGACGAGATGGGAGAGCCGGTGTCGTGGTCCGCCCATTCGGCGGCTCCGGTGAACTGCCGCCCCAACGAAATCCGGCGCGCCGTTCGCAACCTCATCCAGAACGCCGTCGCCTACGGCCAGCGTGCCGAAGTGTGCCTCGCCTCCGCGCCGGATCGTTACGACATCATCGTGGAGGACCAAGGGCCGGGCATCCCGGAGGCCGAGCGAACGCGGGTATTCGAACCATTCGTCCGGCTGGATTCTTCGCGTAGCGCCGAAACAGGCGGCTGCGGACTTGGGCTGACGCTCGTCAAGGCAATCGCCGAAGGCCATGGCGGCCACGTGGAACTCGAAAACCGATCTGAACGAGGCCTGCGCGCGCGGCTCAGCCTGCCCCGCGAGCCTGCGGGGGCCTGAAATCAAATGTCGATCGCAGCGATCATTCTGGCCGCGGGCCTTTCCACGCGCATGGGCGGCAACAAGCTCCTCGAAGACATCGGCGGTAAACCGATGCTGCGCCGGGTTGCGGAAACTGCCCTGGCGAGCCACGCCCGCCCGATACTCGTCGTCGTCGGAAACGAGCGGGAGGCGGCCTGCTGCGTTCTCGCCGGGCTCGATCTGCAAACGGTTGAAAACACCGCTTATCGCGAGGGGCTCGGCGCCTCGATCCGCGCAGGCGTTGCAGCCGTGCCGGAGTCCTGCGAAGGCGCTTTGATCCTGCTGGGCGACATGCCGCGAGTTCCCATGAGTCTGATCGACCGGATCATCGAGACGTGGCGGTCGGTTGGGGCTTGCGCGATTTGCGTGGCTGCTCATTGCGGTCAGCGCGGGCATCCCGTTCTTTTTGGAAGGCCCTATTTTCCCGATCTGCTTGCGCTCTCGGGCGATGTGGGCGCACGCCGAGTGATCGCGCGCAACCAGGCGCGGGTCCGCGACGTGGAGGCCGGTAACGATGCGCCGCTGGCCGACATCGATACGCCCGAAGCATTAGCGGAATTCCGCGCGACTCTGGCATGAGCGATCCGCTTTATCGCCTCGATCTGCTCCGCCTCGCCGCTGAAGCCTGCGGTGCGGGTCGGCTCACCGCGCCGAACGCGACGGGGCGGGCTTTCAACCCGGCCTGCGGCGACAGCGTGGTTGTCGATGTCGCGCTCGCGGTCGGGCGCATCACGGACATCGCGCTCGACACGAAGGCCTGCGTGCTGGCACAGGCGTCCGCCTCGATTCTTGGTGCAAGCCTGCGTAATGCGACACGAGAGAATGTTGAGCGGTTGCGAGCCGAGATCGCTGCGATGCTCGAAATCAGATCGGCGCCGCCCTCCGTTCCTTTCGAACGCTATTGCGTTTTCGCCGGCGCCATCGAATATCCAAGCCGCCACCGCTGCGTCCTCCTACCGGTCGACGCGGTGCTCGATGCGTTCGACGCAACTCGCGAGGAGGATCGCCGGTGACGGTCGCAATCGAGGAGGCCCGGCGCTGGTTCGCCGAGGATCTGCGCATCGCAGCCGGACTCGACACGCATCCCGTCATCGATGCGTTTGCGTGCGTGCCGCGCGAGATTTTCCTTGGCCCTGCGCCTTGGCGTGTCGGGACACGCGTCAGCGGCCTCGGCGTAGAATCGTTTGGCTACCGGACGGTCGGGGGCGATCCTCGCCTGCTATATCACGATGTTGTTGTGGCGCTCGACGAAGCGCAGGAAATCAACAACGGGCAACCGAGCCTTTGGGCCAAAATGTTCGCCGAAATCGATCCTCAGCCCGGCGCGCGCATTCTCCATCTCGGTTGCGGAACGGGTTATTACAGCGCGATTCTGGCCGAGATCGTAGGGCCCGGTGGTACGATCGACGCCATAGAAATCGATGGCACGCTTGCCGGGCGCGCCCGCGAGGCTTTGTCCGCGTGGACGAATGTTTCCGTCGTCTGTGGCGACGGCTCGGTCATGCCCGGGAAGTCTTACGATGTGATCGTGGTCTCGGCCGGAGTCACACATCCGCTGGACGGCTGGTTGGACGGTCTGGCACCTGGCGGGCGGCTGTTATTCCCGTTGACGATGGACAGTCCGCAATCGCGCAGCGGTAGTGGCGCAATGTTGCTGCTGTCGCGAGGAAATGAACACGCCTTCTCCACCCGATTCCTTGGATCGGCGTCATTCATTCATTTTCAGGGCGGGCGGGATCTGGGTGCAAACGCGAGGCTTGTCGAGGCATTCCGGACGCGTTTTCGCCAGACGATCAAGGTGCGCTCGCTCAGGCGTGACGAGCATACGCATGACGAAACCTGCTGGCTACATGGCCCGACTTTCTGTCTTTCCTGCCGCGAGCCGTGTTGACGCCGATCCGCGCCCGTCACTCATCTTTGTGTTGGCACGCATTTGCGAGCCACGACAGCCTACTTTGAGATCACTGCAAGCCAGGCCGTGTGCGGGCGCAGTGATAGACTGCTTCCGGCGACGGGCGTGGTCTCGACGGAGATGGCGATCGGCGAAGCGGCGGCTAGAAGCGGATGGCAAAAAGACACCTCCGTCTTCCCGAAGTTGAAGACACAGAGAACCCGCTCGCGTTCGTAACTGCGCAGGAATACAAGAACCGGTTCCGGCGCATCGAGGAATTCGATGTCGCCGAGGCGCAGGGCGCGGCTTGCGCGGCGCGTGGCGAGGAGTCGGCGCGCACAGGCAAGGGTGGAGCGGTCATCACGCTCCTGAATCGATACGGCCAGGTCCTGATGCGACGGCGCCGGCGGCAGCCATGGCGTCCCCGAGCCGAAGCCGAAATTCGCTGTCTCCGCATCCCATGGCATCGGCGTGCGGCAACCGTCGCGGCCCCGCTCGAACGGATAATAGAGATCGCCGACAGGATCCCGGAGCTCGTCGCGGTGCAGCTCCGCTTCCGGCAATCCCAGTTCTTCACCCTGATACATCAGGACCGTGCCGCGCAATGACACCAGCAGCGCGAGCAGGAACTGCGCGAGCTGGGGGGTCGCCGCCGCACCGCCAAAGCGCGTAACGGTGCGCACCACATCGTGATTGCAAAAGGCGACGCAGGGCCAATGCTCCGGAAAGCTTGCCAGCCTTTCGTAAAACGCGCGGATAAACCCGGGCTCGAGCGCGTGCGCTTCAAGCAGCGGAAAGCTGTAGCCTGAATGTAATCCCGTAGCCGACGCGGCAAAGCCCCCGCAGCGCTCCGGCTCCTCGGAAAACTCGCCCATGACAAAGCGGTCCGGGTAACGCTCCACGCGCCGGCGGATTTCGTTGAGCACCGAGAGGTTCGCTTCGAGATTGCTGTCGTGACAGTGCGCCTGGAGGCGCGCCGCGTGCGACCGGTGCCACGGGGTGCGCTCGGTCTCCGGCACCGGCGGATTGTCGGTGAGCGCGGGATCGTGAAGGAGAGCGTTGGCGACGTCGAGGCGAAATCCGTCAACGCCGCGCGCAAGCCATCGATCGAGCACGCAAAGCGCCGCCTCACGTGCCTCGGGATTGCACCAGTTCAGCTTGGGCTGCTGGCGCAGGAATTTATGGTGATAATATTTCCGGCGCGCAGGATGATACGACCAGGCAGCGCCGCCGAATGCCGAAAGCCAGTTGTTGGGCGGGGTGCCGTCCTCGCGCGGCGGCGCCCAGACATACCAATCATCCTTGGCTCCGCCTTCGAGACTCGCGCGAAACCATGGATGCTCGTCGGAGGTATGAGCGAGCACCTCATCGGTCAGAATCCGCAGGCCCCGCGCATGCGCCTCCGCGAGCAGGCGGTCGAACTCGGCCTCGCTACCATATTCCGGATTCGCGGAATTGTAGTCGGAGACGTCGTAACCCCAGTCGCGATTGGGCGATGGATGAATCGGCGACAGCCAGATCGCATCCGCGCCCAGGCGCGCGATGTAGTCGAGCCTTGCGATCAGTCCCGCAAAGTCGCCGATGCCGTCGCCGTTCGAGTCGGCGAAGCTGCGAACATAAACCTCATAAACAAGTGCGCCGCGCCACCACGGAGTGCCCGCGCTCACACCTCGCTCGCATAAGTGACGACCTTTGCGACAAGACCGTAGGTCTTGGCTTCTTCGGCCGACATCCAGAAGTTCCGGTCGGTATCGGCAACCACCTTCTCGTAGGACTGTCCGGTTTCGCGCGCGATCGTGCGGTTGAGCCGCTCGCGCATCTTCATGATCTCCTGCGCCTCAATGGAAATGTCCGAGACCGGCCCCGCCACGCCGCCGAGCGGCTGGTGCAGGAGAAACCGGGTGTTGGGAAGCGCGAAGCGGTTCTCGCGCGCGGCGCCGAGATAGATGTGCGCGCCGGCGCTGGCCACCCAGCCGGTGCCGATCATCTTCACGCGAGGTCCCACATAGCGGATCATGTCGTGAATCGTGTCGCCCGACTCCACGTGGCCGCCCGGCGAATTGACGACGACGCGGATGTCGCCGTCGCCTTCGGCGGCATAGGCAAGGAGCTGCGCCGTCACACGCTCGGCCATCTTCATATCCACTTCGCCGAAAATCAGAACCGTGCGCGCCTTGAACAGCGCCTGCAGCACCGGCGAGGGCTGCGGTTCGGGCGGCGGCGTGTGCGGCTTCTCGTCTTCGTCAAAAAAACGCAAGGCAATCTCCCGATGAGGGTGAAGGCATCATTCTAGCCATCTGTGGTCCCCGCGAAAGCGGGAGGAACGGCATTGCTGAACCCTGCGAAGGCGGCCGAAAGCAAGGATCCTGTCGTAGTGTGGAGCACCAGATCCGCTTCCCCGTCCAGATCGGTGGGCTCCCGGTTGACAATGACAAGCTTCGCCCCGCCGCGTTTGGCGATCAGGGGGAAACCTGCTGCCGGATAGACGACGAGCGACGATCCCAGCACCAGGAAGAGATCGCAGGCGCGCGTCGCTCGCTCTGCCCGCTCCATCTCCGCCTCGGGCATGGCCTGACCGAAGGAGATCGTGGCGGTCTTCAGAAGACCGCCGCAATCGGCGCAGTCGGGCGCCTCGCCACGGGCCTCAAACCAGTTGCGGATTGGCACAAGTTCGGCCCGCGCGCCGCAATCGAGGCATCGCGCATAACGCGTGTTGCCGTGGAGTTCGATGATTTTCTCCGGCGGAACGCCCGAGATCCGGTGCAGGTCGTCGACGTTCTGCGTGATCACATAGCTGACACATCCGCACGCAACGAGCGCAGCAATCGCCACATGGCCGGCATTGGGGCCGGCTGCGGCGAACATGTCCTCCATGGCGAAACGCCGACGCCACGATTCCTTTCGCATCGCCGCGGACGATACGAAATCCTCAAAATCGATCGGCGCCATCCTCGTCCACAGACCGCCGGGAGAGCGGAAATCAGGAATGCCGGATTCGGTAGAAATCCCTGCGCCGGTGAAGACAACGGCATTACGCGCCGCCCGCAGCAAGTCTGCGAGACGGACGGCGTCGCAATCCTCTTCTACTCCACCGATCCGCAATCGGCCGAAATCCATCTTGCCTCGAATGTACTGCCCATCGCCATCGAGCGGCCGTTCGCAGCAGCATTGAACGAGGTGCTTCCGCTATAGTGCGTATCGCCGTCGAAGGTCACCGACACGTGCCCCTGCGCCTGGTGCTCGCCGGTGCAGACCATGTCGGCGGAAAAGGTGCGCGCGTTGAAGACCATGTTGCGCATCGCGCAATCCTTGTTGTGCATCGGCGGCGGCTTGTCGTTGGCGGCGTCGGCTGGCGTGACGCAATGTTTGGAGCTGCTCGCGTCGTGGGTGGGCATGTGCACGCCCATGGCCTTCATGCGCGCGAGCTGTTCGGGCGGGATCATCGCCTCCATGTTGTGCATATCGACGTGGCTGGTGATTTCCCAAAGCCCTGCGCGGATGTGGCCGGCCCACGCTGAAACCGGCAAGCTCATCACGGCTGTTGCCAGCGCTGTTTGCCAAATCGCCTTATGAGATATCATGGTCTGCTCCCCTCCTCGCGATCCGCCGCGGATCGCTTCGATTGGCAAATTGTGTATCGGAACACGGCGATTTGCAAAATGACGATATCGCCGAGATGGCGCGCCCTAGGGGAGTCGAACCCCTCTTGCAAGATTGAAAATCTTGAGTCCTAACCGATAGACGAAGGGCGCGCGGATCGGGGCGCTATTAAAGAGCGGGCGCGCCCTTGGCAAGTTACGGGACTCAGGCCGCCGGAGCCGCGTCTTCGAGCTGGAGCTGGATTTCGGTGCGGCCGTTCCAGCGTTGCGCGCGAAGAGCACCCGCCGCGTGGATGCGCGCGCCGCGCGCCTCGAGAAGCCCGCGGCCGAGCGGGGTGTCCGCCGCGCGAAAGGCGATCGCGGAGAGCGCTGCGCCGTCGCCGCCCTGCAGCCGGAGCCTTACATGCCCCTGGCCCACGACATCGGCGAAAGCGAGCCGGACATCGCAGGCAGCGAGGACGGGCTCGCGATTTCCCGCACCGAACGGCCCCGCCCGTTCGATCTCACCGACAAGGCCGGCAGTCGCGCCTGCCGGAGCCACGATCCCGTCGATCCAAAGGATTCGCGCCGTACCGCTCGAACTGTCGGCTCCAAACTGCGTGCGCAGCCATTCTCGGAAGCTTTCCGTCTCGTCGCGCGCCAGTTCGAATCCGGCGGCCATCGCATGACCGCCCCCTCCCCGGATGACGCCTGTCTCGCGCGCAGAACGAACGATCGCACCGACATCGATGCCCGGGATCGAGCGTGCCGAGCCGCGACCATTTTCACCTTCGAAACCAATGACGAAGGCCGGCTTGTGAAAGCGTTCCTTCAAGCGCCCGGCCACAATCCCGACGACCCCCTGATGCCAGGACTCGCCATGCGCAAACAAAAACGGCGCATTGCCTTGCCGTTCGGCATGAACAATGGCCTCGGCAAGGATCGTTGCCTCGATCACCTGGCGTTCACGGTTGTGCAGATCAAGCTGCTGCGCGAGCGGCTGGGCAGCGGCTTCATCTCGAGCCGTCAGCAGTTCGACGCCAAGGCTGCAGCGGCCCACTCGGCCGCCTGCGTTGATTCGCGGTCCCAACACAAAGCCGCACGTGTAAAGCGAGAAGGGGGGTTCGGCGCGCGCCACAGCGGCCAGCGCGCGAATGCCGGGCCGCTCGAGCCGGGACAGCCGCATTTCCGCGGCGCGCACAAAGGCGCGGTTGATTCCCGTCAGCGGCGCCACGTCGCAAACCGTCGCCAGTCCCACCAGATCGAGCGACTTGCGCAGATCCGGTTCGGCGATGTTCCGCCGGGCGTACCAGCCCGACTGGCGAAGTTGACGATTCAGCGCGACCGCAAACAGGAACGCGACCCCTGCTGCGCAGAGATGGCCAAGTCCGGAGTTGTCGTCGGACCGGTTAGGGTTGACGTGTAATCCGGGCGCTCCGCCCCCGACGGACACGCATTCCACCGCGTGGTGATCGAGCACGACCGTATCGAGGCCCGCAGCGCGCGCGGCGGCGAGCGCAGCGTCCGCCGTGGCTCCGCAATCGACGGTGATGACAAGCGTTGCGCCCTGCTCTCGCAGGCGGAGGAGCGCTGGCACGTTCGGGCCGTAGCCCTCTGTGAGACGGTCAGGGATATAAATGAGCGGCGCGCGCCCGAGCGCCGCAAAAAAGTCATGTAACAGCGCGGCCGAAGACGAACCGTCCACATCGTAGTCGCCGAACACCGCAATCGTCTCGCCGGTGGTGATGGCATGGACCGTGCGGGCGACCGCCTGTTCCATGTCAGTGAGGAGAAACGGCTCGGAAAGCAACCGCCGGAGCGTCGGATTGAGGTAATCCGCAGCATCGTCCTGGTTCACGTTTCTCGCGAGAAGAAGGTTGGCAAGTATCTCGGAAACATCGACTTTCATGCTGAAGGCGCGGACCGCGTCGGCATCGGTTTCGCGGAAATGCCATTGGCGCCCGGAGAATGACCGGGCGACGTCAAGAGCCAGTGCGGAATCGCGCATGACGACTTCAGGGCGCATGTCCGCGGCGATGGCGCGCCTTGATCCAGCGCACCGTGCGCGTGCCCGAGCGCATGAGGATGCTGGAGGTCGTGATGAATTCGCCGTGGCGATGCACGCCTTCCAGCATGGCTCCGTCGGTCACGCCCGTCGCGGCGAACACCACATCGCCGCCGGCGAGTTCGTCGAGGCGGTACTTGCGTTGAAAATCCGTGATACCCAATCGGTTTGCACGCGACTTCTCGTCTTCATTGCGAAAGACGAGTCGTCCCTGCATCTGGCCGCCCACGCAGCGCAAAGCGGACGCCGCGAGTACGCCCTCCGGCGCCCCGCCCTGTCCCAGATACATGTCCACCCCCGTCGCGTGATCGCTCGTCGCGATCACTCCGGCGATGTCGCCGTCGGTGATGAGCAGAACGGCCGCACCAACGCCCCGGACGCTTTCGATGATTGCGGCATGCCTCGACCGATCGAGAACGCAGACAGTGATGTCCGCGGGGATGACGCCCTTGGCTTTCGCGAGCGCCCTGATGTTGTCGGCTGGGGCGGCGTCGAGATCCACCACACCTTCGGGGTAGCCGGGACCGATCGCGATCTTGTCCATGTAGGTGTCGGGCGCGTTGAGCAACGAACCGCGCTCGGCCATGGCAATCACGGTGAGTGCGTTCGCGAGCGCCTTCGCCGTGAGTGTCGTGCCTTCCAGGGGATCGAGCGCAATATCGACTGCGAGGCCGCCCTGACCGACCTTCTCGCCGATGTAGAGCATCGGCGCCTCGTCGCGTTCGCCTTCGCCGATCACAACGGTCCCTTCGATTGCGAGTGCGTTGAGCGCAGTGCGCATTGCTTCGACCGCCGCATGGTCGGCCGCGCGCTCGTCGCCGCGTCCCACCTGGCGCGAGGCCGCGATGGCCGCAGCCTCCGTCACCCGCACGGCCTCGAGCGCAAGCCTACGGTCCATCGGTTGGGCCATTGCGTTCTCCAGTGCCGCGCGCTTCAGCCCGCTTCCATGGGAATCATGGTGGGCGCACCCAGAATCCTGTCGGAGCCCGCGATGGCGTTCAAGGCAGACTCGACCGCGTGAGGTGCGCATTCGTGAGTGATCATCACGATGGCAACGGATTCGTCAGGCGCCCGCCCGCGCTGGATCATGCTCTCGATCGACACGCCGGCCTGGGCGAGCCGGCCGGCGATTTCCGCGAGAACACCAGGCTGATCGACGGCGTGAAAGCGGAGATAGTACGCGGACGCGCGCGCGCTTTCGGGCGCCGGTCTCGCGGTCTCGAGTTCCGTGGCGGGACGGCCGAAGACCGGGCCAACCGCGCCGCGCGCAATGTCCACCAGATCGGCAATGACAGCAGACGCGGTCGGTGCCTGTCCTGCGCCGCGGCCCGCGAAGAAGAAAGGGCCCGCTTCTCCGGCATCGACAACCACTGCGTTAAAGGCGCCTTCCACATCGCCCAAAGGCGAGCCGCAGCGCACCATCGCCGGATGGACGCGCTGATCGATTCCATCCGCGCTCCATCGCGCCACGCCGAGCAACTTGATGCGGCAGCCGAATTCGCGCGCAAAGGTGATGTCATCCGGAGTCACATCGGCGATGCCGCGGATGCTTGTGTGCGCGAGAGAGGGGCGGATCCCGAATGCAAGGCTCGCGAGCAGCGCGAGCTTATGGGCCGTGTCGCCTCCACCCACGTCGAGTGTCGGGTCGGCTTCGGCAAAGCCCATGCGCTGCGCGTCGGCCAGGACTTCGCGAAATGGCCGGCCGGTAGATTCCATCTGGGTCAGAATGTAGTTGCAGGTACCGTTGAGGATGCCGCGGACGGCGCCCACGCCGTGTGCGACCAGACTCTCGCGCAACGCCTTGACGATCGGAATCCCGCCGGCGGCAGCCGCTTCGAACTTGAGCGCTACCCCGTTCATTTCTGCGATTTCTGCCAGCTCCACTCCGTGGCGGGAGAGCAGCGCCTTGTTCGCGGTCACGACATGCTTGCCGGCAGTTAACGCCGCGCGCACAAGCTCAAGCGCGACGCCTTCCTCGCCGCCGATCAGCTCCACAATAACCTCTGCTTCGGAGCGAACGAGCGCCAGCGGGTCGTCGCTCCAGGGCAGCGCCGCGACCGCCGGCGGCCGCCGCTTCTGGCGATCCCGCGCCGCGATCGCCGTAACGACGAGATCGCGCCCCGCGTGCCGCGCGAGATCATCGCGCCGGTCCGCAACGACGCGTACCACGCCGGCACCCACGGTACCGACACCGGCCACGGCGATGCGTAGCGGTCTGCTCAACTCGCCTTCTTGTGATGACGGCGACGATGTTTGGACGGAGACGTGGAGGCGCTCGATTCGAGTCCCGGCGATTCGGCCTCGGCCGCCGTTGCCTCGTACTGCGACAGGATCTGCGCTGGAACATATTGCCTGACGGAAGGATCGAGCGCCGGTGCTTTGGAGGGCGCAAACGCTGTCTGCATGGCCGGGGATGACATCGGCGCAGCCGGCGATGGCGTCACGGGCGCCGTCGGTTCCGTGCTCGCGACCTGTGTTGGCCCTGAGGCCGGATTAGCCTTTTCTGCCGAAGGCGCGGCTTCGGATGGAGCAGATTGCGAAACCGGCGCGGCGGCCGCTGTGTCTTCGTTCGCGGCGGCAGACGTCGAATTGTCAGCCGACTCCGACCCGGCCGTCTGCGTGGCCGCACCGGCCGCGCTTTCCGAATCGGGCCCAGTTGCGGCTTCCGAATTCCCTGTCGCGGGGACTGCGGCCGCAGCCGGCGGCGGCGGCGGTGCGGACGGCTCGGTCCCTCCGCGCAGCGCGTCAGCGCTGTAGTGGGCATCCGCGCGGTCCGCAACGAGGGAGTCGGCGACCTGCTTCTGCTCCTCAGGCGTGGAAGACGGCGCTGGCCTCGACGGGATGCTGGCAAGGTCCGGAGTTTGTCCCGTTGCCGACTCGTCTGACGCGGCTGCGCCGTTCGAGGACTGATCTGCCGTGGTCTGGTCGCCGCCGCCGAACCAGGTGGTTGGGTCGACCCAATCGGGCATTGACGAACAGGCGCACAGCGCGGAAGCGAACAGGACGGGCGCCGCGACGCGAGCGAGCAGGCGCGCACGGATGCGGAAGGTCCTCGCCATGTCTTGTCTCCGGAATATGGCCTCTGCCCGTGCGCTTGCGACAGCCCGCGCAACGCCACTCGTATACCGTCCGGGCGCCGCCCTTCCAAGCAAAACCGCGCCCCATGACTGACGCCGACAGGAATCCCCGCGAATCCCCGTTTATCGGATGATAGACGCCTTGCGGGCCGCAAGGAACGCAGAGTATCAAGCCCGCGATCCCGAACAGGTAAGAGATGAGCAAGCGCGCAGAAGCCCGGCCGGCAGCGGACGGAAAACGGAACGCCGCCGATAGCCGATCCAAGGCCGCCGAAGCAGCCACGGGGCTGCGCGAAGGCGAAGATTATCGCATTGGCGATCCCGGCGAATTTGCACGGAATCTCGTCCGTGTCGGCATCCAGTCCCAGCGTCTGCTCAGCGACTTCCTTGGTAATCAGGCGGCGAAGTTCGGCAGCGAGCCCGTCGACCCTCTGAACCTGGGGGGCACGTTTCTCGAACTCCTGCGCGGCATGGTCGCCGACCCCGCTGCCATCATGGAGGCGCAATTCGCGCTGTGGCGCGATTACATGAACCTTTGGGAGAGCACGGCCCGCCGGATGATGGGCGGAGAGGCGCAGCCGGTGATCGCGCCCACGCCAGGCGACAAGCGGTTCAAGGACCGGGAGTGGCAAGAAAACCAGATTTTCGACTTCATCAAGCAGTCCTACCTTCTGACGGCCAACTGGTTGCAGACGACGGTGGCGAGGGTGGAGGGGCTCGATCCAAAATCGCGTCGGCGCATCGAGTTCTATACGAAGCAGTTCGCCGATGCGATCGCGCCGACGAATTTCGTTCTCACCAACCCTCAGGTTCTTCGCGTAACACTTCAGAGCAATGGAGAAAATCTCGTTCGCGGCCTCGACAATCTGCTCGCCGATCTCGAGCGCGGCAACGGCCAGCTTTCGATCCGCCAGTCGACCGACGCATTTCGGGTTGGCGAAAACATCGCCACCACACCGGGCAAAGTCGTCTTCCGGAACGCACTGATCGAACTGATCCAGTACGCGCCCTCGACGGAGAAGGTCCATGAGCGGCCGCTGCTGATTTTTCCACCCTGGATCAACAAGTACTACATCCTCGATCTCAGGCCGGAAAATTCTTTCATTCGCTGGGCGGTGTCAGAAGGTTACACGGTTTTTGTCACCTCCTGGGTGAACCCCGACCGGCGTCTCGCCACGAAGACATTCGAAGACTATATGCGAGAGGGACTCTTCGCGGCGCTCGATGCGGTTCACGACGCGACCGGCGTCCACGACCCCAACGTCATCGGTTACTGCATCGGGGGTACGCTGCTCGCGGCAACTCTCGCCTATATGGCCGCGAAGGGCGACAACCGCATCCATTCGGCGACCTTTCTTGCCGCCCAGGCCGATTTCAGCGAGGCGGGCGACCTTCAGGTTTTCATCGACGACGTGCAGCTCGAGGCGCTGGAGGAGCAGATGGAGGCGGCCGGCGGTGTGCTGGAAGGCAACCGCATGGCGACCACCTTCAATATGCTGCGCGCCAACGACCTGATCTGGTCCTTCGTCGTCAACAACTACCTGCTCGGGCGCGACCCGGTGCCCTTCGACCTGCTCTACTGGAACTCCGATACCACCCGGATGCCTGAAGCGACCCACCTGTTCTACCTACGCAAATTCTACAAGGAGAATGCGCTCGCGCGGGGCAAGCTCGTGCTGGGCGACGTCAAACTCGACCTCAAGAAGGTGAAGGTCCCGATCTACCTGCAGTCGGCGCGCGAAGACCACATTGCGCCATACCGCTCGGTCTACAAGACCACCCAGCTCGTGAGCGGGCCGGTCCGTTTCATCCTTGCGGGCTCCGGCCACATCGCAGGCGTGATCAACCCCCCGGCTGCCAGGAAATACCAGCACTGGACGAACGAAGACTTGCCTCCGAAGGTCGAGGATTGGCTCGCGGGCGCCAAGGAACACCCCGGCTCGTGGTGGCAAGATTGGGAAGCCTGGCTCGCACCGCTGTCGGGCAAAAAAATGCCGGCGCGAGACCCCGGCGACGCCAAGCTCAAGGTGCTTGGCGACGCGCCCGGCAGCTACGTGCGGATCAAGGCGGAGTGATCGAATCCTTCATCGCGCGGGCCACGGCGAGGCTCGCGGGATCGCCGCGCAGTTCCAAACCGGCGATCACGCCGCCGATGTCGTCCTGCGCCTTGTCCTGAGTGAGTTTGAACTTGCCTTCGAGCGTCTCGAATGTGAGCGCAAAGCCGCGAATTCCCCGAAGCAGTACCTCGAACCGTTCCGGCGCGATCTTCTCCACGGTCCAGGGCTGTTTGGGGCGGAGCCGTTCTTCGTGCACGGCGGAAATGTCGATGACCAGCCGGCGCAGTTCCAACTCATCCAGCCTTCGCGCAACGCCTGCGCCTTCCACCGCGATGTAATTCCACGTCGGCACGAATGAGCCGGACCTGTACCAGTCGGGCGAGACATAGGCGTCGGCGCAAAGCAGCCCGAGGCGCATACGGGCGCCGTCGCACTCCGAAAGCGGATTGCGGCTCGCCAGATGAAACCGCACGCCACCGAGCGGTTCGGGCGCCGTATCGACGAGGACCGGAGCGTAGGCAAATCGCACAGCGTCATCAACGAGCGCCGCGATCGTCGCGAAGCTCCGCTTTCGTATCGTTCGGTGCAGAACCGCGACGTCGTCGATTGCGTAGGCGCGCGGGCGATACATCAGTGAAGTCCCGCCGTCTCCGGCAGTCCGAGCATGAGGTTCAAATTCTGCACCGCGGCCCCGCCCGCACCTTTTCCGAGATTGTCGAGAACGGCGATGAGGCGCGCCTGCCCGGTCCGGCGGTTCCCGAACACGAACAGCTGCATGCGATCGGAGCCTTTCAGCAGCTCGGCATCGAGCGTCGCAGGTGGGTCCTCGTCCGCCGCGACCCCGATCATCGCCTCGCCAGCGTAAGTTTCCGCCAGAACCGTGCGAATTGCCGACGGCTCGGGGCGGTGCGGAAGCGCCCACAATTGCAATGGCACTTCGACCATCATGCCGCGATAGAAGCGCGCGACGCTCGGCGCAAAAACGGGCGGGTGCGCGAGGCCGGAATGCAGGCGCATTTCCGGGAGGTGCTTGTGCGCCAGGGTCAGCGCGTAAGTGCGCATCGCGCTCGAGTTGAACGAGGCCCCGCTTTCATCCTCGAACTCTGCGACCATCGCCTTGCCGCCGCCGGAATAGCCCGACACGGCGTTTGCCGTCAGAGGAAAATCGGGAGGAACAAGTCCGGCGCGCACCAGCGGCCGAACGAGTGCAAGAAATCCCGTCGCGTAGCATCCCGGGTTGGTGACGCGATGTGTCACGGCGATCTCGGCGCGGCGGCCGCGTTCGAGTTCCGGAAGACCATACACCCAGCCTTCCGCCGCCCGATGCGCCGTCGAGGCGTCGAGCACACGAACGGAGGAGCTGCGGATGCTCGCCACAGCCTCGCGCGCTGCCTCATCCGGAAGACAGAGAATGGCCACGTCCGCTTCGTTCAGCGCGCGCGATCGCACCGCCAGGTCCTTGCGGTCCCTTCCCGAGAGGGTAACGAGCTCGAGTTCGGGCCGGCCCGCGAGGCGCTCGCGAATCTCCAGGCCGGTTGTCCCCGCCCCGCCGTCTATAAAAATGACAGGCTTCAATGCACCATCTCGCTGCGCTCGCTTGACACCTTAACAAATACCCCCTTAGCTGATTTTCGTCGCCGATTCTCGGGAAATCGGCGCCGGGGCTCGCGTGTCATTTCCCGCCCCAGTGCTCCCGCGATTTTCGATGGCAGGCGAAGCGCCTGCGGGAGGACAAAATGGACCATCTCGACTTCAACAAACTCTGGCAGAATTTCACCGACACGATTTCCGCTCATTATGTGGATTTCGAAGGCCGCGTCGGGCGGGCGCAGTTCTGGTGGTACATCCTGGTCTATGCGGTGGTTGGCCTGATCGTCAGCGTGATCGGCAGCATTACCATGGCAGGCAGCGGTCTGCGCGCGCTGTACGGTCTTGTGCTCCTGCTCCCGACGCTCGGCATCACCGCGCGCCGCCTGCATGACGTCGGGCGGACGGCGAGCTGGGTGCTCCTGCTCGCAATTCCCTGGGCGCTTTCGATCGTGATGGGCCTCATCACCTTCCTGAGCTTCATGACGTTCGGGATACTGGGTGTCCTGTTTTTCTTCTGGCCGATATTCGGGCTCATTTCGCTCGCAGCCGTGGTTCTCCTGATCTATTTCTGCGCGCAGCCCGGAACGCCGGGACCGAATGAATATGGTCCGATGCCCGCGGTGTGGACACCGAACACGTCACCGGTCGCGCCCGTACCGCCTCCCGCGGCGAGTTGAGGATGGGTTTGCAAAGGGCTCGCGGGCGAGCGCGCCCGCGGGCCGTCCGAAAATTGTGAGGCTCGCGCTTCCTACCGCTTCGAGAACTGGAAGCTTCGGCGCGCTTTCGGATGGCCGTATTTCTTGCGCTCGACGACGCGCGGGTCGCGGGTGAGAAAGCCGCCCTGCTTCAGGACCGGGCGCAGGCCGCCCTCGTAAAGCACCAGCGCCTTGGAGATTCCGTGGCGCACCGCACCCGCCTGGCCCGATAGGCCGCCGCCTGCGACCGTGCAGACCACGTCGAACTGGCCGTCGCGATTGGCCGCGATCAGCGGCTGGCGCAGGATCATACGCAACACCGGTCGGGCGAAATAGATTTTCTCTTCCTTGCCGTTCACCTCGATGTTCCCGCGGCCCGGCTTGATCCAGACGCGCGCCACCGCGTTTTTGCGCTTGCCCGTTGCGTAGACGCGGCCCTTGGCGTCGCGCCTTGACTTCGTCTGTTCGCGCGCTTCAGCCGCCGCCTCGGCCGGCTTCGCCTTGATGAGCGTCGATTTGAGATCGCTGAAGCTCTTGACGTCTTCCACCATGATCAAACTGCCTTGCGATAGTTGGTGTTCTTGGGATTGAGTGCGCCGATATCGATCGCCTCGGGCTGCTGCGCCGCGTGCGGATGCTCCGGCCCCGGATATACACGCAGATTGGCAAGCTGGCGCCGGCCGAGCGGACCGCGCGGGAGCATGCGCTCGACGGCCTTCTCGACCACGCGCTCGGGGAAGCGACCGTTGATGATCTCGCCCGCCCGGCGCTCCTTGATGCCACCGATGTAGCCCGTATGCCAGTGATAGACCTTCTTGTTGAGCTTGTCCCCGGTAAGCACGACCTTGGCCGCGTTCACGACGATGACATTGTCACCGCAATCCATGTGCGGCGTGAAGCTCGGTTTGTGCTTGCCGCGCAGGCGCAACGCGATGAGAGAAGCAAGACGCCCGACGACGAGCCCTGCCGCATCGATCACGACCCACTTCTTTTCGATCTCGGACGCCTTGGCCGAGTAGGTTTTCATGACGGACGCTCCAGGGGGATGGCCGGAAAGCGCGGCCTATAGAACGATCGCGACGGCCCGGTCAAGCGATTCTGGCCTGTTTTGCTGAATTTTCGCTGTGTGGTATTGCAATACCGTGAAAGTCGTGCGGCGCGGCACGGGTGACTTTCGTCGGAAAACCCTTAGATTGGTCCCATGAATGCTCCGCAATCCCCGCCGCTTGTGGTCTCCCACCGCGAAGGCGCCGTATTGCGCCTCACCCTTAATCGCCCCGCGCAGCGCAATGCGTTGAGCGAGGGGCTCATGGGCGCGCTGCAGGGCGCGCTCGATTCGGCGAAAGACGACACGTCATTGCGCGTCGTTGTGCTCGCGGCGGAAGGGTCCGCATTTTGCGCGGGGCACGACCTCAAGGAGATGACGGCGAAGCGCTGCGACAGCGACGCGGGACGCACCGCCTTCGCGAAACTGTTTGCCCAGTGCTCGGCCCTGATGCAATCGATCGTGCGGCATCCCAAGCCCGTCATTGCCCAGGTTCAAGGCATCGCAACGGCTGCCGGTTGTCAGCTTGTCGCGAGCTGCGATCTTGCCGTCGCCTCGCCGCTCGCCCGCTTCGCGACGCCGGGGGTCGATATCGGCCTTTTTTGTTCCACGCCCATGGTCGCACTTTCGCGCAACGTGGCGCGCAAGCACGCCATGGAGATGCTCCTGACGGGCGACATGATCCGCGCGGATGAGGCGCTGCGCCTCGGCCTCGTCAATCGCGTAGTCGAGCACGAGCTTCTCGAGTCCGAAACAACGGCGCTCGCGCAGCGAATTGCACAGAAGCCGGTCAAGACCGTGCGAATCGGCAAGGAAGCCTTTTACCGCCAGCTCGAAATGCCGCTTTCCGACGCCTATGATTATGCGAGCGAGGTGATGACAACGAACATGTTGGCCGCCGAAGCGCAGGAGGGCATCGGGGCCTTTCTCGACAAACGGCCGCCGAAGTGGCCGGAGTAGGAATTCGAGGCCGGATCGGCTCCCGATGCCGCAATATTCCGACGAACTGATCCGCAGAATTCTCCGCTCGACCAGAGCCATCGCCATGGTGGGCGCGAGCGGCAACGAAATGCGGCCGAGCTATTTCGCGATGAAATATCTGCTCGACAAGGGTTTCGTGATACGGCCGGTCAATCCCGGCCTCGCCGGCAAGGAAATTCTCGGACAGAAGGTCTACCCCTCGCTCCGCGAGGTTCCCGGGCCCATCGACATGGTCGATATCTTCCGCACCTCCGAGGCGGCGCCCGGCATCGTGCGCGAGGCGCTCGCCGAAATGGAGCGGTTGGGTCTCAAAACCGTGTGGATGCAACTCGGCGTGATCAGCGAGGAGGCAGCGGCGCTCTCGCACGACGCCGGGCTTGACGTCGTCATGGACCGTTGCCCCAAGATCGAATATGGCCGGCTCTCTGGCGAGATCAGCTGGATGGGTGTCAACCGCAAGCTGATCGACAATCGCAAACCGCTGCTCTTCCGCAAGGGCGGCGCGCTCAAACGCTGACGGAGGGGACGATGATCGACTACGGCTTCAACACGCTGAGCGTGCACGCGGGCGCGCAGCCCGATCCGGCAACGGGCGCGCGGGCGACGCCGATCTATCAAACGACGTCCTTTGTGTTCGAGGATGCCGATCACGCGGCGGCGCTTTTCGATCTGCAGGTGTTCGGCAACATCTATTCGCGAATCATGAATCCGACGAACGCGGTGCTCGAAGAACGCATCGCCGCGCTCGAAGGCGGTCGCGCCGGCCTTGCGGTCGCCTCCGGCCACGCCGCCCAATTCATCGTGCTGCATACGCTGATGCAGCCCGGTGGCGAAATCGTCGCGGCCCGCCAGCTCTACGGCGGCTCGGTCAACCAGTTCAGCCACGGCTTTGCAAAATTCGACTGGCACGTTAAATGGGCGGACGCGCGCGAGCCCGAAACCTTTCGCGCCGCGCTGTCACCAAAGACAAAAGCCGTTTTCCTCGAAAGCATCGCAAATCCGGGCGGCATCATCACCGACATCGAGGCGGTTGCTGGCATTGCAAAAGAAGCAGGCGTGCCCCTCGTCGTGGACAACACCTTCGCCACGCCCTACCTGATCCGTCCGCTCGAATGGGGCGCCGATATTGTCGTGCATTCTGCTACGAAATTTTTGGGCGGCCACGGCAATTCGATCGCCGGCCTCATCGTGGACGGCGGAAAGTTCGATTGGGGTCGAAGCGGAAAATATCCGACGCTGTCGGAGCCCTGCCCGTCCTATCATGGCATGCGCCTGTGGGAAACCTTCGGCGACATGGCGTTCGCGGTCGCCTGCCGCGTGCTGGCGTTGCGCGATCTCGGGCCTGCCCTGTCGCCGATGAATGCGTTTCTCGTGCTCACCGGCATCGAGACGCTGCCGCTGCGCATGCAGCGTCACTGCGACAACGCGCTCGCGGTGGCGCGCTGGCTGAAACAGGATCCGCGCGTCGCCTGGGTCAGCTATGCGGGACTGGAGGGCGATGCTTCGCACGCCTTGCAGAAACGCTATTCGCCCAAGGGCGCGGGCGCCGTGTTCACCTTCGGGCTCCAGGGCGGCTACGCAGCGGGCGTGACACTTGTCAACGGCGTGCGGCTGTTCAGCCATCTGGCCAATGTCGGCGATACCCGCAGTCTCATCATCCATCCCGCCTCCACCACGCATCGCCAGTTGAGCGACGAACAGAAGAAGGCGGCGGGCGCCGGACCCGAAGTCGTGCGTCTTTCCATCGGCATCGAAAATGTCGAGGACATCATCACCGACCTCGACCAGGCGTTGGCGGGAGGGTGAAAAAAGATTGTCATAGCCCACCGCTGTGAACCACCCGGGTGACGCCGCACCGGCAGCAGGAAAGTTATTCCTTTTCGGGCGTATAAGAGCCCGTTTCATCTGGATGGCCCGCAGTGGCGGCCCATGACACGCTTCTTTGCGAACGACCAGCCGTCGCCTCATACGCCGTCCACAGCGCGGCGGCGAAAACAGCGACGGCGGTGATCTGGTGAAGGGCGGCGAGCGCGAGCGGCGCCTGGTTGAGCAGCGTGGCGATGCCGAGCGCGACCTGTACGAACACCATCGAGACGAGCACGTTGCTACTCGCGCGCAGATGGCCAGGCGCATCAATCCGGCGGACAAAAACCCAGAAGATCGCAGCGGCAACGGTCACCAGATAGGCCAGCATGCGGTGATCGAACTGGGCGAGGCCCGGATTCTCGAAGACGTTTCGCCACCAGGGATGCAGGACGAGCGCGTCTTCGGGCGTGAGGCGACCGTTCATCGACGGCCAGGTGTTGTAGATCAGACCGGCATGAAGTCCCGCGACGAGCGCGCCCAAAAGCATCTGCAGATATACAAGCGCGACGAGGATCAGCGCAGGCAAGCGAAGAGAGTGTTTCGCCGGCGCGGGCGCCGCATCGCGCCGCAGATGTTCCAGCGCCGTCCACAGCAGCGCGCCGAACAGCATGATCGCGACGCCCAGGTGAATCGCAAGCCGGTACTGACTGACCGAGACGCGCGTTTCGAGACCGCTCTCCACCATCCACCAGCCGACCGCACCTTGCAGGCCGCCCAGCGCGAAAAGCAGGACCATGCGCGGCCATTCCCGGCGCGGGATCGCGCCGCTCGCAGCGAAGCCGAGGAACGGCAAGAGAAACACCGCGCCGATGAGCCGCCCGAGCAGCCGGTGCGCCCATTCCCACCAAAAGATCGATTTGAACTCGGACAACGACATTCCGCGGTTTTCGAGCCGGTACTGCGGAATGTCCCTGTAATGTGCGAATTCGGTTTGCCACGCCTGCTCGCTCAGCGGGGGCACGACGCCCGTCACGGGCTTCCACTCCGTGATCGACAGGCCCGAGCCGGTCAGTCGCGTGAGCCCTCCCAGCGTCACCATCGCCGCGATAAGGAGCGCCACCGCAATGAGCCACCAGCCCACGGCACGGCGGGCAGGCGCGCGGACGGCGATATCGGCGGTAGCGGCGGCCATGGGCGGGGCGGTCTTAGCGGCCCGGCCGGGGATCGTCCATGCGCCCGCGACGAGATGCCCGACGCCCCCGCACGCGCGCCCATCGTGCTATGTTGCCGGGAACCTTCGGGCAGAACGCAATGACGCCTCGCGCGAAAAAACTCGTCGGGACCCTCGCCCTGATTCTCTGGCTGCCGGTCTATGCGCTGTTGGCCATGGGCGTCGGCGTGCATGTGCTGCCGCATGCCGCCTGGTTCGTAACGCTTCTCTATTACGCCTTCGTGGGCACTCTCTGGATATTCCCGATCGGACTGATGCTGCCCTGGATGCACCGGGACAGCGTCCGTTGACGCGTCTCAGCCGGCGCCGGATTCGTTGGGCCTGGTCTGGAGCTGCACGAAATTCGCGAGCCCCATCTGCTCGATGAGGCGGAACTGTGTCTGCAACCACTCGATGTGCTCTTCCTCGCTCTGAAGAATGTGCACGAACAATTCGCGCGACACGTAGTCACCTGCTTGTTCGCAGAGCGCGATGGCGCCGTGGAGACCCGGCAGCGAATTCTGTTCGAGCTTGAGATCGCAGGCGAGAATCTCAGTTACGTCCTCGCCGACAAGCAGCTTGCCGAGATCCTGGAGGTTGGGCAGGCCACCGAGAAACAGGGTCCGG
The DNA here is from genome assembly GCA_050728995.1 of Rhizomicrobium sp. Lineage (GTDB taxonomy): Bacteria > Pseudomonadota > Alphaproteobacteria > Micropepsales > Micropepsaceae > Rhizomicrobium. Next base: position 303,745 of record JBOHKH010000001.1, on the reverse strand, counting down.
CGGATGAGCCCGTCCGCATGTTTCATCTCGTCGATGGATTGTTCGTATTCCGCCTTCGCCAGGATGGAGAGGCCCCAATCGGCGAGCATGCGCGAATGGAGGAAATACTGATTGATGGCCGTGAGTTCGTTCTTCAGAACGAGATTGAGGAAACGGATGACCTGCGGATTGCCGGGCAGGGACGCTCTGGGCGACGGCCCTGGTGCGGACTTCAGGCCGCGCTCGGCAGGCGTTTCTCCTGCTCCGCCTCGTCCAGCATGTCTTCGATCGTTTCCTGGCATTGGCCGCAATTCCTCTCGACCCCGCAGCAAGCATAGACCTGCTCGGGCGTTTGCGCGCCAAAGGCTATGGCTTCACGCACTCGAGATTCGCCCAGCCGATTGCACATGCAGACGATCATGAACGGTCAACGCCCGTCGATTGATGCCTGAACGTAATCTAGTTGCGACTAATTGTCAATAGCACGGAAGGCCGAATTTTCCGGGAATTGCCAGCACTTCAGCGGGTGCTTACCCTGATCGAGGTGTCGCGCGCGCCTCGGAGCGGGAAAAGCCGATACGCACGACTCCGCCCGACAGATTGTCAATGGCCGGTCGCGGCCTGCAACCAAACGCGAGGAGAGCAACCCTTGCAGCAACCTATCCACGAAATCCCGCGGAAAACCCGCGAACTGCACAATCACCACATGGACTCGACCATGTGGAACGATTTTGCGTTCCGCGACGATGACATCGTGATCGCCACGTACGGGAAAACCGGAACCACATGGGTTCAGCAGATCGTTGCACAGCTCATCTTCCGGGGCATCGAGGGAATTCCCGTTTCCGAGTTGTCACCGTGGCTCGATCTGCGGGTGCCGCCCAAACACATCAAACTTCCCGCCGTCGAACAGCAGACCCATCGCCGCTTCCTGAAGACGCATCTGCCCGTCGATGCGCTCGTGTTTTCTCCCAAAGCGAAATATCTCTATGTGGCGCGCGACGGCCGCGACGTAGTCTGGAGTCTCTACAATCACCACACGCGCGCCAATGCGGCCTGGTACGAAGCGCTTAACGACACGCCCGGGCTCGTCGGACCACCGATCGGCAAGCCGCCGGAATCCGTCCGCAGCTATTTTCACGACTGGCTGAAGAGGGACGGATACCCCTTCTGGGCATTCTGGGAGAACGTCGTGTCCTGGTGGTCCATTCACGATCTTCCGAACGTGATGCTGCTGCACTACTCCCGCCTCAAAGAGGACCTCCCGGGTCAGATCGGCCGGATTGCAGAGTATCTCGGGATCACGATTGCCGCCCAGGATTGGCCTGCCATTCTCGAACATTCGGGCTTCGCCTACATGAAGGCACACGCAGAGGAGACGGCGCCGCTGGGCGGCATGTTCTGGGAAGGCGGCGCGCAGAGTTTCATCCACAAGGGTACAAACGCCCGCTGGCGCGACGTTCTGACGGGAGAGGACATCGCATACTACGAAGGGATGGCGCGCGAGAAACTGGGCGAAGCCTGCGCGCATTGGCTCGCGACGGGAGAGTTGCCGGCCGAGTGATTGGAATCGTCCTGCCCGCGGATCGGGACTGACGGGCTTATTTGTTTCCGCCAAACCTTACTGTCATGCCCGCGAACGCAGAGATGCGCATGTAACGGCTGAGTTCAGCCCCGCAGGTCGTAACCGCAATGGGGGCACGCGTTCGACTGGAGTTCGCGCGCCGCTTCGGAAAGCCCCAGAAGCTGGTGGCATTTCGGGCAGCGGAGGGTTGCCATGACGAAGACGCAGACGAGGCTTACGAACAGCCCGGCGAGCGCCGAGACATTCGTCCAGGCCGGCGGCACGTACCAGATCAGGATCAATCCTGCCGGCGCCGCGATAAGGGCAACGGCAAGGAGCGCCTGAAACTTGCGCAAGGTGCTCACGGCCTGGCTGGAACTCGCTCCATCATCACAGCACAAATTGCCGCCGCCGGCGCGTTTGCGCAACCGGCGACGGCGTTTCTCAGGGCGCGGAAGCGAGGTCGGGCCTGTTGGTGTTGAGATCGACAGGGACGGAGACATGCTCCTGCACGATCCGCCAGCCGCCGGCGCCCTTGCGATAGACATCGGTCACCCGAACGGTGAGATCGAACGGCTTGTTCGCGGTGTCCGTTCCGCTCATGTGCTGGATGCTGTGGCTGTAGGCGAGCGTTCCGTCGCTGTGCACATCGAGATCGCTGACCGCAAATTTCAGCGGGCCCTTCAGGGTTCCGAGGAAGGTCTGCCAGTCCTTCCTGTAGGCGTCCCAGCCCGCATAATCGCGGGGCGGCACCACGTCGAACACGAACAGGTTCTGACCCGGCGCATAGACTTTCATGATGGCGTCCAGGTCCTTCGCCGAAACAGCCGCTGCGAAGCGATCCTCCAACGCCCGGATATCCCTTTTGTCGTTCGCTGCCGGCGCGCCCGCTGCGGTGGAAGCGATGCATGCTGCCCCGATGGCAACGATAAGCATTCTGACGGCTTTCATGATTCCCCTCCTCTGCCGCCCCCCTCCCGGGGGCGCGGTTCGCGCTAGTCAACTTATCATTTCCTGCAGAAAAAGTACCGTTGGGCCGCCAGCCGCGTGTGGTCCACCCTGCCCGGGACTTCCGGAACCGGCGCGAACCCGCCCCGTTTCCGGACTGCACTCCCCACGACCAAGGACATGGCTCCCATGACTCATGCAATTCATCGCGGCGCCTGCGCCGCTTTCGTGCTGGCACTCGGACTGCCGCTCGCGGCACACGCCCAGAACCCGCAGTCGTTCCTGCGCAAAGCGATCAAAGGCGACAATTCGGAGATCATGCTGGGCCACATGGCCGAACATCGCGGCGCCAGTCCTGCCGTGCGGCACTTCGGCCATACGCTGGTCGAGGACCACACGATGGCACGCGATCAGGCGATGCATGTGGCCGCGAAGATCGGAGTCCGCCCGCCGGATCGACCGGACCGGGACGCGATGATGGAGCGCGACAGGCTTGCCGGAATGAGCGGCCCCGCCTTCGACCACGAATTCGTCCATTACATGATCGACGACCACCGCAAGGACATCGCGGATTTCCAGGGGGAAGCACATGCCATGAACGGGCCTGCGAGCCGGATGGCCCGCGAGCAGTTGCCGACGCTGCACAAGCATCTCGACATTGCGCTGTCGATCTCAAAGAGCGGCGGGTACTGAGACGGCAGAAACGCCCTCGGGATTTGCAGGGCGAAGCCGCTCAACCGCTCAGCAGGCTTCTCGGTCGACCACCGCAGCGGCACGGTTCTCGCGCGCGTAAGTTTCGTCGAAGGAATAGCCGGCGCCACGAACCGTGCGGATCGGGTCCGGACTGCCGCCCGCCACGTCGAGAGCTTTGCGCAACCGACCGATGTGAACGTCGACCGTGCGGTCGTCCACGTAGATATCGGTTACTCAGATCGCGTTCAAAAGATGCTCACGGGAAAAAACCCGCCCCGGACTCGTCATCAGGAATTCCAGCAGCCGGAACTCGGTCGGACCGAGATGCACCTCGATGCCACGCCGGCGCGTCAGGAAAACGCCTTGAGTAGCGCGCTTTCGAGTTCCCGCTGCTCGAAGGGCTTCGGGACGATCGGCACGTGACGGAGCGCAGGCGGAAGGCTTGTGCTCGCGTAACCGGTGGCGAACACGAAGGGCGAGCCGCGCTCTACCATGGCTTCGGCGATGGGCAGGGTCTGCCGGCCGTTCAGATTGACATCGAGAATTGCCACGTCGAAAGACAGCGACCGCGCCTTCTCCATGGCGTCTTCGAAATGCGACGCGTGGCCCGCGACTTCGCAGCCGATTTCGGCGAGCGTGTCCTCGAGAAACAGCGCGACCATGGCTTCGTCTTCGATGATCAGAACGCGTTTCCCGCGCAGGTCGCTTTCGCTACCCAATTCGATAGTCCTCTCGCTGGCCGGCCGCTCCCGTGCTCATCTTCGCCTCCCGCGCCGGCTTCGTCCAGCGGGGCTGCCTGAGCAATGCCTGCCCGTTCAGGGAGAGGTACCGACAAGAAAAGGCAAAGCTGTGCTAACCATGGCCGCTGAAGACTGCTCGAAAACGACCGCCCATGCACTCCGACACGCAACGCCCGACCGTGGATGCCCAGCCGCTCATAGCCGTGCGCGATGTCCGGGCGAGCAGCCGTTGGTACGTCCAACTTCTGGAAGCCGATAGCCTTCCGGAACACGACCACCGCGACACGTACGATCGGGTGCATTCGTCCGGGCGTTTGATCCTTCAACTTCATGCCTGGGATGAAGAGGAGCATCCGAACCTCGTCAACGCCAACGCGGCGCCGCCGGGTCATGGCGTTGTGCTATGGTTCGAGGTCGCCGACTTCGATTCCGTTGTCGCGCGAGCGCATCAATTGCACGCCGAGGTCATCCTGGAGCCGCACATCAATCCGGCGCCGCAACATCGGGAGATGTGGCTTCGCGATCCTGACGGATATGTGGTGGTGATTGCGGGCCCCGACGGCGAGGCAGCCGGAAAGTGATGGCAAGAGCCCGTTGAAACGACTTTCCGCCCACGAATTCACCATGTCAGAAGTAACAGTCGCGCGATTTTGGACTATTTTTGTCAGCCGCGCGACCCACAGAACATGCGAATCCACTGTTCCGCGTCCGGCCTTCTCGGACTGTCCGCTGGTCGAATATAGGTAGTAACGTAGGCCCAACCGTTCTTGACCGTTCTGACTTGCTCGATGTCGAAAATACTACCCGTATCGGCAGAGACAAGTCCGGGTTGAGAATATTCGACCTCGGAAGCCGGGTCACCGCTGCAGAGCGTTGTGCGCTCCTCTCTCAGAAGAGAAAGATCCTTGATGCTCTGCAATCTTACGTCGTTCTTCGCAACAAAGTCGCCGAGATCGGTAAACTGCAAATACGCTGCCGCGCTGAGGTACTGCTCGGCGGTTCTCTGAGACAGCTTGTATGACGCAAGAATCCCGGCCCAGTATGGCGGACTGCCCTCACGTTCCCAGCCGGTCGGAGGGCCGGGCGGAACAAACGGGATCGGTTGCGGAGCCGGGACGTGCGCACCGCATACGCTCCCACCGGGGTGCCATTCTGGGTCGCCGGGCGATATATCCACGTCTGTGCACATCTGACTGCCGCGATATCCAACGCCTCATGACCACTGCTTCTCTTGACGGTGACACCAGCAACCGTGCCCGTTGGAGTTACGTGTACGGTCAGTACGGTTGTTCCCTGCTGACCCAGCCGGACGGCGATGGCTGGATAGTCCTTCGTGCAGCTCCGAGATACAGTTTCACTTGGCGGAGTTGCCTGGTTGGCGGGCGAAGCTCGCGGACTCGCCGGCTGGTTGGATTGGATCGCGCCGGAGTTTGTGGATGGCGTTTGCGCCGATGACGCACCCGCCGAGACAACCAATAGAAACAGAAACGCGAAGACCAACACCGTTTGCTTCCCCACTGTCACAGGTCCGGAACTCAGGAATCTGTTCGGAAAGACACTGCAAACACGGCCTGAGACCACGCCCTGCCCGACGCTCCTGTGTCGCCGGTTTCCTACACAGGGCGACCCATGACAGGCTGGGGAATGAGTCGGAACAGGACCTCTGGTGATCTCGAGTTTGTCGGGAGCCCAAATGGTCGGAGCGGCGAGATTTGAACTCGCGACCCCCAGTCCCCCAGACTGGTGCGCTAACCAGGCTGCGCCACGCTCCGTTAACCTACCGCGACGGGCCTGGCCGCGGGTGCACAGACTATAGGCGCGCCGAATCACCGGAGCAACGCCATCCCGAAGCGCACCCTGCTATGCCCGCGCGGCGCGTGCGGCGGTGAGGCGCGCTTTGAGGCCTGTGAGTTCTGTGAGAAGCCCTTCGAGCCGGACGCGGCGTTCGCGGTCGGGCATGCGCGGAAGCTCACCCCTATGCGCGATTGTCGCCAGCGTTTCGGCGGCGTCGTCGTGCACACGCGCGAGCGTGGCGAGCGCGTCGAACCCGTCCGTTTCCTCTTCCGCGACAGGCAATGCCGGCGACGGCGCATGCCCGCGCGCGCGTGCGTCCTCGCGGCCGAGCGCCGCGGCGTAGCGCACGCCTTTTTCGCGCAGGATCTTCTGCACGCCCTTGATGGTGTAGCCCTCGAAATAGAGCAGCAAACGGATGCCGCGCAGAAGGTCCACGTCCTCGGGCCGATAGAAGCGGCGCCCGCCAGCGCGCTTGACCGGCCGGATCTGCGCAAAGCGCGTCTCCCAGAAGCGCAGCACGTGCTGCGGCATGTCGAGGGTCTCCGCCACTTCGCTGATCGTGCGGAAAGCTTCGGGCGATTTGACCAACAGTGCGCCAGCAGCCGCCATCACTCGACCGCTTCGAGTTCGGCCTCGTGGCCGTTGATCATCGATTTCAGGACATGGCTCGGCCGGAACACCAGCACGCGCCGCGGCGCGATGGGCACTTCGCGACCGGTCTTGGGATTGCGTCCCATGCGCCGCGATTTCTTGCGCACGGAAAAGGTACCGAACGAGGAAAGCTTGACGGTTTCTCCGCGCGACAGGGCCGCGCAGATTTCCTCGAGTATGTCCTCCACCAGTTGGGCCGATTCATTGCGGGACAGCCCGACCGCCTTGAACACGGCCTCGCTCAGGTCGGCCCGCGTCAGGGTGTTCGAACTCATGGAATTTTCGACTCCCCTCAGAGGATCAAAGCCTATGAGGCGGATTTTTTCCCGTCAACAACAAAGGGATAGGAGGCCCAATTGAGGCGGGTTCCGAAGATTGCATTTACCAGCGGACGAGTGCCGCGCCCCAGGTAAAGCCGCCGCCCATCGCTTCCATCAGCACGAGATCGCCTGTTTTGATCCGCCCGTCTTCCACGCCGACCGCGAGCGCCAGCGGCACGGAGGCGGCCGAGGTGTTGCCGTGATCGGCGATCGTCGAGATTACGTGTTCGGGCGGGATTCCGAGACGCCTGGCCGTCGCATCCAGAATGCGCTGGTTGGCCTGGTGCGGCACGATCCAGGCGATGTCCGCGACCTCGACGCCTGCGGCTTTCGCGGAAGCCTCGATCGCCGCGGTGGTGTTGACGACCGCATGCTTGAAGACGTCCGGTCCCTGCATGCGCAGATACCCGGCGGTGCGTGTCGAAGACGGGCCACCGTCGACATAGAGAAGATCGTGCAGGCGGCCATCGGAATAAAGCTGCGTGTTGAGAACGCCGCGGTCGGCTGCAGTGCCTTCGCCCACGCCGGCCCTCAGCACGAGCGCGCCCGCGCCGTCGCCGAACAGCACGCAGGTCGAGCGGTCGCTCCAGTCGAGAAGGCGCGACATGGTTTCCGCACCGATCACCAGCACGGTCTTCGCCTGGCCGGCGCGGATGAAATTGTCGGCGACCGCGATCGCATAGATGAAACCCGAGCACACCGCCTGGACGTCGAAGGCCGCGCCGCGCGTCATGCCGAGCCTCGCCTGGACGGTGGTGGCGACAGCCGGAAATGTTTCGTCCGGCGTGGTCGTGGCCACGATCACCAGGTCGAGCGCCTCTGCGGGTATATCGGCGTCCGCGAGCGCGGCGCGCGCGGACCTGAGCGCGAAATCCGACGTCATTTCGCCCGGCGCGGCGATGCGGCGCCGGCGGATGCCGGTCCTGGAGACGATCCACTCGTCACTCGTATCGACGCGCGCTGCGAGATCGGCATTGGTGACAATGGTGTCGGGCAGACAGGCCCCAAGACCCGCGACGAGCGAACGAACGATTGTCACGAGGCGATGGCTCCGGGATTTGCGGCAGCGCGGAACAGCGGCGCCACGATTTCGTGGTCTGCGATGATTTTGGGAATCACCTGTGCCCGCGCCATATTCACCGCCATGTCGATGGCGCTTGCAAACCCCAGCGCATCCGCGCCGCCATGGCTTTTCACAACCACCCCGTTCAAACCCAGAAAAATGCCGCCATTGGCCGCCCGCGGATCTAGCTTGCGGCGCAGCGTCCTGAGCGCGCCGCTCGCCAGAAGCGCGCCGAAGCGCGAGAGAAAACTCCGCTTCAGCGACGCGCGAAGATAATGCATCACTAGTGACGCAATGCCTTCCGCCGTCTTGAGCGCGACATTGCCGGTGAAGCCGTCGGTCACCACGACGTCCGCGGTCCCTTCGGAAATGTCGTCGCCTTCGACGAAGCCCAGAAATTCCATCGGCAGCTCGGCACCGCGCAGGATCTGCGCCGCCCCGCGCACCGCTTCGTTTCCCTTCACGTCCTCCGCGCCGACATTCAGAATGCCCACCGCCGGGCGTTCGAGCCCGAGAACGGCGCGGGCGAATGCTTCACCCATCACGGCGAAATCGACCAGCTGGTGCGGGTCGCTGCCGATATTGGCGCCGACGTCGAGCACGACCGTGTGCCCGCGCTTGGTGGGCCACAGCGCGGCGATCGCCGGCCGGTCCACGCCTTCGATGACCCCGAGCTGGAACATCGCCATCGCCATCAGCGCGCCGGTGTTGCCGGCCGAGATCGCGACTTCGGCCTCCTTATTCGCGACGGATTCGATGGCGCGCCACATGCTGGTGTTGCGTCCGCGGCGGAGCGCCTGCCCCGGCTTTTCGTCCATGCGAACGTGCTCGGCGCTGTGGCGTAGTTCCGTGCGCGCCCTGAGCTTCGCGCGCCGCGCGAGCAGCGGCTTCAGAAGAGCCTCGTCGCCATGCAGCACGTAATGCACGGCCGGATGACGCACGAGCGAGCGCGTCAGCCCGGCCAGAATCACGCCTGGTCCGGCGTCCCCACCCATCGCATCGACCGAAACCGTCAGATCGCGGCTCACCCTCGCCTCGTTCGATGAAGGGCCGCGTCCCCGCGGGCGGCCCCGGGAGGCCTCGTCAGGCTTCGGCCTTTACCACCTCGCGCCCGCCGTAATGTCCGCAGGACGTGCAGACATGGTGAGGCCTCTTCTGTTCGCCGCATTGCGGACACTCGATATGCGCGGCAGGCGCGAGCCGATGATGCGACCGGCGCATGTTGCGTCGCGAAGTCGATTTTTTTCTCTTTGGGACCGCCATGGCGGCGCAACTCCATCAAATTCCCCGAATCACCACCGCCGGCGCCTCCTAGGGCACCGGTGGCAGGCGACCGGGCGGGCTAAGCGAACGGCGGAGTGAACAGGAAACCGCCAGCTGATTCAAGCAACTTGCGGGATTGGCCACGGCACCTCGCTGCGCTCGCCCCCTCCGCCTCGCGGAGTTCACCCTCCGGCCGCGCAACAGATGATGCGGCTCTATTCGGATCGCCGCAATTTCCCAAGGATCGTGAAGGGGCTTTCGGGGCGATCCGCATCGTCCGGGGGCGTGAACTCGACGCCCGGCGCGCGCGGGTAGGGATCGACGGCGAGCGCAAACTCCTCCCGCAGCGGACCCGCGAGATCGTAGCGCGTACTCTCGATTTCGTCGGGCGCGTCCTCCTCGGTCGAAGCCGGAGCAACCTGCCCGCCCTTGTCGGCAAAGCGGGGGAGCCGCGGGGACAGATGCAGCGTGCGCGCGAAGTGGCGCTCGATATGCGAGCGTACCGGCGCAAGCGTCACGACGCAGCGCTGCACGATGTCGGCGTCGAAATCGGTTTCGAGCAGAAACCGCGTCCGCGACTGCGCATGGACGCGCACATGGCCGGCGAGCCGCGACACCTCGTCTACGCCCGCCCATTCGGCGAGCTGCCTCCGCTCGTCGGGACTTGCTACGATGTCGGTCTCAAAACCCGCCTCGGGAACATCGGCCAGGTCACGAAGGCGTTCGATGGGAATGGCGGCCGTCATGGCATATCTCCGCGACGGGAAGCGGCCCGAACTCGACGTCGCCTCCGTCCAAATGGCAGAGAGCGAGACTATTCCGGGCGTCCCTTACATATGTGGCCAGCCGCGCGGCATCTTCAACGCGCCCGACGTCGCCGCGATACACGTTGCGGAGGAGTGCCTCCGCAAGCCGCGCGTCGTCGGCGGCCTTGCTGTAGGCATCAAGACGGCCGTAGAGGGCGCTTACCAACTTCTTCATGCGCCGGCCCATGCCGATGTCTCCCGCCCCCTGTTCGCGCAGCGCCTCGTCGAGACGCGCGAACAGCGCGTCCACGAACGCCTGCGCGAGGGCGCTCTCGCGAGCAATTCGAAGACGCTCGAGAACCAGCCAGGCGTGCAGCGCAAGGAGGTCGAAGCGGCCGTCGAAGGAATCCGCGACGCCGATATCGCGGTAGAACGCCGGCTCGCGGGCTCGGGCGGACACGCTCGCACAGAGCTGCGCCGCGATCCGCTTGCGCCGCGCGCGCGCTCCCAGGATATTCAGCACCGCACGGACCTCCAGCCCGCAGGCGCTTGCAAGTCGAAGATCGCAACGCTAGCAGAGGGTGCGCGGGGTGGAGTTTGTTGAGGTGTCATCGATGCGGCGTCCACTCCTGCTCGTGAGTGCCCTTCTGCTCGCCGGCTGTGTTCCGGTGGTGAGCCAGCGCGGCTATCTGCCCGACCCGGCAGGCGAAGCGTCGATCAGGCCGGGTGCCGATACCGAGACGACCGTGCAGGCGCGGCTCGGCGATCCCTCCACGCGGGCGGTCTTCGGCGGCGATTCCTGGTACTACATCTCGAGTATCGAGAAACAGCTCGCGTTTTTCGATCCAAAAATCCAGACGCGCTCCATCTTTGCGATCCATTTCGACAAGGACGGCAAGGTGGTCAACACGCGGCATTACAGCCTCAAGGACGGTCACGTCGTTGCGTTCGAGAGCCGCACCACGCCCGCGCGCGGGCGCGAACTCACCCTGCTCCAGCAGCTCTTCAACGCCACGCCGGGCGTGCCCATCGGCGGGCTTTCACCCGGCGGCAACACCGGCGCCCCGGGCGGAGGGCCAGGCGCCCCCGGCAGCCCAGGTCCCTGACGCCGGCGTTTTTCAGAACCCGTGCGCCAGCGTGGCGAGCAGCAGGAGCGCCACGATATTGGTGATCTTGATCATCGGATTCACCGCGGGGCCAGCCGTATCCTTATAGGGATCGCCAACGGTGTCGCCCGTCACCGCCGCCTTGTGCGCCTCGGAGCCCTTGCCGCCGTAGTTTCCGTCTTCGATGTATTTCTTGGCGTTGTCCCACGCACCGCCGCCGGAGGTCATCGAGATCGCCACGAACAGGCCGGTGACGATTACGCCGAGCAACATCGCGCCAAGCGCCGCAAATGCTTCGGCGCGGCCGGCTATGTAATTCACGACGACGTAGAGCACGATCGGCGACAGGACCGGCAAGAGCGAAGGGATCACCATCTCGCGGATCGCTGCGCGTGTCAGCAAGTCCACGGCCCGGCCGTAATTGGGCTTCTGCGTGCCCAGCATGATGCCCGGCATTTCGCGAAACTGCCGGCGCACTTCTTCGACGACCGCGCTCGCCGCGCGTCCGACGGCGGTCATCGCGATGCCGCCGAACAGATAAGGCAGCAGTCCGCCGATGAAGAGGCCGACCACCACCCAGGGGTCGTAAAGCGAGAAAGTGGGAAGCGCGAGCCCGCGGAAATAGGGGTACACGTTGGAATGGGCAGTGAAGTAGTTGAGGTCCCGGGTATAGGCGGCGAAGAGCACGAGCGCACCGAGACCCGCCGATCCGATCGCATAGCCTTTGGTCACCGCTTTCGTCGTGTTGCCGACCGCGTCAAGTGCGTCCGTCGTCTTACGCACCTCGTGCTCGAGGCCGGCCATTTCCGCAATGCCTCCGGCGTTGTCGGTCACGGGCCCGAACGCATCGAGCGCCACGACCATTCCGGCGAGCGACACCATCGTCGAGACCGCGATCGCGATCCCGAACAGACCCGCGAGCCAGTTCGAAAGCACGATTCCGACACAGATGACGAGGGCCGGCAGGGCCGTCGATTCCATCGACACCGCGAGACCCTGAATGACATTCGTGCCGTGCCCGGTCAGCGAGGCGCGCGCGATCACTTTCACCGGGCGGAATTTCGTACCCGTGTAGTACTCGGTGATCCAGATGATGGCGCCGGTCACGCCGAGCCCCACCACGCCGCAGAAGAAGAGGGATTCGCCCGTCACTGCGCGGTCGGCGATCCTGCCCACCAGCGAGTCGAGCCCGACAATCCAGTTGGTAAGCGGCCACAGGCCTATCAGCGACAGCGCGCCCGTCACAATCACGCCCTTGTAGAGCGCGCCCATGATCGACTTGCGCCGGCCCAGCTGCACGAAGAAGGTGCCGATGATGGTGGTGACGATGCACATCGCCGCAATGGCGAGCGGATAAAGCATCAGGGCGGAGCGCGCGGCGCCCACGAAATAGATGGAGGCGAGAACCATGGTCGCGACCGTCGTGACCGCGTAGGTTTCGAAGAGGTCGGCCGCCATGCCGGCGCAGTCGCCGACGTTGTCGCCCACATTGTCCGCAATGGTGGCGGGATTGCGCGGATCGTCTTCGGGAATCCCGGCTTCGACCTTGCCCACCATGTCGCCGCCGACGTCGGCGCCCTTGGTAAAAATGCCACCACCCAACCGGGCGAAGATCGAAATCAGCGAGGCGCCGAAGCCGAGCCCGATCAGCGCATCGGAGATGATGCGTCCCTGCATTTCGTCGTTGATGTCGAGATGAAGCGCGAAGCGCAGGAACGAGTAGTACCCGGCGACCGCGATCAGCCCGAGCCCCGCGACGAGCAGTCCAGTGACAGTACCGGAGCGGAAAGCGATCGAGAGCCCGGCGGCGAGGCCGTGGCGCGACGCTTCGGCCGTGCGGACATTGGCCCGCACTGAAACATTCATTCCGATATAACCTGTGAGACCGGAAAAGCTCGCGCCGATAAAATAGCCGAGCGCGACCTGCCAGCCGAGGATAATGTAAGCGACGATGAGGATCACAATTCCCGCGATCGCAATCGTCGTATACTGGCGGTTGAGGTAGGCTGCCGCGCCTTCCTGAATGGCCGCCGCGATTTCCTGCATCCTGGGCGTGCCTGTGCTGCGGCTCAGCACGTCGCGCACCGTCCAGGCGCCGTAGAGCAGCGCCAGGCCGCCGCAGGCCAAAATCAGATCAAGCTGCAGGCTCATCGTATCTTCCTTCGTTTTGAGCGGATGCGTGCTGCGCGACGCTGGAACACGCCGGCAATTCCCCTGCCCGGAAACCGGTCTCGGCCGGTCAAAAAAGCGGCGGAACATGCCAAAAGCCGCGGAGAGAGGCAACGCCACAGCGTTCGGCTGCGACAGCACGCCCGAAATCGCGCCAGCCCACAGGCCGTGCGGCCTCAGAAGTGGGCGTAGCCTTTGCGTTCGACGGCGATTTCCATGCCCGATTCGTCCTTGAGGGCAATTCCCCTGCCTGCTTCGACCGTCCCGATTCGTGCGACGGGCGTTCCAGCCCCGCGCGAAGCATCCGCGATTTTGTGGGCGGCGGACCGGGGCGCGGTAAAAGCAATTTCGTAATCGTCGCCAGCGGTCGCCGCCTCGACCCGCGCTCCCGTATGTTCGCCTTTCAGCTGCCGGAATTCTTCCGACAGAGGAATGCGCCCGGCATCGATGACGATCTGGACATCCGATCGGCTGGCCAGGTGCCCGCAATCGGCAAGAAGGCCGTCGGATACGTCGATTGCGGCGGTGGCGATGCCGCGTATCGCAAGTCCAAAAGCGAGCCGCGGCGCGGGAACTCGGTGGCGCGAAACGAGATAATCCCGCGCCGGGTCGGGCGCGGCCGTGCCGGCCGCCAGAGAAAGTCCGGCCCCCGCATCGCCGATCGTTCCCGTGACGAACACGCCGTCACCCAAATTCGCGCCGCTGCGCAGGATGAGCTTGCCTGCGGGCACATGGCCGATGGCCGTGATGGTCATCGTGAGCGGGCCCGGAGTGGCATTTGTTTCTCCGCCCACGAGGGGAATGCCGAATTCCGCGACGTCGGCGGCAAGCCCGAGCGCGAGATCCTCGAGCCACGCCATGTCCGGCCACGGCGGCAAAGCGAGCGCAAGCAGCCACGCGGATGGCTCCGCGCCTTTGGCCGCGAGATCCGATAGCGCGCGGCGAAGCGCCTTGCGTCCTACCGTCGCGGGCGGGTCGTTCCGCCGGAAATGCACACTCTCGATCAGAGAGTCGGTCTTGAGAACGTGTTCGTGTCCGAACGGCGGCGCCAATGCGGCCACATCGTCGCGCAAGCCGAACGCGCCGCCCGCACCGCGCGCAAGCGGTGCAAACAGGCGTTCGATCAGTTCGAATTCGCCGGGCCGCGCGCGCGGCTCAGCGTTCCGGCCGGCCATCGGGCGAGGAGTTCGCAAATTCGTCGGACCGCCCGGTGCGGGCCAGCCGGTCGAGCGCCGCATTGACGAAACCGCATTCCTCCACGGTCGAGAATCGCCGCGCGATCTCGATATATTCGTCGATGGTCACGCGGGCCGGAATGTCGTGGCGGGCCAGGAGTTCGAAGGCCGCGGCGCGCAGGATGGCGCGCAGGATCGAATCGACGCGGTCGAGCCGCCAATTTGCGCTGAGGCAGGCGGCGATGGCGCGATCGATTTCCGATTGACGATGCGGAACCCCCCCCAAAATGCTGCGGAAGAGTCGTTCATCGAGGGTGCCATCGTATCCGTCGCCGAGCGGGTGATCGAGAAATTCCTGCGCGACCGCTTCGGAGTCCGAGCCCGTCAATTCCATTTGATAAAGCGCCTGGACCGCGGCGAGCCGCGCCGCGCGGCGCCCCGCGCGCGGGCTTTCCGGACTCGCTCGCGGCTCGATCGCGCTCATCGCCGTGTCTCGAGCCGGGTACGCGCTTCGATCAGCGCGAGGCAGGCGCGCGCGGCATCGCCGCCCTTGTCGGGTCCGTCCGGCGCAGCGCGTGCCATCGCTTGTTCCTCGGTTTCGCAGGTGAGAATGCCATTGCCGATGCAGAGGCCGTGCGCAAGCGCAATATCCATCAGTCCGCGAGCGGATTGCGTAGCTACGATCTCGAAATGAAATGTCTCCCCTCGCAGCACGCAGCCAAGCGCGACATAGCCATCGTAGCGCCGGCCCCGTTCTGCACGGATGTTCTCCGCGAGCGCGATGGCCGGGGCGATTTCGAGCGCGCCGGGAACACCGATCCGCTCGAAATGAACGCCGGCCCGCTCGAGCGCTGCGGTCGCGCCGTCGAGCAGCGCATTCGAAATCTGAGGATAAAACCGTGCCTCCACGACGAGAACCTTCTGCGTCACGATCCCGCGCCCCTTGTGCGGCCGCGGATCGGATGCGTTCCCACAATGTTGAGGCCGTAGCCGTCGAGCGCCACGATCTTCTTTTCCGGCGTATCGGTCAAAAGGGTCATATTGCTGATACCGAGATCGAGAAGAATCTGCGCACCCACACCGTATTCCTTCACGCGCCTGCGGTCGGCATCCTCCGCCGCGCGCCGCAGGAGCATATCGGTTACGAAAGTCGGCCGCGTCTGCCGCAACACCACCACGACGCCCCGGCCCCTGTCCGCCACAATGCGCATGGCCTCGCCGAGCGTGTCGCGCGCGTACGGCGCATAACCCAGCATGTCCGTGAAAATGTTGAGCGCGTGCATGCGCACGAGCACCGGCTCTGGTCCGCTCACGTCGCCTTTGACGAGCGCTATGTGCTCCGCGTATTCGATGGTATTCACATACACGAGCAACCGCCATTGGCCGCCAAAATGGCTGGTGAAATCGCTTTCCACGGTACGCTGAACGAAATGGTCGTAGCGTCTTCGATAGGCGATCAGATCCGCGATGGCACCGATCTTGAGGCCGTGGAGCTGCGAGAACTGGACGAGATCGGGCAGCCTCGCCATCGTCCCGTCGTCGTTCATGATCTCGCAGATAACCCCGGCGGGGTAGAGCCCCGCCAGCCGCGCGATATCGACCGCGGCTTCGGTATGGCCGGCGCGCACGAGGGATCCGCCATGGCGCGCGATCAGCGGGAATACATGGCCCGGCGTGGAAATATCGTCGGGCCCCTTCGTTGCGTCGATGGCCACGGAAATCGTGTGCGCGCGATCGTGCGCGGAGATGCCCGTGGAGATGCCTTCCTTCGCTTCGATCGATACCGTGAACGCGGTCTGGTTCGGCGTCCCGTTGAAATGGGTCATTGGCGGAATTCGCAAGGCGGTCGCGCGCTCCTGCGTCAGCGCAAGGCAGATGAGCCCGCGACCGTGTTTCGCCATGAAATTGACAGTCTGCGGCGTGCACATCTGAGCCGGAATGACAAGGTCACCCTCATTCTCGCGGTCCTCCGCATCCACGAGGATGAACATGCGCCCGTTGCGCGCATCCTCGATCAGTTCTTCCATCGACGAGAGGTAATCGCGGAACATCGGTTCAGCTCCGGCCGAGCCGCGCCACGTATCGGGCGAGCAGGTCCACCTCGAGATTGACGCGCGCACCGTCCTTTGCCGCGCCGAACGTGGTGATCTGCAAGGTGTGAGGAATGAGATTCACTCCAAACCGTCCGCCGTTTGTCTCGTTCACGGTGAGAGACACGCCGTCGAGCGCAATCGACCCCTTGGATGCGATGAACCGCATGAGTTCCCGGGGGGCTCCAAAGGTCAGGCGCAGGGACTCGCCTTCCGGACGGGCCTCCACAATCTCTGCCGTGCCGTCCACGTGACCGGACACGATGTGACCGCCCAACTCATCGCCGATGCGCAGCGGCCGTTCGAGGTTGACGCGCCGGCCGACCATCCACTCTGCGACGGTTGTCCGCGACAGCGTTTCGGCGGACGCGACAACTTCGAACCAGCGGTCGTTCGCGTCGCCCTTCCCCGTCACGGTGAGACACACGCCTGCACAGGCGATGGACCCTCCGACGTCGATACCCGAAACGTCGAAGTGCGTGGCAATCACGATATGCGTATCGCCGGGCGTTTCGAGGCGGCGGACTTCGCCCACATCGGTGACAATTCCGGTGAACATGGCCGACCCTTTTAGTGCCCGAGCCGGTAGGTTTCCAGACGATCGGCTCCAAGCCGCCGCGTTTCGAGCAGCACGAGGCGCGGCGCTTCCTCGAGTCCCAGCGCAGCGAGCGGGTCGACGGCCGCACGCCCTGCGCCGCCCAGTATCACGGGCGCACGAAACAGTTCGATTCGGTCCGCGAGGCGACGATCGAGCAGGGCCGCATGGACACCCGCCCCACCTTCGACGAGTAGACGCGTCACGCCGCGCGCTGCCAGTTCGCGCAGCGCGAGCGCAACGTCGGGACGGCCTCTTGGGTCGCGCGCGATCGTCAGCACATCGACACCTTTCGCGCGCAGCTCGCCGCCGCCCTCCGATACCGTAAACACGAGCGTGGGGATTTTTTGCGCGGTCTGCGCGAGTTTCGAAGAAGGGCCCAGGCGCAGCCGCGAATCGAGCACGACACGCAGTGGCGAGCGGCCTTCGAGTCCGGCGATGCGACAGGTGAGCAAGGGATCGTCGGCGAGCGCCGTCTCGATGCCGACGAGGATCGCATCGTGCTTCGCGCGCAGAAGGTGTCCGAAGCGACGGGCTTCAGGACCTGTGATCCAGCGGCTTTCGCCTGTGGCGGCCGTGGTGCGGCCATCGGCGCTTGTTGCCAACTTGAGAGTTACCAGCGGCCGCTGGTCGCGAATGCGAAGAAAAAAACCCGCGTTCAAATCGGCGGCGTCCGACGAAAGCACGCCGGTGCCGACGTCGACTCCAGCTTCGCGCAGACGCGCGAAACCTTGCCCGGAAACGCGCGGATCGGGATCCTCGAGCGCCCCCACCACGCGCGCCACGCGGGCTGCAACGAGCGCATCGGCACAAGGCGGCGTCACGCCCCGATGGGCGCACGGTTCAAGCGTGACATAAGCAGTGGCACCGCGCGCGGAGGGGCCAGCTTCGGCGAGCGCGATCGTCTCCGCGTGGGGCCGTCCACCTCGCCCCGTCCATCCCCGACCGGCAATACGACCGTTATCCGCGACAATCACGCAGCCGACGGCCGGATTGGGCGCGGCCTGGCCGAGGGCCCGTGCCGCCAACCCGAGCGCGTGGCGCATCAACGCCGCATCGCGTCCCAGGGACAAGAAATTACTCCCGCTCGCCGCCTGCCATTTCTCCGATCAGCGCCTCGAAATCCCTGGTCTCCCGGAAATTGCGATAGACCGAGGCGAAGCGCACGTATGCGACCTTGTCGAGGCTGGCGAGTGCCTGCATGACCAATTCCCCGATCACCGTCGAGGGAATTTCGTTTTCCCCCATGCTCTCGAGCCGGCGGACTATCCCTGTGACCATGCGATCCACGCGCTCGGGCTCCACGGGGCGTTTCCGCAGCGCGTGCGCGAGGGAGCGCTCGAGCTTGTCGCGCTCGAACGCCTCGCGCCGGCCCGTTTTCTTCACCACGATCAGTTCGCGAAGTTGCACGCGTTCGAATGTCGTGAAACGTCCGCCGCAGGCCGGACAATGGCGGCGGCGGCGTATGGCAGAATTGTCCTCGCTCGGCCGGCTGTCCTTGACCTGCGAGTCCTCATGTCCACAGAACGGGCAGCGCATGGCGCCTCTTGCCTCCTCTAAATGGCCGGTGCCAAGTCACGGTAAATCGGAAAGGCGCGGCACAGGTCACGGACGCGGCTGCGTACGCGTGCTTCTGTCTCCGGATCGCCTTCCTCGCCCCGTCCGGCCACCTGTTCCACGATCTGTGCAATCAGCGCGCCGATCTCGCGGAATTCAGCGATACCGAACCCCCTTGTCGTGCCCGCGGGCGTTCCCAGACGAATGCCGGACGTGATCGCCGGTTTTTCCGCATCGAACGGGATTGCGTTTTTGTTGCAGGTGATGTGGGCGCGATCGAGTGCCTTCTCTGCTGCGCGGCCGGTGGCTCGCATGGGTCTCAGATCGACCAGCATGAGATGCGTGTCGGTACCCCCCGACACGATATCCAATCCCTTCTCTTTCAGCATCGCTGCAAGGGCGCGGGCATTCTCCACCACCGCGCGGGCATAGGCTCCGAATTCGGGCTTCAGCGCTTCGCCGAGCGCCACAGCCTTGGCGGCGATCACATGCATCAGCGGACCGCCCTGCAGGCCGGGAAAAACCGCCGAATTGATCTTCCGTCCGAGTTCGGCGTCGCGGCTTAGGATCATGCCGCCGCGCGGTCCTCGCAAGGTCTTGTGCGTGGTTGTGGTCACGACATGAGCATGCTCGA
Source organism: Rhizomicrobium sp. (assembly GCA_050728995.1). Classification (GTDB taxonomy): domain Bacteria; phylum Pseudomonadota; class Alphaproteobacteria; order Micropepsales; family Micropepsaceae; genus Rhizomicrobium. The sequence continues at coordinate 284,658 of JBOHKH010000001.1, read as the reverse complement.
GAGGATTGGGATGGACGCCGCCAGCCACGAGCCCTGCGAAATGCGCCATGTCGACCATGAAGATCGCGCCCACCGCATCGGCGATCTGGCGGAAGCGCGCAAAATCGATGACGCGCGAGTAGGCTGAACCGCCGGCGATGATAAGTTTCGGACGATGTTCGTGTGCGAGGCGCTCGATCGCCTCCATGTCGATCAGCTGGCTTTCCGGGCGCACACCGTAGGACACGGGCTTAAACCACTTGCCGGATTCGTTCACCGGCGAGCCGTGCGTGAGATGCCCCCCCGCGTCGAGCGCCAGGCCCATGAACGTGTCGCCGGGTTTCAAGAGCGCGAGAAACACCGCCTGGTTCGCTTGCGCCCCCGAATGGGGCTGTACGTTGGCGAATTCGCAACCGAACAGTTCGCGCGCCCGCGCGATCGCAAGCTCCTCGGCCGCATCGACGCACTCGCAGCCGCCGTAGTAGCGGCGACCCGGGTAACCCTCGGCGTATTTGTTCGTGAGTACCGAGCCCTGCGCTTCCAGCACCGCGCGCGAGACGATGTTTTCCGACGCGATGAGCTCGATATTGTCCTGCTGGCGTCTCAGCTCGCGCATGATCGCCCGCTCGATCTCCGGGTCGGCTTGCGCGAGGTTCGCAGAAAAGAAGCCCACATCTCGCGCTGCGGCCGCTCGGCTGGAGGCGCTCATCGAATCCTCGCTTACCGCCCGGTCCGGACAGAAGCCGAACCCGGATACTTGGTGATGTAACGGGAATGCGTCACCAAAGCTAGTGCTTCGCAGATGCAACACACGCTAGGCGTGTGTGCGGCCTTTTCGTCAGGAACGATGCAGGAACTCCTCCATTTCTCACCCCGTTTTCTAGATAGCTGCGCGCGGTTGTGGACGAGCCAGCCCGCCCTCGCCGTCAAGGTTACAGCCCGCGCCCATCCACCTCGCGGCGGATGGTTTTCGGCTCACCCGGCGGCAGAGGAGTACGAAAGGAGTAGGTCATGGCTTCAACATATACGGAAAGATCGGCCCTCAGGGCCGAGGCAACGGGGTCACTCGTGGAAGTCGCAGGGGGTGTGGCGATTGTAGTTCTCTCCGTCATCGGATTGGCCCGGATTGGAAATGTCGGCGCGCTGCCGGCGATCTCCGCGATCATCCTGGGCGCAGCGCTGATCGCGGAAGGGGGCACGGTTGCGACGGAGTTTTCGCGGCTTATGGGGATGAGCGCGGGTGCGACGGGCGTCACCGAGTTTGCCGGCGGGATGACGACGGAAATCATCGTCGGCGCGGCCGTGCTGGTACTGGGTGTGCTCAGCGTGCTCGGTGTCAATCCTGCTACGCTCGTGCCTTGCGCCATTATCATAGCCGGCGCGCTGCTCCTGATCGGAGCGGCCAATGTACAGCGCATGAACAGCGTCAAGATCGCGGCCCTGCCGACGGGCGAAGGCGCGCAGGCGCTGCTTCAGTCCGCGATCTCGACCGCAGCGGGATTCCAGGTGCTGGCAGGCATTGCCTCGATCGTGCTCGGTATCCTGGCGCTTTCGTCGACCGCACATGTTGCCGTGTTCACCATCGTGGGATTGCTGGTGCTCGGCGCGGCCGTCACGATGAGCGGTGGCACGCTGACGGGCAGCCTGATGCGGATGATGAACCGCTGAGCAAGCTGCACGCTTGTGGGGAAGAAGCGCCGCCGCCAAGGCGGCGTTTCTATTTGCCGGTTGCCGTCCGAACGGAGAACGGTGCTTCGACGGTCCGCCCGCCGGCCAACACGAGAGTCACTTCGACCGACTTTCCGGGCGACATGTCAGCGGACGGATTCATGCACATGAGATGATAGCCGCCGGGCGCAAATACGAAGGTGCCGTTGGCCGGCACGGTTACGCTCGCGACGTCACGCATGCGGCTCGTGCCGCCTTTTTCCGTGCTCTGGTGCAGCATCAGCATGCCACAGGCCGAACTGCGCGCACCCGTCAACACCACGGGTGAGGAGGTCGAATTGTGAATCTCGAAATAACCCGCGGACGGGAGGCCTTCCGGCAGCGTGCGAAACCAGGGCCCCGACACGCTGAGCCCGGCCGCCCAGGCCGGCATTGCGAGTGCCGAGGCCACCAGGGCCGCGGCCGCCGTTCTTGTCCATTCACGCATTTTCCTGTTGTTCCTCATGTATGCGCAGCGCCACGAGCACGCAGATCATACCCGCGAGACTCATCATGGCGCTCGGCAACCAGATGATCAGCCCGCCATAATGCTGATCGGAGAGCGCCGCAATGTCCCACAGCCGGCCGCAGATGCGATAGACCGGATAATAATCGGTTGACGCTAGCGACAGGGTGGCGCCCAGCGCCATTTGCAGGGGTTCGACGGCGATGACGAGGAGCGCGCGCAGGCCAAAGCCGAGCCGCGCCGGCGGTTTCCCGCGATTGTCCAGGATGAGCGACCAGAAGAAAATTCCGTCCACCGCCACGCTCGCGTTCATCACATTGTAGAGGCGCGTGTCGAGCATTGCGCGAGTGTGAATCGCCGGAACCTGCCACAGATAAATCAGACCGACAAATAGCACGGGTGCTACGGCCGGGTGCTGGATGACGTCCACGATCCCGCGCACCGGGCGCGAATCAAGCAACGATCTGACACCGGCTGGCATGCCCGCCCGGATCGCTACGCCTGGCATGCCGAGCGCGATGAGGAACGCACCCAGATGATGCAACACCAAATGCTGGGCGCAATGCACAAAAAACATGTGTTGCGCGTAATAGTCGAGATGGGTCTGTAGCACGGCGTAGGTCGAGAGCACGCCGACTGCGAACGAGATCTGCCGCCACACCGGCGGACGGCCCGATTTCGGGAGTCGCACGAGGCCTGTCACGAACCAGCCCAGGCCGAGCGCCGTCACCAGAAAAACCGGCCAGGAAAAATCCCAAGGCATCCAGAATGGAAGGGCCGCCGGGAAATACCGGCACGCCAGCGAAATTCCGATGCCCACCGTGACCAGCAAAAGATAAGGGGACAAACTCCCTACCGCCTGCGGAGTGAAAAGCAGATTAGGCGATGTCCGCGAAAGCGAGGGAACTGTCATTCCCGGCCTTATAGACCGGCGAAGGCTGGAGCGCAGGGGCGATTGGTCACACGGCAGCGGAGATTCGGTCCCGCAACAGTCCGCGCCGCGTGCTATTTGCTCCCGCATGATCAAAGGCCTTGCCGCACTGGCCCTGGCGCTCGTCGCAGCTGCATGCAGTCGCGCGTCCTCGCCAGACGAAACCGACATCGCCGGAATGATGCCGCGACTCGAATTTTCGATGATCCGCGCCAATGACGGCGCGGCCGTGGATGCCGCGAGCTACCGAGGCCAGACAGTGCTGCTCTATTTCGGCTACACGCATTGCCCTGACGAGTGTCCGACGACGCTGACAGATCTTGCAGAGATGCAGCACCGGATGGGATCGCGCGCGAAAGATGTGCGCGTACTCTTCGTCACGGTCGACCCCGCACGCGATACGGTTCCCGTCATGCGGGCTTATGTGCGGGCATTCGGACCTGGGATCGATGCCCTGCGCGGCAATCCGAACGAAATCGCAGCTCTCGCCCGCCGCTACCGCGTGCTTTACCAGAGCACACCCACCAAACCGGGTCGTCCCTATGAAGTCACGCATTCGGATTCTGTGTTCGTCTTCGATCGCGACGGCCGCGCTCGCATCGTGCTGACCTCGACCATCGATTCCGCCCGGCTCGCATCCGAAATGAAAGTGTTGCTGCGGAGTGAATATCGCAGCTGATCTCGGGGTAACACTCAGGGCGCGATATCTTCCTCTGGTATCGCAATATGCTGGTCCATGGTTTGCGAGGGCCGATCGGAACCTGCGCAGCCGATGATCCGCGCCGGCACGCCGGCGGCGGTGCAGTTCGCCGGTACCGGAGCAATGACGACACTGCCCGCACCGATGCGGGAATTCTCGCCCACTTCGATATTGCCGAGCACTTTGGCCCCGGCCGACAACAGCACGCCACGGCGGATTTTCGGATGGCGGTCGCCCGTCTCCTTGCCGGATCCGCCGAGCGTCACGCCGTGCAGCATCGACACATCGTCTTCGACGACCGTAGTCTCGCCGATGACGATACCCGTCGCGTGGTCGATCATGATGCCGCGTCCGATGCTGGCGGCCGGATGAATATCGACAGCAAAAAGCTCCGATACGCGGCTCTGCAGAAAATGGGCAAAGGGCGTACGTCCTTCGCGCCATAGCCAGTGCGCGACGCGATGACATTCGAGCGCATGAAATCCCTTGAAGAACAGAAACGCTTGAATGTAGCTGTGGCAGGCGGGATCGCGCTCGAACACGGCAGAGAGATCCGCGCGGACCGACTGGCCAATTCCCGGATCGGCAACGAGGGCTTCCCCGAAAACCTCGCGCGCGAGCATCGCGCTCACTTCCTCACCGCCGATCTTGCGCGCAAGATGATAGGTCAGCGCGTCTTCGAGCGCGTGGTGATTGAGAATGGTTGCGTGCGCGAGGCTGGCGAGCGACCGCTCCCTCTCCGCAAGTTCGGCCGCCTGGGCGCGCAGCGCAGACCAGATCGGGTCGCAATGTCCGAGATTCTCCGCTGCAATCGCCATGACCTCTCCCTGGCGGCTTGCCGCGCCGCCGCAACAGCCTAGATAGGCAAAGATTGTCGCTTCTCCAAAGCAAAGCTCAAATCCAATGCCCGACGCGCCATCCGGTCCCCAGTTGCTGAACGAACGCAACGCAGGGACCCTACGCCTTCTGCTGAGCCGCCGGTCGGGATCGGCCAAGGCCATGACCGGTCCCGGCCCGACCGGACCCGAGCTTGCGCTGATCCTGCGGGCGGCGGCGCGCGTGCCGGATCACGGCAAGCTCGCCCCGTGGCGATTCATCGTGTTCGAAGGCGCCGCGCGCGCGCGTTTCGGGACGGTTCTTGCGGATTGCATTCGGGCAGACGATCCCCAGGCGAGCGAGGAGCGCCTGCGTACCGAGCGCGAACGTTTCTTGCGCGCGCCCCTCATCGTCGCAGTGATCAGCCGCGTCCGGGAAGGCCTTCCGATCCCGGAATGGGAACAGGTGCTCTCGTCCGGAGCAGCCTGCCAGACACTCGTTCTGGCGGCGCACGCGTCCGGCTTCGTGGCGAACTGGATTACCGAATGGTGCGCCTATCATCCACGAGTGCGCGAACACCTCGGTCTCGAGTCCGGCGAGCGCATCGCGGGCTTCATCTACATCGGAACACCCGCGGTGGCGCTCGAGGAACGCAAACGACCCGACCCGGAGTCGCTGGTGACCCGCTATCCAGCGAAAGCTTAGCTGAGTTCCATCGGGGTCGCGAGAATCCGCCTCGCATTACCGGATCCCGATCACCTTGTGCGCTTGCAGGCTGAGACGCCACTGCGGATGGGCAAGGCAGTATTCGGCGGCGGCGCGTGTGTTCGCTTCGCGCTCGGGAGAATCCATCGGTTGCAGAAAGAAGTGACGGAAATCGAGCTCCGCGAATCGCTCAGGAGGCACCTCGGTCTGCGGGAAAACAAGTTTAAGTTCGTCGCCGGCCCAAATGACGATTCTTGCGGCGGCCTTCGGACTTACACAGATCCAGTCGATCCCGGACGGAGGCGCAATCGTACCGTTGGTTTCGATCGCAACTTCGAATCCGGCGTTCTTCAAGGCAGAAACGAGCGGCGCATCGAGCTGCAGAAGCGGCTCGCCACCGGTGCAGACCGCATACGGCCGCGCGCGTTTGCCTGCGGGCCAGCATTTTCGCACCGCACGCGCAAGAGTCTCCGCGTCGGAATAGCGTCCGCCGTTCATTCCGTCTGTTCCGACAAAGTCGGTATCGCAGAACCGGCACACGGCGCGATGCCTATCCTTCTCGAGGCCGTTCCAAAGATTGCAGCCGGCGAACCGCACCAGCACCGCGGCGCGGCCGCTTCGGGCGCCCTCGCCTTGAAGCGTGTAATAAATCTCCTTGACCTGATAGCTCATCGACCGGTGTATCTTTCATAACCTCGCGCACGCAGCATGCAGGCAGCACACGCGCCGCACCCGTAGCCCCACATGTGGCGATGCGTACGATCGCCTTCGTAGCACGAGACGGTTTCCTCCACGATCAAATCCACCAGGCTGCGGCCGCCAAGGGACTCGGCGAGCTCCCAGGTCGCCCGCTTGTCGAGATGCATGAGGGGCGTATGGATGGAAAATTGCGCATTCATGCCGAGATCGAGCGCCCGGCCGAGCGCCTTGATTGCATGGTCACGACAATCCGGATACCCGGAAAAATCCGTCTCGCACATTCCTCCAACGAGATGGCGAATATCGTACCGATAGCCGAGCGCCGCCGCTGCGGTGAGAAAAAAGATGTTCCGGCCCGGCACAAACGTCGAAGGCAGATCACTGTCGATCGCAGGCGCATCATTTTCGCAGCCGGCGAGCAACCTGCTGCCTCCGATCGCCGGCAGCACGTCCATCGGCAGGCAACGGTCGCGGCCAAGCACGGATCGCCACGCGGGAAATTCGTCGCGCATGCGCGCGAGAATCGTAATCCTCGCAGCCAGTTCGGCCGCGTGGCGCTGGCCATAATCGAATCCGACCGTTTCTACCGTGCAAAACCGTTGCAATGCCCAGGCGAGACAGGTCGTGGAATCCTGCCCTCCCGAGAACAGCACCAGTGCCGACTCCTGCAATTTCGTCATTTGGCGGCCCCGCAAATGGCGCCCGCAAACATTTCTTTAATTGGCGCTGCCGTGCATCGCTCGGCCAGCGCCGTATGCGCGGGGGGTTGCGTTTGAGGCAGCGCTGCGACAGCTTCTCGGCGGGAATTCCCAAGGCATGGGGCAGTGACGAGAGTAGCCATCAGCGGCACGGGTTTTTTCGTTCCTCCCGAGACTATATCAAACGGGGAACTGGTGGATTCCTTCAATGAATACGCACGCCAGCACAATCTCCGAAACGCCACGGAGATTGCAGCCGGCCGGATGCAGCCCCTTCTGAAATCCAGCGACGAATTCATTGTCAAGGCATCCGGAATCCGCAATCGCCACGTGGTGGCCAAGCGCGGCATGCTCGATACCGCGATCATGTGCCCGCAGATGCCGGAGCGGCCGAACGGCGAACCGTCCGTCATGGCCGATATCGCCGTCGCGGCGGCCCGTCAGGCGCTTGCGGCCGCCCGCCGCGAACCGGCCGACATCGACGGTGTCGTCGTGTCGGCTTCCGTCCTTCAGCGCTTCTATCCGCAGATCGCGATCGAAGTCCAGGATGCACTCGGGATTTCCGGTTTCGGCTTCGATCTTCTGGCGGCATGCTCATCGGCGACCTTCGGCATCGATGTTGCCGCCGCACTGATCGGTCAGGGGCGTGCGCGCGCGATTCTCGCCATTAACCCGGAAATCTGCACGAGCCACCTCAACCTGTGCGATCGCGAAACTCATTTCATCTTCGGCGATGCCGCCACCGCCTGCGTTCTGGAGCACGCCCGCGCCGCCGATGGCGACAACAGCTGGGAAATCGTCAGTACACGCCTTGAGTCGCGGTTCTCGAACAACATCCGGAACAATTTCGGTCCGCTGAACCGCTTCGCGCCCGAAGCCTCCGGCAATCCCGACAAGCTCATCTCCCAAAAGGGCCGCAAGGTCTTCAAGGAAGTGGTACCGATGGTCTCGAATTTCATGCTCGATCATTTGGCGGCGAACGACGTTGCTCCGGCCCGCCTCTCCAGGCTGTGGCTGCACCAGGCCAACATTAATATGAACAATCTGATCGCGAAGAAGGTTCTGGGCCGCGATCCTCTGCCGCTCGAAGCACCCAGCATCCTCGAGGAATACGGAAATACCAGTTCGGCCGGCTCGATTATCGCCTTTCACCAGTTCAGCGCCGATTTGCCGCCGCGCAGCGTCGGCCATCTTTGCTCATTCGGCGCGGGCTACACGGCCGGAAGCGTGATCCTCGAAAAGCGCGGCTGAAGGCTGGAAGGGAAGCAGGCGGGGAAGGGGAACCATGGGCGTCGTGCACGCAATCCAGCCGACCTATCTCTTCTCCGGTTTTGTCATCGGAGCCCTGACCGGTATGACCGGGACCGGCGGCGGTGCGCTCATGACTCCGGTTCTTATCCTCCTGTTCGGCATCCATCCCGTCACCGCAGTCGGAACCGATCTGCTCTACGCCTCGATCACCAACGCAAGCGGCACTGCGGTGCATTCCTGGAACAGGACGGTGGACTGGAAGGTCGTTGGGCGGCTTGCCGCAGGAAGCGTTCCCATGACTGCGCTGACGCTGCTTGCACTTTTCTATCTCGACGCACACGACGATGCGATGCAGGACGTGATTACCAAGATCCTTGGTTTTGCGCTGTTTCTGACTGCCATGTCGCTCGTTTTCCGCAAACGGCTTGTGCAACTCTATACCAAACGGATCGGAGCGGTGAGCCCGAGACTGGCACGCAATCTGACCATCCTGACGGGCGCGGTGCTCGGTGTGCTTGTCTCGATTTCTTCGATCGGCGCCGGCGCGATCGGCGTCACCGCGCTTCTACTTCTCTATCCCGAAATGCCCATTCTCACCGTCGTCGGCAGCGGCATCGCACACGCCATGCCGTTGACCCTGATCGCGGGGGGCGGGCATTGGGCGCTCGGTTCGATCGACTGGCATCTTCTTGAATCGCTGCTCGTGGGCTCGATCCCTGGCATCGTCTTCGGCAGCATGCTGTCCCCGCGCATTCCGGAACTGGCCGTCCGCGTCGGGCTTTGTGCGACGCTCATCCTTATCTGTGCGAAGTTCTGGTTTTTCTGAGCCGCGGACCCGATTAAGCCGTGGTCACGCGCTCGCCAAAGCCACCCCGTGCCTGGCAACGCATGCTCAGCGGCCGCAGACTCGACCTCCTCGATCCCTCGCCGCTGGATGTCGAAATCACAGATATCGCCCACGGTTTGGCTCGTGTGGCACGCTGGAACGGCCAGACACACGGATCAATCGCATTCTCTGTGGCGCAGCATTGTGTGCTCGTCGAACGTCTGGTCCAGGAATTGCGGCCTGGGCTTCCACATCAAGCGCGACTTGCCGCGCTCCTCCACGACGCACCGGAATATGTCGTGGGTGACCTCATCAGCCCCTTCAAGGCTGCCGTCGGCATCGACTACAAGGCGTTCGAAACGCGGCTGCTGGCCACAATCCATATTCGCTTCGGGCTGCCGCCGCGGCCCTCGCCGGATCTGGCCATTCTCATCAAGCGCGCGGACCGCCATTCTGCCTTTTATGAGGCCACTCAGCTTGCAGGTTTCGAGACAAGCGAAGCGCGCCGGCACTTCGGCCGTCCGCCGCCCGGTCTGCGCACACCAAAGCTCGTCCCGCTACCGACCGAAGAAATCGAACGGCAATTTCTGGAACACTTCCGGCGTCTCGCGATATAAGGTCTTGGCGTGTTGCAAGAAAGGCAGCCGAAAGTAAGCGAAAGCCATGCCGTTCATCGTCGTGACACCGCTTTCCGGGCTGATTCAGAGTATCGAGACCTATCGCCCATCGCATCTCGTCACGCTCTTGTCGCCCGAACATATGATCGAAACGCCGGCCAGAATCTCGGCCGGTCGGCATTTGCGGCTCGCGCTGAATGACGTGGCGGACGCTTTGGGTTGCGAGGCGCCGCCGGAGCGCCATCACGTTGCAAGGCTCATAGATTTCGGGCGGAGCTGGCATGGCGACGCGCCCCTGATTGTGCACTGCTGGGCCGGGATCAGCCGTTCAATGGCGGCAGCCTATACGCTCCTGTGCGACCGCGCCGGACCCGGCCGCGAACTGGAAGTCGCGCGGGATTTGCGCGCGCAGGCGCCCCATGCGGTTCCCAACCCGCTGATGGTGCGGCTGGCTGATGAGGTACTCGCGCGCGGCGGAAGAATGGTAGGGGCCGTCGCCAGCATCGGCCGCGGCGAAATCGTTGCAGAGGGGCGGTGTGTGATCCTGCCGCTGGGATTCCCGTCGGTATGATGGACGCAACCACCAGTCACGTCGTGAGCATCGGCCTCAGCGCCGCGATCGTGGCAGTCGCGGAAGACCGGCCGCGCGTCCTGGTGGTGCACCACAAGGGCGCTCCCGACGCCCTGCCCTTTGGCCCTTTCGATCCGCTCGGCCATCGTACGCTGGAAGGAGGCCTGCGAAGCTGGGTCAAGGAACAGACCTCCCTCGATCTCGGCTATGCAGAACAGCTTTATACGTTCGGGGATCGCGGACGCCATCTGATCAAACCCGGAGAAGGTCCGCGAGTCGTTTCCGTGGGTTATCTCGCGCTCACGGGCCCGGGGGGCGTCACGGTGACCCCCGAAACGCTCTGGCGCGACTGGTATCGACATTTTCCATGGGAGGACTGGCGGAGCAACCGGCCCGCCATCATCGATGCCGTCATGATTCCAGCGCTGGAAACGTTCGCGGTCCGCGCCGTTTCGCGCGCGGCCGCGGAGGAGCGCCGCAATCGGATAAGGTTGGCTTTCGGTCTGCCCGGTTTGCCCTGGGACGAAGAACGCGTACTCGAACGCTACGAACTTCTCTACGAGGCCGGGCTGGTAGAAGAATCCCGGCGCGACGGGCGCAAACCGGTGAACCGCAGCCCGACATCGCTCGGTTCGCCGATGCTGTTCGACCATAGGCGCATTCTCGCCACTGCAATCTCGCGCCTGCGCGGCAAAATGAAATATCGGCCCGTTGTCTTTGAATTGATGCCAGCCGCTTTCACGCTTCTTGAGTTGCAGCGTACCGTCGAAGCGATTTCTGGCATTCGCCTGCACAAGCAGAACTTCCGGCGCCTGGTGGCCGAACAGGGTCTTGTCGAGCGCACGGGCCGACTGGCGCCCGCGGCGCGTGGGCGTCCGGCCGAACTTTTCAGCTTCCGCCGGGACGTTTTGGGCGAACGGCCCGCGCCCGGCGTGCGTCTTGGCGCGCGGCGGGGCGCCGCCTGACCGCGCCGCCGACCGACGCGAGCGCTATTGAGAGTCTGCGTGGGCACAGGACACGGTCCGATTATCGGGCGGGCCGGCGCTATCAGCGCTGCCGATCCGAATTCTCGCGATACCCTTGCTATTTATGCCGGTTTACAGCATAAAGAGTACGACCGCAGGACCTTGAACTGCGGAATTTTTTTGCCATGTAAATGCTCAGCAAGAGCATAACCCGCATGGAGGAGTGGCAATGAACACCAACACGGATCGTCTGCCGGCCACAAGCGACGCAGCATACGCGAAGGTCGCGCGCGTCATTCCGCAAGTCGAATGGGCCGTTCACGCGCCGCTCGTGCAGGCGATCAACGAAATCAAACGGCGCAAAAAGGCCGTGGTGCTCGCCCACAACTACATGACGCCGGAGATTTTCCATTGCGTGGCCGATTACGTCGGCGATTCGCTCCAGCTCGCGCGTGAGGCGGCAAAAACAGACGCGGACATCATTGTACAGGCCGGCGTTCATTTCATGGCCGAAACGTCCAAGATCCTGTCCCCCGAGAAGACGGTGCTCATTCCAGATCCGCAGGCCGGGTGTTCGCTTGCCAGTTCGATTACCGCCGCCGATGTCCGGCTTCTGAAGGAAAAATATCCGCGCTTTCCGGTCGTAACCTACGTCAACACGTCGGCTGCCGTGAAAGCAGAGAGCGACATGTGCTGCACATCCGCTAACGCCGTCGCTGTGGTGGAGCATATCGCCCGAGAACGGGGCACCGATACCGTCATACTGCTTCCGGACGAATTTCTTGCACAAAACGTCGCAAAGTGTACGTGCGTGAAAATCCTGTCGTGGAAAGGCCGGTGCGAGGTGCATGCACGATTTTCCGCAAGTGACCTTCGCTCCTGGCGCGAAGCCAATCCCGGCGTTGTGGTTCTGGCGCATCCCGAATGCCCGCCAGAGGTAATTGCAGAAGCCGATTTTGCCGGTTCGACGTCGGCGATGATCGGCTATGTGGGAGCGCACCGTCCGGAGCGCGTCGTGATGGTGACGGAGTGTTCGATGAGCGACAACGTCGCCGTCGAATTTCCCGACGTGGAATTTGTGAGGCCCTGCAATCTCTGCCCGCACATGAAACGGATCACGCTCGCGGGCATTCTCCGCGCTCTCGAAACCGAAACGGTCAGCGTGGAAATCGAGCCCGCAGTCATTGCGCGCGCTCGGGCGGCTCTTACGCGCATGCTCGAGGTGGGACGCGGAACGAACTGCCGCCTGGCGGCTTGAGGCTCATCATGTCCGCGGAGGCGGGCACTGTCGTCGAAGCTGAAGGCGCCGTGATTGTCGGCGCCGGCATTGCGGGCCTGTTCACTGCACTGTCGCTTGCACCTTTCCCTGCCCTGATCGTGGCGGCAGAACGGCCGGGCGTGAGCGGCTCCAGCGCCTGGGCACAAGGCGGAATTGCGGCGGCGCTCGGCAAGGGCGATAGCTGGTCCTCGCATGCCGAGGATACGCTACGTGCCGGCGGCGGACTCTGCGATTCTGAAGTTGCGCGTTTCGTGGCGCAGGAAGCGCCGCAGCGTATCGAAGACCTTCTTCGTCTCGGGGCACCGCTCGATCGAAACGCGGACGGCAGCCTCGCCCTCGCCCGGGAAGCTGCACATTCCCGTTCGCGCATCGTTCATGTGTCCGGCGATCGCACCGGCGCGGCGATCACCCAGACACTGGCGCGCGCGGCATGCACCACGTCCTCCATTACCGTTCTCGACGGAATGCAGGCGCTCGAACTGGCATGGTCGGACGAAGGAATCATCGGCGTCTTTGCGCGTCGGGGCACGGACGCGGACGCACAGATCGTGTTCATCCGGTCGCGCCGGGTTATTCTCGCAACCGGCGGCGTGGGGGCGCTCTTTGCTGCGACCACAAATCCGTCGGGTTCGCGCGGCGAAGGTGTCGGTATGGCGGCACGGGCCGGCGCACGCATCGCGGATCCGGAGTTCGTGCAATTCCATCCTACCGCGATCGCCCTCGGCCGCGATCCGGCGCCGCTCGCCACCGAAGCGTTGCGCGGGGAAGGCGCGACGCTTGTCGATGAAAGCGGGCGCCGCTTCATGCTGAGTGTGCATCCGGCTGCCGAACTTGCGCCGCGCGACCTTGTAGCGCGCGCGATCCACCGCGAAATCCTTAGTGGTCACCGCATTTTCCTCGACTGCCGCATCGCGGTGGGTGAGCGATTCGCGTCGCATTTTCCGACGGTCGATGCGGTGTGTCGGAGCGCGGGTATCGATGCCGCCAGCCAGCCGATCCCGGTTGCGCCCGCTGCGCATTACCACATGGGTGGGATCGCCAGCGATCATCACGGACGAAGTTCGCTTGAGGGACTCTGGGTCGTCGGAGAGGCTGCGGGCACGGGCCTCCACGGCGCAAACCGCCTCGCTTCGAACTCGCTTGCTGAGGCACTCGTGTTCGGCGCGCGAGTTGCAAGCGATGTGCGCAGCCGCACCGAGCAGACGGTCCGTCGCGTGGCCGAGCCACACCCACCGAGCGCTGCAAAACCCGAAACGCTGGCACAGAGCTTTCGGCAGGCCATGACCCGGGGAGCAGGTCTCGAACGCGACGCCGACGGCCTGACGGCATTGCTCGCCACGATTGTCCGCTCCGAAGGCGCGGTGCGCGATCCGGCACTGCTGAACGCGATGACAGCAGCCAAACTCATCGTTGCCGGTGCGCTCGTGCGGGAAGAGAGTGTTGGAGCGCACTGGCGACGCGATTACCCCGACGCGGGCGCTACGCCGGCGCGCGGCGTTCTTACGCTTGCGGACGCGGACCGTATCGCACAGAAGTACGACGCGAACGTTCGAAGCGCGCGGTCAACCGTCACATGAGTTCGCCGTCCATTCTGCGCCCGCCGCATCCGCTGCTGGTCGATCCGATCGTGCGCCGCGCGCTCGAAGAAGACCTCGGCCGGGCCGGCGATCTCACGACCGATCTCCTCATTCCGCCAGACCAACCCGCCGAAGCGAGGCTTGTCGTCCGCGCCGCGGGCACGCTTGCGGGAATCATCTGTGCGGATCGTGCGTTCCGCCTTGTAGACGGTAACGTACGCGTGGCTGCGCACGCTCCCGATGGCGCGCGAGTGAATGCCGGAGACACGATCGCGGCCGTTGCCGGGCCGGCGCGCGCGCTGTTGACGGGAGAGCGGGTGGCATTGAATTTTCTGGGTCATCTTTCCGGTGTCGCCACGGCCACGCGCGCGCTTGTGGATGCAGTCGACGGCACCGGCGCGCGGATCGTGTGCACCCGCAAGACGATGCCCGGCTTGCGCATTCTCGAGAAATATGCGGTTCGCTGCGGCGGCGGCTTCAATCACCGATTCGGCCTCGATGACGCGGTGCTGATCAAAGACAACCACGTTGCCGCCGCCGGCGGACTGCGCAATGCGGTGGAGCGCGCCCGACATGCGCTCGGCCACATGGCCGTACTCGAACTCGAAGTGGGGACACTGGACGAACTTGACGAGGCTCTTTCGCTGGGCGTCGGCTCCATCCTGCTCGACAACATGTCGCCGCACCTGTTGCGGCGCGCCGTGGAATTGTCCGCGGGCCGGGCCATTCTCGAAGCTTCGGGAGGCATCTCGCTCGCCAACGTCCGCGCTGTGGCGGAAACGGGCGTCAACTACATATCCTCGGGAGCGATCACACACAGTTCGCCCGGCCTCGACGTCGCACTCGATTTCTGAGGCCCGTCAGCTCGAGCGGATGTTGCGTGGCGCCGCGCGGTAGAAGATGTGATTTCCGATCTGGATGGTTTTCACAAGACGGTCGCCCCATCCGGGCTGGACGTCCACCGCGTGAAAGGCGATGGCGTTTTCGGTTTCGTCGCCGAGCGTGACCAGGCCCGTCAGAATTTTCCCGGCGAGGCGTTTTGCCCGTGCCCACGAGCCGGGTGCCTTCGCCCGATCGAGGTCGCCGTTGCAGGTGAACGAAAACTGGCAGCCGTGTCCGGCCGCAGCCCGCTGATACACCACCCCGCAGATCGAGCGGGGATAGCGGGGGCTGTGCATGCGGTGGAATACGACCTCGGCGATCGCTTTTTCGCCGTTCACACCCTCGCCCCGGGCTTCATAGTACATGGCTTCGGCCAGGCATTTCCGCTCGGCAAGCATTTTCTCAAGCACGAATTGCTGAAGCAGTGGAGTCACGTCGACCGGAGGCGTGCGAAGAACGAGTGAGGCGGGGTTGATAATCGCTTCGACCGGTTTGTCGGGCACCAGTCGCAACGGCAATGCGGCCCGATGGACCTGTACCGTCCGGGTCGGCGCCACAAAAACGCGGGCAGCGGGAACAAACCCGCCCGCAGCAGCGGCGAATACCAGCGAGAATATCAATGCGGCGAAGACGCTGCGATCGGCACGTCGCCATGCGGCGATTAGTTTCTCCGGCATACGGGATTTCACTCTCGGAGTTTGGCTTCGAGCTAAATCGACGTCGTGTTCCGAAGGGGCTCCCCTGCCCCCAGCCTTGGCGCAGGTTCCTTCTGCCAGCCGGTCACAGAAGCGTCAAATGAAATCGCGGGTTCGATATGACAGGATGTCATCAGAATTTCTGACGGAAAGTCAACCCACAATGACAGTCTGTCAGCGGCGCAAAAAACCCAGCAAATCCGCCGAAATTCCTTCTCCGCAATTCAATTCAAAGTTCCAGTAATATTGATTCGTGTTTGCTTTGTTCCGCGCAAATTATTTGTCGCGGATCGCAGCTTGGGCCGCCGCGAGCCTGGCGACGGGTACCCGGAACGGCGAACAGGAAACATAATCCAGTCCGCTCGCGTGGCAGAATGCGACCGATGCGGGATCGCCGCCATGTTCCCCGCAGATGCCAAGTTTGAGGTCCGGACGGGCCTTGCGGCCCCGCTCCTTCGCGATTGTTATGAGTTCGCCCACGCCTGCAATATCGAGGCTGACAAACGGATCGCACGCGATCAGTTGCTTTTCGAGATACTCGCCGAGAAAGGTACCCGCGTCGTCGCGGCTCAGGCCGAGAGTTGTCTGCGTGAGATCGTTGGTACCGAACGAGAAAAAGCATGCGGCTTCGGCAATCTCGCCGGCCCTCAACGCGGCGCGCGGCAGCTCGATCATGGTGCCGATCGTATAATCGGGCACCGTTCCGCGTTCGCTTCGCACCGCTTCCGCAACACGCGTGATCCGGTGCGCGAGGAAGTCGAGTTCGCTGCGAAATCCGACGAGCGGAATCATGATCTCGAGCGCCGCGTCCCCAACCCCTGGCTCCCGCATCTCCAGCGCCGCTTCGAAAATGGCGCGCGCCTGCATCTCGTAGATTTCCGGAAAGGTGATGCCGAGCCGGCAGCCGCGGTGCCCGAGCATCGGGTTTGTTTCACGAAGTGCGAGCGCCCTCTGCCAGAGTTTCGCAGGATCCTTGCCTGCTGCGCGCGCGACTTCGGCAATCTCAGCGTCCGTGTGCGGGAGAAATTCGTGGAGCGGCGGATCGAGCAGGCGCACGGTGACAGGAAAACCCTGCATGGCGCGAAAGATGCCGGCGAAATCCGAGCGCTGCATGGGCAGCAGCGATTGCAGCGCTGCCTCGCGTTCTTCGCGCGAATCCGCAAGAATCATGCAACGCACTGCCACGATGCGGTCCGCCTCGAAAAACATGTGTTCGGTGCGGCAGAGGCCGATGCCTTCCGCGCCGAAGCGCCGCGCGGTCGTCGCATCGGCGGGTGTATCCGCGTTCGCCCGCACACCGATCTTGCGGGCTTCATCCGCCCATCCCATGAGCGTGCCGAAATCGCCCGTCATCTCGGGATGACGCATCGGAACGCGCCCTTCGAAAACCTGCCCGCTTGCCCCGTCGATGGTGATGAGGTCTCCCTGCCGGTAATTGCGCGAACCGATGGTCATCGTGCCCTTTGCCGCGTCGATTTTCAGCGCACCTGCGCCGGACACACACGGCCGGCCCATACCTCGCGCCACCACCGCGGCGTGACTTGTCATGCCGCCGCGCGCCGTCAGCACACCCTTGGCCACGTGCATTCCATGGATGTCTTCGGGGCTTGTTTCGAGTCGAACAAGTATGACGTCGTGGCCCTCCGCCGACAGCTTCTCGGCTTCTTCGGCGGTGAACGCGATTTCGCCTGTCGCCGCTCCAGGGGACGCTGCAAGGCCGGTCGCAAGGCAGACGGCCGACACGGATTTGTCGAGCGTGGGATGCAGCAACTGATCGAGCGCGGCAGCGTCGATCCGCAGGAGCGCGGTGCGGCGGTCGAACAGCCCTTCGCCAACCATGTCGATGGCAATCTTCAGCGCGGCCGCGGCCGTACGTTTTCCAGTTCGCGTTTGAAGCATGAAGAGCCGCCCTTCCTGGACGGTGAATTCGACGTCCTGCATGTCGCGGTAGTGGGCTTCGAGTGTTTCGGCGATGCGCTTCAGTTCCCCAAAGGAACCGGGCATCGCTTCTTCCATCGAGGGTTTTCGTCCGCCCATGCGCTCGCGAACCAATTTCGAGATCGGTTGCGGCGTCCTGATTCCGGCGACGACGTCCTCGCCCTGTGCGTTGACCAGAAATTCGCCGAAGAGCACGCGTTCGCCGGTCGAGGGATCGCGCGTGAAAGCGACGCCAGTCGCGCTCGTTTCACCGCGGTTGCCGAACACCATCGCCTGGACATTGACCGCGGTTCCCCAGTTTTCCGGGATGTTGTGAAGCTTGCGATAGGTTTTCGCGCGCGGACTCTGCCATGATCGGAAGACAGCGCCGATGGCGCCCCAAAGTTGCGCGTTCACATCCTCGGGAAAGGGGGCTCCGGTCGCCCGCTGCACTTCTTCCAGGTATTTCCCGGCAATGCGCCTGAGATCAGGTGCGTCGAGATCGGTGTCGTATTCGACGCCCCGTGTCTCCTTTTCGAGTTCCAGGATTTCCTCGAAGCGCTCATGCGGCAATCCCAGAACCACATTTGCGTACATGTGCACGAAGCGGCGGAACGAATCGTAGGCAAACCGCGCATCGCCGGTGATGCGCGCAAGCGCTTCCGCCGTCTCCGGATTGAGCCCGAGGTTGAGCACCGTATCCATCATTCCGGGCATGGAGACCCGTGCGCCCGAGCGCACCGAAATTAGCAGCGGCCGTCGGGGATCACCGAGCGCGCCGCCGGCCACATCGCCGACGCAGGCGAGCGCCTGCTCGACGGCTGGCTTCAGCTCCGGCGGAAAGGACTGGTCGTGCTCATAGTAATGACTGCACACCTCGGTCGAGATCGTGAACCCCGGCGGCACCGGCAGACCGAGATTGCTCATTTCCGCCAGATTGGCGCCCTTGCCGCCGAGAAGGTCTTTCATGCCGGCTCGGCCTTCGGCAGCGCCGCCGCCGAAGGCGTAAACCCATTTCGTCATTCCACTAGCCCTCGATGCGGGAGAAGTCCGCTGCGCCGTGCATCGCCTCTCTCATGCGGGCGAGCAGCAGCAGACGGTTTCGGCGAATTGCCGGTGTGGGCGCATTCACCGTTACCTTCTCGAAGAAACGGTCCACGGGCTCGCGAAGGCCCGCCAGGAACGTCATGGCCTGCCCGAAGCGCTCCTCCGCGATTGTTGCGGGCAGGATGTCGAGAATCCGGACCAGAGCGGCAAACAGCTTTTTTTCTTCCGGCTGTTCGAGAAGAGCGGGATCCGGCTCGTCGCGATAGCTGCATTGGTCCCGTTTCCCTTCGATCCTGACGATATTCGCGGCGCGGCGATAGGCTGCCAGCAGATTGGCTCCGTCCTCCGTCGCGACAAACTCGCCCAGAGCGCGTATCCGCGCCACGAGGCGGGTGATGTCGTCTTCGTGTGCTATTGAAAACACCGCATCGATCAGATCGTGCCGCACGCCTTTGCCGCGCAGCGCGAACTTGAGGCGGTCCGCCAGAAAGTCGAGAATTTCGGCGACCGTTGCCGCGTTCGAATCCGCCCTGCCCGCTTCGCTCCGCGCCGCTTCTATGAAACGATCCGCGGCCGCCTCGAATTGCTCCGCGTCCGCTTTGTCCCCGGTGGAGTCGAGCAGTGAAACGCGAAGCGGCACGGAAAGCGGCAGCCTTAGACCGTTTTCGAGAATGATACGGATGATGCCAAGCCCGGCGCGCCGCAGCGCGAAAGGATCCTTGGAGCCGGTCGCGCGCTCGCCCGCGCGCCACAACATGGCGAGACTGTCGATCTTGTCGGCCAGCGCCACGGCGATTGTGGTCGGTTCGGCAGGCACGCGGTCGGATGGACCAAGTGGCCGGTAGTGATCGCCGATGGCATTAGCCACCGCTTCGCCTTCGCCGTCGTGGAGCGCGTAGTAGCGGCCCATGGCGCCTTGCAGTTCGGGAAATTCTCCCACCATGCCGCTGACCAGGTCGGTTTTGGCGAGGAGCCCCGCACGCGCGGCAGGCGCAGGATCGAATCGGAGGAGGCGCGCGATAACCAGAGACACGCGGCGGATGCGATGCGCGCGGTCGAGCATCGTTCCGGCGCGTGCATGGAAAACAACGTTGCCCAATTCCGGCAGCCGTGCAGCGAGCGGGCGTCTGCGATCCCTGTCCCAGAAAAACCGCGCGTCGGAAAGTCGCGCGCGCAGCACGCGCTCGTTTCCGGCCACGATTTCGCGGCCTCCGTCATCGGATGGAATATTGGCCACGAGGACGAACCGGTTCGCGATTCTGCCGTCCGCCGGAACGCGCGTAGCGAAGAATTTCTGGTGAGTCCGCATCGAGGTCTGCATCACTTCGGGCGGCAAATCCATGAAGGCATCGTCGATGCGGCCCACGAAAGGCACCGGCCACTCCACCAGCCCTGCAATTTCGTCGAGCAACCCCTCGTCTTCGATCAGCTCCAGTCCGAGCGCGAAGGTCTTCTGCCGTGCTTCGTGGAGTACAATCTCTCTCCGTTGCCCCGGCTCGAGAATGACGTTGGCCCTTGCAAGCTTCTCCCGATAATCCTCGAAACGACGAACCTCGATCCAGTCGGGCGCGAGAAAACGATGTCCACGCGTCCGGTTGCCGCTGGCCACTCCAGCGAATTCAAACGCGACTATTTCCCCGTCGCTGGTGCACAGAATGGCGTGGAGCGGCCGCACCCAACGTGTGTTTCCTGCAACCCAGCGCATCGATTTCGGCCAGACCATCTGCGCAAGCACCTCCGGCAGCACGTCGGCGAGCACCTGTTCTGTCGGTCGTCCCGCGCGCCGGATGACAGCAACGTAGAACTCTCCTTTCGCATCGGATTGCTTCGCGCACTCGGCGAGAGTCACGCCCGCGGAACGCAGGAAACCTTCGACAGCTTTTTCGGGCGCGCCGACGCGCGGCCCTTTGCGCTCTTCGGAAACATCCGGCTGTCGCGGCGGCAGACCCGCAACGGCAAGGGTCAATCGCCGCGGACCGGCGAAGGCTCTCGCGCCTTCAAAAAGGAGTCCGCGGTCCGACAATGCGCCGGTCAGCAGCCGTTCGAGTTCACGTGCGCCCCTCTGTTGCATGCGCGCGGGGATCTCTTCGGACAGGAGTTCGAGCAGGAGGTCGGGCATTCACGCGCATCTCGGTTCGTAGGCGCCCTGCGGACTCGCAAGCCACGCCTCACAACAGGCCCTGGCGAGCGCTCGCACGCGCGCAATGTAGGCGGCGCGCTCGGTGACGCTGATCACGCCGCGTGCATCGAGCAGATTGAAACAGTGGCTCGCCTTGATGCAGTGATCGTAGGCAGGCAGCGCAAAGCCCGCCTCCGCGAGCGCGCGGCATTCCTTTTCGGCATCCGCGAAATGGCGGAACAGGATCGACGTGTCGGCCCGTTCGAAGTTGTACGCCGAAAACTCCCGTTCGGACTGATGAAACACCTCGCCATAACGAACCTGCCCGTTATAGGCGAGGTCGTAGACATTCTCTACGCCTTGGACATACATGGCGAGGCGCTCGAGCCCGTAGGTGAGTTCTGCCGAGACCGGATCGCAGTCGAAGCCGCCAACCTGCTGGAAATAGGTGAACTGCGTAATTTCCATGCCGTCGCACCACACTTCCCAACCGAGTCCCCAGGCGCCGAGCGTCGGGCTCTCCCAGTCGTCCTCCACGAAGCGGATGTCGTGGCGCAGCGGATCGATGCCGATGGCGCGAATACTCTCGAGATAGGTCTCCTGGACGTTTTCCGGCGACGGCTTCAGAATCACTTGCAACTGATAGTAACGTTGAAGCCTGTTCGGGTTTTCCCCGTAGCGGCCGTCCGTTGGCCGCCGCGAAGGTTGCACATAAACGGCGCGCCAGGGGCGTGGGCCGAGCGAACGCAGAGCGGTGGCCGGATGAAAGGTGCCGGCGCCCATTTCGACGTCATAGGGCTGCAGGATCACGCAGCCCTGCCCTGCCCAGAACGTCTGCAAGGCGAAAATAAGATCCTGAAATGTCGTGGCCCCCACGGCACATCCGAAAGCGAAAGTCGGCCGGAACCTATCGGCGCGGAGTCGCCAGAGCAAGCGAAGTGCGCCCGCGCAGGACGTCCTCGGCATCGGGCGTGTAACGGCCGGTTGCATCGTGCAGGGCCAGCCCTGCGAGGAGGGCGAACGGCGCGCGGGCATTCTTGCGGATCTGGAGAATCACGCGTTTTGCCGGCTCGTTCGCCCGCGGCCATAAAGGAAAAACCACCATGCCGCGCGCGGGCAAAGCCTGAAAGGCTTCGTCGAGACGATCGGAACGGATGATCGCCGTGAGCGTGCCGCCAGCCGAGACTCGTTTGAAGGACGCCTCCAGCCAATCCTTTAGCCGTCCCTCATCGTGGAGCGCGCGGGCGCGTTCGCGGCTGGATGAGCGCATGCCTTCGTTGCCGTGAAAGGGCGGATTCAGGAAGACGTGATCGAAACTGCGTCGACAGCCGCGCGGCAAGTCGAATACGTCGGCGCAGATAAACGAAATCCGCGCGGCCATGCGATTGCGGCGGGAATTCTCGTTTGCGAGCGATACAAGCCCCGCGCCGATCTCGACGCCGACAATCCGACAGCGCGGAATGCGGGCGGCAACGCAGAGGCTTGCCACGCCCGCGCCCGACCCGGGTTCAAGCAGCGTTTCGCCCTCGCGCGCCGGAACGGCCGCGGCAAGCAGTACGGCGTCGGTACCCGACCGGAATCCACTCGGCGGTTGCTCCACTTTCACCCGACCGTCGAGAAAACTGTCGGCGCGCTCGCCCATCACCGGGCGGCGACGGCATCGGGCAGGGCCTCGGACAGTACGTGCCGCGCGCGCGCGTAGTCTTCTTCAAGCACCATCAGCCGGCGCGGCAGAATGCCCAGACTGCCATCCATGATGCTCATATGGCTGTCGAACACCACCGCTTCGATTCCGGCGTCGGAAAGAACCACCTGCGCGAAGTTGAGCAGCACGGGATCGTTGGTTTTCAGAACATCGCGCATGATTCCCCTCAGGGGCCGGGTTTTCTTCGCCGCGGCCTCTTCTTGACCGCATAGGGCCACCATTCCTAAATACCGCATGGGCCATTTGCCAGCGGCAAGGCAGGGAATGATCATCGCCGGGGCGACGACAGCAGCCGAGGAGATTGGCCCATCTCCGATCGATCGTCTCCACGCCCTCGTCGCGGACGACATGGATGCGACCGACCGTCTCATTCACGAACGGCTGGGTTCGAGCGTCGAGCTGATTCCCGATCTCGCCTGCCATCTCGTGGATTCCGGCGGCAAACGCCTGCGGCCCCTGCTCACGCTCGCGGCCGCCGTCGCCTGCGGCCACAGCGGCGGCCAACACACCCGCCTTGCCGCTGCGGTGGAGTTCATTCACACCGCGACGCTGCTTCACGACGATGTGGTCGATGCAAGCTCCCTGCGCCGCGGCAAGCTGGCCGCCAACGTCGTGTGGGGAAACAAACCAAGCATTCTGGTCGGCGATTTTCTCCTGAGCCGCGCCTTTCAGCTGATGGTGGAAACGGGCGACCTGCGGGTCCTCAACATTCTGTCGGGCGCATCGGCCGTGATCGCCGAAGGCGAGGTGCTGCAATTGCGCTCCGCCAACAATCTGGCGACCGGCGAGGCCGATTATCTCCTCATCGTCGGCGCCAAGACTGCCGCATTGTTCGCGGCCTCCGCCGAATCGGGCGCAACGATTGCGAATGGCGACCCCGCGCACGTTGCCGCGTTCAGGTCGTTCGGACAAAACCTTGGCATCGCATTCCAGCTCGTCGACGACGCGCTCGATTATTCGGGGCGTCAGGCGCAGATGGGAAAATCGGTGGGCGACGATTTCCGCGAGGCCAAGGTCACGCTGCCGGTGATCTTCGCGTACAATCGCGGCGATGAAGACGCCAGGCGGTTCTGGCAGCGGACCATCCAGCTCGGCCAGCAGCGCGACGGGGATTTGCAGCGGGCGATCGGTTACATCGAACAGAGCGATGCGAGCGCCGACGTGCGCAACCAGGCACAGCGTTATGCGCGCCAGGCCTGCCGCGCCATCCAGGCGCTGCCGCCCTCGCTGTTGCGCGACGCGTTGATCGCGGTGGCCGAATTCTGCGTCCAGCGCGGCTATTGAACGAAAGCGGGTATACCTGCGGGTTTCCGGAGCAGCGGCGCCCCTGCCAGCCACCAGTCCGGTCGCCGCTCACGCAGCAACGCGAGAGCCGGACGTAGCGCGCGATCGTTCTCGAACAGACCGAAGCACGTCGCGCCGCTGCCCGACATGCGGGCGAGCAACGTGCCCGGAAGCCGCGCGATTTCGTCGAGAACGTCCGCGATGACCGGCGCGATCGCGCACGCGGAAAGCTGCAGATCGTTCGTTGTCGATTGAAGAAACCGTACAAGCGCGGGCGCATCGTCGAACGGCTCGGTCGGACATCGAAGACCGAGGCCGCGCCGCTCACGGATCGCCGCAAACACCTGCGCGGTCGGTACCGCGATTCGTGGATTGACGAGCAACAGCCACACGCCGGGCATTGCGGGAAGCAGCGTGACGCGCTCTCCGCGTCCTTCCATCCACGCCGTCGCGCTGTCGATGCAAACGGGAACGTCGGCTCCGATCGAGGCCGCGATCCGGCGCAAATCGTGATGATCGAGAGCGAGACTCCACAGGCGCACGAGTCCGCGCATGACCGCTGCGGCGTCGGCGGATCCGCCGCCAAGGCCCGAGGCCAGCGGGATCTCTTTCTGCAGCGTTATGCGAACACCGCGCCTGGTTCGCGTTCTTTCTGCCAGCGTACGCGCCGCTCCGATGGCGAGATTGTCGTTGCCCGGAGAAAGTCCCGCGCCAAAGGGCCCTGCGACGGACAGCGAAAAGTCCTCGGCCCGCTCGAGCCAAATCCCGTCTTCCTGGGCAGCGAAAACGGCGAGGCTTTCCAGGTCGTGATAGCCGTCGACGCGTCTCTCGCCGACATGAAGACAAAGATTGATCTTGGCCGGCGCCCGAACGAAGACGCGATCGGACGCGATCACTTCGCGGCAGGACCCATGGCGAGCTTTTTCTCGAGCTCCGCCTTTTCTGCGGGATCCGGTCCGAAGGCGAGCGCATGGCTCCACTGGAATCGCGCGTCGAGTTTGCGCCCGACTTTCCAGTACGCATCGCCCAGATGTTCGTTGACCGTGGAATCGCCCGGCACGAGCTGGATGGCATTCTCCAGCGCCTTCACCGCGTCCTTGTAGCGGCCGAGCCGGTAGTAGGCCCAGCCGACGCTGTCCACGATGTAACCGTCGAACGGGCTCAACGAGCGCGCTTTTTCCAGCATGGCGAGCGCAGCGGGCAGATGGCGTCCCTGATCGACCCAGCTGTAGCCGAGGTAATTGAGCACCTGCGGCTGATCGGGGCTGAGCTGCAGCGCATGTTTGAGGTCGCCCTCGGCGGCGTCCCAGTGGTGCGAGCGTTCCTCGGCGATTGCGCGCGCGTAGTAGAGCGGCCATGAACCCGCCTTGTCGGTGCCGACGAGCGCCACCGCGCGATCGTAGGCGTCTGCGGCCTGCGCGAATTTCGACTCGTCGCGATAGACGTCTCCCAGGGCGGTCCAGGTCGTCAGGTCCTTGGGATCGGATTTCGAGAGCGTCTGGAGTTCGGCCACGGCCTCGTCATTGTGACCGAGCCGGGTTTCGTCGAGCGCCACCTGCACGCGGGCAGCCGTGCGATACACGGAATTGGGGCCCAGCGTGTCGTACACGGCAATCGCGTCCTGGTATTTTCCGAGCATCTCGAAACGGTCCGCCAGAACGACCTTGGCGAGATCGAGATCCGGCGCGAGATAGAGTGCGAGGCGGAGATAGAACACGGCCACGTCGGCGCTGTTTTCATCGCTCAGCGAGGCCGCAATTCCAAACAGCGCTTCGGCCGCGCCGGCTGCCTGGGACGCGACCAGCCGGTCGGGTTTGCGCCCCGCGGCGATGCGTGCAAGCCCTTGGGCCGCAAGCGGTGCCAGCGCGCTGTCGGCCCGCATCTTCTCGTAGAATTGCCGGGCCTCGGCCGTGCGGTTCTGCCGCTCGAGAAAGCGGCCATAGGCTTCCGCAATCCGCGGGCTTTGGCCGCCCGTGCTGTCGGCGCTTTTGTACGCGGTCTCTGCGGCCGCGGCATTTCCCGCAAGATCCTCGATCAGGGCGCGATGATAATCGGCAAGGGTCTGGGTGCCGCCCTGGGCGACGACCTGGGAAAGATCCGCCTCCGCGGATTTGAGATCGCCTGCGCCCGCCGAAACCCAGGCATCCATGAGAACGAAGGTGAGGCCGCTGAAGGTGACCTTGTGCGAGGCGCCGAGATCGGCGCGCGCCGCGGCAAAGTCGCCCTTTTTTATGGCGGCGACGGCGAGCGCGAGCCGCGCCGCGCGATTTTCCGGATCGGACCGGACGAGTTCGCCCGCGAGCTTCGCCGCAGTCGCAACGTCCCCCGATGCCGCGCTATAAAGAAATGCGTGGCCGAGAATGTCGGCGTTGCCGGGGTCACTGGCCAGACTTTCATTGTACAGCTTCGCCGCGTCCGCCATGTCGTGATCGCTCGCCGCGAGACGCGCCGCCAGATAATCGCCGAAGCTTTGCGCCTCGCTGCTCTGCGCCTGGGAGCCCTCCATCGAAGCTTGGGGCGAAGTGGAATTCAGGTCCGCGCACCCGCAAAGTCCCACGGCCGCCAGCGCACAGAGAATCAGGGTTTTTCGCACGGAGAGTTCGACCTTTCACATGTTCGGATAATTCGGTCCGCCGCCGCCTTCCGGCGTCACCCAGGTGATGTTCTGCGACGGGTCCTTGATGTCACAGGTTTTGCAATGCACGCAGTTCTGCGCGTTGATCTGAAACCGCGGCCCTGCCGCCTCCTGCACGACTTCATAGACCCCGGCCGGGCAATAGCGCTGTGCAGGTTCGTCATACTCCGGCAGGTTGACGCGTATCGGAATTGCGGGGTCCCGGAGAACCAGATGCACGGGCTGATCCTCGTCATGATTGGTATTCGAAAGAAAGACCGAAGACAATCTGTCGAATGTTACGCGGTTGTCGGGTTTCGGATAGATTATCGGCCGGCATTTTGCCGCGGGCTTCAGCGTCGCCCAATCCGGTTTGCCGTGGCCGAGGGTGCCGAAAACGCTCAGTCCGAAAAGCTCGTTCGTCCACATATCCAATCCGCCGAGGCCGAGCGCGAGCCGCGTTCCGAAGCGCGACCATAGCGGCTTCACGTTTCGGACCCGTTTCAGATCCCGATAAACAAAACTTGCGCGCCAGCCCGTTTCGTAGTCGTCGAGCCGATCGCCGGCGCGGCCCTGGGCGAGCGCGTCCGACACCGCCTCCGCCGCCAGCATTCCCGTCTTCATCGCGTTGTGCGTGCCCTTGATGCGCGGCACGTTTACGAAGCCCGCGGCGCAGCCGATCAGCGCCCCGCCCGGAAAGACGAGCTTCGGGACCGATTGCAGCCCACCCTCGGTAATGGCGCGCGAGCCGTAGGCGAGACGCTTTCCGCCTTCCAGAAAATTTCGCAGCCTCGAATGCGTCTTGGCGCGCTGGAATTCCTCGAAAGGCGCCAGATACGGATTCGTATAATTGAGATGCATCACGAATCCGACCGCGCAGAGATTCTGCCCGAAATGATACATGAACGAACCGCCGCCCGTTCTGTCGTCGAGCGGCCAACCCATCGTGTGCATCACAAGTCCCGGCCGATGCTTATCGGGCGCCAGCTCCCACAGTTCTTTGAGCCCGATGCCGAATTTCTGCGGCTCCCGGCCATCGCAGAGATTGTAGCGCGCGAGCAGCTGTTTGGTGAGCGATCCGCGCGCGCCCTCGGCGAACAATGTGTATTTGCCGTAGAGCGCCATGCCCGGCGTGTAGGAGTCCTTGTGGCGGCCGTCTTTGCCGACGCCCATGTCGCCGGTGACGACTCCTTTCACCTCGTTGTGATCGCCATACACGAGACCCGCGGCCGGAAAACCCGGATAGATCTCGACGCCCGAAGCTTCGGCTTCGCGCGCCAGCCAGCGGCAGAGATCGCCGAGGCTCGCAACGTATTTGCCGTGATTGCTCATCAGCGCCGGCATGACGACATTCGGAATGCGCACGCTTCCCGCGGACCCGAGATAATAGAAGCGGTCCTGCGCGACGGGGGTTTCGAGCGGCGCGCCCTTCGCCCGCCACTCCGGAAAGAGTTCGTCGAGCGCGATCGGATCGATGACCGCGCCCGAGAGGATATGCGCGCCGATTTCGGAGCCTTTCTCCAGCACGCAGACGCTCGTCTCGCGCCCGCTCGAAGCGGCAAGCTGCTTCAGCCGGATCGCCGCCGACAGTCCCGCGGGACCGCCGCCGACAATGACGACGTCGTACTCCATGCTCTCGCGTTCGGTCGTTTGCGGCATTCTGCGATCGTCCCGCTGGCCCCTCCCGGAAAGGGGAAATGGCAGATCGGGCCGCGTTCCCCTATCATCCGCCTGTGACTCAATCCATGCCGCATCCGGAGATGACGCCGCTGGCCGCGCTGCGCTGGCTGGTGGAGGCTGGGGCGGACGAAGCGATCGTCGAAGACCCGGTCAATCGCTTCAGGCGTCCCGAGAACGCGTCACGACCGGCAACGGCCACCTCGGCTGTTCGGCCTGCGCCGGCCGCCCGCGTGCCGATTGCAACCGGCTCGCCCGCCGGGCGCGCCGATCCGATCGGGCAGGCGCTGGAAATCGCAGGCGCCTGCACGACCCTCGCAGAGCTGAAAGCCGCGATCGAGGCGTTCGACGGCTGCGCGCTCAAAGAGCACGCGACGCGAACGGTTTTCGCCGACGGCACGCCCGCTCACCGCATACTCTTCATCGGCGAAGCGCCGGGCCGCGAAGAGGACGCGGCCGGACTGCCTTTCGTGGGCCGCGCGGGCCAGCTGCTCGACCGGATGCTGGCCGCCATCGGTCTTGACCGGAAAACCAACGTCTACATCACCAACGTCATTAACTGGCGCCCGCCCGCCAACCGCGATCCGACGCCCGAGGAAGCTGCGGCCTGCCTGCCGTTCCTGCGCCGCCATATCGAACTCGTCGCGCCAGGGATCATCGTGCTTCTGGGCGCGGTCGCTGTCCGCCACGTCATGGGACGGAGCGAGGGCATCATGCGGCTGCGCGGGAACTGGCTCGAATACCATGCTGGCGGGCGCATGGTACCCGTCATGCCGACCCTCCATCCGGCCTATCTCCTTCGCCGGCCTGCCGAAAAGCGTCTTGCCTGGCGCGACCTCCAGGCGATCGGGGCCCGCATCGAGGCCTTGGGCCTGCTTGAGCGCGCGGCCGCGACGGGGTAGGATTCGCGCAATTCCGGGACAGGGCAAGAAGGGGACGAAGCCGTGACGCGCGTAATGTTGTTCGCCGCCGCCCTGGCGGCGCTGCTCGTTCCTGCGGCCGTTCGCGCCGATTCCGGCGTGTTGGGGCTCGACGTCTCCGCAGGGCCTACGCCCCAGGTGCTTTCTGCCGCCGACGCGCGCCGCTACCGCGAGATTTTCACCGATGAAGCCGAGGGCCGCTTCGCCGCGGGTCGCGCCCTCATCGAGGGCCTCTCGGACCGCTCGCTGATGGGCTATGTCGAAGCAGAGCATTATCTCTCTCCCTATCTGCGGCGGCCACCGGTCGTCGGTCTCGCGCGCTGGCTCGACGAATACGCGGAGCTTCCGATTGCCCCGCGGGTGCGCGAACTTGCCGAAGCGCGCAATGCTCACCTCCGCCGCCGCCACCGGGTTGCGCTCGCCGGCATTCCCGCTGTTCCCGTCCGCGCCGTCCCGATCGCCTACGAAGAGAGCGCGAAAATGCCCGATCCGCCGCTCGCCACCGACGCGGCGCGTCTGGCGCTGCTCCAGATCGACGGTGACGTGAAGCTCGACCAGGCCGCCGCCGCCGAAGTCGTCCTCGAACAGCTCGTAGCGCAGAATATCGCGACCGCGCCCGATGTCGCGCGCCTGACCTGGCACGTCGCCGCCGGCTATCTGGAACAGGGTCTCGACGACGACGCGTATCGCGTGGCCGCCAAAATCACCGGGATCGATCGCGATGCGGCGCCGCTGCTCGACTGGGTGAACGGGTTGGCCGCCTTTCGTCTCAAGAAATATTCCGACGCGGCGCCATGGTTCGAGCATCTCGCGCAGAACGGCGCGGTGCCGGCCTGGACGCGCAGCGCCGCCGCCTTCTGGGCCGCGCGCGCCAATATCGCCGCGGGCAATCCGCTGCCTGTCGTCAGTCTCCTGATTGCCGCGGCCCGCGAACAGCCAACGTTCTACGGACTCCTCGCGCAACGCGTGCTCGGCGAGAAATCCCCCGACCACTTCGATAATCCCGTGCTCGATTCGGCGACCTTCGCCGAACTGATGCGCATTCCCGCAGCCCATCGCGCGGTGGCGCTCTGGCAGGTGGGGCACACTGACGGAATCGACGCGGAAATGCGCCGCGCCTTTGCTGCCATCGATCTCAACGATTCCGCGGCCTTTGCCGCGCTGGCGCACCGCCTCGACCTGCCCGCCCTCGAACTGCGCGCGAGCGAAGCCGAAGCCGGCCGTGGCGAGTTGCTGACGGGGCTGTTCCCGGTGCCGCAATACACCCCGCCCGGCGGTTATCATCTCGACCCCTGTCTCGTGCTCGCCTTTGCGCGCGTCGAAAGCCGCTTCCAGCCGAAGGCGGTTTCGACCGCGGGCGCGCGCGGGGTGATGCAACTCTTGCCCGGAACGGCCAGGCTCGTGGACGGCGCCGACGTGCAAAAAAGGCGGCTCAGCGATCCCGCCTACAATCTGGGCCTCGGCGAGCGCTACCTGCAGTCCCTGATGCAGCAGACGAACGGCAATCTCTTTCAACTCGCTGCCGCCTACAATGCGGGGCCCCACGCGCTCACGCGCTGGCTGACCACGCGCCCGGACATTACGTCCGATCCCCTGCTCTTCATCGAGAGCATTCCGTATCCGGAGACCCGCAGCTACATCAAATATGTAATGACTTATTACTGGATGTACGCGAAGCGCACCAACCAGACTGCGCCGACGCTCGATGAAACCGCGAGGGGCGACTGGCCGACCTACACGCCGGGCGCCGCCATTTCGCAAAAGCCCGTGCCGGCGCTGAAACCGCAGCCCCAGCGTACGCTCCTGATCAGCGATGCCAGCGTCCCGCGTTGACGGCTCGATCGCATTTGTTCCCGTCCGCATTGCGGTGCTGACGGTCTCCGATACGCGCGACGCCGCCAGCGACACGTCGGGCGACGCCCTCGCCGCGCGGATTGCCGAAGCCGGCCATGTGCTCGGAGCGCGCACGCTGCTGCGCGACGACGAAGCCGCGATCTCGGCACAGCTCAGGCGCTGGATCGCCGATCCCGACATCGACGTGGTGATTTCGACGGGCGGCACCGGACTTACCGGGCGCGATGTCACCGTCGAAGCCTTCCGCTCGGTGTTCGAGAAGGAGATAGACGGGTTCTCGGTGCTGTTTCATCAGGTCAGCTTTGGAACCGTCGGCACCTCGACCATCCAGTCGCGTGCCTGCGCGGGCGTCGCCGGTGGCACTTATCTCTTTGCTCTTCCCGGCTCGACCGGCGCGGTGAAGGACGGTTGGGACAACATCCTCAAACACCAGCTCGACATCCGCCACCGCCCCTGCAACTTCGTCGAAATCATGCCACGTCTCGAGGAGCGCGGCCCTTCGACAAGTCCAGGCTGAGGAGCACGAGCCTGCCGCCCCGCACCCGCCCTCGATTTTCGTCTCTTGCGAACTCGTGTTCGAATAATCCTCCCTGCTTTTCTCCCTGAGGCAGGGAGATCGTTCGCCTTCGGGACTCCTGGCGAATTCCGCATCCCTCTCTGCCTCCAGTGAGTGCCCGGATGCCGTCTTATACCAATATGGTTTTATAATCAACCAGTATTGTCGCGCGTTCGAAATCCGCCCTTTCCGTTCCGGCGCCGGCGCGCGTAGGCCTCGGGCGAAGGGGAATGAATCGTGACAAAGTCGGGCCGACTCTGCGCGCTCGCGGGCGTGATGCTGTTGCTTTCGGCTGTGCGCGCAGGCGTTGCCGCAGATGCCTCCGATCCGCCGCCGGCCTGGGCGTTTCCGGTGAACACGCCCGGACCGTCAGCCGGCTCGCAAAACCCGAAAGCGATCAAGCACGTTGCAGGATCGACCCGTGCCTACAGCGGAGCCGAACTCGATAATCCGTATTTTCCGGTGGACTGGTTTCCGCGCGAGCACCCGCCCATGCCGGCGGTCGTTGCGCGTGGCGTCGCGAATTCCGTCCCCGCCTGCGGCTTTTGCCACGAAGCGACGGGGCTGGGCGGTCCCGAATCCGCAGCACTCGCGGGGCTGCCCGCGTCCTACATCGTCGAACAGGTGGGGGAAATGCGCGCCGGACGCCGCCGTATCGCGCAGGCGAAAATGCTTGCGCCGCACGGAATGGAAGATGAGGCACGGAAGGTCGACACCGCCGATCTGCAGGCGGCGGCCGCGTATTTCTCCCGCCTCCCCTTTCGGTCGCGCATTCGCGTGATCGAGACCGATGTCGTTCCCAAGACCTCCGTGCAGGGCGTCAGCGTCTACGCCAAAGCACCGGGCGGCGGCACCGAGCCACTCGGCCGGCGTATCGTCGAAATACCGCAGGATTTCGCGGACTGGAGTTTCGGAAATCCCCACGGGACATATCTCGCCTATGTTCCGAAGGGCAGCGTACGCCGCGGAGCGGCGCTTGTTTCATCGGTCGACGGCGCTGCGCCCTGCCGAACCTGTCACGGTGCAGACCTGAAGGGAACAGGAACGGTCCCCGGACTTGCCGGCCGTTCGCCGAGCTATCTCGCGCGCCAGCTCTACGACATCGAGCACGGCACACGAAAAGGCCCGGCGGTGGCGCTCATGCTCCCCGAAGTCGCGCATATTACGCCCGCCGACCGGATTGCGATCGTGGCGTATCTGGCGTCGCTGGGGAGTTAGCTGGTAAGGGCGGTTTCTGGAGGCGTCGGTTCCGGGCGGCTGAGGTACACCATGTGGGGTCATCCGCGCGGCGGCGAAACGCCCTTTGCGCCAGACGACTTCGGTGACAGCGCCGACGTTCCCTTCCGCTCGAAGCGTGCGTGGTGAACATCGCCGCCGTCATCGTATTTCCGCTACAGCTTACCGGGTTCGCAGATAGCCGTGCTGCACGCCGTTGTTGTCCACATAATTGCCCGCGATGGCGTGTGGCATCTGGCTGCTGTCGATGCTGCGCCCATAGGATTGGGCCGATCCAGGAACGTCGAAATCCTTGATCAAGCCGTCCGGCTTGCGGACGAAGCCGTGCCGGATGTTGCTGCTGTCCTCGTACAGGCCCGTGACCGTTCCCCTGTTGTCGATGCCGTAGCCAACCGTGTAGGAGTCTGCGTTCGGAGCGACGAATGACGTACTCGTGCCGTCCGGCTCCCGGACAAAACCCACATACGTGAGGTTCTCGCTCTCACACCATCCTGTAATCGCACCGCTCCTGTTGATGGCGAACGGCCAGGTTTGGATGCAGCCCGTCGCATCGAACTCCGTGATCGTACCGTTGGCAGCCCGCACAAAGCCGTGAGCCTCGAAACTGCTGTCCAGATAATACCCTGTGGCCGTGCCCCTGTTATTGATGGCCCACGTAGTCGTGTCGACCGATCCAGAAGGGTCGAACGTTGCGAATGTTCCATCCGCGGCCCGCACAAAGCCGTGCAGCACATCGCTGCTGTCCTGGTAATACCCCGCGATCGCGCCGCCCTTGTTGATGCCCCTGGCATAGGTGCCTATCGATCCCGAAGGGTCGAATTCCGTGACGGTTCCATCGGGGGCACGCAGAAAGCCATGATAGACGCCGCTGCTGTCCTCATAGATTCCGACGATCGCGCCGGCGAAAATGGCCCACGGAAAGGTGTAGGCGGATCCTGGCGGGTCGAACGACGTGATCGTTCCGTCGGCAGCCCGCACATAGCCATGAAACATGTCGGCGCTGTCCTTGTACTGCCCCGCGATGATGCCTGCATCGATCCTCTCCGCATCGGTATACACGGATCCGGAAGGATCGAACGTTGTGTAGGTCGGCTTGGCGCTGGCGCCGAAGCCAAATCCAAGGCTCGCGACCGCAACGCCAGCCAAGAGGCCAGCTCCGCGGAGAACCTTCGCTCTTCGTGAATTCACGCTACCCGCTTGTGTGGTTACGCCCTGTCGCATGTGACCGTCTCCCTCTGAACAAAAAGCAACGCGCCCCGCCGGGTTGCGCGTCCGTGTTCTTGACCGGAACCGCAGCGCATGTCCTCATTGAGACTCTCAAATTTTGGGTTCTTGGGCGTTTTGAGGAGTGCGCTGATGGGAGCGCCATACCGCTTCGGCCGATTTACGCTGGATCCGGTCGAGAGCAGGTTGTCTGCGGATGGCGTAGTGGTTCCTCTCGGTCCCACGGCCTTTCGTCTTCTGCTGACCCTCGTCGAAAGCGCGGGCGACGTCGTCACCAAGGACGACCTGTTGTCTCGCGTCTGGAACCGCGCCATCGTGGGGGACCACGTGCTGCACGTGCACATCAACACGCTCAGAAAGGCGCTCGGCGGCGACTGCATCGTCAACAAGCACGGATACGGCTATCGGTTCGTCCCGCCGGCGCGGCAACTGGAGGTGCCCCCGCCGTCACAGGCCCGAAGGCGGCTGGGCAACCTTCCCGCACCGTTCACCGTCAGGCCGGGTGAAGGACCAACCCGCCTCATCGGCCGAAGCGCTCTGCTTCGCACCGTGTCGGAACTGCTCGATCGGTGCCGGCTTGTCACCCTGACGGGGCATGGCGGCGTCGGAAAGACAAGACTGGCGCTTGAAGCCGCCCACGATGCTTCTCCACAATTCCAGGACGGCGCCTGGCTTGTCGAACTGGCCACGCTCAGCAATTCGGATCTGGTTGCGGACACCATAACCACCGCGCTCGGCATCAAGGTCGGCGCGAACGCAACTCCGCTCTCGACGCTGTCGCGATACCTGGCGCGAAGGTCACTTTTGATCGTCCTCGACAACTGCGAGCATCTGATCGCGGCTGCGGCCAGTATCTCGGAATCTCTTCTCGCCGCCTCGCCCCGCGTTAAAATCCTGGCAACCAGCCGCGAAGTGCTCTCCTGTGCCGGAGAGCAGGTTCTGGAGGTGCCGCCGCTGGCGCTGCCCGACGAAGCGCCCATGCAGCCAGACCGCCTGCGAAGCATCGCCGCGATCGAGCTGTTCGTGGAAAGAGCCACGGGTGCGAATGCGAACTTCCGCATTGGAGATGAAGAACTGCCGACCGTGGCGCGCATCTGCCGGCGCGTGGACGGGCTGCCGCTCGCACTGGAGATGGTCGCCAGCTGGGCTTCGCTGCTCGGGCTGGAAGCACTGGATGGCAAGCTCGAAGGATCGCTGGACGCCTGGCTGCGCGCCAGGGCGACCGCGCCCATGCGCCACTCCACGCTTCGTGCCACGCTGGAATGGAGCCATGCACTTCTCTCTGTCAGCGAGCAAACCGTCCTGCGCCGCCTTGCCGTATTCGCGGGTAGTTTCACCATGGACGCGGCAGAGGCGGTGGCTGGCGACGAGGCCACTGCGAAAGAGCTGGTCTTCGAGAGCGTTGCCGGTCTCATTCGCAAATCGATGATTGCAGTCGTTCCGTCATCCGGAGTGCAGCGCTACCGTTTGCTCGATACGACGCGCGCCTTCATGCTCGAATGGCTGGCGGTATCGCGCGACAGCCATGCGGCGCGAGGTCGGCACGCGCGCTATGTGCTTTCCATGCTCGAAAAGGCAGGCTTCGAGCTGGAAACCACAGGCGATGCTATCTGGCTGGAACGCTATGGCCGGATGCTCGACGATCTGCGTGCCGCGCTCGACTGGGCCATGGGCGAGGACACAGATGACGCCGTGGCGCTCGCAGGCGCATCGTGGCCGCTGTGGCGGCAATTGTCGCTGCGCACCGAAGGCAGACAACGATTGAGCGGGGCGGCGGCGCGGTTGCGTCCGCACACGCCGCCAGCGTTGGAAGCGCGGTTGCGGTGCGGACTGGGGGACATGCTGTCGAATACCGTGGCAGTCAAATCCGCGTGCGAGGAAATCCAGCGCGCGGCGAGTCTTTATCGCGCGCTTGGCGACCTTCCCCACCTGGGCCAGGCACTTACCACGGCAGGACACCCGCTGATCGGCTTTGGCCGGATCGAGGAAGCCGAAGAGGCGGTCCTCGAAGCGCTGCCTCTCCTGGAGCCGCAAGGCTGGCTGCGAACACTCGCAACAGCCCAATCCACCCTGTTGTGCGTCCATGGCATTCGCGGCCGCTTCGCTGCGGCCCGGGTTGCCGGGGAGAAAGCGGCACGGTTGTGCGAAATGGCAGGCGCCGATCGGACAGCTATCGTGACTGCCGCCAACCTCGTGCAGGTTTCTCTTCTGGAGGGGGGAGACATCGACGGCATAATCTCGGCGAGCCGCAACCTGGCGGCGCGGCTGCGTGATCCGCTTCATTCCGACCTGCGCGGTTATGCGCTAGGCGTCCTCGTCGCCGCGCTCACTGCGCGCGGCGATCTGAACGGGGCTGTGACGGCGGCACGCGAAGCGGTACCGCTTCTTCGCGACGAAGGCATGCTCTTCTGGTTGTTCGACCATCTTGCGTTGCGCGCCGTATTGGCTGGACGCGCCCAGGATGCTGCGCTCATCGCCGGATATGCGACCGCGGTCTCTGGGAAATTCGGCCGCCCGCGCGAGCCGACCGAAAACCGCGCGATCGAACGCATGCGCCGGATGCTGCGCGACCGCCTGCCGGCCGAGGAGATCGCCCAGCTCGATGGCATGGGCGTCCGGCTTTCCGAAGATCAGGTGATCGGTATTGCTCTGACCGTCTGAATTGGCGAATTCGTGACAAGATACTAAGCTCCGCGAACGTATTCTTGAGTCGATACGATGACCGCCGTGCAATCACTCATCGAGAAAATCCACGACCTGCCCCCGCGGCGCATCAAGGATGTGCTGGCGTTCGTCGACTCCCTTCTCGAGGCGAGCCGGAACAATACGCTCTACAATTGCTGCACGGAAAACCGTGAGCCGGATTGGAGACAGTACGATGGGCTACGCATCGACTGCTGTGCGAGCTTTCTGTCGGGGGACGGCAGCACATGGACCAAAGAAGTGCCCCTGCACGAAGCCGAATTCTTTACGGTCTACGCACGGCTGACGGATGATATCTGCTGCGACGCCATCACCGACGTTTCGACCTACAGGCTCGCCCGTCGCATCGCGGAAATGTTCAAAGACAAAATCGGAGCGCGCTGCACGTTAGACGATTACTGCAAAGTAAAATCCGATATTGCAGCAATGCATCTGTGCGGCCCCGAATCTCGCTTTAGCCGTTAGATTGCAACGTGGCGGGCGCCTCGAAAACCGGGACGGTCTGGTGCGACGAGGAGCTCGACGCGATCGTCGCCGACTATTTTGCCATGCTGGAACTCGAGTTGGCAGGCTATCCTTTCGTCAAGGCGCACCGTGCAGCAGCGTTGATGGAACGTATTGGTCGATCTCATCGCTCTGTGGAATTCAAGCACATGAACATATCGGCCGTTTTGAGCGAACTCGGTCGACCCGCGATCAAAGGTTACACGCCTTTGTTCAATTTTCAGGGCGCAATTTTTGATGCGATCGACAGATTTCTCACCGCTCATCCGCGTGCACTCGAATCAGCGCCAACACCTTCTTTGCGTCAGGCGGCGGAAGCGCCAGCCCTCTTCGAAGAGCCACCCCCGCCTCTGAAGCCTGACGAACATAAGATTCCGGAACCACTTAAGCGTCTTGTCCGCAAATTCGATCCTTCGGAGCGCGATTTTCGCAACCGAACGCTTGGTGAAGCGGGCGAGAGATTGGTGATGGATAACGAGAAGAGCAGACTTCTAGCCGCCAATCGCGCCGACCTTGCCGAAGACGTGTGCTGGGTTTCGAAAGAGAGGGGCGACGGAGCTGGGTATGACATTCATTCGTTCGATACGACGGGCGCTGAACGGCTGATCGAAGTCAAGACGACATTTGGAGGATGCAGGACACCGTTCTTTCTGACGCGGAACGAGCGCGCACTTTCCGAAGAGAGGCCGGATGTGTTCCGAATATTCCGGCTTTACGATTTTGCGCAGAAGCCGCGACTGTTCCAATTGCATCCGCCTTTAGAGCAGGTAGTCGTTCTGGAGGCAGAGAATTGGCGGGCAAGTTTTAGCTGAAGCAAAACCGCCAAATGCCGGGTTTTCCGATCCCCGAGAGCGCCGTCAGCAACCTGTTTGCGAATTAGCATAAGTTGATATACCATGGATGTTACCCGCTTGGGGCGCGTCGCCGGATAAGCGGCCAACCTGTCGCGCGACGCCCGCCGGGCCGATTCTCGCGCGATTTCGAGCAAACGAAGGGGGCACCCATGAAAATTCTGCTCGCCGCTGTCGCGGCATCGACCGCATTGCTTGTCACATCCGCGTTCGCCGCGGGCGACAATCCTCCCTATTACGAAAACGGTCCGGTCTGGGACTACGCGCAGGTCAAAACGAAGGACGGCCATTTCGACGACTACATGAAATGGCTCTCGACCGACTGGAAACACCAGGAACAGGCGCTGAAGCAGGCCGGCATCATCATGGACTACAAAGTCCTGTTGGTGCAGAACCCGCGCACTGACGAGCCCGATATCGTGCTGGCGCAGGAATACAAGAACATGGCTGCGCTCGATACACCTGTCGCGCAGCAATACGCGATGCAGGCCAAGATTGCCGGTTCGATCATGAAAGCCAATACGCAACAGGCCGCGCGCGGGAGCATGCGGACGATCATGGGCGACACGATGGTACGCGAGGCGATCCTGAAATAATCGCCGCGGATCGGGCGGCTTCTCTGCTTTCGGAAGCGGAGCCGCCCGGTCGTCTGCGGCCCGGGAAGCAGAAAACCCCGCTTTGTCATGCGGGCTTTCTGCTTTCGGCCACCCGCTGCGGGCGACCTATTTTGTTCTTGATATGTTCTCATCCGGTGTTATATTCCCCGGATGGAAGCCGCGGCCCACATCACCGCCGACGCGCGCGCTTTGCGGGGGCGTGGGGCGCTCTCGAACGCATCGGGGCGCTACGAGCGCGAGAGGCGCATTCTCGTCGATGACGGCTGGACGCACGAAGACGAGCAGCCGCCCGCGCTGAAGACGGAGGTGCTGCGCGATTCCTCGCGCACCATCATCACCCGCAACCAGTCGCCAGACGTTTCGTTCGAGCAGTCAATCAATCCCTATAAGGGCTGCGAGCACGGCTGCATCTACTGCTTTGCGCGCCCGACGCACGCGTATCTCGGGCTGTCGCCCGGTGCGGATTTTGAATCGCGCATCTTCGCCAAGCCCAACGCGGCGGACCTGCTGCGGCGCGAACTGGCGAGCCCCGGCTACGTGCCGAAGACGGTCGCGATGGGCACC
Source organism: Rhizomicrobium sp. (assembly GCA_050728995.1). GTDB lineage: Bacteria > Pseudomonadota > Alphaproteobacteria > Micropepsales > Micropepsaceae > Rhizomicrobium. Next base: position 245,902 of record JBOHKH010000001.1, on the reverse strand, counting down.
AACACCGATCCCTATCAGCCGATCGAGCGCCAGCTGAAGATCACGCGCGGTATTCTCGAAGTGCTGCGCGAATTTCGCCATCCGGTCGGCATCGTCACCAAGTCGCCGCTCATCCTGCGCGACCTCGACATCCTGGCGCCGATGGCCGAACAGGGGCTCGCGCGCGCCGCGCTTTCCATCACCACACTCGACCGCAGGCTCGCCCGCGCGATGGAGCCGCGCGCGGGAACGCCGCCGCGCCGGCTCGACGCCATCCGCACACTCAATCGCGAAGGAATTCCTGCCGGCGTGATGTTTGCGCCGGTCATTCCCGCGCTGAACGACGACGAGCTTGAGAGCGTGCTGTCCGCGGCGGCCGATGCAGGCGCGCAGAGTGCAGGCTATGTGCTGTTGCGCCTGCCGCTCGAGATCAAGGATATGTTCCGCGAATGGCTCGAGGAACGCGAGCCCGGCCGCGCGAAACACGTGATGTCGCTCGTCCGTCAGATGCGCGGCGGCAAGGATTACGACAGCCAGTGGCACACGCGCATGAAAGGCACCGGTCCCTACGCAGAGATGATCGCGAAGCGTTTCCGCATGGCGGTGAAACGCTTTGGCCTCAACAGGGTCCGCATGCCGCTCGCGCTCGACAAATTCCGCCGCCCTCCCCGCACCGGGGATCAGCTGACGCTGCTGTGATGATTGTGCGCGTCGGCGTCCCCTCACCTCACGGTGGGCGGCTCTCCGGCCAGCCATGCCGAGTTGTGGGGTGACGGGCTATTTTGTGAATAACTCCGCGCTTCCGCTGCGCGCCGCTTCCGCCGCCCTGCGCCTTTGCCTAGGCTTGGGCCATGCCGCACTACATTTTCGAGGCGCGGGTGCTCAGGGAGCGCGCCGGTCCCATCGCCGGGATCGACGAGGCCGGGCGCGGACCTCTCGCGGGACCGGTGGTCGCGGCAGCGGTGATCGTCAACCGCAAGCGCATCCCGAAAGGCGTCGACGATTCCAAGCAGCTGCAACCCGAGGCGCGCGAGGAAGCCTATGCGCGTATTTTCGATTGCGCGCTCGCCATCGGCGTCGGCGAAGCGAGCGTGGACGAGATCGATCTCATCAATATCCGCCAGGCGACGCACCTCGCCATGGCGAGGGCGGTCCGCGCACTCGCCATCGCGGCCGATTTCGCGCTGGTGGACGGCAACGACGCACCCGCGCTGCCCTGCCCCTGCGACACCATTGTCGACGGCGACGCGCGCTCGGTGTCGATCGCGGCCGCTTCCATCGTCGCCAAGGTCACGCGCGACCGCATGATGCGGGCGCTGCACGCCGAGCATCCCGGCTATGGCTGGTTCACCAACAAGGGCTATTCGACCGAGGAGCATCTGCAGGCGCTCGCCCGCCTCGGACCTTGCGTGCATCACCGCCGCAGCTTCGCGCCGGTGCACAACATCTTGTATGGTGAGCGACTCGAAGACTCAATTGTAACCATTTGATTCCACAGACTCTTGACCTGTGGACTCCGCCGAATCACTGTGCGCCCGCAGCGTGCGCGGGGATACGGAGATGGCGGAGAATCTGCGGCTGGAGGACGCGCTCGACCGCGTGCTCGTGGGCGATTGCGTCGCGCTGATGGAGCGGCTCCCCGAAGCGAGCTGCGATCTCGTCTTCGCCGACCCGCCCTACAATCTGCAGCTCGAAGGCGAATTGCGCCGTCCCGACAATTCGCGCGTCGACGCGGTGGAGGACCACTGGGACCGGTTCGCGAGCTTCGAGGCGTATGACCGCTTCACCCGCGCCTGGCTGAAAGCGGCGCGCCGCGTGCTGAAGGACACAGGCGCGCTGTGGGTGATCGGCTCCTATCACAACATCTATCGCGTCGGCGCCACTCTCCAGGACCTCGGCTTCTGGATCCTGAACGACGTGGTGTGGCGCAAGACGAACCCGATGCCGAACTTCCGCGGGCGGCGCTTCACCAACGCGCACGAGACGCTGATCTGGTGCGCGAAGTCCCGCGAACAGAAGACCTACACCTTCAACTACGACGCGATGAAGGCGCTGAACGACGAATTGCAGATGCGCTCGGACTGGACGCTGCCGATCTGCGCCGGCAGCGAGCGCCTGAAGGACTCCTCCGGCGCCAAGGCGCATTCGACGCAGAAACCGGAATCGCTGCTGCATCGCGTGATCGTCAGTTCGACGAAACCCGGCGAAGTGGTGCTTGATCCCTTTTTCGGCTCCGGCACCACGGGCGCGGTCGCCCGCCGTCTCGGACGCCGCTTCATCGGCCTCGAGCGCGATGCGGATTACGCGAAGCTCGCGCGCACGCGCATCGGAGCCATCGAACCGGCGCCCAACGACGCGGTCGAGGTCACCCGCTCCAAACGCGCGGAGGCGCGCATTCCGTTCGGCTGGGTGGTGGAGCGCAGGCTCCTGCCGCCGGGGACCGTGCTGTACGGGCCCTTGAAGCGCCATCGCGCGAAAGTGCGCGCCGATGGTTCGCTCGTCTGCGCCGACGCGACCGGCTCGATCCATCGCATCGCCGCGCACGTGCAGGGGCTCGATGCCTGCAACGGCTGGACGTTCTGGCATTTCGAGCACAACGGCCAGCACATCCCCATCGATTACCTCCGGCAGCGCCTCCGCGCCGAACTGACGTAACAAACAAATCTCGCCATGGCCGGGCTCGACCCAGCCACCCCGTCGCGAGCTTCCGCGAGCGGAGTAACTTGTTCATCGCGCCGAGGCGCGATGGCTGGGTGGGCGGCTCGGTGGCCTGTCCTCCGGCCGCGCTCCGCGTGAAATGTCATCGAACGCGTGCGCGAGGATCTTGCGCATGACGGTAGGAAGCGCGGCACGGGCGAGCTCGTGCGGCGCCAGCCACAGGCCCCGGATATTGCGGCGTGTGGAGATGTCGGCGCGCCATACCGCGATCTCCAGTTCGAAATGCGTGAACCCGTGGCGCACCAGTCCCGGTCGGCGCTGCCAGTCCGCGCCGAACGGCGCCTGCGCAAGCACTTCGTCACGCGAGGGCAGTTTCGCGTCCCACGGACCGAGCGGCGGCTGCAGCATGCCGCCGAGAAGCCCCTCCTCCGGCCGCTTCACCAGCAGAATCGCGCCATCCCGATTGCGCGCCACGAACGCTGCGCCGCGTTTGAGCGGCCGTTGGGACTTTTCGCCTTTGCGCGGCAAGGATTCCGCGAGGCCCAGCTGACGCGCCCGACAGTCCTCCGTCCACGGACAATCGGCACACGCCGGCCGCTTCGCCGTGCAGACGAGCGCGCCGAGATCCATCAGCGCCTGCGCGAAATCGCCGGCACGTCGCTCCGGCACCAGCGCTTGCGCATGAGTGCGCAACGCGGGCTTCGCTTTCGGCAGCGCTGCTCCGACCGCGAACCGGCGCGCGATGACGCGCTCGGCATTGGCATCGACCGCGGCCTCGCGCGCGTCGAAGGCAATCGCCGCGATCGCACCGGCCGTATAGGGACCGATACCCGGCAGCCTGCGCAAAGCCGACGCGTCGCGCGGAAAAGTACCGCCCAGATCGCGCGCCACGATTTCCGCCGTGCGATGAAGATTGCGGGCGCGACTGTAATAGCCGAGCCCCGCCCACGCCGCGCGCACCTCGTCGAGCGAGGCCGAGGCCAGCGCCTGCACATCGGGCCAGCGCGACAGAAATTCGCGATAATAGTTTCCGACCGCGGCCACCGTCGTCTGCTGAAGCATGATTTCGCTCAGCCATACGCCATAGGGATCGGGCGACTCGCCGGGTGCCGCCCGCCAGGGCAGCACACGGCGGTGTTTGTCGTACCACGCGAGCAGCCGCGCCGCAGCGCCGGTGCGGTTTTGCTTCGCTCGCCTCGTTTCCGGCATACTGCAGAGTGACCATGACGCGTGCGCCGAAACAACCGGACTCCGCGGAAACCTGGCCGCCGCCAAGGCGTGCCCGTGCGGCCGCCGTCGGAACGGATGCCGCCCAGCTCGCGCGCGCCGCCTTCGGTCGCGCCGGCTTTGCGGAGCCCACGCTGGTGCTGCGCTGGCGCGAGATCGCAGGCCGCGATGTCGCGCGCATCGCAAGGCCGCTGCGGCTCTCGCAAGGTGCGAGCGGCGGCGTTCTGACGCTCCGGGCCGATCCGGCTGCCGCGCTGTTTCTCCAGCATGAAAGCCGCGCCCTCTGCGCGCGCATCAACGCCTATCTCGGAAGGCCGGCGGTCGAGCGGTTGAAATTCGTGCCGGGCGAGATCGCGCCCGAGCCCGAGCGACCGAAGCGAACTTATCCACAGAATCCGTCGCCCCGTGATCCCGCGCGCGACTTCGCCGGCCCCGACCGGCTGAAGGATGCCCTGCTCGCTCTCGCCCGCGCGCGCAACGCAAAATAATTCGCCGGCACGGGCCCGACCCGGCGCTGGCGAAGAGACCGCCGATTGAACCCGGGACACGGCTCTGCCAAAACCCTTCGGGGGAATGCGTTCGAGAAGAGGCTGGCATGTCGCGAAAACCTGTGCTCGTAGGATTGATCGTGGTGGCGCTCGCCGTGCTGGGCGTCGCCGCCTGGTACGTGTTCTTCGGCTCGGCCTCGGAAAGCGCGATCCCCGACGCCAATCAGTCCCAGACCGTCGCGATCACCGATTTTGACCGCACCATGGGCTCGCCCAAGGCGCCGATCCAGATCGTCGAATATGCGGCGCCCACCTGCCCGCACTGCGCCCATTTCGACATGGACTATTTTCCCCAGCTCAAACGCCGGTACATCGACACGGACAAAGTGTATTACGTGCTGAGGATTTTCCCGCTGAACCCGGCCGACGTCGCGGCCGCCGGCATGGCGCGCTGCCTGCCGGCCGACAGCTATTTCCAGTTTCTCGATCTTCTGTGGCGCAATCAGCCGAAATGGGACCCGGAATACCGCGTGCCCGATGTGCATGCCGGGCTGGTCGACATGGGCCGTATCGCGGGAATGAGCGCCGACAAGGTGGACAGCTGTATTGCGAATCAGGCCATGTCGCAAAAGATCACCCAGGTCGGCACGGAGGCCACCAACAAGTTCGGCATCAACAGCGTGCCGACCTTCATCGTGAACGGTCAGGTGCGGCAGTTCACCGGCGGCTGGGACGAGATGCAGAGTTATCTGAACGGCCTGTTGAAGAAGCACTAGCGCGGCCGTGGCTTCACCTTTTCGGTGTCTTTGCCGCGGCTGCCGGCGCGACGCGCGCCGGCTTCCTTTTGGGGGTGTCGTGGCCCGCGGTCGCGGGCAGGACAGCGACTTGGTTTTGGAGGTAACGCCGTCTCGGATCTATACGGACACAGCGCTTTGCCAGGACGGGCCGGACCGAACGGCCTGCTGAAGAAGTCGAGCGAATCAGGGCATACTGGACCGACAGAATGTAGTCCGCAGGGCCTGGGCGCCCTGCCCCAACAAGGTTGCAACAGGCACCGTGAAATTCACCCGGCTCAGGCTTTCCGGATTCAAGTCGTTCGTCGAACCGACGGAGCTTCTGATCGAGCCAGGTCTCACGGGCATTGTGGGACCAAACGGCTGCGGCAAGTCCAATCTGTTCGATGCGCTGCGCTGGGTGATGGGCGAAACCCGGCCCACGTCTATCCGCGGTGCGGAAATGGACGATGTGATATTTGCGGGCAGCGCCGGGCGCCCGGCCCGCAACATCGCCGAAGTCATTCTCCACATCGACAATTCGGACCGCAGCGCGCCCGCGGCGTATAACGAATACGACGCGATCGAAGTCTCCCGCCACATCGAACGCGAAGCAGGTTCGGTCTATCGCATCAATGGCCGCGACCTGCGCCAGCGCGACGTGCAGATTTTCTTCGCCGACGCATCCTCCGGTGCCGCCTCCACCGCCTTCGTGCGCCAGGGCCAGATCGGTCTTCTGATCAGCCAGAAGCCGCTCGCCCGCCGCGCCATCCTCGAAGAAGCCGCCGGCATCGGCGGGCTGCACCAGCGCCGCCACGAAGCGGAACTCAGGTTGCGCGCCGCCGAAACCAACATGGCGCGGCTCGACGATCTGATCCGCGAGGTGGAAGGACAGGTCCAGAATCTGAAACGGCAGGCGCGCGCGGCGGCACGCTATCGCAACATTTCCGGACTGATCCGGAGGGCGGAAGCGGTGGCACACCACCTGCGCTGGACTCAGGCGCGCGCTTTGCTGGGGTCGGCACGCGATGCGTTCGAGCGCGCCGATTCCAGTGTCGCGGACCGCACCAAAGAAGCAGCCGAAGCCGCAACCGCGCGCGCCGCCGCCGCTGCCGATCTCGAACCCTTGCGTCTTGCCGAAGCCGAACGCGGCGCGGCGCTCCACCGGCTCGCGCTCGAACGCGACGCGCTCGACCAGGAGGAAGCGCGCGCCCGCGAAGCTGCACAGCGCCAGCGCCAGCGTCTGGCGCAGGCCGAACAGGATCTCGCGCGCGAACAGACGCTCGATGCGGATGCTGCCCAATCCCTCGCTGCCGTCGCGCGCGAGGCGCAGACGCTCGAAAGCGAAGCCGCGGGCGCAGACGACCAGCTGTCGACGGCGCAAACGCTTGCCGCGAAACGCGAGACGGCGCTCGGCGCGGCCGAATCCGCGCTGCAGACTTCGACGTCGGCGCTTGCCGAATGGAGTGCGAAACGCCAAAGCCAGATGCGGGCGCGTGAAATCGCGGCGGCGCTGACCGACACGAGCACGAGGCAGCTGGCGGAGGCCGAGAAAAGCCGCGAGCGCGCGATGGCGGAAACGACCGACGCGCCCGACGTGAAATCGTGCGAAACCCAGGCCCACGCGGCGCGCAACCGCGCCGACGGCGCGCATGCGGCATTCGAAGATGCCCGCGAGGCATTGGGGCTGTCGGAAGCCGCGGAGAACGAGACGCGCGGACCGCTCGATGCAGCCGAACGCGACGCGCAGGGTCTGTTGGCCGAAGCCAAGGCGCTCTCCGATCTGCTGCGTCCGCAGGATGCCGATCTCTGGCCGCCGCTGATCGATGCGGTACGCGTCGCGCAAGGCTACGAAGCGGCCTTTGCTGCTGCGCTGGGCGACGATCTCGAAGCGCCGCTCGACGAGGCGGCACCGAGCCACTGGCGCGATTTGGGAGCGCTCGCGACTCTGGCGCCGCTTCCCGCGAGCGCACGTCCGCTGTCCGATTTCGTGAGCGCACCGGCAGCGCTCGCGCGGCGCCTCGCGATGACGGGGCTCGTTTCGCCCGAAGCGGGCGAAGCGGCGCAGCCGTTGCTCGTGCCCGGACAGCGTCTCGTCAGCGAGCGCGGCGATTTGTGGCGCTGGGATGGTTTCGCCATGTCGGCGGATTCGCCCTCGCCCGCGGCGCAGCGCCTGGCGCAGCGAAACCGCCTTGCGGCGCTCGAAGAAGAGATCGCGCGCGCCAAAGAGATTCGCGCGGGCGCGTTCGCGCGCTATTCCGCGGCGCGCAACGAAACGGAAGCCGCGCGCGCAAACGTCCGCACGGCGGAGGAGTCCGCGCGGGCTGCCGACCGGGCGCTTGCCGATGCGCAGGAAGCGACCGCGAAAGCGGCGCGCGTTGCTGCCGAACGGAGCGCGAAGCTCGCCAATTTCGAAGCCGAAATCCGCCGGCTCGCGGCGGCCCGCGACACCGCTCGCGAATCCGCGCGCCACGCCGAGCAGGTACTCGCCGAACTCGACGACGGCCAAACGCTCGCGCAATCGGCAACGAATGCGCGCGACGCGGCGACCGAGGCGCTGGGCGCCCATCTCGAAGCACGCACGACGCTCGAGGGCCTGCGGCGCGACAGCGAGTTGCGCACGCAGAGGCTCGCGGTGCTCGCCGAGGAACGCGTGCGCTGGATGAATCGCCGCGCCGCCGCCGAGCGGCAGATGGCGGAGCTTTTGCGGCGCCTCGCGGAACTGCGCGCCGAGCTTGCAGCCTTCGAGGCCGTTCCGGAATCGCTCTCCGGAAAACGTGCAGCGCTGCTCGATGCGATCGGTGCCGCCGAGGCGGCGCGCGTGGCGGCTGCGGATGCGCGAGCAACTGCCGAGCAACGCCTCGCCATGGCCGATCGTACGGCGAAAGCGGCAGAAGCCGCGCTGACGACGGCGCGCGAGGAACGCGCGCGCGCCGAAGCGATGCGCGAAGCCGCCGAAACGCGTCTTGCGGAAATCGCGACGCGCATTCGCGACGAACTCGATCTGGAGCCCGAGACGCTGGCGCAATTTGCCGGCATTGCGGAAAAGGACGAACTGCCCTCCCTCGAACACGCGGAAATGCGCGTGGAGAAGCTCAAGGCCGAGCGCGAGCAATTGGGCGGCGTCAATCTCCGGGCGGAAGATGAAGCCGCCGAACAGGGCCAGCGCCTCGATACGCTCGTGCACGATCGCGCCGATCTCGACGGCGCCATCCAGCGGCTCAGGCGCGGCATCCAGAGCCTCAACCGCGAAGGCCGCGAGCGGCTGCTGGAATCCTTCGAGCGGGTGAACGCCAACTTCCAGCTGCTGTTCTCGAAACTGTTCGAAGGCGGCGAAGCGCGGCTGGCGCTCACCGAGTCCGAAGACCCGCTCGAAGCCGGGCTTGAAATCTTCGCGCGCCCGCCGGGCAAGCGGCTGCAGTCCTTGTCATTGCTTTCCGGCGGCGAGCAGGCGCTGACCGCGCTCGCACTGATCTTTGCGGTGTTCCTGGTCAACCCGGCGCCCGTCTGCGTGCTCGACGAAGTGGACGCGCCGCTCGACGACGCCAATGTCGAACGCTTCTGCAATCTGCTCGACGAGATGACGCGCCTGACCGAAACGCGATTCGTCGTCATCACCCATCACGCGCTCACAATGTCGCGCGTGCACCGCCTGTTCGGCGTCACCATGGCCGAACGCGGCATCAGCCAGCTCGTCTCCGCCACGCTCGCCGAAGCCGCCCGCGTCGTCGCCGCAGCGGAGTAGAATCGTGGTGCCTATGCTTTTCATCCGCGCTCTCATTTCCCTCACGCACGCGGTCGCGCTGGGGAGGAAAGCTTATAAATCAGCGGCTTAGCTCCAAACTGCGATCCTTGACAGATTGTTGCGCGGGCCACTATGGTCCCGCCGCTTTCGCGAGTCCGAAGGCCCGTTCACGCGCGTCCGGCGAAGTCCTTTCGGGGAGCTCTTCCGCATGTCTCCGCCCGAACCCGACGACCTGCGCGCGCTGGGCCGCAAGATCGACGAGGCCCGCGGCGCTGATCGCAAAAGCGCCGGCGAGCCGCCGCCGACTGCGATTGCGATTGCGGTCCGCCTCGGCACCGAACTGGTTGCGGCACCGGCGGTTTGCGGGGGGTTGGGGTGGCTGCTGGATCGCTGGCTGCACACCACGCCGATCTTCCTGGTGATCCTGTTCATCGTGGGTGCCGGCATCGGCATTCGCAACGTGATGCGCGCGGCGGCGGAACTGAATGCACAGGCGGCGAAGAACCCTGCGCCGCCGGTGAAGGACGACGACGAGGACGAGGAGTAACGGGGCGATGGCGATGCATCCGATGGAGCAGTTTGCGGTCAGACCGCTCGTGCCGCTCCACATCGGCCATTACGACATTTCCTTCACCAACCAGGCGCTGTGGATGTGCATCGTGGTGGGTGTGGCGGCGCTGTTCTACTATGTCGCAGCGATGCGCCGCAGTCTGGTGCCGACCCGCATGCAGTCCATCGCCGAACTCTCCTACGAATTCGTCACCGACATGATCCGCTCGGCCTCGGGCGAGGACGGGCTCAGGTTTTTTCCCCTGGTTTTCACGATCTTCCTGTTCGTCCTGTTGTCGAATTTCTTCGGGCTGATTCCGGGTTCCTTTTCGGTGACGGGCCAGATCGCGGTGACGTTTGCGCTGGCAGCCCTCGTCATCCTCATCGTCATCGTGACCGGGTTCGTCATTCACGGCATCGGCTTTCTCAAGCTGTTTGTCCCCAAGGCGCCGATTGGGCTGCTGCCATTTTTGGTGGTGATCGAACTCATCTCGTTCTTCACACGGCTGATCAGCCTGTCCGTCCGTCTTTTCGCGAACATGCTGGGAGGACACACGCTGCTGAAGGTGTTTGCCGCCTTCGTTGTCGCGCTCGGCGCCACCGCCGTGACGGCGAAGCCGTGGCTGGCGCCGCTATCCATTGCGCCGCTCTTCTTCGAGATCGCGGTCTACGCGCTCGAATTCCTGGTCGCACTTCTGCAGGCCTATGTCTTCGCGATTCTCACCTGTATCTATCTCAACGAAGCCTTGCATCTCCACGACCAACACTGACGGCCGGCCGGCCTTAAAACCCAAAGGAGCTTTTCCCATGGACGTCGCAGCAGCAAAAATGATCGGTGCGGGACTTGCCTGCATCTCCCTCGTCGGCGCCGGTATCGGCATCGGCAATGTGTTTGGGTCCTATCTCTCCGGGGCTTTGCGCAATCCCGGCGCCGCCTCGGGCCAGACCACGAACCTTCTCCTCGGCTTCGCGCTTTGCGAGGCAACCGGTCTCTACGGCCTCGTCATCGCGCTGATCATCCTCTACGCGTCCTGACGCTTATGGCCGGCATGCCTCTGAAAGCAGGTACCGCCCCGCCGCCGGGCAGCGAGGGCGGATTTCCGCCCTTCGCGACGCACACCTTTCCGAGCCAGATATTCTGGCTCGCGATCACCTTCGCGCTGCTGCTCATCTTCGTGTGGGCGGTGGTCGTGCCGCGCATCGGCGGTACGATCGCCGAGCGCAAGCGGCGGATTGCGGACGCGCTGGCGAAAGCCGAGCACGACCGGCGCGAAGCCGAGGAAACCTGGACGTCCTACCAGAACGCGATCGTCGAGGCGCGCCAGCGCGCACGCGCGATGATCGAAGAGACGCGCAGCCATGTCCGCGCCGATGTCGAGCGCACGGAGAAGAGCGCCGAAAGCGAAGCCCATGCCGCGCTCGCCGGCGCCGAAGCGCGTCTGGCCGCGCTGCGCGCCGAAGCCCGCGAACACATCCGCCGCGCGGCCGCCGAGGCTGCGGCGGAAATCGTCGCGCGGCTCATCGGCGAGACCGTGCCGCCCGAAGAGGCCGCGGCAGCCGTGGCCGGGGTCACGGCGACATGATCCTCGATGTGCTCAGGAACCCGGACTTTTGGGAATGGGTGGGCTTCCTTGCCGTCATCGCGCTGTTCATCTGGAAGAAAGTGCCCGCCTTCGTCACGCGCGCGCTCGACCGCCGCGCCGAAGCGATCTCGAAGGAACTCGACAGCGTCAAGCGCCTGCGCGAGGAAGCCGAAACCGTGCTCATGACCTATCGCGAGCGCGCGCAAGGGGCAGAAAACGAAACCGCCGCGATCCTCGACGAAAGCCGGGCGGAAAACGAACGCTTCACGGCGGAAGCGCGCGCGCAGATGCAGGCGCAACTCGAACGGCGCGCGCGCACGGCGCAGGAGCGCATCGCGCAGGCCGAAGCCAACGCGCTTGCGGAAATCCGCGCGCTCGCCGCGGACGCAGCCGTGGCCGCCGCCGAAAAACTCATCGCCGCACGATTGGGCGAACAGAAAGCCGCCGCGCTGATCGCAGAGAGCATCGACGAACTGTCGTCGAAGCTGACCTGAACACGCGCGGCCGCCCGGCGGAAATCTGCACCGCGCGTTTTGCTTTCCGCTCCATGAAGCGGCAAGCGGAAACCAGCGCGTAGCACAATCAAATTGTCGATCACACTTTGATGTGGGTCGGTTCGGTGGTCAGCCACGGCAAGGAAGGACTGAACGCGGTCGCTGCGCACCCAGCGCTGCCCGCGCGCCGAGGCTCGCCGGCAACAAATAAATCCCCGATCCGATGGTGGTATTCGCCACCACCATCATGGCCAGGAACCGCCCAAGCTTTTTGGTGTTACTCATGTAAGGTTATTATCTCCTGCTTCCACGGTACCACGATTTCCTCCCCTGCTCCGCGGGGGTGGTGGTTTGCGAGGCGAAGCCGAGCAAAGCGGCGGGAGCCGGCTATGGCGGCACTCACAACGCTGCCCCCTCAGCGCGCTTCGCGGGCTCTCCAGTAAAGCGCGTGATCTGCGCGCGATCGGCCGCACTCAGATCGAGATGTGACGCAACCGCAAATTGCTTCTGCGCGCCGGCCGTGTCGCCGGACCATTTCAGCGCCTTGCCCCATTCGAGATGCAGCCGGCCCCACTTGGGCGCGTATTTGTTTGCTTCTTCAAATTTTGCGAGCGCGAGATCGGAGCGATTCTTCTGCATCAACGCCTCGCCCCACATCTCCAGCGGATCGGCGAAGCGCGGGCCTTTTTCATGCGCCGCCGCGAATTTCGCGATCGCGCCGTCATAATCGCCACGGCGCAGCAGCATCGCGCCCCAATCGGTGTCGGCGAACGGGATCGCAGGCGCGCGGGCAATGGCGTGGGAAAACCAGTAAGCCGCTCCGTTTGCGTTTCCCTGCGCGGCATCGATATTGGCCCGCATGCGCAGGCACAGGTAGCAATCGGCGGGCGTCTGGTCGATCAGCGCATGTGCGCTGCGGAAATCGCCCAGCCGCGCCTGCATCTCGGCCAGCCGGGGCCATGTGAGAATGGGCAGCAATATCCTGACGGCGGGGTCCCGCGCCGCGGCGGAGCGATTATCGGCCAGAAGATCGTCGCGCGCGGTCCGCCAGTTCCGAAGCGCCACCGCCCGCTGAAAGCGGGGCAGAGGCTGCAGTTCGAAGCTGCCGTTCGCTCCCAGTTGAAGACTCGCCGTTTCGGCCGGCGTGGGGCCGCGGTCGGATTTCAACGAGCCGGAGACGTCGTGGTCGCTCGCGAGATCGGCGGCCAGCATGATCGGAGCCGATTGATGCGAATCGCCGTAATTTGCGATTCCCTCGATTTTCGGAACCTGGGCGACTGCCTTGCGATAATCGCCGGTCGCCTCCGCCACCACCATGGTGATAATCGGAATATCCACGGCGACGGCATAGGGCGCCAGCTGATCGGCGGAGGGGCTTCGCAGGAGCTCGAGGGCTTTCAGATTGTCGCGCAGTGCATCGCCGTCATGACCGATCGCGCTTTCCACGGACGCGAGATTGTACCAGGTGTGAGGCAAACTCGGCCCCAGTATGGTGGCCATGCGCTGCTTTTCCAGCGCGCCGCGCACATCGCCGAGGCTTTCGAGCGTCACGCCCCATCGCGTATAGGCCCAGGGTCTCTCGCCGGGCGGCCCCTCCAGTGCCAGCGTGCGCGCCGCGACCAGTTCCTCGCCGATGCGTCCCTGACGGTCGAGATAGGCGATGTAGCGATAGGGCTGGGTCTGGCGGTAGATTTGCTCGGCCGCTTTGACGAGAAGCGTATCGAGATCGGATTCCCTGCCGGCGAGCACGGGTGCAGCGTTTGTACCGGCGCGCGTCGCCAGCGCAATTCCGTTCGGCGTGCGCCAGATCGCCCCACTGATATGGGTGCGGTTGCCGAGCCAGTTCGCGAGATAGCGGTAGAGTTCTCCGATAGTAATACCAGCTTCGGGAATCTGGACCCGGATGTCGTCGCCCCAATCGTGCAAATAGGTGCCGGCGGGACGCGATGTAATCGTGTGTGCCTGCATCCAGGACAGGCGGTCCTCGATACGGGCGGCGATCACCTCCCCGCTCAGTCCGCGCTCGACGAGATCCGGCGGGACGTCGAACGCCTCGATGACGAGGCTCTTGTCGTGCGACGCCGTCCAGATTGCTCCGGCGAGAAAGACTGCACCCGCCAAAAGAATGAATGCCGCCGCGAATTCGAATGCGAGTTTCATCATGTCGCTGACGTGATGGATTCGCAGCGACCAGTGGCGCAGCGCAAACTCGCGCTTCAACTCATGAATCTGCAGCTGTGTGAGCTGGACCTGTCTGTGCAGATATTGCCGCGCGTCATCGGCGAGCGGGCCGTCCCTGTCGAGCGATTCCATCGCCAGCGCGGCCGCAGTTCCGGAGTCCTGCGACAGCCTTTCCTCCGTATCATGATCCGAAGACATCAGGTCCTCACAGCTGGAGTTATCACGTGCTCGCGCGAACCCGGCAAAGGGAATTCGCGCCAGGCTCAACCATGTTTCAAACGTGCAAATGCCGCGGCGTCAGCCCGGCCCGGATCGAGATGCGAAGCAATCCCGGATCGCTGACGCGATGCACGCGCAGCGACCAATGGTGGAGCTTCGGTTCGCTGCGGAGTTCTTCGGCCTGGAACTCGACGAGCGCCGATTGGTTGTCGCCGAGCGTCGTCTGCGTTTCGAGGAAGGTTTCCGCTGTCGCGGCGACGCGGTCGCCGTGGGCTAACGGCGCCGAGCGCAAACCCCGGCGCAACCGGATCGGCGCTCTGGCCGCCACCCGAGGCCCGCAGCCCCTCCGACTCCGCCACCGTTCAGCCCCCACCAAGCTAATCACGCTACCACAAGCGGCCGGCGAATGCAGGGAAATCCTGCGGCGCCCGTCGCCCCGCCAACAAAAAGGGGCCCGGTTGCCCGGGCCCCCTGCCTTCTGTTTCAGCCAGCTTCCGGCGTACTACTGCTTCGTCGCCTTGTAGGTCGTCGTGCGGTGGTGGAGCTTGTCGCTGTCGACAACTTTCATCGTCGTACCATCCTTCTCGACCGTGGATCTGATGGTCTCCACATCCTTGCCGTCGCGCAGGTCGGTTTCCATGATACTGTTCGCTCCCAGCTTCCTGACCCGAACATCGGTGACGCCGGGATTGCCCTTATACGGTGCTTTCGTCCCGTTCATCGTTGCCGTGAAGCTGTCACCCGTCGGATCCGTCATTGTCAGCGTGTCGCCGCTGACCTTGTAGGTCACCGTGACGATGTTATCGGAAACATTGGTGAGGCCCGTTCTCATCCACGAGCCGGAAATGGGTTCGGAACCCTTGGGTCCCTTCGCCACCCGCTTCAGTCCACCCGTTCCGTTGTAGCTCGCGCCATTCGTGCCGACACCGCTGAAGTCGACGTCGATGGACTTGTCGTCCGGCGCAACCTTGAACGTCACAGTCTCCATTGTCTTCCCGCCCTTCTTCTCGGTCACCACGACATTGTGCTGGTCGGATGCATTGACGGAAACCGTGTCGTAGTAGGGGTCGCCGGAAACCGGCTGATCGGTGCCATCGGCCTTGACGGTGTAGGACGGAACACAGCTCTTGCACGTGTACATACCGTCCTTCAGCACCATGCTGTCGGGCTCCTGCGTCATCTTTGCCGAGGTGACGTCCTCTTTCCATGTGCCATCGAACGGGCTCGCCGCCATTGCCTGCACCGGCACGAGCGCGGCGCCAAGCAGCGCCGCCGTAATAAGCATTCTCATGTGGGTTCCCTCCGTCTCTGGTTGTTGGACTTTGCACGCACCTACGCCGCACAGGCGGCGCGGGCGTTCAGCAAATCTGCTCAGGACGCCGGCAGACGCCCGAGTGGTTCTCTATTGTTAATCCGCTCGGCCGCGGGGGTCAAAGCATCGCTCCAGTCCTGCGCACCGTCCGGGTGAGGCTATTTGTCCGGCACAACGCGGTTCGGGGCAGGAGAGGCGTTGACGGAGCGCGAGAACTAAACTAGAACGATTCGCCGTGTTTCGGATTTGTTCGGCCGCGGCCGGACCGGGGAGCTGGACAATGCTGACGCGCAAACAGCACGAGCTGTTGATGTTCATCCACGAGCGGGTGCGCGAGACGGGTGTACCGCCCTCATTCGATGAGATGAAGGATGCGCTCGATCTCAAATCGAAGTCGGGCATCCACCGGCTGGTGACCGCGCTCGAAGAACGGGGATTTCTGAAGCGTCTAGAGAAGCGGGCCCGCGCGCTCGAAATCGTGCGCCTGCCCGAAAACGTCGCCGACACGCTGCGTCCGGCCACCTCGCGCAGTCAGGCACAGCGGCCCGCTGTGCCGCCCGGCGCCCGCAGCGCGCGCACGCCGTCCGATCCGCGCCTCGGCGGCAGTCCCCGCCGGCACGATTCGGAAGGCGCGATGAGCGTAGCGGTGCTCGGCCGCATCGCCGCGGGCACGCCCATCGAAGCGCTCCAGCACAAGGTTGCCGATGTGCCGGTGCCCTCCGGGATGCTGGGGCGCGGCGAGCATTACGCGCTCGAGGTGACGGGCGACTCCATGATCAACGCCGGCATTCTCGACGGCGATACGGTGGTGATCCAGCAGACGCCGAGCGCGAACACCGGCGATATCGTGGTGGCGCTGATCGACGATTCCGAGGCGACGCTGAAGCGCCTTCGGCGGCGCGGCGATTCGATCGCGCTCGAGGCCGCCAATCCCGCCTACGAGACGCGTCTTTATGGCGCCGACCGCGTGCGCATCCAGGGCAAGCTCGTGGGGCTGATCCGGCGGTATTGACGGAGCAACAATACATTTGTGCGATGACCGCACATGCAGTGGCGACAAAAGTCGTTACTAATTATGCCAGCGGCCTCTGTTCCGGCTCATTTCCCAGGTTTGTCTCGGCCCGCCAGGTGCGGGCCGCCCAGGTGAAACAGCCCGGAGATGCAACGGTAATGCCCGGCCGACTGCCAACGCCCGGACAATTCGAAGCGGGTGGCCCGCATTTGCGGGCCATGACATGATAGCGGATGAAACATCGGGGCCGGCGGTATCACCACTTTCCCGATCGCTCCGCCTTCCCTTCCGCTGCCACGGAGCGCGGCTCCACGGACGGTTGCCGCGCGTCTGCTGCACGGTTTCGACGACAGGCGCGTCGCCCAGCCACACCGCGTAGGCGCCGTTGCGGATCACGTCGAATTTGCCGATCACCAGTTTCGGCCCGCGACAGACGCCGTGCATCGGCAGGTCGCCAATGACGATATCGGCATCGGCGCAATCTTCGCGGAGCGCATCGGCACGCGATACCGCCGCAATCGTTGTGCCGCGGACGCGTGCGATGCAGCCAAGCGCGTCGCAGCGCACGCCGTCCTTCGCGATCGCCACCGCGTCGCGCGCCGCGCGCGCGTCTCCATCGCGCTTCAGCCATTCGCTCGCGGAATATTCGTCGGCGATACGGCGCACGAAATGGAGCTTCCCGTCTTCGCTGCGGATCGCGATCGTCTGCCCGTCGCGCGCGATCAGAAGATCGGGCGGACGCGCGAGCAGGACGAGCGCCAGCCCCGCGAGCGCCGGCGCAAGCCCCAACCAGCGCCAGCGGCTCCGCCAGATGACGATCCAGAGGCCGCCCAGCGAAATCAGCACAAGCGCCGACACGGGCCACGCGGCGACGGTCGTCACCGCACCCGGCAGGTGCGAGACGAATCTCCCGACCGCCAGCATCGCGCGTATCCCCAATCCCATGCCCTGCAAGGGAATAAAATCGAGACCGAGCGGCATCAGCAACACGGCGAGCGCCGCCATGGGCATGGTGACGAAGCCCATGATGGGCATGGCAAGGAGATTGCCGAGCACGGCGTAATGCGTTGCGCGATCGAAGTGGAAGGCGGCGTAGGGCAGCGTCGCGAGGCTGCCGACGAAGCTCGTCACCGCAATTCCGCGGAGGTAGCGCCGCAGTGTCGGGAATGGCAGGCCGGAAAACCCGCCGCGCGCGATCATGCGGCGCTGCTCCCATTCGGCGACGGCGATGAGGCTCGCGACGGCCGCGAACGACATCTGGAATCCCGGTTGGATGAGACTCTCCGGCGCGGCGATGAGAAGAACGGTCGCCGCAAAGGCGAGTGAACGCATCGATAGCGCAGGCCGGTCGAACAGGATGGCCAAAAGCATCATGGCGAGCATGGTGAAGGCGCGAAGCGCCGGCGTTGCCGCGCCGCTGATCGCAAGATAGAAGCCCGCACCACACAGCGCGGCGAGCGCCGCCCATTTCTTGATCGGCTGGGTGAGCGCAACCGCGGGCCAGAGCGCGAGGAGCGCGCGCACGGTCCAGAAAAGCCCGAACCCCACCAGCGCCATGTGCAATCCCGCAATTGCCAGCACATGCGCGAGGCCCGCATCGCGCAACGCCTGATCGTCGGCTTCGGAAATGCCGCCGCGGTCTCCCGTAATCAGCGCCGCCGCAATCGCGCCGGTGCTCCCCGGCAGCACGGCATGGATTCGCGCGCTCATGCGGAATCGCAAGCCCTGAAGCGCGAGCGCGATGCGGCCCCGAACATCCGGTGGAGGCGCGGCCCCGACAGGCACGGGGCTGCCGAAGGCATAGCCGACCGCACCGATGCGAAGAAAGAACGCGGCGCGGCCGAAATCGTAATCACCGGGTTCGGCTGGCGGAGGCGGCGGCATCAGCACCGCGGCGAGGCGAACGGTTGCGCCCGGCGAAAGCAGACGTCCGCCATGCCGCACCGACACACGCACGCGGCGCGGCATGTTTTTCGCGTCCAACCCGCCGATGACGATCGGTGCGAGCACCGCACGGATTCCACGCCCATGCAGCTGGGCGGACTCGACGCGTCCGACGAGTTCGACGGGACCGATGCGATGCATCACAACCGGCGCCGCCATTCTTTCTGTCCGCAGCTTGGCGAGGCAGAAACCGGCGAGCAGCATCGCCAGCGCGATGCAGCACGCGCGCAAGACAGGGCGCGAAAAGAACGACGCAGTGAGGAGCAGAAACGCTCCGCAGCCGACCGCGACAACCAGGAGGCGCGCGGGTTCGAAGGGTAGCCCGAAATAAACTCCGATGCCCCCCCCGAAAAGGACCGGCAGCCACAGTGCGCCACGCCCGCGTTCTTCTGCGAGCGCGCCGTCGATGAATTGCGACACGCCGCGCGGACGCGTGCCTTCGCGCGCACAATCCTCGCGCAGTCCGATCGACAGGGGTGCCGAAGGCGCTATGCCCATGGGAGCCGGTTTGCTACAAGCCACGCGAACCTTTGGCCGGCTCCGTTCGCCGGAACCGGTTGCTCCCGGATACGAGTATGCCAGAAAATTCCACGCCCGTCCTGCGCTTCGCGCCCTCGCCCACCGGATATCTCCATATCGGCGGGGCCCGGACGGCGCTCTTCAACTGGCTCTATGCGCGTCACGCGGGCGGGCGGTTTCTGCTGCGCATCGAAGACACCGATCGCGAGCGCTCCACGCCCCAGGCAGTCGAGGCGATTCTTACCGGCCTCGAATGGCTCGGGCTCGACTGGCACGGCGAGCCGCTGTTCCAGTTCGCGCGCCTGGAGCGCCACCGCGAAGTGGCCGAAGAGCTGCTGCGAACGGGCCGCGCCTACCGTTGTTACGCGACGCCCGAAGACCTCGCAGTCATGCGCGAGGAGCAGAAGAAGGCGGGCAAGCCGCAGCGCTATGACGGGCGCTGGCGCGAACGCGATCCTTCCGACGCACCGAACGGCGCGCCGTTCGTCGTCCGCCTCAAGGCCGCGCAAAGCGGAGAGACCGTCGTGCGCGACGTCGTGCAGGGCGAGGTCCGTTTCGCCAATGCGCAGCTCGACGACATGGTGCTGCTGCGTTCCAACGGCACGCCGACGTATATGCTGGCCGTCGTCGTGGACGATTACGACATGGGCGTCACGCATGTGATCCGCGGCGACGACCATCTCAACAACGCCGCACGGCAGCTGCAGATTATCGAAGCGATGAACTGGCCGCGGCCCATCTATGGCCATGTGCCGCTCATTCACGGGCCGGACGGCGCCAAGCTCTCCAAGCGTCACGGCGCGCTTGCCGTCGATGCCTATCGGGACATGGGCTACCTGCCCGAGGCGATGCGCAACTATCTGCTCCGGCTCGGCTGGAGCCATGGCAACGACGAAATCATCCCGACCGGGCAGGCCATCGCCTGGTTCGACCTTTCGAATATCGGCAAGAGCCCCGCCCGCTTCGACTTCAAGAAGCTCGACAATCTCGATGCGCATTACATCCGCGCGATGGACGATGAGATTTTGACCGATGCGCTCGTCTCGTTCCGTTCGCGGATTCGGCCCGAGCGCGTGATCGACCGCGCTGCGCGCGCGCGCCTCCAGGGCGCGATGGCAGGTCTCAAGGAGCGGGCGAAAACGCTCGTCGAGCTTGGCGAGGCGGCGGAGTTTCTGATCCGCGACGGCGCGCCGGCCCTCGACGCCCAGGCTGAGAAAGTCCTGTCGCCCGAGGCGCGCGGCCTGCTGGCGGAACTGATCCCCCTGCTGCAGTGCAGCGAATGGGATCCGGCTACCCTCGAGGCCGCGGTGCGCGCCCTTGCCGATCGCAAGGGTCTCAAGCTCGGCCAGCTCGCCCAGCCGCTGCGCGCCGCGCTGACCGGCAAAGCCGCCTCGCCGCCGATTTTCGACATGATGGCGGTGCTCGGCCGCGACGAATCCCTGCTGCGGATCGCTGCCGCCGCAGGATAAGGACGCCCCATCGCGGCAAATTGCGGGCGTCGTTCCGCCGGGCCAGGGCCCGCGCAAAATTGCGTGAAAAAGGCTGGTCTACAGGTGACGGACTGCCATTTTCCGGGTTATAGATATTGCACTGCAACAGGCGCCGGCGGGCGCCAGAAGGTGATCCCATGAGCGACGGCAAGGCCACTCCCGCAGGCAACGCGACCCTCACCTATGACGGCCGGTCTTGCGAACTCCCGGTTCTCGCCGGCACGCTCGGGCCGCGGGTGATCGATGTGCGCCACCTTTACGACGGCGCCGGCCTCTTCACCTACGATCCGGGCTTCACCTCGACGGCGGCGTGCGAAAGCGACATCACCTTCATCGACGGCGAGGAAGGGATCCTGCTCTATCGCGGCTATCCCATCGATCAACTCGCCGAGCATTCGAACTTTCTCGAAGTCTGCCATCTGCTGCTCTACGGCGAACTCCCCGATGCCGCCGAATCGGAAGCGTTCACCTGCGCCATCACCTATCACACGATGGTGCACGAGCAGATTGCGTCATTCTTCCGCGGCTTCCGCCGCGATGCCCACCCCATGGCGATCATGTGCGGTGTCGTCGGCGCGCTTTCGGCCTTCTACCACGACTCGACCGACATCAACGATCCGCAGCAGCGCGAAGTTGCGGGTCACCGGATGATCGCCAAGATTCCGACGCTCGCCGCGATGGCTTTCAAATATCACGTCGGCCAGCCTTTCGTGTATCCGGTCAATGCGCTGGGCTACACCGAAAATTTCCTGCGGATGTGCTTCGCGGTGCCGTGCGAGGAATACAGGGTCAACGCGGTGCTTGCAAAAGCCCTCGACACCATCTTCATTCTGCATGCCGATCACGAGCAGAACGCTTCCACCTCCACGGTGCGGCTCGCCGGCTCGTCCGGCGCCAATCCTTTCGCTTGCATCGCAGCGGGCATCGCCTGCCTATGGGGACCGGCCCATGGCGGCGCCAACGAGGCGGCGCTCAAGATGCTTGAAGAGATCGGCGCCGTGGAGCGCATTCCGGAGTACATCGCCCGCGCCAAGGACAAGAACGATCCCTTCCGGCTGATGGGCTTCGGCCATCGCGTGTACAAGAACTACGATCCCCGCGCGCGGGCGATGCAGAAGCAGTGTCACGCGGTGCTCGACGAACTCGGCGTCCACGACGACCCGTTGCTCAAGGTCGCCCTCGAACTCGAACGCATTGCGCTCAGGGACGATTATTTCATCGAGAAGAAGCTCTATCCAAACATCGATTTCTATTCTGGCATTACCCTGAAGGCGCTGGGCTTCCCGACGAGCATGTTCACGGCGCTGTTTGCGCTCGCCCGCACCGTGGGCTGGATCGCCCAGTGGAAAGAGATGATCGTCGATCCCCACCAGAAAATCGGCCGTCCGCGCCAGCTCTATACGGGCGCGCGCCGCCGCGACTACGTGCCGATCGGAAAGCGGTAACGGTTAGCGCAGGAGTCCGGACCCGCAGGACGGGCCCGGAATCCCGGTGATTGCACGTCAATACGTGCAATAGCCGTTGTAGTAGTCATCCGCGCTGCAGTAGGGACCGTAGTACCCGCTGTAAGACGGGTAGTCGTAGAAGCCGATCCCGAATCCCGGCACGCCGATGCCGACCCAGCCACGGTCCGTCCACCCGGGGTGATAGTAGCGATAGTCGCGGTAGCGGTCGCCCCGGTAGGCGCGATACCGGCCGTTCCAATCGCGGTGATAAACGTAATCCCGGCCGCGGTACGGCTGCGCGTGCGCCGCGACAGGGGCGATCGTTATCGTCGCCGAACCCGCAAGCCCGGCCACGAGCAGTGCACCGAGTGCAGCATTCCGTGTGGTGTGCGAGTGTTTCAGCATGTTCGATCTCCTGTGGTGTGCCCGCCCGTGCCCGCGACACCATTTCCGCCCATCCAATGAGTCAACGGATGGTCGCGGGGAGCGTTGCCCTTGCTTTTCGGACGTTTCGCGCTCCCGTTGAGAACAGCGATGAAGACACCGTTTGCGCGAGCGTTCCCTTGCGTGTTCCAGGCGTCAGCTTCGCACGAACTCCAGGAGCGCACGGGCGGCGCGGAGGCTCGGCGCCTCTTCGCCCGCACCGAGTTTCGCCACGGCTTCGGCCAGGTCCTGCTGCTGACGCGCGCGCGCGGCTGCGTCGCAGAGAAGCGGCAACGCAGCCTTCGCGAGCGCCTCGCCCGTGCAGTCGTTCTGGATAAGTTCGGGAACGGCGGCCCTGTCGAGCAGAATGTTGGCGAGCGTGATGTAGCGCACGCGCACGAACGGCCGCACCAGATTGTAGGTCAGCGCGCCGAGCCGATAGGCGACGACCATGGGCGTGCCTGCAAGCGCAAGTTCGGTGGTGACGGTACCAGACGCGGCGATCGCCGCGCGTGCGGCATCGAACGCGGCGTATCTGTCGAGATCGCTTTGAAGAACGTCCAGCGGCGCCGGCCAGTCGCGCGTGTGCTCGCGCACATATCCGCCCACCTGATCGACCGTCGGGAGCATGCAAACAAGATCGGGAATGTGCGTCTGGAGGCGCGCGACCGCCTCCCGGAAGGGCGGCAGCAGCAGCCTTACTTCGTTCATGCGGCTGCCAGGCAGAAGCGCAAGCACCACAGCCCCCGGCGCAACCCCGAGCCGCGCGCGCAAGGCGTCGCCGCCCTTCATCAGCGCCGCACGTTCGATCACCGGATTGCCGACAAACACGGCGCGCAAGCCATGCGCCGCAAAAAAGGGCGCTTCGAACGGCAGGAGCGCCAGCACCAGATCGAAATAGCGTGCCATCTTGCGCGCGCGGTAGGAACGCGAGGCCCAGACCTGCGGCGGCGCGTAATTCACGGTCCTGACCTGTGGCGCAATCCGCTTCAGGCGCTGCGCAATGCGGTGCGTGAAGTCCGGACTGTCGATGCAGACGACGGCATCCGGCGCGGCGCGCACCGCAAAGTCGGACGCCTCGCGCACGCGGCGCAGAATCGCGGGAATGCGCGGCACCACCTCGCGCAAGCCCATGACGGCGGTGTCGTCCAGCGGAAAGAGCGATTGCAGTCCCTGCGCGGCCATTTGAGGCCCGCCCACGCCGATAATTCGCACAGATGGCCCTGCAAGCGTGGTCAGGCCGGTCATTAGTTCGGCGCCCAGGCGGTCGCCGGACGCTTCGCCGCATACGAGCATGACAGTCAGCGGACGATCAGCCATCGAACCCGGTTCGCGTTAGTTCATACCCGGACACGCAGGCGCGTGACCTTTCCATCCGCTATTCATCGGCGGACGGGGCGAAGCCATGGAGGAACAGGCCGGCGCCATCGGCGGCCGCCGTAACGGCGCGGCGATCGACGATCAGGGTGCGGCCGGCTTCGACAGCGATGCCCGCGAGAAAAGCTGCGCGCGCGTTTTCGACGGTCTGTACGCCAATGACCGGCAGATCCGTCTTGCCATCCTGCGTGGGCTTCAGCGCCTTGACCAGGACGCCCCGCCGTTGGGCAGCTGTTCCGCGGATGTTTTCCGGCAACTCCCGAACCCGCCGCAACATCGCATCGGTGCCTTCGGCCGCTTCGACAGCCAGCACGAGGCCGGCGCAAACGACGGCCGACTGGCCCACGTCGAGGGCGCCCAGCCGCTGCACGACCCGCACGCCCAGCGCGATGTCCCTTTCCTCATCCGCGCCCGACTTCGAACGGCCCAGCATGCCCTGCGGCGCAAGCAGGCCCGGCGCCGCCTCGGCTACTCCGATCGCGCGAAACCCCGCATCTTCGAGAATCTCCATCAGGGCGCGCAGGAGCGCATCGTCGCCCATTCGCGCCGCGGCGATCACGCGCGGCAGCAGCAGAATGCCTTTGGCGTCCACCTTCAGTTCGTTCAGTCTCGGCCGTGCCACCTGGCCGGCGAACAGAACATCCTTGCAATCTCGGGTGCGCAGCAGACGCAGGAGGCGACCCGCTTCGCCGAGCGACACCCAGTCATGGGGAAATTCCGCGATCTCCGTTTCCGCTGCGGCGCCCCGCAATCCAACGACGAAAACCGCGCGGCCCGAGTCGCGCGCGCTCCGGGCCACCGCGCGCGGAAGTTCGCCGCCGCCGGCGATGATTCCGAGCGTGCTCATTCCGATCCGACCTGCCCGTCGTCACGGTTTCGTGCAGGACAGATCGGCCGTTTTGCCGGTGCGAGGATGAATGCCGCGACCTCCTGAACTTCCGCAATGTCGGGCCATTCCCGCGCCGCGGCGCGCGCGTTCTCCTGCAGCGTGCCCGTTCCATCGTGAAATATCTGGCGATAGGCCGCCCGCAACGCGTGAATGTTGGCGCGCGCAACGCCGCGCCGCCGCAGGCCGACGAGGTTCAGCCCGTAGAGGCGCGCGTGCGTGCCGATCACGCTGCCGTAAGGAATGACATCCGCCACGACTCCGGTGACACCGCTCACGAAAGCAAAGCGTCCGATGCGGCCGAACTGCTGAATGGCGGAGAGCCCGCCCATGATGACGCCATCGCCCACCTCGACGTGCCCCGCAAGCTGCACGCCGTTGGACAGCGTGACGCCGTTGCCCACGATACAGTCATGCGCAACGTGACAGCCGGCCATGTAATAGCCCCGTTCGCCCACCGCGGTGACACCACGTCCGGCAGCGCTGCCAGTGCTCATCGTCACGCCTTCGCGGATGACATTGTCGGCGCCGATGACAAGGCGCGTGCCGGGCGGATTGGGCTTGTGCATCTGTGCTTCGCCGCCGAGCACCGCGTGGGCATGCACGACGGTGCGCGCGCCGATCTCGGTCGCACCGCGGATCACGACATGGGAAAGAAGCCGCGCGCCCTCCTGCAACACCGCGTTCGCGCCCACGATGCAGTAAGGACCGATGTCGACCCCGTCGCCGAGGCGCGCGCCGTCTTCAACCAGCGCTGTGGGATGAACCGTCATCGGCGTCCGGCGCGGCGAGGTCGCGGATCATCGCGCCGAATTCGGCATCCGCGCACAGTTCGCCGTCCACCCAGGCTTCGCCCGCGAACTTCCACACCTGTCCCCGCCGACGCAGCGCCTTGACCGGGAGGCGCAAAAGATCGCCCGGCCTCACCGGCCTGCGGAAGCGCGCCTTGTCGATCGTCAAGAAATAGACGACGCGGTTCTCGCTCGACAGCCCGAGCGTGTGGGCCATAAACGCGCCCGCGGTCTGCGCCATGGCCTCGACGATCAGCACGCCGGGCATCACTGCCAGTTTGGGAAAGTGTCCGAGGAAGTGCGGCTCGTTGAACGAGACGGCCTTGTAACCGACCGCGCTTTCGCCGGGACGGATTTCGCACAGCTTCTCGACGAACAGAAAGGGGGCACGATGCGGAAGCAGGCGCCTGATCTGTTCGACATCGAGCGTGAGGGTCTCCACTGTCATGCTGCTATCCATCGCGATTGCGCCCGCCGCGTTTGGCCAGCAGTGACAGCGCCGCAATCTCGCGGTGCCATTCCCGGATGGGCTTGAGCGGAGTACCACCGTAATCGGCGTGGCCGGGATACGTGCCAGGTACGGCAGCGGCGCGTGCGGCGAGCCGGGCATGGCCGCCTATGCGCACGTGATCGGAAATTCCCACCTGGCCTCCCAGCACGACGAAATCGCCGAGCTCGCAACTACCGGAGATTCCGGCTTGCGCCACGATCACGCAATGCCGCCCGAGGCGGGTGTTGTGCCCAATCTGCACCAGATTATCAATCTTGCTCCCCTCCCCGATCACCGTGTCGCCGAGCGCGCCGCGGTCGATGGTGGTGCCGGCGCCGATTTCCACTTGGTCCTGAACGATCACGCGGCCGAGCTGGGGAATTTTCGTGTGCCCGTGTGCCGAGTTGGCGAAACCAAAGCCCGGCTGGCCCACCTGTGCTCCCGGCAACACTTCCACGCCATCGCCGATGAGCGCGAAGCCGATACCTGCGTTGCTGCCGATCCGACAATCGCGTCCGATGCGAACGCCGCGTCCGACCACCGCATTCGGCCCGATTTTCGTCCCTCCTCCGATCTCCGCATCCGGACCCACTACGACGCCCGGCGCGAGACGCACGCCTTCGTCGAGATTTGCCGAGGGATGGATCGGACCCTCCTGCGACCATTCCTCGAGCCCATGCGCGGGATAAAACAGGCGGGCTATCGCGGCAAAGGCGTGGAGCACGGATTCGCACGCGATCAGCATCGTCTCGCCCTGGGTGCGGTGCCGAACCGATTTTTCCACCAGACAACAGGCGGCCTGCGTACCGGAAATCGCTGCCAGGTTGTTGACAACGCAGAAACTCAAATGATCGGGACCGGCCCCCTCGAGTGTGGCGAGATCGGCGATCTCGCGGCCGGGATCCACGCGCTCGGGAAATTCGAGCGAAGCCCGCGCACAAATTTCCGCAAGGGTGAACGGGCCGCGGTTGTCATAGAAGCGGGGATCGGCCATGGCCGCCGGAAGCCGCGGCGCGAAGCGCGCGCGAGCAGCCCTTAGCGCGTTCGCGCGGCCAGCGCCGGCGACGCGAGCTGGACTTTGACGCCCGGCAGCTTCTGGTCGAGCCTCTGGATCGTGAGCTTCGTCACGTCCACGTCCACCATCGCGAGGACGACGTCCTGCCGGTCGATCAGGAGATTGGCGCCGCGTTCGGCCATGATGCCCTGCAGGATCGGTCCGAGCGCCGCCTCGACCTGCTTGCGCGCGTTCAGAACGCCACCCTGGATCATCGCCTGGCGGGTCTGAACCCGTTTCTGAAACTCCGCGACTTTGGCCTCGAAAGCCTTCTTTTTCTGCGCGCGAATGTCGGGAGCCAGGATCGCGCTTTGCTGCGCGATCGTCTGTTCCTCTTTCTGGAGTGCGTCGCGCTGGGCGCGGAACTCGCTTTCGGCGGACGTGGTCAGCGCGTTCACCTGGCGCACAATGTCCTGTCCGACTTTCGAGAAGCGCAGGATCGCCTGACGATCGACGATCAGAACCCTGGGAACGGGCGCAGCAGTGCTCCGGGATGCGACAGGATGCAGTTTCGCGGGAGCCGGCGCAGGAGCGGCGTGCCCAGCGCTGAGCGCCATCGCAAAACCCGCCGCGGCGAAGACCGCGCGGATGGACATCTTCGTCTTCGTCATGATCAAAGTCCTGTTCCTGCGCTGAAATAGATGATTTCGGACTTGTCGTAGCTTTCCCTGACATAAGGCAGAGCGAACGAAACCTGGAGCGGCCCGAAGGGGGATTTCCAGTTGACGCCAAGTCCAGCCGAGGCACGGAATGCCATATTGTCCTTGATGCATACAACCCCCGGCGGGAAGGGATCGCAGTTGTCGGCGGGCACACCGGAAGACAGGTGGCCCACCGTGCCGAAATCGGTGAAAAGAGAAAATGTGACACCGTAATCCGCCGGCAAGAAATCCGGCAGGCGCAGATCGGCCGTGCCGATGGCGTAGGCGTCCGCGCCGATGGCGTTCGCTCCGCCCGCGCTCACCTCGCGCGGGCCGACGCCGGCCAGCGAAAAGCCCCGGAAGGAGTCGCCGCCCCTGTAAAAGCGGTCGGTCAGATAGAGCGATTTGCCGTTATAGGGCTGGATGTAGCCGGCGTTCATGGACAGCGTACCGATGAAATCGTCCCCGAGCAGGGGATGGTGAACGGCGCCCGTAAACAGACTGCGGATGTATTTCGCCGTGCCGCCGAAACCCGCAAAATCCTGGCTGAACTCCATCATGTAACCGTGGCGCGGTTTGGCGGGGTCGTCCACGGTATTGTAGGTGTAGCTGTATCCGAACGACGACGTGGTTTCGCTGCCGGCGGCCTGCAAAATCACCGAGGGAGCATTCGAGAACGGCGATACCGTGGATTGGCTGATATTGTAGCGCAGCCCCACCGAACCGTACTCAGAGGTCGGGAAGCCGAGCCGCAATCCGAGCCCGACCGTGTTGCTCTGGTAATCGACCTGAACATAATCCGTCAGAATGTCGTAGAGGTCGAATCCGGCGGCAAGCGGCCGATCCATGAACCAGGGTTCCGTGAAACTCAACTGCGCTTCCTTGCTGATGCCGGAAGCTTCGATACTCGCGCGCAGGTACTGGCCGCGACCGAACAGATTGCGTTCCGTGTAGCTGAACTGGCCGACGAAAGAGCTGAGTGACGAATAGCCGGCGCCGAGTTGCAACTCGCCGGTCGACTGCTCCGTCACGTTCACCTGCAGAACGGTGCGGTCCGGCTGCGAGCCCGGCAATGGCTTGATGTCCACGTTCTTGAAATAGCCGAGCGCCTTGATGCGCATGCGCGAACGGTCGACCAGCACGCGGTTGAAGGCGTCGCCTTCCACGAGACGGAATTCGCGCCGGATCACCTTGTCGAGCGTGCGCGTATTGCCGACGATGTTGATCTTCTCGATATAGACGCGCGGGCCCTGGTCCACGTCGAAGACGACATCGATGGTGCGTGTCCTGGAATTGCGCCGGATACGCGGATGGATTTCCGCGAAGGCATAGCCCTTGGTGCCGGCGGCATTCGTCAGCGAATCGATCGATTTGTCCACCAGCTCGGCATTGTAGGTCGTGCCTTTCTGGATCGGGATCAGTGGGCGCAGGAGCGCCGGTTTGAGCTCTTTGATCTTCGAATTGATGACGACGTTGCCGAAGCGGTAAATGGGGCCTTCGTCCACGGTGAACGTGATGTAGAAACTCCGGCGATCGGGCGTAAGCTCCGCAACCGCCGAGACAACGCGGAAATCCGCATAGCCACGCTTGAGATAAAAGCGCCGCAGCTGCTCGCGATCGAATGTCAGCCGGTCGGGATCGTAGTTGTCGTTCGAGGAAAGAATACGCCACCACGTGCTTTCCTCGGTCGCGATCTGCTCCCTGAGGGTGCTGTCCGAAAAATGCTTGTTTCCGATGAAGGAAATCCGCGCCACGCCCGTCGTCGGACCTTCGTTGATCGAGAAGATGAGGTCGACGCGGTTCTGCGGCCGCTGGATGATCTGCGGATCGACGGTGGCGGCGAATTTGCCGTTGCGGCGATAGAGCTCGATGATTCGCTGGACGTCGGCCTGCACCTTGGCGCGGGTGAAAACCGTTCTCGGCTTCTCCTGGACTTCCTTGTTGAGGTCCTTGTCCGAAACCTTGTCGTTCCCCTCGAAAACCACCTGATTGAGAATCGGATTCTCGACCACGTGAATGGTGAGCGTGGAACCGTCCCAGTTGAATTTCACGTCGGCGAAAAGTCCGGTGGCAAACAGCGTCTTGAGCGAGCGGTCGATGGTCTGCTCGTCGTAAGGCTCGCCTTCCCGGACGGAGATGTAAGACAGAACCGTCGCGGGCTCGATCCGCTGGGTGCCGTCCACCACGATCCGCTTGATGACACCGCCAGGTTTCGCCGCCGGCGCCGGATTCGTCGGAGCCGGTCGAACCGGCGCCTGTGCGATCGCCGGAATGGCAGGCAGCATGGCCGTTGCACAGGCCAGCAGGAGCGCGCGCTTATAGCGGGCGAAGGGAAAGGCGATCAGGCTCATCCGCTCGTCTCAACAGCACTGTGCGGACGTCCCGTCCGCGAGCGCGGCACCGAATTTCAGAACAGGTTCAGCCGGAGGAGATCATTCCAGGCAGCAAGCAGCATCAAACCCAGCATCACTGCCAATCCCAGCCGAAAACCGACATCCTGAGCCCTGGCCCCCAAAGGCCGACCCAGAACCGCTTCGAATGCATAATACAGAAGGTGGCCGCCGTCGAGGATCGGAATCGGGAAAATATTGACCAGCCCGAGACTTATGGAAATCAGCGCGGCCAGCCGGAACAGATCGAGATAGCTTATCGCCGCCACGTCGCCTGAAATTTTCGCAATGCCGATGGGACCCGTCAACTGGGCCGCCTTGGCGCGGCCGGATGCAATCCGTCCGAGCTGGTCCATCGTCGTCGCGATCACCGACCAGGTCTGGCGGCAGGATTCCACGACAGCGCCACCCAGTCCGTAGCCCACATGCGTCCACTGTTTCGGCGGCGGACCGTCGATGCCCAGGATCGCGACCTTCTGCGGGCCGCCGATCATGTTCAGCGTGGTCAGCTTCGGTTTGGCATGCAGCGTCAGGATGTTTCGCCCACGACGGATATCGACCGAGAGGGTTTCGCCCCCGCGGTCCCAGATGAGCGTGCGGATCGCGTCGAAGCTTTCGACGGCAACGCCGTTCACAGAGAGAATGGTATCGCCGGCGTGAAATCCCGCCTGTGCCGCGGGGCTCGCGGGAACGACCTTGCTCACGACGGGGGCCGCAACGAACGTTCCGAACGCCATCAGAAACGCGGTCAGGATCACGATCGCGAGAACGAAATTGGCGGCGGGACCGGCCGCCACGATCATCGCGCGCTGATAAAGCGGCTTCAGCGGAAACGCGACGAGACGCTCTTTTGCCGAGAGATGATCGAGCCGCTCGCGGTTGGGCACGCTCGCCGCATTGTCGTCGCCGAAAAATTTGACGTAACCGCCGAGCGGCACCCAGGCGATCTTCCATCGGGTGCCGAGCCGGTCGTGCCAGCTCACGATCGCGGGTCCGAAACCGATCGAAAAGGTGTCGATGCGGACGCCGCAGGCGCGCGCGACCAGAAAATGTCCGAGCTCGTGAAAGAAGATGATCGGCGTGATCATCAGGAGGAACGGCACGATGTAGTGCACGATTCCGCCGATCAGGTCTTGTGCGGTTCCCAGCATGTCATATCCTCACGTCCCCGCCAGCGTCGTCGTCCGTGTCATGCCGCGCGACGACGGCAAAGGCCGCCCGCTATGCCGCGCGCTTCCGCATCCAGCGCCAGGATCCCGTCGACGTCGGCAGGTCGCGCGCTTTCGCCGTCGTGGCGCACCGAGAGCGTTTCTTCGATGATGCCGGCAATATCGAGAAAACCGATCTTGCGGGCGAGAAAGGCCGCGACTGCGATCTCGTTCGCCGCGTTGAGAATGGTGGGTTTCAGTCCGCCCGAGCGCAGGCAGACCTGCGCGATGGCGAGGCAGGGAAATCGCTCGAGATCGGGTTCTTCGAATGTCAGTTGCCGCGCCTCCGCGAGGTCGAGCCGGAGGGCCGGCGAGGAGATGCGCGACGGATAGCCGAGGGCATGGGCTATCGGCGTGCGCATGTCCGGTGCCGAAAGATGCGCGAGCGTCGAGCCGTCGCTATAGGCAACGAGACAGTGCACGAGCGATTGGGGATGCACGATGACGCCGAGCTTCTCGGGCGGGAGCGCGAAGAGCACGTGCGCCTCGATCAGTTCGAGGCCCTTGTTCATCAGCGTGGCGCTGTCCACGGAGATCTTGGCGCCCATGGCCCAGTTGGGATGGGCCACGGCCTGCTCGGGTGTGGCGGAGCGCATGCGCTCGCGCGGCCATTCGCGAAACGGCCCCCCCGAGGCTGTGAGCGTCACCTTCTCGAAGGCGTGGGATTGCCCGAAGTCGAGCAGTTGAAAGGCGGCGTTGTGTTCGGAATCGACGG
Source organism: Rhizomicrobium sp. (assembly GCA_050728995.1). Taxonomy (GTDB): domain Bacteria; phylum Pseudomonadota; class Alphaproteobacteria; order Micropepsales; family Micropepsaceae; genus Rhizomicrobium. The sequence continues at coordinate 214,309 of JBOHKH010000001.1, read as the reverse complement.
GAATGACCGTGGCGCGCGAACCGGCAAGCACGTCGCGAAACAGGTCGCCTGCCGCAACGACGCATTCCTTGTTGGCGAGCGCGATGACGGCGCCGCGGGCCGCAGCCGTAAGAGTAGGTTTCAGGGCTGCGGCGCCGACGATTGCGATCATCACCACATCGCTCGGGCGTGCCGCCGCTTCCAGAATGGCCTCGTTACCTGCCGCGATTTCGATGTTCTCGCCGGCGAGCGCCTCTTTCAGCGCCGCGTAGCAGCTTTCATCGGCGACCGCGGCGAGGCGAGGACGAAACCGGCGCGCCTGCTCGGCGAGAAGCTCGACGCTCGACTGCGCGCTGAGCGCTTCGATGGGGAAGGCATGATCGCCGTAACGCGCCCGGGCGTGGGCCACGACATCGAGCGTATTGATGCCGATCGAGCCCGTACTTCCAAGCACCGTCAACCGGCGGCGCAGAGCGCCTTCGAGAAACGACTCTTCCGGGCCCGGCATCAGGGATGGCCTCCACAAAGCGGATCGAGACCGAACACGAAGACGAGAAGGGCGGCAAGAGGCGCAGCAAAGAGCGTCGAATCGAGCCGATCGAGAACCCCGCCATGGCCCGGAATCAGTCCACCGCTGTTCTTGCGTCCGACGCGCCGCTTGACCCAGGATTCGAAGAGATCGCCGGCCTGTCCGGCGAGCGCCAGCGCAAGTCCAAGCAAGGCGGCCAGCCAGATCGTCCCGCCGTGGAATCCTATAAAGAGCGTGACGGCGAACACCGAAAACAGGGTGCCCGAAAAGAACCCCGACCACGTCTTGTTGGGCGACAGGCGCGGGACGAGCTTCGGTCCGCCCAGAAGACTGCCGCCGGCCAGGGCCCCGGTGTCCGCGGCCCACACGGCGAGGAACACGACCACGATGGCGAGCGCCCCGTTCGGCGCATCGACCCGAAGCGCCGCCAGGGCCAGCGCCGGGATGCCGATGTAAAGCGTGCCACCGGCATTCCACAGGGGCGAAGCGCCCGATTTTCCTGCGCAAACTGCCGTCACCGCACTGCCGAGCAGGAGGAGTCCCACAGGCCATAACGGTGGAGACGCCAACAGGGTGCATGCCATAGCGCCGCAAAAGGCGAGCGTCGTGGTAACCACAACCACCGCGTAGCGTGCGCCGCCGACCATCCGGTGCAATTCGCGTGCGCAGGCGAAGGCAAGAATCGCCACCAGAGCCATAAATACCCGGGCGCCCGCAAAGATGGCGGCAAGCGCTGTGGCGGCAAGCAGGAGGCCGAACAGCGCGCGAGCCGGCCATTCGAATTTACCGAGCGTCTGCGCGCGCACGGTCATGCGACGGCTTCCGGTGCGACGGCTCCGAAGCGGCGCTCGCGCTGGGCGAAAGTTTCGAGCGTTTCGAGAAACTCGGCCCGCGTGAAATCGGGCCACAGCGTGTCGATGAACACCAGTTCGGCGTAAGCCGATTGCCAAAGGAGGAAATTGCTCAGTCGACGCTCTCCGCTCGTACGGATGAGCAGATCGGGATCGGGCAGGCTGCGCGTCAGCAGCCGTGTCGCGAACATGGCCGGCGTGATCGAGTCGGGATCGAGTTCTCCGAGCGCGGCGGCTTTCGCCATCTCGCGCGCCGCGGCCGCGATTTCTTCCTGGCCGCCGTAATCGAAGGCGAAGGTGAGATTGAGGCCCGTGTTGGGCCCGGTCCGCGCTTCGCCGTCTTCAATCATGGCAAGGATGTCTTTTTCGGCGCGGCGGCGGCTGCCGATGATGCGCATCCGCACGTTGCGTTCGACGAGTTCTTCCACGTCTTCGTGAAAGTAGGCGCGAAACAGCCCCATGAGATGGGAGACTTCCGTCGGCGGCCGTTTCCAGTTCTCCGATGAGAACGCGTAAAGCGTGAGATACCGAAGGCCGATATCGATGGAGGCGCGCACCACGGCGCGGACCGCGGAGACCCCCGCAATATGGCCGGCGCCGCGCGGCAGGCACCGGCGGCGCGCCCAGCGGCCGTTCCCGTCCATGATAATGGCGACATGGCGCGGCTGGGTGTTCCGCGCCGGCAGGTTGTCCAGCCCGTTGGTCTGCTTCGCCGGCATCAGACCTGCATGATCTCCTGTTCTTTCGCCTGCAGCGCGCGATCGATATCGTGGATGTGCGCGTCGGTGGTCTTTTGCAGTTCGTCGCCGAGCTTTCTGTGTTCGTCCTGCCCGATCTGGTGATCCTTCTCGAGCTTCTTCAGGATTTCCATGCCGTCGCGCCGCACGTTGCGCACCGCGACGCGGGCCTGCTCGGCATATTTGTGCGCGAGTTTCGCGAGTTCGCGACGGCGCTCCTCGTTCAGCTCCGGAATGGGAATGCGCAGGAGCTGCCCGTCGGCCTGCGGATTGAGTCCAAGCCCCGCATCGCGGATGGCCTTGTCCAGGGCCTTGACGATCGACTTGTCCCACACCTGCACGGTGAGCAGCCGCGGCTCGGGTGCGCTCACGGTGCCGAGCTGGGAAATGTGCATCGACGCCCCATACGCCTCCACACTCACCGGATCGAGCAGTGCCGGGTTGGCCCTGCCGGTGCGCAGGCCCGCGAATTCTCCCTTTAGCGCGGTTACCGACCCGTTCATGCGCCGGTTCAGGTCTTCCTTGTCGAACGTGCCTGTCATCAGCCGTTCCTTCCTTGCCTCGCGTTCAGGCGGCGTCGGAAATGATGGTGCAGCGTCCCCTGCCCGCCAGAACGGAAGCCAGCGCTCCGCGATCGTGAATCGAAAACACGATGATCGGAATTCTGTTCTCGCGGGACAGGCTGATCGCGGAGGCGTCCATCACCTGAAGGTCCCTTGCGAGCACATCGTGATAGGTCAGGGTTTCGAATCTGACGGCCAGAGGATCGCGCTTCGGATCGGCGCTGTAAACACCATCCACCTGCGTGCCCTTGAGCATCGCCGCACAGTTCATTTCGGCAGCGCGCAGCGCCGCTGCGGTATCGGTGGTAAAAAAGGGATTGCCGGTGCCCGCCGCGAAGATCACTACCCTGCCCTTCTCCATGTGCCGGATGGCGCGCCGCCGAATGTAGGGTTCGCAGACCGACTCCATCGGAATGGCCGACTGCACGCGGGTCGGAATTCCGATCCGTTCGAGCACGGCCTGCACGGCGAGCGCATTCATCACGGTCGCGAGCATTCCCATGAAATCCGCGGTCGAACGCTCGATACCGTTCGCGGCGCCGGCAAGCCCGCGGAAAATGTTGCCGCCGCCGATGACGAGGCAGACCTGCACGCCGCTTGCCGCGGCCTCTTTCACGTCGGCAGCGATGCGCTCCACCGTGCCGATCTCGATGCCGTAGGCTTGCGCGCCCATCAGCGCTTCGCCGGAGATCTTGAGCAGGACCCGACCGTATCTGGGCGCGTCAGCCATGACGTCTCGACTCCTTCGGCTCAGCGTCCCGCCATCGCCTGCACTTCGCCCGCGAAATCGGCGCCGTCCGGCCGCTCGACGCCCTCGCCCACCGCAAAGCGCAGGAAACCGGCAATCTCGACGGCCGCTCCCATGTCTTTGCCCGCGCGCTCCACGACCTTGCCGACCGGCGTTTCGCCGTCGATGACGAAGGTCTGCGAAAGCAGCACCGATTCCTCGTGAAATTTGCGCATCCGCCCTTCGATCATCTTCTCGATGACGTTCTCGGGCTTGCCGGATTGGCGCGCGAGCTCGCGCTGTACCTCGCGCTCACGGGAGACCACGTCCGGCGGCAGCTGCGCGACATCGAGCGCCAGGGGCGCGGCGGCGGCAACGTGCATCGCGAGCTGCTTGCCGAGCGCGGTGAGTTTGCCCGGATCGGCCGTGGATTTCAGCGCCACCAGCACGCCAATCTTGCCGAGTTCGGGGGCGGCGGCATTGTGCACATAGGACGCGACCACGCCCGGTTCGACCGACAGTACCGCTGCGCGGCGCACACTCATGTTCTCGCCGATTTTGGCGATCAGTTCCGTCAGGGTCTCCTGCACCGAGGCGCCCGAAGCCATGGTGGCCGAGAGAAGCCTGTCCACGTCGCCGGCGGTCGCATGGGCGAGGCGGGCCGCCTCTTTCGCAAAACCCTTGAAGGTCTCGTTGCGGGCGACGAAATCGGTTTCGGAATTCACCTCGACGAGCGCGCCGGTCGAGCCTTCCACCGCCACGCCGATGAGGCCTTCCGCGGCGACCCGGCCGGCCTTCTTCGCGGCCTTCGAAATGCCTTTCTTGCGCAGCCAGTCCACCGCGCCTTCGAGATCGCCGCCGGTCTCGGCCAGAGCCGTCTTGCAATCCATCATGCCTGCGCCCGTCTTCTCGCGCAGAACCTTCACCATGCCTGCGGTGATGTTGCTCATGACAAAGTCATTCCTTCCATTCAAACAACTGTCATGGCCAGCAAATGCGGGCCACCCATGTCACGCACGCCGCATCGAAAAGGCCGACTCCGAGACAGGTTGGCGGTACCGATTTCGTTTCAACTCGATGGCCCGCGCTTGCGGGCCATGACACCAGCAGTCGGGCGCCTCAAACCGCCGCGGCGGCTTCGGCGGGCTCGCTCTGGAGAATACGCGGTCCCTCCCCGGCCGTTTCGGTTTCGCCGACGTCGATGCCCTGCGCCGCCTGGCTCTCCGACAGACCATCGATGATCGCGCGAGCCACCAGATCGCAATAGAACGAAATCGCGCGCGCCGCGTCGTCGTTGCCGGGAACGGGATAGGCGATGCCGTCGGGATCGGAATTGGAATCGAGAATGGCCGCGACCGGTATGCCGAGCTTCTTGGCTTCGGCCACCGCGATCTGTTCCTTGTTGGTGTCGATCACGAACAGCATGTTGGGCAGGCCGCCCATTTCCTTGATGCCGCCGAGCGAGCGTTCGAGCTTGTCGCGTTCGCGCAGGAGTCCGAGCAATTCTTTCTTGGTGAGACCGGAGCCCCCAGCCGAATTCAGCGTCTCCTCGATGCCGCGCAGCCGCTTGATCGAGTTCGAGATCGTCTGCCAGTTGGTCAGCGTACCGCCGAGCCAGCGGTGGTTCACGTAATACTGCGCGCAGCGTTTCGCGCCCGCGGCGATCGGTTCGCTCGCCTGGCGCTTGGTGCCGACGAACAGCACGCGCCCGCCGCCGCTGACGACTTCGCGCAGCGCGACCAACGCCTGGTGCAGCAGGGGCACGGTCTGCGTCAGATCGATGATGTGAATGGAATTCCGCGAGCCGTAGATGAACGGCGCCATCTTCGGATTCCAGCGCTGGGTGCGATGGCCGAAATGGGCGCCGGACTCGAGCAGCTGGCGCATGTTGAAGTCTGGCAAAGCCATGGGAAACGTCTCCTTTTCCGGTTTGGCGTGACGCGGAGGGGACCACCCCGAAGGGCAACCGGACGGGTCCGAGGCAACTCGCCTCTCGCCCACCCTCGCGCGCGTGGAATGGCTGGGGTTATAGGAACCCCGGTTGACGGGCGCAAGCCGTTCGGGGCGGAGTGGCGCCATGCTTCAGACCACCCCGAAATCCCCCATCCGCCCGGCCATCCGGACCCTCGAACCCAATGGAATCGCACTCGTTTCCGGGACCGCGCTGCACGATCCCGAGGTCATCGCGCTGTGGTTCGGGGAGAGCGACCTCGTCACGCCGGCTTTCATCCGCGAGGCCGCCAAGCGGGCGCTCGACGAGGGGCGGACCTTCTATACCAACGCGCGCGGCATCACGCCTCTGCGGGAAGCAATCCGCGCCTATCACCGGCGCACGTCCGGCGCGGCGGTCGAACTCGAGCGCATCACGGTGCCCGGCTCGGCCATGCTGGCCGTGGTGGCGGCGCTTCAATGCGTGATCGAGACGGGCGACAATGTCGTCGCGGTGTCGCCGGTCTGGCCCAACATCTTCCAGGCGGCGGAGATTTGCGGCGCGAACGTCAACTTCGCGCATCTGGTGGACGACTGGCGTGCGTCGCCTCCCCGCTGGCGACTCGATTTCGAGAGCGTGGTGGCGGCCTGCGATGCGCGCACCAAGGCGATCTTCATCGCTTCGCCCGGAAATCCGACGGGCTGGGTGATGACGCGCGACGAACAGAAAGCGCTCCTTGCGTTTGCGCGCGAACGCGGCATCGCGATCGTCAGCGACGAAGTCTATGGAACGCTTCTGTACGACGGACGCAGGCACGCGCCGTCGTTCCTCGAGATCGCCGAACCCGACGACGCGGTGTTCGTGATCAACAGTTTCTCGAAGCCGTGGGCGATGACGGGCTGGCGCGTCGGCTGGCTGGTACATCCGGTCTCGCTCGGACGGCAGATGTGGATGATCTCCGCCGCCGACAACACGGGCGCGACGACCTTCGCGCAATGGGGCGCCCTGGCCGCGCTGTCCGAGCAAGGCGACGTGTTCCGCGCCGAGATGCTCGCGCGCTGCCGCGCGGGCAAAGCAGTCGTCGCCGACTGGCTTGGCACGCAGAACCGCATCCGCTGGATCGAGCCCGAAGGCGCGTTTTACGGATTTCTTCACGTCGACGGATTGAGCAGCAGCCTCGATTTCGCCATTCGTCTGGTGCGCGAGGCCCGCGTGGGCGTGGCCCCCGGCTCCGCCTTCAGCTACGCCGGCGATCCGCAGGCGGACTCCTACCTGCGCATCTGCTTCGCCCAGGACGCGAAACGCGTCGCGTCGGGGCTGGAGCGGCTGGGGAAAGTGGTGGCCGGGGTGTAATCGACGTCTCAAACCGGAATGATGCTGTCGTGACAGCCAGCGACTTGCCTGTCGTGCGTCACAAGCCGCAGCGGCTCCACAAGTGCCTGAGCGACAAGAAGACGATCCTGGCTAACTCTGGCCAGGCTCGAAGATTTTCCACAGCAACGCGAGCTGCGAGCCCTGCCTTCCCATTTGCGTCATTCTGTCGATTGCATGGCCACAAGCGACTCGAATCGCATACGCTGTCTCCGGGTTGCGACCTGGTGTGACCTTCATGGTAAAACTGTGGATTGCCAATACAGACAACGACTGGTTCGATTTTCTGTCCGCTAAGGCTCACCTCGACGAGGTCAATTTCTGGCAACCGAGCGGCCGAACCGAATTTCACATTATTCAGCCTGGAGAGTTGTTTCTCTTTCGGCTGAAATCACCGCGAAACGTGATCGGCGGTTTTGGCGTTTTCGAACAGGCATCTCGCCTTCCCGCTTCGCTCGCGTGGCAAGCATTCGGCCCAAAAAACGGCGCTTCTACGTTCGAAGAGATGCAAAGGCGGATATCTCTCTACGTGCGGGCACCGGTGCGCGGAGATCACATCATCGGATGCCGAATACTTACACAGCCCGTGTTTCTGTCGGAATTGGCATGGATACCGTTGCCTCCATCATGGCCAGTAAACGTACAGGTCGGAAAGGCGTACGGAACGGAGAGCGAAGAAGGCCGTCGGCTGTGGGACAGCGTTATGGAAGCCGGACTTCGCGAACCAAGTGCTCCCGTGTTCGAACCTGCCACAGAACCGGAAAACGCGCGCTTCGGCGACCCGGTGCTGATCAAACCCCGCCTCGGTCAGGGCGCATTCCGGGTTGCTGTCACTGATGCGTATCAGAGGCAGTGCGCGATTTCCGGCGGCAGAGTCCTGCCCGCCCTCGAAGCGGCCCACATCAAACCGTATAGTGCTGGGGGAAAGCACGATGTCCGTAACGGCATTCTGCTGCGAACCGATATTCACCGCGTATTGGATTCAGGATACGCCACAATCGACACCGATGGCTCCGACCTACGATTCGTTGTTAGCAACCGCGTCAAATCGGATTTTAACAATGGCAACGAGTATCTGCGGTTACACGGTTCAAAGTTGATACTGCCGACAAAACCGCAATTTGTGCCAAGTCGCGAAGCGCTCGAGTGGCACAACAACAACTGCTTTCTCGGTTGATGCTCGCGACGGCATGGCTGAACATTCGAAATTGCGGCCCGACGTGGGCAATCAATCTGGTGAATTTGCCAGGCAAAATCGAAAGTTTCGTTATCTGTCTGAGGAATTGCGCATGCCAACAGATCTGCCGAAAGAGAACGCCAAGTGCCGAATTGTATGTACGACCTGTGGAAGCGATGACATTCTTGTTGATGTATGGGCAGCGTGGGAGGTCGCGAGTCAGGAACGCAAGGTGGCGGAGACGTTCGAGAACGCTGTCCGCAATGACTGCGGTGGGGAATGCTTGATAAGCGAGCTCTCCTTGTAAGCCTTCCATGTCGGGCGATAGCTATCGTCCGCCTGATGGCCCCAGACGGACCAGCCCGTTCGCACACCTCGCGCAAAGAGTTCGAGATACGGCCCCGGTGAGCAGGACTCGATGATTGCGTATTGTTCGTCGGGCTTGCGGGAATGCTCGCGCTTGCGGGTGGCAAGAAAATTGACCTGCCTGCGGCCTGGCGCGAGCGTGCGCGCATTCTTGCCCTTAACCCCGAACAGCAGCAACTCCGTGACGTTGCGGAAATAAAAACCGACGCCGCGCCCATCCGGGCCGCCATCCTTGCGGACCTTGTGCCAGACGATATTCGATTTGTACCGGAAGCCCCACGCGTTCAGGACCGCAAGGCCTTGCGGCAGCAACGCGTTCGGCACCCAGAGATACAGGTGCGCGACGTCGGCGGTTATCTCGCCGATCGGAAGCAATTCGATTTCTTCGAAGCTCAGCGTCTCGTAGCGATTGAGCCGCCTGTGCCCGGGCGCAACTTTTCCCGTCTTGTTGTCGAACCGCCATGGCGGATCGGCCAGCACGCTAGCAAACGTTCTGCCACGCGTGTGCGCGAGAAGGCTCCTTGTCAACTCCAATGGACCACCTTCTCCGTGCGATTCGTTTGCGCCAGTGTCGCTTAAGACAAGCATTCTGTCTGATCCTTGTTTCCTTACACTGATTCGACCGCCGCCACTCCCGGCAGGGACTGGATCGCGGATTTCAGCGCCGGCGTGATGAGCTGGCGGTCTCTGAGGCGGATTTCGACGTCCTGCCCTTCAGCGCCGGGGACGACGAGCGTCACGATGCCCTTGCCCTGCCCGCGCATCTGGGCCGCGATGGCGCCGAGCTGTTCGGCGCCGGCGAGCACGATGCGCAGCCCCTCGCTCGCATCGGCCGCCGCGCGCTCGAGATCGCCGACGGAGAGCGCGCGCAGTTTCAGTTCTTCGTCCACCCAGTCGGCGGAGACCGACAGGAGCACCGCCTTGCCGGCGTCGAGCAGCGGGCGCGCCGCCACCAGCACTTCCGAGAACACCATCACTTCGAAGAGACCGGTCGGATCGGAAAGCGACAGGAAGCCGTACGGCTGATCGTTGCGGCCGCGGCGTTCCTGTTTTCGGACGATGGTACCGGCCAGAAGTGCGCGGAACGCCGAGCGGCGGCGGTCTTCCTGCAGCGCCGCAAAGCTGACCACGCCGAGACGTTTCAGGGCGGCCGCGTAGCTGTCGAGCGGATGGCCGGACAGATAGAAGCCGATGGCGGCGAATTCCTCGCCGAGCCGTTCGTGCGGCAGCCAGTCGGCGACCGGTGCGAGCCGCAGTTCTTCCGCCGCGGAGGAACCGCCGAACAGCAGCGATTGTCCGCTCTCCCGGTCGCGCGCGGTGCAGGCGGAATGGCTCTGCACGGCATCGCAGGATTCGACGAGCTGGCGGCGATTGGCGTTCAGCCGATCGAAGGCGCCGGCGCGCGCGAGGCTTTCGAAGGCGCGCTTGTTGACCAGCCTGGGGTCCACGCGGCGCGCGAAATCGGCGACGCTGCGAAACGGTCCGCCCGCCTCGCGGATCGCCACCACATGCTCCATCGCCTGGCGGCCCACGCCTTTCACCGCGGCGAGCGCGTAGAAAATCACGCCCGCGTCGGTATCGCAGGCAAAGAACGCGCCCGAGCGGTTGATGTCGGGCGGCGCGACCTTGATGCCGAGCCGTTCGGCTTCCTGCCGGAACACGTTGAGCCGGTCGGTCGAGCCGATATCGAGCGTCATGGACGCGGCGAGAAACTCGACGGGATGGTTCGCCTTGAGATAGGCCGTCTGATAGGCCACCTGCGCGTAGGCCGCGGCGTGGCCCTTGTTGAACCCGTAGCCCGCGAACTTGGCGGCCTGCTCGAAAATCGCCAGCGCCACGTTTTTCGAGATGCCGCGTTCGGCTGCGCCTTTCACGAACAGTTCTTCGTGGCGGGCCATCTCCGCCGGAATCTTCTTGCCCATGGCGCGGCGCAACAGATCGGCCTGCCCCATCGAATAACCCGCGAGCTCGCGGGCGATGCGCATGACGTCTTCCTGATAGGTCATGACGCCGAACGTTTCGGCGAGGATCGGTTCGAGCAGGGGATGGAGGTAGTCGGGCTGTTCCTTGCCGCGTTTGCAGGCGATGTATTTGGGAATGGAATCCATCGGACCCGGCCGATAGAGCGCGACGAGCGCAACGAGATCGTTGATGTGATCGGGGCGCATCTTGCGCAACAGGTCGCGCATGCCCGAGCCTTCGAGCTGGAACACGCCGACGCTTTCGCCGCGCGACAGCATTTCATAGGTGTCGGCGTCCTCGAAGCCGATGGCCTGCGTGTCGAGTGCGATGCCGCGGCGCTTGAGCAGTTCTTCCGCCTTCGCGATCACCGTCAGCGTCTTCAGTCCCAGGAAATCGAATTTCACCAAGCCCGCCTTCTCGGCGTCCTCGTAATCGAACTGCGTCACCGGCATATGGGAGCGCGGATCGCGGTAGAGCGGCACCACTTCGTCGAGCGGCCGATCGCCGATCACCACGCCGGCAGGATGGGTCGAGGCGTGTCGGTAAAGACCTTCGATGCGCTCCACGATGGCGAAGAGCCGGCGCGCGTCGGGCTCCTGTTGGGCGATGGCCTCGAGCCGCGGCTCGCCGGCCAGCGCATCCCTGATCGACACGGGCTTGCCCGGCGGGTTGGGCACGAGCTTGGCGATGCGGTCGACGAGGCCGAGCGGCATCTGCAGTACGCGGCCCACATCGCGCACCGCGGCGCGGGCCTGCAGAGAACCGAGCGCGATGATGTGGGCGACCCGGTCGGCTCCGTATTTCTGCTGCACGTAGCGCACCACCTCGTCGCGCCGCTCCTGGCAGAAATCGATGTCGAAGTCCGGCATCGAGATGCGTTCGGGATTGAGAAAGCGTTCGAAGAGCAGCCCGAAGCGGATGGGATCGAGGCCCGTGATGTCGAGCGCCCAGGCGACAAGCGACGTGGCGCCGGAGCCGCGCACACCGACAGGGATCCCGTTGGCCCGCGTCCATTTCATGAAATCCGAGACGATCAGGAAGTAGCCGGCGAAATCCATGCGGACGATAATGTCGAGTTCGTACGCCAGGCGAGCGCGATAGACTTCCGGACCCGCGTGAACGCCGTGAAGCGCCAGCCGGCGCGAGAGCCCCGCTTCGGCCTGCGCGCGCAATTCGTCGGCCGGCGAAAGGCCGGACTCCGGAACGAATTTCGGCAGTATCGGATCGCGTTTTTTCGGCCGGAAGGCGCAGCGTCTCGCGATCTCGATCGTGTTCGCGAGCGCTTCGGGGAGATCGGCGAACTGCGCAGCCATTTCGGCGGGCGACTTGAACCGGTGCTCACGCGTGAGGCGTCGCCTGTCCTCCTGGGAAACAAACGTGCCCGCCGCGATGCAGAGCAGCGCATCGTGCGCATCGTGCATGTCGGCGGCGCCGAAATGCACATCGTTGGTCGCGACGAGCGGCAACCGCCTCTCGTAAGCCAGCGACAGCAACCCGTCTTCCGCCGCGCGTTCGTCGGCGAGGCCGTGGCGCTGCAATTCGATGTAAAGCCGATCCTGGAAAATCGCCTGCAAGCGATCGAGCAACTCGACCGCGGCCTCGTTCTGTCCCTGCACAAGCAGCCGGTTGAGCGGTCCGCCAGGACCGCCCGTCAGCGCGATCAGGCCGTCGGCATGGCGCGCCAGCGCCGGGACCTTGACGTGCGGCCAATCTCCCGGTTCGGCGTCCAGATAGGCCGCGCTCAATAGTTTGGTGAGATTGCGATAGCCGGTCTCGTTCTGGACAAGCAGCGGCAGCGCCGGCGGCTTCTCGCGCGCCACACCCGCGGCGACGACCGCCTCGCCACACTCGACAGAGAGCAGACAGCCGACAATCGGCTGCACACCCGCCTTCGCGAGCGTCTCGCTGATCTCGTAAACACCGAAGAGATTGTTCGCGTCGGTGACGGCAACGGCGGGCATCGCGTGCATGCGCGCGAGGTCCGCCAGTTCCTTCGGCCGCACCGCGCCTTCCAGCAGCGAATAGGCGCTCTTCACCCGTAGGTGCACGAACCCCGCAGCTTTGCGCTCCGCCATTGTCGCCGCGACTCCGTCCAGACCCCGGCCAGTATCGATGCGGACGGCCGTCGCGCCGAGGCTCGAAACCACCTATCCACAGAAGCTTCGTCAGAAAGCGCCGAAAAGCGCGGGCGCCGCGCTCGCGAGCATGAAGGCGCCGCCGAAGAAGACCACGAGGCTCACTGCCGCCGCGAAATCCGAAATCCAGGACATTGCGAATTCCCTTCTCGATGCTGGCCTTCCTCCTATATGTTCCTGTTATGTTCTGTCAAGAACAAAAAGTGTCCACACCCCGGAAAGGGCAAGGCGCACGTGCGTCGATCTCGGCGCGAGGCGGGCGGCGGGACGCGGAACGTCCGGCGGCTGATCATTCGATCGACTGCAGACGAGAGCGATCGGCGCCGAAGGAAAGGCGGCCTCAGGCGCAAAGCGCTGCGACCCCGCAGCCCCGCTCAGGCGGATTTCCGCGAAGCCCGCGACAATCGTCTCGCCGATGCCCCAGCGGAGAAAAAAACCTTCGTTACTTCGCGAGCCCGAAGGACAGCGACGAAACCCAGCCCTGATTGCCGAGCTCGTCTTTCACTTCCCACATCATACCGTCCTTGTTGCCGGTCGGATAAAGCAGCATCCCGGCGTCCAGGGTGCGCAGCACTTTGCTGCGCAGTGAGGACGTCGTGTACATGCGGCCGATGCGGGTCATGGCTACAGCCTGGGCAGGTGCCGCGGCGGATGCGCTCGAACCGGTCGCCGCCGGCATGCCGCCCATATCGTTCACGAGCTTCGTGTAGGCGTCGATATAGGCAAGCGTAACGACCTGACCGATATCGGTGTTGGTGTAGCTCGATGCAGCCGCGCCGCCGAAGCCACCCCAACCGCCCCAACCCCCGCCGACGCCAAAGCCCATGTCGGTCTTGGAACCGTGGCCCTGTTCGATGGGACCGTCCTCGCTCGTGCGCACATCGACCACGGACAGCACCACGTCCGCCGTCTTGCTGCTGATCGAGACATTGGAGAGCAGCGTGCCGACGCCGTGGCCAACGAAACCGCCGAGGATGCCTCCGATATTCGTGCCGCCGGCATTGGCGTTCTTCGAGGCGATGTCGGGAACGAGGACGTAGTCTGCCGCCTTTACCTGGCCCTTGCCGAGATTCGATCCCTGCTGCAGATCGCCGCCAGAAGCGAGCGCACGTTCCTGCTGCGCCATCTCGAAGCCCTTGCCGCGGTCGACCAGCGTGAAACAGCCGGACTTGCGGACGAACACCTTGAGCAACACTTCCGGCGACGCGAGGTTGAGATCGCTCCACCAATTGTGCTCCGGCTCGTGGATGGCGATGGTGCCCAGATTGCGCGCGCAGGTCGGAATATCGGCGACCTTGCGGTCGGTCTTGTCCTGGATGGATTCGGACAAGGACGGCGCGGCAATCGTCGCCGCGACGATCAATGTGGCCGTGAACGAAAGCCAAGACGAATTTCGCATGGAACTTCCCCCTCTGAAATTTGTGCTGGACCGATCGCGAGACAGACGCCGCGCAGGAACACGATCGACCTCGTCCCCCCGGAAGCCGGTCTGATTTCATCGTACTATCGATTTGGGCCCGATTGAAGGTGCGAATTCTTCAGCCGCGCAGCCGGCCGTCCTGGAGGAGCAGTTTTCGATCCATCCGCGCGGCGAGCTCCACATTGTGGGTGGCAACCAGGGCTGCGAGACCTTGCGCGTGCACGAGCGCCAGCAGCGCCTCGAAAACGCCGTCCGCCGTCTTCGGATCGAGATTGCCGGTCGGTTCGTCGGCCAGCAGCAGGCTCGGGCGATTGGCGAGCGCGCGGGCAATCGCAACGCGCTGCTGCTCGCCGCCGGAGAGCTGGGCCGGCCGGTGCGAGAGGCGCTGTCCCAGTCCCAGCGTCCGCAGGAGTTGTTCCGCTTCGCCGGCCGCTTCCGGTCTCGAGCGTCCGGCAATCAGCCGCGGCATCATCACGTTTTCCAGCGCGCTGAACTCCGGCAGCAGGTGATGGGCCTGATAGACAAAACCGATGCGGTCGCGGCGCAGCCGCGTGCGCTCGCGCTCGGGAAGGCCGGACGCCGCCAGACCGTCGATGCGAATTTCGCCTTCACTCGGCGCTTCGAGAAGTCCGGCCATGTGCAGGAGCGACGACTTGCCGGCGCCGGACTGGCCGACCAGCGCCACCAGTTCGCCGCGCGCGACGGCGAGGCTCACGCCCCGGAACACTTCGAGAGTCGCTTCGCCCTGCACATAGCGGCGCGCGACATTCTCGATCGCAAGCGCCGGCGCCTCACTCATAGCGCAGCGCCTCGACCGGATCGAGGCGCGCGGCCCGCCAGGACGGGTAGAGAGTCGCCAGGAACGAGAGCCCGAGCGCCATCCCCACGACGGCGATCACCTCGCCCGCATCCATCTCCGCGGGCATGCGGCTCAGGAAGTAGATCTCGGGGTTGAACAGCTGCGTACCGGTCAGCGAAGAAAGAAACTCGCGGATCGATTCGATGTTGAGGCAGAACACCACGCCGATGACAAGACCGACGATGGTTCCGACGACGCCGATCGACGCCCCGGCGATCAGGAACACGCGCATCACCGCACCGCGCGCCGCGCCCATGGTGCGCAGGATGGCGATGTCGCTGCTCTTGTCCTTCACGAGCATGATAAGCCCGGAGACGATGTTGAGCGCCGCGACGAGAATGATCAGCGTGAGGATCAGGAACATGACATTGCGTTCCACCTGGAGCGCCGAGAACAGACTCGAATTCATGTCCTGCCAGGTGACGATGCGTGCGTAAGGCCCGGCCGCACGCGCGACGGGGCCGGCGAGCGCGTTCGCGGCATCGGGATCGCGGATCATCACTTCGAGCCCGCTGACCGTATTCCCCATGTTGAAATAGAGCTGCGCCTGGGCGAGCGGCATGAACACGAACGTCTGGTCGTATTCGGTCATGCCGATGTTGAAGGTGCCCGCGACCGTGTAGCTCTTGACGCGCGGGGTGACACCGAACGGCGTCACGTTGCCGCGCGGGGCGATCAGCGTGATCGACTGACCGGGCACGATCCTCAGCCGCTCGGCGAGCCGGCCGCCCACAATGACCGAATCGCCGCCGCCGAAATGCGCGAGCGCGCCGTCCGAGAGCGTTTTCGACACGGTGGTGAGAGTCCCGAGATCGGCCCGGCGCATGCCGCGCACGAGGACGCCGCTGGCGATCCCGTTGGCAGTCGCCATCACTTCGCCGTCGACGATGGGGGCCACCCGCACCACGCCCGGTACCTTGCGCACCCGCGCCGCCATGGCGTCGTAGTCGGTCAGGCCGCCGATCGCCGACTGCACCGTCATGTGGCCGTTAAGCCCCAGGATGCGCGACAGCAGTTCATGGCGGAATCCGTTCATCACCGCCATCACGATGATGAGCGTCGCAACGCCGACTGCAATGCCGAGGAGCGAGAATCCCGAAATGACCGAGACGAAACTCTCCTGCCGCCTGGCGCGCAGATAGCGCAGCGCGATCATCCATTCGAACGCTGCAAAGGGGCGGGTTCGCGCTGGCATGCGTTCAATCTCCGCCTTTACCTTTCCTCCCCACAGAGCGAAGCGACGTGGGGAGGAAAAATCCTGCATTGGCCATTACGCGAACCGGTTCACCGCCGCCTCGACCGACAGCTCCTCGCGTGCGCCGGTGCGGCGGGTTTTCACTTCCACGACGTTTTTTTCGAGCCCGCGCGGGCCGACGATGATCTGATAGGGAATGCCGATCAGGTCCATCGCGGCGAATTTGGCGCCGGCACGCTCGGCTGTGTCGTCGTAGAGAACCTCGCGTCCAGCTTTGGCGAGCTTCGCATAGACATCGTCGCACACCCGGTCGGTTGCTGCGTCACCGCTCTTGAGATTGATCAGCGCGACATCGAAGGGCGCAACCGGCTCGGGCCAGATGATCCCGGCCTCGTCGTGGCTCGCCTCGATGATGGCGCCTGCGAGCCGCGAGACGCCGACGCCGTAGGAGCCGCTCTCCACCGGATGTTCCTGTCCGTCCGGCCCGGCAACGAAAGCGCGCATCGGCAACGAATATTTGGTGCCGAAATAGAAAATCTGCCCGACCTCGATCCCGCGTGCCACCACGCGCTTGTCGCCCGGCACCTGCGCCTCGAACTGTGCCTGGTCGTGAACGTCTTCCGTCGCCGCGTAAAGTTCCGAGCGCGCACGCACGATCGGTTCGAGATCGCCTTCGAAATCGATGTCCTCGCCCGGAACCGGCATGTCGAGCAGATCGCGGTGGCAATAGACCTGGCTCTCCCCGGTGTCGGCCAGGATGATGAATTCGTGGCTGAGGTCTCCGCCGATCGGTCCGGTTTCCGCGCGCATCGGAATGGACTTCAATCCCATCCGCGCGAAGGTGCGCAGGTAAGCGACGAACATCCGGTTGTAGGAGCGGCGCGCGCCGTCCGCGTCGAGATCGAAGGAATAGGCGTCCTTCATCAGGAACTCGCGGCCGCGCATCACGCCGAAGCGCGGTCGCACTTCGTCGCGGAACTTCCACTGGATGTGATAGAGGATAAGCGGCAGGCTCTTGTACGAGCGCACATAGGCGCGGAAGATTTCCGTCACCATGTCCTCGTTGGTCGGCCCGTAGAGCAGGTCGCGCTCGTGGCGATCCCTGATGCGCAGCATTTCCTTGCCGTAGGCGTCGTAGCGGCCCGTTTCGCGCCAGAGATCGGCCGGCTGCAAGGTCGGCATGAGGATCTCGATCGCGCCGGCGCGGTCCTGTTCCTCGCGCACGATCTGCTCGATCTTGCGCAGCACGCGCTGGCCGAGCGGCAGCCAGGCATAAATCCCCGCCGCCTCCTGGCGCACCAGTCCCGCCCGCAGCATCAGCCGATGGGAGGCGATCTGCGCCTCGGCCGGCGTCTCCTTGAGCAGCGGGAGGAAATAGCGGGAGAGACGCATAAACGAACCGGGAGGAGCGATCAGCCCTTCTTTAGGCAAGGCACCCCTCGAGGGCAAACGCCGCCAGCCTCAGCCCAAAAATATTCACAACTTCGCTATACGGCACTCTTGCATAGTGTGGAGTTCATGCTATATCGAACTTCGCAATAGCTTTGGGAGGCGGAAATCGGCGCGTGACAGAAGAGTCGTCCTATACGCGCAAATTCCGCAAGGAACTGATGGCCGGGCTTTCCTCGCTCGTGCTCCTGGCTGTGCTCGCCCGTGCGGGCCGGGAGATGTACGGATACGAAATCGCCAAGGCGGTGAAGGCCGAGGGCGAAGGCGGGCTCATCTTCAAGCAGGGCGCGATCTATCCCGTCCTGCGCTCCCTGGATGCCTTGGGTCTTCTGTCGAGCCGGGTCGAAGCCTCGGCCTTCGGGCCGCCGCGCCGCTATTACGGAATTACCGACGAAGGCCGGCGCGCGCTATCCGAGTGGCAGGGCGCCTGGCGCGACATGCGCGAGTTCGTAGACGACGCGCTCGCCGCGCATCTGGCGGGCGGCGGCGGCCCTGGCCTGGAGAATCGTGCATGAGCAGCGACCGGGCGCCCACGACCGTCCGAGCTTATCTGGCTGAGCTCCGGAACGCGCTGAAAGGTGCGTCCGCCGGGCTGACCAGCGATGCGCTTGCCGATGCCGAAGAGCATCTCCAGGGCGAGATCGCCGCCAACCCGCAGAAGACCGAGCCCGAGATACTGGCAAGTGCCATCGAAACCTACGGGACGCCGCTGGAAATCGCAGAGGAGTACAGATCCATGGAAGCCGCCATTGCAGGGCCGTTCCCAAAACCCGAGCCGAAACCGGATCACCATCACGGATTTTTCGGCATCATCGGCGATCCGCGCGCCTACGGTGCTCTCATGTACATGCTGCTCGCGCTCGTAACCGGCATTTTCTATTTCACGTGGGCGGTGACGGGCGTGAGCCTGACAATTCCGTTTTTCCTGTTCATCTTCGGAATTCCGTTCGCGCTGCTCTTCGTCGGCTCGGTGCGAATCCTCGCCCACGTCGAAGGACGGATTGTCGAGGGCCTGTTGGGCGTACGGATGCCGAGGCGGCTTCCGGCGCAGACGGGCGCCGGCACCGGCGTCTGGGCGCGAGTTGGAGCGGCGCTCGCCGACGTCCGCACCTGGTCTTCGCTGCTGTATCTCTTGCTCATGCTGCCTTTGGGCGTGATCTATTTCACGCTCGCCGTCGTCGGAATCGCGCTGACGCTGGGTTCGATCGGCGGGGCGATCTTCGGCCTTGTCAGCGACCGCACGTATATCCACATCAGCGACGTTCCCTGGCTCGATCATCTGTTTCACACCGCGCCCGGCCTCGTTCTCCTGCTGATCGTCGGCGTTGTGCTCATCTTCGTCGTGCTCCACGTGGCGAAGGGGATCGGCTGGCTCCACGGCCACTTGGCGGAAGCCCTTCTGGTAAGACTCTGAAGCAGCTCGGGCGGGTTGCGCCGGCCCCGCGCTTCGAAAGGCACGATCGCCGCGGGACGCTGCGAATTGTGGCCTCTACCTTAACGCATCGCTAAAGGTTGACGGCGCTAACATCGATCGTGATAAAGGGGCGTGCCCGCTTCGGCCGGGCGCCCGAGGGGCTGTGCAAGCACAGCTGTGTAGAATCTAACGGACAGGAGACGCCGTGGAGCGCCGCGACGCTTGGACGTTCGGAGGAATGCTCGATCCGTGGCGGCGGCCGGCGCGTTCGGCGGCCCGCACACTGTCCTCTCCCGACGGGCGTTGGGCGCTGGTCTCCACGTCGATCACGGCGGTCCTCGCGGCCTCCATCGCCTGGCTCGCAGCCGGCACCGCCATTCCTTTGCACGGGTCGGAGACATCGCCCTCCCGCTTTCTGATGCCGTACGAGCTGTTCCAGCGCCTGGTCGCGCAAACGCACGACAGCGACGATGCCCTCATCTTCCCCCTCGCCTCGATCGCGCCTTCGCCGGCGGAGCGCACGAGGCCCGGCGAGACCCTCGACGACGCGCTGGCGAGCGAGGCCGAACAGGAGAATGACGCCTCGTCGATGCCCGGGATGAACTCCCACGAAGCCACCATGGAACGTGGCGAAACCTTCGCCATCGCTCTCGTCAAAGCGGGAGCGACCCCGCAGGATGCCGAGTCCGCCTCGAACGCGCTCGCGAAAATCTACAACCTTCGCTCCATCAAGGCCGGCGAATCCGTGCAGTTGACGTTCGACCCTGCTCCGCCGCCGAAACAGGTCGCGCGCATCGTCTATGCGCCGCCCGACACCGGGGCCGGGGACGGAGCGGCCGAGCAGAGCGTCGCCGACACCTCGGCGCCAGGCCGGCTGCTGTCGGTCGCATTCTCGCCGACCGTCGAGCACGACGTCGCCATCGCGCGGGGCGCCGATGGCCTTTTCACCGCGCAGGATTCGTTCAAGAAACTGGAAGCGCACTATCACCGCGCCGGCGCGCGGATCGATTCGAGCCTCTATCTCGCCGCCATGCAGGCCGGCATCCCGGCGCGCGTCGTGGTGCAGTTCATCCACATGTTCTCGTACGAAGTGGATTTCCAGCGCGACATCAAGCCGGGCGATTCCTTCGAGGTCTACTACGACTATTACTATACGCCCGACGGGAAACCGGCAAAGGAAGGCGATATCGCCTACGCGGAAATGCATGTCATGGGCCGCACGATCGCGCTCTACCGCTACCAGCCGAAGGACGAGGACACGCCCGATTATTTCGATACCCACGGCCAGAGCGCCAAAAGCATGCTGATGAAGACGCCGGTGGACGGTGCGCGCATTTCGTCCGGCTTCGGCATGCGCTTCCATCCGGTGCTCGGCTACACGCGCATGCACAAGGGTATCGATTTCGCCGTGCCGACCGGCACGCCGGTGATGGCTGCGGGCGCCGGCGTCATCCAGACGGCGCGCTGGGAAAACGGCTACGGGAATTTCGTGCTGCTCAACCATGGCAACGGCTATGCGACGGCCTATGCCCACCTGTCGCGCTATGCGCCGGGCATTCATCCGGGTACCCATGTCCGGCAGGGCCAGGTCATCGCCTATAGCGGCGCAACGGGCCTCGCGACCGGGCCGCACCTGCACTACGAAATCCGCATCAACGGGGTGCAGGTGAACCCGGCGACGGTGAAGGTAGCGCGCGGGCGCATTCTCTCCGGCCGCGCCTTGCGCGATTTCGAAATCGCACGGCTGCATGTCGACAGCGTGATGGCGTCGCTTCCGCTCGAAACCCGAATCGCCGATACGGCGGCCGACCTGCGGGCGGGCCGGGACTGATTCGGCGTTCCTGGCGAGCCGCGCGCCCCGGACAAAATATTACAATAATACGTTGTGGGCGTTTCAAAGCCGGCGCTAGAATGCCTGCTCCCGAGGGAGGTTCGGCGATGAACACAATCCAGGTAGCATTCGCGGCGTCTGCTCTGGCACTCGCCGCAACGGCAGCCCCGGCAGCTTCAAATGCAAATGGCGTCGTCGGCAGTGGTGCCGGAATGCAGTCTCAAAACCAGAATGCGCTGGCGGCACGCCAAGGATACGTGTCTCCCTTCTGGCAGCCCAACAGCGAGCTTGCACTTGCGCAACCTCGACATGGGCTGTTGTCATGGCAGGCGGACAAGCTTCGGCAACTCCGTGCGGAAGCCGTGAAGAGGCAGCAGGACGACGGCGGGACGCTGAGCGTCAGCGATCGTGCCTACCTTCACGCCAAGCTGGATCGGATTCTGGTTCCGTAAGGCGCGGCGGCGCGCGACGTCTCGATCCCCGGTTTCGAGTATTTGCCAATCTTCGGCGCGCGGGCTTGCCTCCTTGCCCGAGGGAAGTTGGCTCGCGAGCCCGTAGCTCGCGGTTGCAGAAGACGCCGAGAACGAACAAAGTGTGGGGGTCCCGGTTTCAACCGGCTCGACACCGGTAGTTACGGCGACACGGCAGTCGATTTTGTTGGATTCGGATAGGCTCGAGCCGACGTCGACGCACGCAAAAATCGACCCTTCGCGATTGACGGCGTGATCTCGAACACCGTGCCGTAACCGTAGGCGCCGCCAAAGCTGGCCGTGCCATAAAGATTGCCGGCGGCGTCCGCGACAAGACCCGCGACGGGATTAGCGCCGTTCGCGCCATTGTTCTTCGAAAAATTGTAGAGAATCGTTTCGCTGCCATCCGGTGCAACCTTGAATACGGTGCCGCAGCCATAGGCCGGCTCCGGCGTGCAAGAGGCACCGCCATACCACGTCGTGCCGTAAAGGTTGCCGGCGCCGTCGGCGATCAGACCGTCACTGGGATTGGCGCCGTCTCTTCGGCCGCCCTTGAAGAAATGAAGGATCGTTTCCTTGCCATCCGGCGTCAGTTTGAACACGGCGCCACAACCCAGGTTCGCTTCGCATCCCGCCCGGCCGCCGCCAAGAACCGTCCCATAGAAATTGCCGGATTGATCGCGGATCAGCCTGCCGTCAGGTATGCTGCCGTCTTTCCGCGAGCCCTTGAAGCTATGAAGCACAGCTTCATGCCCGCTCGGAACAATCTCGAAGAGTGTGCCGAATCCCCGACTCCCACCACCGGCATCGGCGCCATAGAAATTCCCGCTCGCATCCATGAAAACTCCGGCAAAGGGGGAGTAGCCGCCGCGCCCGGAGCCGAAAAAGTGAAGCAGCTTATCGGTGCCATCCGGAGCGAGTTCGAATACCGTACCTCTGTTATATTTGCCGCCTCCCGTTGACGTCCCGTAGAAATTGCCGTCGCCACCAATGATCATTGCAGCAAAGGCGGCGCAACCGTCGTCCGGCTCCCCCGTAAAAGTGTGGACCAACTTCTCAGTTGCCCCCGTGATTTCGAATATGACACCGCAGTCAGTCTGGTTGCCACCGCCGTCCGTTGTTCCCCAAAGATTGCCTTTCTTGTCCATGACAAGAGCGTCGGGGGGAAAGCCGCCGCTTCCTTCGGCAAAGGAGTGGAGAACGGTCTCCGTACCGTTCGTAGAAACCTCGTATGCCGTCCCCGAGTCATATTCGCCGCCGTGTTCCGTCGTTCCGTACAGGTTGCCATTCGCGTCCAGGATGAGACTGCCGTTCGACGGCACGCCGCCATCGGTTGTGCCGGTGAAGGTATAGAGCACCTTGAATGTGGTGACAGCGAAGCACTGGGAAGAAAGAAGAAGACCAGAAAGCAACGCTGCGCCGAACAGGCGTTTTCTCGAAAGCGCGAAAATCCACATTGGAATCTCCTTAAAGAGCAGCGATTACGGCGAGCCGAGAGTGACTGTGGTGCCGGTCCACGCGAGTGCCTTCACTTTGTTGAAGTCTTCCGGGTCGACGAAGAACAGCCATCCTGATTCAGGCGCCGCCGGGCTACTGCTCCGCGGCAGATAATGCACTACGTTGAAGGTAGCACGCCACGGTACGGTCCCACTGCCCAATGTCCGCTCCGTTGAAGCGGCATTTGCCGGTTCGGCACCACGCCCGGAGGCGATGGGCTGTTTGCGGGATAGCCCACCTGCGTCACCGCGACGCCGGTCGGGTCATCGACGACAGGGCCTGTGAGCGTGCCGTAGAAGAAGTTGGACGCGCCTATCTTGATGTTGCCGGCCGTTGAGGTGATCTGGATGGCGCTGATCGCAAAGGTAGCGTTTCCGTCGCCGAACAGGCAGTTGGCGATCAGGAAGGTGTCGCCTCCGGTCCCCGGGTCCAAGGCGCCGATACTGATGTTGATGCGAGTGCCGCGTGGCCCGGGATCGGAATGAACACCAAAGGTGCGAAAGCCCGCACCGGTAATCGTTACCTTGCTCGACCCGATAAAGCTCATGTCGTAGGCCTTGTTACCACTATGGCCAGCATCAGTCCCCTGTAGAAATAACAGATTGTTGGGGAATCTCCACGCGGAAATGTTGCCGATATCGAGACCGATGTCGCGGAACGCGATGGCGCTGTTGCCGATCATGCCGTTCGGGCAGCTGGCGGTTCCGTGGCGCACGTAAACCCCGGTGCGCACGCCCTCCATATTGCAGCCGGAGACGTTGAATCCCTGCGGTTTCCCGCTCGTGCTATTGTACGTCACCGCCGGTCGCGGCGTTCCACACTCGGCTATCGCTGCAAGCGAACTCTGTCGGATTTCTGTGGATAGGTGTTCGAACAGATATCGCAATGTTTTCTTCGGAGCGTTGCACAACCGTCGTGCGTCCTTCGAGCGGCTCATGCTTCGACAGGCTCAGCATGAGGAGGACGCGTATTTGCACAAGCTGCGGCTGCGATGTCGAGGGCAATACAATTCTGCCTCATACCGAGCACGTCGAAGCACACAATCTGCTCATCCGAGGCCAATCTCGCACTCCCGAATCCGCGCGCGAACGAACGCCGCACCAAACGCCGCGCGTGCATCGGCACTTTTGCGAGGGCGACCGCTTGCCCGATCGATCGAGCTACACGAAGCAACCGATTGTCAGTGTATTGCGTGGCTGGGGGCTGACGGTTCGTCGAGCGAATCCTCGCTCGCGTCGAACGTCTTGCCGTCGATGACAAGCCCCGTCTTCGCGGCGCTCACCTTTACCGTCGCGCCGTCGCCGATCTCGCCTTCGAGCAAC
The DNA here is from genome assembly GCA_050728995.1 of Rhizomicrobium sp. Classification (GTDB taxonomy): domain Bacteria; phylum Pseudomonadota; class Alphaproteobacteria; order Micropepsales; family Micropepsaceae; genus Rhizomicrobium. The sequence goes on along the minus strand of JBOHKH010000001.1, from coordinate 190,525 downwards.
ATCTGTGCGAGCGGGTCCTGGAGCCGGCGCTGGATCGCGCGCTTGAGCGGCCGTGCGCCATACACCGGATCGTACCCCGCCGCGGCAAGCCACTCGCGCGCTTTCGCGTCCAGCACGATCCCGATCTTGCGGTCGGAGAGCAGCTTCTGCAGCCGGCCGATCTGGATATCGACGATCCTGTCCATGTTCGCGCGCGTGAGCCGGTGGAACAGGATGATCTCGTCCAGCCGGTTGAGGAACTCCGGGCGAAAATGCGCGCGTACGGCCTGCATCACCTGCGCCCGGGCCTGCGCCGCGTCCGTGCCTTCGCCGGTCGAGAGGTATTCGGTTCCGAGATTCGAGGTGAGGATGATCACCGTGTTGCGGAAATCGACCGTGCGCCCCTGTCCGTCGGTCAGTCGTCCGTCATCGAGCACCTGCAGGAGCACGTTGAACACGTCGCGATGCGCCTTTTCCACTTCGTCGAAAAGGACGACCTGGTAGGGACGCCGCCGCACGGCTTCGGTGAGCACGCCGCCCTCTTCGTAACCGACATATCCCGGCGGCGCACCGATCAGCCGCGCCACGGAATGCTTTTCCATGAATTCCGACATGTCGATGCGCACCATCGCGCTGTCGTCATCGAACAGGAATTCCGCCAGCGCCTTCGTCAGCTCGGTCTTGCCGACGCCCGTCGGACCCAGAAACAGGAACGAACCGATCGGGCGGTTGGGATCCTGCAGCCCCGCGCGGGCGCGGCGCACCGCATTGGAAACCGCGCGCACGGCTTCGTTCTGCCCGATCACGCGCTTCTCGAGCGAGGCTTCCATGTGCAGAAGCTTCGTGCGCTCGCCTTCGAGCATCTTGTCGACGGGAATGCCGGTCCAGCGCGAGACAATCTGTGCGATGTGCTCGGCCGTTACCGCCTCGTTGGCCAGCGCGGATTGCTGCTTGTCCTCGACCGCCTTCAGTCTGCGGTCGAGATCGGGAATGACGCCGTAGGTCAACTCGCCGGCGCGGGCAAGATTGCCGCGCCGCTGCGCAACGTCGAGTTCCTGGCGCGCGGCATCGAGCTTCTCCTTGATGCCCTGCACCTCCTGGACGGATTTCTTCTCCTCCTGCCATCTGGCAGTGAGAGAGGCGGATTTATCTTCGGTTTCCGCGAGCTCCGATTCGAGCGCGGCGAGACGGTCCCGCGATCCCTCGTCGGTTTCCTTCTTCAGCGCCTCGCGCTCGATCTTGAGCTGAATGATGCGGCGGTCGAGTTCGTCGAGCGCTTCCGGCTTGGAATCGATCTGCATGCGCAGCCGGCTCGCGGCCTCGTCCATCAGATCGATCGCTTTGTCCGGCAGGAAACGGTCGGTAATGTAGCGTTGCGAGAGCTGCGCGGCGGCGACGATGGCGCCATCGGTGATGCGCACGCCGTGATGGACTTCGTATTTCTCCTTGAGCCCGCGCAGGATCGAGATCGTGTCTTCGACCGTCGGTTCGGAGACGAACACGGGCTGGAAGCGGCGCGCGAGCGCGGCGTCCTTCTCGATATGCTTGCGATATTCGTCGAGCGTCGTTGCGCCCACGCAATGGAGCTCGCCGCGCGCGAGCGCCGGCTTGAGCAGATTGGAGGCGTCCATCGCGCCTTCGGCCTTGCCGGCGCCGACCAGCGTGTGCAGTTCGTCGATGAAAAGGACGATGCCGCCTGCCGCGGCGATGATCTCGGCCAACACGGCTTTGAGGCGCTCCTCGAATTCGCCGCGGAATTTCGCACCGGCGATCAGCGCGCCCATGTCGAGCGCCATCAGCCGCTTGTCGCGCAGGCTTTCGGGCACGTCGCCGTTGACGATGCGCAGCGCCAGTCCTTCCGCGATCGCGGTCTTGCCCACGCCCGGCTCGCCGATGAGGACCGGATTGTTCTTGGTGCGGCGCGACAGCACCTGGATCGTGCGGCGGATTTCCTCGTCGCGGCCGATCACCGGATCGAGCTTGCCGGTTCGGGCGATCCCGGTCAGATCGCGCGCATATTTCCTGAGCGCGTCATAGCTGTTTTCCGCGGTCGCGGAATCCGCCGAACGGCCCTGGCGCAAATCCTTGATGGCCTTGTCGAGATTCTGCGCGCGGACATTTGCGTCCTTCAGAATCCGTCCCGCCTCCGTTCCGCCCGCCATGACAAGTGCAAGCAGAAGCAACTCGGCGGTGACGAAGCTGTCGCCGCTCTTCTTCGCCAGTTCCTGCGCGGATTCGAGCACGCGCGCCGTATCGGCCGCGAGATAGACCTGGCCGGCGCCCGAACCCTCGACGCGGGGAAGTTTGGCGAGCGCCGTGGCCGTCTCTTCGCGCACGAGATCGGGGCGGCCACCCGCAGCCGCGATCAGCCGCGACGCAAGCCCTTCTTCGTCGTCCATCAGCACCTTGAGCAGGTGCAACGGGTCGATGGACTGGTTGTGGGAACGCAGGGCGAGCCCCTGCGCAGACTGGATGAATCCGCGCGCCCGCTCGGTGAATTTCTCGATGTCCATATGAGCCTCTCCGGCAGGGTCCCTGCAAGGCGGCCCGTGCCATCGCACGAAGCGCGGCCTCCAGCGAGCGCCGCGCCCTGACCAAACATATGTAGTTCGCCGAGCCCCCCGGGCAAGAGTTTCACTGCAAACCGGGAGAATGGAATAAGGGCGCGCGCCCGCCGCGCCAGCCGTTACGGGCGCGTCAGCGGAATTCGCTTCGCAGTGTGGGACCCGGCGCGGTTACGCAGGCGCGCCGTCGACTTCTTCGGATTCCTCGCCTGCATCGGCGAGCGTGAACGACGGTGCGCTGCCGTTTTGCGCGTCGGCGTCGCGACCGTTTCCAGCACCGCCATTCGCGTGCTGCGGCTGGCCTTGATAGTGCTGCTGCTGTTGCTGCTGGTTCGCGGCCATGATGCGCCAATAATGCTCGGCGTGCTGCAGGTAGTTCTCCGCCGCGACGCGGTCTCCCGCCGCATTCGCGTCGCGCGCGAGCTGCAGGTATTTGTCGTACACTTGCGAGGCGGAACCGCGAACCTTGATCTCGGGTCCCGAGGAATCGAAAGTCCGGTTCGGATTGTTCGATGGCGGCCTGCGGCCGCGTCCGCGAGAACGTTTCACGTGATCCCCTGTCTTTCCTGTTCTTGCATGCCTGTCACCGGCGCTTTTCGCACGCCGCTTTTCCTTCCTTCATGTCCCGGCATCATCGGCCCGGCCGCACCCGATCCGAGTACGTCCGTCTGCTGGCCTGCATGAAGCTCAGAACGTCGTTCGCCTTGCACGGAGAGCGGCGCTGACGATCGCGCCAACCGCCCCCGCGGTCCCCAGACGCCGGCTCGGCCGGCATCGGCAGGTTCCGTGCTTACCCTGTTCGCAGGGCAAGCTAGCGGGTCGCAAGTTCCTTTCCAACTGATTTTTTCGGCCTGCGCCCATGCGCGCGCCCTATCCCGGCCGTCCGATTACGAGACAGCGGGGGACGCCCGAGAGATCGGGTACCGCGCGGCGCACTTCAAGACCGCAGGATTGGAGAATTTGCGTGGCGGCGTCGCGCTGGCCTGTCCCGATTTCGAAGAAAGCCAGGCCCGAGGGCGCCAGCAGCGCGCCGAGAACGGGACCCAGCGCCCGCATGGCGGCCAGCCCGTCGGGGCCTGCCACAAGGGACGTTCGGGGCTCGTGGTTGCGTATTTCGGGGGGAGCCGATTCGAATTCCGCCTCGCTGAGGTAGGGCGGATTGGAAAGGATCATGTCGAAGACCCCGTCTCCGGGCGGACACCAGGAGGATCTGACAAGATGCACGCGCCGGTCGAGACCGTGGGCGCTCACATTGCGCCGGGCGTAGCCCAGTGCCGCATCCGAGCGATCTACACCTGTCCCGATTGCCGGCGCGCGCTCGGCAAGGAGGGCGACGAGCAGACACCCCGAGCCGGTGCCGATGTCGAGCACACGCAACGGCATCGCGGTCTCGGGAAACTCCTTCAACGCCGTCTCGATCAGCGTCTCCGTCTCGGGCCGGGGGATGAGGACGCCCGGGCCGACCGTGAACGACAGACTCCAGAACTCCCGGGTGCCTGTGATGTAGGCCAGCGGCTCGCGGTTCGCGCGACGGGCGAGGAGGCGATCGAATTCCCCGATCCGGCCGGCCGAAACCTCGTCCACCGTAACCAGGAACTCTGGTGAAACGCCGAGCGCGAACGCGAGCAGCACGCGCGCGTCCAGGCGGGCGGATTCGATTCCGGCCGCATGGAGAACGCCGGCGGCGCGCGCCAACGCATCGCGCACGGGAAGCGTCACCGGACGGTCTCGGTTTCCAGCGCTGCGAGCCGGCTCGCCTGATCTTCCGCTGCCAGGGCATCGACGATTTCGCCCAGATCGTCGCCGCCCAGTATGCGGTCGAGCTTGTAGAGCGTGAGATTGATGCGGTGGTCGGTGACGCGCCCCTGCGGAAAATTGTAGGTGCGGATTCGCTCGGAGCGATCGCCCGAGCCGACGAGACCACGCCGTTCGGCGGCGCGCGCGTTCGCCTGACGCTCGCGTTCGGCTTCGAACAACTTCGCCTTGAGAATCTTCATCGCCCTGGCGCGGTTCTTGTGCTGCGATTTTTCATCCTGCTGCGACACCACGATTCCGCTCGGCAGATGGGTGATGCGCACCGCGCTCTCGGTCTTGTTGACATGCTGGCCGCCGGCACCGCTCGCGCGGAAGACATCGATCTTGAGATCCTTGTCCTCGATCTGGATGTCCACGTCTTCCGGTTCGGGCAGCACCGCCACTGTTGCCGCAGAGGTGTGGATGCGCCCGCCCGCTTCCGTGACGGGGATGCGCTGCACGCGATGGACGCCGCTCTCGAATTTGAGCCGGGCATATGCACCCTGCCCCGCCACTTCCATCACCGCTTCCTTCACGCCGCCCAGATCGCTGTCGCTGAGGCTCAAAAGATCCGTTCGCCAGCCCATGAGCTGCGCATAACGTTGATACATGCGCAACAGATCGGCCGCGAACAGTGCCGCCTCGTCTCCGCCCGTGCCGGCGCGCACTTCGACGATCGCGGAGGACGAATCCGCAGCGTCCTTCGGCAGCAATTTCAGCTGCAGCTCGCGTTCGATGCGCGCGAACCGCTCCTTCAATGCGGCGCGCTCTTCTTCCGCCAGCGCACGCATTTCGGGTTCGCCCGTGCTGTCGTTTGCCAGCGTCTCCGCATCGCAAAGTGCACGCGCGGTAGCGCGATAGTGCGTTACTGTGGCGACGATGGGTGCCAGCTCCGCGTGCTCGCGCGACAGCTTCCCGTATCCCGATCCGCTGGCGCCGGACGCAAGCTCGGCTTCGACGGCCGCGAAGCGGTCGACCAGCCTTGAGAGTTTGGCTTCCGGAATCATGGGGGAAATATAGTCAATTCACGCGCAGACGCGGAGAATGACAGCAGTAATCTTGCGCTATTCTGCAGCCGCGACGGCGGCTTCGCGGTTGCGGGCGGATTCGATCTCGGCCGCCTTCTTCTCGCACAGTTCGACCACATGATCGACCAGCCTGGCATTGTCGAGTTTGTAGGCCGGCTTGCCGTTCAGATAGATCATGCCGGCGCTGCCCCCCGCCCCGCCTCCGGTAAAGCCGAGATCGGTTTCGCGTGCCTCGCCGGGACCATTCACCACGCAGCCGATGATCGAGAGCGTCATCGGCGTCGCGATGTGCTTGAGCCGGTCTTCGAGCGTGCGCACCGTCTCGATGACATTGAATCCCTGTCTCGCGCAGGACGGGCAGGAAACGATGTTGACGCCGCGGTGGCGCAGTCCGAGGGACTTCAGAATATCGAAGCCGGCGCGGATTTCTTCGACCGGATCCGCGGAGAGCGACACGCGTATGGTGTCGCCGATCCCCGACCAGAGCAGCATGCCCATGCCGATGGACGATTTCACCGTGCCGGACATCAGCCCGCCAGCCTCGGTGATGCCCAGATGGAGAGGATAGTCACAGGCCTCGGCAAGCCCCTGATAGGCCGCGACGGCGAGGAACACGTCGGAGGCTTTGACGCTGATCTTGAATTCGGTGAAGTCGTTGTCTTCCAGGATGCGCGCATGGTCGAGGGCGCTCTCGACCATGGCCTCGGGACACGGTTCGCCATAGCGTTCGAGCAGGTCCTTCTCGAGGGAGCCCGCATTCACGCCGATGCGCATGGCGCAGCCGTGATGTTTTGCTGCGGCTACCACTTCGCGCACCCGCTGCGCCGAGCCGATATTGCCGGGATTGATGCGCAGACAGGCAGCGCCCGCGTCGGCCGCTTCGATGGCGCGCTTGTAGTGAAAATGGATGTCGGCAACGATCGGAACGTGCGCCGCCCGGACGATCGCTTTGAGCGCGGCGGTGGATTCCTCGTCGGGACAGGACACCCGCACGATGTCGGCGCCTGCTTCTTCGAGCGCGCGCACCTGGGCGATGGTCGCCGGCGCGTCGGCCGTCAGCGTGTTGGTCATGCTCTGAACGGAGATCGGCGCGTCGCCTCCGACCTCCACCGATCCCACGCGAATCTTGCGCGATTTGCGGCGAACGACGTCGCGATAGGCTCTCACGCTCATGGCATCACCCGCTTCTGCTTCACCCGCGTTTCGACGCGTTCGAGCGATCTACTATGGCCTGCGGATCGAGCGAAAGGGCCTCCGTCATCTGGCCGGGCCGCCCGGCAAGGCCTATGTCCTGACCGTCAAGCTCCAAGGATACGGCACCGCCGTCTGGAGTCGTCAGCAAAAGCCCGACCAGATTGGGAACGCGATAGGCATCGCCCGGATGCAGGATGCGGTTGATGTAAACCCGGCCTCCCGGGCCCTGGACAAGCAGATGGGTCGCCGAACGCGCATGAAGAACAACCCGCACGTTCTTGTTTTGCTTGCCAAATATCTGACCGACCGGAAGATTTTCCGGCATCGCCGGTGCGGCGGAATTCCCTGAACTGGCAGTAGGCGCGGCGACGCTCGCCGGCGGCACGCCTGCCGGCGTCTGCGCGGCTGACGCCGGCCGGACAGCGTGTCGATGGACCGGCGCCGGGCCGGGTTGGGGCCCTCCGAGCGCGATGCGCGCGGGCACAGGCGCGACCGGTTGGAGAGAATGCGCAGCGTTCGCGCGAAAAAGGTAATAGCCCCCGTAAACGACGGCCAGCGCGATCAGCACGGTGAGGACAATCCTGCCGTATGGCAGCACGAGCGGTTCGGGCTCGGCGAGAAATCCGATCTGGGGGGGGCCCTCGTTGCGACCCGCAGTTTCGCGCTTGAATCTGTCGACGCAGGCGTCGCCATGAAGCCCGAGATATTCCGCGTAAGAGCGTGTGAACCCGAGCGCATAGGCTCGGCCGGGGAGAGCTTCCAGCCGGTTCTCTTCCAGTGCCTGGAGATGATCCTTGCGGATCCGCAGGACCCGCGCCGCGGCCGTCAGGTCCTCGCCGCGTCGTTCGCGCGCCGCGCGAAGCACCTCGCCGGTACTCGCGCCGCCTTCCGCTCCATCGGTCTTCTGCCGGCCGGGATTGCTGCCGCGATCCGGCGTGAGATGCGTCACCTTGCTCATGGGCAAAAGCTCACCGGAGCGCGCCCCGCGCTCCGACGCGCCGCCGGAAGGCACGGGCGACCGCTGTATCGCGCCCGCGGCCCTTTACGCAAACGAAAAACTCTACTGCACGCGCGAGGCAGCGGCTTCCGATGTGGCTACCAGATCAGAACAGGTCCTCGTTCTCAGCCCCCGCCAGGACCCCTGTACGACCCAGTCTGTCGTTCTTCGATCATCTGCTGCTCTTCCCGCGTGCGCTCGTTCCACTCGCGAACCGTATGACACTCGCGGCCACCACCCAGGCGCGAACCGGTCGGTGGCGGGGTCGACCGGCAGACGATCTTGTCGAGATCAACGCCGACATCGGCGGTAGCCGTCACGGTGGCAGGCGCGGCCGCCGGTGCCCGGGCCGTCATGGCCGGAGCCGGCGCCGTCTGGCCCGTGGCGGCCGCAGGGGGCGCGGTTTGGGCCACCGTCGTCGGCGGCGCCTGGACCTGGGCCAGCGCGACCAGCGGCAAAGCCGCCGCCGATACGGCGAGCATTGCAAGAACTCGCATGAACACATCCTTTCGGGTTTACCGGAACAGTTCCAAGATGGGATATCGCGAGGGCCGAAGCAAGGGCAATAGCGCGCGGTCCTTACTGTCGGATGACAATCCCGCGTTCGGCTGCGAAGGCGGAAAGGCGCGTGCGCAGGCTGTGGTCGCTCCGGTCGCATTGCCGATCGACAAAGTCGGTCACTTCGCGCGTGTCCAGACTACGCACCATCATCTTGACCGGGCCGATGTTGGCGGCCTGCATCGACAGGCTGCGCAGGCCGGCGCCGATCAGCGCCATCGCTTCCAGCGGCCGGCCCGCCATTTCCCCGCACAGCGAAACTTCGCCGTTGGCCTCGGCGGCACTCTTGACGATCTGGCGCACGAGCGTGAGCACGGCCGGGCTCAACGGGTCGTAACGGCGCGCCACGCGCGGATTGGTGCGATCCACCGCGAACACGAATTGAAGCAGATCGTTAGAACCGATCGAGACGAAGTCGGCGCTGCGCAGAATCTGCGGCAGCATGAAGGCCAGCGCCGGGACTTCGAGCATCGCGCCCACCAGCGTTTGCCGCGGCTGCGCCAGTTTCAGAAGCCGTGCGCGTTCGAGTTCCCGGTCGATCAGCGCACGACCGCGATTGAACTCGTCCACGTCGGTGACGAGCGGAAGGAGGAGACGCAGCACACGACCGGTGGACGCCGCAAGAAGCGCGCGGACCTGGTAGCGCAGGAGGGCCGGGCGATCGAGCGCGATGCGCAAGGCGCGCCAGCCGAGCGCCGGGTTTTCCTCCCGCTCCCACCGTCCGTAGGGAAGAATCTTGTCGCCGCCGAGATCGAGCGTGCGGAAGATCACCGGCCGTTTGCCGGCGGCTTCGAGGACCTTGCGGTAGAAGCCGATCTGGTCGGCAAGCCGCGGCATGGTCTGCCCGACCATGAACTGCAGTTCGGTACGAAACAGCCCGATTCCGTCCGCGCCGGAATCATCGAGATGCGGCATGTCGATGAGAAGGCCCGCATTCATCATCAGCTGAATGGGCGCGCCATCTTTCGTTACCGCCGGGAGATCGCGTATCTCGGCCATCTGCGCCGCGCGCGTCTCGCGCAGCGTCCGGCGCGCGCGGAAAGCCGCGACGGTTTCCGGCGGCGGACGCAGCTGCGCCTCTCCGGTTTCGCCGTCCACCGCGATAAGATCGCCTGCGCGCGCGGCGTCGACGATTCCCTCCGCGCCGCTCACCAGCGGCAGCGCCAAGGCACGCGCGACGATCGCCACATGCGACGTGGGAGCCGCATCCTCGAGCACGAGGGCTGCGACACGGTGGCCGCCGTAATCGAGTAATTCGGCCGGACCCATCGCGCGTCCGACGAGCACCGGATCGGGCGGCAGATCGCGCGCGTGCTGCAGCGCATCGCCGCCGAGATGCCTTTGCAGCCGGCGTGCCAGATCTTCGAAATCGTGCAGGCGTTCGCGCAGGAAGGCATCGCCCATGCGGGTTACGCGCAGCCGCAGTTCGTCCTGCACGCGCTCCACCGCAGCTTCCGCCGTCAGTCCTGTGCGCACCGCGTCGAAAAGTTTCTGGCGCCAGCCCTGGTCCTCGGTGAACAGACGATAGGCTTCGATGACCTCCCGGCTCTCTTCCGTCAGATCGAGCTCGCTCGATTCGAGCATTTCGTCGACCGACCGGCGAAGCTTTTCGAGCGCGTTCTCGAGCCGTCGGGTTTCGAGGATCGGATCGTCGGCAATCATCCGCTCGACCTTCACGCGCGGCTCGTGCAGCACCACATGGCCGACCGCGATGCCCTCGGACAATCCTTCACCGCGAAACGCGCGCGGCTGGTCGACCCGAAGCTCCGGCTCGTCGAGTTCGGCAACGTCGAACAGCGTGCCGTGCGCGACGATCTCGGCCAGCACCATGGCCACCGTCTGCAGCGCTTCCACTTCCTCTTCGTCGTATTGACGCGCCGCCCGGTTCTGCACGGTGAGCACGCCGTAGAGCTGTCCGCCGCGCACGACCGGCACGCCGAGAAACGAGCGGAACGGATCTTCGCCCGTCTCCGGCCGATACGAGAAACGCGGGTGGCTCGGCGCTTCGCTGAGATTGATCGGCTCGGCCGTTTCGGCCACCAGCCCGACGAGCCCCTCGCCCGAGCGCATGCGCGTGCGATGCACCGCCGCCCGGTTCAGGCCTTCGGTCGCGAACAGTTCAAGCGCGTTGCCGGCGCGCCTGAGATAGATGGAGCAGACTTCCGCCACCATGTTGGCGGCGATCACCGCGACGAGACGGTCGAGGCGCGCCTGGGCACTCGCCCCTTCGGCCATGATCTCGCGCAGCCGCCGAAGCAGCAGGCGCGGTCCGCCGGCCGCAACCGCCGGCATCAGTGCAATTCGCCCGGCATGGCGCTCCGCACGCGGGGCATTCGCATCGCCAACCTACTCCGCGTCGAGCTCGTAGGCGGAATGCAGCGCACGCACCGCAAGCTCCACATACTCTTCCGCGATCAGCACGCTGACCTTGATCTCCGAAGTCGAGATCACTTCGACGTTGATGCCTTTTTCGGCGAGCGTGCGGAACATCGTTTGGGCGACGCCCGGATGGGCGCGCATGCCGATGCCGATCACCGAGACTTTTGCCACGTCTGCATCCGAGGCGAGATCGCGGTAGCCGATCGCAGGCGCCGCATTTTCGATGGCATGGAGTGCGCGCGCGAGTTCGCTGCGGCCGACGGTAAACGTGAGGTCGGTGCGGCGCCCGTCTTCCGATGCATTCTGCACGATCATGTCGACGTTCACGCCCGAATCGGCGAGCGGCCCGAAAATCGCCGCGGCGATCCCCGGCCGGTCGGGAATTCGCCGGAGCGTGATCTTCGCCTCGTCGCGCGAATAGGCGATGCCGGTGATCGGCTTTTTTTCCATGATGTCGTCCTCGTCGCATAGCAGCGTCCCCTCCCCCTCCGCATCGAAGGTCGAAAGCACGCGCACCGGAACGCGATGAAGCATCGCGCTCTCCACCGAACGCGTCTGCAGAACCTTGGCGCCCTGCGAGGCGAGTTCGAGCATTTCTTCGTAGGCGACGCGCGCCAGCCGTCGCGCCCGCGTCACGATCCTCGGGTCGGTCGTGTAGATGCCGTCCACGTCGGTGAAGATGTCGCAGCGATCGGCCTCGAGCGCCGCGGCGATGGCGACCGCGCTGGTATCGGAACCGCCGCGCCCGAGCGTGGAGATGCGCTCGCCATCGGCCACGCCCTGGAATCCGGCGATCACGGCCGCCTCGCCGCGCCCGAGCGCCGCGCGAAGCCGTTCCGCGTCGATGCCGGCGATCCGTGCCGCGCCATGGACCGAGGAGGTTCGCAACGGAATCTGCCAACCGAGCCATGAGCGCACGCGCGCGTCCAGCGAGCCCAGCGCGATGGCAAGGAGTCCCGCGGTGATCTGTTCGCCCGCGGCCACGACGACATCGTATTCGCGGGCGTCGTGCAGCACTGAAATCTCGCGCGACCAGCGCACGAGCTTGTCGGTTTCCCCCGCCATGGCCGAGACGACGACCGCGACCTCGTCTCCGGCATCGATCCTGCGCTTCACCAGCGAAGCGACATGGCGAATGCGGTCGAGATCGGCCACCGACGTGCCGCCGAATTTCATCACGATCCTGGCCATCGGCCTTTGGTCCCGACCTTGCGCTGACGTATACTGCGGACGAACTTTCATAGACGCCGCATGACCCGCGCTCAACGCCGATCCTCGGTCCCCTCACTCCCGCCACCTTCCTCGATCGACGCCCGCGAGGTCGCGCAATTTGCGGCGCTCGCGCAGGAATGGTGGGATCCGGAGGGCCGTTTCGCGCCGCTGCATCGGCTCAATCCCTTGCGGCTATCGTTCGTTCGCGATCTGGCGGCGCGGCATTTCGACCGCGATCCGGTGTTGTTGCGCCCCTTTTCGGAACTGTCGCTGCTCGATGTGGGCTGCGGGGGCGGACTGCTCGCCGAGCCGGTGGCACGTCAGGGGTTCTCCGTGCTCGGCATCGATGCCGCGGAGGATGGCATTGCTGCGGCTGTGGCGCACGCCGCGGAAACGGAGCTGCGGCCAGCCTATCGCTGCGCGACTGCGGAAGCGCTCGAAGCCGAAGGGGCTTCTTTTGATGTCGTCATCGCAATGGAAATCGTCGAACACGTGGCCGACCGCGCGGTGTTCCTGCGGGCTTGCGCCGCACTCGTGAAACCGGGAGGGCTGCTTTTCGTGGCCACCATCGCGCGCACGCTGAAAGCGCTGGCGCTGGCAAAATTCGGTGCTGAATATGTGCTGGGCTGGGTCCCCGCCGGCACCCACGACTGGCGCAAATTCGTGTCGCCTGGCGCGCTTTCGATCGAGATCGAAGGCTGCGGGCTGGAGGTCTTCGCCGTCCAGGGCGTCGCTTTCGATCCCCTGGCGTGGGACTGGCGGCTCTCCGCCGATACGGACGTCAATTACATGCTTGCCGCGCGGAAGTAGCGCCTGCCACAAGAACGGGACGGGGGTCGGTCGCCGGGATCCCGCCACCGAACGAACGCGTGCCTAAATCTTCTTCGCTGCCATCCTTGAGAGCGTAGACATCGGGCTTGGTCGGCATGTTTGCGGTGTCGACGTCCGCCTTCCAGGTCTTGGGCGGGAATGACAACAGACGATAAACCGGAGAGGCTATTTCTCCTCATAAGTCCTCGTGAGACCGGCGATATCGAGTTTCACCATTCCGAACATGGCACGCGTGACGCGCGCGGCGCGTTCCCGATCCTTGTCCTGCATCATCTCGAGCAGCACCTTCGGGACGATCTGCCAGGTCATTCCGTACTTGTCGGTGATCCAGCCGCATTGAAGCGGTTTGCCACAGTCGCTGAGCCTGTTCCAGTAAGCGTCGATTTCGTCCTGCGTCTCGCAGCGGATGAAGAAGGAAACGGCCGGCGACAACGTGTAATTCGGGCCGCCGTTCAGCGCGACGAACACCTGCCCGAACAGTTCGAACGTCACCGTCAGCACCGAGCCTTTCGGCCGCGGCCCGGCTTCGGTGTAATAATTCGTGTCGATGATTTTCGAGTCCGGGAAGACCGAGGTGTAGAACTTCGCGGCGTCCTCGGCCTTGTCGTCGAACCACAGGAAGGGCGTGATCTTGTCCATGGCAATGACTCGCTTTTCGTGAAGCCCCTCATGGTTTGGCTCGCCATGAGGGGCAAATATATTGCTCGCGAACCTCAGTGCTTCGGCTCGTCGAGCGCCCAGGCAACACCGAACGGATCGCGCAGCTGGCCGTAACGGTCGCCCCAGAACATTTCCTGCACGGGCATGACGATCGCGGCGCCCGCATCGACAGCCCGCTTCCACCAGTCGTCGATGCTTCGCACCGTAAGCATCAGCGCGAAGCCTTGCGGCTGCTGGGCCGGACAGCCATGCTCGGGAAAGGGATCGTTCAGCATCAGCGACCCGCCGTTGAGATAAAGATGGACGTGCATGGTGCGCCCCTTCGCGTCGGGCGGCTGGACGGCGGCGATCTCCGCACCAAAGGCGCGCTGATAAAATTCGGCGGCCTTCAGCGCGCCCTCGATGGTCAGATAGGCCACCACGCCGCCTTTCACGCGCGCGGTTGTCGGCGTTTGCGACTGTTTGGTTTCGGACATCGGTTGCTCCTTTTGGAACCGGCTACGCTCACAGGACGACCGAGGCGATCGGCGGCCGACAGAGGACGAAAATTATTTTCGCGCGCCCATCGTCGCGCTCTCGCGCTCGATCCGGTCGAGATGCAGACGAATGTGATTGGCTTCCGCCGGCGTGTTGGCGAGCGCGATGGCGCGGTTGAAATTCTCCCGCGCCTCCTGCGCCCGTCCGAGCTGAAGCAGAAACGCGCCCCGCGCGCCGAAATAGTGGAAATACCCGGAAAGTTTTGGCGCGAGCGGCTCGATCAGTGCGAGTGCGGCCGCGGGCCCGCGCGTCTTGCCCACGGCCACGGCCCGGTTCAGCGTAATCACCGGCGACGGCTGAAAGCGCTCGAGCGCGGCATAGAGCGCCTCGATCTGCGCCCAATCCGTTTCCTCCGCGCGCGTGGCGCGAACATGCGTCGCCGCGATCGCCGCCTGGATTTGATATGCGCCCGGCCGTTGATGGCGCATTGCCTTGTCGATGAGCGCGAGCCCCTCCGCGATCAGTTTGCCGTCCCAAAGCTCGCGGTCCTGGTTATCGAGCGGGATGACTTCGCCGTCGGCCGAAAAGCGGGCCGGCCCTCGCGCATGCTGCAACAGCATGAGCGCCGTCAATCCCATGACCTCCGGCTCAGTCTGGAAAAGGCGCAACAGGAGGCGCGCGAGACGGATCGCCTCGTTGCAAAGCTGCAGGCGCGCGGGCGAGGCGCCTGCGGAATAGCCTTCGTTGAAAAGCAGATAGATCATGGCCGCCACCGCCGCGAGCCGCTCGCTGCGCTCGGCGGCGCCCGGTGCCTCGAACGGCACATCGGCTTTGGCGATGCGCACCTTGGCACGGGTGATGCGCTGTTCCATCGCGCTTTCGCCGACGAGGAACGCGCGCGCGATCTGCTTCACCGACAAACCGGAGACGATGCGCAGCGCCAGCGCAATCTGCTGCGTGTCCGGAAGCTCGGGATGACAGCAGATGAAGAGAAGCCGCAGAACGTCGTCGCGATATTCGGAGCCATCGAGCCGCTCGACCAGCGTGGCCTCCGCGTCTTCGAGATCGGAAATGGCCTCGTCGGGCGGGAGCGGCGCCTCCCAGCGTTGCCGCCGCACGCCATCGAGCGCCGCGTTGCGGCCGACCAGAATCAGCCACGCGGTCGGATCGCGCGGGGGACCGTTCTGCGGCCAGTTCTTCAGCGCCTTGAGACAGGCCTCCTGAAAGGCCTCTTCGGCCCTGTCGAGATCGCGGAAATAGCGCAGAAGGGCACCGACCGCCTGGGGTCTTGCCGCGGTCAATGCCGCGTGGATCCAGGCGGTATCGCTCATGCCGCTTGCGCCCGCCGCCCATCGGGAATGTAGAGAGCGACGGGGCGGATCTCGTAGGCACCACCGGGGTTTGCGGCGGCCAGTTCGCGTGCGACATCAAGGGCGTCCTCGAGGCCGGTCACATCGATGATGTAAAGGCCCAGGAGTTGTTCCTTGGTCTCGGCGAACGGTCCGTCGATGACGAGCGGCGGCTCCCGGCTCTTGCGCAGCGTCGTGGCCGAAGTGGTCGGCAGGAGCCGCAGCGCCGGGCCCATTTTCCCCGCGGCGGTCAGGCGGTCGTGCACCACGCGAAGCCGTGCCATCACGGCCTCGTCCTCCTCCTTGCTCCAGGACCAGACCACGTCTTCGTCGTTGTAGCACAACAGGGCATACAGCATCGGCAGGGCTCCTTAGGACCCAAGGACGGCGGACTATGCCCGTTACCGACAGGGCCGCGCAGAAAAATCCCGCGGCGTGCGGGTGACTCCGCGCCTCCTACTTCCCGATCTCGTACACCACGCCGAAATTGTCGGCGCCGCCGAGAACGGTGGTGCCGTAGAGATTCTCCTTCTTGTCGAACGTTACGCCGCCGCCGGGATACCCGCCATCGCTGCCGCCGGTGAAATCGTGCAGGTCCTCGTAGGTCCAATTGCCGTTTGTCCGATCGACCTGGAATACCGAACCGTAGCCGTCCGCGCCGTCGCGGTAATTCGTGCCATAGATCGCGCCCGAAGGTGCGACGGTCACGGCCACCACCGGCCCGGCGTTTCCGGTCATGCCGGCGAGGACATTGAATTTCCAGGCGCCCTGCCGCGGCGATATCTTGAAAACCGTGCCGCCGCCATTCACGCCGTAGGACTCGGTCGCCCCGTAGAGATTACCGGCGCCGTCGAAGGTCAGTCCAGCTACCGGCGAGCCGCCGTCATTGCCGCCCTGGAACGTGTAGAGGACATTGAACGTCCAACCCGATTGCGATGGAGACAGTTCGAACACCGTTCCGCAGCCGTAACCGCCGCAGCCCGACGACCCTGCCCGCGTCGCAGTTCCATAGAGATTTCCGGCCTTGTCGCGAACCAGGCCCGAATACGGCGCACCGCCATCGCTGCCGCCCTGGAAGGCGTAGAGGATTTGCTCGCTCCAGCCGGAGCCCGAAGGCGACAGTTCGACGACCGCGCCCCAGCCATTCGGTCCCCCGTTTTGCGTGGCGCCGTAGACATTCCCGGAACGGTCGGCCACGAGATTGCCGGTGGGACAGCCGTCGATGTCCTTCGTGTAGGTCCACATCAGGGTGCCCTGCCAACCGCCCTGCGCGCGGCTGATCTTCATTGCGCTTCCGCAAGGCCCGCCAAAAACGCCGGCATAGGACGCATTCGCATAGATGGTGGCGACCTGCAGCGTCACGCCCCACTCGGGCTCTCCGTCCGATCCGTTGAAATCGTAAAGCGGCGCAAGACTCCATCCACTATTGCGATGCGTCATCCGAAACACGATTCCCGCGTTGTCCGCGCCGCCCTGGCTCGCCGCGCCGACGAGCCGCCCTTTCCTGTCGAGCGTGAGCGTGTAGCCCGGAACGCCGCCATCCGTGCCGTTGGTAAAATCGTGAACGACCTTGAACTCGCGCGCGGAGGCCGGCGCCGCGGCCGCGGCCACAAGAACCGCCACCGCCGCCGTACGCGCGGCCGGAACAAACAAACGCATGACCGTCATTTCGGTCGACTCCGGTCAGGTTGTGTTACTGCCGCAGATTCCTGAAAACGATTCCGTCGCGCATCACGAAGCGGATTTTTTGCAGTTCGCCGATGTCGTCGAGCGGGCTCGATTGGGTGGCGACGAGGTCCGCGGCTTTGCCGGGCTCCAGCGAGCCGATGTTTTTCGCCTGTCCGATGTGCTCGGCGGCTGTCACCGTGGCGGCAACGACGCATTCCATGGGATTCATCCCGGCCTTTGCCATCAATACGAATTCGCGCGCGTTTTCCCCGTGCGGCGAGACGGCCGTATCGGTACCAAAAGCAATGCGCAATCCCGCCTGATGGCCGCGCCGCAACGTTTCGACGATCTGCGGGCCGACGGCGAGCGCCTTGTCGCGGACCGCGGGCGGCATGAAATCCTGCTTCGTCGCATATTCCGCGACAGTGACGCCGGCGAGCGTCGTCGGAACGTAGAAGATTCCGCGCGCGCGCATGGTGTCGATCACCTCTTGATCCATGAAGGTGCCGTGCTCGATGCCGTCCACGCCGGCTTTGAGAGCCGCCTTCATGCCATCCGCCCCGTGCGCGTGCGCCGTCGTCTTGCGGCCCAGCATGTGGGCGGTTGCGACAATCGCTTCGTATTCGTCGTCGAAGAATTGCTGGCCGGTGCCGGTCGCGGTATCGGTGAGCACCCCTCCGGTTGCGACGAACTTGATGAAATCCGCTCCCCGGGACACCTGACGGCGCACGGCCTTGCGGCAGCCGTCTGCGCCATCGCCGCGGCCGCTCGCATCGAGCAGGAGATTGATGTCGTCGCGATAGCCGCAGGCGATGCCGTGTCCACCCGTAGGCGAGATGATCGAGCCGGCCGCAAAGATGCGTGGTCCGGGCACGTAGCCCTTTGCGACGGCGTTGCGCAGCGAAAATATGGCGTCCCCCGCCCCGCCGATCTCGCCCAGGTCGCGCACGGTGGTGAACCCCGCTTCGAGCGTCACCCGTGCGTGCCGCGCCGCGTGCAGCGCAATCGCCGTCGGCGACTCCTCGACAATTTCGAGCTTGTGCCGAGGCCCGAACTCTCCCGTCAGATGCACGTGACAGTCGATCAGCCCCGGCAGCACGAAACGATCAGAGAGATCGATAATCAAATCGTCCGATTTCGGCGCCGCAAAGCCGGGTATCAGCGCGACGATACGCCCTTTGTCGATCGCGATGGTGTGCCGCGAAAGTGGCTCCTCGCCCGGCCTCGCCAGCAGCATCCCGGCATGCACGTAAGTCGTCACAGCATGTCTCCTCTGCGAAGCCCAAGCATTCAATCTGTCGCATTCCATCTTGCGCCGCAACCGCGCGACAGGATCGGCAAGTACTTCACGTAGGTTTGGGAAGGGCCGGCACGCGGAGACACGCCAAAAACATCAGCTCTTCAGCCGGTAGCCAGTCTTGAACATCCAGCTTACCGTTGCGAGGCACAGCGCGAACAGCGCGAGCGTGGCGCCGAGGCTGATCGCCACCTCGACATCCGACCGGCCGTAAAAACTCCAGCGGAAACCGCTTATGAGATAGACGACGGGGTTGGCGTAGGCTACGGCGCGCCAACCCGCCGGCAGCATGTCGATGGAATAGAACGCGCCGCCCAGGAACGCGAGGGGTGTGACGACGAGCATCGGAACGATCTGCATCTGCTCGAAGCTTTTCGACCAGATTCCGAGAATGAAACCGGCGAGGCTGAACGTGACGGAGGTCAGCACCAGAAACGCGATCATCCACACGGGATGGAGAATGTGGATGGGGACGAAGAGCGAGGCCGTGCCCAGGATGACGAGACCGAGCACGATGGATTTGGTCGCCGCCGCGCCCACATAGGCGAGCACGATTTCGGGCGGCGAAACCGGCGCCGACAAAAGCTCGTACACCGTGCCGATGAAACGCGGCATGTAGATGCCGAACGCGCCGTTGAAGATGCTCTGCTGGAACAGCGAAAGCAGGATGAGGCCCGGAACGATGAAGGCACCGTAGGAGACGCCGCCCACATGTGTCATGCGCGAGCCGATCGCCGCGCCGAACACGATGAAATAGAGCGAGGTGGTGATGACGGGCGTCACGAGGCTCTGCCAGATGGTGCGCCAGGCCCGCGCCATCTCGAAGCGGTAGATCGCCAGCACGCCATAGCCGTTGAAAGCGGGCGGTTTCACGGGCGCTCTGCCCGTTCGCTGACGAGACTGACGAAAATGTCCTCGAGCGAACTCTGCGTCGTCGCGAGATCGCGGAACCCTATTCCAAGATCGCTGAGCTGCCTGAGAAGCGAAGGAACGCCCGTGTGCTCGGCCTTGATATCGAACGTGTACACGAGCTCGTTGCCGCCGGAGCGCAGCGACAGATGCCACTCGGCGAGCCGCTCGGGAACGGCCTTGAGCGGCTCCAGCAGCACCAGCGTCAGCTTCTTGCTGCCCAGCTTCTTCATCAACGTGGCTTTTTCCTCGACCAGGATCAGTTCGCCCTTGTTGATCACGCCGATGCGGTCGGCCATTTCTTCCGCTTCGTCGATGTAATGCGTGGTCAGAATGATGGTGACGCCGCCTTCGCGCAGCCGCCGCACCAGCGCCCACATGTCGCGGCGCAACTCGACATCCACCCCGGCCGTCGGCTCGTCGAGGAACAGGATCGTGGGCTGGTGGCCCAGCGCCTTGGCGATCATCACCCGCCGCTTCATGCCGCCGGACAGCGTCTGGATCGACGCCTTGCGTTTGTCCCACAGCGAGAGTTCGCGCAGCACCGTCTCGACGTGCGCCGGATCGGGCGGCCGCGCGAAGAGACCGCGGCTGAACGTGACCGTGTCCCACACTGATTCGAAGCGGTCAGTCGTCAGTTCCTGCGGCACCAGACCGATCTTCATCCGTGCGGCGCGATAATCGCGGCGGATGTCGTGGCCGTCCGCGACGATCTCGCCGCTTGTCGGCATGACGATGCCGCACACGATACTGATGAGCGTCGTCTTGCCGGCGCCGTTCGGCCCCAGAAGCGCAAAGATTTCGCCTTTGCGGATATCGAGCTCTATCGGCTTCAGCGCCTGAAGGCCCGATGCGTATCTCTTGGTGAGATTGCGGATGGTGATGATGGCCGGCGTTACTGCGCGCGCCGGGGAGCGGACCGCTCCCGATGTCGCCGGGGCAATGCTCACATCCGCGACGTCCAATTCGGCCACGCCGGTTCTCCGCAGATTCGAGAAGACGCACCCGGTTCAGGGGCGCGGGCGCACCTCATAGCCTTTCGGCCCGCGATCCCGCAACGGCATGCCCAACCCGCTATCCGCGCATGCGTTGCTGTTCGTCAGCGTGGTGGAGCGTTGTCGAGCAGATACGGCAAGCCGCCATTGATGGCGGGATTTTCCGCCCAGATCCGCGGATCAAATCCGGCCGGCAGGCGCGATTGCAGCTTCGCGTTGCTCAGTCCCTTGATGCCAGGATCGTCGCTGATATTTCCCGCACCCTGAGAAGGGCTCGAAATGCCGCTGGTCGTCAAATCCCAATAGGTGCGCTTGATGCTGCCGGCGAATTGGTCGTATCCGATCAGTCCGCCCGCATATTGGGTGGCGGTAACTGTCCCGGACGCGTACGATCGGGAGATCACAATTGTGTCTCCGGTTGAGTTATCGTCGATGAGGCCACCGGCTCCCTGCCCGGACACGGATCCCGTCGCGTACGAATCGATTACCTTGCTACTTGAATTGAACCCGACGAGACCGCCGCCATCACCTGTGCCGGATACGTTTCCCGTCGCATAGGATTGCAATATGGTAGAGACACCGGAGGGGCCGCCGCCGTTCCATCCCACCAGACCTCCACACCCGGCCTGGCAGGCGACGCCTCCCGAGGCAGAGGATTTGGCGATGACGCCTTCGTTTATTCCAGCCAGGCCTCCGGCGTCTGTATCTTGATCAGTGCCGGTCACCGTGCCTGCTGCGGTGGAGTGCTCGATCAGGGCTTCATCATTGAAACCAACAAGCCCGCCTACAAAACCACTGCCGGAAACATTTCCAGTCGAACGGGAATGGGCGATCGAGGCGCCCGCAACAGTGCCGCCGACCAGGCCGCCGGCCTCCCCCAAGTAGCCGTCCGAGACCGACATTCCAGACCTGCATTCGCTGAGAATGTCGCCGCCGATCCCGACAAGGCCGCCGGCTACCGAATATTCTCCGGAGCTGACAGAGCCGCTCGCAGAAACATTCGCAATCGCGCCCCCTTTGCCGAATCCGACAACGCCGCCAACGAATTCCTGCGAGGATTGCATTGAGCTTCCCGAGGCGGCCGTGACAGCCTCATTCGCGAGAATGAGATTGGCGATGCTCGCTCCGCTCGCAGTTTCCGCGAACAGACCAACATAGCTGTTTTCCGTTGGGTCATTGATTGTGAGATTCGAAATCTTATTGCCGAGGCCATGAAACGCGCCGCTGAAGACTGTCGGAATCGGCGGCTTCACAAAGGTGCCGTCTCGGCCGGCGTCGTAATTTTTGGCGAGCGCGAAGTCCCCCGCCGGATTGGCTGCAATGGCGCGCGCGAGCCCCTTCACGCTGCGAACCAGCGTGTAAGCGGCACCGTTGATGGTGAGTGAGTCTGAAAGGTTCGCGAACCTCAGACGCCCCTTTCCCCCAAACGCGAATTCGCCACCTGTACCGCCATCGTTCGTGAGCACTGAAACTCCGCCGACGCCGCGGACCGAGACCGTTCGGTCGATCTCGACCGATTTGTAAGCATCGAGCGTCAGCGCGTTCGCGCCCGGCCAGGAAAACTCCGCACTCACTTCAATATCGTTCGCCTGCACGCCCGAACCAGTCGTCGTCACCGTGACATTGCCTGAAGCAAGCATGGATTCAAGATCGTCGCTGTTCAGCACGGCATCCCCACCTGTCGGGACGCAGATGCCGCCGGAACAGGTGATGTTTTGCGTGACCGCCGCCGAGATCGTCACGTCTGCTTCCGCGGATCGGGCGGTCGCGAAAAGAGCCAAGGAAATAAGCAACAGAAACCGCAGCCGCTGCATGATATCCCCGAGGGTTCCCGAGAGAGCGCCCGATTGCGCTCGCTCCGTGCGGCGGGAGAATAGATTTCGGTTCCCTAATGAAGGCTTTACTGCAACTTCGAAGGATCATCCACGCGGAATGACGTATTCCATCGGTCGCGTGGCGGCGAATTCGCGCCGCGCTTCGCAGCGGACAGAGAGCGCCTCGAGCGCGGGAAAGCGTCCCTGCGGCACAATCTCCGGATCGACGAGGTGGGCGTAGGCGATCGCGCAGGCGGCGGTGATCTCACCCTGATCGAGTCCCGTGCCTTCGGACCATTGTTGTTTGTCGAGCGCAGCGAGCGCGCCCAGGGCCTGCTCGCGGCAGCGTGCGATCCATTCCGGCCAACACAGCACCGCGGGACGCATGATCCGTTCGTAAGCGGCGGTGCCCATCTTGTCGATCGCGCCGGTGGCGAGCGCGACCCGTTGGAGCACGCGCAGCCGTTCGGCGCCGTCTGCAGGCACCAGCGCGCGCCGCGGCCCCACCTCGTGGTCCAGCCAGTCCAGAATGGCAGACGAGTCGATCAGCGTTGTGCCGTCATCGATAATCAATGCGGGAATGCGGCCCGCCGGATTGATGCGGCGGATCGCGTCGAACTCCCCGAATACCGAGCGCGTGTCGTGTTCGTAGGAAAAACCCAACACCCGCAGCGAGATCGCAACGCGGCGCACATATGGCGAGTCGTATTGTCCGACGAGAATCATGGACCCAGCCTGATGGAATCCCGCCACGGCGACAATGGACGCCCGAAGCATGGCGCGCAGGAGCCGAGTGTTAAGACCTGCTTAACGGCACGCGCCGTCCTGCCCGTCGGGGCATGCGGAAAGCAGTGCTTAAGACGCTCCGGCTTATCCTTCCCGGGCGGACCCGCGAACCCGGACATGTCGCCCACCGGAACGAATTCCCTGCAGGACGGCTGGAAGCATTTCGATCTCGCCGAACGGGCGGCCCGCTTCGGATACTGGCGGCTGTCGCTTGCCGACAGGACGATGTTCTGGTCGGACGGCTTTTACCGCCTGCTCGGGGCGAATGCGACGCGGCAGGCGCCCGACCTGCGCTGGCTGCTCAAACAGATTGAGCCGCGGGATGTACCAAACCTCCTGCGCCGGATCGACGAAGCGGTCGCCCGCCACGCGCCGTTTCATTTGCGGATTCGCGCGCGCTCGCAGACGGCGGCGGCGCAGGTCATCGACATCGACGGGGAGACCGAAACCAGCGCAAGCGGACAGGTCGTCGCCATCGCCGGCGTCTGCACCGACGTCACGGCCCAGGTGAAAGCGGAGGCCGAGCGTGAGATCGCGCAGGAGCGCTATCGCATGATGGCCGAGGAGTCGTCGGATATAATTGTTCTCTACGAGAACGGCCGCGCGGCCTGCGCGTCGCATGCGCTCAGCCGCGTTCTCGGTCTCGCGCCGTGGCAACTCGAAGGCGGTCATTACCTTGACGTCGTGCACCCGGAGGACAGGGCCGAAGCCGGAAAGCTGCGCGGGCGCCCCAACCACGGCGAAATCTGGACGGCTACGTACCGCGCGCGCCACGCCAACGGTCACTACGTCTGGATCGAAGCGGCGACGCGGGGGATCAGCGGCGCGAACGGCGTCCATCGCGAGATCACGGTCGCGCGCGACATCAGTGAGCGCAAGGAGCAGGAGTTGAAGCTTCGGGCGGCGCAGGATCGCGCCGAAGCGGCGAATCGCGCGAAGTCGCTGTTCCTCGCCAATATGAGCCACGAGCTGCGCACGCCGCTCAACGCGATCATCGGCTTCGCCGAGGTCATGCGTCAGCACGTGTTCGGCGCGCTCGGCAACAGCCGCTACGAGGAATATGCGACGGAGATCTACAATTCCGGCCGTTTTCTGCTCGACCAGTTCTGCGACATTCTCGACATGGCGCGGATCGAAGGCGGCATGCTCGAGCTCGAGCCGAAGCGATTCGACATGACGGAAACCGCTCGCGAGTGCGTGCGCCAGATGCGCGCTGCCGCAGAGGCGCGCGGGCTTGTGCTGGAAGCGGATATTCCTTCCGACGGCGCCTGGCTCGTTGCGGATCGCCGCGCGGTGAAACAGATTCTTCTCAATCTGCTTTCGAACGCCGTCAAATTCACGAGATCGGGTGGCCGTATCGTCGTCGAGGTACGCACAGGCGACGCCAGCCTCGAACTCATCGTGCGAGACAATGGCGTGGGAATTCCAGCGGGCGCGCTCGACCGCCTCGGCCGCCCGTTCGAGCAGATCTGCGCCGATCCCCATCTCGCCAAGAGCGGACAGGGCCTCGGCCTCGCTCTTGTCCACGCGCTTGCACGAAAGCACGCGGGGACGGTCACGATCGAGAGCGAGGAAGGCAGCGGCACGCTCGTCCGGGTCGCACTTCCCGCCGAAGCCGCCCGTGCCGCCGCGTGATCCTGTATTGTTTCTTCAAACTGTCGCGCAAGCCGGGGGGCCAGCCTAACCCGTCGGCTTGACGGTGCGGATGTGCAGCTCCTTGAGCTGCTTGTCCGACACTTCGGACGGTGCGCCCATCATCAGGTCCTCGGCCTGCTGGTTCATCGGGAACATCGTCACTTCGCGCAGGTTTTCCTCTCCCGCGATCAGCATGACGATGCGGTCGATCCCAGGCGCGGTGCCGCCATGCGGCGGCGCGCCGTAGCGGAAGGCGTTCAGCATCCCCGAAAAGCGCGCTTCGGTTTCGTCGCGCGTGTACCCTGCGATTTCGAAGGCCTTCAGCATCACTTCGGGATCGTGGTTGCGGATCGCGCCGGATGACAGCTCCACGCCATTGCAGACGATGTCGTACTGGAAGGCTTTCATGTCGAGAATCGTCTCGCGGTCCGATGTATCGAGCGCCAGAAACTTGGTCCGGTCGAAATTCGGCATCGAGAACGGATTGTGCGAAAAATCGATGCGGCCGTGCTCCTCGTTCCATTCGTACATCGGAAAATCGACGATCCAGCAAAACTCGAAGCGGCCTTCCGCCACGAGCCCGAAATCGCGGGCGAGACGCGTGCGCACCGCTCCGGCGATCGCGGCGGCGCGCGCGGACGCATCGGCAGCGAAGAACACCGCGTCACCGGCTTTTGCGCCGGTGCGCTGCGCAACCGCGTCCAGTGCATCCGGCGGCAGGAACTTCGCGAGCGTTCCTTTCGCGGCGAGTTTTCCGCCGTCATTCTCGAAAACGATGTAGCCCAGCCCGCCGGCCCCGAGTTCGGCGCGGGACCAGTCGATCAGCTTATCGAAAAACGAGCGCGGCTGCGCACTGGCGCCCGGCGCCGGAATCGCCCGCACGGTCTTGTTCTTGAAGGCACGGAATTCCACATCGGCGCGACCAAAGATATCGCTCGCGTCCGCGATCTCGATCGGATTGCGCAGGTCGGGCTTGTCGGAACCGTATTTCCGCAGCGCCTCGTCGTAGGAGATGCGCCGGAACGGCGGCGGCGACACCGCGCGGCCCTCGGCAAACTCCTCGAACACGCCGGCGAGCACCGGCTCGACGGCCGTGAACACATCCTCCTGCGTGACGAAGCTCATTTCCAGATCGAGCTGATAAAACTCGCCGGGACTCCGGTCGGCGCGCGCGTCCTCGTCGCGGAAGCAGGGCGCGATCTGGAAATAGCGGTCGAAGCCCGCCACCATGACCAGCTGTTTGAACTGCTGCGGCGCCTGCGGCAACGCGTAGAACTTCCCCGGGTGCAGCCGCGAGGGCACGAGAAAGTCGCGTGCGCCCTCGGGCGAGGAGGCGGTGAGGATCGGCGTCTGGAATTCGGTGAAGCCGCCCGCAATCATCCGTCTACGGATCGACTGGATCACCTTCGAACGCAGTGTGATGTTGTGGTGCAGCCGTTCGCGGCGCAGGTCGAGAAAGCGGAATTTGAGCCGCATCTCCTCGGGATAATCGACATCGCCGAACACCGGCAGCGGCAGCTCCTGCGCGACCGACTGGACCTGGATTTCCTCGATGCGGATTTCGACCTCCCCCGTCGGCATCTCGCGGTTGATGGTGTCGGGCGTGCGCGCGACTACCGGGCCGGTGACCGTCACCACCCACTCGGCACGCGCCCTGTCGGCCTCGGCGAAGGCGGGCGAGTCGGGCTCGACCACGCACTGGGTGATTCCGTAGTGGTCGCGCAGATCGAGGAACAGAAGCCCGCCATGGTCGCGGCGGCGGTTGACCCAGCCCGAAAGGCGAACGCGCCGGCCCACGCTCTCGCTCCGCAGCGATCCGCAGTCGTTGGTGCGATAGGGGTGCATGCCGTACCTGCCGGGAAAGGGCGGGTTGTGGCGGGTCGGGCGGCGGGGGTCAAGCCTTCCGCCGAATAGGACAGCGGCTCCGAATCCGCTATGACCGCCGCATGGCGATTGTTGATACAAACCCGGCGCTCGGGGCCCTCATGGCCGAGCTCGAGGGCGCGCCCTACATCGCGCTCGACACGGAATTCATGCGCGACCAGACCTACTGGCCGCGGCTCTGCCTGGTCCAGGTCGCGGCACCCGGGATCGAAGCCATCATTGATCCGATGGCCGAAGGCATCGACCTTGGGCCGCTCTACGCAATCCTGAAATCGCCCGTCCTCAAGGTGCTCCATGCGTCGCGGCAGGACATCGAAATTTTCTACATCCAGGGCGGAGTGATTCCCGATCCACTGTTCGACACCCAGATCGCGGCGATGGTCTGCGGGTTCGGCGAGTCGGCGTCGTACGAGACGCTCGCTCGCCGCCTCGCCCATGCGGAAATCGACAAGTCGGCGCGCTTTACGGACTGGAGCCGCAGGCCTCTTACCAAACGCCAGCTTGAATATGCGCTGGCCGACGTGACGCATCTGCGCGTCGTCTATGAGGCTCTGGCGCGGCAGCTCGAGCGGACCGGCCGCGCCTCCTGGGTGCAGGAAGAAATCGCCGCCCTCCAGCAGCCTTCGTTGTACCGGCTCGATCCGGCGCTCGCCTGGAAGCGGCTGAAACCGCGCACCACCAACAGGCGCTTTCTCGCGGCGCTTGCTACAATTGCGGCCTGGCGCGAGCGGGAAGCCCAGACGCGCGATCTTCCCCGCAACCGCATCCTGAAAGACGAAGCACTGCTCGAAATCGCCGCCCATCCGCCAGAGAACGCGGGCGCGCTCGAGCACATTCGCACCGTCCCGAAAGGCTTTGCCGCTTCGCGCATGGGCAAGGCGCTGCTCGAAGTAGTCGCGAACAGCGGCAACGCCGAACCGCCCCAAGGCATCGAACCGGAGCGGCCGCGGCGCAAGCGCGAGCCGGCGGCCTCGGCAATCGATCTCCTGAAGGCGCTGTTACGCCAACGCGCCGAAGCAGCGGGCGTGGCGCCGCGCCTGATTGCCGATTCCGAAGACATCGAAAGACTCGCCGCACACGAGGACGATGGCGTCGCTGCGCTGCAGGGCTGGCGTGCGGAGGTTTTCGGCAACGATGCCATCGCGCTCCGCGACGGCAAGCTCGCGCTCGCGCTCAAAGACGGTCACGCCGTGCTCTTCGAATTGCCGGGTTAGGGCTTCCACACACCCGCGACCTGCCGCGTCGCCACGTTCAGGCGGTTAAATGTGTTGATCAGCGCGATTTGAATGACGAGTGCGCCGAGCGCGCGTTCGTCGTAGTGCCGCGCCGCCTCGTTCCAGACTTCGTCGGGGACCGGGTCGGCCCTGTCGCTCAGTCGTGTAGCGGACTCGGTGAGCGCGAGTGCCGCGCGCTCGGCATCGCTGAAATAGGGCGTGTCATGCCACGCAGCCACCGCGAAGATGCGCTCGTCCGGCTCATTGGCTTTCTTCATGATGCGGGAATGGCCGTCCACGCAGACGCTGCAGCCATTGATCTGGCTGGCGCGCAGATGGACGAGATTGACGGTTTTTGCGGGAAGGCCCGCGTTTTCGACCGAGGCCCCGAGCGCCAGCATGGCCTTGAGGGCGTCGGGAAAGAGCGTCGGTATGCCGGTCATCCGTGCTTTCATAATACGTCTCCTTGCGCTTCAGCTTTCAGAACGATCCGCTTCGACAGGGGCTCCATGAGTTCCAGCGTCCCTGCCCTGTCGCAACGCCTCGGGTTCGCGCCCCGTGGTGCGCGGCGAGAAGCGGTTCGTTGTTCTGCAGATCGCTCTGGACGCCGACCGCATCGCGAAGATCAGCGCTATCGCCGATCCCGAGCGCATCGCCGGGCTCAAAATAAACATTCTCGGCGAGTGAAACAAACCGACGCGCATACGAACGGAGCAGGTGTTCCGGCATTCACTCCGGCGGATCGGAGTCTTCGGCGTGTGGCTCCTCCTCATACGGATCTTCATCCGCCGCGAGTGCCTCATTCGGCGCGGGGACGTCGAATCCGGACGGCGGTGCCGCCTCGAGAAATCCGGCTGCTTTCAACTCATCGAGGCCCGGCAGATGGCCGACGCTTTCCAGACCGAACTGCACAAGAAAAGCTTCAGTGGTGCCGTAGGTGACGGGCCGCCCAGGCGTACGCTTGCGGCCGCGGATTTTCACCCATCCGACTTCCATCAGCGCATCGAGCGTGCCCTTGGAAAGCGCAACGCCACGGACATCTTCGACCTCGGCGCGCGTGACGGGCTGGTGATAGGCAATAATCGCGAGAGTCTCGATGGCGGCTCGCGACAGGCGCTTCTGCTCGGGCTGTTCCTTGCGCAACAGAAAGGCAAGGTCAGGCGCGGTGCGGAACTGCCACTTTCCGGCCACCTGCACGAGATTGACTCCC
Source organism: Rhizomicrobium sp. (assembly GCA_050728995.1). Lineage (GTDB taxonomy): Bacteria > Pseudomonadota > Alphaproteobacteria > Micropepsales > Micropepsaceae > Rhizomicrobium. The sequence goes on along the minus strand of JBOHKH010000001.1, from coordinate 162,091 downwards.
CGGCGTTCGTACATGGCCCGAAGTTCGGTGAGCAGTCCCGGCAAGTCGGCGCCCTGCGGCAGCGACGAGGCCAGCACCGGGTCATCCAGCGGCACCGCCGCTGCAAAGAGAATCGCTTCCAGCATCCGCAGATGCTCGCCGTTCAGCGGCGCGGGCGCGCAGTCCGTCTCGGCGGCGATATCGGTTTCCGCTTCGCGTTCTGCCACCATCTCCGCCATCCGTACCAGCTGATTCATGATACCTGCTCCTGCGTGCGCGGCGCAGCGCGGTCGCGCACATAAATCTCGTCGAAAGGCTTCAGTTGCCGCAGTTCGACCTTGCCGTCGCGCGCAAGCTCGAGACAGGCGAGAAGTGTGCTCGCAAGACCCGAACGCCGGCGCGGTCCCCCCGACCAGTCGGGCGGCAGTAGGCGCGAAAGTCCGCTCCAGTTTTCGATCCTGCCGAGCATTCGTTCCAGTCTCTCGCGTGCCTCCTCGATCAGCAGCACCGGCGCGTGCTGCGGCCGATAGGACCGGGCGCCCGCGCGTTTCAGCCGGCGCGTCGCATAGGCCGAGAGAAGATCGTAAAGCGAGTCGGTGTATTCCGGCAGCTTCACGACATTTACCGGCTCCGGCGCGCCGCGGGCGAAGACGTCGCGCCCAAGCCGCTCTCGGCCCATCAGCCGCGCCGCGGTTTCGCGCATCGCCTGCAGCCTCTCAAGCCGCCAGCGCAAACGCGTCGCCATTTCATCGGCGGTCGGTTCGCCCGCAGCGGCCGGCGGCTGCGGAAGCAGGAGACGCGATTTCAGATAGGCGAGCCACGCGGCCATGACGAGATAATCGGCCGCGAGTTCGAGGTTGCAGCCCTTCGCGGATTCGATGAATTCGAGATACTGGTCGGCCAGGCGGAGCACCGAAATCCGGGTGATATCCACCTTCTGGCTGCGTGCGAGTGCGAGCAGAAGATCGAGCGGTCCTTCGAAGCCGTCCACCGCGACGACAAACGGCTCGTCCGACGCAAGCGCCGGCTCGAAGGATTCGAACGCCTCGTCGGGGCCGTTCACGCCAACCCCTCAAGGAGCTGGGCGAGTCTCGCCTCCCCCGCTTCGGCATCGAGCGGCTGGGGCGGCGCAAGATGGGCGAGCGCCGCTTCGCAGCGCTTCTGCCACTGGTCCTTGAGCGGCTTCGCCTCGCCTGCCACGGCCTGCATCTCCTCCATTTTTCCGTTGCAGTGCAGGACAATGTCGCAGCCCGCAAACAGCGCCGCTTTCGCACGCACCGCAAGCGGCCCTTTCAGCGCATCCATCGACAGATCGTCGCTGACAAGCACGCCTTCGAATCCGATCTCGCCGCGGATGACATCGCGGATGAGCTTGGGGCTGGTGGTCGCCGGCCGCTGCGGATCAATCGCGTCGAAAACAACATGGGCGGTCATGGCGAGCGGACAATGATTGAGACAGCGAAACGTCACAAAATCGCTGGCGCTGAGGTCCTCGGCGGTGGTGGTCACATGTGGAAGCGCCTTGTGCGTGTCGGCCGTGGCGCGGCCGTGGCCCGGGATATGTTTCATCACCGGCAGCACGCCGCCATCCAGCATACCGTCGAGAACAGCGCGACCGAGATCGATGACGACCGCCGGATCGCTCGAGAACGCGCGGTCGCCAATAACTGCATCCGCGCCCTCGACCGGCACGTCGAGAACTGGCGCGCAATCCACGCTAATCCCGAGCTCCGACAGATCGTTAGCCATGAGGCGCGCGTTGAGGTAGGCGGCTTCGCGGGCCTTCTCGGCGGAGTCCGCGTAAAGGGCACCGAAGCGCGCCGCAGCCGGCCTCTTTTTCCAGAGCGGCGGCCCAAGCCGGGCGACGCGGCCGCCCTCCTGATCGATCAGCACGGGCGCGTTTTCGTCGCCCACGCACGCCCGCAATTCGGCTGCGAGCGTGCGCGCCTGGCCACGGTCAAGGATGTTGCGCCCAAACAGAATGAATCCCCAAGGCTGCGCCTCGGCGAAGAACCGCCGTTCGGACTCCGTGAGGGCGGGCCCCTCACAGCCGTAGATGACTCGCGTGCGCATGCCCCAGCCCGTGCGAACTGATTATCGGGAAACGATGCAACTCGCGCTAAGCGCTTTGAGCTTTTCGCAGAACGCGGCCGCCGCTCGCCGGTCCTGAAAGGCGCCGATGCGCAGGCGGTACCACACCCCTTTGCCGCCGAGATCCACCTCCTTCACGTCGTGACCGAACGCCGCCGCGATCGCGTGCCGCGCCTTGAAGGCATTCCACGATTCGCGGGCTTCGGCGTCGGATTTGTACGATCCTATCTGCACCATCGCGCCCGCTGCCGGGGTTTCCGGCGACGCCGCAGCAGCGGTCGCCACCGGTCGCGCGCCTTCGGGACCTGGAGCGGCCGGTATCTGTGCGGCAGGTGCGACGGACGCCGCCAATGGCGCAGGCGTAAGCGCCTTTGCTTGCGCTGCTGCCTTCGGTGAGGGGCGGGCCCGAAGCGGCGCCGGTTTCGCCGGCGTCTGCGCGATTTGTGCCGTCGGGGGTTTTTCAGCCGCTGCACTGGCCGAGGGCCGCAGGGGCGGCTGCGAGGTGTCGGCCGCCGCATTGTGGCCGGACGGAATCGGTGCGATCGGTTCGTTGCCGGCGTCGGACGACGCGGGCGGTTGATAAATGTTGAGACCGGCATAAGGATTGGCGGCGGGCGTTGCGGGCGCCCTGCGGGCCGGCGCGGCGGCGATCCGCGGCGCATCGGCGCGGCCTTCCTCGACACCTTGCGTGTAGGCGAGCCAAACCACGCCCGCAAACGCCGCTAGCACCACGAGCGCGATGGCGATCAGCAGGGGAAGGCGCGAGGTTTCGACGGCGGCGTCGTCCTCCTCGTTCGGATCGAACGCGTACACATTGTCCGCGTCGTGGGCGCCACGCTCCAGATTTGCCATCTCTCCGTCCGAATCTGATCCTGGCCGAATCTACCATTCCCCCGCGGCCGAATCACGGGTCGCTGCGCTCAGAGATCGATCGCCCTTCCGAAAACACGGGCATGCTCGCCGAGCGCGTAGAGGTCGGTCATGCCCGCGATATAGTCGCGCACCACCCGCGCGGTGGCGGATGTTTCGGATCCCTGGCAGGCCGCACTCCACTCGGCCGGAAGAAGTCGCGGGTCGCCCAAAAAAGCCGCGTAGAGCTCGGCTACCACGTGTTTTGCCGCCTCAGTCGAAGCGGTCACACGCGGATGCCGGTACATGCGGTCCCGCAGGAAGTCCTTGAGTTGCGCGAATTCCTTCGCCATGGCAGGCGAAAACGCGACCAGCGCGCGGCCGTGCCCGCGTACGTCTTCCGCGCTTTTCGGATCGAGGCGCGCGAGCCGCGCCCGCGTCTCGCCCAGCACGTCGGCTACCAGGGCACTCATCAGCCGGTGAACGATTTCTCCGATGAAGCGAGCGAGTTCGAGCCGGCCGTAACGCGCGATCACCTCGCGCGCGAAGCCACCCGCAAGCGCTGCCGGCAAAAGTTCGTCCACAGAAAAAAGACCGGCCCTCAGCGCGTCGTCCATGTCATGATTGACATAGGCGATGTCGTCGGCGAGCGCGGCAACCTGCGCTTCCACGCCCGGCCAGCGCGACAGTTCGAGCGGCCACAGGGCATTGAAGGTGGCAATGGGCGCGGGAAGAGGGGATGGTCCCGGCGGTCCGTTGTGCTTGACGAGACCCTCGAGCGCCTCCCAGGTGAGATTGAGGCCGTCGTACGCGGCGTAGCGGTGTTCAAGCCGCGTGACGAGCCTGAGCGCATGGGCATTGTGGTCGAAGCCGCCCACCTCGCGCGCCGCCGCGCTCAGCGCCTCCTCGCCCGCATGGCCGAACGGCGTGTGTCCGAGATCGTGAGCCAGGCTCACCGCTTCGGCGAGGTCCTCGTCGACGGCAAGGACACGCGCAATCGAGCGCGCGATCTGCGCCACTTCCAGCGAATGGGTGAGCCGCGTGCGGTAATAATCGCCTTCGTGGCGCACGAAGACCTGCGTCTTGTGCTTGAGCCGGCGGAAGGCGGTGGAGTGGATGATCCGGTCGCGGTCGCGCTGGTAGCAGCTGCGGGTCGGGCTCTCGGGCTCCGGATGATAGCGGCCTCGGCTGGTTTGCGGCCGGCAGGCGAAAGGCGCTCGCGTCGACGGGGGCTCGAACAGCGGCGGCAGAAGGCGTCCCGGCGGACACCGGTCAGGGCTCAAGGGGTTTGTTCCCGCCTCATGGAAGATTACATAAGCCCATGGACGGGCTCGCGGATAGCGCAATGAATGCAGATGGACAGCCGGGTGTGACGGTTTCGGCGCGTGCCGCAAAGCGGATCGCCGAGATTCTTGCGGCGGAATCCGCGCCATCCATGCTCCGGGTGGCGGTGACGGGCGGCGGCTGCTCGGGATTCCAGTACAGTTTCGCGATCGAAGACACCAGGCTCGAGGACGATCTCGTGATCCAGACGGACGGCGCGACCGTTCTCGTGGATCCCCTGTCTCTCGATTTTTTGAAGGGTGCCGAAATCGATTTCGTGGACGACCTGATCGGCGCCACCTTCAAGATCAACAATCCCAACGCGACATCGTCCTGCGGCTGCGGCACAAGCTTTTCGGTGTAGAGCCGCGTGCGTATCTTCAGGTAAGAAACGGTCTGTCATGGCCCGCGGCTGCGACCACCGACGTGAAGCTTCGACCTGGAAGCCACATTTGATACGCGAAGCTCCGGCAGTATGTGAGAGGTCGCCTGGATGCCCGCATTTGCGGAGCGTGACGGATTTGACGGTGGACCACTGCGCGACGCCGGCCATCGCCTGGGGAATTCCTCGCTGACATGAAGCTCGCGACCTGGAATGTGAATTCGGTCAAGGCGCGGCTCGAAGCTGTGCAGAGCTGGCTCAAAGAAACAGAGCCGGACATTGTTTGTCTTCAGGAGATAAAGACGACGGACGAGGCGTTTCCGCGCGAAGCCTTCGAAACGCTCGGCTACAATTGTGCCGTACACGGACAGAAAGCCTACAACGGCGTGGCGATCCTCTCGAAGCGCCCGCTCGAGGATGTCACCCCTCGCCTGCCCCGTGGCGACGGCGACGATCACGCCCGATACATCGAAGCGGTGATTCCCGGCGAGAGCGGCGTCGTGCGCGTTGGCTCGATCTACGCGCCGAACGGCAATCCGATCGGAACCGACAAATTCCGCTACAAGCTCGGCTGGCTCGAGAGGCTCGCGCTTCACGCACAGGACCTTCTTGCACTGGAAGAGCCGCTCGCGTTGATGGGCGATCTCAATGTAATCCCGATGCCGGAGGATTGTTACGACCCGAAAGCATGGGAAATGGATGCGCTGTTCCAGCCGGAATCGCGCGCCGCCCTCCGGCGCGTCGGGAATTTGGGATTTGCGGATGCGTTCCGCATCTGCCACCCGGAGCCGCACCAATACACGTTCTGGGATTACACCGCCGGCTGCTGGCAGAAAAACCGCGGTATCCGCATCGATCACATTCTGCTCTCTCCGCAAGCCGCCGACCGTCTGAAAGGCTGCGGCATCGACAAACATGTCCGCGGCGGCGCACGACCATCCGACCATGTTCCGGTGTGGTGCGAACTGGAAGTGTGAGCGGTCCGCCCCGCGTCAGGCTGCGGCGGCGACCACGCGGTTGCGGCCTTCGCGCTTGGCTCGGTAGAGCGCCTGGTCGGCGCGCCCGAGAAGGGCTTCAGCCGTATCACCGGGTCCTTCCAGGCCGGCGATACCGATACTGACGGTCAGACGCAGTTCGCCGGGCGAGGTGCCAATCTTGAACGGCGTCGCTTCCGCGCTGTGGCGCAGGCGTTCGGCTACCCGCAAAGCTTCGGCGCCCTCGGTCTCCGGCATGAGCACGACAAACTCCTCGCCCCCATAGCGGCAGCCCGTATCCATGGCGCGAATGTTGGATCCGATGCGCCCGGCGAGCGCGCGCAGGACATCGTCGCCCGCCGCGTGGCCGTGCGTATCGTTGACCGTCTTGAAGTGATCGACGTCGATGATGAGGAACGAAAGCGGCTTGCCCGCCTGGGACGCGGTGGCCATCAGCGTCTCCAGGTGACGTACCATGTAGCGACGGTTATGAAGGCCCGTGAGCGGATCTGTGACGGCCATTTCGACCGACAGGTCGACATTTTTTCGCAGTGCGTCGGCATATCGCTTCTTGCGCAGTTGCGTGCGCACCCGTGCGACCAGCTCGTTCTGGTCGACCGGTCGCATCAGATAATCGTTCACGCCCATCTCGAGCGCCTGGTGCAATTTGCGGCGATCGCCTTCGCCGACCAGGACGAGAATGGGAACATTGCGTCCTTCCGGCAGGGAGCGGAGCTGCGAGCACAGCCGCAAACCGTCGAAGCCGCGCAGGCCGAGACTGACCACCATCAGGTCGAAGGCGCCGGACCGCACGCGCGCCAGGGTGTCCTCGAACGCATCGAGTGCAACGAGATCGTGATCGGCGCCGAGCGCGGTCTTGAACCAGACCAGCGACTCGGGCCGATCCTCGACCAGCAGAATGCGTCCCGTCGGCGTGGACTCGGCCAGCGTGCGCGCCGGATCGACGAGGCCCATGCCGCTGCCCGTCGACTCGCGCAGGCGCAGTTCGTCGGTCATCATCTTGAGACGCACGAGACTTCGCACGCGCGCAAAAAGCGCCGCATCGTCCACAGGTTTGGTGAGGAAGTCGTCGGCGCCGGATTCGAGACCGGCGACCCGGTCCCGCGTCTCGTCGAGGGCCGTGACCATGACGACCGGAATATGGGCGGTGACGGGATCACCCTTGATGTGGCGGCACGCCTCGAATCCGTCCATGCCGGGCATCATCACATCGAGGAGCACGATGTCGGGCTGGTGTTCGGCAATCTTGGCGAGCGCCTCGGTGCCGCTTAGCGCCGTCATCACCTCGAAATATTCGGCGACGAGCCTGGCTTCGAGGAGTTTGACGTTGGCAGGAACGTCGTCGACTACGAGAACTCTGGCGGTCATGGCGGGTTCAGCCGATGAAGCGCCGCACGGTCTCCAGGAAGCTTCCCACCGAGATGGGCTTGGAGATGTAGGCTTCGCAGCCGCCCTGGCGAATCACTTCTTCGTCCCCTTTCATTGCAAATGCCGTCACGGCCACCACCGGAATTGCCTTCAACGTCTCATCTTCCTTGAGCCACTTGGTGACTTCAAGTCCGGAAACCTCCGGCAGCTGAATATCCATCAGGATCAGGTCAGGATGGTGCAGGCGCGCGATGTCGAGCGCTTCCATGCCATCCTTGGTCTGCAGGATTTTGTAGCCGTGGGCGTCGAGAAGATCGTGGAAGAGCTTCATGTTGAGCTCATTGTCCTCGACCACCAGGACCGTCTTCCCTTTCGCGTCCATGCTTGACTCCCGACCCGCCGCGCGCCAATCCACAACTGCGCTCCAACCGTTCCCAAAGGGCGTCATCAATGAAGAACATTACTTCCCATATATTAACGCACTGTTGACGATGGCACGGCAGGGCGCGGCAGCGGCCGCGGACGTTCTGGCGCTTGAGGCGCTCGCTTTTCTGGCGGATTCTCCGGACGATCTTGCATTGTTTATTCGGCTTTCGGGCGTCGATCCGGCCGGATTGCGGGCTCGTGCGGGAGAGCGCCAGTTCCTCGCGGGCGTGCTCGATTATTTTCTTGGCGACGAAAAACTGTTAACGCGGTTCTGCCAACAGAATGCCGTCGAACCCGCGACAATCCACCGCCTGCGCGCGGCCCTCGCGGCGCAGCCGCCCGAGACACGCTGAGCCATGCGGCTCGGGGTCGATCTCGGCGGTACCAAGATCGAAATCATCGCACTCGGGGACGAGGGTCAAATCCTCTATCGCGAGCGCGTTGCAACACCGCGGTCGGATTATAGCGCGGTGCTCGGCGCCGTCGCGCAGCTCGTCGCTGCGGCCGAAGATGTTCTCGGGCAGCGCGGGACTCTCGGCATGGCCATACCGGGTGCGCTGAGCGTGCGCACAGGTCTCGTGAAGAATGCGAATTCCACGGCGCTGATCGGCCACCCGATCGATGGGGATCTCGCCGCGCTCGTCGGCCGCCCAGTGCGGGTGGCGAACGATGCGAACTGTTTTGCGCTCTCCGAAGCAACCGACGGAGCCGCGCGCGACGGCCGCGTCGTCTTCGGCGTCATTGCAGGTACCGGTATCGGCGGCGGCCTCTGCGTCGGCGGCCGCCTCGTCGAAGGCGCGCACAGGATTGCGGGCGAGTGGGGCCACAATCCGCTGCCCGCACCTGATCCATCGGAGATTCCGGGTTCCCTCTGCTATTGCGGACGTCGCGGGTGCATCGAGACCTGGATCAGCGGACCCGCGCTCGCCCGCCAATTCGCTCACGCGACAGGCCGCGAACTTGACGCTGCAGAAATCGCGCGCGCGTCGCAAGGTGGCGATCCGGCTGCCCAAACGGCCATGGCGCTGCTCCTCGACCGGTTTGCACGCGCGGTCGCGTTGCTCGTCAACATCCTGGATCCCGACGTCATTGTGCTGGGTGGCGGTCTCTCGAACATCGACCGCCTGGTGCAGGAACTGCCCGCGCGCGTCGAAGCCTATGCCTTCGCGCCGGAAGGTCGCACACGGATCGTGAAAAACACGCACGGCGATTCGAGCGGCGTGCGAGGCGCCGCGTGGCTGTGGGGGGCGGACGAGTTCGAGGCCGGCTTGCCACGCAGCGCCTGAAGGACTGTTACGACGCCTGTCCGCCGTGAGACACGAGCGGGGCGTACAGATCCGGCCGCCGATCGCGGAACAGACCCCAAGAGGCGCGCATTCGCGCCAACGAATCCAGATCGAAGGATGAGACGATCGTTCCCTCCTCATCGCGTCCGAGTTCGGCCACAACGGCTCCCGTCGAATCGGCAATGAAGGACGAGCCGTAGAAAGTGATTTGGCCCGCCTGTCCCCGCTCGATTCCGATGCGATTGGACGCGACGAGCGGCATGCAATTGGCGGCGGCGTGGCCTTGCATCACGCGCCGCCAATGATCGCGGCTGTCCAGCGGCGGAGCGGGCGGCGGTTCAGAGCCGATGGCGGTCGGATAGAACAGCACCTCCGCGCCCAACAGTGCCATCGCGCGCGCGGCTTCGGGAAACCACTGATCCCAGCAGATGCCGCAGCCCAAGCGGCCGAAGCGCGTCTGCCAGACGCGGAAACCGGTATCGCCCGGCGAGAAGTAGAATTTCTCCTGATAACCCGGACCCGCGGGAATATGGGATTTGCGGTAAAGCCCCAGCACGATTCCATCGGAATCGATCATGGCCAGCGAATTGAAATGCGCGTGTCCCGCTTTTTCGAAAAAACTCACCGGCAGCACCACGCCCAGTTCGCGGGCGAGCCTTGCCATGTGCGCGAGCAACGGATTGCCTTCGTATGGCGAGGACAGTCCGAAGTGCCCCACATCCTGGTCCTGACAGAAATACGGCGTCTCGAAGAGTTCCTGGACCAGCACCACCTGCGCGCCTTTCCCGGCCGCCTCGCGCACCAGCGACTCCGCCTTCGAGATATTCGCCGCGCGATCCCACGAGCAGGCGAACTGGGTGGCCGCAAAACTCACCTGTCTCATTCGGGCTCCTGTTGCGTGATGCAGTGAATTCCGCCGCCGCCTTCGACGATGGCGCGCGCATCGATCTGCACCATCGCCCGGTCGGGGAAGCAGTCCCCGAGCACCGCGTGCGCGGCGTCATCGGCAGGATCGTCGAAAGCGGGCGCGATCACTGCTCCGTTCACCACATAGAAATTGACGTAGCTCGTGGCAAGCCGGCGGCCGCGCCAGTCCGTGCGCTCTTTCTGCGGTTGCCCGATTTCGACGATGTCGATGGAGCGCCCTCTCGCATCGCGCGCGGATGCAAGCTGGGTTTTCGCCGCGGCAATGGCGGGATAATCCGGATGCGAGCGCGAGGCCGGCATGCCGAGGATCACCCGGCCCGGCGCTGCGAAGCACGCAATGTTGTCGATGTGGCCGTCGGTTTCTTCGTCGAGAAATTTCCCGGTGAGCCAGAGGATGTGTTCCGTGCCCGTGTGGCGCTTGAGGGCCTCTTCGATTTGGACCCTGTTTGAATCGGGATTGCGGTTTGGATTGAGCAGGCATTGCTCGGTGGTGAGGAGCGTGCCGTCTCCGTCCACATGAATCGCGCCGCCCTCGCAGACGAGGGGCGCGCGAGCGATTTTTGCGCCGGCACGTTCAAGGACGCGTCCGGCAAAGCCTGCGTCCTTGTCGAAGGGATGGTACTTGCCGCCCCACGCGTTGAATCGCCATGCGACGCCCACCCGTGCGGCACCGGATAGAAAGGTTGGACCGATATCGCGCGCCCAGGAATCGTCGAGGGGCGTTTCGAACAGTTCGATTCCATCGCCGCAGAGACGGCCGACCTCATCGGCATCCTGCGGCCGCGCTGCCATCGTGACCGGCTCGTAGCGCGCGATCGCGGCCGCGACCTCGGCCGTCGCCAGTTTCGCCTGCGCAAGGCCCTTACCGCCGCCCCACGCTTGTGGCCGGCAGGGCCAACACATCCAGGTTCGCCGGTGGCGCGCCCATTCGGCGGACATCCGGTAGCCGCCATCGGCCGGAGCGGGCGTCTGCTCGTTCATGCGCGTTCTATAGCCCAGCGGCTGCGATTTGGCTGCGGCGATGCGCGTCTCCCGGCCCTCGTTGCAAAAACCGCCGCTTCGAACTTAATGCCAGCGCAACTCGAGGAGATTTTTTCATGGGTGGACGCATCGAGGCCAGACTGAACGCACTCGGGATTACCCTGCCCGCGCCACCCGCGCCGGTGGCGAGCTACGTGCCCTGCGTGACGACGGGAAATCTGGTGTTCGTGTCGGGCCAGGTGACGGCGGGACCCAAGGGCCTCGAATATCTGGGAACCGTCGGCAAGGATCTGTCCGTCGACGAGGGCCGCGCAGCAGCGCGGCTTTGCGCGATCAATGTGCTCGCCCAGCTCAAGACGGCGCTGGGTGGCGATCTCGATCGCGTGAGGCGCTGCGTCAAGCTCACGGTTTTCGTCAACGCGGTTCCGGAATTTGCGCAACATCCGGAAGTCGCCAACGGCGCGTCCGATCTGATGGGCGATGTGTTCGGCGAGGCGGGACGCCATGCCCGCGCCGCGGTCGGCGCAGGTTCGCTTCCGCGCGACGTGGCGACCGAAGTGGAGGCAATATTCGAGATCGGGTGACCTCCGCGACGCTCACAGCACGCCTGGCCGGGCCGGCAGCGAAAATCGGCGCGGCGGACTGGAATGCGTGCGCCAACCCGGCCGGACTGCCGGACTGCCATCCCTTTACGCGCTACGAATTTTTCGCGGCGCTTGAACAGTCGGGCTCGGCGACGGCCAAAACCGGCTGGCATCCCTGCCATGTCACGGTGGAGCGCGATGGCGGCGTGGTGGGCCTCATGCCGCTTTACGCGAAGAGCCACAGCTACGGGGAATATGTCTTCGACCAGGGTTGGGCCGAAGCGTTCGCGCGCGCCGGCGGCCACTATTATCCCAAGCTCCAGGCGTCTGTTCCGTTTACGCCCGTGACCGGTCCCCGGCTGTTGCTTCGTGAGGGCGAAGATGGACCGGCCGGGCGGCGCGCGCTCCTGTCCGCCGGTGCGCGCGCTGTGGAAAACCTCGGTGCGTCGTCGCTGCACATCACGTTCATGACGGAAGCGGAATGGAACGAAGCCGCGGGCTGCGGTTTTCTCCAGCGCACCGATCAGCAGTTTCATTGGAATAACAACGGTTACCGGACTTTCGATGATTTCCTCTCCGAGCTCTCCTCGTCCCGGCGCAAATCACTGCGCAAGGAACGGCAGGCTATTCGCGACCTGGGAATAGAATTCGACTGGCTGTCCGGCAGCGATCTCACCGAAACCCATTGGGACGCATTCTTCGCGTTCTACCTGGAGACGGGGCGCCACAAATGGGGACGTCCCTATCTCACGCGCAATTTCTTCAGCCGCATCGGTGCGAGCATGAGCCGATCGATCCTGCTCGTCATGGCGCGGCGCGGGAAGCGCCCGATAGCCGGTGCCTTGAACTTCATGGGCGACGGAGTGCTGTTCGGGCGCAACTGGGGCGCGGCGGAATACGTGCCCTTCCTGCATTTCGAAGCCTGCTACTATCAGGCGATCGAATTCGCGATTGCCAAAGGAGTTCGGAAAGTGGAAGCGGGCGCGCAAGGCGGTCACAAACTCCTGCGCGGCTATACGCCCGCGCTTACCCGTAGCGCCCACTTTATCGCAGATCCACGCCTGCGTCGGGCGGTTGCCGATTATCTGGCGCGTGAACGCGACGTGGTTGCCGAAGACATGGCCGAGATGTCGACGCAGACGCCGTATCGCAAGGAGGGATGAACGCCATGGCCTACGATCCTGACAACATCTTCGCCCGCATCCTGCGCGGCGAGCTGCCCTGTGCGAATATCTTCGAGGACACGCACACGCTCGCCTTCCTCGACATCATGCCTTCGGCGGAGGGCCACACGCTGGTGGTTCCCAAAGAATCCGCGGAATCGCTCTTCGACCTTTCGACGGATGGCGCCTCGGCGCTCATCCGCACCACGCAAAAGGTGGCGAGGGCCGTCAGAACAGTGCTCGCCTGTCCCGGCGTCATGCTCGTTCAGCTCAACGGTGCCGCGGCCGGCCAGAGCATTCCGCATGTACACTTTCACGTGGTGCCCCGATGGAAGGGCCTCGACCTCAAGCTTCATGGCCGCGAACAGGCCGACCCGAAAGTTCTCGAAGCGCTTGCGGCGCGTATCGCTGCGGCGCTGGAGAAGCCGGCGCGGTAATTCGAGCGGAGCGCACGTCGCGGCAATGAGGCGCGAACCATCTGCAACCAGGTTTCGCGATGGTACGACATGCGCGCCGGTCGTCTTTGGAAAGGGACAGAGGCATGCTTTAATCCGGGCGGCATTCACGAGTGGGAGGGATTTTCATGAGCGCCGCCGAGCCGGTAATTCTCTGGACTGCGAGCGTCACGCTTCTGATCGGCCTGTTTTACTTCTTTACTGCCTTCCGCGCCGGCAGTCTGCGTGCGAAGCACGGCATCGTGGCGCCGCTGACGAGCGGTCATCCGGTGTTCGACCGCGCCTCCCGCATTCAGCTGAACACGCTCGAGCAGATGGGAATCGTCCTGCCGTTTCTTTGGGTCGCGGCGTTCTATCCGATCGGCTGGGCGTGGCTCGCTCCGCTCGTCGGACTGATCTGGCTTCTGTCGCGAATCCTCTACCTTGCGGGCTACATGTCCGATCCGGAGAAGCGCCTGCCGGGAGCGATGATTGGCGGCCTTTGCGATCTGGCGCTGTTTGTTATCGCCGCGGCGGGCGTTCTGCGCGTGTGGTTTGCGCCGTCTGCGTGAGGGCGATCGCGTTACGCAACTGAAGTGGCGCCGCCTTGGCTCCACGGCGAGGAAGCACTGCGCGGGTCAGACGTTCTCGGTTTCGCTCGGTTCGCGGTCGCCGGGCGGCGGCAGCGCGCGCGGGCGGCCATCGTCGGTAGCGACGAACTCGAAAGCGAGCCTGTCGCCTTCGCGGTCGAGGAGCACGCGCACCGTTCCGCCGTTCTTCAGGCGGCCGAACAGAATCTCGTCGGCGAGCGGTTTCTTGATGTTGTCCTGGATGACGCGAGCGAGCGGGCGGGCGCCGAACTGGTCGTCGTAACCCTTCCGGCCAAGCCAGCGCGTGGCTTCCGGCGCAAGCTCGAAAGTCACGTCGCGGTCAGAGAGCTGCGCTTCGAGCTCGAGCACGAACTTCTCGACAATGCGGTCGATGGTGTCGCGCGACAGCGGAGAGAAGGCGATGGTGGCATCGAGCCGGTTGCGAAATTCCGGCGTGAACAGGCGCTTGATCGCTTCCTCGTCGTCGCCTTCGCGACGGCTTCGCCCGAATCCGATCGCTTCGCGGGCCGCTTCGGCGGCGCCCGCGTTGGTCGTCATGACGAGCACGACGTTGCGGAAATCGATCTTCTTCCCGCTGTGGTCCGTCAGCTTTCCGTGATCCATCACCTGCAGAAGGATGTTGAAGAGATCGCTGTGCGCTTTCTCGATCTCGTCGAGCAGCAGCACGCAGTGCGGATGCTGATCCACGCCATCGGTGAGCAACCCGCCCTGGTCGAAGCCGACATAACCGGGCGGCGCGCCGATCAGGCGGGAGACGGTGTGGCGCTCCATGTATTCCGACATGTCGAAGCGAAGCAGCTCCACGCCCATAGTTGCCGCGAGCTGGCGGGCGACTTCCGTCTTGCCCACGCCCGTAGGACCTGAGAACAGATAACAACCAATCGGTTTTTCCGGCTGGCGCAGGCCTGCGCGCGCGAGCTTGATGGCCGACGCCAGCGCATGGATCGCTGCATCCTGGCCGAACACCACGCGCTTCAGATCGGCTTCGAGATTCCGCAGCGCCTCCGCATCCGTCTTCGAAACGGATTTCGGCGGGATGCGCGCCATCCTGGCCACGACTTCTTCGACCTCGCGCACGCCGATCACCTTCTTGCGCCGCGATTCGGGCAGCAGCATCTGCGAGGCGCCCGTTTCGTCGATCACGTCGATCGCCTTGTCGGGGAGCTTGCGGTCGTTGATGTATTTCGCCGCGAGTTCGACGGCCGCCTTGATCGCGTCGGCCGTGTAGCGGACCTTGTGATACTCCTCGAAACAGGGCTTCAGGCCCTTCAGGATCTTGATCGTGTCCGGCACCGTAGGCTCGGTCACGTCGATCTTCTGGAATCGGCGGACGAGCGCGCGATCTTTCTCGAAATACTGGCGGTATTCCTTGTAGGTGGTCGAGCCGATGCAGCGCAGCGTGCCTGCCTGCAGCGCAGGTTTGAGCAGGTTCGACGCGTCCATCGCGCCGCCGCTTGTGGCGCCGGCGCCGATCACGGTGTGGATCTCATCGATGAACAGGATGGCGCCGGGAATCGCTTCGAGTTCCTTGACCACCGATTTGAGGCGCTCTTCGAAATCGCCGCGATAGCGTGTGCCGGCGATCAGCGCGCCCATGTCGAGCGCATAGATGGTGCTCGACAGGAGCACTTCGGGGACGTCCTGCCGGACGATCTTGCGCGCGAGCCCTTCGGCGATGGCTGTCTTGCCGACGCCCGGATCGCCGACGAACAGTGGATTGTTCTTCTGGCGCCGGCACAGAATCTGGATGGTGCGCTCGACCTCGGCCTCGCGCCCGATCAGCGGATCGATGCGGCCGGCCTTGGCCTTTTCGTTCAGGTTGTTGCAGTAGGCTTCGAGCGCATCGCTGCCCTGCTTGGCAGGTTTTTCGTCGTCGTCGTCGTCCGAGCCGCGCGCCGACTTGTGCTGGCTCATGCCGGGGCGTTTGGCGATGCCGTGGCTGATGTAGCTCACTGCATCGAGCCGGGTCATGTTCTGTTCCTGCAGGAAGTAGACCGCGTGGCTTTCGCGTTCGGTAAAGAGCGCAACGAGCACGTTGGCGCCGGTCACCTCGTCGCGGCCGGAATTCTGGACGTGGAGCACCGCGCGCTGCACCACGCGCTGAAAGCCGGTGGTCGGCTTTGCGTCCTCCCCGTCCTCGATGACGAGGGTCAGGAGTTCGTGATCCACATATTTGAGAACCGAGCGCTTGAGCGAATCGAGATCGACGTTGCACGCCTTCATCACCTGGGCGGCGTCGGTGTCGTCCAGCAGCGCCAGCAGAAGGTGCTCGAGGGTGGCGTATTCGTGGTGACGGTCGCTGGCGAGCTTGATCGCACGGTGCAAAACCTGTTCCAGGCTGCGCGACAGGGAGGGCATCGGCCGGCTACTCCTTTTCCATCGTGCACTGCAGAGGATGCTGGTGCCGCCGGGAGAATTCGATCACCTGCGCCACCTTGGTCTCTGCCACTTCGTAAGTGAAAACGCCGCAGATGCCGACTCCGTGGCGATGGACGTGCAACATGATCTGTACCGCTTCGTCGCGGGCCTTGGCGAAGAACCGCTCGAGAATGTGAACGACGAACTCCATGGGGGTGTAGTCGTCGTTGAGGAGCAGAACCTTGTAGAGATTGGGGCGCTTCGTCTTGGGCCGTGTCCGGGTGGCAACACCCGTGGTCGTGCCGCTTTGTCCCGAATTGCCGCGCGAGTCTCGTTCACTCATGGCCTGACTTTATCGGAAAAGCCGTCGCTTCCCATCCGAAAACGCGCAAGAGTTGGTGAGCCCGCACAAAGAAAAAAAGGCCCGGACTTGCAGTCCGGGCCTTTCGCGTCGCGCCCCGCGGGGGAGGCGGAGCGCGCTTGGATTGCGTACTCAGGCGTTGCGAGCGCTGTCTACCGTGTCGACCCAGGCCTGCACGCGTCCCTGCAGCGGAACGATGGCTTCCTTCGCAGTCGCAAAGGCGATCTCGCCGAGCCGCGTCACTTCGCCGACATAGGATTCGAAGCTCGACTTCACGAAATCGCTCTGCAGTTCGAAGGCCTCGTGGACGGACTTGCTGCCGAACACCGCCTTGGCGGTCGAAACCGAGTCCGCGAAGCTCTGGCGCGAATAAGAATAGATCTCGTTGTGGAGCGTCTCGACGCCCTTGCCTGCCGCGTTGGCGGCCTGCACATAGGCCTCGAGCGCATCGCGACCATAATCGAAGATGCGATCGTAGCTCTTGACCGCCTTGTCGAGCTCCGACTTGAACGCCTGAGAGCCGTTCTTCATCGCCGTCTCGAAATTGTCGCCGACCGTTCGATCGCCGGCTTTTGCTTTGCTGTTGACCATGGGATGACCTCCTCGCCTGATTTGCACTGGTGCCGACCAGCACTTTCGCTGCACTGCAGCAAAATCATATGTGCAGTGCAGCATGACGATTGTCAAGACCTGCCGAAAAATCGAGAGGCAGGGAATTCGTTAACCAATCCTAAATGCCGGAACCATAAGCTGAATTAGGAATTGAGGTTGCGCGATGGGGCGCGATTTGCTTTACCCTGCTTCGGGATTCGCGCACCAAAAACCGGAGTTGCAATGTCGGGACGGCCGCACGTCAGCGGCGCTGCGTTGAAGATCGCACGCCGCTTCCTGGTTCTGCTCGCAGGAGCCTCTTTGGCTGCGAGCTTGGCGTGGGCGCCGGCGAGTGCGTCCCTTCGGCACCGCCACTGGCATCACTGGCATCACTGGCATGCTGTGCGTCCGGTCTTGCGCCTGACCGACCCCGCCAAAGACGCCGCGCTGATTGTCGACGGCGAAACCGGCAAGGTCCTTTACGCGCGCAATGCCGATGCACTGCGCCACCCCGCCTCGCTCACCAAGATGATGACGCTCTATCTGCTCTTCGGGCAGCTGAAGAGCGGGCAGATGACGCTGGCGACACCGCTCACCGTGTCCGCACACGCGGCCTCCCAGGCTCCGGTGAAGCTGTACTTCCGGCCGGGAACGACGATCTCCGTCGAAGATGCGATCAAGGCCATCGTCGTGCTGTCCGCCAACGACGTGGCGGTGGCGATCGCGGAAAATATCGGCGGCTCGGAGGGTCACTTTGCCGAAATGATGACCGCCAAGGCGCGGTCCTGGGGCATGTCGCACACCTTCTACCACAACGCATCGGGCCTGCCCGACCCGCTCCAGATCACCACGGCCGGCGATCTTTCGATCCTCGCGCGCCACCTCGCCTACGATTTCCCGCAATATTTCCACTACTTCTCCACCTACTCGTTCACCTATCGGGGCGTGACACACTACACCCACGACAATCTCATCGGCCGGTACGAAGGGGCGGACGGAATCAAGACCGGCTATACCAATGCCTCCGGCTTCAATCTGGTGTCTTCGGTGGTGCGCAACGGCGCCCACATCATCGGCGTGGTGATGGGCGGCACGACGGCCCGGCGGCGCGATTCCGAAATGGTCCAGCTGCTCGACAACACCTTCGCCGCGATCGGCAGAAATCCCGAGCTCGTAGCGCGCGAGACCGTGCCGTGGCAGGCGATCGCCCAGAATGGCGCGGCGCGGCCCGTGATCGCCGGATTCCCATTCGGTACGGGGGTGGCCAAACCTCCGGCGCTCCCCGCCGCGCCGAAGCTGGCGTCCGAACAGGTCCAGGTCTCATTGGGCGAAGGCGATGATGAGGACACCGCGGAATCCCGCCCCGATCCCGCCTACGACCCCTTGGTTCCGCAGTTGCAGGCAGCGCCGCTCCGGCAGCGCTCGGCCGAGCCTGCGCATCCGGCGCCCTCGACCCTCGTGACCGCATCGCTCGAACCGGCAACCGTCCGCCCGCTATCCGCCCCGACGCCGCAGCAGCGCCCGGCGCATCCGGCGTCCTCGACCGTCGTGACCGCGTCGCTCGAACCGGCAACGCTTCGCCCGCTGCCGGCCGTTCAGGCCATGCCGACGACCGCCAATAGGGCCGGCGAGCTGCAGATCCCAGATATCCTCCGCGGGAGTGTTCCGGTACCCCAGCCGAAGCCCGCCATGGGTGCCTTGGCCGTCGCACCAGCGCCTGAAATCACAACGGATGTCGGCAAATGGGCCATTCAGATCGGCGCGTTCGGCGACGCGTCGCTGGCGCACGCAGAACTTGCAAATTATGCCGCGCGCTCGGGCGACGTGCTTGGGCGGGCCCCCCGCATCGTCGCACCGTTCCACAATGCCGAAGGCCACACGCTCTATCGCGCGCGTTTCGGTCCTTTCCCCGAGCGGCAAGCCCGCCATGTTTGCCAGGTGTTGACCGGGCGCGGAGAGACCTGCTTCGCCGCCCTCGCAGAGCGCTGAAATCTCGACGCCCGCCCGCTAGACCAAGGGCTGAGCGGCGACTTCCAGGGCCGGGCGAGAGGGCGCCGCGGCTTCCGGCAAGCCCAGCGCAGCGACCAGCGCCCGCACCTCCTGCCTCGCCGCGAGATGGGACATGCTGAGTGAAATCCCAAGACCGGGCTGCGGCAGATCGAGCATCGTGAGCCCTATCGGAAACAGCTCGCGATAAATCACCCGCTCGCCAAAACCGGACGCGACCCGGAAACCGATTCGGCTGGACAGCGCCTCGAGCGCCGCCCCCACGCGCTTCTTGTTGCGCGCTTCCGTCGCCGATATCCGGTTGCGCAGCACCAGCCAGTCGAGTGCGGGCTTGCGAGCCAGGAGCCGCGCTTTGCGACACTCCCACACGAAATCGCTGTAGACGCTGGGCTTGCGCACCGCGAAGCTTTCCGGGTCGATCTGGGCGAGAAGATCGAAATCCGCGAAGCTGTCGTTAAGAGGCGTGATCAGGATGTCGGCTGCGGCATGCGCGAGGCGGGACAGCCCGGTGGCGGCGCCCGGCGTATCGATCACGACGATGTCGAACGCACCGGCGACTTCGCCGAGGAGCTTCGCCAATGCCTCCGACTCCTCCCGCGCGGCCGCATCGAGAGAGCTTGCCTCGGAGCGCGGCATGAAAAGGACTTCCGGCATCGCGAGGCCGCCGCCGCGCCGGTTCCATTCCGCCCGGTTCTCGAGCTGGCGCGACAGGCTGCGCTGCCGCATGTCGAGATCGATCACGCCGACACGCCGGCCGAGTCGTGCCAGCGCCACCGCCACATGCATCGCGGCCGTGGTCTTTCCACTGCCGCCTTTCTCGTTGCCGAAGGCCAGAACGTGCGTTGACTTCACAGCCGACATCCCATGCGGACGCGAATCGCCGCCGAAAGCATAGCGCAACCGGGCTTTCCCGGCGCCCGGCCCTGCCGGTGGCCCACGCAAAGAAAAGGGGTGCATGCCGAAGCATGCACCCCGATCCTGTTCCGCTCGCCGCAGAAGGGCTCGCGGTTCTTCCCGATTACTGACCCGGGCAGACGTGGCTCATGTCGTCCTGAAGAGCGAGCCACTGGTTCGCCGAGTCGGACGTGGGCGCGCCGAAGTAGCCCATATAGACGAGCGACTGGAGGTTATAGGTGAAGCGCTTGTCCTTGTAGGGGTAAGCGCCGTAGTTCGCGCCGCCTTCCAGCGGATCGCCGACTTCCATGATGCTGTTGTCCTGGCAGTTCACGCGGTTGTCGGTGAACGGATCGTCCATCCACTCGCCAAGTTCGTGCGAGAACGCAGACACGTCCTGCGAGAACGCGCCGGTGCTGTCCACGTACGTCGCATAGGAGTAGGTCTGGCCCGTGGGCTGGCCGCCGTTCGCGCTGTGATACCCGCCGATACAGCATCCGCCGGACGTCAGGTAGACGTCATAGCTGATGAAGAGCGGCAGAACGCCCGGATTCACGTCCTTGATCTTCGACAGGAAGGTCTGCAGCTGGTTATCGAAGGAGTTAATGTCGTAGGTGCCGACGATTCCGCTGCCGAACGGATTGTTGATCACGCAGTTGGAGCAGCTAAACGTGATGGTCTGCTCCTTCTCCTTCACGGTCGTATAGACAACGTGGTAGTTCGTATTCGCGCCCACGTCGTTGCCCCACCACGTCCCGCGCTGGAAGGCGTCTTCATACTGGGTGGTGCCCAGATCGACGCAGCTGCCCTTGCAGGTGCCATATTGCGGGTTGAAATTCACGTTCGACTCGAAGAGCGGCGATTTCTGGATCGCCGTCACCACCGACCGATTGTGATTGTTGGTGAGTTTCACCCGGGCCGGATCGAAGGTGTAGTTCTTTCCGCCCTGCGTGAAGACGAACTTCACCGGAATGAGCAGAACCGTAATTGTCGTCGTGCTGTCGGTTGTCGCAGGATTGCCGCCGATCTGGGTGAAGTTGATGGTCTTTCCCGTGAGGTCGGTGTAGCTGCCGTTCCACTGCGTGAGTTCGCTGGTCGGAACCTTTCCGGTCAACGATTGTTCATGATGCAGCGCAACGTATCTCGGTGCGAACGTACCCGGCTTCAGACTCGGCAGGTTCGGGTTGGTGGCTGCGCTCACCATGCCAGGCAGCGCGACAGACGCAGCCAGCAGGGCCAGCGCCGCTAGGCGCTTCTTCATATTGTAAAACCCCTTGATTGAATCCCGATGGACCACCCATCGGAAGGCGGCTCTCGTATCAGGTCTCGCCGGATTTCCAAAGCGAAAGATATATTCGTTTTAACGACATTTTGAGATATATTGTGCCGAACGAAGCCGTCGCCAATCAAATGCGCCTGACAAAAGCGAATGCCGCAAACGCAACCGCTCAAATTCCGGCACTCTCGGAGCTGAGCAGGGCCGCGTTGCCACCGGATGCCGTGGTGTTCACCGTAAACGTGCGCTCGAGCGCGAATCGCAGGAGATAGTGCGGACCGCCGGCCTTCGGCCCGGTGCCGGAAAGTCCTTCTCCGCCGAACGGCTGGACGCCCACAACCGCGCCGATCTGGTTCCGGTTGACGTATGTGTTGCCGGTCCGGACGCGTTTGCGGACGAAAGCGGCGGTTTCTTCGATGCGGCTGTGAACGCCGAGCGTCAGTCCGTAACCCGTCGCATTGATCGCGTCACAGACATCGCCCAGCCGGTCCGCCGCGTAGCGAACGACGTGCAGAATCGGTCCAAAGACTTCCCGCTTCAGGACATCGATCGATCCGATCTCGAACGCATGCGGCGGGAAAAACACGCCGTGCGCATGCTTCTCCGATAACGCGAGTTTGCGAAGCAGCCTTGCTTCGCGCGTCATCCGCTCCGCGTGTTCACCAAGCCCTTTCCGCGCCGATTCGTCGATCACCGGCCCGACATCGGTTTCGAGCAGGAACGGATCGCCCAACTCGAGTTCGTCCATCGACCCCAGAATCAGGTCGAGCATCTTCTCGGCCACATCGTCCTGCAGGAACAGGACGCGTAGCGCGCTGCAACGCTGACCCGCGCTGTCGAAGGCCGATGCGATCACGTCGCGCGTCACCTGCTCGGGCAGCGCGGTCGAATCCACGATCATCGCATTCATGCCACCTGTTTCCGCGATGACCTGTGCGAGCGGTCCCTCGCGCGCGGCGAGCGTCCGGTTGATCGCCCAGGCGGCTTCGGTCGAACCAGTGAGAGCGACACCGGCAAGCCGATTGTCGGGAAAAAGCGCGGCGCCGAGCTTCGAACCTCGGCCCGGGAGCAGGTGCAGCACGTCTTCCGGCACGCCCGCCCGATGCAGCAGTTCGACGGCTGCAGCGGCAATGAGGGGCGTGGGCTCCGCTGGCTTCGCGAGCACCGCATTGCCGGCGGCGAGCGCGCCGGCGACCTGGCCCGTGAAGATCGCAAGAGGGAAATTCCATGGCGAGATGCAGGCGAACACCCCGCGTCCATGCAGGGTCAATTCGTTCTCTTCGCCCGTCGGACCAGGGAGGCGGATCGGCTCTTCGAACAGCGCACGTGCGCGCGCGGCGTAGTAGCGCAAATAATCGGCGGTCTCGCGCACTTCGCCGAGCGCGTTGGGCAGCGTCTTGCCGCCTTCGCGCACGGCGAGCGCCATCAACCGCGGGGCATCGGCTTCGAGCAGATCGGCGGCGCATTCGAGAATCTTCGCGCGCGCGTCGCCGCCGCGCCGGTCCCATGCCTCCTGCGCGCGATGGGCGAGCGCCAGCGCATCGAGTGCGTCCTTATCGCCCGCTTCGACCGCCTGGCCGACGACGCGCCGCCGGTCCGAAGGATCGCGGACATCGCGGCTTGCACCCGTGCGCAGCTTTCCGCCAATAAGCGGTGCCGCGCGTTGCGGTTTGGCGAGCGCCTCTTCCATGCGCGCCAGCATCGGCGTCGCCACTTCGGGATCGCTCCACAGAAAGCCGGCGGAGTTCTTCCGGTCCGGCAGAAGGTCCGGCGGCTTCGGAATGCGCACGCTACGCCGCGGATGCGCGCGTTCGAGCTGATCGACAGGATCCGCCACGATGTCCGAGACCGGCGCGCGCCCATCCGCCAGGCGGTTGACGAAGGATGTGTTGGCGCCGTTTTCGAGCAAGCGGCGCACGAGATAAGCGAGAAGGTCCTCGTGCGTACCAACCGGCGCGTAGATCCGCACGCCAGGCGCCGCAGCGGCTTTCCTTTCGCGATAGATTTCGTACAGCGCTTCGCCCATGCCGTGGAGGCGCTGGAACTCGAAATCGGTCGCATCGCCGGCGAGCACCTGGACAGCCGAGAGCGTGTGGGCGTTGTGGGTGGCAAACTGCGGATAAAGCGCGTCGCGGCGGGAGAGAAGCGCGCGCGCACAGGCGAGGTAGGAGGTGTCTGTCGCCGCCTTGCGGGTGAATACCGGATAATCGGGCAGGCCCTGCTCCTGTGCGCGTTTGATTTCCGTATCCCAATACGCGCCTTTCACCAGGCGCACGGGAATCCGCCGGTCTTGCCGCTTCGCGAGTTCTTCGAGCCACGAAATAACGGGCAGCGCGCGTTTCTGGTAGCCCTGCACCGCAAGACCGAGTCCGTTCCAGCCGCGCAGGGCCTCGCTCTTGCCCATAGCCTCGAAGACGTCGAGCATGAGATCGAGCCTTTCGGATTCTTCCGCATCGATCGTGACCGCGAGATTGGCGTCGCGCGCCTCTCGGGCAAGCGCAACGAGCCGCGGCAGCAGCTCGGACATGATCCGCGAGTGCTTGATCCATTCGTAGCGCGGATGGAGCGCCGACAGCTTTACCGAGATGCTCGGCCGCTCGAAGGCGGACGCTTTCCTGTCGGGGCGGTCGGACGCGATCACCGCGAGCGCCTGTCGGTACGCTTCATAATAGCGCGCCGCATCGGCTTCGGTGTAGGCAGCCTCGCCCAGCATGTCGAAGGAGAAACGGTAGCCCTGCTCCATCTGGGGACGTGCGTTGCGAAGTGCTTCGCCGATGGTGCGGCCGAGCACGAACTGGCGGCCGAGGATACGCATCGCGAAGGTCACCGCCTGGCGAATGACGGGCTCGCCCGAGCGCGCGACGAGGCGCTTCCAGGTGCCAGCGAAATCCCATCTCGCGGCTTCGTCCAGTGTCACCACGCGGCCACTCAGCATGAGCGCCCACGTCGAGGCATTGACGAACAGCGAACGGGAGCGGTTGAGATGGCTGCCCCAGTCGCCACTGCGGACCTTGTCGCGAATGAGCCGGTCGGCCGTCGCCGAGTCCGGTACGCGCAGGAGCGACTCGGCAAGGCACATCAGCATCACGCCTTCTTCGCTCGACAGCGCATACTCCTGGGTGAAGGCATCCACAGCGCTGCGCCGGTCGCGCGACGCACGGATCCGCTGCACGAGGCCGGCGGCGAAGGTTTCCGCCGCGCCCTGCTCCGGGGGCGAAAGCCTCGCTTTTGCGATCAACTCGCCGGAAAGCCGTTCCTCGTCGGCAAGCCAGGCGTTTGAAATGGCCTTTCGGGACGCAGAGGATTCCATAGGTACAACTCGATGTTGCGCCGAGGTGGCGCGCGGGATGGGCCAGCGGGTAATCTCCCTAG
This sequence comes from Rhizomicrobium sp., assembly GCA_050728995.1. Classification (GTDB taxonomy): domain Bacteria; phylum Pseudomonadota; class Alphaproteobacteria; order Micropepsales; family Micropepsaceae; genus Rhizomicrobium. The sequence goes on along the minus strand of JBOHKH010000001.1, from coordinate 137,833 downwards.
CATGAAACAGCCCACCGTCGTCACCACCGTCGCGGACCTGCGCGCGAGCGTCGAGAACTGGCGGCGCGAAGGCCGGCGCGTCGCGCTCGTTCCGACGATGGGCGCCCTGCACGACGGACATCTCTCGCTCGTCGCGGGCGCACGGGAACTGGCGGATCGCACCATCGTCAGCATCTTCGTGAACCCCGCGCAGTTCGCGCCGCACGAGGATTTTGGTCGTTACCCGCGGGACCTTGGCCGCGACTGCGCGTACCTCGCCTCGCAAGGGCTGAGCGACCTCGTCTTCGCGCCGGAAACGGGCGAGCTGTATCCGGGCGGCTTCGCCACCCGAATCGAGGTTGGGGGGCCGGCGCTCGGACTCGAAACGGAATTCCGGCCGCATTTTTTTTCGGGCGTCGCCACGGTGGTGGCCAAACTCCTCATCGCCGCGCGCCCGCACGTGGCGGTGTTCGGCGAAAAGGATTACCAGCAGCTGCTCGTGGTGCGCCGCCTCGTGCACGACCTTCTGCTCGAAGTGGAAATCGCGGGCCTGCCGATCGTGCGCGAAGCGAGCGGCCTCGCCCTTTCATCACGCAACGCCTATCTGGGCGCGCTCGACCGGCCGGTTGCGGAACGGCTCAATGTGGTTCTGTCCGAACTCGTACAACGTCTGCGTGGGGGTGAGGCGATTGCGCGAGTCGAACAATTCGGCCGCGATGCGCTGCGCATCGCAGGATTCGATCGGGTCGATTACGTCGTGGTGCGCGATGCTGCCGATCTCTCGACGCTCAAACAGCCGACAGCGAACATGCGTGTGCTTTCGGCAGCACGAATTGGTTCGGTCCGCCTTATCGACAACATGGCGGTGTAATCAATTCTGGATTGGACAGCCAAACAGCGCCCCTGCACGGATCGAAAACTACAGCAGCCCAAGCTCCGCCAGTTCGGCGCAGAGCGCGGCGGGCAATCCCTTGCCGCGTTGGAAGGTGCGCGCATCGGGCGGCGCGTCCCTGGCTTCCAGATAGCGCCAGCCCTGGAATGGCCGATGGAAACGCCGCAAGGTCGGGATCAGCTTCGGTTCGTACACCAGCCCGCAGCGCGGCGGCCCGTCCTTGCTCTTTACCGGCCGAATGGCGATGAGCGTCTGGCGCGCGGCAACCTGGCCTGCGATCACCCAATAGAGCGAACCGCCGTCGAGAAGTTCCTGCGCGCGCTTCGGCGTGTGCCGGGTGACGTGCACGAGTTCGGCCCTCGCGCCCTTTTTCTTCAGCGTCGCGGCACGCGCCTTCTGCCAGCGCGCAAGTTGCTCCAGCGAGTCGACTCCGACGCACAATTTCAGGAGATGGAGCGTCACGCGACAGCCTTGTGCTCTTTGAACCTCACGAGTACCGCGCCTTCGGGAACCTGGTCGCCGATGGCCACATCCACGCTTGCGATCCGGGTGGCGGAAGGAGCCGCGAGCGTGTGCTCCATCTTCATGGCTTCCAGTACTACAAGCGGCTGACCCTGTTTCACGGTATCTTCCGCCCGCACAAGAACGCGCACGATCTTGCCCGGCATCGGTGCCGCGATGCGATCGGATGCGGCGCCTGCCGATTCCACATCGCCGAAAAAATCGCGCGGGGCGAGCAGCCAGGTTTCCCCCTCGCTCATCACGGCAAGGGCGCCGGAAGAAAGCCGCATCGCTGTGGAATGAACCGGCGGAGCCACCTGCGCGCCCTCGATCTGGAGAGAAATGCCGCCGTTGCGGCGATGGATCGCACTCACCTTCGCCCGCGCGGCCTCGCAGGCAAATTCGAGAGTCTCGCGCGCTTCGCCGAACAGCCGAAATCCGTCCTGGGCATCCCAGGGATCGCCCACGGTTCCCCCGCGCGTGCGCCCTTCGATGACCGCCTTGGCAGCGCGCGCGTAAATCGCGGGCGCGGGTTGGGCGCATACGAGAGAATCCAGATGACGCGGAATAAATCCCGTGTCGATTTCGCCCGCGAGAAAATCGGGATGCCGGAGCGCACGCACGAGAAAGCCCGCATTGGTCTGCACGCCCGCGATCTCGCTTTCGGCGAGCGCATGGGCAAGTTTCGCCGCGGCACCGTCGCGGGTTGCATCCCAGGCGATCACTTTGGCGATCATCGGATCGTAATGAATTCCGACATTGTCGCCTTCGCGCACGCCGGTATCGACGCGCACGCCCTCGCCTTCGTGCGGCAGCCTCAGGCGTTCGAGCATTCCCGTCGATGGCAGAAAGCTCTTGCGCGGATCCTCGGCGTAGAGCCGCGCCTCGATAGCATGACCGTGCGGATGCAGCGCAGCTTGCGAAAGAGGCAGCGCCTCGCCGGACGCAATCCGGAGCTGCCATTCCACCAGATCGAGACCGCTGATCATTTCGGTGACCGGATGCTCGACCTGCAATCGCGTGTTCATTTCCATGAACCAGAAACGATCGGGTTTAAGGCCCTCCGACGCGTCGGCAATGAACTCGACGGTGCCGGCGCCCACATAACCCACCGCTTTCGCCGCTTTGACCGCCGCGGCGCCCATTTGCTCGCGCATGGCGGCCGGCATCCCGGGCGCCGTTGCTTCCTCGATGACTTTCTGGTGGCGGCGCTGCAACGAGCAGTCGCGCTCGAAAAGATGAACGGCATTGCCCTGGCCGTCCGCGAACACCTGCATCTCGATATGACGCGGGCGCGAAACATAGGTCTCGATCAGCACACGCCCGTCGCCGAAAGCGGAGAGCGCTTCACGCTGCGCCCCCTCGAGCGCCTCGGCAAATGCGCTGGGTTCGTCCACGCGCCGCATGCCCTTGCCGCCGCCGCCTGCGACCGCCTTGATCAGCACGGGATAGCCCAGGCGCCGCGCTTCGGCGGCGAGACGGGCGGGCGACTGGTCGTCGCCTTGATATCCCGGCACAACCGCGACGCCCGCCTTCGCCATCAACGCCTTCGCGCGATCCTTGAGACCCATTGCGCGGATCGCCTCCGCCGGCGGCCCTACGAACACGATGCCGACGGCCCGGCAGGCTTCGGCGAACGCGGCGTTCTCGGAAAGAAATCCGTAGCCTGGATGGATCGCCTCGGCGCCGCTTGTCCTCGCAGCAGCGATGACCGCGTCGATAGCGAGGTAGCTTTCGCGCGCCGGCGCCGGCCCGATGCGGACGGCCTCGTCCGCCATCGCCACATGCGCAGCCGCAGAATCCGCGTCCGAATAGACTGCGACCGTCGCAATGCCCATCCGGCGCGCCGTGCGCATGACGCGGACGGCGATCTCGCCACGATTGGCGATGAGAAGCTTGCGGAACATCGGCCCGAACTACCCTGCCCCATGGCGCGGCAGGCTTCTTCTAAGACTACATCCTGAAGACGCCAAATCTCGTTTCCGGCACAGGCGCATTGAGAGAGGCCGAGAACGCCAGCGCCACCACCCGGCGCGTATCGGATGGTGTAATGATACCGTCGTCCCACAGGCGCGCGGTGGCGTAATACGGATTTCCTTCCTCCTCGTAGCGCGCGCGGATGGGCGCCTTGAATGCCTCCTCGTCGTCGGCGCTCCAGGCTTCGCCACGCGCTTCCATGCCGTCGCGTTTCACCGTCGCGAGCACGCTCGCCGCCTGCTCGCCGCCCATCACCGAGATGCGGGAATTGGGCCAGGAAAAGAGGAATCGCGGGGAATAGGCGCGCCCGCACATGCCGTAATTGCCCGCGCCGTAGGAACCGCCGATCAGGATGGTGATCTTGGGAACCGCGGCGCAAGCGACCGCCGTCACCATCTTGGCGCCATCTTTGGCGATGCCGCCCGCCTCGTATTTCCGCCCGACCATGAAGCCCGCGATGTTCTGCAGGAACAGCAACGGCACGCGGCGTTGGCAGCACAGTTCTATGAAGTGCGCGGCCTTGAGCGCCGACTCCGAGAACAGGATACCGCTGTTGGCGACGACGCCGACCGGCATGCCTTCGATGTGCGCGAAGCCCGTGACGATCGTGGTCCCGTAGGTTTTCTTGAACTCGTCCAGCACCGAGCCGTCGACGAGCCGCGCGATCACCTCGCGCACGTCGTACTGCGAGGAAAGCGATTGCGGCACGATGCCGTCGAGCTCGTACGGGTCGTAAAGCGGCGGCTTCGGATCGAGGCGCGGAATGTTCGGGCTCTTCTCCGCATTCAGGTTGGCGACGATCCGGCGAGCGATGGCGAGCGCGTGTGCATCGCTGGTCGCGTAATGGTCGGCAACGCCCGAGATGCGCGCATGCACATCGGCGCCCCCGAGATCCTCGGCGCTCACGACCTCGCCGGTCGCAGCCTTCACGAGCGGCGGACCGCCGAGAAAGATCGTCCCCCGCCCTTTGACGATGATGGTTTCGTCCGACATCGCGGGAACGTACGCGCCCCCCGCCGTGCACGAACCCATGACGGACGCAATCTGGGGAACGCCAAGCGCCGACAACGTCGCCTGATTGTAGAAGATGCGTCCGAAATGCTCGCGGTCGGGAAAGATTTCTGCCTGATTCGGCAGATTGGCGCCGCCCGAATCGACGAGATAGACGCATGGCAGGCGGTTCTCGCGTGCGATCTCCTGCGCGCGCAGATGCTTCTTGACCGTGATCGGATAATAGGTGCCGCCCTTGATCGTCGCGTCGTTGCAGACGATCACGCATTCGCGGCCTTCGATGCGGCCGATGCCGGTGATGATTCCGGCCGCGTGGATGTCACCCTCGTACATGGCGAAGGCGGCGAGCGGCGACAGTTCGAGAAACGGAGCGCCGGGATCGAGCAGGCGTTCGACACGTTCTCGCGGCAGAAGCTTGCCGCGCGCAACATGGCGCTTGCGCGAGCGCTCGTCGCCGCCCAGCGCCGCCTGCTCCATTCGCGATTTCAGTTCCGCGACGAGCTTTTCCATCGCCGCGGCGTTCGCCTTGAAAGCGGAATCGCGCGGATTGACGGCGGATTTGAGTACGCTCATGCGCGTTCGATGGCGACCGCGGTGGCCTCGCCGCCCCCGATGCAGAGCGCAGCCACGCCGCGTTTCAATCCCCGCTTTTCGAGCGCATTGAGGAGCGTCACGATGATGCGCGCGCCCGACGCGCCGATCGGGTGGCCGAGCGCGCACGCGCCGCCGTTCACGTTCACCTTGTCGTGCGGCAGACCCAGATCGCGCATGGCCACCATTGCCACGCACGCGAACGCTTCGTTGATTTCGAAAAGATCGACGTCGTTCTTGTTCCAGCCAGTCTGCGCCAGCACCTTTTCGATCGCGCCCACTGGCGCGGTGGTGAACCAGCGCGGCTCCGCGGCGTGGCTCGCCTGCGCCGCGATTCGCGCACGGGGTTTCAGCCCCTGCTTTGTGGCAAAATCCTCGCGCGCCAGTATGAGCGCGGCCGCACCGTCCGAGATGGACGAGGAATTGGCCGCCGTCACCGTCCCGTCCTTCGAGAAGGCAGGCCGCAGCGTTGGAATTTTCGCGGGATCGGCGCGGCGCGGCTGCTCGTCCGTCGAAACCTGTGTTTCGCCGCCCTTGCCCGCGATCTTCACGCCGACGATTTCCGCTGCGAACGAACCGTCTGTCTGCGCGCGTTTGGCGCGCATCAGCGACTCCGTCGCGAACGCGTCCTGGTCGGCGCGGGTGAACTGATAATGCCGCGACGTGTCTTCCGCATAAGTACCCATGAGCTTGTGCTCGTATGCGTCTTCGAGCCCGTCGAGGAACATGTGATCCTTGATCTCGCCGTGACCGAGCCTGTAGCCGCCCCGCGCCTTGGGAAGCAGATAAGGCGCGTTCGTCATCGACTCCATGCCGCCGGCGACGAGCATGTTCGCGTGGCCCGCTGCGAGCTGGTCTGCCCCAATCATCACCGCTTTCATGCCCGAGCCGCAGACCTTGCTCACGGTCGTGCAGGGCACCCGATCGGGCAATCCGGCAAAGCGCGACGCCTGCCGTGCCGGCGCCTGGCCGACGCCCGCGGGCAGCACGCAGCCCATCAGCGTCTCCTCGATCTGCTCGGTCACGATTTCCGCGCGCTCGAGCGCCGCGGAAATCGCAGCGGCCCCGAGCTCCGTCGCCGATTTCGAGGACAGCTCTCCCTGGAAAGCCCCCTGCGGCGTCCGCGCCGCGGACAAAATGACGGTTTGCGAACTGGCCATCGGTGAACTCCTCGTTTCGGTGGGCTCCTGGCGGAGATATGTTGAAAAAGACGCCGGCCGCAAGCGGACGCGTCAATTTACGCCGATTCCTCGAACAGCTCACGCCCGATCAGCCAGCGGCGGATTTCGGATGTGCCGGCGCCGATGTCGTAGAGCTTCGCGTCGCGGAGCAGCCGGCCGGCGGGGAAATCGTTGATGTAACCGTTGCCGCCGAGGCACTGGATCGCTTCGAGGGCCATCCACACGCCCTTTTCGGCGGCGTAGAGAATCGCGCCGGCCGCGTCCTTGCGCGTGGTTTGTCCGCGGTCGCAGGCTTTCGCCACCGCATAGACATAAGCGCGCGCGGCGGACAGCGTCACGTACATGTCGGCGAGCTTGCCTTGCATGAGCTGGAACGAGCCGACGGGCTGACCGAACTGCTTGCGGTCGTGGAGATAGGGAACGACCAAATCGAGGCAGGCCTGCATGATCCCGAGAGAGCCCGCGGCCAGCACGGTACGTTCGTAATCGAGACCGCTCATCAGCACGGCCGCGCCGCCGCCTTCGCGCCCGAGCACGTTCTCCGCGGGCACTTCGCAATCCTCGAACACAAGCTCCGATGTGTCGGAGCCGCGCATGCCGAGTTTGTCGAGTTTCTGCGCAGGCCGGAATCCCTTGAAGCCCTTCTCGATCAGGAACGCGGTGATTCCGCGTGGCCCTGCGCCGGGATCGGTCTTGCCGTAGACCACGAGCGTGTCGGCTTCCGGCCCGTTGGTGATCCACATTTTCGTGCCGTTGAGCCTGTAAGCGTCGCCGCGCCGCTCTGCGCGCAGCCGCATCGACACGACGTCGGAGCCCGAACCTGTCTCGCTCATGGCGAGCGCGCCCACGTGCTCGCCGGAAACGAGTTTGGGAAGATAGCGGCGCTTCTGCTCGTCGTTTCCGTTCCTGCGGATCTGGTTCACGCAGAGATTGGAGTGGGCGCCGTAGGAAAGACCCACCGAAGCCGAGCCGCGACTGATCTCTTCCATCGCCACGCAATGCTCGAGATAACCGAGACCGCAACCGCCGAATCCTTCTTCGACGGTAATTCCGAGAAGACCCAGTTCGCCGAGTTTCGGCCAGAGCCGGCGCGGGAATTTGTTCGTGCGGTCGATCTCTTCCGCGATTGGCGCGATGTGGTCGTCGCTGAAGCTGCGCACCGTGTCGCGCAGGAGATCGGCGGTGTCACCCAGAGCAAAATCGAGCATAGGATAGGAATTGCGGATCATGAGAGCCCCAAAGGAAGAATGGCCAACCGGTCCTCCTTCGCCGAGGCTTCGGAGGACACCCTTCGCTGCTCCCTGGAAAGTGGCTTGCCACCCGAAGCCGCGCAAGCAGCGGAGGGTGGTGCGGTCGAGAAGACTCGAACTTCCACGGGTTGCCCCACTAGCACCTCAAGCTAGCGCGTCTACCGTTCCGCCACGACCGCGACAGGGGCCGTTTAGCAAATCGCGTTGCCGGTGGAAAGGTTTGGGGGTGGCGATGGATAACGGGCGCCTGCGGTCCTAGATTCCCGGGATGGACACGGACGCGCTGGCGAAAGTCTCCCGGGTCGAATGGCGAACCGGGTCGGGGCTCGTCCCCTATCCGGAGGCTGTGTCATTCATGGAGCGCCGGGCGGCCGAAATCGCAGACCGCCGTGCGCCGGAACTCGTCTGGCTTCTCGAGCATCCGCCGATCTACACGGCCGGTACGAGCGCGAATCCGGGCGATCTCATCGACGCGCGCTTTCCCGTTTATCCGACCGGCCGCGGCGGCCAGTTCACCTATCACGGCCCCGGCCAGCGGGTGGGGTACGTGCTGCTGGACCTTCGAAAGCGCAGAGCAGACGTGCGCGGGTTCGTGCGCGATCTCGAAGAATGGCTCATCCGCGCGCTCGCGAGGCTGGGCGTCAAAGGCGAGCGCCGCACAGGACGCGTCGGCATCTGGGTCGCGCAGGACGACGGCCGAGAGGACAAGATCGCCGCCATCGGCGTGCGTGTGCGGCGCTGGGTGAGCTATCACGGCATAGCGCTCAACGTCGCACCCGACCTCGAACATTTCTCGGGCATCGTGCCCTGCGGAATTCGGGGGCATGGGGTCACGAGCCTGGCGGATCTCGGAATGACCTGCTCGATGGCCGATGTTGATGGCGCGCTTCGGGTGGAATTCGCGAACGTGTTTGGCCGTTCTTCAACGTAGGTGTTTCCCCTCACCCGCATCCGCGGCCTACGCTGCCGCCAGTACCTGGAGTCGAAGTTACGCGAAACCCGTTCAAGCGCGGGTGATGGATCCCGTTCGGGAGCAACCCTTCAATCACCAAGCGCCAGAATCAACACCTGATCCTCGGACAGTTGCGCGCCAAGATGGGTGAGCCGGGCGATCTCGTCGTCGGGCAGTCCCTCGCGCAGCAACAGACTCAGCCGCTCGACGGCGTGGCGGCCGATCGGCTCGCGCGGCCGAGTAGACGCGCGATAGATCTCATCCGCATAGCCGGCGATCAGCGCTGCGTCTGTGGTGCGGCCCGCGAGTCCGGCGCGCAATGCGAGATGATCAAATAGCCAGAACAGCATGCCATGGTCGTGAAGTAGCGGAACCGCTTCGCGCGCCGCCGCCAAGGCTTCGTCCAGATCGCCCCGCGCGGTGAGTGCCGCCGTGAGAACACCGAGCGCCTGACCAAGTGCGTCGATATGTGGCGTATCCCGCAACCGCACCACCAGATTGCGTCCGGTGCTAACAGCACCATCGACATCGCCCATCTCCAGCGAGTATTCAACCAGATTGCCGGAAACCGCGAAGCCCGAGCGCTCAGCGCCCGCCAATTCACACGCTCGCAATGCCTCTTCTCCAGCGGTGTGCCACGCGTTGAGTTTGCCACGGCGGAATTCAATGCACATTTGAACGGAATATGCTCGCGCGAGTGCTCGTGGCCAGCGCGCACGGCCGAGCAATGTCAGCGCCTCCGCGACGGCTTGTTCCGCATCATCGATTCTGCCGACCATAAGCGACGCAAATCCCAATGCTGCAAGTACGCTGCCGCGCTGCGGGGACTCGTCGAGTGCGCGGTATAGCATTGCCGCCGATGTGAGTTGTTCTTGCGCCATGCCGAGCGCAGTGGTGTTCAGACACAGCTCTCCCAACCCATGCCGCAGCCGCGCTTCCACGGCGGCCGGCGTGTCGGGGCGCAGCCGGCTGGCTGCCGCGCTGAGCTTTCGTTGTCCTTCGTCGAGCGCCAGAAACCGCCAAAGCGGCCATGAAGCGCCGGCGAGCGCCACGGCTTCGTCGGAATTTCTACCCATGGCCCAGTCGAGAGCGGCGCGCAAATCATCGAGGACCGGCGTGTAGCGCTCCAACCAAGCGGCATCGCCGATCATTTCCAATTCGCACATCGCCGTTTCGAGCAGGCGAAGCATCCAATCGGCGTGCCTGCGGCGCGTTGCTTCGGAGTCCCCGCCAACGGCCAGCTTTTCGAGCGCGAAGGCGCGGGTTGTTTCCAGCAAACGATAGCGCTGCGCCCGCGAGCCTGGCACCACGGCAAGCATGGACTTGCGAATCAGATTGGCGATGTCTTCGAGTACCTGCTCCTTCGAAATGTCGCCGTCGCTCGCCACGGCTTCGGCCGCCTCCAGCGAGAAGCTCCCCGCGAAGACCGCTACGCGGCGCAACACCACCCGATTGGACGGGGAAAGCAGACCGTGGCTCCATTCCAATGTCGCACGCAGCGTGGAATGCCGCACTGGCGCCGTGCTTCGCGCGCGCAGCCACCCCTTGAGCGAACCGTCGAGCTTGGTGTCCAGAGCTTCCAGCCCGAGCACGCCGGCCCAGCCGGCTGCCATCTCGATCGCCAGCGGCAGGCCGTCCAGGCGGCGGCAGATTCCGGCCGCCAGGGACACGTCCTGGTCGTCCATCCCAAGTTTCGAATCGGCGCTTCGCGCCCGCTCGAGAAAAAGTTCGACCGCGGCCGTCCTGCGCATGGTTTCGGACGACGCCGCGCCTTCGAGTGGCAAGGCCAGCGGGGGAACTTCGAAAACCTGTTCGCCGATGCAGCCCAGGGATTCGCGGCTCGTGGCCAGGATCTTGACCTCCGGCGCCGCGCGCAGCAGCGCTTCCGACAACTGCGCCGCCACGGAGACGACGTGCTCGCAATTGTCGAGGACGATCAGCAGGGATTTTTGCGCGAGCTGGCGCGCCAGCGTGTCGAGCGGCGCGGCGCTCTGGCCGATCTTGACGCCGAGAACGGTTGCGACAGCGCCCGGAACGAGGTCCGGATCATTCAGACTGGCCAGTTCCACCAGCCACACGCCGTCGCGGAAACAATGCGAACTCGCGCCGGCGGCATGCAGCGCGAGGCTTGTCTTCCCGACCCCGCCAGGCCCCGTCAGCGTGACGAGACGGGCTTGCGCCAGAAGCTCCGAAATGGCGCGAAGCTCATCGCGCCTGCCGATCAGGCGCGCCACCCCCTCGGCCGCATCCGAAGTCCACAGGGACGGAAGATTGCCGCGCTGCGGTTCGGGCTGCACCCGACGAGCCAAACCGGGAGCCCGCCGTACCTCCGCGACGAACTGATAGCCGCGCCCTTGGCGCGTGACGATGTAACCGTTGCCCAGCACGTTCCGCAGCAGGTTTATCTGCACGTACAACGTGCTCTCGCCGACGTTCAGATTTTTCCACACGCGCGCCATCAACTCGTCCTTGGTGACGAGGGTACCGGCGCGCTCGATCAAGGCAATCAGGACATCGTAAGCCGTGCCGCCCAGCGCAACGGGCAGATGGTCCGCGCAGAGCTTACGTTGCGCCGGATCCAGAGTGAACCGACCGAAGCAATATGGTCCGTCATCGCGCAATCTTCCGAAATCCGAATGACCGACAAGAAAACTTTAGATTTCATTAGAGACACGCACGTCCGCCCCGGTCAACATGAGGTCCTGCATTCTCCGCCACCGCGGGGCGTGGAATCATCCGCGACGCAACCAAAAGAGGGGCACTGTCATGTCGAAACTCGCCAATCATCGGGCCCGCTTGCTCGCCGGCGCCATGCTGCCCCTGGCGGCAGCCGCTGCCCTTGCCGCAGGCAGTGCGTCGCCGGCGCTCGCGAACGGCCATTCGTTCGAAGTCGTGTATAGCTTCGCCGGCGGCAATGATGGCGTCGAGCCATTTTCCAACCTGATCAAGGACCAGGCGGGGAATCTTTATGGCACCACGCAGATTGGCGGCCGCGATTGTTCGGGCTTGGGCTGCGGCACTATCTTCGAAATCGCTCCCGACGGCACCGAGACGGTGCTTTATGCGTTCTCCGACCGCAGAAAGGATGGCAACTTCCCTGACGGCGGCCTGCTTGAGGACAGCGCGGGCAACTTTTATGGCACGACGGTAGGTGGTGGCACCCACGGCTTGGGCACGGTCTTCAGGCTTGCGCCAGATGGAACGAATACGACGCTCCATTCTTTCAACCTCAAGGCGGGTTATTGGCCCCGAGCTAGCCTCATCGCGGACGGCGAAGGCAATCTATACGGCACGACCTCGCTCGGCGGCGACACGCAGGGCTGCAACAGTGGTAGCGGCTGCGGCGTCTTGTTCGAGCTGGCGCCGGATGGCACCGAGACGGTACTTCATAAATTCACCGGCGGAAGCGACGGCGCTCTACCGCTTTCCGGCCTGCTGAGGATCGCAGGCAATTTCTATGGCACAACCCAGTATGGCGGCGGCGGAGCGTGTACGGGAACTACATCGGGCTGCGGCATCGTGTTCGAGCTCGCGAAAGGAAAAGGCCACAGCTGGACCGAAAAGGTTCTATACGCATTTCAGGGAGGAACCGATGGCTTTAATCCGATTGGAACCCTGATCGCTGACAGCGCGGGCAATCTATACGGCACGACGGCACAGGGCGGAAACTCGGGGTGCGTCGATGGCTGCGGTACAGTGTTCAAGCTCGCCCCCGATGGCACCGAAACCGTGCTCTATGCCTTCCCAGGCGGGGACGGTGGCGCGGCGCCCGTCGCCGGCGTGATTGTCGACAAGGGCAATCTCTATGGCACGACGGAGGAGGGCGGCGCCAGCAACGACGGCACCGTTTTCAGTCTCGCGCCGGACGGCACCCTGACGACGCTGCATAGTTTCGCTGGTTCCGACGGAGAGTACCCCGGCCGCGGAGCCTTGCTCGAGGTTGGGCCCTATCTTTACGGCACAACGGTCGACGGCGGCAGCGCCGGCGATGGGGTCGTCTTCCGGGTCAGGAAGTAGAATCGCGCAACGATGCCGAACGATGCCTCACGCATTGGCTGGTAAGCAGCTCGGCGTCATCATCGGAACAGACGTGATAACAAAGAAGAACGTGTGCCCCCCTAGCTCTGCCATCCTTTGGCGAATCCAACGCAAGTTGATCGTTTCGCCGAAGGGTTTCTTTCTCGTCTTTGGGTGTGCGTCTTGTCGCTGCCACCGGCGTTTTGCCTCAACCGCATCCGAGTAGTTGAGAGGATTCGTCTCGCACACCTCTCCGACACGGGGAAAGGGAAATTCCAACCCAAACTCAAGCGCGACTTCGACCAGATTGGCGGACGCTGCGAAGCCCGCGAGATCAGTGCCCGCAAGGTCACACCGCCGAAGCGCTTCTTCGGCAGCGCAACGCACCGCATCGAAATGGCGACGGCGGACTTTGCGGCGCGCTATAGAAATTCGTCCGCCATCGTGGGGAAAGTACCCCGACCCGCTGCGCCGCGCACGCAGCGCGGCGAGAGGGGCGGAGGGGGATCGGTGTTTCAACATAAGCGGGATCCGCTCTAAAAGGTCCGCGTCTGCGTCAACGGCATCGCTCTCATGGTTTCCCTTCGCTTCTTCCCCACGCCCTTCGGCTCGTATGACCGTTAACCCGGATTCCGCGCCGTGGATTGCAGCCCGCGCGGCGTTGCGCGCCGGATGGAAACCGCGCCATCCGCGGTCGAAGGAAGCTGCGGCCGCTCTGGAAAAAAACCGGCTCGACGACGCAGCGCGGATTCTTTCCAAATTTCTCAAGACCTCTCCGGGCGATATCGACGCGCTGAACCTGGCGGGCGAGTTGCTCATGCGGCGCAAATGTTACGAGGACGCAGCGAGCCTTCTCGCAAAATGCGTCGCCGGCAATGCGCAATTCGATCTCGCCCGCTACAACCTTGCCACCGCCCTGTTTCATTCCGGCGAGTTGCGGCCTGCAATTGACCAGGCCGGGATTCTGCTCGCGAAGGACGCGCACAACCCCCTCTATTGCGACCTGATGGCCGCGTCGCTTTCGCAGGCCGGCCTCTATGACGAGGCAGTGGATTACCGGCGCCGGCTCACCGAGAGTTTCCCCGGTTCGGGGTGGGCCTGGCTGGCCTACGGACGTACATTACGCGCCCTGGGGCGGCGCGAGGACTGCATCGCCGCCTACACCCGCGCGATCGATCTTTCGCCCGGGCTCGGCCGTGCCTGGTGGGGGTTGGCCGATCTCAAGAACTTCCATTTCGCCGAGCGCGAGATCGAGACCATGCGGACGCAACTCGCGCGTCCGGATCTGTTGCAGGAGGAACGGGCGCCTCTGCATTACGCGCTGGGCAAGGCCCTGGGCGACCTCGGGGAATGGGCAAAGTCCTTCGACAATTGCGCGCGGGCGAATGCAATCCTCCGTATGGGCTCGTCCTATGATCCCGACCGGACGACCGCGCGCGCGGCGAGCATCCGGGCGTTGTTCACGGCGGAGTTCTTTGCGGAGCGCGCGGGAGCAGGATGCGATGCCGGCGATCCGATCTTCATCGTCGGCATGCAACGCTCGGGCTCGACCCTCGTCGAACAGATTCTCGCGAGCCACTCGGCCATCGAAGCCGCCGGCGAGCGCGCGGATCTGGAGCGCTTCGCCAAAAAGCTTTACGACGATGGCGGACCGCTCGGCCCGGCCTATGCGCGGAACCTTCGCGCGCTCGACAGGGACGGCTTGGCGCGTGAGGGCAAGGCCTATCTGGAGCGGATTCGCGTTCGCAGGGCCCGCGGGCGACCCCATTTCACCGACAAGCAGAATTACAATTTCTGGCACATCGGTCTGATCCACCTCGTCCTTCCGAATGCGAGGATCGTCGATGTGCGCCGCCATCCGCTTGCCTGCTGTTTCTCGAACTTCACGCAGAACTATGTGGCGGATGTGGCCCCGTTTTCGCACCGGCTCGCCGATCTCGGGCGCTACTATCGCGATTACGTGGAGGTGATGACCCATTTCGATCGCGTGCTGCCCGGCAGGATTCATCGGCTGAACTACGAGGACCTTGTCGCCGATCCCGAGACGGAAATCCGCCGTCTGCTCGATCATCTGGGCCTGCCGTTCGAGAGCTCGTGTCTCGAATTCTACCGAAACGACCGCGCGTTGGACTCGGCCAGTTCCGAGCAGGTGCGTTCGCCGATTTTCACGGATGCTGTCGGCCGGTGGCGCAACTACGAACCCTGGCTCGCGCCGCTCAAGGCGGCGCTGGGCCCCGCGCTCGATGCCTCCAAATAGGACAGGCACGCGGAGGCGCGAAAAAGATTCACCACGAAGGCGCCCCGCCGGCAAGGCGCGCCGGAAGTCACAGGGTGGCGCTTTATTCCGCCAGCGCCAATGTCATCGCCTGGTCCTCGGACAATCGCGCGCCCAGATCGGCGAGCCGGGCGATCTCATCATCCGGCAGCGAGTCGCGCAGCGCACGGCCGAGCCGCTTCACGGCCTGTTGTCCGATCGACGGGCGCGGGCGGCTGGACGCGCGATAGATCGCATTCGCGTAGCCGGAGATCACCGCGGCGTCCGTGGTGCGACCCGCCAGTCCGGCGCGCAGTGCGAGATGGTCGAACAGCCAGAACAGCATGCCATGATCGCAAAGCAATGGCGCGCCTTCCCTCGCCGCAACCAGGGCTTCGTCCGCATCGCCGCGCGCGGTAAGAGCGCCGCTGAGAAGGCCGAGCACGAAACCAAGCGTGTAGGTATTGGGCGTGTCGCGCAATCGCGCCGCGAGGCTGCGTGCCTCGGAGATGGCGCCATCGACATCGCCCAAGTCGAGCGCGGCTTCGACCAGATTCGCGTACACCGCGAAGCCCAATTGATCGGCGCCTGCCAGTTCGCACAGCCGTATCGCTTTTTCTCCGGCGCGACGTACCGCATCGAGATTGACGCGTCGTTCGATGCAGACTCGAACAGCATAGATTTCCGCGAGCGTTCGCGGCCAGTGGGTATGCTCAAGCAATGTCAAGGCTTCGGCGACACTGTGTTCCGCCTCTTCGATTCGGCCGAGTACGAGCGAAGCAAATCCCCGGGTCGCAAGTACGCTGCCGAGGTGCGGGGATTCTCCCAGCGCGCGATACAATGCCTCCGCCGTTTTGAGCTCTTCATTAGCCGTGCCGAGTGCCGTCGTATTCAGGCATAATGCTCCGAGCCCATGCCGCAAGCGCGCTTCCAGGGCCGGCGGCGTTGTGGGACGCAGGCGGGCGGCCGCGAGGCGCAGCCTCCCTTCACCTTCGCCGAGGAGTGCCAGAATCCGCCAAAGCGGCCATGAAGCACCGGCAAGCGCCACGGCTTCGTCGGAATTTTTCCGCATGGCCCAGTCGAGCGCGGCGCGCAAATCGTCGAGGACCGGCGCGTAGCGATCCAACCATGCAGAATCGCCAATCACTTGCCATTGGCGCATCGCCGTTTCGAGCAGTCGAAGCATCCAATCGGCGTGCCTGCGGTGCGTTGCTTCGCAATCCACCCCGCTCGCGAGCTTTTCCAGTGCGAACGCGCGCGTCGTTTCCAGCAAACGATAGCGCCGTGCCGGCGAGCCCGGCACCACGGCAACCATGGACTTGCGAATCAGATTGGCGATGCCTTCGAATACTTGCTCCTTCGTGATGTCGCCATTGCTCGCCACGGCTTCGGCCGCCTCCATGGGGAAACCGCCCGCGAACACGGCCAGGCGGCGCAAGACAACCTGCTCGATCGCCGAAAGCAGATCGTGACTCCATTCCAATGTGGCGCGCAGCGTAGAATGCCGCGGCGGCGCCGTGCGTCTTGCGCGCAACCAATCCCTGAGCGAGCCGTCGAGCTTCGTATCGAGCGTTTCCAGCCCGAGAACACCAGCCCAGCCAGCCGCCATCTCGATCGCCAGCGGCAGTCCGTCCAGGCGGCGGCAGATTCTGGCCGCGACAGACACGTCCCCGTCGTCCATTCGAAAGTCCGGATCGGCACCGCGCGCCCGCTCGAGAAAGAGTTCGACCGCGGCCGTGGCGCGAATGGCTTCGGACGCCACGGTGCCTGCGCGGGGCAACGCCAGGGGATGCACCTCGATGACCTGCTCTCCGATGCAGCCGAGTGATTGGCGGCTGGTCGCAAGAATCCGGACCCCCGCCGCGGCGCGCAACAGCGCTTCCGACAGCAGGGCCGCCGCCGAGACGACATGCTCGCAATTGTCGAGCACGAGCAGCAGGGACTTCCGCCCCAACTGGCGCGCCAGCGTGTCAAGCGGCGCGGCGCTCAGGCCGATCTTGACGCCGAGAGCCGTGGCAATCGCGCCCGGAACGAGATCGGCGTCGGTCAGCGCGGACAGTTCCACCAGCCAAACGCCGTCAGGGAAACAAGGCGTACTCGCACCGGCGGCATGCAGCGCGAGACTTGTCTTTCCGACACCGCCCGGCCCGGTCAGGGTAACGAGACGTTCACGTGCCAACAGCTCCGAGATGGCGCGAAGCTCGTTGCGCCGGCCGATCAAGCGTGCCGCGCCAGTACCGGCGTTGAAAGCCCACAGCGAAGGAAGATTGCCGGATTGAGGTTGCGACGGCGCCAACGTCGTTTGCCCGTCCCCCTGCACCTCCGCCACGAAGCGGTAGCCGAGTCCCCGCTTGGTGACGATGCGCTCGCCGCCCACAATCCTGCGCAACGCGGCGATCTGAACGTGCAGCGCATTGTCTCCGATTGCGGAACGTCCCCAGACGCGCGAAACCAACTCGTCTTTGGTGACAAGCGCCCCTTCGCGTTCGACCAGGGCCAACAAAATTCGGAACCCGGTAGAGCCCAGCGGCACGGGCACGCCATCCGCGCACAACCGGCTGGCCGCAGGATCCAGCGTGAACTGGCCGAAGAAATAGGGCTCGGCCAAAACCCGATTTTCTGTTGTTCCGAACACGGCCCCACGACGATTTTAGAATCTGAATCAGGACACGGGCGCCGTTGGCCGTCAAGGATTGGGAGCCGCGGAATATCCGCAATCGGCCTTCGCGCGAGTATCATGCGCGACGCAAACAAAAGAGGGCCCCCGTCATGCCGAAATCGGTCGACCGCCGCCTGCGTACCGGCGCCATGCTGCCCCTGGCGGCGGTGGCTGCGCTGATCGCAGGCACTACGTTCCCGGCCCTCGCAGCGGACCAGTCGTTCGAGGTCGTCCATAGCTTCGCCGGCGGCAAGAAGGACGGCGCGTGGCCGTTTTCCTATCTCGTCGCGGACCGGTCCGGGAACTTGTATGGCACGACGGAAATTGGCGGCGGCATCCAGCCGATTTGTTCCGGCTCGGGCTGCGGCACGATCTTCGAGATTGCCCCCGATGGCACCGAAACGATCCCTTATTCTTTCAGTCCCAAAAAAGCCGGCGCGTATCCTTACGACGGTCTGCTGGAGGACAACGCGGGCAATCTTTACGGCACAGCGGGGAGTGGTGGCCGCCACGGCTGCGGTTCCGTGTTCAAGCTCGCGCCGGACGGCACAGAGACCACGCTCCATTCTTTCGCTTGCACGAACGGCACAAACAAAAGGGGTACGTTTCCGCAATACAACGTCATCACGGACAAGAAAGGCGATCTGATCAGCACCACCGAATTCGGCGGCGACTTGCAGGCCTGCAATGGTGGCGGTTGTGGCGCCGTGTTTAAGCTCGCGCCGGATGGCCGCGAGTCGGTGCTTTATTCCTTCACCGGCGGAATCGACGGCTCTTCACCCTCCTCCGGCCTGCTGAGCGTCGCAGGCAATTTCTACGGCACAACCGGACTAGGGGGCGGCGGATCGTGTAATGGTGGCTGCGGCGTCGTGTACGAGCTGGCGAAAGGAAAAGGGCGCGGCTGGATCGAAACTGCTCTCTACACCTTCACCGGCGGAAACGATGGCGCTGGTCCGACCGGCAACCTGATCGCGGATCGCGCGGGCAACCTCTTCGGCACGACGTCTAAAGGCGGCGCGCATGGCGACGGCACGGTGTTCAAGATCAGTCCCGCTGGCAGCGAAACTGTCCTCCATGCCTTTTCCGGCGGGCAGGATGGCGCTTCACCCAGCGGCGTGATCGCCGACAAGCAGGGCAATCTCTACGGCACGACGGACTCTGCCGGCGCCAGCGGTTACGGAACCGTCTTCAAACTCGCGACGGACGGCACCGAAACGACGCTGCATAGTTTCGCGGGTTCCGACGGAGCGTTCCCTGGCCGCGGGGCGCTGCTCGAGGTCGGGCCGTACCTTTACGGTACGACAATTGAGGGCGGCAGTGACAACTACGGAGTGGTCTTCCGGGTCAGGAAGTAGAATCGCGCAATGATGCCGAACGATGGCTCAGGCGCCGGCGTGCATGTGGTTCGGCGTCATCATCGCAACGGCCGTGGTAACAAAGAAGAACGCGTGACACCTTAGCTCTGCCGCCCTTCGGCGAATCTGACGTAAGTCGATCCATTCGCCGCAGGGCCTTTTTTCGCCTTTGGTCGCGTGTCCAGTTCTTCGACGCCGGCATTCGTCCTCATCCGCAGCTAAGTAGCTCAATGAAATCGCCCCGCATCCGCGGCCCACGCTGCCGCCAGTACATGGAGTCGAAGTTAAGTGTTGCACATCGCCGCGTCCGCGTGCTTCGACGGGCTGGGCATGAGGGCTAAAGAGATTGCCCCCCACCCTGAGCCCGTCGAAGGGTGAGGGGTTCCTTCAGCAAAATATATTCACACCGATGGTTTCCGGTGGAAACCGCGTTCGGTGGGGGCATCGGCAGTATGGAGATCGACGTTGGTCACCCGCGCGCCCGGCGGTCCGCGCATGCAGACGGCGACGAACGCTTCGACGGCTTTCGTCGTTCCGGAGGCGAGAGCTTCGACGGTGCCGTCGGAGCGGTTGCGGATCCAGCCGTCGATGCCAAGCTTTCGCGCCTCCCCCATCGCGAAATATCGGTAACCGACGGCCTGCACGGATCCTTCGATGCGCAGCCGCAGGGTCGTAAGGTCGCCGTCGCCGCTCATGCGAATTCCAGGATCACGTCGTCGAGGGCGAGGCTGTCGCCCTTCTTCGCCCTGATTTTCGACACCATCCCGTCACGCTCCGCGGTCAGTACGTTTTCCATTTTCATCGCTTCGACGACGGCGAGCGTCTCGCCCGTCTTGACCTCCTGGCCCTCGCGCACATTCACGGAAACGACGAGACCGGGCATGGGGCAAAGAAGAAACTTCGAACAGTCGGCTGATTTCTTGTCCGGCATCAGCGCGGCAAGGCCTGCCGCGCCGGGCCGACGCACGCTCGCAAGAACGCGCGTGCCGCTCTGCGAGAGTCGGTAGCCGCCACGCTCCCGGAAAAACTGCACGGTGTGGCAGCAGCCGTTTTCCAGGATACGCATCGCGGTTTCGCCCGGACTCCACCGGACTTCCGCTTCGTAAGCAATGCCATCAACCGTCATGCGAAGCCGGCGGTCTTCGAGACTCGCGTCCGCGACGGCAAACGCGTGCTCGCCAATCCGGACTACGAACAAATGGTTTGCCACGAGCGGCCCGTCCAGCGTGCCCGAAATCGCACTCGCGCGGCGGGCCCGCATGATGCGCGCAGCCACGGCGACCGCCACAAAGCGGCGCGCACGGACAGGGTCCAGAGACCGGCCATCAAAGCCGTCCGGGAATTCCTCGGCGATGAACCCGGTCGAAAGACGACCCTCGCGGAACCGCGGGCTATGCATGATGGCGGCGAGGAACGGGATGTTGTGCCTGATGCCTTCGATGCCGAATTCATCAAGCGCTGCGCCCATCGCGTCGATGGCGCTCGCGCGCGTTCCCGCATGCGCGCAGAGCTTCGCGATCATCGGATCGTACCAGACCGAGATTTCACCGCCTTCGTACACGCCGGTGTCGTTGCGGAGCGTTACGCCGTCGCGCGTACCTTCGCCAGGGGGGCGGTAGCGCACCAGCCGTCCGGTGGAAGGCAGAAATCCGCGATAAGGATCTTCCGCATAGATGCGCGATTCGACGGCCCAGCCGTTCAGCGTCACATCGCGCTGGGTGAGCGGCAACGGTTCGCCGGCCGCGGAACGGATCATCAGTTCGACGAGATCGAGACCCGTCACAAGTTCGGTGACCGGATGCTCCACCTGGAGCCGCGTGTTCATTTCGAGAAAGTAGAAATTCCGGTCCCGGTCGACAATGAACTCGACGGTGCCAGCGCTGTCGTAGCCGACCGCCTTGGCGAGCGCTACTGCTTGCGCGCCCATCGCCGAACGCACTTTCTCGTCGAGAAAGGGCGATGGCGCCTCTTCGATCACCTTCTGGTGGCGCCGCTGGATGGAGCATTCCCGCTCGTTCAGATGGATCAAGTTGCCGCATTTGTCGCCCAGCACCTGAATTTCGATATGGCGCGGCTCGGTGACGAACTTTTCGATGAAAAGCCGGTCGTCGCCAAAACTCGCCCGCGCTTCGTTCTGCGAGGAGCGGATCGCTTGCGCGAGATCGCGCTCGCGATGGACGATCCTCAGCCCCTTGCCGCCGCCGCCGGCCGAGGCCTTCACCATCACCGGATAACCGATTTCGCGGGCGAGCGATTTTGCATGCGCATCGTCGCGAATCTCCCCGACATAACCCGGGACGACCGACACGCCCGCGGCCAGCGCGAGCTTTTTCGATTCGATCTTGTCGCCCATCGCCGCGATCGCCCGCGCGTTGGGCCCGATGAAGGTCACTCCGTTTTCGACGAGCGCTTCCGCAAAACCTTTTCGCTCGGAGAGGAAGCCGTAGCCCGGATGGACCGCGTCTGCCCCGCTCGCGCGACAAGCCTCGATGATGCGGTCGATCCGGAGATAGGATTCCGCGGACGGCGCCGGGCCGATTGCCATCGCCTGGTCGGCCATCTCGACATGGCGCGCAGTCGCGTCCGCCTCGGAATAAACCGCGACCGTTGCGATGTCCATGCGCCGGGCCGTCTTGATGATCCGGCAGGCGATCTCGCCACGATTGGCAATCAGTATTTTCGCGAACACTCCGGCCCCGGCAAAATGCACGACATGTCGGGTTTTAGGGGGTTGCGTTCACCGGGTAAACGGCGGCCCGATGGGCCGGCGCGGGCGCCACGACGTGCAAGTGCCAGGGAGGATCGACATGGATTTTCTGGTTACCCGCGGCACGACAGATCTGAATCTGCCCTTCTCGGACGCCGTGCGCGTGGGCGAAGTGCTCTATCTATCCGGACAGATCGGAAACCTGCCCGGAAAGCTGGTTCTCGCACCGGGCGGAATCGAGGCCGAAACACGTCAGATGATGGACAACATCGCGCACGTGCTAAACGCGGCGGGGCTGTCCTTCGACGATGTCTTCAAATGCACGGTGATGCTTGCCGACATGGCCGACTGGGCGAAGTTCAATATCGTTTACGCCGGCTATTTCCGAACCGGCAGGCTGCCCGCGCGCTCGGCCTTCGCCGCGAAATCGCTTGCCCTGGGGGCTGCCGTCGAAATGGAGTGCCAAGCCTGGGCGCGCGGGGACACGATGCGCGATTGACAGTGTGATTTGGGCGCCCCTATGAGGGGCCATGGCACGGCTTGCCCGCGTGGTGGCGCCGGGATTTCCCCATCTGGTGACACAGCGGGGCAATCGCGGCCAGGACGTCTTTTTCTCCGACAACGACTATCGTTCGTACCTGGTGCTCGTCGCAGAGGGCTGCCGCCGCGCGCATACGGCGGTGTGGGCCTATGCGTTGCTGCCCGACCGCGTCCATCTGATCCTTGTTCCGCGCCGCGAAACCGGGCTGCGCGCGGCACTCGGCGAATCGCACCGGCGCTACACCCGGGCGATCAATGCTCGCGAGGGCTGGCGGGGATTTCTCTGGCAAGGCCGTTTCGCCTCCTTCCCGATGGATCAGGCGCACCTGCCCGCCTGCGCCCGATTTGTCGAACTGACCCCCGTTCTCGCAGGCGTTGCCAAACGTCCGCGCGACTGGCGCTGGTCGAGTGCGCGTACCCATCTCGCCGGGCGCGACGACGGGTTCGTCCGCACGGCGCCGCTGCTCGATCGGATCGGCGACTGGCGGGCCTTTCTTGCACAAGGTGCAAGCGAGAAGGAGCGCACGGCGATTGAGGCTCACGAAAGCACGGGGCGGCCGCTCGGCTCGCCCGCCTTCATTACCCGTCTCGAAAAGCGTCTGGGACGCACCCTCGCCCGCCAGAAACCCGGGCCCAAGCCGGTGCAACGATCACGGGCGTAGTTGCGCCGGCGCGCCTTGAACAAGCATCGCGCGCGCTTCGAGGGGCTCAGCACGAGGGAATCTTAATGTCATCAACGCTGATGCCATAACAGCCCTCCTCATCCCGAGCCCGTCGAAGGACGCACAGCGTCCATGCGATCCTCGGTTCAACCACTTACTACGCCTCACAGGGGAATGTTTCCGTGCTTCTTCCAGATCTGCGGGACCTGTTTTTTCCGCAGCATGCGCAATGCACGAATGATGCGCCAGCGCGTGGAATGCGGCCGGATCACGTCGTCGATGTAGGCCCGGCTCGCAGCGATGAACGGATTGAGGAAGCGGTCCTCGTATTCCTTCGTGCGGGCCGCAATCTTTTCCTTGTCTCCGATATCCTGCCGGAAAATGATCTCGACGGCGCCCTTGGCGCCCATCACCGCAATCTGCGCGCTCGGCCAGGCGTAATTCACGTCGGCGCGCATGTGTTTGGAGGCCATGACATCGTAGGCGCCGCCATACGCCTTGCGGGTAATCACCGTCACTTTGGGTGAAGTGGCCTCGGTGAACGCGAACAGGAGCTTCGCCCCATGCTTGATGATGCCGCCATGTTCCTGCGCCACACCCGGCAGAAAGCCCGGCACGTCGACGAAGGTGACGATCGGGATGTTGAAACAATCGCAGAAGCGGACGAAACGGGCCGCCTTTCGGCTCGAATCGGAATCCAGCACGCCTGCGAGCACCATGGGCTGATTGGCCACGAAACCCACCGTCGCCCCTTCGAGGCGGCCGAAGCCCGTGATGATGTTTTTGGCGTAATTCTCCTGGATTTCGAAGAAGTCCGCTTCGTCCGCGACTTTCAGGATCAGCTCCTTCATGTCGTAGGGCCTGTTGGGATTTTCCGGAACGAGTGTGTCGAGTGACGGCTCCTCACGCCGCGGATCGTCGGTTGTCGGCCAGGAAGGGGGCGCCTCGCGATTGTTCAGCGGAAGAAAATCGTAGAAGCGCCGGATCTCTTCGATCGCAATCACATCGTTCTCGTACGCCCCGTCGGCAACCGCGGATTTTGTAGTATGAACACGCGCGCCGCCGAGTTCCTCGGGCGTGACGTCCTCTTGCGTCACCGTCTTCACGACGTCGGGTCCGGTGATGAACATGTAGGACGTATCCCGCACCATGAAGATGAAATCGGTCATGGCAGGGGAATAGACATCGCCGCCCGCACATGGCCCCATGATCACCGAAACCTGCGGGACCACGCCGCTCGCGAGCACATTGCGCCGGAACACCTCGCCGTAACCTGCGAGGCTCGAGACGCCTTCCTGGATGCGCGCGCCGCCGGCGTCGAGCAGTCCGATGATCGGCGCCTGATTCTGCATCGCCATATCCTGGATCTTGCAGATTTTCTGGGCGTGGGTTTCGGACAGCGACCCGCCGAAGACGGTGAAGTCCTTTGCGAAGACGTAGACCATCCGTCCGTTGATGGTGCCCCAGCCGGTCACTACGCCGTCGCCCGGGATGCGATTCTTGTCGGCCCCGAAATCGGCGTTGCGGTGCTCGACGAACATGTCGAATTCTTCGAACGAGTTCGGATCGAGGAGCAGGTCCAGCCGCTCGCGTGCGGTGAGCTTGCCGCGATCGTGCTGCGCCTTGATTCGCGCGTCGCCGCCGCCCAGCCGCGCGCGCCGCCGCCGCTCCTCGAGTTCTGCGATGATATGCTTCATCGAATCGCCCTCGCCGCTTTCGTCCAGCGTGACAAAAATTCAGGACGCGGTCATCCGGATTTGAGCAGACCCAGGAACCGTTCGATCGCCCGCAATTCCTCGCGCATTCGCTGCCGGCGGGCCTCTGCCTCCGCCTCGCGGCCCCAGACTTCCACCTGATAGAGTTCTTCGAGTTGGGCCGCTTCGAATACCGCGTCCGCGCTTTCGTGCTCCTCGACGAGAGCGAGCGCGAGCACGAACGAGCCGGTGACCGTCGCCGCGGCCTCGAAAGCGGCCAAGGTGAAATCGTCGAATCCGGCGGTCAGCTCCTGCATCCGCAGGAGCGCATCGGCCGGTTGTTCGATGTAGACGATGCCGGCATCGGCGGTGAGCCTTAGTCCGCGCCCGTCATGCGCCCATTCGAGCAGCGGGTCCCAGGTTTCACTTTGTCGACGCGCCAACGCCTCAGGCGCTTCGGCGCGGTAGCAGAGGAGATCGCTGCGGCCGAAGCTCATCGCGTGGTCGATGACCTTGCCGCGCTCGCGGCCGGCGCGGTCGATTGCGGAATGTGCGAGGCCCGTGAGCTTCATGGTTCGGGGGTCGATACGCTCGCCCTGTCCGCGCCACTCGTCCGCAATTGTCTCGGCGAGCCTGCGCGTGGGCAGCACAAGCGGTGCACGGTGTGGCGTCTTTGCCGGTTTTCCGTCGAGCAGCAGAACGAATCCGCCGTCGCGTTCGCCAAATTGAACGTCTTTGTAAAAGCGCCGGACCGCCCTTTCGCTCATCGACGTTTCGGCTTGCGCCTGGATTCAAACGTGCTTTCCGTATCCGCGTCGAACCCGAGAAGTCGCCAGCTTGCCAGCATGTGCGGCGGCAGCGGCGCGCTGACCCTGAGGCGGCCGCCTTCCGGATGCGCGATATCGATCGCGCGGGCGTGCAGATGCAGCCGGTTCCCGATTTCGCCACGTCCGCGCGCGGTTGCCCCGCCATATTTGAAGTCGCCGACCACGGGCGTGCCGAGCGAGGCGAGATGCACGCGAATCTGGTGCATGCGCCCCGTCACCGGCCGCACCGCCACCCAGGCGAATTCCTGTCCCGCTGTCGCTACGACCGCATAGTCCGTGACCGCGCTGCGAGCGCCTTCCCTGTCCTCCGCCACTTCGGCCATTTTCTCGTGCGTGGCCGACGTTTCCTTTGCGAGCGACGAACGGATGGTGCCGTGCCGCCGCTTCGGCACGCCTTTGGTCAGCGCCCAATAGGTCTTGGACGCATCACGCCGCCGGAGCGATTCGCTCAAGGCAGCCGCCGCAGGAACGGTGCGCGCCACCACGAGAACGCCCGACGTGTCGCGGTCGAGCCGGTGGACGAGCCGCGGCCGCTGCTTCCTGCCGAAGCCGAGTTGGTCGAGTAGGCCGTCCACATGCTCGCGGATGCCGCTGCCCCCCTGCGTGGCGAGCCCGCTCGGCTTGTTGAGAACAAGCACGGAAGAATCCTTATGAATGACAAGGCTTTCCGCAGATATCCTCGCGCGCCCACCGGGCTGTGGAGGCCGCTCCTGTGAGTCAGTGGACGAAACGGTCCCAGGCCTGTGGATCGTCTGAAGTTGCGGCGGCAAACGGATGATCTGTCCTGTGGATATCCGTGCTCCGGCTTTCGCGCGCTTGCCGTCCAGGCGCACCTGCCCTGTGCGTAAAAGCCTTTCGAGGTCGACGTGGCCGACTGCCGGATAATGCCGCCGGAACCATCGGTCGAGCCGCGCACCGTCGTCCTCGGAGTCGACACATGCGCTCGTCGGACCGCTCATGGTGCGGCCAACGCAACCGCAATTTCCGAAAGGCTCTTGTCGGCAGCGATCAGGACACGCAACTCCGTCTGGCGCATCGACCAGCGCAGGTTCTCGACGTTGCGGCGCAAAACGTCGCCGAGCCGAACAATCAATCGGGCGCGCAAGCGGCGCTTGCGAATGGCCGCGGGCAGAAACACCTCGAAGGCGCCGGCCGGCAACGGCCGCATGGCCTCGCGTGCCTTAGTCACCCAATAAGGAATCCGCTTCAACTCGAAGACCTCCTCGGCGCTGGGCGCCGCGTAGCCGATTTCCGGCACGTCGGCGGCCGTACGGCGGACATTGGCGATCAAGGCGTCGGCCCGCTCCTGGTGGATACCCAGCAAGTCCGCGAAACGTTGCCGCACGCGCGCATCATGGGCTTCGAACTCGCTTTGGAAAAGCAGCGGAATGCGCTCCGTCAGGTCTGCAGAGATTGTATCTTCCGAGGCGTCTGCCCCGGCGCGTGCTTCGATGCTGTGCGGTTCGTCTGCAAGGTTTTCCAATCCGCTGACGGTGATTGACGGCGCGCCCCTGTAATGGTTTTTTTGGTAGTTTCTCCGCTTCCAGAGACATGAAAAGCTTTGCCGATACGTCCTTCTTCCTGCTGTTCGATGATATTGTACGGAACGACAGGCCCAAGGACGATCCCGCCAGTTGGACGGCGGCGGGAGTGACCTGGCACTACGCGCGCCATACGTACGAAGGCCAGCGTTATGGCTTCACCATCGAAGTATTCCAGGCAGAGTGCCCCGCCAAGGGTGGCTGGTCGCTGACCGTCTCGAAAGAACACTGGTGGGCGGGCCGTCATGGGAAAGTGGTCCGCTCCGCCCGCTGGGCCAAGCCGTTGCGGGGCAAGAGATCCAGGATTTTCGAGTGGCTGCGTCAGCGTCAGCAGGATATGCGATCCGGCGACTGAAGCGCGCAGGCGTGCGGGAAGATCCGGCATCCTCCGATTGACCACACAGGACGGCTCACCTTAGCGTATCTCTAATGGGAGGGGATGGAGTTCCCATCTACCCGCCAGAGAGCCTGAAAGGCCAAACGGCTGATGACTCGTGCCGTGCGATCCAGCGGTGCGGTCGAGGGATGCCGATCGCGGCCTATTTTGGGGTGGCTGCCGGAGGCGCGCTGGGCACGTTGGCGCGCTACTGGCTTTCCGGCGTGATCGCCAACGCCTTCGGCCAGACCTTTCCGTGGGACACGCTCGTCGTCAACGTGGCCGGCTCGTTCGCGATCGGCTTTTTCGGCGCGCTCACGGGCCCGACGGCCGGTCCTCGTCGGTGGGACGACGCGCCAGTTCGTGATGATCGGCCTGTGCGGCGGTTTCACCACCTTTTCCGCCTTCAGTCTCCAGACGCTCAATCTCGTCAACGACGGCGACCGGCTGTTCGCGGGCGGCAACGTGGCGGGTTCGGTTGTGCTGTGCCTCCTTGCCGTGTGGCTCGGCGCGCTCGCCGCCGGCGCATTGAATCAGCTCAAGGGAGCCTGACATGGATGTGCCGCGCGACGCCGTTCTGCTCCGCATCTTTCTCGGCGAGGCCGACCGGTACCACGGCCATGCGCTCTACGAAGCCATCGTGACGAGGGCGCGCGCGCTCCATCTCGCTGGCGCGACCGTGCTGCGCGGGCCGATGGGCTTCGGCGCCTCGAGCCGCGTGCATACGGCAAAGATCCTGCGGCTGTCGGAAGACCTGCCGTTCGTCATCGAGATCGTGGATGCGGAAGAGAAGATCCAGGCATTCCCTCCCGCGCTCGACGAAATGATGGGCAGCGGCCTCGTCACGCTGGAAAAGGTGAAAGTGCTGCGGTACGGCAAGAGCAGAAACACCGCGAAGTAAATCGACGGATTGGCGGGGGCATGCGCATCATTGTCAACGCCGACGATCTGGGAAGTTCGCGAAAAGTGAACGCGGCGATTTTCGCCCTGATGACCGCGGGGCGGATTCGCTCGGCAACGCTCATCCCCAATGGCCGCGCGTTCGAAGAGGCTGTTTCGCGGACCGGCGAATTCCCGCACTGCTCGTTCGGCATCCATCTGAACACGGCCTCGGGGCCGCCGGTCGGAAATGATTCCGCCCTCCCCGCGATCCTGGGCGCCGACGGATGTTTCAGGCTCGAGGCGGTACAGAGGTTATTCGTTTCGAAACGCGTTCGTACCGCGGTGCTCGGTGAATGGGAGGCGCAGCTGGAGCGGGTAAGAAATGCCGGCGTTCCCATATCGCACATCGACTCCCATCATCATCTGCATACCGTGCCAGCGCTTTTCGCCGCGCTCAAGCATGTGCAGCGGGACTTCGGCGTTGCCCGCGTGCGGCTGGCGAGATGCGGGAGACAACGCCGATCGCCCGCGACCGTTGCTGTCTGCCTCGCCAGGACCGTCTGGAATCACGCCCTACGGATAGACGGAACGAAAACAACGGATGTATTCTGCAGTCTGCCCGAGTTCCGAGCAATCTCGGAAACGAAACGTCCACGTTTCAGAACAGCGGAAATCATGGCGCACGCCGGAACGAAAGCCGGCGAGGAAGATACCAGGCTGCTCGAATCGGAATGGTGGGCCCGGCAAATGCTTGCCCACGAAATGATCAGCTACAACGAACTGTAAGCGGGCACGCGCGTCGCCCGCGCCCGAGATGAGCTAACTCTGTACGAATTCCATCTCCCGACGGTAGAATTGCCGATCGAACAGCCAGCGGTACTTGTTGTAGATCGCTTCTTCCGTGCGCGGCGAAACATATGACGCGTAAGGTTCGTGATGGACGACATTCAGTCTCGGCAATCGTCCGGTTACGGGACAGAACTTACCGATGGCGCGGTGCAGATCCGCCTCGAGATGTTCGAACCGCACGATCCGCAGATTGGCGGGCATGCAGCCATCGAGTTGATACCACTCCTCGATTCGTGCCGGCAGACGGCCCTGGAACGGTGCTTGGAGCGCGAAAAGCTCGAAATTGTGCTCCATCGCGATTCTCTGCTCCCGGCTCCGTGCCCGGCCGGAAACGCCATGGTACCCCCGCCGCAGATAATGATAGCGCGACACTTCCAGGTCGTAGGGATTGCGGACCACAGCCAGAATCGCGGGACAATCTCCCAGGCAGCGGCCCTGCGCCGCGAACATGTCCCGGATTTCGAACAGCCGCGCATGACGCTTGCCCGCGACGATCGTGAGCGAGCGCGGCAGCCACAATCCCGAATTCTTCAACATCGCCTTCAGACGCAATTTGGCGCGAACGACCGCCGGCAACCCGGGCGAGGCTGGCGGCCAGTCCGGTTCATCCACCAGAGTCTTTTGTCCCGGAAGGTGATCGATCAGATATCGAACGATCGATTCGCCCGCGGTCTTGGGCACATGAACGAAAACGACCGCGTCGTGGATCAGCATCCCTGCGCCCGCTCGGATTAGGCGTCGCTGCGCTTTCCTGCGCGCAGCTTTGCCCAGTGCTCGAGCCGCCTGCCGATTTCGCGCTCGAAGCCCGAGTCCTTCGGTTTGTAATAGGCATTCCGCGCCATCCCCTCGGGAAAGTAGTCCTGGCCCGAAAATGCGCCTTCCGCGGCATGGTCGTATTCGTAGCCTTTGCCGTAGCCCAGCGATTTCATCAGTTTCGTCGGCGCATTGAGAATGTGAGCGGGCGGCATGAGCGAACCGTGTTCGGCCGCCGCGCCCATTGCGGCACCGTGCGCTTTGTAAACTGCATTCGATTTTGGTGCGCTTGCGAGATAGAGCACAGCTTGCACGAGCGCGATCTCCCCTTCCGGACTCCCGAGAAAATCATACACGTCTTTTGCCGCAAGAGCCTGAACCACGGCCTGCGGATCGGCCAGGCCGATGTCTTCGACCGCCGCACGAACGAGCCGGCGCGCAATGTAGAGTGGCCGTTCGCCGCCCGCCAGCATGCGCGCGAGCCAATAGAGCGCCGCGTCCGGATCCGAGCCGCGGATCGATTTGTGAAGGGCGGAGACGAGATTGTAATGCTCTTCCCGACTCTTGTCGTAAAGCGGGGCGCGCTTCTGTACGAGCCCAACGAGGGCCGCCGAATCGAGCGGCGCTTCGGCGCGGAACGCCGCGATTTCCTCTGCGAGATTGAGCAGATAACGCCCATCGCCGTCCGCCATGGCGCGAAGGCTGTCGCGCGCGTCGTTGGTTAGCTGGAGCGGGCCGCCGTAGAACGACTCGGCGCGGCGAAGCAGTGTTTCGAGCGCCGCATCGTCGAGCCGTCGCAGCACCAGAACCTGCGCGCGCGAGAGCAGCGCGCCGTTCAATTCGAATGAAGGGTTCTCGGTCGTGGCGCCGACAAGTATGACTGTCCCGTCTTCTACCACCGGCAGAAAACTATCCTGCTGACTGCGGTTGAAGCGATGAATTTCGTCGACGAAGAGCAGCGTGCCCGTCCCAGTGCGCCGCCGCTGGCGCGCGCCCTCGAAACTTTTCTTGAGATCGGCAACGCCCGAAAAGACAGCCGAAAGCTGCTCGAAATGCAGCCGGAAGGCGCGGGAGAGCAGCCGGGCGATGGTGGTTTTTCCGGTGCCGGGCGGTCCCCAGAGAACGATGGAGTGCGGCCGGTTCTCCCCAACCATCCGGCCGATCGGCCCGCCTTGGGCGAGGAGATGATCCTGGCCTACGACATCGCCAAGCGTCTGCGGCCGCAAACGGTCGGCCAGCGGCCGCGGCGCGTCGTCTGCCAATCCTCCGGCCTCGAACAGATCAGACATGGCCGCGACTGCCCCGGCTCAATTCCTGCCAATCATTTCGTAACAACCTTGCACGCGTTCCTACCACAGCCGCGCCACGCCATAAGAATCGAAGGTGCGTTCGTTCGTGATCAGCACCAGGTTCTCGATCATCGCTTGCGCGATCAGCATGCGGTCGAACGGATCGCGATGGGGACCCGGTAACGCACCGGCGGTCAGTCCATGCCGAACACCGATCGGCAGAGCGGTAAATCCCTGATCCATAATCGCTCCATCTATGTCGGGCATGATCGCCGCCGCGCCCGGCAATTTGCCGAGACGGAATTTCGTAGCGATTTCCCACGCAGAGGCCGCGCTCACGAAAATACCATTGCTTTCGTCGCCTATGGCCTTCCTTACGGGAGCCGACAGCGCTGAATCACCGGCGAGCCACCAGAGGAACGCGTGGGTGTCCAGCAGCATCCGCATGAATCACTCCCAGCGTTTCAACTCATGCTCGGGCAACGATTCAAAGAACTCGGGACCGACGCGGAGTTTCCCCTTCAGGGCGCCAAATCGCCGCCTGTTTTTCGGCGATTGAAAAGGCACGAGCTTGGCGATCGGCTCCTTGCCGCGCGCCAACACGATCTCCTCGCCGGCTTCAACGCGAACCAGCAACTGCGAGAGAGTCGTCTTGGCGGTGTGAATGGTCACGGTTGCCACGGCAATTCTCCTTAGCTAGGATAACCTAGCTAAGTTACGCCGCAATGTCGAGGCGTTAGAAGGTAGGCTTCATCCGCTAACGGAGAGGCTTAGCCGCTCTTTGCCGCGATTGACCACCATGTCCCAACGGCCGTTTGCCGCACCGAGCGCGTGCTCGAGTTCGCCGACCGAGTGAATCGCTGCGCCGTTGATCGAGCGGACAATATCGCCCGGCCGAAATCCGTAGGAGCCGGACGGCGTATCCGCATTCGTCGAAACGATGACAACGCCGCGTGCCGAGAAGTCGAGCTGCACATCGGAGGCCGCGGCCGGCGAAAGGTTCTCGACACGGGCGCCGGTCAGCGGATTGCGGCCGCCAATGGTGGTGAACTGGCGGGGAGGGTTTTCCGGCGGCAACGCAAGTGCCATCGATATGTCCCTAATCCGCCGTCCCGAACTCACGCGGACCTTCACCACATCACCCGGCCGGTGGGTGGCGACCCGGTAATTGAGGCCCTGCATATCGTCCACGTCCACGCCGTCGACCTGCAGCACGATGTCGCCACTCCTGAGACCAGCCGGTCCATCGGGATACACGCTGGTCAAAAGAACACCGCCCGGACGCCTGAGGCCCATTGCCTTGGCGATCTGGTCGGTCACGGCCTGACCGTCCGCGCCGATCCAGGGAAGCTTCACGCCCCCGCCGAGCGCCCCTTCGACCACGCGGCGCACGAGATTGGCCGGCGTCGCAAATCCGATACCGACATATTCGCCGGTCTGCGAATAGATCGCGGTGTTGATGCCGGCGAGCTTTCCATCTGCGGTCACCAGCGCGCCGCCCGAATTGCCAGGATTGATTGCAGCGTCGGTCTGGATGAAAAACCGATAATCGCTCGCGCCGATTTCGGTCCGTGCGAGCGCGGAAACGATTCCCATCGTCACCGTCTGTCCAACACCGAAAGGATCGCCGATCGCAAGCACGATATCGCCCACCTGGAGCCGATCGCTGTCGCCGAACTCGATGATCGGCAGGCGCTCGCCCTTGGTGTCGATCTTGAGCACCGCGAGATCGGTGCGGCTGTCGGCAAGCAGGACGCGCGCCTTGAATTCGCGATGGTCTGAGAGCGCCACCACGATATTTTGGCCGCCTTGCACCACGTGATTGTTGGTCACGATCACGCCGTCGGAGCGGACGATAACACCGGAACCGAGCGACTGCTGGACGCGCTGACGCATTTCGGGCGTCGCGCCGAAGAAGCGCTGGAACAGCGGATCGGCGAACAGCGGATTGACTGCAGTCTCCACCACCGAGCGCGAATAGACGTTCACGACCGCCGGTGCGACGCGTTTCACCACCGGCGCAAACGTGAGCTGAACCTGTGGCATGGACTGCGGCTCGGCGGTTGCGCCATGCGCGAGCCACGCCTGGGCAACAAACACCGCAGCGACAAGAGGTGCCCCGAGACGCATCGGTTCGGCCTTCGTGTGTCCCCGCCAAACGCAAAGGGGCGGCTTGAAACCGCCCCTCTTTAATCCTGCAAGCTGTCGCGAAGATTACTTCCCGTTTTCGGATTCTTCATCCCCCGCCGTCGGGCCGGAATCGTGACCTTTGGCGCTCTCGTCGCGATTCACGAACTCGATGAAGGCCATCTCCGCATTGTCACCGTGGCGGAATCCCGCCTTCAGCACACGCGTATAGCCGCCCGGCCGCTCCGCATAGCGCGGGCCCAGCACATCGAACAGCTTGCGGACCTGGGTGGCGTCGCGCACCTGGGCTAGTGCCTGACGGCGCGCGTGCAGATCGGCCGTGCCGCGCCGCGACAGCGTCACGAGCTTTTCGACGATCGGGCGCAGCTCCTTGGCTTTCGGGAGCGTCGTCTGGATCTGCTCATGCTTGATCAGCGCCGCGGTCATGTTGGCGAACATGGCCTCGCGATGCGCACTGGTGCGGCCGAGCTTGCGGCCCTGATTGCGATGACGCATTCCCTAACTCCCGTCGTCCCGGCCAAACCCCCGACGTGATCCGAGGGGCACAGCGGGGATCGGCCCGTCAATACTGGTCTTCGTAGCGCTTGGCCAGATCTTCGATGTTCTCCGGCGGCC
This sequence comes from Rhizomicrobium sp., assembly GCA_050728995.1. Taxonomy (GTDB): domain Bacteria; phylum Pseudomonadota; class Alphaproteobacteria; order Micropepsales; family Micropepsaceae; genus Rhizomicrobium. The sequence goes on along the minus strand of JBOHKH010000001.1, from coordinate 104,331 downwards.
AGCCCGGCACTTCCATGCCGAGATGCAAGCCCATTTCCGCGAGTACCGCCTTGATCTCGTTCAGCGACTTGCGCCCGAAATTCGGCGTTCGCAACATCTCGGCTTCGGTCTTCTGGATGAGATCGCCGATATAAACGATGTTGTCATTCTTCAGACAGTTCGCCGAACGCACCGACAGTTCGAGCTCGTCCACCTTCTTCAGCAGCACGGGATTGAAGGCGAGATCGGGCTTGGCTTCCTCGGCCACCCGTTCGCGCGGCTCCTCGAAATTGATGAAGACCTGCAGCTGGTCCTGGAGAATGCGCGCAGCGTAGGCGACCGAATTGTCCGGGCTCACCGCGCCGTTTGTCTCCACGGTCATGGTCAGCTTGTCGTAATCGAGAATCTGGCCTTCGCGCGTGTTCTCGACCTTGTAGCTCACCTTCTTCACCGGGCTGAACAGCGAGTCGACCGGGATGAGCCCGATCGGCGCGTCTTCCGGACGGTTGCGGTCGGCAGGCACATAGCCTTTGCCCGTCGCGACCGTCAGCTCCATCCGGAACTCGACCTTCTCGTCGAGCGTACACAGCACGAGTCCCGGATTGAGAATCTCGATATCCGCCGTCGACGTGATCTGCCCGGCACTCACTTCGCCTGGACCGGTCGCGCGCAGCGTTAGCCGTTTCGGCCCCTCCGCGTGCATGCGCATCGCGATCTGCTTCACGTTGAGCACAATATCCGTCACGTCCTCGCGCACGCCCGGAATGGACGAGAATTCGTGCAGCACGCCCTCGATGTGAATCGAGGTGACGGCGGCGCCCTGCAGCGAAGAGAGCAGCACGCGCCTCAGCGCATTGCCGAGCGTCAGCCCGAAGCCTCTTTCGAGCGGTTCGGCGACGAGCGTGGCCGACCGGCCGGAATCGTGTCCGCCCTCGACCTTGAGCTTTTGGGGTTTGATCAGTTCCTGCCAGTTTTTCTGAAACACGTCTGTCCTCATCGTTTCCCGGACGCGATGTGCGCCCTATTCGTTCGACGGGTATGGAACGCGGGTACGCCTATACGCGGCGGCGCTTGGGCGGCCGGCAGCCATTGTGCGGGATCGGGGTCACGTCCCGAATGGAGGTGACCTGCAGTCCCACCGCCTGGAGGGCGCGGAGTGCGGATTCGCGTCCCGACCCGGGGCCGCTCACCTCGACTTCGAGGGTGCGCATTCCGTGCTCCACGGCCTTCTTGCCCGCATCCTCTGCCGCGACCTGCGCGGCATAGGGTGTCGATTTGCGCGAGCCCTTGAACCCCAGGGAGCCTGCAGACGACCAGGACACCGTGTTGCCCTGGGTGTCGCTGATCGTGATGATCGTGTTGTTGAAGCTTGCGGCCACATGGGCCACGCCCGCCACAACGTTTTTCTTCTCTTTCTTGCGCGCGCGCGCTGCCGGCTTTGCCATCGATCCAATCCGTTACTTCGTGACTTTCTTCTTGCCGGCAATTGCCTTGGCAGGACCTTTGCGCGTCCGCGCGTTGGTGTGGGTGCGCTGCCCGCGGACCGGCAGGCCCTTGCGGTGCCGGAGGCCCCGATAGCAGCCGAGGTCCATCAACCGCTTGATGTTCATCGCCACGTCGCGCCTCAGATCGCCTTCGACGAGATAGTCGCGGTCGATCGCCTCGCGGATCTGGATGACTTCGGAATCGGTCAGGTCATGGACGCGGCGGTTGCGGGCGATGCCCACCTTTTCGCAGATTTCCCGCGACTTGGCCGGACCGATACCGTGGATATACCGCAGCGCGATTTCGACGCGCTTCTGCGTTGGGATATTGACGCCGGCGATGCGCGCCACGGCTTATCTCCTTTGCCCCGGGCCTTCAGACGCCCGGCCGAACTGGAACGCGAACAGTCCGTCCCCATGGGAAATGGGCCGAATCCGTCGGATTTGGGAGGACAGGTCGCCGCAAGGGCGCGGATTATAAGAATCCGCACCCGCCAGTCAACCGGCGTGAACTGTCCGAAACCGAGCCCCCGATATAGGTGTCGGCGGCCGGGATTACAGGGGGGCGGCCAGTCAGCTTTTGGAACGGTTCTCGTGGTCCAGCGAAGCGTCGTTTGCGAGTCTGAGCGTCACCGCCGCGACTGCCTTCGAAACGAACCCCAGGACGAATGGATCGTTGTTCGAAAGGTTGTCGCACCAGCGATGAGGCTGGTCGACACAGGCCGCGTGCCACCCCGGCACCTTACCCTCGAAATCCCCCGGATAACCTCCCCAGAGATCGACCTCCCACTGCTTCTTGCAGCAGTCCTGCTGGGTATAGATTCCGGTGTTCGGGATTCCCACCCGACTGAACGCATTGGAATCCGTCCCGTCGTTATTTCCCTCGCGGGCCACGATTCCCGCGGAGCGGAAATAATCGATGAAATCCCGGTTGCCCACGCGCGATTCGGGCACGACATTAGGCGGAAACCGTTTCGCATTGGACGCATTCTTCGGGTCGGCGACCAGGATCGCGAAATTGGGGGTGGCTGTCACATCGGCATCGATATCGAACACGATCCGGCGGTTCTCCTTCTTCGTCAGATTCCGCGTGTAGTATTTCGAGCCGAGAAGACCGATTTCTTCTCCACCGAACCATATGTAACGGAGCCGGTGGCGCGTATGCGTGTGCGCCATAGCGAGCGCGATCTCGAGCATCGTGGCTGATCCGGAGGCGTTGTCGAGCATGCCGGCCCCATAGATGGAATCGAGATGCCCCTCGAGGACCACGATGTGATTCGGGTCGCCGAGCGGCGCATCCGCGATGAGGTTGTAATCGATGTTTGATTTCTGCCGCGTCCGGACGTGGAAGTGCAACGCAGGCGCTTCGCCGGCGGCGTAGGCGCGCGCGAGTTCAGCACCGAGCGTGTAGGCCGTTACCCCGAACACGGGTATGCACGCGGGCTCCGCAAGCATCGCCTGAAACGCGCCGCCATCACGCCGGCCGCCGCGACCCGATTCATTTGCCATCCGTGGGCCGTTGTAGATGAGCGCGGCCGCCGCGCCCGCAGCCGTCGCATTGGCCGCTTGCGTATCGTAGTCGCAAGCGCCGCGTTCGAGCAGCGCAATGTGTCCGCGCACGAAACCCGCAAAATCGACTGGCTCGCAGCCGCTTTTTGGCTCTCCGCCGGGAACGCCGCGGCCGACCGGCTGTACCGGCGCCGTGAAATCGCCGCTGCCCGACAGGCGCGCAACAAACCAGGCGCCTTCCATTCGGCCCGGGCCTACCCTCTCAAGCAACGGTTCGTCGACGATATCGAAACGCCGCCACCGGTAGGGTTGGATGGTCACGCGATAGCCGGCGTCGCGCATCTGACGCGCAATGTAATCGACAGAAGCCTTGTACCCGGACGTTCCGGTGTTGCGATTGCCGTGACCCAAAGGGCCCGGATGTTCGTCGGCAATTTTCTGGAATGTTTTCAGATGACTCCAGAGGTCCCGCTCCGAAATGCATTCGAGCAGCTTCGCCTGCGTGCCGTTGTCGCGGGCCGCGCATTCTTCGCGTGATGGCGGAGCCGCGAGTGCCGGCGCGGACGATGCGAGACACACGAAAATCGCGATCAGGAAAGAATTGCGGATGGCTGCGTCTCCCCGATTGACTGACGTACGGTAACCGCACGCCCGCGGCAAAACCACTGCCTAGGACGCCGCCACGCGGCTCTCATTCGCGCACGTCTCGACGAGCTTCGCGATCGTCGCGGTCACTTCCGGAATCGGTGCCATGCCATCCACGCTCGCGAGCCTGTTCTGCTTCGAATAGTAGTCGAGCAGCGGGCAGGTATTCCTGTAATAGACCCCGAGACGGTGCCTGAGCGTCTCCGGTGTGTCATCGGTTCGGAGCTGGCTGCCTTCGCGGATTCGCCGCTCCATCCGCTCGACCAGCACGTCGTCGTTCACCTTGAGCTGGATGACGAGATCGATCTGCCTGGACCGCGCGGCCAGCATCGCGTCCAGCGCTTCGGCCTGGGGAATCGTGCGCGGGAAGCCGTCAAAGACTGCACCCGACGCACAGTCCGGCCGATCGATACGCTCCGCAATAATGGCGATGACGATCTCGTCGGAGACAAGCTCGCCCCTGTCCATCAGCGCCTTTGTCCTCAGCCCGAGCTCGGTGCCGCGGCGGCAGGCATCCCGCAAAATGTCGCCGGTGGAAAGCTGGGGCCAGCCGCGCCGATCCTGCAGGATTCGCGCCTGGGTTCCCTTCCCCGCACCCGGCGGTCCGAACACGACCAGATTCAACGTCGGGCTCCCCGCAGTTTCGCCTTCTTGATCAGCCCCTCGTATTGCTGCGCGATCAGGAGGCTCTGAATCTGCGCCACCGTATCCATGGTCACGCTGACGATGATGAGGATCGACGTGCCGCCGAAAGTGAGAATCGTGTAATTGGTACGCAGGGCTTCCGGAATGATGCAGACGAAGGCGAGATAGAACGCGCCGACGACGGTGATGCGTGTCAGCACATAATCGATGTACTCCGCCGTCTTCTTGCCCGGACGGATGCCGGGAATGAACCCACCATATTTCTTGAGATTGTCCGCCGTCTCTTCGGGATTGAAGATGATCGAGGTGTAGAAAAATGAAAAGAAAATGATCATCAGCCCATAGAGCAGGAGATAGAGCGGACGACCGGGTCCGATATAGGTCAGCATGGTCTGCAGCCAGTCGGGCACGTTCTGGCCATTGAAGTTTGCCACCGTTGTCGGCATCAGGAGGATGGAAGAAGCGAAGATCGGCGGGATGACGCCCGAGACATTGATCTTGAGCGGCAGGTGCGAGGATTCCCCGCCGAACATGCGGTTGCCGACCTGGCGTTTGGGGTATTGCACCAGCAGGCGCCGTTGTGCGCGCTCAATAAATACGATGAACAGGATCAGTGCCACGGCGCCTACGAGGATCAGCAGGATCACAGGGACATCGATGGCGCCCGTGCGTGCCGATTCGAAGAGCTGCGTAATCGAAGTCGGCAGACGCGCGATGATGCCCACCATGATGATGAGGGAGATGCCGTTGCCGACGCCGCGGCCCGTGATCTGTTCGCCGATCCACATCAAAAGGATCGTGCCGCCCGTCAGCGTGATCACGGCCGAAATCCGGAAGAACCAGCCAGGGTCGACGACGACATTGCCCCAGTGCTCAAGACCGATGGCGATGCCGTAGGCCTGCAGCGCGGCAAGGCCCACCGTGCCGTAGCGGGTGTACTGGTTGAGCGTCTTGCGCCCGACCTCGCCTTCCTTCTTGAGCGCGTCGAGTTCGGGAAAGACCGTCGTCATCAGCTGCATGATGATCGAGGCCGAGATGTAGGGCATGATACCGAGCGCAAAGATCGCCATGCGCTGCACGGCACCACCCGACAGCAGATTGAAGATGTCGAGCACGCCACCGTGTTGCTGGCTCAGCTGGCGCGCAAGCGCCGTCGGATCGATTCCGGGCATTGGAATGAAGGTTCCCAGCCGCGCAACAACAAGCAGCGCGAGCGTGAAGAAGATGCGCTGACGCAGCTCCTTCGCCTTGCCGAAATTGCCGAAGTTGAAATTCGCCGCAAGCTGTTCGGCCGCAGAGGCCATGAGACGCTCCTGAACTCCGCCCCGCCCTTGCAGGGTGGGCTATCCCGCGCCCTGCCGCGTTGCCTGAAATCTACACACGCGAACGCACGTCCGCCATGCGGGCCGGCCGCAATCAGCGCGCGGCGCGCTTCTCGGCCGATTTTGCGCGACGCTGGGCTTTTTTGCCCGGCTCGCCCTTCCGGTTCATGCGCACCTGCTTCTTGAACGTCAGCGATATGGAACCGCCGGTCCCTTTGATCTGCTCCACAGCGCCGGAGGAGGCGCCGGCAACCTCGAATTCGAGCTTCGCTGTGAATTGTCCGCCGAGCAGACGCACGCCATGTCGGCTCCCGCACGCCAGTCCCGCTTTCGCGAGCACCGCGTCGGTGATCTTCGCCGACCCGTCGAGTTTCCTTTCGTCGATCGCCTTCTGGATGCGCGAAAGCCCGACTTCCGCGAAATCGTTCGCGAAGATGTTTTTGAAACCGCGCTTGGGCAGCCGCATATAAAGCGGCATCTGGCCACCTTCGAAGCCGTACACTTTCGTGCCGGTCCGCGCCTTGGCGCCTTTCACGCCGCGTCCGCAGGTCTTGCCGAGCCCGGACGAAGAGCCGCGGCCCACTTTCAACTTGCGCCGGTGCGCGCCCTCGTTGTTCGCGATCTGATTGAGCCTCATGCCTTGTTCTCCTCCACCACCTCGACGAGGTGGCGCACCGCCCGGATCATTCCGCGCACGGCGGGCGTATCTTCGAGCGTGCGCGTGCGCCGCATCTTGCCGAGCCCGAGCCCGCGCAGAGTCGCAGCCTGAATTTCGGGTTTGCGGTTGGCACTGCGAATTTGCCGCACCGTGACCGTTTTTCCGCCCTTTGCCGCCATCGTCAGCTCCCCGCCACTGCCTGTTCGGCTTTGGGCGCGCCTTCGCGCCTTGCAATGATCTCGCTGACGCTTCGGCCACGGCGCTGCGCGACCATCTTGGGCGACTGTTGCAGCTTCAGCGCATCGAACGTCGCACGCACCATGTTGTACGGATTGGACGTGCCGAGCGACTTCGCAACGACATCGCCGACCCCAAGCGACTCGAACACCGCGCGCATCGGGCCGCCCGCGATGATTCCGGTGCCCGCGGGCGCCGGCCGCACCAGCACTTTGCCCGCACCGTGATGGCCGCGCGTTTCGTGATGAAGCGTGCGCCCATCCTTCAGGGGAACGCGGATCATGGCGCGCTTGGCCGCGTCCGTGGCTTTGCGGATGGCCTCTGGCACTTCGCGCGCCTTTCCGTGGCCGAAGCCCACGCGCCCCCGCTGGTCGCCGACCACCACAAGCGCGGCAAAGCCGAACCGGCGGCCGCCCTTGACCACCTTCGCCACGCGATTGATGTGCACCAGACGATCGACGAATTCGCTGTCGCGTTCTTCGCGCTGCCGGGGTTCACGCGCCATGTGCCGTTCCTTCGCTCAAAACCGGAGGCCGCTTTCGCGCGCGGCCTCCGCCAGCGCCTTGACGCGCCCGTGATAGATATAGCCGCCGCGATCGAACACAACCTCTTTGACTCCGCTTGCCAGTGCGCGTTCGGCGATTTTGCGTCCTACGCCGCTAGCCGCCTCGAGGTTCCACGTTTTCGCGGGTTTGTGCTCTTTCTCGTTCGTCGAGGCCATGGCCAACGTGCGGCCTGCGCGGTCGTCGATAAGCTGCGCATAAATGTGCCGGCCCGAGCGAAAAACCGACAGACGCGGCTTGCCCGCTCCCGATTGCAGGATGCGATAGCGTGTACGCCGCTTGCGGCGCTCGAAGAGATCCGTGTCGCGTGTCATGGCTATTTCTTCTTGCCTTCCTTGCGGAGGATTCGCTCGCCCGCGTATTTAACTCCCTTGCCCTTGTAAGGCTCGGGCGGCCGCCAGGCGCGTATTTCCGCCGCCACCTGCCCCACCAACTGCTTATCGATGCCGCTGATCGTGATCATGGTAGGCTTTTCGCAGACGATGCCGATGCCTTGCGGAATCGGATAGCTCACGTCGTGGCTGAAGCCGAGCTGCAGCTGAAGGTTCTTGCCCTGCACCGCCGCACGATAGCCGACGCCCGAGATTTCGAGCTTCTGTGTGAAACCCTGCGTCACGCCGGTGACGAGATTGTTGACGAGGGTCCGCGAGAGGCCCCACATCTGCCGGCCGCGTTCGGCGCCTTCGCGTGGCGCCACCACGACGGCGTCGCCGTCGGCGCTTGCTTGGACCTCGGCGGCCAGGCGCACGCTCAATTCGCCCTTCGGTCCCGTCACGCGCACGGACTGGCCTTCAACCGTGGCGCTGACGCCCTTGGGCAGCGGAACCGGCTTCTTGCCGATGCGTGACATTTCAATAACTCCGTTGCTCGCCGCTCAAAACACGTGGCAGAGGACTTCGCCGCCCACGTTCTTCTCGCGCGCGTTGGTATCGGTCATCACCCCCTGCGGCGTCGACACGATGGACAGGCCAAGACCGCTGCGGTGGGGCCGCAAATCGCGCACCGAGGCGTAAACGCGCCGGCCCGGCGTCGAGACACGCCGCAACTCGCGGATCGCGGGCCGGCCTTCGTGATATTTCAGTTCGACCTCGAGCTCGCGCCGGCCGCCCTTGAATTCCACTTCGGCGTAGCCGCGGATGAAGCCTTCCGCCTGCAATACATCGAGCACCCGCACGCGCTGGCGCGAATTGGGCGATTTGATTTTCGCCATGCCGCGGAGCTGGCCGTTGCGGATGCGCGCCAGAAGGTCGCCGATCGGGTCCGTAATCGCCATCGCCGTCTCCTACCAGCTCGCCTTGGTCATGCCGGGCACCTGTCCGAAATTCGACAATTCCCGAAGCGCAATGCGCGACAGCTTGACCTTGCGGTAATAACCCCGCGCCCGCCCGGTCATTTCGCAGCGGTGGTGGATGCGTGTCCTGGATGAATTGCGTGGCAGCTTCGCAAGCTGCATGTGCGCGGCGAAGCGCTCCTCCGGCGCGACCGACATGTCCTGGGTCTTTGCCTTCAGCGCCGCGCGCTTTGCAGCGTAGCGCGCAACCATCCGTTCGCGCTTCGCATTGCGGTTGATCTGGCTCTGTTTCGCCATGCCCGTCCCGTTTCAGTTGATGAACGGAAATTGAAAGCCCTTGAGCAGCGCTTTCGCTTCCGCATCCGTCCTTGCGGACGTGTTGATGATGATGTCCATGCCCCAGACGCTTTCCGTCTTGTCATAATCGATTTCGACGAAGACGATGTGCTCCTTAAGACCAAGGGCGTAGTTCCCGTTGCCGTCGAAGCTCTTGCCGTTCAGGCCACGGAAGTCGCGCACACGCGGCAGAGCCACGGTCACCAGCCGGTCAAGGAATTCGTACATGCGGTCCTTGCGCAACGTGACCTTGACCCCGATCGGCAGACCGTGGCGGATCTTGAAGGTGGCGATCGCTTTTTTGGCCCGCGTAACCACCGCCTTCTGGCCGGCGATCGCGGTCAGGTCGTTGACTGCAGACTGGATCTTCTTCTGGTCACCTGCGGCCTCGCCCGCGCCAATGTTGAGAACCACCTTTTCGATGCGCGGCGCCTGGTTGCGATTGGTGTAGCCGAATTCCTTCTGGAGCTCCGCCCGAATCACCTCCTCGTAGCGCTTCTTGAAGCGCGGAATGTAATCAGGATCGCGCGCGGCCGGTGCGGCCCCGGCTCCGGTCTTTGGCTGCTGCGCCTTTCCTTCGGCTTTTGCGGCGCTTTTTGGCGCGACCTTGCCGTCGCGGGTCCCGGCCTCCTTCCTGGCCGGTGCCGCAGCTTTATTCCCGCGCGGCTGTTTTGCGTCAGACATCGATCACCTCGCCGGACTTCTTCGCGAAACGAACCTTGCGGCCGTCGCCAAGGAACTTGAACCCGATCCGTGTCGCCCCGCCCGTTCTTGGATCGATATGAGCGAGATTCGAGAGGTGTACCGGCGCTTCCTTATTGATAATTCCGGCTTGCTGACGCTGCGTCTGCCGCTGATGCCGCCGGACGATGTTGACGCCCGACACGAGCGCGCGGTTCTTGTCGGGATACAGCTTCAGTACCTCTCCCTTTTTGCCCTTGTCGCGCCCGGTGGTCACCACGACGCGATCGCCCTTGCGGATGCGCGCAGCCATCACAACACCTCCGGGGCGAGTGAAATGATCTTCATGTGGTTCTTGGCGCGCAGTTCGCGCGTGACCGGACCAAAGATGCGCGTCCCAATCGGTTCATTCTGGTTGTTGACCAGAACGGCCGCGTTGGAGTCGAAGCGGATCAGGCTGCCGTCGGGCCGGCGCACGCCGTGCGCGGTGCGCACGATCACCGCCTTCAGCACCTCACCCTTCTTCACGCGGCCACGCGGAATGGCTTCTTTCACGCTCACCACGATGGTGTCTCCCACATCCGCATATTTGCGCCGCGAGCCTCCGAGCACCTTGATGCACATCACCCGGCGCGCACCCGAATTGTCGGCGACCTCGAGCTCCGTCGTCATCTGGATCATGAGCCCGCTCCCGAACCTCGTTCCTGGGCACCGACGCGGCCGATCACCTCCCAGGATTTCAACCGGGACAGCGGCCGGCATTCGCGGATGCGCACCACATCGCCCACCTTGAACTCGCGGTTCTGGTCATGGGCATGATATTTCTTCGAGCGGCGCACGGTTTTTCCCATGACGGGATGGGTGAAGCGGCGCTCGACGTTCACCACCACGGTCTTGGCGTTCTTGTCGCTGACCACGACGCCCTGGAGGATGCGCTTGGGCATGTTCGTTCCTTCGCCTCTATTGCCGCACGGTCCGGCGCCGTTCGCCCAGCACCGTCTGGATGCGGGCGATATCGCGGCGCACCACCCGCACCCGGCTCGTGTTCTCGAGCTGGCCGTTGGCGCGCTGGAACCGCAGATTGAACTGTTCCTTCTTCAGCTTCGCGAGCGTATCGCCGAGTTCGTCGGCGCTTTGTGCGCGCAGATCGCCTGCATCGGCCTTCTTCTTCGCCATTTTCAGACCTCCAACCGCGCGACGAATTTCGTGCCGATGGAAAGTTTGGCCGCGCCGAGACGGAGCGCCTCGCGCGCGGTCTGGGTGTCCACACCATCAACCTCGAACAGGATGCGGCCGGGCCTGATGCGCGCCACCCAGAATTCGGGCGCGCCCTTGCCCGATCCCATCCGAACTTCCGCCGGTTTCTTGGAAACGGGCACATCCGGAAACACGCGGATCCAAACTCGCCCGGCGCGCTTCATGTGACGTGTAATCGCCCGGCGCGCTGCCTCGATCTCCCGCGCCGTGATGCGTTCGGGCTCCACGGCCTTCAGGCCATAGGCGCCGAAATTGAGCGCGGTCCCGGCCTTGGCGGGACCGTGAATACGTCCCTTGTGCTGCTTGCGGTACTTGGTGCGTGTTGGCTGAAGCATGGTCCTGGTCCGTCAGTGCGCTGGCGCCTGCTGGGCGCGCCCCGAGCTCTGGGCCCGATGAGGATCGGAGGCTTCGGCCTGGCGGCGTTCCGTTGCCATCGGATCGTGCTCCATGATCTCGCCCTTGAAGATCCACACTTTTACACCGCAGGTGCCGTAGGTCGTCTTCGCCGTGGCAACACCATAGTCCACATCGGCACGCAACGTGTGCAGCGGCACGCGGCCTTCGCGGTACCACTCCATCCGTGCGATTTCCGCGCCGCCAAGACGCCCGCCGCAATTGATGCGGATGCCCTGCGCACCCAGACGCATCGCAGACTGCACCGCCCGCTTCATGACCCGCCGAAAGGCCACGCGCCGTTCGAGCTGCTGGGCAATGTTCTCGGCGACCAGCTTGGCGTCGATCTCGGGTTTGCGGATTTCCACAATGTTGAGATGCACTTCGTCGTTGGTGAATCGCTGCACGTCGTTCTTGAGCTTTTCGATATCGGCGCCCTTCTTGCCGATGACTACGCCAGGCCGAGCCGAATGGATCGTGATCCGGCATTTCTTGTGCGGACGTTCGATGACGATGCGCGACACCCCCGCCTGCCTCAGGCGCTCGCCGAGGTGGTTGCGGATCTTGATGTCCTCCTGCAGCAGCCGGCCGTAGTCCTTCTTGCCCGCGTACCAGCGCGAATCCCACGTCCGGTTGATACCGAGCCTGAGGCCCGTCGGATTGACTTTCTGGCCCATCAGGCCGTCTCCCTTGCCGCCGCGGCCTCGCCACGGCTCTTGCGTTTCGGTGACTTCTCTTCTTCATCGCGCTTCTGCTGCACGACGATCGTGACCTGCGAGAAGGGCTTCTCGACCCGCGCCCCGCGTCCGCGAGCCCGCGCGTGAAATCGCTTGAGCACCAGGTTCTTGCCGACACTCGCTTCGCTCACGAACAGATCGTCCACATCCAGATCGTGATTGTTCTCGGCATTGGCGATCGCCGACTGGAGCACCTTCTTGACTTCGCGCGCCACGCGCTTGGGCGAAAACGTGAGTTCGTTGAGCGCCTGCTCCGCTTTTTTCCCGCGGATCGCCTGCGCGACGAGGTTGAGCTTGCGCGGGCTCGTCCGGATGCTCCGTCCGATCGCCTGGGCCTTGTCCGCAGAGAGGACGCGCGCGCGCGGTTTTTTCCCCATGACTAAGCCGTCCTCTTTGCCTTCTTGTCGGCCGAGTGGCCGTAAAATGTCCGGGTGGGCGAAAACTCGCCGAGTTTGTGTCCGACCATATCTTCGGTGACAAGGACAGGGATGTGCTTGCGCCCGTTATGGACGCCAAAGGTCAATCCTACGAATTGCGGCAGGATGGTCGAGCGCCGCGACCAGGTCTTGATCACCTCCTTGCGGCCGGAGCCGCGCACGGCCTCCGCCTTTTTCATGAGATAACCGTCCACGAACGGACCTTTCCAGACTGAGCGAGCCATCCTTCTTATCCTTGCGTCTTCCTGGCGTGGCGCGAGCGCACGATGAATTTGGTCGTTCGCTTGTTCTTGCGGGTGCGCGCGCCCTTTGTTGGTTTACCCCACGGCGTCACCGGGTGGCGACCGCCTTTGGTGCGGCCCTCGCCGCCGCCATGCGGATGATCGATCGGATTCATCGCCGTCCCGCGTACGTTGGGCCGCTTGCCTTTCCAGACGTTCCGGCCCGCCTTGCCCAGGACTTCGTTCATGTGGTCGGGATTGGAAACGGCGCCGACGGTCGCCATGCAATCGAGAGAAACACGCCTCACTTCGCCGGAGTTCAGACGCAGCATGGCATAACCTGCATCGCGTCCGAGATACTGTGCGTAGGTGCCTGCCGAGCGCGCGATCTGGCCGCCCTTCTGCGGTTTCATTTCCACGTTGTGCACGATCGTGCCGACCGGAATCGCGGCGAGCCGCATCGCGTTTCCCGGCTTTACGTCCACCCGGTCGCCGGCAATCACGGTATCGCCCACCGCGAGACGCTGGGGCGCCAGAATGTAGGCGAGTTCGCCGTCGCGATATTTCACCAGCGCGATAAAGGAGGTGCGATTGGGGTCGTATTCGAGCCGTTCGACGCGACCGGGCACATCGAATTTGCGTCGCTTGAAGTCAATGACGCGATAGCGCTGCTTGTGGCCGCCTCCCTGCCAGCGGACCGTGACGCGGCCCGTATTGTTGCGCCCGCCATTGCGCGTCTGTCCTTCGGTGAGGCTCTTGAGCGGTCCGCCCTTGTGCAGCTGGGAACGGTCCACCAGCACGAGTTGGCGCTGACCTGGGGTCGTCGGTTTGTGTTGTTTCAGCGCCATCTCACAGCCCCGTGGTGATGTCGATCTGGTAGCCCTCCGCGAGGGTCACGATCGCCTTCTTGACGTCGCTTCGCTCGTATGGCCGGCCGCGGGAAAGCTTGGGCTTGCCCTTCTGATTGATCGTGTTCACCGCCTTGACCTTCACCTTGAAGAGGCTTTCGACGGCCTTGGCGATCTGGGGCTTGGTCGCGTCGCCCGCCACCCGGAATACCACTTGGTTGGTTTCGCTGAGCTTCGTCGCCTTTTCAGTGATCACCGGCGAGAGAATGACGTCGTAATTGTTCATGACAGACGTTCCTCGATCGCCCGCACGGCCGCCGTGGTGAGCACAAGCTTGTCGCGATGCAGAATGTCGTAGACGTTGAGGCCGGCAGTCGGCAGAAGCCGCACGCCCGCGAGATTGCGCGCGCTCAGAGCAAAATTCTCTTCGAACTTTCCGTCCACGATCAGCGCGTTATCGGCTCCGATCTTGCCGAGGCGCTGCGCCAAGCCCTTTGTCTTGATCCCGTCCGCTTTCGCGCTTTCGATCACAACGAGAGCGCCGTCTTTCGCCTTGGCGGACAGCGCGTGCTTCAGCCCGAGCGCCCGCACCTTCTTCGGCAGATCGAAGGCGTGACTGTGCTGGACCGGACCCATCGCCTTGGCGCCGCCCACGAACAGAGGCGCCGAGCGCGCCCCGTGGCGAGCCTGCCCCGTACCCTTCTGTTTGTAGACCTTCTTCTTGGTGCGATTGATCTCGCCGCGCGTCAAAACCTTATGCGTGCCGGCGCGCCGTTTCGCGAGCTGCCACACGACGACGCGCTGGAGGAGGTCGGCGCGCGGCTCAAGACCGAAAATCGAATCATTGAGTTCGATCTCCGTCGTGCCATCGGCGTCGAGATTGAGTACCTGCGCTTTCACGTCACCCCTCCGCCGTTTGCGCTGCGGCCGCGCCGCTTGCTTCGCGCTTGCGCACCGACGCCGGCATCGGTGCAGAGTCGGGGCGCCGACGTTTCGCCGCGTCGCGCACCATCACCCACCCACCCTTGTGTCCTGGAACGGCGCCCCGGATCATGATGAGCCCGCGCTCGACGTCGACCTTCGCGATTTCGAGGTTTTGCGTCGTCACGCGGTCCACGCCGTAGTGGCCGTGCATTTTCTTGTTCTTGAATGTCTTGCCGGGATCCTGGCGGCCGCCCGTGCCACCCAGCGAGCGATGGGAGATCGACACGCCGTGACTGGCTTCGAGACCGCGGAAGTTCCAGCGCTTCATCGCACCTGTAAATCCGCGGCCGATGGTAACACCCGTAACGTCGACCTTCTGACCCGGCACGAAATGGTCGGCGAGAATAGTGTCGCCCACTTCCAGCAGATTGGCGCCGTCCACCCGGAATTCGGCGAGCTTTTTGCGGGGTTCCACTTCTGCTTTCGCAAAGCGCCCGCGATCCGCCCGCGTCAACCGCTTGGTCCGCGCAAACCCGGAGCCGAGCTGGACAGCTGTATAGCCGTCCTTCTCTTCGGTACGCGTCGCCACGACCTGACAGCCGTCGAGCTTCAGAACCGTAACGGGAACATGCCGGCCATCCTCGAGGAAGAGGCGGGTCATGCCGATTTTCTGCGTGATGACGCCCGTGCGCATCCGCTCGTCCCTTCAGAGTTTGATCTCGACGTCCACGCCAGCCGCGAGGTCGAGCTTCATCAGCGCGTCCACCGTCTGGGGCGTGGGATCGATAATGTCGAGGAGCCGCTTGTGAGTCCGAACCTCGAACTGTTCGCGGCTTTTCTTGTCCACATGCGGGGAGCGATTGACGGTGAAACGTTCCAGATCTGTCGGCAGGGGAATGGGACCCCTGACCTGCGCACCGGTACGTTTCGCCGTGTTCACGATTTCCCGCGTCGAGTTGTCGAGAATACGGTGATCGAAGGCCTTCAGCCGGATTCGGATGTTCTGACCCTGCATCTTCTGTCTCCAGTACGGTTCCGAAAGCCTTCGCCGTTCTCTATTTCACGATCTTCGCGACGACTCCGGAGCCGACGGTGCGTCCGCCTTCGCGGATCGCGAAGCGCAGCTTCTCTTCCATCGCAATCGGCACGATCAGCTCGACGTCGATCGAGACGTTGTCGCCCGGCATCACCATCTCGGTGCCTTCCGGCAGCTTGACGATTCCCGTCACGTCCGTGGTGCGGAAATAGAATTGCGGACGGTAGTTCGTGAAGAACGGCGTATGCCGGCCGCCTTCCTCCTTCGTCAACACATAGACTTCCGCCTTGAAGTTCGTGTGCGGCGTGATCGATCCGGGCTTTGCAAGCACCTGCCCGCGCTCCACCCCTTCGCGCTCGATGCCGCGCAGCAGGCAGCCGACATTGTCGCCCGCCTGCCCCTGATCGAGCAGCTTGCGAAACATTTCGACGCCGGTGACCGTCGTCTTCTGCGTCGGGCGAATGCCGACGATCTCGACCTCCTCGCCGACCTTGACAACGCCGCGGTCGATGCGGCCCGTCACCACGGTGCCGCGGCCGGAAATCGAGAACACGTCCTCGATCGCCATCATGAACGGCTGATCGATCGCACGCTCGGGCTGCGGAATATTTTCGTCCACCGCCTTCATAAGTTCCAAGATCGATTCGTGGCCGACCTTCGGGTCGCGGCCCTCAAGCGCGCACAGCGCCGACCCGCGGATCACCGGAAGCTTGTCTCCCGGAAAGTTGTAGCTCGAGAGCAATTCGCGTACTTCGAGCTCGACCAGATCGAGAAGCTCGGGGTCGTCGACCATATCGACCTTGTTCATGTACACGACGAGCGCGGGAACGCCGACCTGGCGCGCCAGAACGATGTGCTCGCGCGTCTGGGGCATCGGTCCGTCCGCTGCCGACACGACGAGGATCGCGCCGTCCATCTGGGCAGCGCCCGTGATCATGTTCTTCACGTAGTCCGCATGTCCCGGGCAATCGACATGGGCGTAATGCCGGTTGGCCGTTTCGTATTCCACATGCGCGGTCGCAATGGTGATGCCGCGCGCCTTCTCTTCCGGTGCCTTGTCGATCTGGTCATAGGCCGTGAATTTCGCTCCGCCCGTCTCGGCCAGCACCTTCGTAATCGCGGCCGTCAGCGTGGTCTTGCCATGGTCCACATGACCGATCGTGCCGATATTGCAATGCGGCTTCGTCCGCTCGAACTTGCTCTTTGCCATTTAACCCTCCTGCTTAGGCGTACTTTGCTTTGACTTCGTCCGCGATCGATTGCGGCACCTGCTCGTAGTGGTCGAACTGCATGGTGTATTGCGCGCGTCCCTGCGTCATCGAACGCAGCGTGTTGATGTAGCCGAACATGTTGGCGAGCGGAACCATGGCGGTGACGATCTGCGCATTGCCGCGCGTGTCGGTACCATGCACATGCCCGCGCCGCGAATTGAGATCGCCGATGACCCCGCCCAGGAACTCGTCCGGCACCACGACTTCGACTTTCATGATCGGCTCGAGAAGCCTGGCCACACCTTTTGCCGACAACTCGCGAAAGGCGGCGCGGCCTGCAATCTCGAAGGTCAGCGCGCTGGAATCGACCTCGTGATAGGCGCCGTCGACCAGACGCGCCGCGAAATCGATCACCGGAAAGCCGGCAAGGAGGCCGCTCTCCTTCTGCGCCTTGATGCCTTTGTCGACCGAAGGAATGAATTCCCTTGGAATGGAGCCGCCGACAACTTCATTTTCGAAGACATAGCCGGAACCCGGCGGAAGCGGTGCGAATTCCACTTTCACGCGCGCGAACTGTCCCGCGCCGCCCGTCTGTTTCTTGTGCGTGTAGTCGATCGTCACGGGCCGCGCCAGCGTCTCGCGGTAGGCGACTTGCGGCGCGCCGACATTCGCATCGACCTTGTACGTCCGCCGCAGGATATCGACCTTGATGTCGAGGTGAAGCTCGCCCATGCCCTTAAGAATGGTCTGACCGGATTCCTGGTCTGTCGAAACGCGGAAGGATGGATCTTCCTGAGCGAGACGCTGGAGCGCGAGCCCCATCTTCTCCTGATCCGCCTTCGATTTCGGTTCGATCGCGAGTTCGATCACCGGATCGGGGAATTCCATCTTCTCGAGGATTGCGGGCTGCTGGGAATCGCAGACCGTATCGCCGGTCGTGGTCGTCTTGAGGCTGGCGAAGGCAACGATGTCGCCGGCATTCGCCTCCTTGATGTCCTCGCGCGAATTGGCATGCATGAGCAGCATGCGGCCAACGCGTTCGCGCTGGTCCTTGGTGGAATTCAGCACACCCGAGCCCGACGTTACCGTGCCCGAATAGATGCGCACGAAGGTGATGGAACCGACGAACGGATCGTCCATGATCTTGAATGCCAATCCCGCGAAAGGCGCCTTGTCGTCGGCGGGGCGCGTGACGGTCTCGCTCGATCCGGGTTTGACGCCTTCAACCGGCGGAATGTCGAGCGGCGACGGCAGATAGCTGACAACCGCGTCGAGCAGAGGCTGCACGCCTTTGTTCTTGAAGGCGGACCCGCAGAGCACGGGGACTAAGTGAAATGAACAGGTACCCTTGCGGATGCAGGCCCTGAGCTCGTCCACGCCCGGCATTTTGCCATCGAGATAGGCTTCGAGAAGCCTCTCGTCCTCCTCAACCGCCATTTCGACGAGCTTGAGGTGCATTTCCTGCGCCCGTTCAGCCAAATCGGCCGGAATGTCGGCATAATCGAATTTCGCGCCGAGTTGTTCGTCGTGCCAGACAATTGCGCGCATCTCGACGAGGTCGACCACTCCCCTGAAATCGGCTTCCGCGCCGATCGGCAGCTGCACGACCAGCGGTCGCGTGCCAAGCCGATCCACCATCATCTGCACGCAGCGGGGGAAATCCGCGCCCATGCGATCCATCTTGTTGACGAAGCAGATGCGCGGCACGCGGTATTTGTCGGCCTGGCGCCAGACGGTCTCGGATTGCGGCTCGACTCCGGCCACCGCATCGAACACGGCGATGGCGCCGTCGAGCACGCGCATCGAGCGTTCCACCTCGATGGTGAAATCGACATGGCCCGGCGTGTCGATGATGTTGACGCGATGATCGTTCCAGAAGCAGGTAGTCGCGGCCGACGTTATGGTGATGCCGCGCTCCTGCTCCTGCTCCATGAAGTCCATGGTGGCGGCGCCGTCATGGACTTCGCCGATCTTGTGGCTCTTGCCGGTGTAATAGAGGATGCGCTCGGTCGTGGTCGTCTTGCCTGCGTCGATATGCGCGCAGATGCCGATGTTTCGGTAGCGGTCGAGCGGTGTCGTGCGGGCCATGGCCGAAATCCTGAACTGCCAGCGCCTTACCAGCGATAGTGGGAGAAGGCGCGGTTCGCCTCGGCCATCTTGTGCGTATCTTCGCGCTTCTTGACGGCAGAGCCGCGATTGTTCGCGGCGTCCAGAAGCTCGCCCGAAAGCCGACCCGTCATCGTGGTCTCGTTGCGCGCGCGCGCGGCATTGATGATCCAGCGGATGGCGAGCGCGCGGCTGCGATCCTGCCGCACTTCGACGGGAACCTGATAGGTTGCGCCGCCAACGCGTCGCGAGCGCACTTCCAGTGCCGGGCTCACATTGCGCAGCGCATCGTGAAACAACTGGAGCGGATCCTGTTTCGTCTTGGAATGGATCGTGTCGAAGGCGCCATAGACAATCTGCTCCGCGGCGGCCTTCTTGCCGGCGTACATCAGGCTGTTCATGAATTTCGCAAGCACCAGATCGCCGAACTTGGCGTCTGGTACGATCTCGCGGCGTTCGGCGCGGCGGCGGCGGGCCATCTGTCTGTGTCCTGTTCCTTCGCTGGTTCGGTTATTTCGGCCGCTTGGCGCCGTAGAGCGAACGCCGCTGCCTGCGGTCCTTCACGCCCTGGGTGTCGAGCACGCCGCGGATGATGTGGTAGCGCACGCCCGGCAGGTCTTTCACACGGCCCCCGCGCAGGAGAACCACAGAGTGCTCCTGGAGATTGTGGCCCTCGCCCGGAATGTAGCTCACCACCTCATAGCCGTTGGTGAGCCGCACCTTGGCGACCTTGCGCAGCGCCGAGTTGGGCTTCTTGGGGGTCGTCGTATACACACGCGTGCATACCCCACGCTTCTGCGGGCAGCCTGTCAGGGCCGGCACCTTGTTGCGCTTGGGCTTCTCGCCCCGCGGCTTGCGGATCAACTGGTTGATCGTCGGCATCCAAATTTACCTACATCCTGTTGCGCGCTCGGCGCTGTTCAAGCAACGACAAGCGGGGCGTGGCCTTTCCCGGCCGCCCCGGCTTTGCGGAGGATTGGGAACCGCCCCAATCTCGCAATTCCAAACTCTTCCCAGACTGACTTCGAGCAGCGTTTCGGCGCCTTAAAGGGCCGACAGCCTGTCCATGAAGGTGCGGCTATATAGAGTCGGGCCTATCCCCGGTCAACCCCGGCGCGCGCAGCAGTTGACTCACGCCAGCCCGCAGATCGCAAATTCGATGCCTCGCCGGGCGTATTGGAGGGACCCGGCGAGGCGCCGTCTTTGCGGAACCACCGAAGTCGGCGGGGCTCACAAATGCGCGACCGTGTATCAGCTCAAGCCCTGAGATCAGCAGAAGCAGGGCGCGGCGCAAAAAAATGTGTCCGGGTCGCTGCCACGATTAAACATTTGCCCGAGTTGCTCCCCGACGCTTTCCGCGACCCTCTTGTCCGTCGCCGCGCGATCCCCGTCCCAGTTTCCGCGGGTCAGCGACATCGCGGACGCGGCGCGCCTTGATGTCGGCGAGCAGACCGGTCAGCCATTCCCGGTCGAGGCGCCTCTCTTGCTCTATGTGCCGCAGCAAATGCCCTCCGCCGGTCGACAGCACATCTCGCAGTTGCTTCCGGATCGGGTCCAGCTTGGCGATGAGTTCGTCGAGGCGGGCTATCCTGCTGCGCACGAGCGCTTCGACGACGTCCTGGTCGCACAGGTGCAGGAACAGGAGCGCTCCATACAGCGTCTGGGAGACCGGTCCGTCTTCCTCGAACTGCCGGTGGAGCAGCCTGCGAAATTCGGCTCTTCCCTTCGCCGTGATGGCGTAGACCGTGCGCATGCCGCCGCGGGCCACACGCTCCTGTTTTATCGCGGAAATCAGACATTCCTTCTCGATCTGCCGGATCGCGTAATAGAGCGTCCCCACATCGACATCGCTGTAGCACTCGACCATCGCGTTCTCGAGCCGCCGCCTGATCTCGTAGGGGTGGAAGTTTCCCCGATGCAGCACACCGAGGATCAGCAGCCTTGCCTTCATGGTCGAATTATACTATTAGAATTTCTCTATGCAAGCATGGGGACACATCATGTGGCGGACAATCGGTGGAATCATCGCAGGAATTCTGACCTGGGCGGTCGTCGTAACCATCTTGAATTTCGGCCTGCGTCTGTGGCTGCCGGGCTATGTGCAGGTCGAGCACGCGATGCTGTTCACGCTTCCCATGAAGATCGCGCGGCTCTCGATCGCGGCGGCGACCTCACTGGTGGCCGGAGCTGTCGTGCGCGCGGTCGCACCCGCAAGCCGCTGGGCGCCCTGGATCGTCGGAGCGATCATCCTCGCGCTGTTCCTGCCGAGTCACATTTACCTCTGGCACAGATTTCCCATCTGGTATCACCTCACGTTCCTGCTCACACTTGTCCCGCTCGTAGCGCTCGGCGCGCACCTTTGGCCGCGCGAGAGCACGCGTGCCAGGTCATTGGCTACCGGGAACAACTAAAAAAATTCGCCCGGATTTCTCCGGGCGAATTTTTCATTCGATTGAATGCGCCGTCTATTCCGCGGCCTGGGCAGGACCTTCGATCTGCGCCGGTTGCGCCCGTGCCTCCTCGTCCTGGATGACGCGGTCGCGCTCGCCCGCGATTTGCCGCAGCCGCGCGATGGCGCCGCCCGTACCGGCGGGGATGAGCCGGCCCACGATTACGTTCTCCTTGAGGCCTTCGAGCATGTCGACCCGGCCGTTCACCGCGGCGTCGGTCAGCACGCGCGTGGTCTCCTGGAAAGATGCGGCCGAGAACACCGAACGCGTCTGCAGCGACGCCTTGGTTATGCCAAGCAGGACCGGCCGGCCTTCGGCAGGCTTGCCGTCGAGCTCCACGGCCTTCTTGTTGGCCTCGTCCATCTCGAGGAGATCGACCTGTTCGCCGGCGAGCAGCGTGGTATCGCCACCATTCACGATCTCCATCTTCTGCATCATCTGGCGAACGATCACCTCGATGTGCTTGTCGTTGATCTTCACGCCCTGCAGCCGATAGACGTCCTGGATTTCCTTGACGAGATAGGTCGCAAGTTCTTCGACGCCCTTGATCCGCAAAATGTCGTTGCACCGGGAGTGGA
The DNA here is from genome assembly GCA_050728995.1 of Rhizomicrobium sp. Taxonomy (GTDB): domain Bacteria; phylum Pseudomonadota; class Alphaproteobacteria; order Micropepsales; family Micropepsaceae; genus Rhizomicrobium. The sequence continues at coordinate 82,783 of JBOHKH010000001.1, read as the reverse complement.
GGCTCTGTTCATCCAGCACGCACGTGCCGAACTGGCATCTCGGAAACGCACTATAAGCGCTCCGTTACGCCCGCCGCGCAAGAAATCGTGTCCGCGACAGAGTCGTAGGACCATCTGCCGAACCGTCCGACCGATAAAATCCCGACACCTTCCAGCCACCTCATAACGGCATTACGTCGAGCGCTCATCCCGATGTCATGAATGACGTTGGCGTAGGGAACGTGCATATGGTGCCAGAACATAATGTCGTTTCGAGCCCCCATACCGACCCGATCCAGAGTCGCCAGCGCATTCTCAAATAGTTCGCCCGGGGATCGCCTCTGCGGGTTGCGAGGCGATGAATAAAATTCGAATTGAACCGCGTCACATCCGTCTGGCACGTTGTTTGGTGACAAAAGCCTCGGCGTATGCACTCGCGCGGCCCACAGGTCTGTGTCGTAAACGTAGAACCAGAGATACCGAAAAATCGCGGGCCGTGAAAAGCCGATCGAGATCAGATCAATTTGATTTGCGATCAGACCGCCGGCGGCACTCACAGTGGCTGGGGGAGCCTCGTCGATCATGCCTACGAAAATCGGCAAAGGCAGCGTATTCACGAGAACACGGTAATGCATCTCGCGCCCGTCAGTGAAACGGACCTTGTGCCGTCTGTGGTCGATCTGGGAAACCGTGCTGTTGCAGCGTATGTCGCATTCTTGAATCAGCGGATGAATAAAGGACCGGAACCCTCCGTCCAATGGATAATGTGCTTCCCGGAGATAGTATGTGTTCGGCGTTTCGACACTCATGGCGCCGCGAAGAACAGTTCGAAGTTCTGGCTGCTGCATGCGCTCTCCGACCCAACCGATGTCCAGCTCACGCGCCGAGACCGACCAGATCTTTTCGCAATATGCGGCAAAGCACTTTTCGGTCAGCATGTGGCCGTATCTATTAAGCAGCCAATCGTAGTAGTTCCTGGCGTCGATTTGCGGCCTGTTGATCATATCGACAAGAAAGGCAATCCGATCTTCGATGGGCAGGGCACTCAGATTGTCTTGGAGCGGATGCCGAATCCAGGTTCCGTTGTACCAGCACCAGCCCTCCGGCCGGATTGCAATTTGCGGGACGCCCGCGAAAACATCCTGCACCTCCCGCGCCGTAGAATAGGAATAGTGTGGCCCCTGTTCGAAGCGAAAACCCTGCACCACAAAATTGTCGAGGAGGCCGCCGGAGCGCGGTCTGGCCTCGACCACCACAGCTTTTTTGCCGTGGATCGCAGCGAAATACGCGGTCGCAATTCCCGCAATCCCGCCCCCCAACACCAATACGTCTTCCATGCCCCCATCTCGGCAATCTGCCCTGTTGTTCTCTTTGTAGAGCACACCCCACGATATGCAATCCCTCTCGCCGAATCCGACCTAACGAATGTGGTACGATGTGCAGGCGGGTATTCGCCTGGTCGCTATTGTAAGCGCGGCGCGGGAGGCCCAAGATGCCGGTTCGGGCTTGTCGAGGGCCAGTATGGCTGCTTGGTTGAGAAATGCGGTTCGATTCTTCCGTGCGCCGGATAATCCTAATAGAGGCTCCAGCCCGGCTCAAGAGCCACCGCCGGAAGATGCCATTGCTCGTGCATCGCAACCCGCGCCCAACTCCCGCTGTAGTACGAAGGGGCACCCGACCAGCACCATCGCCTTCTTATACCGCACTGGCGCTGCCGAGTCCGGAATAAACATCTATTGCACCTTGGAGAGCTACATCCATGTGGGCTTCCGGCCCGCTGAAAAAAAGATCGTTCTGAACACATGTTCGGCTGGAATGTGGGATACGGAGATCCACATTATCGAACCCATTCAATCCGGTCTGTATGAACTGCAATTCCATTCCCCGCCGTTCGCGGTTCTCCGGTTCGGTTCGATTGAACTGCTTTCGCTCTCGCTTTGTGACAGAACTACCGTTCTTCCATCCCGACTTTACGGCGTCGCCGTCTATGGCAACATCAGTATACTTACGCGTGGTGCCCACTTTGTGACCACAGTCACACCTGAACTTACGGTTCTGCATTCGCCCGACAGTGATCTTCTCCGCGTTTTGCGCGGGCAATGCGACAGAATGATAGAGAGTTTGAGGGATTTTGATTCCGACTGTTACATCGATCTCAATCCGGATTTACACAACTGCCTGGGCACGAAGGCAGAGTGCATTGTTCATTTCCTCGAGCATGGAATTCCGGAACTTCGGCAATTCAGTGATGAGGGACGTTTCGATCCGGAGTTCTATCGGGCGAGATACGGGGATACCGGGCAGCTTGCTCCCCCGGAAGCCTATGTCCATTGGCTGTCGGTTGGCCGCCATGAGGGTCGACCCGCATGCGAAGCGATGTGGCTCAGGCGCCTTGGACTGACCATCTCCGAATTTCCGCCAGGCTTTACTACAGATGGATACGTAAGGGCTTTAACCAGTCAGGGTTTGAGTGTACCTGCGATCGCCGGTTGGTCGACACGGTCGGAACAGTCATTGGACTTGCCGGTCGGCCACTTCCGAACCAGATGGGACGCGTTTGAACACTGGATCGGTCACATTAAAACCGTAGGCGCGCTGCCCGACGTAGCGGAGTCTGCACTGATATTCACGGATCTTGCTGATACATGCGCACGAGGTGGTAGCTCGCCCGAAGCAGCCGAACTCTACCGTCGTTCGCTGCTTTTAAACAGGGATAGAGTCGAGACCTGGCAGCACCTTGGCGATGCTCTGCTTCGCCAGTCGGACCACCCCGCGGCCCGAGACGCGTATCTAGAGGTCATCGCGCTGGGCGGTGCATCATTTTGGACCCATTACAACTTGATTTCCGCCAGAAGGGGCTGCCGCGAATTCAGCCATGCGCTCGAAGGTGCGCGGGCATTGGCACGAGCTTACCCCGAACGTCCCGAAACCGGGGAGCTAGTGGACGATCTTTGGCTCGAACACTTCGAATTGCGCCGCAACGAAGCCAGATCGCTTGTGGCTCACGGAAAGAAAAGCGAGGCATGCGCGCACATCAGGTCGATATTCGAGGAACCCGACTTCCCGCCAATCCCGAATATCCCACAGCGCCGTGATTGCGGAAGTCCCCTGCGCGTCCTCATTTTCGGCACGCCTTACCTTGCGCAATGCAAGTTTTACCGTATCGAGCAAAAGCTCGAACAACTTCGGCTTGCCGGCATCACCGCAGATTTCATTTCACAGGACGACCCGCGCCAGCTCCTGTCTTCGGCTGGCTCCTACGACGCCGTTATCTTCTTCCGGGTACCGGCGTCGCCGCTGATTGAAACAGCGATTCTCTATTGCAGGAGCATTGGCGTCATCACGATTTATGAGACCGATGATCTCGTGTTCGACCCAGATCACTTTCCAGACTCCTTCAAAAGCTACCGAGGCGCACTTACCGTTGAAGAATATGCAAATCTCGTAGTGGATGCTCCAATGTTCGAGAGGGCCATGGCATTATGCGAGTATGGTCTAGCATCCACTTCCGCACTCCAACGTCGAATGGAACAGTTGGTAACGTCAAATCGGTGTTTTTTGCATCGAAATGCCCTTGATAGCCGTCATGAACGGTTTATTGCCGCGATGGAGACCAAGAGTGTGAGGGCCGCCTCATCCGGTGTCCGGCTGTTCTATGCGACGGGAACAAAAGCCCATAATGAAGATTTCGAGGTCCTGGCGGCCCCTGCGATCGCAGGGCTGTTCGAGCATGAACCAGGATTGGAACTTGTCACGATGGGTTTTCTTCCCTTGCCGGCAGTTCTGCTTCCATTTGCCAACCGGATCACTCAACTACCGCCAAATTGGAACACAAATATGTTCTGGTCCGTCCTCGCGACCGCGGACATCAACCTTTCCGTTGTTAAATCCGGACCATTCAGCGATTGCAAAAGCGAGATCAAATGGATCGAAGCGGCAATGTTTGGCATTCCATCTATACTTTCGTCGACATCGAGCCATACCGAATTTCTCAATGACGGTCACGATGCGATGCTCGCAAGTTCAAATGAGGATTGGCATCATAAACTTCGACTCATGGTGGATTCACGCAGGCTAAGAAACGAGATCGGCCAAAATGCAAGGCGGCTTGTGCTAGCGAGACACGGCTCCGCGTCCGCGGTCCGCAATATCTCCGAAATCATCAGTTCCGTAATCCCAGCCCGCGGTTCGCCCGGCGATAAAAGTCCAAGAAAGCCCCTCGTTCTTCTAGTGAACGTATACTTTTTTCCTCAAACCATCGGCGGGGGGACGCGGGTGCTAAAGGACAACCTGGATTACCTCTGTGACCAATTTGGCGACGAGTTCGACTTTCAGGTTTTTTGCGGTGTCGAAGGGGCCCGGACTCCTTACCAGACGCACACTTATTTCTACCGCGATGTGCGCGTAACGTCGGTCACCTATCCCATGCGGGCCGGCATGGATTGGCTGCCTGCCGACGAAGAGATAGGCCGCATCTTTCGTGCGCATCTCGAACTCTGGAAGCCATCGCTGGTTCACTTTCATGGAATTCAGCGACTTTCGGTCTGTGTCGTGGAAGCAGCGCGCGAACTGGGCATTCCCTATGTAATTATGCTCCATGATGGCTGGTGGATCTCCGATTATCAGTTTCTCGTCGACGAAAGCGGGAAAGACGTATCAAATGAGTTGCTTGACCCCGTGCGCTCCCTCCGTCGCTGGGGTGCAGAGGGATACCCAAGGATAGAACGCTCGTTACGTCTGCGTGCGGCATTATCTGGCGCGGCGCGCATCTTAGCCGTCTCGCGGGAATTCGAGCGCCTGCACCGTCGACATTGTATAACGAACATCGACACGATCGAAAATGGCGTATCGGATATGAAGAGACCGGAGCGCGTCGCGAGCAGTGATGGGTCAGTGCGTCTCGGCTATCTGGGAAATGTCGCCGCTCACAAGGGATACACTCTGATCAAGCGGGCATTTCACTCCACGAACTTTCGCAACATTTCTCTGACCATCGTCGATCACGCCCTCGCCCATCGCGAACGCCGACCGCGAGAAACCTGGGGCACGACGTCCGTATACAGGATCGGACGCTTTCCGCAGTCGAAAGTTGTTGAGCTGTATGAGAAGCTGGACGTGCTTCTCGCGCCATCGATATGGCCCGAATCGTACGGGCTGGTTGCGCGCGAAGCATTGCAGAACGGGCTTTGGGTAATAGCGTCGAATCGAGGGGCAATTGGCGCGGATGTTGTGCAGGGAATGAATGGGTTTGTAATCGACGTTGGCGACACTTCTGGACTCGTTGCCGCCCTGACCGAGATCGATCAACATCCGTCCCGGTATCGGTCCTCGCCTGCAGCGGGCCCACATTTGCGAAGGGCAGAAGAGCAGGCCAAGGAACTGGCGACACTCTACCGGCAGCTACTCTCCGCAAGCGGTCAGGAGGATGAGCGCATTTCGACCCCGGCGACGCTTCAGCAATAGACGCAAGCGCGCAACATTTACCGGAAGTCGGCCGGTACACGCCAACCGAAAGGTCGCCCAAACCGCCCTTCGACAAACCTGTAAATAGGCTCCAATACTCTTACCGCAGCAGCTTCGCTTACCGGATCTAGCGCGGCCACAGGGGACGCGTTCACAGGCTCCTTAAAAGTCTCGGGGCCGATTTCGCGGTGCATAAGGCCGAGCGCCTTTTCCACTTTGCGTATCTCTGCTGGTCCCAATACCGGGTCGGTCATAGTCTCCGTAAAGAGATAGTGAATGCGATCGCCAGGTATTGCGCGTTCCAAGGCTTCAATCGTATGTTGGTAATCTGCCAGCTTACCACCACGCGTTCGAGCAAGGGTTCGTTCAAAATCTTTTTGAGGATTGTACCGCTTGGCGCCGCGGCCTCCCGCTTGGGATGGCTTGTAACGTGCTTGCGACCACAGCCGTTCCACCGGATCTCTCATCACATAGAAGAAGCGCGCATCGGGCAGGGCGCGCTCCATTTCAGCAAATGCGGCAGCATGTAGCACGCAATACGTCGGTGTTATTTCGCCAAACGCGCTTGCGCCTGCGCCATGTCGATTTACGTATTCAACGTAGGATTGAAGATCTTGGATAGAAAGGACTTCCCTGATCTTCGAAACGTGCCGGAAATATTTCTCGAACCGCGCCTGCTTGTAAAACCGACGCATCACCTCATCGGTCCAGAAACCGTTTGGCGAGGAACCCCTTGCCTCTGCACAGTCCAGCGCATTCTCTTCACCGGCAAGATTCATGCTCTTAAGTGTATCTTCGACTCTCTTCTCCAGCTCCCGACTCCATGAAACAAGCGTCTTCACCTTATCCCCGTAATATTTCCGTCCGTAGTCTCCGTGACGAACGTCAAAAAAATGCATCTCTTTGTACGGCATTACAGCGCAGTCCGGATAACTCCGGAGAACGCGCGATAGCCAGGTCGTACCGCTGCGCGTTGCTCCGATGCCGAAGAAGGGGATGGGTACTCCGGTCAACTTCGCCCTCGACTCTGCTTTGGCCAAATCCGTGATGGTCCGGCCCGTCGCGACAAACACTGGCTCCGTGAAGCACGACAGTCAAACTCCGCACATTCACGGCCTTCCTCTCTTCTCCAGTCTATTGCAAATTGGATTCTTCAAGTTCGGCGGCCCTGCGGCGAGCCAGTTCCCGTTGCAGCGAGCAAAAATTCGCCCGGATTTCTCCGGGCGAATTTTTCATTCGATTGAATGCGCCGTCTATTCCGCGGCCTGGGCAGGACCTTCGATCTGCGCCGGTTGCGCCCGTGCCTCCTCGTCCTGGATGACGCGGTCGCGCTCGCCCGCGATTTGCCGCAGCCGCGCGATGGCGCCGCCCGTACCGGCGGGGATGAGCCGGCCCACGATTACGTTCTCCTTGAGGCCTTCGAGCATGTCGACCCGGCCGTTCACCGCGGCGTCGGTCAGCACGCGCGTGGTCTCCTGGAAAGATGCGGCCGAGAACACCGAACGCGTCTGCAGCGACGCCTTGGTTATGCCAAGCAGGACCGGCCGGCCTTCGGCAGGCTTGCCGTCGAGCTCCACGGCCTTCTTGTTGGCCTCGTCCATCTCGAGGAGATCGACCTGTTCGCCGGCGAGCAGCGTGGTATCGCCACCATTCACGATCTCCATCTTCTGCATCATCTGGCGAACGATCACCTCGATGTGCTTGTCGTTGATCTTCACGCCCTGCAGCCGATAGACGTCCTGGATTTCCTTGACGAGATAGGTCGCAAGTTCTTCGACGCCCTTGATCCGCAAAATGTCGTGCGGGCTCGGATTGCCTTCGACGATGTAGTCGCCCTTTTCGACATAATCGCCCTCGCGCACGCTGATGTGCTTGCCCTTGGGGATCAGATATTCCACAGGCTCGCCCTTGTCGTTCTTCGGCTTTACGATGACGCGGCGCTTGTTCTTGTAGTCCTTGCCGAATTCCACGAAGCCGTCGGACTCCGCCAGAACGGCGCAGTCCTTTGGCTTGCGCGCCTCGAACAGCTCCGCCACGCGCGGCAAACCGCCCGTGATGTCGCGCGTCTTGGCGCCTTCTGTCGGAATGCGCGCAAGCACGTCACCCGCCTTCACGGTGGCCCCGTCCTCGACCGAGATGATCGAATCGACAGGAAGCGAATAGCGCACCTCGCCCACGCTTGGCAGCGTAAGTGGCCGGCCTTTTGCGTCCACGATCGCGAGCACCGGACGCAGATCCTGCGCTTTCGAGCCCGTGCCGCGCGAATCGGTAACGACCTTGTTCGAGACACCTGTCTTCTCGTCCGCCACCTCCTTCAGAGTGAGGCCGGACACGAGATCGTCATAGCGCACGATACCGTTGATTTCGGTCAGGATCGGCAAGCTGTTCGGATTCCATTCTGCGAGCCGGTCTCCGCGCTTTACCAATTGGCCTTCATCGACCTTCAGTTTGGCGCCGTACACGATCCGGTACGAGGCGCGCTCCAAACCTTTGGCGTCCATGATCGCGACCTGCATGTTGCGCGACATCGCAACCATCTCGCCGTCCGAATTCTTCACGAGCTTGCGGTTGATGATCTTGATCGTGCCGTCGTAGCTCGCTTCGATCTTCGATTGTCCCGCCACCTGGGCTGCACCGCCGATATGGAAGGTGCGCATGGTGAGCTGGGTGCCGGGTTCACCGATCGATTGTGCGGCGATCACACCCACCGCTTCCCCGATGTTGACAGATGTACCTCGCGCCAGGTCGCGTCCATAGCATTTGCCGCAGACGCCATCGGCGAGTTCGCAGGAGAGCACCGAGCGCACGCGAACCTTCTGGATGTGCGCAGCCTCGATCTTCTCGGCGATATCTTCTCCGATTTCGCGGCCGCGCCGGATGAGCACTTCGCCCGTCTCGGGATTTTTCACGTCCTCGGCCGTGGTCCGGCCGAGAATGCGCTCGGCCAGCGAAGACACCACCTGCCCGCCGTCGATTTCGGCCTGCACCGTGACGCCTTTTTTCGTGCCGCAATCTTCGGCGGTGATGATGCAGTCGTTCGCCACGTCCACCAGCCGGCGGGTCAGATAACCGGAATTGGCTGTCTTGAGCGCCGTGTCGGCAAGGCCTTTGCGCGCGCCGTGGGTGGAGTTGAAGTACTCCATCACGGTCAATCCTTCCTTGAAGTTCGAAAGGATCGGCGTTTCGATGATTTCGCCCGAGGGCCGCGCCATCAGCCCACGCATGCCGGCGAGCTGCTTCATCTGCTGCGGCGAACCACGCGCGCCGGAATGCGACATCATGTAGATGGAATTCATCTCTTCGATGCGCCCGTCCTTCGGATCCACGCGTGGCTGGGAGATCTCGTCCATCATCTTCTTGGCGACTTCATCGGTGCATTTCGACCAGACATCGATGACGAGGTTATACTTCTCCTTGTCGGTGGTGAGACCGTCGAGATATTGCTGCTCGTATTCGCGGACGCGATGGCGCGTTTCCTCGATCAGCTTTTCCTTCGTCGCGGGCACGACCATGTCGTCCTTGCCGAAGGAAATCCCGGCCTTGCAGGCTTCGCGGAAGCCGAGCCCCATGATGGCATCGCAGAAGAGCACCGTCTCCTTCTGTCCGCAGTGCCGATAGACTTCATCGATCAGCTGACTGATCTCCTGCTTGCGCAGAAGCCGGTTGGCCAGTTCGAACGGGATTTTCGTCGAGCGCGGCAAAAGCTCCGCGATCATCATCCGTCCCGGCGTTGAATCCACGCGCCGGGTTATGGGGTTTCCCTCCCGGTCGACGGTCCTGTAACGAGTCTTGATTTTGGTGTGCAGCGTCACCACGCCCGAGAAAAGTGCCTGTTCGATTTCGGCCATATCCCCGTAAATGCCCTGGAGGGGCATCTTGGTCTTGGGATCCTCTTTGTACTCGCCGGGTTCGTTCTCGCGTTCCTGCGACAAATAGTAGAGCCCGAGAACGATGTCCTGCGTCGGCACGATGATCGGCTTGCCGTTGGCGGGCGAGAGAATGTTGTTGGTCGACATCATGAGCACGCGCGCCTCGAGCTGAGCTTCGAGCGACAAAGGCACGTGAACGGCCATCTGGTCGCCGTCGAAATCCGCGTTGAACGCGGTGCAGACGAGCGGATGCAGCTGGATCGCTTTGCCTTCAATCAGCACCGGCTCGAAAGCCTGGATACCGAGGCGATGCAGCGTAGGCGCGCGGTTGAGCAGGACCGGATGTTCGCGGATCACCTCTTCGAGGATGTCCCAGACCTCCGGTTTTTCCTTCTCGACCAGCTTTTTAGACTGCTTGACGGTCTGCGAGAAGCCTTTGGCTTCGAGCCGCGAATAGATGAACGGCTTGAACAGTTCGAGTGCCATCTTCTTCGGCAGCCCGCACTGATGGAGTTTCAGCTCCGGACCGACCACGATCACCGAGCGGCCGGAATAGTCGACGCGCTTGCCGAGCAGGTTTTGCCGGAACCGGCCCTGCTTGCCTTTCAGCATGTCGGCGAGCGACTTCAACGGCCGCTTGTTGGCGCCGGTGATGACGCGCCCGCGCCGACCATTGTCGAACAACGCGTCCACCGCTTCCTGCAGCATGCGCTTTTCATTGCGCACAATGATGTCGGGCGCCTTGAGTTCGATCAGGCGCTTCAGCCGGTTGTTGCGGTTGATGACGCGGCGGTAGAGGTCGTTCAGATCGGAGGTCGCAAAGCGGCCGCCGTCGAGCGGAACAAGCGGCCGCAATTCCGGAGGAATTACGGGCACGACCGTCAGGATCATCCACTCCGGCCGGTTGCCGGATTCAATGAAAGCCTCGACGACCTTCAGCCGCTTCACGAGCTTCTTCGGCTTCTCACCGCCGTTGCACGAAGCAATCTCGGTGCGCAGCCAATCGCGCAACTTCTCGAGATCGATTGCCTGAAGCAGATTGCGGATCGCTTCAGCGCCGATCATGGCGGTGAAGCTGTCACCGCCGTATTCGTCCTGCGCCCGGTAGTACTCGTCCTCGGTAAGCAGTTGCCGCTCCTTGAGCGGCGTGAGCCCCGGCTCGATGACCACGTAATTCTCGAAATAGAGCACGCGCTCCAAATCCTTCAGCGTCATGTCGAGCATGAGACCGATGCGCGACGGCAGCGATTTCAGGAACCAGATATGGGCAACCGGCGACGCGAGCTCGATATGGCCCATGCGGTCGCGGCGCACCTTCTGCACCGTCACTTCGACGCCGCACTTCTCGCAGACTATCCCCTTGTACTTCATCCGCTTGTACTTGCCGCACAGGCACTCGTAGTCCTTCACCGGGCCGAAGATGCGGGCGCAAAACAGGCCATCGCGCTCGGGCTTGAAGGTGCGGTAGTTGATGGTCTCGGGCTTTTTGATCTCGCCGTGCGACCAGCGCAGAATCTGATCCGGACTCGCAAGCGAAATACGAATCCGGTCGAAGGCCGGAGCTTCCTTGCCCGTCTGAAAAACGTTCAGCAGCTCTTGGTTCATTCCCGTCTCCTGAAGAGCGGTTAGCGATTAAGTGATCAGCCGTTTACAAGTTCGACGTTTAGGCCGAGGGAGCGCATCTCCTTCACGAGAACATTGAAGCTCTCGGGAATGCCGGCTTCGAAAGTGTCCTCACCACGCACGATAGCTTCATAGACCTTGGTGCGGCCCGCCACGTCGTCGGACTTGACCGTGAGTATCTCCTGCAGCGTGTAGGCCGCGCCGTAGGCTTCGAGGGCCCACACCTCCATTTCACCGAAGCGCTGGCCTCCGAACTGCGCCTTGCCGCCCAACGGCTGCTGGGTGACGAGGCTGTAGGGACCGATCGAGCGCGCGTGGATCTTGTCATCCACGAGGTGGTGCAGCTTCAGCATGTAGATGTAGCCGACCGTCACGGGCCTGCGGAACGCTTCGCCGGTGCGCCCGTCAAAGAGCGTTACCTGCCCCGTCTCGTTCAAGCCCGCCTGATGCAGCATTTCGACGATGTCTTTTTCTTTGGCGCCGTCGAACACGGGCGTCGCCACAGGCACACCTTCGCGCAGGTTTTCCGCAAGCTCGACCAGGCCGTGCTCGTCGAGTTCGGCGAGCCGCTCGTCGTGCCCGTAGATCTGCTTGAGTGAGCGGCGCAGCGACTCCACCCTGCCGTCGCGCTTCATTTTGTCCACGACATCACCAATCTGCCGCCCAAGACCCGCGCACGCCCAGCCGAGATGGGTTTCGAGAATCTGGCCGACATTCATGCGGCTTGGCACACCGAGCGGATTGAGCACGACATCCACCGGCGTTCCGTCGGCGAGGTGGGGCATGTCTTCAATCGGCAGAATCCGGCTGATCACGCCCTTGTTGCCGTGGCGGCCGGCCATTTTGTCGCCCGGCTGCAGCTTGCGCTTCACTGCCACAAACACCTTGACCATCTTCATCACGCCGGGCGCCAGTTCGTCGCCGCGGCGCAGCTTTTCGACCTTGTCGGCGAAGCGCTTGTCGAGACGCTGCCTCGATTCCTCGTACTGTCGGTGCAGCGCTTCGATTTCCCCCATCGCCTTTTCGTTGCGAAGGCCGATCTGCCACCATTGATGCCGCGGAATGGCGTCAAGCACCGCCTGGGTGACCTTGTTGTCGGCGGCAAGGCCCTTGGGACCCGATGCCACGGTCTTGTGCAGCAGGATCTCCGAAAGGCGCGAGAAGATGTTGCGCTCGAGGATCGCGAGTTCGTCGTCGCGGTCTTCGGCCAGCCGCTCTTCCTCCGCCTTCTCAATGGCGAGCGCACGCTGGTCTTTGTCGACGCCGTGGCGGTTGAAGACGCGCACTTCGACAATGGTTCCGGTGACGCCAGGCGGAACGCGCAGCGAGGTATCGCGCACGTCGGCGGCCTTCTCGCCAAAGATGGCACGGAGCAGCTTCTCCTCCGGTGTCATCGGGGTCTCACCCTTCGGCGTGACCTTGCCGACCAGGATGTCGCCGGGATTCACTTCCGCACCGATATAAACGATGCCGGCCTCGTCGAGATTCTTGAGGCTTTCCTCGCCGACATTGGGAATGTCGCGCGTGATTTCTTCCGGCCCGAGCTTCGTATCGCGCGCCATCGTCTCGAATTCTTCGATGTGAATCGAGGTGAACACGTCGTCGCGCACGATCCGCTCGGATATGAGGATCGAATCCTCGAAGTTGTACCCGTTCCACGGCATGAAGGCGACGAGCGCATTCTTGCCGAGCGCGAGTTCGCCGAGTTGCGTGGACGGGCCGTCGGCGATGATGTCGCCCTTCTGGACGGTATCGCCTTCGTTGACTAGCGGCCGCTGGTTGATGCAGGTGGACTGGTTCGAGCGCTGGAATTTCTTCAGTCGATAGATGTCGATGCCGGGCTGTGTCGGATCGGTTTCCTGCGTGGCCCGCACCACGATGCGGGTCGCATCCACCTGATCGACGATGCCCGAGCGCCGCGCAGCGATCGCGGAGCCTGAATCGCGCGCCACGACGTCTTCGAGACCGGTGCCGACGAGCGGCGCCTCCGGACGCAGAAGCGGCACCGCCTGGCGCTGCATGTTGGAACCCATCAGCGCGCGGTTCGCGTCATCGTTCTCGAGGAACGGCACGAGGGCTGCGGCCACGGAAACGAGCTGCTTCGGCGAGACGTCGATGAACTCCACCTGATCGGGCGTCGTCATCACGAAGTTGCCGCCCTTGCGGCAGGAAACGAGTTCGTCGGTCAGCCTACCGCGGCCATCGATGGTCGCGTTCGCCTGGGCGATCGTGAACTTCGCTTCCTCCATCGCCGACAGATAGACGACCTCGTTCGTCACATGCTTGTGAGTCACGCGACGGTAGGGGCTTTCGATGAAGCCGTATTTGTTGATGCGTGCGTAAGTCGCGAGCGAGTTGATCAGACCGATATTGGGTCCCTCCGGCGTCTCGATCGGACAGATGCGGCCGTAGTGCGTAGGATGGACGTCGCGCACCTCGAAACCAGCGCGTTCACGCGTGAGACCGCCCGGTCCGAGCGCCGACATCCGCCGTTTGTGCGTAACCTCGGAAAGCGGGTTTGTCTGATCCATAAACTGGGACAGCTGGGAGGAGCCGAAGAACTCGCGCACGGCCGCGGCGACCGGCTTCGCATTGATGAGATCGTGCGGCATGACCGTATCGATATCGACGGCGCTCATGCGCTCCTTGATCGCGCGTTCCATGCGCAAGAGACCGACGCGGAACTGGTTTTCCATCAGCTCGCCGACGGAACGCACGCGGCGGTTGCCGAGGTTGTCGATATCGTCGATTTCACCGCGGCCGTCGCGCAGATCGGCAAGCGCCTTGAGAATCGCCAGAATGTCTTCCTTGCGCAGCACGCGGGTAGTGTCCGGAGCATCCAGACCAAGCCGCATGTTCATCTTCACGCGACCGACCGAAGACAGATCGTAGCGTTCCGGATCGAAGAACAGCTGGCCGAACAGGGTCTCCGCCGTATCAAGCGTCGGTGGTTCGCCCGGACGCATCACGCGATAGATTTCGATCAGCGCCTGTTCGCGGCTGTGGGTCTTGTCCGCAGCCATGGTGTTGCGAACGTACGCCCCGGTCGTGATGCCGTCGACATTGATGACGTCGATTTCGTTGAACCCGGCTTCTTCGAGTTGCCCGAGATTGGCGGCTGTCAGTTCGTCACCCGCCTCGACATAGATCTCGCCCGTCTCGACATTCACCATGTCGAGCGCGGAGTAGCGGCCGGTCAGATCTTCATCCGTCAAATGAACCGATTTGATGCCTTCGTCGTGCCACTTGCGGAGCGCGCGCTGGGCGATCTTCTGCCCGGCTTCGACGATCACCTCGCCGGTCCTGGCGTTTTTCCACTCGCCATTGGACTTTGCGTTGCGCATCCAGGCGGGATCGAGGGGTGTCGTCCAGCCGCCGTCCTTCGCGCGTCGGAAGGCGATCTTGCCGTAGAAGTAATCGAGAATGGCCTCCTGATCGAGGCCGAGCGCATACAGAAGCGTCGTCGCAGGCAGTTTGCGCCGGCGATCGATGCGCACATGGATGATGTCCTTTGCGTCGAACTCGAAATCGAGCCAGGAACCGCGATAGGGAATCACGCGCGCAGCGAACAGCAGTTTGCCGCTAGAATGGGTCTTGCCCTTGTCGTGATCGAAGAAGGCGCCCGGGCTGCGATGCATCTGGGAGACGATCACCCGTTCCGTGCCATTCACCACGAACGTGCCGTGGTCGGTCATGAGCGGGAGATCGCCCATGTAGACGTCCTGCTCCTTGATGTCCTTGACCGATTTCGCGCCGGTTTCCTGATCCACATCGAATACGATGAGCCGGAGCGTCACCTTGAGCGGCGCGGCGTACGTCATCGACCGCTGCTGGCACTCCTCGACGTCGTACTTCGGATCCTCGAAATGATAGTCGACGTATTCGAGGAGGGAATTTTCCGAGAAATCCTTGATCGGAAAAACGGAGGCGAAGACCGCCTGCAGCCCTTCGTCTGTCCGTCCGCCGGCGGGTTTGTGGACCTGGAGGAACTGGTCGTAGGAGGTCCTTTGGACTTCGATCAGGTTGGGCATCTCCGCAATTTCGGCGATCTTGCCGAAGCGCTTGCGAAGTCGTTTACGTCCCGTGAAGGAGAGGGTCATTCCGCGATTCCCTGGCCGTAAGCCGTTACGTCGCCCGTGTGCGTATCGTCCGCTGGGGCAACGGCGAAACCCACCGGCCCCCGGCACGCCTGGTGCCGGGGGAGGCGGGATGAACGAAATATGTACGCGTTCGCCGAATTCAACCGGCGAACCTCCTATTTCAGCTCGACTTTGGCGCCTGCGTCTTCGAGCTGCTTTTTGAGTTTGGCGGCCTCGTCTTTACCGACATCGGCCTTCACTTCTTTGGGGGCGCCTTCGACCAGGTCTTTGGCTTCCTTGAGGCCCAAGCCGGTAATGGCCCGGATTTCCTTGATGACGTTGATCTTCTTGTCGCCCGCCTCGACGAGAACGACCGTGAATTCGGTCTTCTCGACGGCCGGAGCAGCGGCAGCGCCGGCCGCAGGTGCGGCCATGGCCGCAACCGGAGCGGCGGCGGATACACCCCACTTCTCTTCCAGCATCTTTGCGAGCTCCGCGGCTTCGATCACCGTCAGGCCTGAGAGATCGTCCGCGAGTTTTTCGATTTTCGACATGGTTTTGCGTTCCTTGCTTTCGGGTTTGATGGGTAAATCGCGCCGCTACGCCGCATCTTTCCGGGAATACGCGCCGATCACGCGGGCAAGCTGTGCGCCGGGCGCAGCCATCAGGCCGGCCAGCTTCGTCGCGGGTGCTTGCAGAAGCCCCACGATCTTGCCTCTCAGCTCGTCGAGGGACGGAAGCTCCGCATAGGCTTTGACGCCGTTTGCATCGACTGCCGTTCCCGCAATCACGCCGCCCAGAACGACGAGTTTCTCGTTCTCCCGGGCATAGGCCACCACCACCTTCGAAGCAGCCACCGGATCGCGCGAAACGGCGATTCCGGTCGGACCCTTGAAGAGATGGACGATAGCCTCGGCGCTGGTTCCCTTCAGTGCGCGCACCGCCAGACGGTTTTTCGCCACCTTGAACGAAGCCCCCGCCGCGCGCATGCGCGTGCGGAGATCGCCCATTTGGGCCACCGTCATGCCGGAATAGTGGGCCACGACCACGGAACCGGATTCGTCGACAAGCCCCTTGAGGCTTTCGACGAGCTCGGCTTTCCTGGCTCGATCCATGCGCGCCACTTTGGCTCTCCTCTACTTCCGGCGGCTCCGGCGATTGACCCGCCGCCCTGTGACAGGCCGCGAAATTTGCGGCCCATTCCTGTCCCAGGGCTCAAACCCGCGGCAAATCCCTCAGGATTTGCAGGACGGCCTCACCCTGTCTCATGCAGGCAGAATTAAGCCCCGCGGGGCGCCTGCAGTCTCGGACAGTCCGGCGATCGCCCGCCGGATTCCTCCAACTTATCCGCCCGCCTGAACGCCCACGCTTCCGAGCGCGATTTTCACACCCGGTCCCATGGTCGAACTGACGGAGACACGCTTCATATAGGTTCCTTTGGCGCCCTGCGGCTTGGCCTTGGCCACGCTATCGACGAAGGTGCGCACGTTCTCGACGAGCGCTCTCTCCTCGAAGCTCGCTTTGCCGACTCCCGCCTGGACAATCCCGGCCTTTTCCACCCGGTATTCGACCGCGCCGCCCTTCGCGTCCTTGATCGCGCTCGTCACGTCCATGGTGACCGTTCCGACCTTGGGGTTGGGCATCAGACCTCGCGGCCCGAGTACTTTGCCGAGCCGGCCGACCACGCCCATCATGTCCGGAGTCGCGATGCAGCGTTCGAAATCGATGTCGCCTTTCTGTACCTTCTCGGCGAGATCCTCGGCGCCTACAATATCAGCTCCTGCGGCCTTCGCCTCGTCAGCCTTCGGGCCTTTCGCGAAGACGGCCACGCGGAGTTTCCGCCCCGTACCGTTCGGCAGCGAGACCACGCCGCGCACCATCTGGTCGGCGTGGCGGGGATCGACGCCGAGATTGATGGCCACTTCGATCGTCTCGTCGAATTTCGCGGTGGCGCGCGTCTTTATCAGCTTGATTGCTTCCTCGAGCGGATACGATTTCGTCGAGTCGATACCTTCGACGGCTTTGGCAAACCGTTTCGTCAGCTTTGCCATCGCCTCTACTCCCTCACCTCGATGCCCATGGAACGCGCGGAGCCTTCGATCATCAACATCGCGGCCTCAACGTCGTGGGCATTCAGGTCCTTCATCTTGGCCTCGGCGATCAGGCGCACCTGAGCCTTGGTGACGCTGCCACGCAGATCGCGACCCGGCGCCTTCGATCCGCCATCCACCCGGGCAGCCTTCTTGAGAAAATAGGAGGCCGGCGGCGTCTTCATCTCGTATGCGAAAGACTTGTCCGAAAACACGGTGATGGTTACCGGAATCGGCATACCCTTTTCCTGGTCCTGCGTCTTCGCGTTGAAGGATTTGCAGAATTCCATGATGTTCAGCCCGCGCTGGCCGAGTGCTGGCCCGATCGGCGGCGAAGGATTCGCCGAACCCGCGGGCACCTGCAGCTTCACGTAACCGACAATCTTCTTCGCCATGTTCTGCCTTCTCCTCGAAGTTCGCGGTCAACGGCCCGGCGAAGGACCTCCCGCGCGATGCGCCCGAAGGAGCGCTAGACCTTTTCCACCTGCGTGAATTCCAGTTCGACGGGCGTCGCTCGTCCGAAGATGGAAACCGCCACTTTCAGGCGGGCCCGGTCTTCGTCCACTTCCTCCACCACGCCGTTGAACGACTGGAATGGGCCGTCCGCGACGCGCACCTGCTCGCCAATTTCGAAAGTAATCGTCGATTTCGGCCGCTCCGCTCCCTCGTGCACCTGGTTCAGAATACGGTCTACCTCGCCCTGCCGCAGCGGCATCGGCTTGTTGTTCTGGCCGAGGAAGCCCGTCACTTTCGCGACGTTCTTGATCAGGTGATAGGCTTCGTCCGTCAGCTTCGCGCGCACAAGCACATAGCCGGGCAGGAACTTTCGCTCCGCGTTGTGTTTCTGGCCACGCCGGATTTCGATGACCTCTTCGGTCGGCACCAGCACTTCCTCGACGAGATCCGCCAGTCCCTGGATCTGCGCCTGGCGCTTGATCTCCTCCGACACCTTTTTCTCGAAATTCGAGTAGGTGTGGACGATGTACCATTTGGCGTCCGATTGGGTCAGGTGCGCCGTAGCTGCTTCGACCATGATGCTCAGGCGTCCTTCGCCTCCGCGCCGCTCAATGGAGGGCTCCGATCAACCAACGTTCCCCGAACGAAAGCACCCAGTCGACGGCGAAAAAGAACACCATCATCAGGCCAACCATGATGAAGACGATCACCGTTGTGAGCCACGTTTCCTTCCAGGTCGGCCACGTGACTTTCGAAGTCTCCCGCTGCACCTCGCGGAAAAACTGGATCATGCCGACGCGGCGCGCGGGCGCAGAGACATCCTTGCCGGCACTGTCGGCTGTTTTCTTTATTGCCTCGGCCACACCGGTATTCCGTTCTCGTTCATTGGCAGGAGTGGAGGGACTCGAACCCCCGGCCTACGGTTTTGGAGACCGCCGCTCTACCAACTGAGCTACACTCCTTCGGGCAAAAGCCAACGCGCCGGAGAGCCTTGGCTCGCCAGCGCGGGGTGACGGCCTCCGCCGGGGAGGCGGGTGTTTACCAGCCGTGCCCTGCCCGCGCAAGCGCGAAATGCCGCGCCGCCCGGGAGTTCCGTGCTCGATCCGCAGCGCCGAAGCAGACCGGCCGTGGTAAACCGACCCCGAACCGGGGATTCAAATGGGACCCCTCTCAGAATCGCTCGCCCGCTCGCCCGAGTTGTTCCCGTTCGCGCTCGATTTGCGCAACGATACCGTCACCCTGCTTCGGTTCTCGCGGGCCGAATTCGAGAACGCGAGCTTTCTCGATGGCCGGATCGTCGCGCCCGGGCGACCGGGCCGGACGCTGCGGTTCGCCGATCTCGCCGAGGCTGCCGAAGCGGCTGGGCTCCGGGAGCGCTGCGACTTCATCTTTCACCTGGGGCATGTCGGCTCGACGCTGCTCTCGCGGCTCCTCGGCCGCCACTCCGCAATCTTTTCGCTGCGCGAACCCGCGATCCTGAGGACGTTGGCGCAAATGTCGGGCGGGCCGCCGGAGAGGTATCTTTCGGTCTTTCTCAAGCTGTGGTCGCGCACGTTCGAGCCGAACGCCCGCGCGCTGGTCAAACCCACAAGTTTCGTCTCCGAACTCGCCGAGAACATCCTCTCTCGTCCGTGCGCACCCCGGGCCCTGGCGATGATCGTCGCGCCCGAGGCTTACCTCGCCACGATTCTTGGTGGCGCCAACGCACCGGCCGAGGCCCGCACGCTCGCGCCCTTCCGGCTGGCACGGCTTGAACAGCGCCTCTCCTGTCGCTGGCGCCTCGCCGACATGAGCGAAGGCGAAACCGTTGCGCTGGGCTGGGCATGCGAGGCCTGCGCGCTCGCTGCGGCGACGGAGAAGGCAGGCGAGCGCGCGCTGATCTTCGATTTCGAACAATTCCTCGCTGACCCGGAAGCTGGACTTGCGCGCGCGTTTGCACATTTCGGGGTCGCGGCCACGCCCGCCGCAATCGCGCAAATTGTTTCGGGACCCGATATGCGAAGCTATTCCAAGGCGCCGGAGCACGCTTACGACGCCGCGCTGCGCCGTGCCGTTCTCGATGAGGGGCGGCGCGAACACGGCGATGAAATCCGCCGCGGACTCCGATGGCTCGATCGCGCCGCGCACGAATACCCCCAGCTCCTGCAAGCGCTTGAATTGTTCGTTCGGTAAAAATTGGAAATGAGGGAGTTGGATTAAATCGCGTCAGCGGCAGGAAAGCCCATGCACAAATCAATGTCTGCGATTTGGGGATGAGACGCCCAGCCTCTGGCATGCTGCTGCGTTAGGGGAGCGACGGGTGTGAACTCGGTTCCTGCGTCTGCAGGTAACGACGCCGCGGACGCGGTGTCGACCGACATTCCCGCACGTCTGGACCGGCTGCCGTGGAGCCGCTTTCACTGGCTGATCGTGACGGCACTGGGCGTCACCTGGGTCCTGGACGGACTGGAGGTGACGTTGGTTGGTTCGCTCGCCGGCGCGATCGGCGGCGTCCAGGCGCTCAACCTGGGGGCGCGCGAGATCGGGTTCGCTGCCAGCGCCTATATTGGAGGCGCCGTTCTGGGGGCACTTTTTTTCGGCGGATTGACAGACAGTCTCGGCCGCAAACGTCTCTTCAGCGTGACGGTCGGTGTCTATCTCGTCGCGACGATCCTGACAGGTGCCTCCTGGAACGGATGGTCCTTCGCAGCTTTCCGCTTCTGCGCGGGTGCGGGCATCGGCGGCGAGTACGCCGCCATCAATTCCGCGATCCAGGAATTCGTTCCCGCACGGCGGCGCGGCATGACCGACCTCATCGTCAACGGCAGCTTCTGGGTGGGTGCCGCGCTTGGCGCGCTGGGCTCGCTGTTGGCGCTCGACCGACATCTCTTCGCGCCCGACATCGGCTGGCGGCTTGCCTTTCTGGTGGGCGGAGGACTGGCGTTGATCGTGTTGTGGCTGCGCCGCTTCG
The DNA here is from genome assembly GCA_050728995.1 of Rhizomicrobium sp. Lineage (GTDB taxonomy): Bacteria > Pseudomonadota > Alphaproteobacteria > Micropepsales > Micropepsaceae > Rhizomicrobium. The sequence continues at coordinate 62,274 of JBOHKH010000001.1, read as the reverse complement.
TACCCGAAAGTCCGCGCTGGCTCCTGGTGCACGGTCGCGTGCGAGAGGCAGAGGAGATTGTGCAGGATTTCGAGCACCGCGTCACAGAGCGCGGCGCGCTCCTTCCCGACATTGCGCAGGTGCCGCGGCTGCGGATCGATCGGCGATTCCGCCTCACGATCGGCGCAGTCGCGAAGGTTCTGATCGAACGATATCGAGCACGCGTCGTGCTGGGGCTGGTGCTGATGGCGACGCAGGCCTTTCTCTACAACGCCATATTCTTCACCTATGGCCTCGTGCTGACGCGCTTCGACGGCGTCGCCGCCGACAGCATCGGCTGGTTCATTCTCCCCTTTGCGGCCGGAAACTTTCTGGGACCGCTGTTGCTCGGGCCAGTCTTCGATTCATGGGGCCGCAAGCCGATGATTGCCGGCAGCTATGCCTTGGCGGGCCTGCTCGTGATCGCGGTCGGTTTTATGTTCCGCTGGCACGCGCTCGACGCCGTCCAGCAGACGGTAGGCTGGACTGTGGTCTTCTTCTTCGCGTCCGCCGCCGCCAGCGGCGCCTATCTCACGATCGGCGAGAGCTTTCCCCTCGAGATGCGCGCGCTTTCGATCGCGCTCTTCTACGCGGCCGGCACGGCAATCGGCGGCATGGCAGGCCCTGCCCTTTTCGGCGTGCTGATCGAGACCGGATCGCGCAGCGAAATCCTGTTCGGCTATCTTCTGGGAGGTGCGCTCATGCTGGCGGCCGCTATCACCGAGCTTGGCCTCGGCGTCGCAGCGGAGCGCCGCCCGCTGGAGGACGTCACCGCGCCCTTGTCGCAGCTGCCGCCATTGACCTGAGAGGAGAGCCGGACACGCGCGGCGAGTTCCGATCGGTCAAGGGGCGCCGGACTCCCGCAACATGTGATTGGTGATCGCGCTCCTTTGAAGCAAACCGATTTCATCCGGATCCATCGTAGAGAGTTCGACGAGGCAGGACCGGCCAAACCTTCGGCATCCAGGAAGTCGACGAAGGCATTTGGCTCGTCAGTTTCATGCACTATGATCTGGGATAGTTCGACGACGAGACTTGTAGGCTCGAACCACTCCACAACCCTTTCGGGCCAAAAGTGTTACCTATGTGTCCAGCATGAACCGTTACCCATGTGTCCGGAATGGACCCAGACGAATTGGAGCGGGTGAAGGGAATCGAACCCTCGTCATCAGCTTGGAAGGCTCGGTATATCCGACTGGGATCAACAACTTACGTGTAAAACGCGTGATTTCGCGCCTCAATCAAATCAATGGGTTACGACGGGCGTGTAAAACCGCTTTGGTGATCTTGACCGGGTGCAAAACCGCTTAGGCCGGAAGGACCGCGCATTGCCCGGGGATAAGACGCCGCTGAACTTACCACATGTCCCACAGTCGGGGCCGTTTCGCGCCCTTTCGAAGATTCTGTTTTCTATGAATCACGCGAAGATTGTCCGTCGTGTGGCTGCCGCCCCTTGAGAACGGCCAAATGTGGTCAATGTGATGCTTCGACGGATCGAACGCCTTCCTCCCCAAATCCCTAGCAATGACAGCTTCGCGAATATGTTTAGGAATTGTCCGCTTGCGCCGCGGCGGCCTTCTCCGAACCGCCATCATACCTGACGCTAGGAAAACAAAGCCCACGGCGAACATAATCGGTGATGTTGGCGATCCGTTTGGAACATGAACAATAATCCAAAAGCCAAGACCTACCAGATACACCGTCGCGGCAGCGTACAATACCTTCCTGAGAAAGTGCCGGACTCCTTCTCGCGCCAGCCGAAGTGCGCGAAACCAATAAAGCGCGATTACCCATAGCGCGATGCAGAGCGCGAGAAATACGTACGGATGCGTTTCTGCGAAGAGGTTAAGCGCGTTTGGCATTCCCTAGCCCCCCGAAAGGCACCAAGCGCTAGCGCTTTCTTGCGCGAAAGGTCACCGGCACGCGCTTCTTTCTGGATTTGTTAGCGCCGAAGGATACCTTATCGCCGTCTTTGGTCCTAAATTTGACTTCAACGGGTTCCTGCACTTTTTTGGTCGCTGTGAATGACACACGACGTGTGGTCGCGAATCGCCACACAATCAACACGACGAAAAGCGCAACAATGACAAGCAGCACAGTTGGCGGCGAGTGCATCGTAGATTCCCCTAATAGTTCCCCATCTTCTACAAACGATATACGGCCCGTGTTCTGAATGCCAGATGAACGGTTGCAATATCCGCAGTTCAGACTGCCAGCCGGGCGCCGCTTATAGCGGCTTCGCTAACGCCCGCCCTCCCTTCGTGGTTTGCGCCCCGCTGGCAAAGGCGATGGGTATTTTTCGTTCGGTCTGAGACTCAGGAAAAAGTCCGAAATTTCGCAATGGAGCGCGCGTGCCAGCCTTTCAAGAATAAGCACGGTCGGATTTTCCAAGCCGCGCTCAAGGCGGCTGACATAGGTCCGGTCAATATTGGCATCAACGCCCAAGTTTTCTTGCGAGATGCCGAGCCGGACGCGAAGTTTGCGGAGATTGTGAGCAACGAGTGCTTGCGCCTTCATGGCGCAACGCGAACATTCGGTGGACGATTAAACCACGGATTAACGTCCTATGAATAGCTTTCAGACTAAGCTCCCGCGACGGCTTCGGGGCCGGAGTGTACGGGTTACGGGGCTACGTTCTCCTTGGAGGTCAGGATGCGCGACGTATCCAAATGTCGAACTTTTGCCTCAAAAACCAAGCGTCTGCTTGTCGCTGGCACCGTCGCGCTCTGTTGCGCGAGCTGCGGAGACAGCGGCGCTTCCGCTGATTACAATAATTACGATGTCAGGGCCGTTGGGTGGGCGCAGAACAGCATAAAGGCTGTCTTGCGCGACCCGGATTCCTTCGAGTGGAACGGGTACCAAGTCTATCACGGCCGGGAAGGGTTGCCGATCGTAGTATGCGGGCACTTCCACGCCAAGAACGGTTTTGGCGGCTATAACGACGGCTACGCCGCCGTCGCCTTGATCCTAGCCAAAGACGGCGACTTCGATAACTCGCCCGTCGATCTCAATCCTTCTCGCAAACTGTGGAAACAACTTTGCAGAGACCTCCCCGCTAACGGCTCTCTGGCGGCAAAGACGCGGCAAAACGGAAAGGACGTAACGCAATGAGCAATCGTCTAAATACGCGCATGGCAGCGATTGTTGCGGGATTGCTGCTGAACGGGTGCGCAGCAGGTTCAAGCGACCTTCTCACAACGTCCAGCCAGGTATTCCAATTCAGCGGCGGCACCGTGACTATCGGAATGATAAATTCTCTGTCTGGCTGCTTTCCGCTCACCGGCGTAATCCAGAATAACAGCGGGCAATATATAGGATACGTCTACACCGATGTCCTTGCATCCGCAGCGGACGGGCAAACCGTAGCCGACTGGGGAATCAATTTCCCGCCGACCGTCGCCGGCGGATCGGCGCAGGCGGTAGAAGCGGATAACGGATTGGGTGGCCAGACCGTCGTCATGAGCGCAACCGGTGTCGCCGGATTGCCCTGTTCCGATCTGCAATTCCACATTAAAGCACGCTGAGGCGGCTAATCCATCGCCCGGCGGAAGGCCCGTTTCCGAGGGTTCAAAATTTTTCAACCCCAATGTTTGGATCGCCTTCGGACGCGCTTATAGAGCGCCCCCTGCCTTGCCGATCCGGGATGAGAGTGGACAAACAGCGGCGGACAACAAGCAACCCAGAATTAACTCTATCGCGATTCCACGCTGGAATCTGGATTCCGTACATGCCACACAATCTCAGTAATGAACATTAGTGGAAATGTGTGGTGCTCCAGAACGTGACAAAGATCGTCGCCTATTACCGGGTGAGCACGGCCAAGCAAGGCCGTTCGGGCCTTGGTCTTGAGGCGCAGAAAAAGGCCGTTGCCGATTACGTCGAATTTCACGGCGCGAGTACGGTTGCGGAGTTCACAGAGATTGAGTCCGGCAAAGTCAGGGCGAATGATCGCCCTCAGTTGAAAGCCGCCATTGCGCAGGCAAAGGCTAAGCGTGCGACTCTTTGCGTTGCCAAGCTTGACCGCGTAGGCCGTCGCGCGGCGGACGTGCTGAACCTGTTAAGCGACTCCAAGGTCAAGGTCGTGTTTGCGGACTCGCCCAACGCGAGTCAGCTTCAAATCGGCATTCTCGCGGTTGTCGCGGAGGAAGAGGCCCGCGCCATATCGGCCCGCACAAGGCTCGCGCTGGCGGCTGCGAAGGCCCGCGGTACAAAGTTAGGTAATCCCAAGGGAGCGCGCGCGCTGGCGCTCTACAGGGCTGAAAACGGCAACAAAGCGGGTTGCGCTGGCGCGCGCCGGAGCGCCGCTGAATTTGCCAACGACGCCCGCGCTTTCGTTGAGCCGTTTGTCATCAAGGGATTGTCTGACGCGGCCATTGCAGAAGCGTTGAACGGGGATGGAATCCGAACGCCCCGGGACGGGCGTTGGCACGAAACGTCGGTCCGTCGCTTGCGCGACCGGTTGGCAATCTAGCCAAGAAAAAGATACGGGCGCGCGGTCCACGTTGGCACCCCCCCATGCCGACCATGCCGAAACCCTTGGCCCGGAGGCCGGGGGTGGGCGCACTTCCGCCCGTCAAAACGCCCCCGCGCCGCGTTCGGAAAATTTCGTCCGGTATTTTCGGGTCGCCGTTCTTAGGAAAACGACCTTCCCACTCCCGGCATGCGGCTCGGAACACGAATGCCTTTTGGAACGAAGGGGATCGCGGTAGATTCCGCTGAGCGTGCCGGGATCATCCGTTCGTCCCAAATCGACGGAGGCATCAATGATTCATAATGCATACAGCGGTGACACGGTAGGCGATCTTGTGCGAGCTATCGGGGGGGATGACCGCTGGAGGCCACTTGCGTTTTTTCCCCGCTACCGACCCAGAGGCAACCAGCCAGCATCACTAATTCAGGCCGTGCAAATCGGAGCGCATTTCCACATTTTTCATGCAACCTTGGACGGTATCATGATTGAGCGATCCCCTCGGCGCTTCCAATCGGATGAGCAACTAATCATGAATGCCTATCGATGTACGCAAATAATTCCGAACGTGAACAAGCTCTGGGCGCCAATCTGTTCCTGACCACGCGCGGAATTTCGGCGGGATAATAGAACGATTTTGTTGTGGCGCGCGCTTGCAGCACAAACCGTCCTAAATCCAAATAAGTCGCGCGCCGAACACGAAACCTGTCTATTACGGTCAGAGCGGGTATGCCATCGCTCAATGTCTCCGCAGCGATAAACCGGCGAATAGAAAACCCTTGATATACGATGCGAAGCGCAAAACGCCCGTTGGCGATTTCCGAGGGTTTTCGCGCCATCTCCCGGGACGCCTTGGCGTGTTCACTGGCGCGCTCTTTGGCGCCCCAGTATCCAAACGCCTAAAAAGGGTCTAACGCCATCGTACGATCATCTACGCTCGATTGCGTGGCCGTTTAGCGCGGGGCTTGGAGTACGCCGGTGCGCGTTCGGTCATCGCCAGCGGAGAAAATCATTCCATTTCGATTCGGATGCACCCAGCAATCGGACCGGTTGCGAGCAAGCGCGCGACGCGCCGCGCGGAGCGAAGCGGAGCGCACGCTAGCGGACTAAATTGAACTTCGTTTCACTACGTTCTATTTAGTTCTATTCTATTCTATTAGGGGCTAGGCCAGCTAGCGTCTAAGGTGCTAGCCGGAATTGCGACGGTTTCTTGCGTGCCTATGCATCGAAATCCAACGGTTAGGAATTGTCGCGGTTTTGGGAACGTCTGGCGCCGCCTCGCCGCAAGTGAGCGAGGTCCAGTCCAGGATACCCTCAAACCTGGTAAGCAGGAAAGCTCGTAAATACAGATAGCGACAGACTGAGCGCAACTACAGTCTCGCTTTTGCGATGAGGGGGCGGGTGATATTCTCTGCCATAGACGGCGAAGGTGTCTAATGAGCAGGAAGCAATCTACCCCGAAGGTCACAAAGACCGATCTTGACCGCGCGGCCCAGTTCATCCGTGCGATGGGCTTGAACCCATCGGCTGTTGAAGTGCTACCCGGAAAAGTCCGCATACTGACGGGCGACCGTGCCTTGACGCTTCCGGTAGATAGCGCTGAACTCGACAAAGAGCTTGCCGAATGGGACGCCAAGCATGGTTTCGATTGAGATGAAGGGGCTTCATCGCGTCAGGTCGAAAGGCAGGACGTACTACTATGCATGGCGCGGCGGGCCGCGGCTTGAGGGCGAGCCGGGTACGCCCGAGTTCCTGCAATCGTATCAGGACGCCAAAGCACCACAGCGTTCACTCGACAAACGCAAGCTCTCGACATGGATCACACTCTACAAAGCATCGCCCGAATTCCGGGAGCTATCGGAGCGAACTAAGAAAGAATGGCTCCCGTGGCTCGACAGGATCATAAACCAATTCGGATCGCTTAGCATTCGCCAATTCGACCGCCCACAAATCAGGCTTCGCATTCGCGCGTGGCGCGACAAATGGCGCAAGACGCCACGGACTGCGGACTTTGCGAAGCAAGTTCTCTCGCGCGTGCTGAGCTACGCCGCAGAAAGCGGCGCGCTCACAACCAATCCATGCAGGGCTATCGGCAACCTCTATTCGGCGGATCGTTCGGAAATCATCTGGACGCCAGCCGACATTGACCACTTCTGCAAGGCGAACAAGGACAAGCCTGAGATTGTCCAAGCCTTGAAGCTCGCATGCCTGACGGGGTTGCGCCAAGGCGACCTTCTCCGGCTGTCGTGGGGCCATGTGGGCGCGCACGCCATCGAGATTGCGACCGGCAAAGGCCGTCGTCACCGCAGGAAAGCGGTTGCGCCACTCACAGCCGAAATTCGCGCCCTCCTAGCCGAGATGCGAAAGGCCCGCACAGCGACGGCGATCTTGACCAATTCGAGAGGTCAGCCGTGGCGCGGCTTCAATTCGTCTTGGACCAAGGCTAGGGCCAATGCGTGGCCGGGCGGAAAGGAGCTTCACTTCCACGACGCCCGCGGCACGGCGGCCACGAACTACTTCCGCGCTGGCTTCACCATGCGCGAGATTGCTGAAATAATGGGGTGGTCGGAGAACCGGGTTGAGCGGCTCATCGACACCTACGTCAAGCGCGATGAAATCCTTGCGGACAGGGTGCGGCGATTGGAGCACGCGAGTGCGGCTAGCGAACAATCTGGCACCGCAGAAGAACAAAAACTGTAAAACTCCCTGTAAAACTACTCTGTACACTGACGGAAAATAGGCCTCTAACCCATTGAAACGGCATGGAGCGGGTGAAGGGAATCGAACCCTCGTCATCAGCTTGGAAGGCTGTTGCTCTACCATTGAGCTACACCCGCATTCGCGCAGAGCGCGAAGAATTCAGAAACCAGAAGTCAGAACGCACAATTCTCATTCAGAATTCCCATAAAGCGTAGAAAAACGCGCTGCCAGCCCTTTCTGACTTCCGATTTCCGGCTTCCGCGTCCGCTACGCGGGCGCTGGTGGGGGAAGTAGGACTCGAACCTACGAAGGCTTAGCCAGCGGATTTACAGTCCGCCCCCTTTGCCGCTCGGGACATTCCCCCAGTTCCGGATTTCCGCGGCCGTTCGGCCGCGGCGGGCGGGTATCATCCAATCGCGGTAAGGTGTCAATAGAATGGGCCGGCACGCACGGCCGGCAGCAAGAGGTGACGGAATCCACGTGAAACACCGACGCACAAACCAGGGCCGCAGCGAATCCGCCGACGGCGGTCTGTGGCTCTACGGCCTCCATGCGGCACGGGCCGCGCTCGCCAATCCGCAGCGCCGCTGCCGGCGCTGCGTGTTGACGCGGCAGGCGGCGGAAGAGCTCGGGTCGGCTGTTCCGAGGACACTATCCGTCCGGATCGCCGCCCCGGACGAGATTTCGCGCCTGCTGCCATCCGGTGCGGTGCACCAGGGCATTGCGCTCGCCTGCGATCCCCTCGCCCGTCGCGCGCTTGACGGGATCCTGACCGGCGAAGACCGGCAAATCGTTCTGGTGCTCGACCAGATTTCCGATCCCCATAACGTCGGCGCGATCCTGCGTTCGGCCACGGCGTTCGACGTTGCCGGTGTCGTCGTTCAGGATCGCCACGCGCCGCCCGAATCCGGCGCGCTCGCCAAGGCGGCTTCGGGCGGCCTCGACATGGTCCCCTATCTTTCGGTGGTCAACATTGCGCGCACGCTGGAGGAGCTCGGCGAGGCGGGCTTCTGGCGCATCGCTCTCGCTTCGGAGAGCGGCCGCACGCTGGCCGACGCCAAAGGGCCCCGCAATCTCGCGCTGGTGCTTGGCTCGGAAGGATCTGGCATTCGTCGCCTCGTGCGCGCGCGCTGCGACGAAGAGGCCTCGCTTCCCATTGCGGGCCGGATGAAGAGTTTGAACGTCTCCAACGCCGCAGCGATCGCGCTCTACGAATGCCGCCGCGCTTGAGAGCAGCCGTCAATACATGGCCGCGATGAGATTTCGCTCGTCATAGTTCTCGATAAGAACGAGCACCCTGTAGCCCGGCGCCGTCTTCAGCCTTCCATGCAGGTCGTGAAGGACAATGCCTTCATTGCTCATCGTGCCTGCCCGATTGACGGCAAAGCGCGGCACGGTCCCGCGATACTTCGTGCGTATGAGCGTATAGAGCGTGCGTGCGGCGTCCGGCGAAAGATGGATACACCCCGCGCTTGCGCGCTTGCCGAGTGCGGCGACATCTCGGCCCGTCGCGCTGTGGATGGCGAGCCCCGTCAGCCGGCCGCGGTGAGTCCAGTTGAAGAACATCGCGTAGGGCATTGGCTGATGCCACTCCGATGAAAAATGGCGGCGATAGAGCCGGTGGGGATCAAGTTCGTAGTAGCCCGCGGGTGTGTGCGTCGACACGCGACGTCCCGCGGCATCTGTTTCTATCCTTTCGCGTCCTGTAGAAACCGGCCAGCGATAAAGCAGCGTGAAATCGCCGTTCGCCTCCTTGCGAAATACGTACATCTGCTGGGCCCAGGGACCGCTCGCGGCCTTGCTGACGTACAGGAACAGCCCAAAGTTGTCGTACAGTTCCTGGGTCAGATTGTCCTTGAGTCGCTCTTCGACCCTTGCCACCTGGGCCCTTTCGGGGGGTGGTGGAGCGGGTGCGGCCGCCACGGGTGCGCGCGCATTCGCCGTCGAAGGTCTTTCAATCGGAATCGGGGCCGGCTGGGTGGGCAGGCTGCCGAGCGTCCAGGAGATATCGAGGCGCGGCTGCGCCCCCATCGGCGTACGCCACGAAAGGGCAAAGGCGACGAGGATGGCGGATACCGCCGCCACGTAGAAACCGCTTGTCAGCCTTGCCGCTGTCATGGTGCCTGCACAATTCCGTTAAGACAATGTAAACCATCCCAAACGGCCTGTCCTGCACCGGTCGGCACATGGTTAACAGCAAGGGTCGTCCCGCGTGAGCAGCCTGAGGCCGCGCAGCCATCTCGAGACTCACGAGGTGTCGAACCAGCCGCCGCCCTTCGAGGGCGCAAACCTGTTCGAGACCGACGCAGCACTAGTCGAGGCGCTAAGCCATGCCGGGGGCGCGCGGCATCGCGATAAAGTCGCCGCGTTCGGAGCGCGCGCCGGCTCTGCGGAAACGATGGAGTGGGCGCGCGCCGCCAACGCATTTCCGCCAAGATTGAAGGCTTTCGACAGCTGCGGGCGGCGGCTGGACGAAGTCGACTTCCATCCCGCCTATCACGCGCTCATGAAAATGGGAATCGAGGCCGGTGTGGCCGCGTCGGGCTGGGACGGAACGCCTCACGGCCATGTGCTGCACGCGGCACTGGAATTCCTGATGGCGCAGTCCGAACCCGGCGTCTGCTGTCCCATGACCATGACGTATGCGAGCGCCGCCGCCCTGCGCCGTCAGCCGAACGTCGCGGCCGAGTGGCTGCCCCGTGTCATTTCCGCGAAATACGATCCGGGTTCCCAACCGATCGCCGCCAAGGCAGGCGTCACCATCGGTATGGCAATGACCGAGAAACAGGGTGGCTCGGACGTGCGAGCAAATACGACGCGTGCCGTTGCCGAGAGCCACGGCGGACCTGACGATTCGTGGCGGCTCACCGGGCACAAATGGTTCTGTTCGGCTCCGATGAGCGACGCCTTTCTCACGCTGGCGCAGACCGCCAATGGCCTGAGCTGCTTTCTAGTACCGCGCTGGACGCCCGACGGCGCGCGCAACACCATCGAAATGATGCGGCTCAAGGACAAGCTCGGCGACCGCGCCAACGCGTCGGCGGAAATTGAATACCGGAGCGCTTATGCCGCCATGGTCGGCGAAGAAGGCCGCGGCGTGCGAACCATCATCGAAATGGTGCAACATACGAGATTGGACTGCGCGATCGCGCCGGCCGCCTACATGCGCCAGGCGCTCGCACTGGCACTCTGGCATACGGCGCATCGTTCGGCGTTCGGCCGGAAACTCGCCGACCAGCCGCTGATGCGCGCTGTGCTGGCCGATATGGCGCTCGAATCCGAGGCGGCGACCGCGCTGGTCTTCCGTCTCGCGCGAAGTTTCGATGAGGCGCCGAGCGATCCCGCAGCAACCGCGTTCGCGCGCCTTGCGACCCCTGTCGCGAAATACTGGCTCAATCGCCGAGTGGTGAATTTCGTGTACGAAGCCATGGAGGTTCATGGCGGCTCGGGATATGTAGAAGAAAGTATCCTGCCGCGGATCTTTCGCCAGTCGCCGCTCAATTCGATCTGGGAAGGCTCGGGGAATGTGATTTGCCTCGATATCCTTCGCGCCATGACACGAGAACCGGAAAGCACGGACGCATTGCTTTGCGAACTGGAAACGGCGCGCGGAACATGTCGCACGGTTGATGGGGCAATCTCGCGCCTCAAGGATCGTCTGGCACAGTCCCCTTCCGAAGACCAGGCGCGAAGCATCGCCGAGGATATGGCGCTCGCGCTGGCGGGCGCCCTTCTCGTGCGCGACGCGCCCGTCGCCGTTGCCGATGCCTTCTGTGCCACGCGCCTTGGGGATCGGGCGCATTTTGCGTACGGCGCTCTTGCGGCAAGAGCCGACGTAGAGGCGATTCTCTCCCGTGCAATGCCGGTGATCTGAGTCTGTCGCAGCAGACAACGCGGCGGCGTTTCACCCGGCGGCTCATGCGAATTTTCCGGACCGCGGAAATCCGCGAGGCGCTAGCCGGCCGGCCTGGGCGCGCGCCCCTTTCCAGTCCTTGAGTTCGCCTGCGGACCAGGTGCGGCCGTTGGCGTCGCGCACGCCCCGCTTCCAGGAGAAGCAGCGGGCATCGAGCAGGTCGCCGTCCTTGTAGCGCTGCAGGATCACGCCGCGTCCACGCGCGAGTTCCGGGACTTCGGCGAGTGCAAACACGAGAAGCTTCCTGTTTTCGCCGATGACGGCGAGGCTGTCGCCCTCGACAACGCCGCACACCGAAGCTTCCGTTCCGGACTGCAGATTCATCACCTGCTTGCCGACGCGCTTCAGCGCTACGGCGTCATCCTCGGACGTGACAAACCCGTGGCCCGTGGACGCGGCGAGCAGAAGCTTGCGGCCGCCGCGATGCACGAACATGGTCACGATATCGGCTTCGGGAGGCAGATCGATGAAACTGCGAATAGCCTCGCCGTTGCCACGGCCCCCGGGAAGCCTCGCGCAATCGAGCGTGAAAAAGCGGCCGTCGGTCGCGAACAGCATCAGCCGGTCGGTCGTTTCGGCGTGAAGCCAGAACCGCGCGCGATCGCCTTCACGATACTTGATTGCATCGCTGGGTTCCTGATGGCCCCTGAAAGCGCGCAGCCATCCCTTTTCTGAACAGACGACCGTGATCGCCTCGCGTTCCACAAGGGAATCGAGAACGTCCGCTTCGGCCGCAATCTCCGGGGGGGCTGCAAAGGACGTGCGCCTTTTCCCGATCGCCGTCTTCAGGCCGAATTTCTCATCGATGGCGCGAACTTCCTGGGCGAGCCGGGCCGACTGAAATTTTTCCGAGCCGAGCAGCTTTCTCAGATCCTTCTGCTCGCAGGTGAGCGCCGCGTGGTCGCGACGGATTTCCGTCTCTTCGAGTTTGCGCAGCGCGCGCAGACGCATGTTGAGGATCGCCTCCGCCTGAACTTCGGTCAGCGCGAACGCCTTCATCAGCTTCGGCTTTGGTTCTTCTTCGTTGCGGATAATCCGGATCACCTTGTCGAGATTGAGATAGACCGCGAGGTAACCGTCCAGTACTTCCAGACGGGCGCCGATTTTTTCGAGGCGATGCGTCGTGCGGCGCTTCAAAACATCGCGGCGGTGCGCGAGAAACGCCCGCAACACCTGTCCGAGGCTCATCACCTTCGGGATCAAGCCGCCATCCAGCACGTTCATGTTGAGAGGAATGCGCACTTCGAGATCGGTGGCGCGGAACAGCTGTTCCATAAGCAGGGCGGGATCGGCGGCGCGACTCCTGGGCGTGAGCACAATTCTCACTTCATCCGTCGATTCGTCGCACACGTCCTCAAGCAGCGGCGCCTTTTTCTGTTCGATCAGTTCGGCAAGCCGTTCGATCAGCTTTGCCTTCTGGATCTGGTAAGGCACCTGGTTCACGACGATCTGCCAGCTGCCGCGCGCCCCTTCGATTTTTTCCCAGCGGGCACGCACCCGGAAACTTCCACGGCCCGTGCGATATGCGTCCGCAATCGTGGCGGGATCGTCCACGATGATTCCGCCGGTCGGGAAATCCGGCCCTTTCACATGCTTCAGCATCTTCGATTCCGGCAGATCGGGATTCTCGATCAATGCGAGCAGCGCGGCGCAGATTTCGCCGGCATTGTGTGGAGGGATAGACGTCGCCATGCCGACGGCGATGCCGCTTGCGCCGTTGGCGAGAAGATTTGGGAAGGCGGCCGGCAGTACGACGGGCTCTCGCTCCACCCCATCGTAATTCGGACGAAAATCCACGGCGTCTTCATCCAGGCCTTCGAGCAAAGTCTGCGCGACCGCCGTTAGCCGGCTTTCGGTGTAGCGCATGGCCGCCGGGTTGTCGCCGTCCACATTGCCGAAATTCCCCTGCCCTTCGACGAGCGGGTAACGCACGGCGAAATCCTGTGCGAGACGCACAAGCGCGTCGTAAACCGCCTGCTCGCCATGCGGATGGAACCGGCCGATCACGTCGCCCACCACGCGCGCGCATTTCTTGAAACCCGCCTGCGGATTCAGCCCCAGCTCGCGCATTGCGTGGAGAAGACGCCGGTGAACCGGCTTTAGCCCGTCACGGACGTCCGGAAGGGCGCGCTGGGTGATGGTGGAGAGTGCATAGACAAGATAGCGGTCCGCGAGCGCCTTGTTCAGCGGCGCGGACCGTATGTCATCGGGATTCGAAAGTTCGCCCATGATGCGTCCGGAGCGGTCCGTAGCTTGCTTACGCCGATTCGCGTGCAGCGAGCGCATCGAGTCGCATCCGCGCCGCGGGGATCGGTCGCTGATGTGGCGTAAGCAGCCGATCGAACAGGAACCGCGCCGTCAGTGCGAGACCCGCCCGGATATCGGACGGACTTACCGAGGCCGCACGCGTTTCGATCAGGAAGGCGGGCAATTCGAGCAGCCGGTCGCGATAAGGTTCTGCGGCCTCGCGGCACACGGCGCGGCCGGAACGGGGAGACACATAGTCAAGTTCGCTCGTACGGCCGGTCGCTGCACAGCGCGACAAATCCAGTCCGAACCCCAACGCCGCGAGCACACCCATTTCCCAGCGCACGTAAAGCGGTGCCCAGTATGCGAATTCGGACTGCTCGACCGCGTCGAGCAAAATCTCCGCGACAGCGTACAGCGCCGGATGCGGTTCGCGCTCCGGCAGTACCGCGCGCGAGATCTCGGCAAATGCCGACAAGCCGATCAGCGCGTCGCGCCGTTCGAGAATCGCGCCGGCGCGTTCGCGGCGAAGTTCGACCGCAAAACTGCCAAGATGTTCGGAAAGCCGGGCGCGCCAGGTAACGGTCAGCGTATTTCCCGGCAGCAGCGCAGACTTGATCCGCCGCGAAGCGCCTCCTCGCACCAGGCCGAGATGCCGGCCATGCTCGCGGGTGAGCGATTCGAGAATTACGTCGCTTTCTGCGTGGCGTCGTGCGGCAAGCACGATTCCCTCGTCATGCCATTCCATGCGCCCAGCTCATTCTTCGGGAAACTCCAGTCCGATGGCGTCGAGATGCGCGCGCTCCTCCGCCCATTTTTCCCTCAGCTTTACGGACAGGAACAGATGCACGCGACGACCGAACAAATGTTCGAGTTCCTGCCGGGCGGCGGCGCCGATTGCTTTCACCATGCGTCCGCCCTGCCCAAGGACGATCGGCTTGTGGGCGTCTCGGCTCACATAAATCGTCTGCTCGATCCGTACGGAGCCGTCCTTGCGTTCCAGCCAGCCGTCCGTTTCCACTGCCGTTGCATAAGGCAGTTCGTCGCGAAGGTTCATGTAAAGCTTTTCGCGCGTGATCTCCGCGGCCAGCAGCCGCGAGGGAATGTCGGCAACCTGGTCGGCGGGATAAAGCCATGGACCTTCGGGCATCCGTTCGACGCACCAACGCCGAACGTCGGCCACCCCGTCGCCATTCAGGGCCGAAATCATGAAGACCTGCGCAAAAACTGACGAATCATGAAGCCTCTCCACGAGCGGCAGAAGTCTCTCATGTGCAATCGAATCGATCTTGTTGAGCAGCAGGGCGGCGTTACTCCGTCCGAACCGACGCAGGTCGGCGACAATTGAAAGCGCGTCGGCGGCGGCTCCGCCCTGCTCGCGTGCGGCCGCCGGCGCATCGACAAGAAGAAGTACGGCATCGGCTTCGCCTGCGCCGCTCCATGCGGCCCGCACCATCGCCCGGTCGAGGAGCCGCTTCGGCCGGAATATTCCCGGCGTATCCACGAAGACGATTTGCGCCTGTCCGTCGATGGCCACGCCCCGGATGCGCATGCGCGTGGTCTGCACCTTTGGCGTGACTATGGAAACTTTCGCGCCGACCAGCCGGTTGACGAGTGTCGATTTCCCGGCGTTCGGCGCGCCGATGACAGCCGCGAACCCGCAGCGTGTTCTTACGCCGTTCATTCGGCCCTGCGGCTGACGCGCTCGATCATGGCCTTGGCAGCGGCCTGCTGTGCCTCTTGCCTGGAACCGCCTTCGCCGCGTTCGACACCTTCGTTGGCCACACTCACTTCGACGACAAAGCGGGGCGCATGATCGGGGCCGTCGCGCGAAACATTGCGGTACACCGGAGCGCTGCGCGAGGCGCGCGAACGCGCCTGCGCCCACTCCTGCAACATGGTCTTGGGATCGCGCATGTCTTCGCCGAGTTGGGCAAGTGCGGTCTCCCAGTGTCTAAGAATAAATCGACGCGCGCCTTCATAGCCTGCATCGAGATAGATCGCCGCGATCACCGCCTCGCAGGCGCCGCCGAGAATGGCGACCGTATGCCGGCCGCCGCCGACCGCCTCCGCCGATGCCATGACCACATGTCGAGAGAGCCCTGCCGATTCCGCCGCCGCAGCACAGGCTTCGCCACGCACCAGCGCATTGTATTTGAGGGCGAGGAGACCCTCGGCGTCGTCTGGATAGGTCGCAAACAGCCATTCGGCAATCACGAGCCCCAAAACCCTGTCGCCGAGAAATTCGAGACGCTCGTTGGATGCCTTCCGGCTTGCGCTGGCATGGGTCAGCGCGCGTTCCAGCAGCTTTTTGTTCGAGAAGGTGTGACCGAGGCCTTCTTCCAGCCCGGCCGGGCGCGCGGCATCAGTCAATGAGCGTGAACATCCGGTTGAAGCGGATGCCGGTCGGCCATGTCCAGGGCTCGTACCACACCGCGCTGTCGTTGAGCGAGAAGAAGATGATCACGGCCCGGCCTTCGATATCGTCGACCGGCACGTACCCGACATCCGCGCGGCTGTCCGCCGAGTTGTCGCGATTGTCGCCCATCATGAAATAATGACCGGGAGGAACCACATAGACAGGTGTATTGTCGCTCGGTCCCTCGGGAATGCAATCGAGAACGTAATAGCTCTTTCCGCCCGGGAGCGTCTCGCGATAGCGCGGAATTCGATAAAGCCCATCCGGTCCGGCGTCGCTCGTCATCGGACAGGGCGGATCGGCCGTGACATAGTCCGCCGCCCTGACCTTCGGGATGGCTTTGCCGTTCAGATGGACTTGCCCGTTGATCATCTGAACACGATCGCCCGGCAGACCAATCACGCGCTTGATGTAATCCTTCATGTATTCGGGCGAGTTCGCGTTGGGCATCTTGAACACCACCACGTCGCCGCGACGGGGACTGCGGAAAAACACATGTCCCGAAACGGGTGGGCCACCGAACGGAAAGGAATAGCGGCTGTAGCCATAGGCGAACTTCTCGACGAAAAGATAATCTCCGACGAGCAATGTGTTCTCCATCGAGCCGGATGGAATGTTGAAAGGCTGGAAAAAGAAGGTGCGGATCACGAATGCAATGAGCAGCGCATAAAAGATGGTCTTTGCGGTCTCGATCCAGGATTCGCCGGATGCCTTCTGCTTTTTTTCCCCCGCCTTGGCGCCGTGTGCCGCCGCGTTCGAAGCATTCGCCTGAGCGGCGGGCGCGTCCGTGGTTTCAGGCGGATTGGACATTTCGACTATTCCCATGATTGCGGCGATGGCGGATCGTCAGGCGGACGTGTCGTTCCCCGGCGCTTCCGCAACGTGTCCTGGCGTCCACGTTACGGCCGATATCACCACGATTGCCTGCGCAAGGGGAAAATCGTCGGTGATCGAGAGATCGATCTGGGGCATATGGCCCCGCGGAGTCAATTCTTCGAGACGCTTCAGCGCGCCACCCGTCAGTCGCAGCCCCGGCTTGCCGCCCGGAATGTTCACCACACCCATGTCGCGCCAGAAAACGCCGTGGCGCAATCCGGTTCCGAGCGCCTTGGCGCAGGCTTCTTTCGCGGCAAACCGCTTCGCGTAGCTCGCGCCGCGCTGGGCGCGTCCGTCGGATTTCGCGCGCTCAACGGGCGTGAAGACGCGGTCGAGAAACCGTTCGCCGTAACGCGCGATCGTCTGCTCCACGCGGCGGATGTCGATCAGGTCGGACCCGATGCCGATGATCATGCGGTGGCGCGCCCGTCGCCCTCGGCCCGCGCCTCGTCCATCAGAGCGCGCATGCGCCGGATCGCCGCATCGAGTCCCGAAAACACCGCCTCGCCGACGAGAAAATGTCCGATGTTGAGTTCGCGGATTTCGGGGATTGCACCAACAGGTCCTACCGCCTCGTAACCGATGCCATGCCCCGCATGGATTTCAAGGCCGAGGCGGACGCCATGCGCCGCGGCTCGCCGAATGCGTTCGATCTGGTGTTGCTTCTCGCCCCGATCGCCCTTCGCTGTGGCGTCGCAGAACGCCCCGGTGTGCAATTCGACGACCGGCGCGCCCAAGGCCCGCGCGGCATCGAGCTGGCGCAAGTCTGGTTCCACGAAAAGAGAGACGCGGATGTTTGCGGCGATCAGCGCATCAATGACAGGCGCGAGCTTGTCGCGGCCTCCCGCCGCGTCGATGCCGCCTTCCGTCGTCCGTTCTTCGCGCCGCTCCGGCACAATACAGGCCGCATGCGGACGGTGTTTTAGTGCGATGGTCTGCATCTTGCCCGTCGGCGCCATTTCGAGATTGAGGGGCAGGCGAATTTCCTGGATCAGCCGCGCGATATCATCGTCGGAGATATGCCGCCTATCCTCGCGCAGGTGCGCGGTAATGCCGTCCGCCCCGGCCTCGAGCGCCACCCGCGCGGCACGCACCGGATCGGGATGTCGTCCGCCCCGCGCGTTGCGAATCGTCGCCACGTGATCGATGTTGATGCCGAGG
The DNA here is from genome assembly GCA_050728995.1 of Rhizomicrobium sp. GTDB lineage: Bacteria > Pseudomonadota > Alphaproteobacteria > Micropepsales > Micropepsaceae > Rhizomicrobium. Next base: position 44,472 of record JBOHKH010000001.1, on the reverse strand, counting down.
CGCAACTGATTCATGTCCGGACGCCCGCGCGCTCTTCAGGCCCGCGAACACGGTCGACGGATTCCACCGCGGCATTCACGCGCAAGGCACCGAGGATGTTCTGCAGATGCGCCACATCGCGCACTTCGATGTCGACGAGAAATTCGAAGTAGAGCGGGTTGCGGCTCGCCACTTTCAGATTGAAGATGTTTCCGCCGTTGTTGCCGATGACGCTCGCGAGAACTGCGAGCGATCCCGGCGCATTCTTCACCCGCACCCGCACCCGCGCCACGGCGTCATCGCCTTCGCCCGCATGGCCGCCCCAGCGCACATCGAGCCAGTCGCCCATGCTGGACTGCGCCGCTTCGAGTTCGGCGCAATCGATGGTATGGATCACCGCTCCCTCTCCCGGAATCATCAGTCCCACGATTCGGTCGCCGGGCAACGGATGGCAGCAGTCGCCTAGACGGTAAGCAATTCCCGCCGTTAATCCCTTGATGGAGATCGGCTTGCCCGAGGCGACATGCTTGGGCGCGGCGGGACTGCGACGAATCTCGGGAAAAACCGCGTGCAGAACGTCGGCGGCACGCAGTGCGCCGCGTCCGACCTGGGCGTAAACGTCGTCGGGTCTCGCCAGCCGCAGCTTTCTTGCGACCTCGTCGATCGCCTTCGGCGTCAGTTCCACCTTTTCGTCGGCAAAGGCCTTCTCGAGAATCTTGCGCCCGAGACGTGCGTGTTCGTCGCGCCTGGCATGCCGCAGGAAACGTCGGATTTCCGCACGCGCGCGGCCGCTGACGACGAACTGCTCCCATAGGGGCGACGGCGTCTGGTCCTTCGTCCGGATGATTTCGACCTGGTCGCCATTCTTGAGCGGGGTGTGCAGCGGAACGTGCATTCCGTTCACTTTGGCGCCGACAGTCGAATGTCCGAGATCTGTATGAACGGCGTAGGCGAAATCGATGGGGGTGGCGCCACGCGGCAATGAAATAAGATCGCCCTTCGGCGTGAAGCAGAACACCTGGTCCTGGTAAAGGTTAAGCCGCGAATGCTCGAGAAATTCCTCGGGCGAATCACCTTTCTCGAGAAGTTCAACCATTTCGCGCAGCCACTGATAGGCATTGGCGGCTACCGGATCCTGCTCGTCCACGTGCTCGCGGTAGCGCCAATGCGCCGCAACGCCCCGCTCGGCCCGGTCGTGCATCTGTTCGGTGCGAATCTGCACTTCCACACGCTGCTGTTCGGGTCCCACCACCGTTGTGTGAATCGAGCGATAGCCGTTCAGCTTCGGATTGGATACGAAATCCTTGAAGCGCTCCGGAATCATGTGCCAGGCAGTGTGCAGAACGCCCAGTGCGCGATAGCAATCTTCCTCGGATTTCACGATGACGCGGAAGCCGAATATGTCCGACAACGCCTCGAAATTGAGCTCCTTGTCCTTGAGCTTGCGCCAGATCGAGTAGGGGCGCTTGGCCCTGCCCTGTACAGTCACCTCGATGCCGTGGCTGGCGAGTTCCCGCCTCAGCTGGTTCGCAATCCGGCCGATGCGCTCACCCGATTGCGCGTCGAGCCGTGCCAGTCGTGTGACAATCGAGTTGCGGGCTTCCAGATTGAGTTCGGCAAAGGCGAGATCCTCGAGTTCTTCGCGCAGGTTCTGCATGCCGATGCGGCCGGCGAGAGGCGCATAAATATCGAGAGTCTCCTGCGCGATTCTGCGGCGTTTCTCCGCATCGTCGATGTATTGAAGCGTGCGCATGTTGTGCAGGCGGTCGGCCAGCTTGACGAGGAGCACGCGGATGTCCTCCGACATCGCGAGCATCAGTTTGCGGAAATTCTCGGCCTGCTTGGTGCGTTCGGAGAACAGTTCGAGTTTCGAGAGCTTGGTAACTCCCTGCACCAGATCGGCAATTTCCTTGCCGAACTTCAGTGCAACGTCGTCATAGGTGACGTGGGTATCCTCGATGGTATCGTGCAACAACGCGGTGACGATGGTTGGCACGTCGAGCTTGAGCTCGGTGAGAATGCCGGCCACTTCGAGGGGATGAGAAAAATATGGATCGCCGGAGGCGCGCCGCTGTTTTCCGTGCGCCGTCATGGCATACACATAGGCCCGGTTGATCAGGCCTTCGTCGGCCTGCGGCTCATAAGTCCTGACCCGATCGAGCAGCTCGGCCTGCCGCATGAGGGGCCGTCGCACGCGCGTTCGCGCAGCCCGTACCGGGCTTTCTGGGGTAGCCGCAACCTCGGCCGCGGCGCTATCCGCCGGAGCGCTCATGGCCAAAGATATAGGCCTTGGCTACCGATCCGGCGAGAGACCCGCCAGCGCGTCGGCTGCGCGGCGGCTACTCCTCGTAGTCGGCCGGCTCCTCGGGCTGCGGCTCGGCCCGGCGCTGGGCCTCTGTGGTCAGCGCGCGCAGCAGCTCTTCCTCTGTCACCTGCCGGAACTGTGCGTCTTCGCGGCCCGAATCCTCGTCGCTCTGGGTCTCCTCCGGTTCGTCCACTTCGGCGTGCTTCTGGAGACTTCTTATATATTCTTCCCGCACGTCCTGGGGTTCCAGCGACTTCGCCGCAATTTCCCTGAGCGCAACCACCGGATTCTTGTCGCGGTCGCGATCCACCAGTGGATCGGCGCCGCCGGAAAGCTGCCGCGCCCGGTAGGCGGAATAGAGCACGAGGTTGAAACGGTTTGGGACCTTGTCAACACAATCTTCAACAGTAACGCGGGCCATTTTGGCTCCTTGCTGGGACTTGGGGGGCGATGGGCAAGCGGCGGAAGTTATAGAAGTCGAGCGATGGGTGCAAGCCGCCTGGTCAGCGGCCATTTCCGGTCTGCGGCGTTGGTCCGGCGGTCTGCTGGGGGCTGCGGTGGGCCGCCAGCGCGGCGCGGGCGCGAATCCAGGTATGAATGCTTCGGGCCACGAGAATCGCCGTGGTGAACACGAGCATCCCATCCGTCGCATGGACGAGATCGGCGCCCGCGGTGAACCCGAGCTTTTTGAGCGCGATATCGGCCAGATAGCGCAACGCGATCAGCCCTACGACAAGAAGCGCTCCCCACCGGTTGGCGCGCGCCGATATCCGGCCGGTCTCCGAATCCACACTGAATTCAAGCGTGTGCACGCGGTACCAACCTATGGCTGCGCCTGCGGCACCAGCTCCCGCAAAAGCCAGAACGACCCCGATCCCAATCGCGGGTTCCCGTGAAATGGATACCGCGGTCACGAGAAGAAGCAGCGCCGGGAAAACCCACAGTGTCGCGAAGCGGACCCGTTTCGCTTTCTGCGCGCGCAGCGCGCGGCGCAAGACGATCGCAGCCACAAGGAGCGGCACGAGATAGGGCGACAGCGTGTGCCAGTTCATTCGGGTTCCGGGCCTGTCCCCCACCCCGCGAGCCTCGTAACCGCGCCGGCGCCCGCTGGCAAGTTCGCGATCAACTCGGTCACGCTCGCCCCTGTTACGGGGTGATGCCAGTCCGGTGCAATCTTGCTGAGCGGGACGAGCACGAAGGCCCGCTCGTGCATGCGCGGATGGGGCAGCGTCGGCAACCCGCCTTCAATGCGGCCGTCGTAATCGACGATGTCGAGATCGAGCGGGCGCGGAGCGTTCCGACTTGTCGAGACGCGGCCGAAAGCGCGCTCAATTTCTTTAAGAAGCGCGAGGAGCCGGGCGGGATCGAGTCCCGTTTCAATTCGGGCCACCGCGTTGACGAAGCAAGGATCGCGCGGATCGGGCCAGGCGGGGCTCCCATAGAGCGACGACACGGCGCGGACAGGGACCGCACGAATCCTCAACTCGCGAAGCGCTGCGCGGAGCGTTTCGTCCGGCGCTCCGGCCTGCGAAGGAATATTGGCGCCCAGCCCGATCAGGATCATCGGCAAATCCCGAACATTTGCAGGGGATCTCGAATATCATAGAACGATTCGCAACGGAGGCGCTGATTTGCGCCCGCGGCCGCAGGCCGACAGGAGATTGGCATGTTGTTCTATCCGCAGGAAAAGCTCGCGCTGTTCATCGACGGCGCTAACCTGTACGGCGCGGCAAAGGGCCTTGCATTCGACATCGATTATAAGCGCCTGCTCGAATTGTTCGCGCGCAAGGGCATTCTCGTCCGTGCGTTCTATTATACCGCAGTCGCCGAGGAGCAGGATTTCTCTCCGTTGCGTCCGCTCGTCGACTGGCTCGATTACAATGGCTTCGCCGTCGTGACGAAACCGCTCAAGGAATTCACCGACAGCCAGGGCCGCCGCCGCGTCAAGGGCAACATGGACATCGAACTCGCCATTGACGTCATGGAAATGGCTGAGTCGGTCGATCATATCGTCATTTTTTCGGGCGACGGCGACTTCCGGCGCCTCGTCGAAGCAGCGCAGAAAAAAGGGCGGCGCGTCAGCGTAGTCTCCACCATCCGCACGCAGCCGCCGATGATCGCCGACGAACTGCGCCGCCAGGCCGACAATTTCATCGAACTAGACGAGTTGAAAGCGCTTATCATGCGCGAAGGCGGCCCGCGCGCCGCCGCGCAGAATCATCAGCAGGCCGACCATTTTGCGCCGACCGCCTGAGGGAGCGGGCACCGCTGACGGCGCGACGAGTCTGCCGGGCGAGCCGTCGCGCGATTGCCCGCTCTGCCCAAGGCTCGCCGGCTTCCGTCAGGACAACCGCGAGCGCCATCCGGATTACTTCAACCAACCGGTGCCGAGCTTCGGCGATTTCAGGGCGCGTCTTCTGATTGTCGGTCTCGCACCGGGACTTCACGGCGCGAACCGTACCGGTCGTCCCTTTACCGGCGATTACGCCGGAAATCTCCTGTACGGATCGCTTCTGCGCCACGGACTCGCGCATGGAGCCTATGAGGCCCGCGGCGACGACGGGCTCGAACTGATCGATTGCCTGATCGCCAATGCGGTACGCTGCGTGCCGCCGTCAAACAAGCCGCTGCCTGCCGAAATCAGCACCTGCCGGCAGTTTCTCGCGGCGCTGATCGCGGGCATGCCGAATGTGCGGGCGGTGCTCGCCCTCGGCCACATCGCCTACGAGAGCGTCTGCCGGGCTCTCGCCGTCTCGGCGCGAGCCCATCCGTTTGCCCATGGCGCGACACACACAACCGGAAAATTGACACTCGTCGCGAGCTATCACTGCTCGCGGTACAACACCAACACCGGCGTACTCACGCCCGAAAGGTTCGATGCAGCGGTGGCCGCCGCCAAAGCCGCAGCCATCCAGTGACAGTCGTCTGGTTGCCTCACCCGCGCGCGCGCATCAGCCGCGCCCTCGAGCGGGCCCAGTCCCGGGCCTTTTCGGTTTCGCGCTTGTCGTGAAGTTTCTTCCCGCGCGCGACGCCAAGCTCAAGTTTGGCGACTCCCTTTGGATTGAAATAAACGCGCAGCGGAATGAGCGTCATGCCCTCGCGCTGGATCGCGGCCGCAAGCTTGCGCGCCTCGTTCTTGTGCACGAGCACCTTTCGCGCTCGCCGCGGCTCGTGATTGAAACGATTCGCCATCGCGTATTCGGGAATGTAGGCATTGACGAGAAATATCTCGCCGCCTTTCGCCTGCGCATAGGATTCCGCGATCGTCGCCTTGCCGTTCCGCAGCGCTTTCACTTCGGAGCCCATCAGTGCAAGCCCCGCTTCGATCGTGGATTCGATGGAATAGGCGTGGCGCGCTTTCCGGTTGTCGGCAACCACGCGCCGTTCCGGTTCGTCCTTCTTGCGTGCCACGGCTCAATCTTTCGAGTGTCCGTGACCGATGGCGATGCCAGATATCTCCATCGCCGCGCGGATGCGCACACGCGCATTGTCGCTTGCCGGAACCATCGGGAGGCGCACTTCATCGCTGCAGCGGCCGAGCAGCGATACCGCATATTTCACCGGCGCGGGGCTCGCCTCGCAGAACATCGCGTCGTGCAGCGGCATCAACCGATCCTGTAGCGCCAACGCGGAGATGAAATCCCCTTTCATGCAGGCATTCTGGAACTCCGCGCACGGCTTCGGCGCGACGTTCGCCGTTACAGAAATGCAGCCGTGGCCGCCATGCGCCATGTAGCCGAGCGCCGTCGCGTCCTCGCCCGAGAACAGACGGAATTTCGTGCCGCATGCTTCCCGCTCGCGGCTCGGACGTGCCAGATTTGCGGTGGCGTCCTTCACACCCACCACATTGGCGATCCGCGACAGCCGCTCCATTGTCTCCACCGAGATTTCGACCACGCTTCGTCCGGGAATGTTGTAGATCACGATCGCAATGTCCGCGGATTCCGCAATCGTTGCGAAATGGCGGTAGATGCCCTCCTGGGTTGGCTTGTTATAATAGGGCGCGACCGAGAGTACGGCATCGGCCCCCACGGATTTTGCATGGCGCGTCAGTGCGACGGCTTCGGTGGTGGAGTTCGAGCCGGCGCCCGCGATGACCGGCACGCGTCCGGCTGCCTCCGCCACACATATCTCGACCACGCGCCCGTGCTCGTCGTGGCTGAGCGTCGCCGATTCGCCCGTGGTCCCGACGGGAACGAGTCCGTGGCATCCCTCTGCGATGTGCCAGCCGACGAGGCTGCGCAGAGCCGCTTCGTCCACCTCACCGCCGCGAAATGGCGTGATAAGGGCGGGCATGGAGCCCCTGAGGCGTTCGCGCAAATGTGGCATATGCTCTCGCAATTGTTTGTTGCGGCAAAATAGCGCCGCATCGCGCCAGGCAGCAAGGCGGCGGCACTGGCCAGCAGACGCCGGCTGTCCTATTCTCGCACCCGCGGGCCGATTCCGGAACGGCTGGGCCAATCTTTCGCAAGATCATGAATAGACAGTCTGTGCTGCTTGCGTTCGCCGCGATCGCGTTGGCGACCACGGCCTCGTGCGCTCAGGCGGGGGCTGCTCCGGCAGCGAATGGCGGTCTCCCGCCGGGGCTCGTCCGCCAGGGCAATGTGATCATGATGCGGCCCATCGGCACTTCGGACGAAACGGAGTCCGGGCCGCTCGTGTTTGCGGGCGATCGCCGGCTCGGCAACGGACGCTTTCTGGGCGCAGAGGATCGCGACATTTTTGGTCGTGCCGCAGATGCGGCAGCGCGCGGCGACTGGGTGAACGCGCGCGCTGCGGCGGCCGAACTTCGCGAGCCCATAGCGCGCCGGCTCATCGAATGGGCATATCTTCTCGACCGGGGGAGCGGCGCATCGTTCGACGAGATTGCCGATTTTCTGAAGAATTATCCGGACTGGCCCGCGCACGATGCGCTGATCGCGCGCGCCGAAGCGGCGATGCCGCCAACCATGGATCCGCGCGCCATCATCGGCTGGTTCGGAGACCGCGCGCCCCTGACCGGAATCGGCAACGTGCGGCTCGGCGAGGCGTGGATCGCCGCAGGTTCGCCCGAGCGGGGCCGGGCGCTCATCCGCGACGCGTGGGCCGAAAAGAGTTTCGAGCCCGAACAGGAATATTACGTCGAGGCGCAACATGCGGACGCGCTGACCCCCGAGGCCGAGCGTGCGCGGCTCGACCGGCTCCTCGCCCGCGACGACGACATGGCAGCCCGTCGTGAAATCCCGCGCGTCGATGCGGAAATGCAGCGGATCGCTTCGGTCAGGCTCGACTTGCGCGCAGATCCGCTACGCGGCGAAAGCGAGGCCGACGCGCTGCCGGTGCCGCTGCGCGACGATCCCGGTCTCCTGTTCGACGAAGCGCGTGCGCTGCGGCAGCGCAACGAGATCCTTGCCGTGCCGCCGCTCATCGTTCGTGCATCGGCGGGCGATCTCGTCCGGCTCGATCCCACCCGCTGGTGGGCGGAACTCAATGCCGACGCACGCACAGCGCTCGAGCAGCACTATGATAGCGAAGCTTACGCGCTGTGCGCCGATGCCGTCCTGCCGCGCGACAGCGAACAATACGCGGAGGCACAATTCCTCGCGGGCTGGATTGCGCTGCGCCGGCTCGGCGAGCCCGCCGTCGCTCTGACACATTTCCAGAATCTCTATGCTGCCGTATCTCGGCCAATCAGTCGCGCCCGCGCGCATTATTGGCTGGGCCGTGCCCACGAGGCGGCCGGTGATATGGCGAGCGCCGCCCAGGAGTACCGGGCGGCCGGGCACGATTCCGCCACCTTTTACGGCCAGCTCGCGATGGCCCGTCTGACGGCCGCGCCCGTGCTTCGCCTGACGAGTTCCAGCGTCGATACCAACTCCGCGCGTGCTGCTTTCGAGCGCGACGACCTGACGACTGCCATTCGCATACTGGCCGAATTCGGTTCGGCAGGTCTCGTGCGCGAATTTGCGGTGCGCGATGCCCAGCTCCACCCCGACCCTGCGCGTCTCAAACTGCTCGCCGAGGATGTGGCGCGCCGAGGGTATCCCGATGCCGCAGTGCGCGTGGCAAAGAATGCGAGTTACGGCGGAACGCTGCTGTTCCATTACTCGCACCCCGTGATCGCTGTGCCGCGTTATGCCGGACCGGGGCTTGCACCGGAAAACGCGCTGGTGCTTGCAGTGATCCGGCAGGAGACCGAATTCGACCCGGGCTCCGTCAGCCGCGCGGGTGCACGCGGCATCATGCAGGTGATGCCCGACTCGGCGCCCACTCTCGCCCGCCTGAGCGGGCTGCCGTACGAATTCGCGGCGCTCACCGGCGACACGAATTACAACATGGAGCTCGGCATGACCGAGCTCTCGCGCCAGCTTTCCGAATGGAACGGTTCCTATGTGCTGGCGGCCGCCGCCTACAATGCCGGGCCGGGCAATGTCAGGAAATGGATCGCCTTTTTCGGCGACCCCCGCGATGCGCACGTCGACCCGGTGGACTGGATCGAGGAAATTCCCTTCGACGAGACGCGAAATTATGTGGAGCGCGTACTCGAAAACGTGGAAGTCTATCGCGACCGGCTGGCGGGCCGCGACGAGCCTCTACAGATAATGACCGATCTCTACAGGCCCGACGCGCCGCAGGTATCTCCGCTCCGCTACGCGCCGACGGCACCAGAAGCAGCGGCCACTGCGGCACCCCTGCCGACGCCACTCGCGCGCCCCGTTATGAGTTCCGACCCGCCCGCGCCCACCGCAACACCGCGGCCAAAACCTGACCGGTAACGGGCCGGCACGCCGAGCAGCAAACGAACTCCGGAGCAGCCACGGTCTGTTGCGTGGAACCGCGGCTACCGCGCGAACGACAACCATTCGCGGGCGAGACGCTGGGCTTCGGCAATCTGGCTCGAGTTCATTTCGCGCGAGATTTGCGCCCGCCAGGCCTTCGCGAGTTCGCTGCCCTTCATGGCGGCGAGATTGAACCATTTGTGGGCTGCGATGTAATCGACATCGACGCCCTGCCCCGTCGAGTAAGCAAGCCCGAGGTTATAGAGTGCTTCGGCCCGCCCCTGCCTTGCGTCGCATTCGAACTGCGAAAGTGAATCAAAATCGATGCACGCCATGTCTGCCCCCTGAAACGGCCGGAGACCGGCCGTTCGCCATCCGGGCGATCACCCGGACGGACCAAGCATTGCGCGCGTTGACTAAGGAGCGGTTAACGGGGCAACCGGGGGCGGCAACCACGTTATCCCGCAGGGCCCAGGCCTGTTCGGGTCGTGCTAATTGTCCCAGCGATAGCCGCGACGGCGATAATATTCCCGATAACTCCAGTGCCGCTCATCGGAGCTGTAGCAGCGGTCGCCATCGGAATCGCAGAGGCGATGCGCAGCACTCCCACCTCGACCCGAATATCCGTGTTCGTGGCCATCCTCGCAGCCGGCGCAATCTCTGTGCCCGTCGCGCGCACTGTATTCGTCGTAGCGATAGCAGCGGTCGCCGGTGGAATTGCAATGAATGTGCGCGCAACCGTGCGCGTCGCACCTTGTCGCCGTGCTGCCGGCCGAGGCCCCGCCCGGCACCATCAGCGCGAGGAGGGCCAGCGTTGCCAAGCAGGGTCCTGGATGCGCGATTTGGAAATCTCCGCGATCGGCACGCCATCTTCGCTCCAAACACGCGAGGATGCAAAACGCCGGGGCAGAGGGCTTTCGGAATTTGGGAAGGGCTGTCCGGAGTTCCCGGACTTTAGCGGACAGGATCGCGGATTATCTGCGGGCTTGGCCGCGGTCGCCGGACAGGCGCCTCAGCGCCCTTCCAACAACCGCGGCCTCAGCCTTGATCATGAGGTGCCCTACATTGCAGCTGGTGCAGGGGCAGCCTTCTTTGCGCGGCGCGCTTTCCGCTTCGCGGGCTTCTTCGCCGCCTTGCGGCGCGTCGTCTTTCTCGCCGCTCCGCGAGCGCCGGCCTTACGGACGGTGCGCTTCTTCTTGGCTCCGCCCTTCCGTTTGGACTTTCTTGCAGTCATTGGCATGTGAAACGACTCCTCTGCTTTTCGGGCTGCCGCGAATCGCGTGCCCAAAACGCGAAGAATATGAGGTGGTTGCGTTAACGAAGCAATAGCGGGGGATTCGGGGCGCTTCCGGGCCTTGGTGCGAAATTCAAGAAACATCGATTTTTACTGGCTTTTCAAGAGTTCATCCGTATAAGGATCAATTTGCCTGCCGCATCCGCCCCCGACAGTCAACGGGTTGCAAATGTGCGAATCACCCCTTTTCGGCCGTTCCGATTCGCGTCCGCAAGAGGGCGTTGACGGCGTGCGGATCGGCCTTTCCGCCGGTCTGTTTCATCACTTGACCGACGAACCAGCCGAGCAGGTTGGGCTTTGCTTTGAGTGCCGCGACCTTGTCGGGATTGGATGCAATAACCGCCTCGATCGCCTGCTCGATCGCGGCCGTGTCCGTCACCTGGAGCAATCCGCGCACCTCCACAACGGCTTCCGGATTGCCGCCTTCCGTCCACACGATGTCGAGCACATCCTTTGCGATCTTGCCCGATATCGTTCCGGCGCCGATCATTTTCAGGATCGCGTTGTTCGCCCGCGCGGTGACCGGGCAATCCGCAATATCGAGACCGTCGCGGTTGAGACGGCCGAGCACCTCGTTGTTGAGCCAGTTCGCGGCGGCCTTGGGATCGATTCCCTGCGCGAGGTCTTCGTAATAGGCGGCGAGTTCGCGTTCGGCGGTGAGTACGCCCGCGTCGTAGGCCGAAATTCCATATTCGCGGATGAACCGCGCCTTCTTGTCGTCTGGAAGCTCGGGAAGAGTGGCGGCGATCTCTTCGATCCACGCGTCCTCGATCACCAGCGGGAGGAGGTCCGGATCGGGAAAATAGCGGTAGTCGTGTGCGTCTTCCTTGGAACGCATTGTACGGGTCCTGCCGGTGCGGGAATCGAACAGCCGCGTCTCCTGGATGATTTTGCCGCCGCCCTCGAGAATTTCGATCTGGCGGCGCGCCTCGTATTCCACGGCCTGCGCGATGAACCGCATCGAATTGACGTTCTTGACCTCGCAGCGGGTGCCGAGCCCAGCACCTGGACGGCGCACGGACACGTTCACGTCGGCCCGCATCGATCCTTCCTCCATGTTGCCGTCACAGGTGCCGAGATAGCGCAGGATCGCGCGCAGCTTCTTCACGAAGGCGGCCGCTTCCTCGCTCGAGCGCATGTCCGGCCTCGAAACGATCTCCATCAGCGCCACCCCGGCACGATTGAGATCTACGAAGGAACGATCGGGATGCTGATCGTGCAAGCTCTTGCCCGCGTCCTGTTCGAGATGCAGCCGCTCGATCCCGACGCGCGCCGTCCGGCCCTGGGAGAGGTCGAGAAGGACCTCGCCCTCGCCGACAATCGGGTGCTTGTACTGCGAGATCTGATAGCCCGCGGGCAAGTCCGGATAGAAGTAATTCTTGCGATCGAACACCGATATCCGGTTGATCTGCGCCCTGAGCCCGAGCCCGGTGCGGATCGCCTGCTCGACGCAGAAGCGGTTGATCACCGGAAGCATTCCGGGCAACGCCGCATCGACAAAGCTGACCTGGGTGTTTGGCTCCCCGCCGAATGACGTCGAGGCACCCGAAAACAGCTTGGCTTTCGAGAGAACCTGCGCGTGGACTTCCATGCCGACTACGACTTCCCACTCGCCCTGCGCTCCGCGGATGAGCCGCGAATGTTCCGGCGGTCGTTCGCTCATGGAGCAGACCACCAGCAAGCAGGCTTTCCGACGAGCCCCGCGGCCTGTTCGAGCGCGCGACCCGCGCGCAACACATGCGGCTCGTCGAAAGCCTTGCCGATCACCTGAAGTCCGAGCGGAAGTGCCGCCTCGGTCAATCCCGCGGGGACCGAAATGGCGGGAAGACCGGCGAGGCTGACAGGCACGGTGAACACGTCGTTGAGATACATGGAAACCGGATCGCGGGTTTTCGCGCCAAGGGCGAACGCTGGCCCGGGTGTCGACGGCGCGAGTAGCACGTCGCAGTGCGCGAACGCCGCATCAAAATCGTGCGCGATCAGAGCCCGCACCTTCTGTGCGCGGAGGTAGTAGGCATCGTAATAGCCCGCAGATAGCACGTAGGACCCGATCAGAATTCTCCGCCTCACCTCCGCGCCGAAGCCTTCGGCCCGGCTGCGTTCGTAAAGCTCCGTGATGCTGCGCGGGTCGGCGGTCCTGCGGCCGTAGCGCACACCATCGTAGCGCGCGAGATTGGACGATGCTTCGGCAGGCGCGACGATATAATAGACGGGCAGCGCGTAGCGGGTGTGCGGTAGGCTGACATCGACGATCTGCGCACCCTGGCTGCGCAGCCACTCCGCACCCTTTGCCCATAGTGCCTCGATTTCTGGCGGCGAGCCTTCGATCCGGTATTCGCGGGGGATGCCGACCCGCAATCCGCGAACGCCGTCTTCGAGGCCGTGCTCGTAGTCGGGCACGGGACGCTCGATGCTGGTCGAGTCTTTCGGATCGTAGGACGCCATCGCGTTCAGCAGAATCGCCGCGTCGCGCACAGTGCGCGTAATCGGTCCGGCCTGATCGAGGGACGACGCGAACGCGACAATTCCCCAGCGCGAGCAGCGGCCGTAGGTCGGTTTAACTCCCACGACGCCGCTCACGGCAGCCGGCTGCCGGATCGAGCCGCCGGTATCCGTGCCGGTAGCCGCAAGACAGAGTCGCGCCGCAACGGCGGCAGCCGACCCGCCGGACGATCCGCCTGGCACCACGTGCTCGTTGCAATCGCGCGCACGCCAGGGATTGATCGCGGGGCCGAAATGGCTTGTCTCGTTGGACGAACCCATCGCGAATTCGTCCATGTTGGTCTTCCCGAGCAAGACCGCCCCGGCATTCCACAGATTCTGCGTCACCGTGGATTCGTAGGCGGGCACGAAATTTTCGAGCATGCGGCTTGCTGCAGTGGTGCGTACATCCTTGGTACAGAACAGGTCCTTGATGGCGAGAGGGACGCCTTCGAGCGGGCGCGACTCGCCGGCAGCGATGCGCCGGTCCGATTCGGCCGCCATCGCGAGCGCGCGCTCGGGCGTCTCGGTGATGAATGCGTTGAGCGGACGCGCCACCGCCATGGCGTCGAGGCAAGCGCGCGCGAGCTCGACGGCCGACACCGTTTTCGTGCGCAGCGCCTCGCGCGCCTCGGCGACCGTGAATTCGGCACCATTGGAGGACGGCGCCACCTGTTACTCCACGACCTTCGGAACGACAAAAAAGTGGTCTTCCGTCAACGGTGCGTTTGCCATGAGCGCTTCGGCCCGATCGCTTTCCGTCACGACATCGTGGCGCATCCTGAGCGGCTGGGCGACGACGCTGGTCAGCGGCGCAACGCCCGACACGTCCACATCCCTCAGTTGCTCGATCCAGCCGAGAATGCGGTTGAGTTCGTCTGCCATCGGGGCTACCTGCTCTTCGTCCAGTGCAATGCGGGCGAGCCCGGCAATGCGACGGACGGTCTTGCTGTCCACTGACATCGGATTTCCGCGCGGAATGTCTAAGGTCTGCTAGCAATCCGCATTGTTGCTGGCAAGGCAGCACCGCTGAAAACGGCGAAGGTGAAAGGTGCTGGTCGATCTCGAAGGTCTTCGCAACGAACTGGCACGAGGTGTGCGGTTGATCGGGCTCGACCTGGGCGCCAAGACCATCGGGATTGCGATATCGGATACGGGCCGCACGGTGGCCTCGCCGTTCGCCACGCGAAAGCGTACGAAATTCGCCGACGATTTCGGAGCGTTGATGGCGCTTGCGGCCGAACACCGGGCGGGTGGCGTTGTCGTGGGATTGCCGCTCAACATGAACGGAACGGACGGTCCGGCCGCGCAATCGGCGCGCGCCTTTGCGCGCAATTTCGTGGCGCGCTCGGAGGTGCCGGTGCTCCTCTGGGACGAACGCCTGTCGACCGCCGCCGTCACGCGTACGCTGCTTGGCGCAAACGTGTCGCGCCGCCGCCGGGCCGATCTGGTCGACAAAATGGCTGCCGCATGGATTTTGCAGGGGGCATTGGACGCGCTGGCACTCACAGCGGCGGCAGGTCGCGAATAGGTATTGCCGCCTCGCGAGAGCGGTTCCCTTGCTGCGACAGCCCGGCTCTCCTATAAGCCTCTCTTCAATGCCCGGCATTGACGGCCCGATCCTGTCCTCCAGCCATCTGCTCGGCGCCGAATCGCTTTCACTTTCGGAAGTCGCAGCTCTTCTTGATCTGGCCGAGCACTATGCCGGCCAGAACCGGACCTCGGGACGCAAACAGCCGCTGCTCGGCGGGCGGACGCTGATCAATCTGTTTTTCGAGCCGTCCACCCGTACCCAAAGTTCGTTCGAACTCGCCGGCAAGCGCCTTGGCGCGGACGTGCTCAACATGTCGGTCAGGACCTCGTCCGTGGCGAAGGGCGAAACGTTGCTCGACACCGCGGCGACGCTCAACGCGATGCGGCCCGACATCCTCGCCGTTCGCCACGCCGATGCGGGCGCTGCCGAACTTCTCTCCCGTAAAGTCGATTGCTGCGTGATCAACGCGGGCGACGGCGCGCACGAGCACCCCACCCAGGCTCTGCTCGATGCGCTGACCATCCGCCGCCGGCGCGGCAACTTCGAGGGCCTCGTCGTCGCCATTTGCGGCGACATCCTGCACAGCCGCGTCGTCCGTTCGAACATTATCCTTCTGTCGAAACTCGGCGCGCGGGTGCGTCTCTGCGCGCCACGCACCCTGCTGCCGGCCCAAGCCGAGCGGTTCGGCGTCGAAATTCATACCGATATGGAAGACGCGCTCGCCGGCGCCGATATCGTCATGATGCTCAGGCTTCAGCTCGAGCGCATGACGGGCGCCTTCGTCCCGTCGACCCGGGAGTATTTCCGGTTTTACGGTCTCGACCGCGCCAAGCTCTCACGCGCCAAACCCGGCGCGCTCGTCATGCATCCCGGACCCATGAACCGCGGCGTCGAAATCGATTCGGCCGTCGCCGACGATGTGGAAGTCAGCGTAATACGGGAGCAGGTCGAGATGGGCGTCGCTGTGCGGATGGCCGTGCTCGACGCGCTGGCGCGCGGTCTGCCGGCGGAAGGGCGCAACGGACCATGAAGCGCACCGCCTTCGTCCATGCGCGCCTGATCGATCCCGCAAGCGGGCTCGACTGCGAAGGCGGGCTCCTCTGCGAGGACGAGCGGATTCGCGATGTGGGTCCGCGGCTCTTTCACGATGGATCGCCTGGCGATTGTGAAATCGTCGATTGCGCAGCGCGCGTGCTTGCGCCGGGGCTGATCGACATGCGCGTGTTCACGGGAGAACCCGGCAGCGAACACCGCGAGACGCTCGAAACGGCGAGTCGCGCCGCCGCCGCCGGCGGTGTGACCACGATGGTGGTGATGCCGAATACCGATCCCGTGATCGACGAGCCCTCGCTCGTCGAATTTGTGCATCGGCGTGCCGCAGCCACGGCCCTGGTGCACGTTTTGCCGGCTGCAGCGCTGACGCGGCGCCTTGCCGGCGAGACCATGACCGAGATCGGGCTGCTCCGGGAAGCCGGCGCCGTCGCCTTCACCGACGGCGAACGGACAGTCGCGAACGCGCGGGTGATGCGGCACGCCCTCGCCTATGCATCGACCTTCGACGCGCTCGTCATTGGGCACGCGGAAGATCCCGAACTGTCCCGCGAAGCAGCCATGAATGAAGGCGAATTCGCGACCCGGCTCGGCATCTCTGCCGCCCCGGCGCTCGCTGAAACGGTGATCGTCGAACGCGACATTCGTCTCGTCGAGCTGGCCGGCGCCCGTTACCACTTCGGGCAGATTTCGACCGGCGCTTCACTCGCTGCGATTGTCGCCGCAAAAGCGCGGGGCCTTCCGATTACCTGCGGCGTCTCGGCCCATCACCTCGCGCTCAACGAATTCGACGTCGGCGGTTATCTGACCTATCGCAAGGTCAGGCCGCCGCTACGCAGCGAAGCCGACCGGCTCGCCATGGTGGAGGGCGTTGTATCAGGACAGATCGATGTCGTTGTTTCGAGCCACGATCCCCAGGCCGCCGACACAAAGCGGCAGACCTTCGCCCAAGCCGCCTTCGGTGCAATCGGGCTGGAGACGCTGCTGCCCGCGGCTCTGCAACTCCATCACAATGGCCACGCCCCGCTGCTGACAATCTTCGAACGACTTACCGCGGGGCCCGCACGCATTCTGGGTCTCGATTGCGGGCTGTTGCGACGCGGTGCGCCGGCCGATCTTGTGATCGTCGATACCGACCAGTCTTTTCGCGTCGATGCCGACTGCCTCCATTCGCGGGCCCGCAACACGCCGTTCGAGGGACGAACGTTCGAGGGCCGGGTGCATCGGACATATGTCGATGGCCGGTGCGTGTACGATTGCGCCGCCGCGCGGCCCTTCGATGCTTGATTTCTTCAATTCGGTCGATTGGCATGGGCGCACGGAGATTCTGCTCGCTGCGTTTTTTCTCGGCTATCTGCTCGGCGCGGTTCCATTCGGTCTCCTGTTCTCCTGGGCGGCCGGCGCGGGCGACGTACGCCGCATCGGATCGGGGAATATCGGAGCGACGAACGTCTTGCGAACCGGAAATCGCTGGGCGGCGGCCGCTACGCTCGTCTGCGACGCCGGGAAGGCCGCGCTCGCGGTCTGGTTTGCAGGGGCATTGCACGGCGAACTCGCGGGCGTTCTCGCAGGTGCGGGCGCCTTTCTGGGCCATGTCTTTCCCGTCTGGCTCCGGTTTCGTGGCGGAAAGGGTGTGGCCACGTTCTTCGGAATTCTGCTGGCGTTCGCCTGGCCCGCGGGTCTGCTCGCGCTCGCGACCTGGATCGCGGTGGCCTGGGCGTGGCGGCTCTCGTCGCTCGCGGCTCTCGTCGCCGCCGCCCTCGCGCCCCTTTACATGATGTTCTATGCGACCCCGCGATCCGCGCTGCTCGCGCTCGTCCTCGCCATTTTCATCTTTGGGCTGCACCGCGAAAACATTCGTCGCATCGCTGCCGGGCGCGAACCGCGGATCGGAGTCAAAACGCAACGGTGCCCGAGATGATCACACGTAGTGAGAGTGCCGTAGTCACAAAGGTCGCCCAAGGTCCTTATGAGCTTCGATGTGCAGCTGTTCGAACAGGGACGGAAGCAAATGTTTCTCTGGTTTGTGTAATTTGTATCCTCTTGGTCCATTATCGGTGAATTGCGCGGACGATGAATCAGCATCCCCTTTCCCATTCCGAGCGGCGGGCATGGCTCAGGCTCGCGCGGACGCAGAATGTGGGTGCGGTCACCTTTGCCGCGCTCCTCGAACGCTTCCGCTCGGCGTCGGCCGCGCTTGCGGAACTCCCCCGGCTCGCGCGCCGCGGCGGCGGAGCCGGCGATCTTCGCATTCCCGGTGAGGACGAGGCCGAACGGGAACTGGAAGCTCTGGCCCGAATGGGTGCGCGACTGATCGCAAACATCGAACCGGAGTTTCCTGCAGGCCTCGCCGCACTCGACGCGCCCCCGCCGCTCATCTCGGTACTGGGACGCAGCGATCTCCTGACACGCGAAATGATTGCCGTCGTCGGTGCGCGGAATGCTTCCGCGCTGGGCCGCAAATTCGCGGGCGAACTTTCGCAAGGACTCGGCAGATCGGAACTCGTCGTGGTGTCCGGCCTTGCGCGCGGAATCGACACGTCTGCACATGAGGGCGCGCTCGCAACCGGCACCCTCGCGGTGCTCGCAGGCGGCGTGGACGACATCTATCCGCCGGAGAATGCGCAGTTGCATGCGCGGATCGCCGAGACCGGTACAATCGTATCCGAAATGCCGGTGGGTCAGCGGCCGCAAGCCAAACATTTTCCCCGCCGCAACCGGATCATCGCCGGCCTCTCGCGCGGTGTCGTCGTGGTCGAAGCTGCCGAAGGGTCGGGCTCGCTCATCACGGCCAATTTCGCGCTCGAGCAGGGTCGCGAAGTTTTCGCGGTTCCCGGGTCGCCGCTCGATCCCCGGGCCAAGGGAACGAACCATCTGCTGCGCGAAGGCGCAACGCTCGTCCAATGCGCAGAAGATGTTCTCGAGGTGCTCGGGCCGTTGATGGCCCAGGGCTTCCGCGAGCCCGGCAGCGCACAATTCTCATCGGGTTATGGCGCACCAGAGGGGGACGGTGATCTTCGGCGGCAAATCGAAGAACTGCTCGGCCCTGCCCCCGTCCCCGTCGACGAACTCGTCCGGCAATGCGCCGCGCCGGCTGGCACCGTTTTGTCCATACTCCTTGAACTGGAGCTCGCGGGTCGGCTTTGCCGGGACAGCGGCAATCGGGTCTCGCTGCTGCCCTAGCAGGTTGAAAAAGCCCAACAAACAGCGGTTTTGCAACGGAGAGTTGAGGAATTCTGGTACTCTCCGCATTGACACCCCCCGGCGCGGCCCCTATCTGCGCCCCGGCCGCAACGGGTGAATCGCCCGAAACCACCGAACCCACAGCAACCCGCTCCGCATGAACGTCCTCGTCGTCGAGTCCCCGGCCAAGGCCAAGACCATCAACAAGTATCTGGGATCCGGCTACCGCGTCCTTGCGAGCTTCGGCCATGTCCGCGACCTGCCGCCGAAGGATGGCTCCGTCAAGCCCGACGACGATTTCGCGATGACGTGGGAAGTGGACGCCCGCGCCCAGAAACGACTCAAGGATATCGCGGATGCTCTCAAGAACGCCGACAAGCTGATCCTCGCCACCGACCCCGACCGCGAAGGCGAGGCGATTTCCTGGCACGTGCTCGAAGTGCTCAAGCAGAAGCGTGCGCTGGGACACGCCCATGTCGAGCGGGTCGTGTTCAACGCGGTGACGCGCACAGCGGTACTCAATGCCATCGCCAATCCTCGCGGGATCAACGAGGAGCTCGTCGACTCCTATCTCGCGCGCCGCGCACTTGACTATCTCGTGGGGTTCACGCTCTCGCCCATCCTGTGGCGCAAGCTTCCCGGCGCACGGTCGGCGGGACGCGTTCAGTCCGTGGCACTCCGGCTCGTCTGCGAACGCGAGACGGAGATCGAAGCGTTCCGGCCGCAGGAATACTGGACGGTCGATGCCGATCTGGCCGCGCCTTCGGGCGGATTCATCGCGCGGCTCACCCGCCTCGACGGAAAGCTCGACAAGTTGTCGCTCGGCACCGAAGCCGACGCAAAGCGTGCTGTCGATGCCGTCACTGCGCGGGAATTCGCCGTGGGCGAGATCGAGATCAAGTCCGTCAAGCGGCACCCGGCCCCGCCTTTCATTACCTCCACGCTCCAGCAGGAAGCTTCGCGCAAGCTCGGATTTGCGGCCAAACAGACCATGCAGATCGCCCAGCAGCTCTACGAGGGCGTGGATGTGGGCGGCGAAACGGCCGGACTCATTACTTATATGCGCACGGACGGCGTGCAGATGGCGGGCGAGGCGATCGGCGAGGCGCGCAGCCTGATCGCAGACAAATATGGTGCGCGCTATGTGCCGAGCGCACCCCGCGCGTACACGAGCCGCACCAAGAACGCGCAGGAAGCGCATGAGGCGATCCGGCCAACCAGCTTCGAACGGCTCCCGCAGAGCCTCGCGCGCCATCTCGAACACGACCAGGCGCGGCTCTACGAGCTGATCTGGAAGCGCGCGCTCGCAAGCCAGATGGAGAGCGCCGAACTCGAGCGCACGACGGTGGATGCAATCTCCTCTGACGGCCAGGTAGCTTTGCGCGCGAACGGCACGGTGACGCTATTCGACGGGTTTCTCACGCTCTACCAGGAAGGACGCGACGACGCCGCGGACGAAGACGGCGCAACACTTCCCAGACTCGCGAAGGGCGATGTGCTCACGGTGGAAACGGTCACGCCGGCGCAGCACTTCACCGAACCGCCACCGCGCTATTCCGAAGCGAGCCTCGTGCGCAAACTGGAAGAGCTCGGCATCGGCCGGCCCTCCACGTACGCGACCATTCTTTCGGTGCTGCGCGAGCGCGCCTATGTCCGCATGGAGCGTGCGCGCTTCGTGCCGGAGGACAAGGGGCGCATCGTTACGACCTTTCTCAAAAGCTTCTTCAGCCGCTACGTTCAGTACGACTTCACGGCCGATCTCGAGGAAAAGCTCGACGAAATCGCGGAAGGAAACCTCGCCTGGAAGGAGCTGCTTCGGGATTTCTGGAAGGAATTTTCTGCAGCCATCGAAGGCGCCAAAGACCTGCGCGTCTCGGAAGTGATTTCCGAACTCGACGAAATGCTCGGCCCGCATATTTTTCCGGCGGGTGCAACGGGAGAGGATCCGCGCCGCTGCCCCGCGTGCGAAACCGGGCAACTGAGCCTCAAGCTCGGTCGGTTCGGCGCCTTCATAGGCTGCTCGAACTATCCCGAATGCCGCTACACGCGAAAACTCGGCCAGAGCGTAAGCGATGCGGCAAACGGGCAGCCTCAGGCGCTGGGCGAAGACCCGCATACCGCCGAGCCGATCACGCTGCGCAGCGGACGCTTCGGGCCGTACGT
This sequence comes from Rhizomicrobium sp., assembly GCA_050728995.1. Classification (GTDB taxonomy): domain Bacteria; phylum Pseudomonadota; class Alphaproteobacteria; order Micropepsales; family Micropepsaceae; genus Rhizomicrobium. The sequence continues at coordinate 23,725 of JBOHKH010000001.1, read as the reverse complement.
CCAGCGCGGCGAGGGCGAAAAGCCCCCGCGCGCGAGCATTCCCAAAGGCGTGGATGCGTCGGCCGTCGATCTCGAACTCGCGCTGAAGCTTCTGTCGCTGCCGCGCGGAGTGGGAAAACATCCCGAGACCGGCGAAGCGATCACCGCGAATTTCGGCCGCTATGGTCCCTATGTCGCCCATCAGGGGCAGTACGCATCACTCGATTCGGCGGACGAGGTGTTTACGGTCGGCATCAACCGCGCCGTGTCTCTGCTCGCCGAGAAGAAGGCGAAATCCAGAAGCTTTCGCGGCCCCGAGCCCCTGAAGGAGCTTGGCACCCCAGCCGGTGGCGCGCCGATCAAGCTGATGCGTGGCCGCTACGGGCCCTATGTCACCGACGGTACGACCAACGCGACGATCCCGCGCGAGATGCAGCCTCTGCACGTGACGCTCGACCAGGCGCAGGCTCTCATAGCCGAGCGTGCTGCAAAGGGCCCGCCACAAAAAAGAACAAAGAAGAAAGCGACGGCGGCGCCCGAAACGGCAGCGGAACCCCGGGCCGCGCGCACCCAGCGAAAGGCGAAAAATGGCCGCGGCCCGGACAAACCACCCGGCCGAAAACGAAAACCCGCAAAGGCGGAGATCGGTTAGCAAATTGCCGCGCAAACGTCAGGCTCCCGATACGGGTCCACTCGACAAGGCGCGCGTCCTTGAAGCATTGGCGAAGCAGCCCCGGGGATCGAAACGCGATCTCGCGCGCGTTCTTCATGTCAAAGGTTCCGAGCGCGTCGTGCTGAAGCGCATTCTGCGTCAGCTTGAAAGCGAAGGTGCGATCGAGCGCAGCGCACGCCGGCGTTATGGGCCTGCGGGTGGACTGCCCGAAGTTGCTGTCCTCGAGATCGTCGGACAGGACGCCGATGGCGAATTGCTTGGCCGTCCCGAGCGCTGGGATCGGGAGGATCCGCCGCCCGGAATCTTCATTTTGCCGGGTCGCGAAGCGGAAACCGGGCCGGCGCTCGGCGTGGGCGAGCGCGTGCTCGCACGCCTCTCGCGAACGGAGACCGGTTACGACGCGCGCGTGATCAAGCGCATCGGCGCGGGCGTGCACCGCGTGCTGGGCGTGTATCGCGAACATGCCAGCCAGGGCCGCGTCGAGCCGGTCGACCGGCGAACGCGGCACGCACTGGTCGTCGACGGCCACGACAGAAACGGCGCACTTTCCAACGAACTTGTTCTCGTCGAACCGCTGGCGGGACGGTGGTCCGGGCAGCCCCGCGCGCGCGTGGTCGAGCGGCTCGGCAGCATGAGCGAGCCGCGCGCAATCAGTCTCATTGCCATTCACGAACATGGAATTCCGACGGAATTTTCGCGCGAAGCCGTCGCCGAAGCCGAAAGCGCCGGGCCGGCGCGGCTCGAAGGCCGCACGGATCTGCGGGATATTCCGCTTGTTACCATCGATCCCGAAGACGCCCGCGATCATGACGATGCGGTGTGGGCCGGCCCAGATCCCGATCCGGCGAACCGCGGCGGCCAAATCGCCATCGTCGCCATCGCCGACGTCGCCCATTACGTGCGACCCGGCTCCGCACTGGACAAGGAAGCGCGCAAGCGCGGCAATTCCGCGTACTTTCCCGATCGCGTCGTTCCCATGCTGCCGGAACGGCTGTCGGCCGACCTCTGTTCGCTGCGCGAAAACGAGGGCCGCCCCTGCCTCGCAGTCCGCATGGTCTTCGATGCAAAGGGAAAGAAGCGCCGCCACGAATTTCTTCGCGCGACGATGCGCTCGGCCGCACGGCTTACCTACGCGGAAGCGCAGCGCGCCTTCGACGGCCGGCCAGATATCGCGCGAGGCGACATCGCAACGCGCACGCTGGCGCCGCTGTGGAATGCCTATCGGGTTCTCGCAGGCGCGCGCGATGCCCGTGCGCCGCTCGATCTCGATCTCCCGGAGCGGCGTGTGGTGCTTGGTCCTGACGGGCGCGTGGCTTCGATCGCCTTTGGCGAACGTCTGGAATCGATGCGGCTGATCGAAGAGTTCATGATCCAGGCGAACGTGTCGGCCGCGGAATCGCTGGAAAAGGCGCGGCAGCCCCTCGTCTATCGCATTCACGAACGGCCCTCGCAGGAGAAGCTCTCCGCATTTGCCGACTACCTCCGCTCGATCGGGCTGAGCTTCGCGAAAGGTCAGGTCGTCACGCCGGGGACATTCAACCGCATTCTCGCCGCGGCGAAAGGCGGTCCGCACGAAGAGGTTCTGAACGACGTAGTGCTGCGCACGCAGGCGCAGGCCGTCTACGCACCGGACAATATCGGACATTTCGGTCTCCATGTGCAGCGCTACGCGCATTTCACCTCGCCGATCCGCCGCTATGCCGATCTCGTCGTTCACCGCGCGCTGATCCGCGCGCTGGGATTCGGCAAAGACGGTCTCTGCGACAATGAAATGGGTGTGTTGGCTGAGACGGCCGAACACATTTCGATGTGCGAGCGGCGCGCCACGGCGGCGGAGCGCGATTCCACCGACCGATACGTCGCGGCCTTCATGGAAGATCGTGTCGGCGCGACGTTTACCGCGCGGATTACCGGCGTCACCCGCTTCGGGCTGTTTGTGCGGCTGAAGGAAACCGGCGCCGACGGCCTCGTTCCGATCCGTACCATTGGCGCGGAATTTTTCCGCCACGACGAACACCGCCACGCGCTCGTCGGCGAACGAAGCGGCACGGCTTATACGCTGGGCGAGAGTGTCGCCGTCCGCCTGCGCGAAGCCGCGCCCTTGACGGGCGGATTGCGCTTCGAGCTGATCGACGGAGCAGTCCCCGAACCGATGCGCGCGCGCGGGAGCAGACCGGCACGGACGCACGCTCGATCGCGTCGGTAACGGATTAGGGCTCGCCTTCCAGTTCGCGCTTTTGCACGAGCCGCCAAACGTGCCCGCCATGGTGTCCGGAAGAAAAGGGGCCGATCGAGTCGCGCCCGGCGACGATCTCGAACCCGCCTCTGGTTGAGCCTGGCAGGCGGTCCCGGCAGGGCAGCCGCCAGACGAGCCGGGCCGCCCGGTACCTGTGGGCTGCGTCGGCGTCGTGAGCGACCGGGCGTTTCCGCGGCTCCTCCCGGCTTGACAAGCGGACGTTGGCGGGTAGTTTGCCCGGCGATTTTCTGACGCGACGTGCAATGGCCAAACCGACCACGGCGAAGATTCGGCTTAACAGCTCGGGCAATACGGGATTTTTCTATGTGACGAAGAAAAACACCCGCACCATGACCGAAAAATTCTCGATCAAGAAATACGATCCCGTGCTGCGCAAGCATGTGGAATTCAAGGAAGGCAAGATCAAATAAGGCTGCCTTCCCGAAAGTTCCCGCGCGCGCCCGGCTCCGGCCCGGCGCGCTTTTTGTTTTGCGAGATTCCCGTTCAGTTGCTGGCCCCCGCGGCGTAAGATCCGCGCGCAGATCCGACGGAGACGACCATGGCGGCGGCAGTGGACTGGCATGCCGAGGCAAAAGGCCTCGAGTTCCGCTCGCAAGCGTTCATCGGCGGCAAATACGTGGCCGCCGCGAGCGGCGAGACCTTCGAGAACATTTCTCCCATCGACGGCCGGCCGCTGGCACGTGTGGCGGCCTGCGACCGGGAGGACGTCGATCGTGCCGTGAAGGCGGCGCGCGCGGCCTTCAACAAAGGCGCGTGGTCCGACGCGCCGCCCCGGCAGCGCAAGCGCACGCTGCAGAAATTCGCCGATCTCATCGCACGCCACGCCGACGAGCTGGCGCTTCTCGAAACTCTCGACATGGGCAAACCCGTCAGCTTTGCGCGGAGCGTCGATATCAACGCGGTGGTGGAAACGGTTCGCTGGTACGCCGAAGCCGTCGACAAGATCTATGACGAGGTCGCGCCGACGCCGAAAAGCGCGCTCGGTCTCATTACCCGCGAGCCGCTGGGCGTCGTCGCCGCCGTCGTGCCGTGGAATTTTCCGCTGCTGATGGCGGCGTGGAAATTTGCACCGGCGCTGGCGGCCGGAAATTCCCTTGTCCTCAAGCCGGCCGAGCAGTCGCCGCTTTCGGCGATCCGCGTGGCGGAACTCGCGGCGGAAGCGGGTCTTCCGGAGGGCGTGTTCAACGTGGTTCCGGGCTACGGCGAAACCGCCGGACAGGCGATCGGCCGTCACCTGGATATCGATGCCGTCGCCTTTACCGGCTCGACGGAGGTGGGAAAGCTGTTCCTCAAATATTCCGGCGAATCCAACATGAAGATCGTGAGTCTGGAATGTGGCGGCAAGACTCCGAACATCGTCTTCGCCGACACGCCCGATCTCGACGCCGCGGCACAGGGCGCCGCATCCGGCATCTTCTTCAATTCCGGTCAGGTCTGCGTCGCGGCATCGCGATTGCTCGTCGAAGAGAATATCCACGACGCTTTCGTCGAAAAGGTGAAAACGATGGCGAACGTCTTCCAGCCCGGCGATCCGCTCGACAGCAAAACCATGATGGGATCGATGGTGGACAGGGCGCAGATGGAGCGCGTGCTCTCCTACGTGGATAAGGGCAGGAAAGACGGCGCGGCGCTCGCGGTGGGCGGCCGTCAGGTGCGCAGCGAGACCGGCGGCTACTACATCGAGCCCACCATCTTCGACGGTGTCGCCAACGAAATGACGATCGCACGCGAGGAAATTTTCGGGCCGGTGCTTGCCACCCTCACCTTCAGGGATACCGACGAAGCGGTGAAGATTGCCAACGACTCGGTTTACGGGCTGCAGGCGAGTCTGTGGACCAACGATCTCTCGAAGGCGCACCGGGTGGCGCGGGCACTGCGGGCGGGGACCGTCAACGTGAACAATGTGGATGGCGGCGGCATCGAAATGCCGTTCGGCGGCTACAAGCAGTCGGGCTTCGGCCGCGACAAGTCGCTTCACGCACTCGACAAATACACGCAGCTCAAGGCGACCTACATCACCTTCGGGTGACGCGACCCGCTGCCGATTTCCTCTCCCGCTTGCGGGTGATGAAATACCTCCGATGTTAGTTCGTCGCCTGCCGGATCGTCTCGGCGCAGCGGTCGAGGATCGGCAGGACCTTCTCGCGGCCCGCGGGGGGTAGCGTTGTGACGATGCGCTCGACACCAAGGTCGCGGAAGCGCCGGATCGAGCCGGCCTCGAGCTTCGCGTTCCAGGCGGAGATCGGGACTGCCGACGGTTTGCGCCCGGATTCCTTCAGCATTGCCTGGAACTGCGGGAGAATCTTCTCGAGTTCGGTCGCGCCGATGATGGGCAGCCAGCCGTCGCCGTAGCGGATGGCGCGGCGCGCGCCTTGCGGAAACCCGCCGCCGACGAGGATGGGCGGATGGGGCTTCTGCACCGGTTTCGGCCACGCGAAGATCGGATCGAAACGGACGATGTCGCCGTGATATTCCGCTTCCGGTTTCGTCCAGATTTCTTTCATCGCCTCAATGCTTTCGCGCACCCGCTGAAAACGCGTCTCGAATACCGTGCCGTGATTTTCCATTTCCTCCCGGTTCCAGCCGCCGCCGATGCCAAACAGGAAGCGGCCGTTCGAAATGCGATCGAGCGAGGCCACGAGCTTCGCGGTCTGGATGACGTCGCGCTGCTGGACCAGACAGATGCCGGTTGCCACGCTCAGGCGCGAGGTTGCCGCCGCAGCCGCGGCGAGCGTCGCGAACGGGTCCATGACTTCGTAATATTCCTTCGGCAGTTCGCCGCCGCCCGGATAGGGCGTCTTGCGCGAAACCGGAATGTGAGAGTGCTCCGGCGCCCAAACGGATTCGAAGCCGCGCTCTTCGAGTGCGCGCGCGAGTTCGATCGGCCCGATGGAATGTTCCGTGAAAAAAATTGCCGCGCCGAATTTCATCCTGCACCGCTCGCACACATTGCGGTTGCATTCTGCGCCCGCCGCGACGGTGTTCGCAATCGTCTGCAAACGCGGATCCGCTTGCGGCGATTCCGCGGCGAGGAACCGTGCATGAAACGAGGCCGTTTCCTCTATCCGAACCCTCAGATATCGGAAGGGCGGCCGGCGCCGCCCTTCTTTTTTTTTGCTCAATCGGGATTCACCGCCCGTCGATAGAGGTGCCACGTTGCGTGCCCGAGGACCGGCATGACGACGGCCAGGCCCAGCAGGAACGGTATCGAGCCTCCGACCAGGGCTACGGCGACGATCACGCCCCACAGAATCATCGTCGCCGGATTGTCTATCACAGCGCGCACCGAGGTCAGCATGGCGGCTGCCGCGCCTATATGCCGATCGAGCAGGAGTGGAAACGACACGACGCTGATGCTCATGGCCACCACGGCATAGACCAGTCCGATCAGGTTGCCCCACACGATCATCCGCCAGCCTGTGCCCGTGGTGAAAGCGTCGCGGAAAAAGTCTACCCCCGTGCGAGGTGCGAGCGTCCCCACCGTCTGCCCATACAGCCACTTCGCCGTCAGGAGCCACGCAATGAAGATCGCAAGCAGCAGAATGCCGAGCGCCAGCACCGACCATCGGGCCGGCGAGCGCAGCACGTCGAACGCGTGCTGCCACGAACTGTCGAGGCCCAATTCGCGCCGGCGACTAAGCTCGTAAAGACCGACCGCTGCGAAAGGTCCGATCAGGGCGAAACCCGCTGCCAGCGGAAAGAGCAGCGGAACGACATCTTCTCGCAATAGCACCCCACCCAGGAACAGTCCTGCCACGGGATAGAACAGACAGAGAAAGACGGCATGGCTCGGCATTTCGCGGAAATCGGCGAGTCCGGACTCTAGGGCCGTTCGCAGATCGGCCGGACCAATCCGCCGGATGCGCGGCAGCGCCGCGCCGGGGGGTTCCAGATGGGAAGCGATGGACATGGGGCGTACTCCGCCTTCGCTGCGCGCTGTCGCGCGCGTGCCCCTTGCGGGGTATTCTATACCCTTCCCGGGTGTTTCCAACGGGGTCGGCCCATGGACAGTATTCTCGAAAACCTGCGCTCCGTTCTCGGGGAAAGCGGGGTCCTCGAAGGCGAACGCGCTGTCGAAGCAGCACGCAGTAGCTGGAGCCGCCTTGGCGTCCCCCGCGCGGTCTTGCGGCCGTGCTCGACGGCCGAGATCTCGCAGGTGCTGCGGCTCTGCAACGAACACGCTCAGACGGTCGTGCCCTGGGGCGGCAAGACCGGTCTCGTCGAAGGCGCCAATGCGGATGGGCAGTTCGCGCTCTCGCTCGAACGTATGAACCGCATCGAGGCGATCGATGCGGCGGGCGGCACGATGACCGTCGAGGCGGGATGCGTTCTGCAGACGGTCGCGGAAGCGGCCGACGCAGAGGGGCTGTTTTTTCCGCTCGACCTCGGCGCGCGCGGCTCGGCCACGATCGGCGGAAACATCTCGACGAATGCGGGCGGAAACCGCGTGATCCGCTACGGCATGACTCGCGAAATGGTGCTCGGTCTCGAGGCGGTGCTGGCGGACGGTACGATTGTCACCTCGCTCAACCGTCTCCTCAAGAACAACGCCGGATACGATGTGAAGCAGCTTTTCATCGGCACCGAAGGCACCCTCGGAATCGTCACGCGCGCCGTGCTGCGCCTGCGCGCCAAACCGGCGAGCCACGCGGTGGCGCTCGCGGCGGCGGACAGGTTCGACGCACTTCCACGGTTCCTGCGCCTTGCCGAGCGCCGTCTCGGCGGCGCCCTGTCGGCGTTCGAAGTCATGTGGGACGATTTCTACCGCCTTGTGACGACGACGCCCGCAAAGGGCCGTGCGCCGCTGCCCCACGGACATTCCCACTATGTGCTCGTCGAAGCATTGGGCGGCGACGAAGCGGCGGACCTGGCGCAGTTCGAGCAGCTGCTCGGCGAGGCGCTCGAACAGGGCCTGATCGCCGATGCCGTCGTCGCCAAATCGCAAGCCGAACGCAGCGCCATCTGGTCGCTGCGCGACGACGTGGCGCAATGCGTCCGCGACGGTCCGGCTTTCACGTTCGATGTCAGCCTGCCGATCCCCGAAATGGAAAATTATGTGGAAGCCGTGCGGAGCGGCTTCTGTGCGCGCTGGCCGCGGGACGCGCGCCTGTTTGTTTTCGGACATCTGGGCGATTGCAATCTGCATGTGATCGCAGGCGTCGGCGACAGAAGCGCCGGCGTACGCGAGGCCGTCGAAGATCTTGTCTATGGGGCGCTCGAAGGCCGCTCCGGATCGGTCTCGGCGGAGCACGGCATCGGGCTCGAGAAGCGCCGCTATCTCCCCCTTTCGCGCTCGCCCGCCGAGATCGCACTGATGCGCCGGCTCAAACAGGCGCTCGATCCCAGGAACATTCTCAATCCGGGCAAGGTCTTCGAACTGTAGACCGGCCGGAGGGCATTTCCATGCGCCGCGATCTCGACCGGCTGGCGAACGGGAGATTCGACCTTCTGGTGATCGGCGGGGGAATCGCGGGAGCGGCGATCGCACGCGACGCGGCCTTGCGCGGCCTCTCGGTTGCGCTCGTCGAACGCAACGACTTCGCCCACGCGACGAGCGCGCACAATTCGAAACTGATTCACGGCGGCTTGCGCTACCTGCGCAATCTCGAGCTCGGTCTTGTGCGCGAATCGCTCCGCGAACGACGCGTGTGGCTTCAGATCGCCCCGCATCTTGTGCGTCCGCTGCCGTTTCTGCTGCCTCTGACGCGCCGGCATCCGCTTGCGCGCGCGGCGCTCGGCACCGGCCTGACCCTTTACGATATTCTCGCCTCCGACCGGGGGCAGCCCGACGATCCCGATCGGCGCCTGCCGCATCACGGCTGGCTCGACGCCACAAAGGCCCGCGCATGCGAACCGTGTCTCGATTCGCTGCCGCTGTCCGGCGCATACCGCTACTTCGACGCGCAGATGTATTCGCCCGAGCGGCTTGCGCTCGAATGCGTGCTCGATGCCGCAAGAAGCGGCGCCGCCGTTGCGAACCACCTGGACGCCCTGTCGCTGCTTGTGCGCCACGGAAGCGTCGAAGGCGCCGGGGTCTGCGACGCGCTGTCCGGGGCAAAGTTCGATGTGCGCGCGCGGCTGACCATCGCGGCCGTGGGCCCGTGGTCCGACGAATTTCTGAGCAAGGCGCTCGGCCACCGCTCGCAGCGACTGCGGCGCTCGAAGGGGATTCATCTGCTTGTTCCTCCGCTCACGCGCGAACACGCGCTGACGATCGCAGCCGGAAGCGGGCATTTCTTCGTCATCCCGTGGCGCCGCGGCACCCTCGTGGGGACGACCGATACGCCTTACGACGGCAAAACCGACGCCCTGGACGTCACCGAGGCGGAGATCGAATGTTTTCTGCGCGTCATCAATGCGCATCTGCCGACGGTCGGGCTAACCCGCGCCTCCGTGCGGCAGTCCTATGCCGGAATCCGGCCGCTCATCGACGACCACGGCGCCAACACCTACGCCACCAGCCGCCGGGCGGAATTGATCGACCACGAAAAACGCGACAGCGTGAACGCCCTGTTCTCTGTCATCGGCGGCAAATGGACCACCGCACGCCATCTGGCACAAACGACGGTGGACGCCGCATTGCAAAAACTGGGGCGGGGCCGGTTGCCCTCGACGACGGCCACGCGCGGTATGCCCGGCGGGGATCCCGGCCGCGTGCCCGCCTTCATGAACGAAGCCCGAGCATTGGGCGTTGTAGCTGCGAACCTCGACCACGTCGCCCGACTCTATGGTTCGCGCCTGCTCCATCTCCTCGACATCCTGCGCGAGCGACCGAATCTTGCGGCGCCGCTTTCCGCGAGCGGGGATATCGGCGCGCAGATTGTGCTGGCCGTGCGGGAGGAGATGGCGTTGACGCTGGAAGACACAATCATGCGGCGGACGGGAATCGGGCAGGAAGGCGATCCCGGCAGGAATGCGCTCGAGATATCCGCTGCGATCATGGCAGGCGAATGCGGCTGGAGCGATACGCGCAGGCGTGCCGAAGTCGAAAGCGTCGCGGCCAGGCTCGGCGGCGCGAGGAGCAAGACATGACGGGGTTCGTCGTCGTCAATCCCCGTTCTGCCGGCGGGCGCACGGCGCGCGAATGGCCAAGGATCGAACGCGCGCTGCGCGGCGCCTATCCGCACATGCGCCTTGCGATGACCGAAACCCGCGGAGACGCGACGTCGCTCGTCCGCCATGCGCTCCGCGAAGGAGCTCACGAAATCGTTGCGGTGGGCGGCGACGGCACCATCAGCGAAGCGGTGAACGGGCTGTTCGATGCCGAAGGACCGATCGCGCCCGACGCGGTATTCGGATTTGTGAGCAGCGGGACCGATACCGACTTCGCCCTCTCGTTCGGGCTCGCGCCCGGCTATGCAGCGGCGATCGCACGGCTCAAGGAAGCGCCGGTTCACCGCATCGATGTGGGCCGGCTCTCCTGCCTCACGCTCGATGGAAGAAGTACCGTCCGCTACTTCGCCAACATCGGCTCATTCGGTCTTTCGGGGGCGATCGCCGGTGCGATCGGGCGCGCACGGCTGGCAAAGCTCTTCGGGCGCAGGCTGGCGCGGGCCTTTCACAGCGCCCGCGCGCGGTTCGGCTACCGCAATCGTGCCGTGCGCCTGCGCATCGACGCGGACTACGACGAAATTACCACCATCTCGACGGTGGCGGTCGCAAACGGACGATTCTTCGGCGGCGGTCAGCGTGTCGCGCCGCAGGCGGTTCCCGACGACGGACTGTTCGAGGTGATCGTGATGGGCGGCAAGCCGCAGGTGCGCGCCTTTTCCGACATGCAGAAGATTCACGCGGGCGATGTCACCAATCCGCCGGTTCGCGCGCTGCGCGGCCGCAGGATCATGGCCGTGCCCGTCGCCGAAACGCGCCGCCGGCCGGTGTTGATCGAGCTCGACGGCGAATGTGCGGGCCAGCTTCCCGCCACTTTCGAACTGCTCCCCAAAGCGCTCAATCTGCGGTGCTGATTTTGTCGAAACCTCAGCGATCGATCATCGCCATCATCTGCGGGGTATAGCGCGGACCGGAAACGGCTTCCGGTCGCAGGGCGCCGTCGAGCTGCCTGATCTCGTCCGATGTCAGCGCGATGGCCGCGGCAGCGACATTCTCTTCGAGGTAGCGACGCCGCTTGGTGCCCGGGATCGGGACGATGTCCGGCCCCTTGTGCAACAGCCAGGCGAGTGCGATCTGGGCCGGCGTGGCGCGCTTTTGCGCCGCAATCTCGCGCACGGTTCGCGCGGCGGCCATGTTGGCCTCGAAATTGCCGCGCTGGAATCTGGGATCGCGGCGGCGGTAATCGCTTTCGGGATATTCCTCCGCAGGCTTGACCGCGCCGGCGAGAAAACCGCGGCCCAGCGGGCTGAACGGCACGAGCCCGATGCCCAGTTCGCGCAAAAGCGGAATGATGTCCGCTTCGAGATTGCGCTCCCACAGCGAATATTCGCTTTGCAGCGCACTCACCTTGTGGACCGCATGGGCGCGGCGGATGTTGGCCGCTCCGGCCTCCGACAGTCCGAAGAAACGAACCTTCCCCTCGCGTACCAGGCCCGCAACGGTCGAGGCGACATCCTCGATCGGCACCGCAGGATCGACGCGGTGCTGATAAAGGAGGTCGATGCGATCCGTTCTCAGGCGTCGCAACGAAGCCTCCACGACAGAGCGGATATGCTCCGGCCGGCTGTTCATTCCGACCGTCTGGCCGTCCTTGATGTCGAAGCCGAACTTGGTGGCCAGGATCACGCGCTCGCGTCGTCCTTCGAGCGCCCGGCCCACAAGCTCTTCGTTCGCAAAAGGGCCATAGACTTCCGCCGTGTCGAAAAAATCGACGCCGAGTTCGAGCGCGCGGTCGAGCGTCGCGAGCGACTCCCTTTCGTCGGCCTCGCCGTAGGACTGGCTCATTCCCATGCAGCCCAGTCCCAGCGCGGAGACTTCGAGACCCTCGGTTCCAAGTTTCCGGCGCGGCAGCATGGGCTTTTTCCTTCGGTTCTTGCGGGAGGCACGAGAGTACGCGCCGGCGGCGATTTCGGATATGCTGGCCGGCTACCCGAGGGTAAACGGAATGCAGGGCAGATCGGTCCTTCTGATCATCGGCGGCGGCATCGCGGCCTACAAATCGCTCGAGCTGATCCGCCGGTTGCGCGAGCGGGGCGTGCGCGTGGCCGCGATCCTCACCCATGCGGGCGCGGAGTTCGTCACGCCGCTTTCGGTGTCGGCACTTTCGGGCGAGAAGACGTACCTGAATCTGTTCGATCTGACCGACGAAGCGGAGATGGGACACATTCAGCTCTCGCGTTCCGCCGATCTTCTCGTCGTGGCACCCGCCACCGCCGACCTGATGGCGAAGTTCGCGCAGGGCCATGCGAACGATCTCGCTTCGACCGCACTTCTCGCCACCGACAAGCCCGTGCTGATGGCGCCCGCGATGAACGTACGGATGTGGAACCACCCGGCAACGCAACGCAACCTCGCCCGCCTGATCGCGGACGGCGTGGCTTTCACGGGACCGGCGGAGGGCGACATGGCCTGCGGCGAAGTCGGCCCGGGACGCATGGCGGAGCCCGATGAGATCGTCTCTGCGGTGGCGCGCCTGCTTCACGAAAACCGCACGCTCGCCGGTCGCAAGGCGCTGGTGACGGCCGGACCAACGCGCGAGCCGCTCGATCCGGTGCGGTATTTCTCCAACCATTCTTCGGGGCGGCAAGGCTATGCGATTGCCGAGGCGCTGGCTAACTCCGGCGCCGAAACGACGCTGGTGTCGGGGCCGGTCGCGCTGTCTCCCCCGGCGCGCGTGAAGTTTGTGCGAGTCGAAACGGCCCGCGAAATGCTCGCGGCCTGCGAGCAAGCGCTTCCCGTGAATGTCGCCGTTTGCGCCGCGGCCGTCGCCGACTGGCGGCCGGAAGAAGCTTCCGCGCGTAAGTTCAAAAAACGCGCCGACGAGTCGGTGCCGACTGTCCGGCTCGTCCCCAACCCCGACATCCTGGCCGCGCTTGCCCGTGCGAATACGCGGCCGGCGCTCGTCATCGGTTTCGCCGCGGAGACCGAGAACGTCGTCGCATTCGCGCAGGAGAAGCGGCAGCGCAAAGGCTGCGACTGGATTGTTGCAAACGACGTGCGCCCCGAAACCGGCAACATGGGCGGGGTGCAAAACCGCGTCCACCTCGTCACCGCATCTGGCGTCGAGGACTGGCCGCAGATGGACAAGCGCGACGTCGCGCGCCGCCTGGTCGCGCGCATCGCCGAAACGCTCGCGCACACCGCGGCATGAACGTCCCGGTCCTGCGCCTGGCCCACGCGCGCGATCTCGCCCTGCCCGCCTACGCGACTTCCGGCGCGGCAGGTCTCGATCTCGTCGCTGCGGTCGACACGGAAATCGCGCTCGAGCCCGGCGCGCGCGCGGCCGTGCCCTGCGGCATCGCGCTGGCGCTGCCCGACGGATACGAAGCGCAGGTGCGGCCGCGCTCGGGCCTCGCGCTCCGCCACGGCGTCAGCGTGCTCAACAGTCCCGGCACCATCGACAGCGACTATCGCGGCGAAGTGAAAGCGATTCTCGTCAATCTGGGAGCGGAGACGTTTCGTATCTCGCGCGGCATGAAGATCGCGCAGCTCGTGATCGCACCCGTCACGCGCGCGATCCTGGTCGAAACCGGCGACCTGCCAGCGACCTCGCGCGGCGAAGGCGGCTTCGGCTCGACGGACTTCCCATAATATCAAGCGCGAAATTTCCTCCCTGCTTTTCTCCCTGAAGCAGGGAGAACAGTGCCCGTTTGATCACCGGTCCGGCTTCCGCACGGCGACCAGCACGCGCCGCCCCTTGTAAACCAGTCCGGTACGTTGATCAACCGGAACAAACGGCAACTTTGCGACCACGCAGTACCTGAATCGAGATTAAGTGTTACAGGCTGCTGCGTCCGTGTGCCTCGACAGGCCGGGCATGAGGGCGAAAAAACAGCGCCTCGCCCCGAGTCCGTCGAAGGGTGGGTTCGGGTCGCGCATCGACAAAAACAGATACCAGATGGCTCGCAGTCCTGGCCCTCCCGCGTGCGGCCAACCCAGGCGAAGCGCACGCGGCAAAACGAAATGCCGAACTGGTTTATCCCGCTCCACATTTGTGCGCTGGAGCTGCGCCTCGATCCGCGCGACACTGCCCAGGCGCGAGCGTGCACGCTTTATTGGGCTGCAGCCTTTCGCGCCGCGATGATCTCGGAGAGCCGCGCCGTGGTTGAAGCTCGGCCGACGCGCTGCGCCGTATAACCGAGCTTGTAGGTGCCACTGTTCAGTTCGGAACAGCTCGTGCCGCTGTAGCAGGCCCACGAACTCCACGTGCCACCGTTCCTGATCGGCTTGGAAATGTCGTACAGGAGCACCGGTGGTTCGCCCTGCCAGTTTTCCACCAACACCACCTTCGACGCGTGCATCTTCCCGGCTACCGGCGCATTCGTCGAGCCGCAACCGGAATAGAGGTGCGAGCCAAGGGCAATATTGGCTCCCGCGTAGGGGCTCTTATAGAAGAGCATCCCGTCGCAATAGGAACCGCCGTTGCTCGTCGCAAAATGAATCCTGTGGGCCTGCGACAGCTGACCGGCCGCGGCCGGAAGTGTGCTTCCGAGAAGAGCCGCGGCGCTCATCGCCAGGTATTTGTTCATGACGATCACCCCCATCTGTGCGCCGTCACGTTATCATTGGCGGCGGGCTGCCGCAAACTTCGGCGGAGCGCCGGGTTCCCTATTTCCGCGGGCTGAGCAGCGCGTCGAGCAGCGCCGGCGCGCCCGCAACGCGTTCCAGATGGGGATAGCGCAGGCCGCCGTGCCAATTCACCGAAACCGTGTCGTAGCGGCCGCCGCGCTTGACGAGCAGCTTGATCGGCGCCTTGTCGGATTTCGCGGCGGCGATCGCGTCCTTCAGTTCGTCGGAACTGTACGCGGTGCCGTTCACGGCCACGATCTTGCATCCCACAACCATCCCGGCCCGAAAGGCAGGGCCGCCCCAGAGGACGTCCGAAACCGCCCCCTCCTTCTTGTCGATAATTATTCCCAGCGAATAAATGAGATCGACGATCTTGCGAACGTACTCGTTGGATTTCGTGAAGTCCGACGGCTTGTCGGTGTACACGAGCCGGTAGCCGCCGCGCGTCAGCCCGTCCAAAGGCGCCGGCCTGTTCACGCTGTCGAGGCGCGTGCGCAGGAATCCCGCCCAGTCGTAAGGCAGCACGGCGTTCAGCGCGTGCACGATGTCGTCGAACGTGTAGGTCACCGTGACATAGCTGCCGTCGTCGATTCCGAAGAAGGCGTGCGCGAAATCGTCGAGCGATTTTTTGCCGCCGGTCTTTTGCCGGATCAGCGTATCGGCATCGAGCCAGATAAGCTCGCCTTCGCCATAGTAATCTTCGCTTCGCTGCCAGCTGCGCCAGGGAATGGGCCGGCGCATGGTGGTGACGGGATCGTTGGTCGTATCCTGCAGCGGGCGCCATTCGCGGCCCGGCCTGTTGGCGAACGTCGCAGCGTCGGAGGCCAGCGCATCGAGCGCCTGCTCTTTCGTCCACAGGCCCGAGCGGGCGGCGAGCACGGTGCCCCAATACTGCGTCTGGCCCTCATAGACCCAGAGCAGGCTGTCGCGCTCGGGCACGTTGAAATTCGCCGCCCACAGATCGGCCGGCCGGCGGAACTTGCCGTTCCAGGAATGGGTGTATTCGTGGCTCAGAAGATCGCGCGAGGCGATCGTCTTGTCCCAGTGTCGGAAGTAGTCGGCAGTCGTCGCGTCCTCGCTCGAGCGGTGATGTTCGAGCCCGGTGCCGCCCATCACTTTGCTGAGGCCCACGAGGAAATCGTAATGATCGTAGTGGTGCGAGCCGAACGCGCGGTACGCCTGCTGCACGAGATTGCGGTGGACCTGAAGCTCTGCGGGCGTGATGACGAGTTCGTCGGGCCTGTCGGCGACGATGTCCATATGCACGGGCGTACGCGCGCCGGGGTCGAGATCGACCCGTTCGAAATATCGGCCGGCGAACATCGGCGAGTCGACCAGCGTATTGAACGGCACCGGTCTGAAACTCGTTACGCCGCCCGAGGCGGACGCCGTCTCGAGCGCGGTGCCGAATTTCCAGCCCGCGGGCAGTTTGATACTCGGCTGAACCGTGATGTCGCGGCTGAAATAACCCGCGGGATAGAGCGCCACCGCGTTCCATTCCAGGTCCAGCATTTCGGGCGTCATCACCACGCGCCCTTCCCGCGTTTCGACCGGCGACAGGAACTGAAAGTCGCAATCGAGCGCGGTCGTGGCGGCCGGTACGGTTACGTGGAACGCATAAACATCGACCGTGTCGCGCCGCCACGCGAGCGGTTTGCCCGCGGCGCGAATCGTCAGGCCGGCCAATTTGTCGATCGGCCCCGTCGGGCCGTGGTTGCCGGGGATCCATTTGGGGAAAAGCAGCACCAGCGGGCCGGGTCGGGCGGGAATGGTCTCGTGAACGCGAAATAGCGCGTGGGTGGTGTCCGTCGCATCGACCGCCAGATGGATGGTGCCGGCATACGGGCGATCCTGCGGTGCCGGGATCGGCGGCGGGAGCGGCGCCGGAGCAGGACCTTTAGGTGATGGCGCCGCGGCGGACGCGAGCGCGGCGGCGAAAAGGGTCGCGGCGGCCATCGGAGAGATCATTGAATTGCCTCCCAAACATCGTCCCCGACCGCGGGCCGGAACCTCCCGCGCCGGGTGGGCGGTTTAGTGTTAGCCCACATTCCGATCGCGCGAAATCCGCCCGAATGCCGCAAGCTAGTAAGCGTCCGGTGATCTACGCGGCCACGGCGAGCGGCGCGGCAGCGCCCCGGAGGCGAGACCGCGCCAACGCGGAAAGCGAACCCGCCGTTTCCCTCTCGACGCAAGATCGTCGCCGGTCGACTCGGGTGACATAGCTGGCGTGAAAAGTATGCAAACGGCCACGCCTGGCCGGCAGTCGGCGAATTTCAGTTCGGCATGATGCAAATCCGCGACTGCGGCCACAAGAATCAGGCCAAGCCCGTTTCCCTCGCGCGCCGCTACGCCATCTGCGCGATATGACCGCGATTCGATTCGCTGACGTTCTTCTTCGGGCATGCCGGGCCCATTGTCGGAAACGATCAGTGCCGGCCTCCGTCCGCCGAGAATTTCCACGACGATTTGTGAACCTTCCCGGGTGTGTCGAACGGCGTTTTCAACCAGATTGACCAGCAATTGAGTCAGGAGCTCGCGATCTCCCGTCACGCTCACGTCTGGCATGATCGACAGCTTGAGATGCTTTCCGGCGTCTTCGGCAACCGGCGCGTAACTATCGGCAATTTGAAGCGCGAGCGTACTCAGGTCGACGGGTTGAAATCCCGCACGGCGCGTGCCGGACTCGATTTGCGAAATGCGCAAGAGGCCCGCGAATGTGGCAAGGATTTCATCGGTTTCCCGAACCGCCTTTTCTATCGCCTGTTCAAAGTCCAGCGCGCAGACGGCCTTTGTTCGCGCGTCCTCGAGGCCTTGCCGCAATCGGCCCAGCGGCGTGCGCAAATCGTGCGCGATGTGACGCGAGACCTGACGCAGGACCCGGAGCAGCAGAGAAATCCGGTCCAGCATTCTGTTCAGGGTCGAGGCAAGCCGATCGATATCGTCCGACACGCCGCGCAGGGGAACGCGCCGGTCGAGATCGCCTTCGATAATGGCTTCGGCGGTCCGGGTGATTGCATCGATCCGTCCAAGCACGCTCACGCTGATGACGATTCCACCGGCAATTGCCAGAGTGACGACAAACACAAGAAACCACGCGAACGTGGCCATAATGACCCGTCCAAATACCTTCTCCCGCCCGACATCGTCGCCAACCTGGAGCCACAACCCGGATTTCAACTGCGTCGAATACACGAGCAGACGTTCCCGCTGGCCGGGCGGCTCGTCGCCGTCCGGCGGTCCCTTCACCCGCGTCCATCCGTTCTGCAATTTGATCGGCGGCATATCGCCGTAAATTCGCGCGCCGTCTCCCGTTATCAATGCGTAGTCCAGACCGCCGGCAAGACGGGCACGCGTCCGCGCGCGGATTTCGTCCAGTGTCTTGCGAAGGCCCACATGGTTGTATTCGGTTTTAAGAGCCTCCGCCTCGACCTGCAGACGCGTGCGCTCCTGATGATCGAGCGTCGCGGTCGCCGTAAAATAGACCACCGCCGCCAAAACGGCGACCGAAGCGCTGAACATGAGAACGTACGCCGCAGCGAGTTTGAAACTCGCCGTTCGGAATATTCGCGAGCTGAACAGTCGCGAGTTGCGCATGGGATTAGGCTTCCCGACCTCGCTCCGGCCCCCGGCGGAACGAGCGAGCATCCTTGCGCTTGCAGCGCTTTGCAAGAACGCCAAGTATACAATTTTCCAATGTTGGCGAAGCATTTCTGCAATGCGGCAATGACCATACTTGCCGAGTGGGCGTGAGTTGCTGTCCCGACCGCGCCGGTTTGGAGAGCGGAGGGTTCGGTATTTGCAGCTGCGCGGTGACAACATCCTGGCCGACACCTGGTCCGGCCCGTTTGCTGGCGAACGGTCGGGGACGGTCGCGTTCAAGCCCGCGGTCGGCAGGGAGATTTCCGCACGGCGCGGTGCGCTGCGAATCCTGGCAAGGCGCGCCGGATCTACCAGGGATCTCGCATTCCTGGCAATCGCCGTCCTCATTTGTCTGCGCATTGTCCTCGCAGCCGTGCTGCCGCTGTCTTTCGACGAAGCCTATTATTGGCTGTGGTCGAAGCACCTGGCGGCTGGATATCTGGAGCATCCGGCTGCGATCGCCGTGGCGATCCGCGCCGGAACATTTCTGTTCGGCGACACCGAATTCGGGGTGCGGGCAATTCCCCTGCTCGCGTCCGTGCTCGCGAGCTGGGCGGTTTGGCGGAGCGCCGCAATCATCCTTTCGGATGGATCCGCCGGCGCCATTGCGAGCCTGCTTTTCAATGCGACGCTCATGGTCGCGGCAGAGGGACTGGCCGCGACACCCGATTCGCTGCTCGTCGCGGCCGCTGCAATGCTCGTGTGGGCGATCGCCGAACTGGAGCGCACGCAGAACGGGCGCTGGTGGTTCGCGGTAGGCGCCGCCGCAGGTGTGGCTATTGCGGCAAAATATACGGGCATTTTCCTGTGTGCCGCCGTCGCCGTGTCGCTCGTGGCCGGTGCCTTCCGGCGACAGGCGCACCCGGGCAGAGCGTGGCTGAAGACGATCTGGCCCTTCGCCGGCGCGGCGGTTGCGCTCGCGCTGTTTGCGCCAACGCTCTACTGGAACGCGCTGCACGGATTCATTTCGTTTCGGTTCCAGGCCGGCCGCGTGCTTATCGATCATCCGGGCGCACGCTATCTCCTGGAATTCCTGGGTAGTCAGATGGCGCTCGCCTCACCCGGTGTCATACTCCTCGCCGGCATGAGTTCCTGTCGCATCCTGAGGCACCGCGACGCGCACCCATGCATGGGCCTCGTAAGCCTGGTTGTGTGGCTGCCACTGGGTTTTTTCCTCCTGCATTCCCTCCACGACCGCGTCCAGGGAAACTGGCCCTCCTTCGTCTATCCGGCGCTTGCGATATTGGCGGCCAAAAGCTTCCGGGAAATCCCGCACGCCGCTGCGCCGTCGCGGACCGCGCGGCTGGTCCGGATATCCGCAATTCCGCTTTGCGGCGTGATCCTCGCCGTCGCTTACGCGCAGGCCTTCTTTGGCGTCTTTCCCATGGGACGCAGCGATCCGATCGCGCGCATGACCGCTGTCGGGTTCCAGCCGGTGGCCAGGAGAATTGCAGATTATGCGGAAAAGACGCGCGCGCGCGCCATTGTCACGACGAACTACCCGACCACCTCGTGGCTGAGGTTTTACGAACGCCCACGGCTCCCCATCATCCAGATTGCGGACGCAAACCGGTTTCTCTCATCGCCCCGCGCAACGCGCGATGCATTCGGCGGGAACCTCCTGTACGTGACCCGGCATCCCCGGCGGGATTTGCCGGCCGTTCTGGCGCATTTCTCGACGGCGGCATTGCTCGGCGTGGTTGTTCGACTGCGCCAGGGGCAGCCAATCGATAAATTCGCTATATTCACGATCGGGGGCCTGCGTGGTCCGCCGCCCGGTCGTGTCCCGTAATGGCCGGCCCGGCTCGGACGGCATTCGCATCGTGGGTGTCATGAAGCTTCTCGTTGTCGAAGACGATCGGGACACGGCCACTTATATTGTTCGCGGATTGAGCGAACATGGCCATGCCGTCGATCTGGCGCCCACCGGGCGCGATGGGGCCTTTCTGGCCACCAGCGAGAGCTACGACGCCATCGTCCTCGACCGGATGATGCCGGGAATCGACGGACTCGCGCTCGTCAAGATGCTTCGAAGCATGGCCGTGAAGACCCCGGTATTGTTCCTGACCGCGCTCGGCGGGATCGATGATCGGGTGGAGGGACTGAACGCCGGCGCCGACGACTACCTGATAAAGCCCTTCGCCTTTTCCGAGTTGATGGCGCGCATCAACGCGCTGACGAGGCGGCCCCCGCTGTCGACGAACCAGACGGAAATGAAAATTTCCGATCTCGAGATCGATCTGCTGAAGCGGTCTGTCAAGCGCAACGGAATCGCAATCGACCTGCAATCCCGCGAATTCAAGATTCTCGAGTTCCTGGCGCGCCATCGCGGGCAGGTCGTTACACGGACAATGCTGCTCGAGGCGATCTGGGAGTTCAATTTTGATCCCAAGACGAACGTTGTGGAGACCAATATGAGCCGGCTGCGCTCCAAATTGTCCCAGGACGGGCGGCCGGACCTCATCCGGACGATTCGCGGTTCCGGATACATGATCGAGTAGCCACAGAGCAGCCCTCCTTCCGCAACAGGTTTATGGATTGGATCGCCGGAGTCAGAAATGGTCCTGACAAACACCCCATCCCGCTATGGCACTGTAGCGATGACGCTGCACTGGCTGATCGCCGCCCTCCTTCTCACCAATATCGCGCTTGGGCTCTATATGGCCGAGATCATGGCCGACCGCGATCCCATGCACGGTGCGGTTCTTCAGTTTCACAAGTCCGTCGGACTGACGGTACTGATGTTGAGCCTGCTGAGAGTCGCCTGGCGCATCGTCAACCCGGCGCCGCCTTTGCCGCAGACGATGTCTCCCACAACCAAACGGCTCGCGCACCTGTCGCATTTTTTTCTTTACATCTTCATCCTGGTCATTCCGCTGACCGGATGGGCGATGGTGTCGGCCGAACGATCGGGCGCTCCGACGAACTTTTTCGGCCTCCTGCACTGGCCGAATCTGCCGTTCTTCGCCCATCTCGCACGGCCCGAAAAAATATCCCTTCATCACGGCTTCAATGTTGCGCACCTCTATCTGGCGCTGTCGGCGCTCGCGCTGGTGCCGATTCACATTGCAGGCGCTTTCTATCATCGCGGCCGCAAGGACGATGTCCTGGCCCGGATGGTGCCATGGACAAGAGCGAGCGGACCTCCCGCCGAACCGAAGCTCTAGCGCGGCTGCGCAGGCATCGTTTCGCGGCGCTGTTCGCTCCTGTCGCTTTCGGCTGTGCGCCGTGTCTGGCGCGGACCGACGAAATACAGGTTTACGATGCCGAGATTGCGCCGGGCGTATTCAATCTCACCTTGCACGACAATTACACGCCGAGTGATCGCAGCCTGCTGAATTTCCCCGGCGGAATCGTGCCCAACCAGACTCTGAACGGCGTTCCCGAATGGGCCTACGGCGTGACCGACCGGTTCGAGGCGGGGCTTTATCTGCCCCCTATTGAGAGCGGGAGCCATTTTAGAGTACTCGCAAACACTGCAGTATACAAAAAAGCAATGTTGCAGTTTGCATCGTGCAACTTGACGGCGCAACCTGTCGGGCGCCTCTTGGCGAAAGAGAGCGGAGGGTGACCCTGTGCGAATGATGCCGAGAATTGCGTCTGTCGCGATTGGGTGGGTCTTTGCGGGTCTTGTCGCTGATCCTGCTTCGTCAAGTGGCTTGAACGATCCCTACGAATCCACCAACCGATCGTTCTATGCGTCACATCAGGTCCTTTACAAAAACGTCATCAGGCCAGTTGCGGTGTTCTATAATCACGCGATTCCCGAGCCGGCGCGCGACGGCATTCACAACTTTCTCGTCAACATCGACCTGCCCGTGACGTTCGGCAACGATCTGCTGCAGGGTGAGATCGTGCGAAGCGGCGAGACGCTAGGGCGCTTTGCGGTCAATTCCACCGTCGGTATCGGCGGCATACTCGATGTCGCCAGGAAAATTGGCATCCCCGAACACCAAACGGGCTTTGCAGACACGATGGCGGACTATGGCGTAGGCGAAGGCCCTTATCTCTATTTGCCTGTGATCGGTCCAAGCGTTCCGCGCGAGCTCGGAGGCAAGATCGTCGACGCGGCATTCGACCCACTCACGTACGTTACCTACGGCGCCAGCATGGTTGTCAGCGTAGGCCGCGCGAGTGCGACCTTTGTGGACAAGCGTGCCCGAGGTGTCGCCATGGTCGACGAGATCGAAAAAACCGCGAACGATCCCTATGCGACGACGCGCCTTCTCTATCAGAGACACCTTGCAGCCGAGGCAAATCACTCCGCACCCGATTCTGATTTCGATGACGATCCGGCGGATGCGCGGCTGGCAATGCAGAAACCACTGGAAGCCGTGAGTTCCACTTCATCCTCCACGTCCCAGGACATGGTCGCGCAATGTTCGTCTGTTGCCGAATTGCGCGCCAATGACGCTGCAGCTGGCGGATATCACACCGACATTCAGCAGGTCGTGCATGATGGCGCCTACAAGGACTGCCTCAATTGGAAAACCTCGCACGGCGGCATGGAAAACACCTCGACGCAATTTGTTGCGCTTCGGTGACGGAGGAGTGGTCGGGATTGCCGCCGTTGATGCACAGACCGTAAAGATAGCGACCGTGTTGCAAGAGAGCGGCCTGTGGACCTGCTCCCTCCGTATTCGCCGCGAAGCTGTGCATCAGGGTGTAAGCGTAGAAGGGCAGCGCGCGCGTCTCAAGACGCTGCGCGCGGGTACGGCCGCGGGCCGATTTCGAGGCTACATTTGCCACGGCGATTGTCCTTCCGCCAATGTACGGCCAATGCCCGGCCATTTCCAAGAGCGGAGCCCCAGCACGACTCGTTCCCGGACCGGGCACAGCGATCAGTCCTCTTCGTCGTAAAAACCGCGCCGAACAGGCTAAAATTTACCTCTTCCAGTACATTTTCTAGAACTTGCCGGTCGGAAAAAAGACCGTCAGCGCTATGCGCTCTATCTGACGGTCTTTTGATTTCAGCTGGCGTGCGATTCAAAAAAGACCGTCAAAAAGACCGTCAGCCTATCCGGCTACAGAATGTCCGAAGCCGCTCACGTCATACTAATTATCGCGATCGTTCAATTGGTTATCGGAACACGCAGTGACGCTGACGATATTCTCCGATCATCCTCAATGTCTGACAAGTCATTGAATTAAAAGGTGAATTTATCAGCGGCGACCCCTCACTCCCACTCGATTGTTTTGAGCCATGGTAACGCATTGACCTAGCGAGGAAAATTCTTTCGTCGCACTGTCGAGCACCGTCTGCCCGATCCGTCAGAATTTCGCGCTCTTGATTTAGAAGGGCAATTTCGACGATTCGGAATTTGCTCGGTTTCAGCGACTATCGGTATCAATCGGTCGATTTTTCCTTGACGGCCGCGAATGGATCGTCGTCGTGCCGTTCCAAAAAAGACCGTCACGAAGCTATCGGCTGAGGACGATGTGGGTGGCGTGGTCGGTCGCCTGATGTTCGGTAACGCGGTAGCCGAGCGCCGGTAGGT